>NZ_JAKZLF010000001.1:0-246586 GCF_022808855.1 Anaeromyxobacter soli
GCGCGGCCCTTCGTCGCGCAGTACTTCGTGATGGCGGCCGTCAGCGTCGTCTTGCCGTGGTCGACGTGACCGATCGTCCCCACGTTCACGTGCGGCTTGCTGCGCTCGAACTTCTCCTTGCCCATGACTTCCTCTCTTTCCTGTCCGAGGTCTGGCGGCTACTTCGTGGCCGCAGCGGTGCCCTTCGCCTTGGAGACGATGGTCTCCGCGATGTTGCTCGGGACCTGCGCGTAGTGCTTGAACTGCATCGAGTAGGTGGCGCGGCCCTGCGTCTTGGAGCGGAGGTCGGTGGCGTAGCCGAACATCTCCGCGAGCGGCACGAGCGCCTCGATGATCTGGACGCCCGTCCCGGGGTTCATCGACTGGATCTTGCCGCGGCGCGAGTTCAGGTCGCCGATGACGTCGCCCATGTAGTCGTCGGGAGTCGTGACCTCGACCGCCATGATCGGCTCGAGCAGGATGGGCTTCGCCTTCGCCGCGCCATCCTTGAAGCCCATCGAGCCGGCGATCTTGAACGCCATCTCGGACGAGTCGACGTCGTGGTAGCTGCCGTCGAAGACCTCGATCTTGATGTCGACCACCGGGTAGCCGGCGAGCACGCCGCTCGTCATGGCCTCCTCGATGCCCTTCTGGATCGGGGAGATGAACTCCTTCGGGATCGAGCCGCCGACCGTGGCGTTCACGAACTCGAAGCCCTTGCCCGGCTCCTGCGGGATGAGGCGCAGCCAGCAGTGGCCGTACTGGCCGCGGCCGCCGGTCTGACGGATGTAGCGGCCCTCGGACTCGACCTGCTTCGTGATGGTCTCGCGGTAGGCGACCTGCGGCTTGCCGACGTTCGCCTCGACCTTGAACTCGCGGAACATGCGGTCGACGAGGATCTCGAGGTGGAGCTCGCCCATCCCGCCGATGATCGTCTGGCCCGTCTCCTCGTCGGTGTGGACGCGGAAGGACGGATCCTCCATCTGGAGGCGGTTCAGCGCGACGCCCATCTTGTCCTGGTCGGCCTTCGACTTGGGCTCGATGGCGACGTGGATCACCGGCTCCGGGAACTCCATCCGCTCGAGGATGACCGCGGCCGACTCGTCGCAGAGCGTGTCGCCCGTCGTGGTCGCGCGGAGGCCGACCGCCGCGGCGATGTCGCCCGCGTAGACCTCCTTGATCTCCTCGCGCTTGTTGGCGTGCATCTGGAGGAGGCGGCCGATGCGCTCCTTCTTGTCCTTCGTCGCGTTGTAGACGTAGGAGCCCGCCTCGAGCTTGCCCGAGTAGACGCGGAAGAACGTGAGGTTCCCCACGAACGGGTCGTTCATGATCTTGAACGCGAGGGCCGCGAACGGCTCCGAGTCGGCGGTGGCGCGCGTGACCTCGTCGCCCTTCGCCGTCACGCCCTTCACCGCCGGGACGTCGAGCGGGCTCGGCAGGAAGTCGACCACTGCGTCGAGGATCTGCTGGACGCCCTTGTTCTTGAAGGCCGTCCCGCAGATGACCGGGAAGAACTTCATCTCGAGCGTGCCCTTGCGCAGGCCGCGGAGGAGCTCCTCCGCCGTGAGCGGGTGGCCGTCGAGGTACTTGTGCATCAGGGCGTCGTCGACCTCGGCCGCGGCCTCCTCGAGCTTGGACCGGTACTCGGCGGCCTGCTCCCGGAGGTTCTCCGGGATCTCGACCTCCTGGTACTTCGCGCCCATCGTCTCATCGTCGAAGGTGATGCCCTTCATCTTGATGAGATCGACCATGCCGCGGAACTTGTCCTCCGCGCCGATCGGGATCTGGAGCGACACCGGGCGGGCGCCGAGCTTCTGCTGGATGGTCTGGACGGCGCGGAAGTAGTCGGCGCCGATGCGGTCCATCTTGTTGATGAAGCAGATGCGGGGGACCTTGTACTTGTCCGCCTGCCGCCAGACCGTCTCGGACTGCGGCTGGACGCCCTGCACCGCGTCGAACACCGCGCACGCGCCGTCGAGCACGCGGAGCGAGCGCTCCACCTCGATGGTGAAGTCGACGTGCCCGGGGGTGTCGATGATGTTCAGCCGGTGCTCGCGCCAGAACGCGGTCGTCGCGGCCGACGTGATGGTGATGCCGCGCTCCCGCTCCTGCTCCATCCAGTCCATGACGGTCGTGCCCTCATGGACCTCACCGATCTTGTGCGTGACGCCGGTGTAGAAGAGGATTCGCTCGGTCGTAGTCGTCTTGCCGGCATCGATGTGCGCCATGATGCCGAAGTTGCGATAACGCTCGAGTGGACTGGTGCGGGGCATCTGTTCGTTCCTTCGAATCCTTCGTGCGTGCGCAAGACCGGTCCGCCGGATCCCTCCGGCGACACCGCGTTACCGACCGAGCTGTCAAAGAGCGAAGCGGGTCCTACCGTGCTCGAGAACCCCGGCCGGCAGCGCCGACCCCTGCTCTTCCTCGATCCTCCTCCTACCCTCTCACCACCGGTAATGCGCGAAGGCCTTGTTGGCCTCGGCCATCTTGTGCGTGTCCTCGCGCTTCTTCACCGCGTTCCCGCGGTTGTTCGCAGCGTCGATGATCTCGCCGGCGAGCTTCTCCTGCATCGTCTTCTCGCCGCGGGCCTTCGAGTAATCGATCAGCCAGCGCATTGCAAGCGCGGTGCGCCGATCCTGGCGGACCTCGACCGGCACCTGGTACGTCGCGCCGCCGACGCGGCGGCTCTTGACCTCGACGACGGGCTTCACGTTGTCGAGGGCCTTCTTGAAGATCTTGAGCGGATCGTCCTTGAGCTTCTGCTCGACCTGGTCGAACGCGCCGTAGATGATGCGCTCGCCGGTGGACTTCTTCCCCTCGCGCATCAGGTTGTTGACGAACTTCGCCACGATCCGGTCCTGGAACTTCGGATCGGGCAGAATCTTCCGCTTCTCGACTTCGCGACGACGAGGCATCGGACCTTATCCTTCTCGAGCTAGCTCGGGCGCTTCGCGCCGTACTTCGAGCGGCTCTGCTTGCGGCCCTGCACGCCGACGGCGTCGAGGGTCCCGCGGACGATGTGGTAGCGGACGCCCGGGAGGTCCTTCACGCGGCCACCGCGGATGAGGACCACCGAGTGCTCCTGCAGGTTGTGGCCCACGCCGGGGATGTAGCTCGTCACCTCGAAGCCGTTCGTGAGGCGAACGCGGGCGACCTTGCGGAGCGCCGAGTTCGGCTTCTTGGGCGTCGTCGTGTACACGCGCGTGCAGACGCCGCGCTTCTGCGGCGACTCCTTGAGCGCGGGCGCCTTCTTCTTCGTGAGGAGCTTCTCGCGCCCCTTGCGCACCAGCTGGCTGATCGTCGGCATCTTGAGCGAGCTCTTTTCCCAACAAAAACGCGCCGGAATCGTGGAACCGGGCGCGTGTGGACAAATCCCGTCTTAAGGGCGGCGGATTATACGGGTGCGCGTTCGAGAGTCAAGCCCTTCCGCGCGCTTGCGCTCGGCGGCCAGGGAACGTTCGCGCGAAGGAGGGTCATTCCCCGGCGCGGGGCGAGCAGAGCACGTAGTGGAAGACGTCCCGCCTGCCGTGCTCGCTGTACCCCCAGTGCTCGTGCAGCTCGTGGAACCGGATCTCGAACCCCGCACGGTCGAGCTGGCGGGCGAGCGCCTCCCGGGACGGGAACCAGCGCGATTGGCCGTCCCAGTTCACCCACACGTCGGGCCGATAGAGCGGCAGCCCCTGCCCTTCCCATACCGAGCCCGCGCCCTTGATCCCGAAGGCGAAGAATCCGAGCTCTTGCCGGGGGGCGCGAGGAAGCTGCGCCCCCCGGTCCCCCGCTGGCGCGCCGGCGAGCAGCAGCCGGCGCACGAGCGCGTAGATGCGAGCGAGCTCGCCGGACGAGAAGTAGTGCAGGCTCGAGTACGAGTAGACGAGGTTCGCGCCGGCCGCGGGCGTGTCCGGCCGCTCGAGCACCTCGGCAAAGTCCCCGGCCACGAGCGCGGGGACGACGGGCGGCGGCTCGCGGTCCACGCGCGCCTGGAAGGCGGCGAGCGCGTCCTGCGAGACGTCGACGCCCGCGTAGCCGTCCACCCCCGGCGCACCGAGGAAGCCGAAGGCGTCGTTCCCCACGCCGCAGCCGAGCTCCAGGACGCGCAGGCGCACGCCGCGCGCGCCCAGCTCCTCGAGGAGCCGCCACACGAGCGGGTTCGGCTCGCGCACGCGAGTGAACCCGTAGGCGAGCTGCGGCTCCCGGTAGAGGCGCTCCCAGTCGAAGCGCAGGTCGAGCATGAAGCGGGCGTAGGCGAGCGCGTCGCGCTCGCGCCCGGCGGCGAGGAGCGCGTCGAGGACGGCGAGCAGGAATCCCGGCAGATCGAGCGCGTCGCCGTGCTCGGCGCGCGCGAGCCACAGCGCCGTCGCGAGATCGCCCGAGCGGGCGGCCACGAACTCGGGCACGTGGCGCGCGAGGCGCTGCTGCGCCGGGGAGAGCCGCGCGACGCGCGGCGCGAGCGCGGCGCGGAGCGCGTCGGCGCCGCCGGGCGGCGCGGCCGTCCCCCACTCCGCCGGCAGCCCCAGCGCGGCGACGTCGGCCGAGAGCGCCGCGAGCACGCGCTCCGGATCGCCGAACCCCGAGTCGAGGAGCAGGTCGCGACGGCGCGTGAAGTTGGCGGGCATCGGCCTCGTGATAGCGCGCCGGGGGCTCCGCCGCACCTCCGGCGGGCAGCGCCATCAGACGGCGCCGCGGCCGCGCGCGGGCTCGACGCGCGCTCCCGCCTCGCCGCGGGCGACCCCGGACGGGCGCGCCGGCCAGCCCGCGGCCGCGAGCAGCGCGCGCGTCGCGGCGGAGAGGCCGATCCCGTCGAGCGTGCCGGGCGGCGCGAGCCGGACGTCGTCGCCGGGCGCGAACGCCCCCGGCACCTCGCAGGCATACGCGCGGAGCGCGAGGTCCCGGTGCGTGAGCGTGCGCTCGACCTCGGCGAGCAGCGCGCCCACCGCGCCGACGCCGAAGCGCGCCCGCAGCGTCCGCCGGAGCGCGGCCGCGCCCTGCCGCTCGGTCGCGCCGGTCACGTCCACCGCCGGCAGATCCCACAGCCCGCCGAGCAGCCCGCCCGGCGCGCGCCGCACCAGCACGAGCGCCCCGCCCACCTCGGCGACGGCGCACGCGACCGCTGCCGCTCGCCGCGCACCCCGCCGCCGGGCCGGCGGGATCTCCGCTGCGCGGCCGGCACCGTGAGCGGCGCAGGCACTCCGCACGGGGCACCGCGCGCAGGCCGGCGCGGGCTTGCGGCACAGCGTCGCCCCGAGCTCCATCAGCGCCTGGTTGAAGTCGCCGGGCCGCTCCTCGGGGACGAGCTCGCCCGCGAGCGCCCACAGGGCGCGCTGCACCGCCGGCGCGCCCGGCTCGCCGTCGACGCAGAAGAGCCGCGCGACGACCCGCGCCACGTTCCCGTCCACCGCCGCGGCGGGCAGCGCGAACGCGATGCTCGCGACCGCGCCCGCGGTGTAGGGGCCGAACCCGGGGAGCGCCCGCAGGGCCTCGACCGAGCCCGGCAGTCCACCGTGGCGCGCCAGCGCGGTGCGCGCGGCGGCGAGGAGGTTCCGGCAGCGCGCGTAGTAGCCGAGCCCGCTCCAGAGCGCGAGCACCTCGTCCTCGTCCGCCGCGGCGAGCGCGGCGAGCGTCGGGAAGCGCGCCACGAAGCGCTCGAAGTACGGCACCACGGTGGCCACCTGCGTCTGCTGGAGCATGACCTCCGCGAGCCAGACGCGGTACGGATCCGCGCCGTGCTGCGCGGCGCGCCACGGCAGGGAGCGGTGGCCGGCGTCGTACCAGGCGAGGAGGCGGCGGCGGAGCGCGGCGCGGCGGCCCGGCGGGACGATCACGCGGCCGAGGGTACGGCCGCCCTGCGGAGCGGGTCAAACGCGGGCGCCGGCGGGCGGGCGGGCGGCGGAGTGGCCAGCTTGAACGCCGGATGCGCGGCGCGGGCGAGGTCTGGTCGGAGGTGGAGCGGGCGGGCGATCGCTCGGCGAGGCGCCCGTGGGTTCGGGCGCTCGCGCGAGCGGGGTTCGCCGCGAAGGGCGCCGTGTACGCCGTCATCGGCGCGCTCGCCCTCCGGCTCGCGCTCGGCGAGGGCGGGCGGGCCACCGACTCGAAGGGCGCGCTCGCCACGCTCGCGCAGGCGCCGCTCGGCGGCGCGCTCGTCGCGGCGCTCGCGATCGGGCTCGTCGGCATGGCCCTCTGGTTCGAGGTCCAGGCGATCGCCGATCCGGACGGCGAGCGCCGGCGCGGCGCCTGGGCGGTCCTGTCGCGCGTGGGACAGGCGATCGGCGGCCTCGGCTACGTCTCGCTCGCCCTGGCGGCGGTGCGCCTCGCCTCCGGCGGCCGGGCCGGTCCGAGCGGGAACGCAGCGGCGCGCAGCTGGACTGCCCGCGCGCTCGAGCTCCCGGCCGGCCGCGTGCTCGTCCTCGCGGCCGCCGCGATCGTGGTCTTCGTGGGGGCGCGCCAGATCTGGACCGGCGTGCGGCGGAAGTTCCTGAAGCACCTCGACCTCGCGCGCGCCGGAGCCTGGGTGCGGCGCTGGGCGGCGCCCCTCGGCACCCTCGGCTTCACGGCGCAGGGCGTGGTCTTCGTGCTCGTGGGCCTCTTCTTCGCGCAGGCGGCGCTCGAGGGGGATCCGCACGAGGCGACCGGTTTCGACGGCGCGCTCGCGACGCTGGCGCGCCAGCCGTACGGGGCCGTGCTCCTCGGGGCGGCGGCGCTCGGCCTCCTCGCCTACGCGGCGTTCGCGCTCGTCGAAGGCCGCTACCGGCGCCTCGGCGCGCGCTGACGGGTCGAGGCCCGGACGACGAGGCCCGGACCGCTGGTGCGATCCGGGCCTGGCGGCGCGGCGGGGGCGCAGCTCCCGTTCAAACTATCCGCTTCTCGATCGTCTCCCAGCTCAGGTTCTTGAAGAACGCGTCGACGTACTTCGCGCGCTCGGTCGCGAGGTAGTCGCGCATGAACGCGTGCTCCCACCCGTCCATGACGAGGACGGGCTTGAAGCCGACCGGCACGTTGTCCTGGTGCAGGTTGATCCAGTGGTTCGAGAGCCAGCCGGTGGACGGATCCTGGAAGGTCATCGCCCAGCCGACGCCGGGCATCGTCGCGATCGCGCGGAAGTCGGCGAGCCAGGTCTCGTACTTCCCGAACGAGGCCTCGAGCGCCTTGCGCAGCTTCCCGCCGGTGGGCGGCTCGGCCTGGGCGCCCGGCGCCAGGTTCTCGAAGTAGTACTCGTGGTTCACCATCCCGCTGTACTCGAACCCGAGGCGCCGGGTGAGCTCGGCGAACACCGGGTCGGCGCCGGAGGCCTTGCCGTCGTTGCAGATGCCCTGGAGCTTCTCCGTGAGCGCGTTCGTGCGCTTGACGTAGCCCTCGTAGAGCTTCAGGTGCTCCTCGATCTGCTTGTCCGAGATGCCGGTGAGCCCCCGGACCTTGGAGTAGTCGCGCGGGGTGTAACGCTTCACGTCAGCCATGTTCCCTCCGTGGGCCTGCGGGCCGTGAGCGGCCGTACGGTGCCGTTTTCGGTGAGCGGGAGGTAGCGGTGGGTCCCGGATGCGTCAAGGCGCCGAACGGGGGCCCGAACGGGATCACCATTCACGGTGAGGCAACGTCGTCACCGTGACGCCGGCCGAAGGCCCGCCCGCGAGGTCCCTCGCCTCGCGCTCCGCGACGGCGTCTCTGCGCCGCGCGGCGGCGCCTCCGTAGGAGGGACGCGTCCGGCCGGCGCGCGCTCGCGGCGCGGCGTCGCCGCAGTCCCGCGCGGCGCGCCTGGCCCCCGCGTCCCTGCGGGTGCTATAGGTCCGCCGCATGCCATCCCGGGCTCACGCCCCCGGGCGCCGCGTCCGCCGCCTCGCCCTCGCCCTCCTCGCCGTCGTCCTCGCCGCAGCCGCCGCGCTCGGTGGCCTCTGGCTCGCCACGCCCGACCCGCGCCCGCTCGCCCGCGAGAACCCGCGGACGACGGCGCTCATCGCGCAGCGGCAGGCGGAGGCGAAGGCGCGCAGGCACTCGTTCCGGCCCCGGCAGGTGTGGGTCGGCCTCGATCGCGTGTCCCCGCGGCTCGTCGAGGCGGTGCTGGCCTCCGAGGACGCGAACTTCTTCGGGCACGAGGGGCTCGACTGGGAGGCGATCCGGCTCGCCGCCGAGCACGACCTCAAGGAGCGCCGGTTCGCGCGCGGAGCCTCCACCCTCACGCAGCAGCTCGCCAAGAACCTCTGGCTCGGCACCGAGAAGAGTCTCCTGCGCAAGGCGAAGGAGGCGGTGCTCGCGGCGAAGCTCGAGCACGCCCTCTCGAAGCGGCGCATCCTCGCGCTCTACCTGAACGTGGTGGAGTGGGACGACGGCGTCTTCGGCGCCGAGGCGGGGGCGCGCGCACGGTTCGGCGTCTCCGCGGCGTCGCTCTCCACGGCGCAGGCCGTCGTGATGGCGTCCATCCTGCCTGCGCCGCGGCGGGTGGACCTCGCGAACCCGTCCTCCTGGCTCAAGCACCGCTCGCGGCGCCTCCTCGACCGCCTGCGCGCGGCCGGCCGCGTGACCGCCGAGGAGCACCTCCGCGCGAGCAGCGAGCTCGAGCGGATCCTCGCCGGTCCCACGCCGGCCGACGACCTCGAGGAGCCGCCGGAGGACGACGCGCCGCTCGCGCCCGCCCCGGTCGCGACGAGCGCCGAGCCGGGCGAAGGTTAAGGCAGCCTGTCGCGCTACGGGAGCGTCAGGTCGGCGAAGAGCGCCGGGACGAACGCGCAGGCGCCCTCGTACCCGGCGAGCGGGTCGTCGTCGTAGAGGAGCGAGAACCCCAGCGCGGCGCCGCTCCAGCACTCGCTCGCGCGGTACTGCAGCCCGGCGGACACCCACGCGGCGTCACCGCGGCCCGCCCCGGCCGCGTCCCAGCGCGAGCGGAGCGACAGGTTCCGCGGCGTGGCCTCGAGCGTCTGGAGCGCGACCTGCAGGTCGCCGCCCGCCGCAGTCGCGCGGAAGGCGTACACCGCGTCGAGGCGGACCGGGTCGTCCGGATCGCGGCTGCGCGCGCCGAGCGCGGTCGCGTCCACCCGGACGGCCTCGCGCGCGTCGTACGCGACCTCGAGGCGGCCGAAGTCCTCCTGCTGCCATCCCGCGGCGTGGTCCAGCGCGGCCGCCGCGTCGAAGTCCACGGCGAACGAGCCGCTGCCGCGAGACGGGAGCGCGCCCGGGTGCGCGACGCCCGCCACGATCGGCGCGAACGCCGCGCGCGCGTCCGAGCCCCGGCGCGCGTCGAGCAGGTACGACCAGCCCGTGCCGTCCCGGCGCGCCACGAGGCGCCACACGTTCAGCCCCTCGCGATCCGTCCAGGGCCCCCAGGTGCACGACGCGACGTCGCAGGTCGTCGGCGGCAGCGAGGCGACGGCGCGAAGCCGTCCGAGGGTCCAGGCGACGCCGGCGTTCACGGTCGTCGCCGCCCAGAAGGTCGTCCGGGCGTAGCCCGACCCGAACGTCGGAGCGGCGGCGACCACCTCAGCGGTGGTGGCCGTCGGCGAGGGGGGCGGCGCCGGGGAGGCCATCCGGATCGCCGCCTCCTCGGGGAGCGCGGTGCGGAGGCCGTCGGCGTCGGTCTGCACCGCCGCCTCGCACGCGGCGAGGAGCACTGCGGCGAGCGCGAGCGTCGTCCTCATCGTCTCCTCCTGCCGGATCCGCGGGCGCGCGGCCCCTGGCGTGGCCGAGCATGCCAGCGCGCGGAGGTGGCAGGGAAGGCGACGATGTGGGAGGGCGGCGCGAGCCCCGCCGCCCGGGTCACCAGGTCACGCGGCCTTGCGACGCGCCGCGAACCACTCGAAGGTGCGCGCGAGCCCGTCCGCGAGCTTCACCTCCGGCCGCCAGCCGATGGCCGCGGCGGCGCGCGCCGGGTCGATGCACGAGCGCTTCTGCTCCCCGAGGCGCGCCGCGGCGTGCTCGGCGGGCCGCTCGGAGCGGGCCGCCCGCGCGATGTGCGCGTAGAGCTCGTTCACGTCGGTCTCCACCCCGGTGCCGACGTTGAGCGGCCCGTCGTACCGCTTCTCCGCGGCGAGCAGGTTCGCGCGCGCGACGTCGCCGGCGAAGACGTAGTCGCGCGTCTGCCCGCCGTCCCCGAAGATCGTGCAGGGGCGGCCCTCGAGCAGGCGCCCGCAGAAGATCGCGACCACGCCCGCCTCGCCGTGGGGATCCTGGCGCGGGCCGTAGACGTTCGAGTAGCGCAGCGCGGTGAAGGGGATCCCGTAGTTCGCCCGGTACACGCCGAGGTACAGCTCGCTCGCGGCCTTCGCCGCGCCGTAGTGGGAGACGGGCAGCTGCGGGTGGTCCTCGGGCGTGGGCACGCGCTCGGTGTCGCCGTAGGTGGCGCCGCCGGAGGAGGCGAAGAGGACGTGCTCGACGCTCTTCGCCTCGACCGCGCCCTGCATGAGGTTGAGGAGGCCGCCGATGTTGACGTCCGCGTCGAAGCGCGGGTCCGCCATCGACCGGCGGACGTCGATCTGGGCGGCGTGGTGGCAGACCACCTGCGGTCGCTCCTGCTTCAGGACCTCGAGCGCGGCCGCGCTGCGCACGTCCACCGGGTAGAAGCGCGCCGCGGCGGGCACGTGCTCGCGCTTGCCCGACGAGAGGTCGTCGAGGACCGCCACGTCCCAGCCCGACTGAAGGAACAGATCGGCGATGGTCGAACCGATGAACCCCGCCCCGCCCGTGATGAGAATCCGCTTCGCCACCTCGCCTCCCTCCCGTTCACCCGACGTTCAAACCCGCTCGCGGAACCAGGCGATCGTCCGCCGCATTCCGTCCTCGAACCCCACCCTCGGCTCCCAGCCCAGGACCTCCTTCGCGCGCGTGATGTCCGGCCGCCGCACGCGCGGGTCGTCCTCCGGGAGCGGCTCGTGCACGATGGGACAGTGGCTCCCGACGAACCGCTGCACCGCCTCGGCGAACTGCAGGACGGTCATCTCGTGCGGGTTCCCGATGTTCACGGGATCCTGGAAGCGCGCGTGCAGGAGCCGCCAGATCCCTTCCACGTTGTCGTCCACGTAGCAGAAGCTCCGGGTCTGGGTGCCCTCGCCGAACACGGTGATGGGCTGCCCGCGGAGCGCCTGCGCCACGAAGGTGGGCACGATCCGCCCGTCGTCCAACCGCATGCGGGGGCCGTAGGTGTTGAAGATGCGGGCGATGCGGACGTCCACCTTCTCGTAGCGGCGGTAGGCGACGGTGATCGCCTCGGCGAAGCGCTTGGCTTCGTCGTAGACCGCGCGGGGGCCGATGGGGTTCACGTTCCCCCAGTACGACTCGCGCTGCGGGTGCTCGAGGGGATCGCCGTACACCTCGGACGTCGAGGAGAGCACGAAGACGGCGCCCGCCCGCTTCGCGAGCCGCAGCGCGTTCTCGACGCCGTGCGAGCCGACGTGCAGCGTCTCGAAGGGGTGCTTCAGGTAGTCGATCGGCGAGGCGGGAGAGGCGAAGTCCAGGACCGCGTCGACGGGCCCGGTGAGCGCGTCGAGGGGCTGGCAGATGTCGCCCTCGACGAAGTCGAAGCGAGGCTCGCGGGAGAGGTGCTCGAGGTTGCGCCGCGTGCCCGTGATGAAGTTGTCCATCCCGGTGACGCGCCAGCCCTCCGCGAGGAGGCGGTCGGTGAGATGGCTGCCGATGAACCCTGCCGCCCCGAGGACGACTGCGCGCTTTTCGCTCATTCGTGGGGCAATCTACTTCTTGGCGCCGAGGTCATCGAGCGTCAGCTGGCCGGGGAGCGCCTGGCGGTACTTCTCGAGCACCAGATCGATGCCCTGCCGGATGTACTCGGCGACGGGCACGCGCGTGCGCTCGTGCAGGAGCTTGAGGCGCTCGTTCTGCTCGGGCGTGATGTAGACGGTCGTCGAGATCTTTTTCCGGGCCATGGCGGCTCCGGCGAACCTATGTGACCATCGGTATAGTGTCAAATAACGCCATGCGTAAGCTACCTCCCCTCCTCGCCGCCCTGGCGGGGCTCGCCTGCAGCGCTGCTCACCCGCCGGCGACCTCCGCCGCCCCGCGTGCTGCGGCGAGCCGGCGCCCGTTCACCGCCGAGCCCGCGGGATCTCCGTCGGGGACGCCGGAGGACCAGGACGGCGACGGCCGCCCCGACACCTGGGTGACGCGCGGCCCGGACGGCGCCCCCTCGCGGCTCGCCTACGACCTCGACCGCGACGGGACGCCCGACGTGGTGCTCGTGCTCGAGGGCGGCGCGCTCGTGCGGGAGGAGCTCGCGTATCCCGTCGGCGGCGTCCCCGCGACCTGGAGCGTGTTCGAGCAGGGCGAGCTCGTCCGCAAGGAGCGGGACACCGACGGCGACGGACGGCCCGACCTCTGGGAGCGCCATGCGCACGGCGTGCTCGAGCGCGTCGAGGTCGACACGGACCGCGACGGGACGCCGGATCGGACGGAGCGCGCCGGCGCGGCGCAGGCGGATCAGAAGTAGAAGCTCGCGCAGAGCGCCAGCTCGGGACGCCAGCCCTCCCCGGGGACGCGCCGGAGGCCCGCCCTCGCCCCGAGCGCGAGGTCCCGGTGCGCGAACCACTCGAGCCCGGCCCCTGCCGCGGCGGAGAGCCCGCTCGCTCCCGCCGGGTCCCATCCGGCGTGGCTCCACCCCAGCTCGAGCTGAAGCAGCGGCCGGAGCGCGTCGGTGCCCGGCGACCAGCGCAGCCCGGCGGTGCCCTCGACGCGGCGGACCGTCCCGCGGCCGGAGGGCTCCGGGGCGGACCCGAAGCCGAGGCGCGCGACGGCCTCGAACGGCCCGTCGAGCCACGCGGTCGCCGCGATCGCGACGGGGAGCGAGACGCGAGCTGCGCCGCCGGCCGGCCACGAAAGCCCGGATTCCACGGAGATGGAGCAGTTCGAGAGCTGGGCAACCGCGGGGGACGCCGCGGCGAGGGCGGCGAGGACGGTGAGTCGCAGGAAGGGGCGCATGCGGCACGCGCGCAGCAAGAAGCGGGCGCATGCCCGCTCTCCACGTCCCCCTCGCCTTCCGTTCGATGCTCGCGGCCCTCCCGCTCGTCGCCTGCGCCGGCCGCGCGACCGTGCACCCCCGCGCCGCCGAGGAGGTCCGCCGCGGCTACGCCTACCTGGAGGCGGCGGACCCCGAGCGCGCCGGCGTCGCCTTCGCGCACGCCCTCGAGTTCGATCCGCAGTTCCCGGAGGCGCTGAACGGGCTCGGCATCGTCGCCCGGCGCGAGGGCGATCTCGACGCGGCGAGGCGCCGGTTCGAGCGGGCGGTGCGCCTCGCGCCGGACTTCGCCGAGGGCCACGCGAACCTCGGGGAGACGCTGCTCGCCGCCTCGCGCGCAGAGCCCGCGCTGGCGGAGCTGCGCGCCGCGCTCCGCATCGACCCCGACCTCGCCGACGCGCGGCAGAACCTCGCCCGGGCGCTGCTCCGCCGCGGGCTGGACGCGCCGGATCGCCCGGCACGCTGGGCGGAGGCGCGGCGCGAGTACCTGCACCTCCTCGAGGCGGACCCCGCCCGCGCCGCCGCGCACCACGATCTCGCGTTCATGGACTACTCGGACGGGCGCTACGCGCGCGCGGAGGCGGGATACCGGCGCGCCGCGGAGCTCGAGCCCCGCTCGCGCGAGGCGCTCCACGGCCTCTGCATCTCGCTCGTGAGGCTCGGCCGCTGCGCCGAGGCGGCGCGCGCCTGCGAGCGCTGCCTCGAGGTCGCGCCGGGCGCCGACGCCTGCCGCACCAGCCTGCGCGGCGCGCGCGCGTGCGAGTAGGCGGCGCCCTCGCCCGGGTCGCGCGCCTCGACGAGAGCTTCGCCGCGAGAACGAGACGACGCGCCGCGGGGAAGCCCCGCGGCGCGCCGGATGCCGAACCGCGTCGTCGCTACGCCTTCGCGACGAGCTTCTTGCCGTGATCGAAGCCGCGCTGGAACGCCTTCATGTTCAGCTCGACAGTGGCGGGGGGGACGGAGTCCTTCACCGCCTCCCGGGCCGCCTCCTCGCTCACGATGCCCGTCACGGCGGTGAAGAACCCCACCATGACGATGTTCATCACCATCTTCCGGCCGAGCTCCTCGGCGATGCGCGTCGCCGGGACGGCGAACACCTTCACCGTGCTCGGCAGCCCGGTGGGCTTCACGAGCTCCTCCTCGATGAGGAGCGTCCCGTCCGGCCGGAGCTCGGGCGAGAACTTCGCGAACGCGTCCTGCGACATCGCCACCATGAGGTGCGGCTTCTGCACGTACGGGTAGAGGATCGGCTCGCTGTCGACGACCACCTGCGCGCTGCAGGCAGAGCCGCGCGCCTCGGGGCCGAAGGCCTGCGTGAGGCACGAGTGCTTGCTGTCGAACAGCGCCGCCGCCTTGCCGATGATGATGCCGCCCAGGATGACGCCCTGGCCGCCCAGCCCGCCGATCTTGATCTCCGTGGGACCCATTTCCGTATTCTCCTCTGGGCGTTTACGCCTGCGACTTCGCGGCGCCGGGCGAGACGTACGGCACGTACTTCGCGCCGAGCGCCTCCTTGTACCGCTGATCCATCGCGTCCTCGAGCGTCGCCCGCTCGCGGTCGACGAACTTGCCGACCGTGATCTCCTTGCGGTAGTCGAGCGCGACCTCGCGCGTGTCGACGCCGTTACGGATGACGCTCTTCTCCTTGTAGAACTTCATCTCGTCGAGCCCCTCGCCGAGCTTGTTGCGGCGGAGGTACAGCGTGGGGCACGGCGCGGCGATCTCGATGAAGCGGAAGCCGCGCTTGTTGATGGCTTCGGCCATCGACTTCGCGAGCTGCTTCACGTGGTAGGCCGTCCAGCGGGCGACGTAGACCGCGCCGCAGGAGTCGGCGAGCATCGGCATGTTGAACGTCTGCTCGAACGCGCCGTACGGCGTGGTCGAGGCGATGGCCGGGCGGAACGTGGTCGGCGTCACCTGGCCGCCCGTCATGCCGTACGTGAAGTTGTTCACCATCACGACGAGCAGGTCGGCGTTGCGGCGCGCCGCGTGGATGAAGTGGTTGCCGCCGATGGCGGACAGGTCGCCGTCACCGGAGTAGACGACCACCTTCAGGTCCGGGCGGGCGAGCTGCAGGCCCGTCGCGAACGGGATGGCGCGGCCGTGCGTCGTGTGGAACGAGTCGACGTTCAGGTAGCCGGCCACGCGGCCGGTGCAGCCGATGCCCGAGACCACCGCCAGGTTGTCGAGCGGGATCTTGGACTCGTCGAGCGCGCGCGCGAAGCAGTTCACCGTCGTGCCGATGCCGCAGCCCGGGCACCAGATCGACGGCATGCGCTCCATGCGCAGGTACTTGTTGACGGGGTTCTCCTTGACCGGCGCGCTCATCGAACGGCTCCCACAATGGCGTTGGTGATGACCTGCGGATCGTGAACGGTGCCGCCGACGTGCGGGACCGGGACGACCTTGGTCCGGCCCTCGACGATGCGCTGCACCTCGAGCACCATCTGGCCCAGGTTCAGCTCGGGGACGACGAACGCCTTCACCTTCTTCGAGAGCTGGAGGATCTCCTTCTCGGGGAAGGGCCAGGCGGTGATGAGCCGGAAGGAGCCGACCTTCACGCCCTGGGCGCGCGCCTGCTGGATCGCGCGCTCGGCGATGCGCGAGGTGATGCCGTAGGAGACGACCACCACCTCGGCGTCGTCGAGGTCCTTCGCCTCGTACTTCACGATCTTGTCGGCGTTGAGGACGATCTTGTTCCAGAGCCGCATCTGCATCTTCTCGTGCTCGGGGACCGTCATCTTCGGGTAGCCGCGCTCGTCGTGCGTGAGGCCCGTGACGTGGATGCGGTAGCCGTCGCCCGGCTTCACCATCTCGGGGACGAGGCTGCCCTCGGCGGGCGCGAAGAGCTTGAACTCGCCGGGCGGCTTCTTCGTCCAGCGGCGCTCGGTGACCTTGATCTCCGCGTCCTCGGGGATGACCACCTTCTCGGTCATGTGCCCCACCACCTCGTCGAGCATCACGAGGACCGGGACGCGGAACTCCTCGGCCATGTTGAACGCGTCCACGGTGAGGTCGAAACACTCCTGCGGCGAGTTCGGGCAGAGCGCGATGAGGCGGTAGTCGCCGTGCGAGCCGAACCGCGCCTGCATCATGTCGCCCTGCGCGGGCTGCGTCGGGAGGCCCGTCGACGGGCCGGCGCGCTGCACGTTGAAGAACACGCACGGCGTCTCGGTGATCGCGGCGAGGCCGATGTGCTCCATCATGAGCGAGAAGCCGGGGCCCGAGGTGACGGTGCAGGCCTTCGCGCCGCCCCAGGCGCCGCCGAGCAGCGCGATCGACGCGGCGAGCTCGTCCTCGAACTGGAGGAAGCGGCCGCCGACGAACGGGAAGCGCTGCGCGAGCCGCTCGACCACCTCGGTCGAGGGCGTGATGGGGTAGCCGGCGGCGAAGCGGCAGCCGGCGGCGATGGCGCCCTCGCTGCAGGCGTGGTCGCCGTCCAGGTAGTGGCTGCCGGTGAGGGTTCCGGAAGAGTTCGCGTTTGACATTCGTGGCTCCTAGGCGGCGGCCGAGTCGAGCTTCTCGCGGTAGCCGTAGATCGAGAAGTCGGGGCAGAAGAGGCCGCACATGTCGCAGCCGTTGCAGAGCTCCGGCTTCGCGAGGAAGGGCGGGTGGTAGCCCTTCGCGTTGTAGCCCTTCTCCAGGTCGAGGGCGTGCAGCGGACAGAACTCGACGCAGAACCCACAGCCCTTGCAGTTCTCGCGGTTCACGACCACCACGCCTTTGAACTTCTTGTCCTTCTTCGCCGCCGGTGACGCTGCTGTCGTCATATCGCTCCTCTGGAGCGTCCGGGCCGGCATGGTCCGGTCACGCTGGGAGAGTGCCGGGGTCAGTACTACGTCGCCCCACGCGGGCGCCTGGACGCAGGTCAATCGAGAAGAGATTTCCCCGCGAATCGATTGCGCATTTCATCGACCCATTTGCTCGACGTTTGATCGACCGCGCGCCTCCACGATTCGACGCGGGCCGGCCCGGGGTCGCGCGAATCCGCGCAGAGGCGCGAAAAGACGAAGGCCCTCCCCCGGATGAGGGGAAGGGCCTTCGAGGTCGGGACGCGGCGGTCGGGCTACCCGATGGTCCAGGTGTCGCTGCCGGCGAGCAGCTTCTCGAGCGACGCGTCGGGCTTCTTCGCCTTGGCGCCGTCGATGATCTGCCAGGTCAGCTCCTCGCAGGTCGGCATGCGCACGTTGCGGAACACGCCGATCGGCGTGGGGAACCCGGGCTTCATCGAGAGGTTCGCGAGCATGAACGCGATGGTCGGATCCTCCCGCGTCGCGTCGTGCACGAGGATGTCCTTCTCGGTCACGCCGCCGTCGCCGATCGTCACCACCTCGAGCTCGGCGCTCTGCGGGTTGAAGCGAATGCCCTTCTTGTTGTCCTTGCCGAACACGAGCGGCTTGCCCTGCTCCATCCGAAGGAGCGCGTCCGCCTTCACCGCCTTGTCGGTGAGGAACTCGTAGGCGCCGTCGTTGAACACCGGGCAGTTCTGGAAGACCTCCACGAGCGTGCTGCCCTTGTGCTCCGCCGCCGCCTTGAGGACGCCGCCCATGTGCGCGCCCTCGACGTCGATGGTGCGCGCGACGAACGTGGCGCCGGCGCCGAGCGCGAGCGCCGGCGGGTTGAACGGGTAGTCGGGCGAGCCGTGCGGCGTCGTCTTGGTCTTCTTGCCGAGCTCGGAGGTCGGCGAGACCTGGCCCTTCGTGAGCCCGTAGATGCGGTTGTTGAACAGCAGCATCTTGAGGTCGAGGTTCCGCCGCATCGCGTGGATGAAGTGGTTGCCGCCGATGGCGAGCGCGTCGCCGTCGCCGGTCACGATCCACACCTGCAGCTCGGGCCGGGAGACCTTGAGGCCCGAGGCGAAGGACGGCGCGCGGCCGTGCAGCGTGTGCATCCCGTAGTTGTTCATGTAGTACGGGAAGCGGGACGAGCAGCCGATGCCGGAGATGAAGACGATGTTCTCGCGCTTCACCCCGACGGCCGGCAGCGCGCGCTGCACCTGGTTGATGATCGAGTAGTCGCCGCAGCCGGGGCACCAGCGCGGATCGACGCCGGACTCGAAGTCCTTCTTCGTGTAGGTCGGGAGGGCGGTATTCACGTTCTGTCCATTCGTGCTCATGGTGATAGTCCTTTCCGGCTCTCTCAGAGGACCTCGAGGACCTTGCCCACGAGCTCGCCGATCTTGATGGGCTTGCCGTTGATGCGGTTGAACTGCAGCGGATCGACCCCCGGGAACTTGCCGCGCAGGTAGAAGGCGAGCTGCCCGTCGTTCACCTCGGGCACGAACACCTTCTTGAAGCGCCTCAGCACCTCGCCGAGGTTCTTCGGGAGCGGGTTCAGCCAGCGCAGGTGCACGTGGCTCACGGCCTTGCCGCGCGCCTGCAGCTCCTCGGCGGCGCCGCGGACCGCGCCGAACGTGCCGCCCCAGGAGACGAGCAGGAGGTCCCCGCTCGCCGCGCCGAACGTCTCGACGTCAGGGACGTCCTCCACCACGTTGCGGATCTTCTGCGCGCGCGTCTTCACCATGCGCTCGTGGTTCATGCCGTCGTACGACACCATGCCCGAGAGCGAGTCCTTCTCGAGGCCGCCGACGCGGTGCTCGAGACCCGGCGTGCCCGGGACCGCCCAGGGCCGCACGAGCTTGTCGTCGCGCAGGTACGGCATGTACTGCGCGCCGTCCGCGTAGTTCGGGACGGTCTGGTACTTCACCTGCAGCTTGGGCAGCTCGTCGAGGCTCGGGACCTTGAACGGCTCCGAGCCGTTGCCGAGGTAGCCGTCGGTGAGGAGGAGCACCGGCGTCATCCACTTCGTGGCGATCTTCATCGCCTCGATCGCCGACCAGAAGCAGTCCGCCGGGCTCTGCGCCGCGAGGACCGGCATGGGCGCCTCGCCGTGGCGGCCGAAGAGGGCCATGAGCAGGTCCGCCTGCTCGGTCTTCGTCGGCATGCCCGTGGACGGACCGCCGCGCTGCACGTTCACGATGACGAGCGGCAGCTCGGTGATGACGGCGAGGCCCATCATCTCGGTCTTGAGCGCGAGGCCCGGGCCGGAGGTGGAGGTGCAGGCGAGCGCGCCGCCGAAGGCGGCGCCGATGGCGGAGCCGATGCCCGCGATCTCGTCCTCGGCCTGGTACGTCACCACCCCGTGCTCCTTGAAGTACGACATCTCCTGGAGGATCTCGGTGGCGGGCGTGATGGGGTAGCTGCCGAGGAACACCTGCCGGCCGGTGAGCCGCGCGACCGTGGCGAAGCCGAGCGCCGTGGCGAAGTTGCCGGTCACGTTGCGGTACGTGCCCGCGGCGAGCTTCGAGGCCGGCACCTGGTACCGCTGGTAGAACACCTCGGACGTCTCGCCGTAGGCGTGGCCCGCCTTGAAGACGGCGGCGTTCGCCGAGGCGAACTCCGGCTTCTTCGCGAACTTCCGCTGGATCGCCTCGAGCTGCGGCTCGATCGGCCGGCTGTAGAGCCAGTACATGAGGCCGAGCGCGAAGTAGTTCTTGCAGCGCGCGACCTCCTTCGACGACAGCCCCGAGCCCGCGAGCGCGGTCTCGGTGAGCTTGTTCATGTCGACGGGGACGAGCTTGTACGTCTGCGTGAGCGCGGCGTCCTCGAGCGGGTTCGTCTTGTAGCCGGCCTTCTCGAGGTTGCCCGCCGTGAACGCGCCGGCGTTCACGAGCAGCATGCCGCCCGGCTTCAGATCGGCGAGGTTCGTCTTGAGCGCCGCCGGGTTCATCGCGACCAGCACGTCGGGCGCGTCGCCGGGGGTGTGGATCTCCCGGGCGCCGAAGTTCACCTGGTAGCCCGACACGCCGTAGAGCGAGCCGGCGGGCGCGCGGATCTCCGCGGGGTAGTCCGGGAACGTCGCGAGGTCGTTGCCGGCCAGCGCGCTCGCCCGCGTGAACTCAGTGCCGGTGAGCTGCATGCCGTCGCCGGAGTCGCCGACGAAGCGGATGGTGACGGCCTCGACCTGCTCGACCGTGTGCTTTCCCGCGGAAACTTGCGTGGACATGTGTCCTTTCGTCCTTTCAGAGAGTGCGCGCGAAGCGAAGGCCCGGCGGTAGGCGCCGGGCCGGCCTTGACTTCATGCCGGATTGGGCCGGGGAAGTCAAACCTAACCCCCTGAAATGACGCGAGGATTGTGGACCGTCCTTGTCCCCAATCAATCTGATCAGAAGATCGGATCCGCGCGTCCGAGGGCCCCTCAGCCCGGGAACATCTTCCCCGGGTTGAGGATTCCGAGCGGATCGAAGACCGCCTTGAGGCGGCGCTGGAGGGCGACGAGCTCCCTGCCCTGCTCGTACTCGAGGAAGTCGCGCTTCGCGAGGCCGACGCCGTGCTCGCCGGTGATGGTGCCGCCGAGATCCACCGCCGCGCGGAGGATCTCCCCGACCGCGAGATCGACCCGCGGGCGCTCCTCCGCCCGATCGAAGAGCACGTTGCAGTGGAGGTTGCCGTCGCCGGCGTGCCCGTACGTCGCGACGACGAGGCCGTGCCGGGCCCCGATCGCCTTGGCGCGCTCGACCATCGCCGGGATCTTGGAGCGCGGGACGGCGACGTCCTCCGAGAGCTTCATCGGGTGGAGCGTCTTGAGGTTGACCGACAGGTAGCGGCGCGTCTCCCACACCTCGCGGCGCTGCGCCTCGTTCTGCGCGACGATCACCTCGCCCGCCGCGTCCCCCTGCACGATCTCGGCGACCCGGACGATCTCCGCGAACACGCTCTCCTCGTCGTTGCCGTCGGTCTCGACGAGGAGCGCCGCCCCCGCCCCCGCGGGGAACCGGAACGGCGAGGTCTTGCCCGCGGCGGCGAGCGAGACGTCGTCGAGGAGCTCGAGGCAGCGCGGGATCACCCCGCCCGCGAGCACGCGGGAGACGGCGCGCGCCGCGCTCGCGACCGAGTCGAACACCACGAGCGCGGTCGAGACGTGGCGCGGGCGCGGCAGGAGCTTCACCATGACCTCGGTGACGATCGCGAGCGTCCCCTCGCTCCCGACGAGCAGGCCGGTCAGGTCGTAGCCGGCGACGCCCTTGATGCTCCGGTGGCCGACCTTCAGGATCTCGCCGGTGGGGACGACCGCGGTGAGCCCGAGGACGTACTCGCGGGTCACGCCGTACTTGAGCGCGCGCGGCCCGCCCGCGTTCTCGGCGACGTTGCCGCCGATGGTGCACAGCTCGAGCGAGTTCGGATCCGGGGGGTAGAAGAGCCCGTGCTCCTCGACCGCCGCCTGGAGCTGGCCCGTCACGACGCCGGGCTCGACACGGGCCACGAGGTCCTCGGGCGAGATCTCGAGGATCCGGTTCATCCGCTCGAGCGACACCGCGATCCCGCGCTGCACCGCCAGCACGCCGCCCGACTTGCCGCTGCGCGCCGCCACCGGCACGACCGGCACGCGGTGCGCGCTCGCGATCCGGAAGACCTCCCGGATCTCCTCGGCGGACTCGACGAGCACCGCGACGTCGGGCGGGTAGGCCCCGAGGTCGGACTCGTCTCGCCCGTACGCCTCGAGGCGCTCGGGGTCGCGCGTGAGGCGCTCGGCGGGGAAGGCGCGGGCGAGGTCCGCCAGCGCCGCGGCGACGGGCGCGGTCATCCGAACACCTCCAGGTTCGCGGCCGTGATCGCCGCCGGCGCGTCGAGCGCCGCGAACACCACGACCCGCGCGACGTCCTCGGGGCTCAGGACCGGCGCGAACGGCGTCGCCTTCAGCATCTCGGTGTCGGTGCTGCCCGGCGACACGGCGACGCACTGCACGCCGTGCGGGCGGAGCTCCTCGGCGAGGCACTTCGTGAGCCCGACGAGCCCCCACTTCGACGCGTTGTAGGCGCTCGCCGCCGCGGTGCCGAGCGTGGCGGAGATCGAGCAGACGTTCACGATCCTGCCGCGCCGCCGCGCCTTCATCCCGGGGATCACGGCGCGGGCGCAGAGGAACGCGCCGGTGAGGTTCACCTCGAGCACCTCGCGGAACGCGGCCGGGGTGAGATCCTCGGCGAGCCCGCGCGCGAGCACGCCGGCGTTGTTCACGAGCAGCTCGACCGGGCCGAGGGCGCGCTCGTGCGCCGCGAGGAGGCGGGCCACGTCGTCCTCGCGCGAGACGTCCCCCGCCACGGCGAGGGCCGCGCCGCCCTCCTCCACGAGCGCCTCCACCTGACCTGCCGTCCGGGCGAAGACCGTGACGGCGACCCCGCGGGCCGTGAGCGCCCGCGCGATCGCCGCGCCGATGCCCCGCCCGCCGCCCGTGACGATGGCGGTCCTCGCGGTCACCGCCTCGCCCTCCGCGCCCCGCGGGCCGGCGCACCGGCGCGCCCGGCGAGCGCGAGGAAGCGCCGCCGCGCCGCGCCGTCCCGCGCGAGCGCCCCCACCCAGGCGTCCGCGTGCGCGCGCGCGCCGCCGCGCTTCTCGCCGCGCACGGTCATGCAGAGCTGCTCCGCGTCGAGCAGGCACGCCGCGCCGCGCGCCCCGAGGTGCGTGACGAGCGCGTCCGCGATCGCGCGAGAGAGCTCCTCCTGCAGCAGGAGCCGGTGGGCGAGGGTGTCGACGAGCCGGACGAGCTGACCGAACCCCACCACCCTGCCGCCGGGCAGGTAGGCGACGTGGGCGACCCCCCTCGACGGCAGGAGGTGGTGCGGGCAGACCGAGTGGAACGCGATGCCCGTCACGGCGACGAGATCGCGGCTGGACGACGGGATCGCCTCGGCGAGCAGCTCGGCCGGATCGCGCCGGTAGCCGTCGACGAGGTCCTCGAGCCAGGCCTGCGCCACGCGCCGGGGCGTGCCCTGGAGATCCTCGGACGCGCGGGTCTCGGCGGGCAGCCCGAGCGCGTCGAGGAACCGCTCGACGGCCTCCGCGGCCGCGGCCGGATCCGGCGGCGCGGCGCCGCCGGTGGCGCGGGGCCGCGCCGGCCGGACTGGCCTAACGGCCACGCGGCCCCCGGTAGGTGACGCACGAGTCCGGGATCTCGTAGAGCCGCACCTCGGCGAGCCCCGGCAGGTGCGGCTCGAGCGCCTCCCAGATCCACCGCGCGATGTTCTCCGCGGTGGGGTTCTCGAGCACGTCGTTCAGCGTTCGGTGGTCGACGCGCGCGAGCACCTGCTCCTGCACGACGCGCTTCACCTCGCCGAAGTCGGCGATCATCCCGGTGCGGGGATCGACCTCGCCCTCGAGCGCGACGAAGAACCGGTAGTTGTGCCCGTGCATCCGGAAGCACGGGCCCTCGTAGCGAGGGAGGCGGTGCGCCGCGGCGAAGTAGAACTCCACGTCGAGCCGCATGCGGCGGGCGTCGGGGTAGTCGATCGCTGCCATGGCCCTCTTATAGCTCCACCACGACGTCCTCGCCCTCGACGCGCACGTCGAACGACTGGACGCACACGTCCGGGAACTCGGAGCACTCGCCCGTCTCGAGCGCGAAGGGCCACGCGTGCAGCGGGCAGAAGACCGTGTCGCCCTTCACGTCTCCGGACGCGAGCGCCGCGCCGCGATGCGGGCAGACGTTGTCGAGCGCGTAGACGCGCTCGCCCTGGCGGAAGATCGCGAGCTCGCGGCCGCCCACCTCGACGACCCGCCCACGCCCGTCCTCGATGTCCTGGAGCCTTCCGACCTTCACGCGCACGACCTCACCGTAGCCGGGAGGTCCGACGCGCGGACGTCCGCCGGGTCGCGCCGCGAGTCGCGCGCCTCGCCGCCGGGACGTCGGCGGCGACGGGCGAATCAGCCTGCGCTCGCGGCGACCTGCGCGGGGACGCAGTCGATCGAGCAGTACAGCCGCCCACCCGCCGCGTGTCCGCGCCCGAGCATCTTGGCGCCGCACGCGGAGCACGCGGGCGCGGCCTGCACGACCGCGCAGCCGAACGAGCAGAAGGTCGTCTCCCGGCCGCGATACCTGAGTCCCACCGGATACGGCCCGACGGCGCCTCCGCAGCATGCACAACGGTCCATGGTCGCCTCCCTCGCGCTGCCCTAGGCGGCGCTCGCCAGGAGGGAAGCTAGCTTCCGGGTGCCCGCCGCGGGAGCGCCCCGACGTGGGCACGTCCGGGCCCGGCGCGAGCGAAGGACCGGGTGCATCGGAACACGGTGAGCCCTCGCGCCGGGAACGACACCCCGCACGGCGCGGACGAACGCACGCGCGGGAGGCGCGCGCTGGAGCGCGGCAGCCGAGCTTCGGCGCGAAGACGAGGCGAGATTTCCGGACGCTAGGCGACCGGCGGAGGAGGCATGTCGCTCAGGTTGAGCGCGTTCTTCAGCACCTGGCTCGGCCGGAAGGTGAGCACTCGCCGGGCGCTGATCTCGATCTCCTCGCCCGTCTGCGGGTTCCGGCCGACGCGCGACTTCTTCTCGCGGACGATGAAGTTCCCGAAGCCGCTGATCTTGATCTTCTCGCCGCGCTCGAGCGTCTCCTTGATGGTGTCAAAGACCATCTCGACGACCTCGGCGGCCTCCTTCTTGGAGAAGCCCACCTTCTCGTAGACGCTCTCGATGATATCGGCCTTGGTCACGTCGCGCTCCCGCTCCCGGGTCGGCTAAGTGTCGAATTCGTTAGCTGATTTCAGAAACGGTGTCAAACCCGCACGCGCACCTTCAGCGCTGACCCGCCCCGCCCGGTGCCGCTCCCTCGCCGCTCCCCTCGGGAGCGGGTGAACCCGGCCGCGCCGGAGCCGCGCTTTCGCGCTTTTCCAGCGTCTGGAGCTCGCGCTGTGCCCCTTCCCGGGGCGCACGGGTACGTTCGGCGGCCGCGTCGAGCTGGGCCTCGACACCCTCCCCGGGCGGGACTGTCACGATGCTCTCGCTGGGTCCGCGTCGCCCCAGGCCGGCCGTCCGGGCGAGCACGATCCCGCTCACGCTCGCCGCGGCGAGCGAAAGGCAGAGCGCCGTGGCCGCCGCGGGTCGGCTCGAGCCCTCGACGAGCGCGCGCACGGCGATGACGGCGGCCGCGAGGCCGACGATCACGCCGAACGGGGCCGAGAGCGGATTCCACGACGACAGCGCCGCCGCGACGGCGAAGCCGAGCGCAGCGAGCGGCAGCCGGCGGGTGGCCACGCCCTACCCCCGGAGCTCCGCGCCGAGCCCGCCGCGCAGGCGCGCGACGATGCGCGCGTGGGCGGCGTCCGCCTCGGTGTCGGTGAGCGTCCGATCCGGGGCGCGGTAGCGGATGGCGAGCGCGAGGTTCTTCTTGCCTGCCGGGATGGGGGGACCGCGATACACGTCGAACAGCGTCGCGTCCTCGACGAGCGGCTCCTCGCGGACCGCGGCGAGCACCGCGCCCGCCTCGACGCCCTCGGCCACCACGACCGCGAGGTCGCGCAGGACCGCGGGGAAGCGGGGGATCCCGGCGTAGCGCGGCACGAGCCGCGCGCCCCGCACGAGCGCGGCGCCGGAGAGACGGAACGCGAGCACGCCGCGCGGCAGCTCGAACGCCTCGGCGACGCGCGGGTGGAGCTCGCCGACCTCGCCGAGCGGCGCATCGTCGGCGCCGAGCACCTCGGCGGAGAGCCGCGGGTGGAGCCACGCTCCGCCGCGCGCCCGCCAGCGCGCGTCGATGCCGAGCGCCTCGAGCACGGCCGCGACGGCGGCCTTCGCGTCGTGGAAGTCGACGGGGTCCGATCCGCCCGCCCACCCGGTCGGGCTCCGGCGGCCGACGAGCACGCCTGCGAGCTCCCCCTCCTCGGCGGCCGGCGCCGGCGCGCCCGCCGGGGCGGGGCGATACACGCGGGCGATCTCGTAGAGCCGCACGTCCTCGACGCGCTGGCGACGGTTGGTGGAGGCGTTGCGGAGGAGCGACGGCACGAGGCTCGTCCGCATCACCGCCAGGTCGGCGCTGATCGGGTTCTTGAGCGCGATGGGCCGGAGCGCGGTCGCCGCGGGATCCGCGAAGGGCGCGAGGTCGCGCTCCGCCACGAAGCTGAAGTTCACCGCCTCGGCGAAGCCCGCCGCCTCGAGCGCCTCCCGGGCGCGCGCGGTCACCTGCGCGTCCGCCGGCTCGACCGGCGTGCGGACCGCGTTGGCGGGCAGCGTCTCGGGGATGGCGTCGTAGCCCTTCGTGCGGACGATCTCCTCGACGAGATCCTCCTCGAGCGACACGTCGACGCGCCAGCTCGGCACCCCGAACGTGGCCCCGTCCGCGTCGCTCGCGCGCTCCTCGAACCCGAGGCCGGCGAGGATGCGGCGCACCTCGTCGCGCGCCACGTCGATGCCGAGCAGCTCGGCGGGCCTGCGCCAGCGGAGGCGCACCGCCGGCGCCTGGTGCGGGCGCGGGTGGGCGTCGACGATCCCGGGCCGCACGGTCCCGCCGGCGAGCTCCGCGATGAGCGCCGCGCAGCGATCGAGCGCCGGGATCACCATCCCCGGATCGGCGCCCCGCTCGAACCGGTAGGAGGCCTCGGTCTTGAGGCCGTGCCGCCGCGAGGTGCGGCGGATCCCGCTCGGCGCGAACCAGGCGGACTCGACGAGCACGCGGGTCGTGCCCGCGGAGATCTCCGAGTCGCCCCCGCCCATCACACCCGCGAGCGCGCTGCCGCGATCGCGATCGGCGATGAGGAGATCGTCGGGCTCGAGCGCCCGCTCCTTCCCGTCGAGCGTGACGATCTTCTCGCCGGGCCGGGCGGTCCGGACGACGATCTCGTGGCCGGCCACCTTGTCGAGGTCGAACGCGTGGAGCGGGTGGCCGAGCTCGAGCAGCGCGAAGTTGGTCGCGTCGACCACGTTCGAGATCGAGCGGACCCCGCACGCCTCGAGCCTGCGCGCGAGCCACTGCGGCGACGGGCCGATCTTCACGCCCTCGACCACGCGCGCGGCGTAGCGGGCGCACTTCTCCGGCGCCTCGATCCGGACCTTCACCGCCTCGGCCGCCGGCGCGCCCGCCTCGCGCAGCGCGGGGCGGGGGAGCCGCACCTCCTGGCCCAGGATCGCCGCGACCTCGCGGGCGAGGCCGACGTGCGAGAGCGCGTCCGGCCGGTTCGGCGTGACGTTCACCTCGAGGAGCACGTCCTCGAGCCCGAGCGCGTCCGCGATCGGCGTGCCCGGCGCGAGGCCACGGTCGAGGATGAGGAGCCCGCTCGCGTCCTCGGAGAGCCCGAGCTCGCGGGCCGAGCAGAGCATCCCGAACGACTCGACGCCGCGGAGCTTCGCCTTCTCGATCCGGGTCCCGCCCGGCAGCGTCGTGCCGACGGTGGCGAGCGGGACGACGTCGCCGACCTGGTAGTTCTTCGCGCCGCAGACGATCTGGAGCGGCTCGCCCTGGCCCGCGTCGATCTTCGTGACGGAGAGCTTCTCGGCGTTCGGGTGCTTCTCGGAGGCGAGGATCCGCGCCGCGACCACCCCGGCGAGCCCCTGGCCGACCCGCTCGACGGCCTCGACCTCGAAGCCCACGGCGGTCAGCCGGCGCGCCACCTCGTCCGCGGCGGCCAGCACGGGCGCGGCCGACCGTGGCTGCGCCGGAGCGAGCGGGGCGCCCTGTTGCGCCCCCCCGGCGAGGCTGCCGAGGTCCACGTACTCCGAGAGCCACTTGAGAGAGATCCGCATGCCGAGGGCTCAGAACTGCTCGAGAAAGCGCAGGTCGTTCTCGAAGTAGAGGCGCAGGTCGTCGATGCCGTAGCGGAGCATCGCCATCCGCTCGACGCCCATCCCGAACGCGAAGCCGCTGTAGCGCTTCGGGTCGAAGCCGCCGTTCTCGAGGACCTTCGGGTGGACCATGCCGGCGCCGAGCACCTCGAGCCAGCCGGTCTCCTTGCACGTCCCGCAGCGCCGCGTCTGGGCAGGCTCACCCGCCTGCCCCTGCGCTCGCACCGGGATCCGACCGGTGCCGCCGCAGATGGAGCAGGAGACGTCGACCTCGGCGCCGGGCTCGACGAACGGGAAGTAGCTCGGCCGGAACCGGGTTCGGGTGCCCTCGCCGAAGTACGCGCGCGCGAACGCGGCGAGCGTGCCCTTCAGATCGGCGAAGGTGATCCCCTCGCCGACGCAGAGCCCCTCGACCTGGTGGAACATGGGCGAGTGGGTCTGGTCGTAGTCGGAGCGGTACACGCGCCCCGGGCAGATGATCCGCACCGGCGGGACGCCGAGGCGCTGCATGGCCCGGATCTGCACCGGGGAGGTGTGCGTCCGGAGCAGCACGCTGCCGTCGGGCGCACCGTCACCGAGCGTGGACGCCTCCACGTAGAAGGTGTCCTGCATGTCCCGCGCGGGGTGATCCGGCGGGATGTTCAGCGCCTCGAAGTTGAACCAGTCGAGCTCGATCTCCGGCCCGCTCGCGACCTCGTAGCCGAGGCGCGCGAAGATGGCCGAGATGTCCTCGGTCGCGCGGGTGATCGGGTGACGGTGGCCGCGCGGCAGGACCCGCCGGCCCGGGAGCGTCACGTCGATGGGGGGCCCGGCGAGCTCGGCCTCGAGCTTCCGGGCGTCGAGCCGGGACTTCGCGCCGGCGAGGAGCGCCTCGACCTCGTCCCGGACGCGGTTCGCGACCTCGCCGACCCGCGGCCGCTCCTCGGCGGGGAGCGCGCCCATGCCGCGGAGGACCGCGGAGAGCTCGCCCTTCTTGCCGAGGAAGCGGACGCGGAGATCCTCGAGCGCCTTCTCGTCGGCTGCGGAGCCGACGGCCTCTCGGGCGCCCTTCGCGAGCGCCTCGAGCTGTCCGAGGAGGTCGGCCAAGGCCCCTCCCCTATGCCCGGGCGGACTTGACGACGGCCGCGAAGTCGCCGGGCAGCGCGAGCGCGAGATCCGCGAGGATCTTGCGGTCGATGGCGATGCCCGCCTTCTTGAGCCCCGCGACGAGCCGCGAGTACGTCGTGCCGTTCTGGCGGGCGGCGGCGTTGATGCGGACGATCCAGAGCGCGCGGAAGTCGCGGCGCTTCTGGCGGCGGTCGCGCGTGGCGTAGTCGAGCGCGCGCTCGACGGCCTGGTTCGCGCGGCGGTAGCAGTTCTTGCGGCGGCCGCGGAAGCCCTTCGCCAGCTTCAGGACGCGGTTACGACGACGGCGAGCCTTGAATCCCTTCTTGACGCGCATCTTCCTTCTCCTGCCGGCGGGAGGCGCCGCGGTCCGTCACTCCTCGTGACGCCCCGTGCACTCTTGTGGACCCCGCTTGGGCGTTACGGCTCCCGGCGCCCTAGCGGGCGTACGGGAAGCACTCCTTGATCTTCTTCTCGTCCATCGGGGACAGGTGGTCCGTGCCCCGGAGATGGACCTTCTGCTTCTTCGTCTTCCCGAACGTCGCGAGGTGGCGGACGCCGGCGCGGCGGAACTTCACCTTGCCGCTCTTCTTCGGGATGAAGCGCTTCTTCGCGCCGCTCTTCGTCTTCAGCTTGGGCATTTCCTTCGTTCCTTCGTGCATCGTGCCCGGCGACGGACCTTTCCGGTCTCGCGCCGCGCACGGAGATCGGTTCGGCCTACCGCGGGCCGTCCGGGTTCGGCGCCGGCGCCGCCGCCGGGGGCGGCGCGGGCTGAGGGGCGGGCGCGGGGGCCTCGCCGGGCTGCGCCCCGGCGGCCGGACCGGCCTGGGCGGCGGCCTTGGCGCGGTCGCGCTGGGCCTGGAGCATCCTCGGGTTCGGGGCGAGGATCATGAACATCTGGCGCCCTTCCATGCGGGGCGCCGCCTCGATCACCGCCACCTCGCGCAGGTCCTCGATGATCCGCTGGAGCACCTTCTGCCCGAGCTCGCGGTGCGACATCTCGCGGCCGCGGAAGGTCACCGTGATGCGCGCCTTGTTCGACTCGGCGAGGAACTCGCGGACCTTCTTGATCTTGGTCGCGTAGTCGTGCTCCTCGGTGCGCGGGCGGAGCTTCACTTCCTTGAGCTGGACGACGACCTGCTTCTTCTTGGCCTCGTTCTGCTTCTTCTTCTCGAGGTACTTGAACTTGCCGTAGTCCATGATCTTGCAGACTGGCGGCTTGGCCATGGGGCTGACCTCGACGAGGTCCATCCCCAGCTCCTGCGCCCGCGCCAATGCCTGCTCGATCGGAAGCACACCGAGCTGCTCGCCTTCGGGACCGATCGCACGGACCTCACGCGCCTTGATGCGGCGGTTGGTGCGCGCGTCCCGGTTCCCTCCCCCTCGGCTGTCTCGCTGCTGGATCGCCATGCTCCTCCACTACGGTCGCCGTCGCTCCCCAGGTGGCCTCAAAGGACGAGGCCCCGGGAGCGGGGCCGAAAAGACGCTGTAGGATAAGGATTTCACGAGCGAAGTCAAACGCGGCGGTGCGCCGGGGCCGCGACGGCGAGGGAGGGACCCGCCGCCGCGCCCGGCGCCCACCCTCCCCTACCTCGCGTTGGGGTCCGAGGAGTCCTTCTTGGCCTCGCGGATCCAGCTCATCATGTCGCGCAGGCGCTTGCCCACCTCCTCGATGGGATGCTGGGCCTCGGCCTCGCGCATCTTGTCGAACATGGGCCGCCCGACCTGGTTCTCGATGATGAACTCCTTCGCGAACTGGCCGCTCTGGATCTCGCGCAGGATCTTCCGCATCTCCTCCTTCGTCTGGCTCGTCACCACGCGCGGGCCGCGGGTGTAGTCGCCGTACTCGGCGGTGTCCGAGATGGAGTGACGCATCCAGGCGAGCCCACCCTCGTACATCAGGTCGACGATGAGCTTCAGCTCGTGCAGGCACTCGAAGTAGGCGCTCTCCGGCTGGTAGCCCGCCTCGGTGAGCACCTCGAAGCCCGCCTTCACGAGCGCCGAGGCGCCGCCGCAGAGGACCGCCTGCTCGCCGAACAGGTCGGTCTCCGTCTCCTCCTTGAAGGTCGTCTCGAGGACGCCGGCGCGCGTGCAGCCGATCCCCCGCGCGTACGCGAGCCCGACGGCCTTGGCCTGGCCGCTCGCGTCCTGGTGGACGGCGATGAGGCCGGGGATGCCGCGGCCGTCCTGGTACTGCCGGCGCACCATGTGGCCCGGCCCCTTCGGCGCGACGAGGAGCACGTCCACGCCCTCGGCGGCGCGGATCTGGCCGAAGTGCACGTTGAACCCGTGCGCGAAGAGGAGCGCCTTCCCCTTCGTCATGTGCTGCGCGATCTCCTCGTCGTAGACCTTCTTCTGCGTCTGGTCCGGGATGAGGACCATGATGACGTCGGCCTCGCGGGCGGCCTCCGCCACGGAGACGACGCGCAGCCCGGCGCCCTCGGCCTTCGCCTTCGAGCGCGAGCCCGCGCCGAGGCCGACGCGGACGTCGACCCCGGAGTCGCGGAGGTTGAGCGCGTGGGCGTGGCCCTGCGAGCCGTAGCCGATCACGGCGACCTTGCGCTTCTTGAGCAGGTCGAGGTTCGCGTCCTTGTCGTAATAGATGGTGGCAGCCATTCTTGGTTCCTCGCTACTTGAGATTGGGGGGAGCGAGCGTCTTGAAACCGCGCTCGAGGGCGATGCGTCCGGAGCGGCAGATCTCCTGGATTCCGAAGGGGCGCAGCCGGTCCTCGAGCGCGTCGAGCTTCCCGGCGTTGCCGCTCGCCTCGACGACGAGCGCGTCGGGCGAGACGTCCACGATGGTCGCCTCGTAGGTCTCGGCGAGCGCCCGGAGCTCGGCGTGGTTGCGCTCCGGGGTGTGGATCTTCACGAGCATGAGCTCGCGCTCGATGAGGTCCGCCGCCGAGAGCTCGCGGACCTCGACGACGGGGACGAGCTTCTGGACCTGCCGCACCACCTGCTCGACGGTCTTCGAGCCCAGGCGCACGACGATGGTCATGCGCGAGTACTCGGGCCGCTCCGTCGGTCCGACGGTGAGGCTCGCGATGTTGTACCCGCGCCGCGAGAAGAGGCCGGAGATGCGGTGGAGCACGCCCGGCTTGTTCTCGACGAGGAGGCTGATGGTGTGGGTGGACCCGTTGGGCTTCTCTTCGGTGCGTTCCATCCTAGTCACCTCCGCCGTCGATCATGTCGTTCAAGGGGGCGCCGGCCGGCACCATCGGGAACACCTTCTCCTGACGGCGGACCCGGACGTCGACGATGGTCGGGCCCTTCGAGTTCGCGAGCGCCTGATCGATGACCTGGTCCAGCTCCTCGGGCGTGCGCGCGCGGAGCCCGAGGCAGCCGTACGCGTCCGCGAGCTTCACGAGATCGGGGCGATCCGTGAGCGGCGTCTGCGCGAAGCGGCGCTCGTAGAAGAGCTCCTGCCACTGCCGGACCATGCCGAGGAACAGGTTGTTGAGGACGAAGATCTTGATCGGCAGCTCGAGGTCCACCGCGGTCGCGAGGTCCTGCAGCGTCATCTGGAACGAGCCGTCGCCGTCGATGCCGATCACGAGCTCGCCGGGCCGGCCGAGCTGGGCGCCGATCGCCGACGGGAGGCAGAAGCCCATCGTGCCGAGGCCGCCCGAGGTGATGAACTGGCGCGGCTCGGAGGTCCGCCACCACTGCGCCGCGAACATCTGGTGCTCGCCGACGCCGGTCGTGACGATGGCCTTCCCGCCCGTCTTCTTCCAGAGCGTGTCGACGACGTACTGCGGGAGCAGGTACTTCTGCCCGTCCTGCTCGTACTTGAGCGGGTACTTCTTCCTCCACTCGTCGATCCGCTTCCACCACGCCGAGAGGTCGGGCTTGCCGTGCGCGGCCTCCGCGCGGCGCACCTCGTCGGTGAGCTGCGGCAGGAGCCGCCTCAGGTCGCCGACGAGCGGGACCGTCGCGGTGACGAGCTTCGAGATCTCGGCGGGGTCGATGTCGAGGTGGACGATCTTCGCCTCGGGCGCGAAGGTCGAGAGCTTGCCCGTGACGCGGTCGTCGAAGCGCGCGCCGAGCGCGATGATGAGGTCCGAGTACTGCACGGCGTAGTTCGCGTACCGCGAGCCGTGCATGCCGAACATGCCGAGGCACTGCGAGCTCGTCTCGGGGAAGGCGCCCTTCCCGTGCACGGTCGTGACGACCGGCGCCCCCACGAGCTCCGCGAAGGCCGAGACCTCCTTGTGCGCGTCCGAGATCCGGACGCCGCCGCCGAGGTAGATGATCGGGCGCGTCGCGCCGCGGATGAGCACCGCGGCGTCCTTGAGCCGCGGCTCCTCGCGCACGGGCGGGTGGTAGCCGGGGATCTCGACGGTCTCCGGGTACTCGAACTCGAACTCGGTGTTCTGGATGTCCTTCGGGATGTCCACGAGCACCGGGCCCGGCCGCCCGGTGCGCGCGACGTAGAACGCCTCCTTGAGGATGCGCGGCAGGTCGTGCACGTCGGTCACGAGCCAGTTGTGCTTCGTGATGGGCATCGTGATGCCCGTGATGTCCGCCTCCTGGAAGGCGTCGGACCCGATGAGCGAGGTCGCGACGTTGCCCGTGATGGCGACGAGCGGGACCGAGTCCATGTACGCGTCGGCGATCGCGGTGACGAGGTTCGTCGCGCCGGGGCCGGACGTCCCGAAGCACACGCCGACCTTCCCGGTCGCGTGCGCGTACCCCTCCGCCGCGTGCCCGCCCACCTGCTCGTGGCGGATGAGCACCTGCTTCGGGCGCTCGCACCCCCACATCGCGTCGTAGATCGGCAGGATCGTCCCGCCGGGCATGCCGAAGACGTAGTCGACGCCCTCGGCCTCGAGCGCGCGGCGAACCGCCATCGCGCCCGTGATCTTCTCCTTGGCCATGTCTTCCTCGTGAAGCGCTTTACGTTCCGTGTGAGACCGCAGCTCGCGAGACGGAGACGGCGGGCCCTCCCCGCCCCGGCGAGCGCCGGGGCGAGGCGCCCGCCGCTATACCTTCGACTCGAACGCCGCGATGGCCTCCTCCTGCGAGAGCAGGAAGCCGAGCTCGTCGACGCCGTTCAGCAGGCAGTACTTCGCGAACCCGTCGAGGGGGAACGAGGCGGTCGTGCCGTCGGGCAGCGCGACCGTCTGCGAGGAGATGTCGATGCGGACCTTCGCGCCCGGCGCCGCGAGCAGCTTCGCGTGGCTCGCGGGATCGAGCACGACCGGGACGAGCCCGTTCTTGAGGGCGTTGTTGCGGAAGATGTCGGCGATGCGCGTCGAGACGACCGCGCGGATGCCGTGGTCGACGAGCGCCCACGGCGCGTGCTCGCGCGACGAGCCGCAGCCGAAGTTGTCGCCCGCGACGAGGACGGTGCAGCCCTGCGCCTCGGGGAGGTTCAGCACGAACTCGGGCCGCGGCTTCCCGCCGGCGTCGTAGCGCCAGTCGGAGAAGAGCGCCTTCCCGAGCCCCTGCTTGTCGGTGACCTTGAGGAAGCGCCCCGGGATGATCTGATCGGTGTCGATGTTCTCGCGCGGGATGACGACCGTGCGGCTCTCGATGGTGCGGATCGGTTCCATGGTCCTAGCCCTCCACCAGCCGCCGCGGATCGGCGACCGCGCCGGACACCGCCGCCGCCGCCGCCGTCGCCGGGCTCGCGAGCAGCGTCCGCCCGCCGGGCCCCTGGCGCCCCTCGAAGTTCCGGTTCGACGTCGAGACGCAGTACTGGCCGGGCTCGAGCATGTCGCCGTTCATGGCGAGGCACATCGAGCAGCCCGGCTCGCGCCACTCGGCGCCCGCGTCGCGGAAGATCCGGTCGAGCCCCTCCGCCTCCGCCGCCTTCTTCACGGCGTGGGAGCCCGCCACGACGAGCGTCCGCGTCCTCACCTTGCGGCCGCGCATCACCCTCGCCGCCTCGCGCAGATCCTCGAGCCGGCCGTTCGTGCAGCTCCCCACGAACACCACGTCGATCTTCTGCCCGAGGATGGGCTTCCCCGGCGTGAGCGCCATGTAGCGGAGCGCGCTCTCGAGCGTCGCGCGCGCGGCGGGATCCTTCTCTGCCCCCGGATCCGGGATGCGCCCGGTGACGGGGATGCCCTGCGCCGGGTTCGTGCCGAAGGTGACCATCGGCTCGAGGCGCGAGACGTCCACCGTCACCTCCCGGTCGTAGACCGCGCCGTCGTCCGTCGGGAGCCTTCGCCAGCGCGCCACCGCCGCCTCGAACGCGGCGCCCTGCGGGACGCGGGGCTTCCCGGCGAGCCACTGGAACGTGACGTCGTCGGGCGCGATCATCCCGGCCCGGGCGCCGCCCTCGATCGCCATGTTGCAGAGGGTCATGCGCCCTTCCATGGTGAGCGCGCGCACCGCCGGGCCCGTGAACTCCATCACGTGCCCCGTGCCGCCGCCCACGCCGATCTGGGCGATGATCGCGAGGACGAGGTCCTTCGCGGTGACGCCCGGCTGCAGGGCCCCCTCCACGCGGATGGCGAGCGAGCGCGGCTTGCGCTGGAGGAGACACTGCGTCGCGAGGACGTGGCCGACCTCGGACGTCCCGATGCCGAAGGCGAGCGCGCCGAAGGCGCCGTGGGTGGCGGTGTGGCTGTCGCCGCAGACCACCGTCATGCCCGGCTGCGTCGCCCCCATCTCCGGCCCGAAGACGTGCACGACGCCCTGCTGCGGATCGCCGAGGCCGTGGAGCTCCACGCCGAAGTCGCGCGCGTTCCGCTCGATCTGCGCGACCTGGGCCTCGTTCTGCGCGTCGTAGAACGGCCAGCGGCCGTCGGGCAGCCGCGGGAGCGTCGGGGTGGAGTGGTCGGTGGTGGCGAGCGTGCGGTCGGGGCGCCGGACCTTGAGGCTCCGCTCCCGCAGCATGGAGAACGCCTGCGGGCTCGTCACCTCGTGCATGAGGTGGAGGTCGACGTAGAGGACGGCGGGCGTCTCCGGCGTCTCGGCGCGGACGACGTGGGCGTCCCAGACCTTCTCGAACAGCGTGCGCGCGCGGCGCGCGTCGGTGGCGGCGGTCATCAGACGGTACCCATCTCCTCGCGGCGGGCCTCGTCGGTCGCCGGCGTCTTCAGCGCGATGCGGTTCACGACGTCGAGGAACGCGCGCGCCGACCCCTCGACGATGTCGGTCGAGAGCGCCCGGCCGCGGTAGACGCCGGACGCGTGCTCGACCTCGATCGACACCTCGCCCTGCGCGTCCTCGCCCGTCGAGACGCTCACGATCTGGTAGTCGCGCAGCTTCACCGGGATGCCGGTGATCTTCTCGATGGCGCGGTAGACGGCGTCGACCGGCCCGTCGCCGGTGGCCGCCTCGCGGCGCTGCTCGCCGCCGCGCGAGCGGAGCGCGATCGAGGCGACCGGGAGCGTGCCCGTGCCGGAGGTCGTCGACAGCGCCTCGAGCTCCCAGGCGCGGCCGCCCTGGGCGAGCATCTGGCCGTGGACGACGAGCGCCTCGATGTCGGCGTCGTAGATGTCCTTCTTCTTGTCGGCAAGGACCTTGAAGTCCTGGAAGACCTTGTCCACCGCGGCGTCCTCGAGCACGTAGCCGAGCGCCACGAGCCGCTCCTTCAGCGCGTGCCGGCCCGAGTGCTTGCCGAGGACGAGCTGGCTCTTCGTGAAGCCGACCTCCTCGGGGCGCATGATCTCGTAGGTCTCACGGTGGGTGAGCATCCCGTGCTGGTGGATGCCGGCCTCGTGGGCGAACGCGTTCTGGCCGACGATCGCCTTGTTGCGCTGCACGTGGAGGCCGGTCACCTGCGAGACCAGCCTGCTCGTCGGGTAGAGGCGCTCCGTCTTCACGCCCGTGCGCACGCCGAGGACGTCCTGCCGGGTGCGGAACGCCATCACGACCTCCTCGAGGGAGGCGTTGCCGGCGCGCTCGCCGATGCCGTTGATGGTGCACTCGACCTGGCGCGCCCCCGCCATGACACCCGCGAGGCTGTTGGCCACCGCGAGGCCCAGGTCGTTGTGGCAGTGCACCGACATGACCACGCCGTCGATGCCGCGCACGTGCTGCTTCAGGTAACGGAGGGTGTCCGCGTAGGTGGTCGGCAGCGCGTACCCCACCGTGTCCGGGATGTTCACCGTGCCGGCGCCGGCCTCGATCACCCGCTCGACCACCTCGGCGAGGAACTCGAGCTCCGTGCGGGCGGCGTCCTCGGTGGAGAACTCGACGTCGTCGAAGCGCTCGCGCGCGAGCTTCACGCCGTCCACCGCGCGGCGGATGATCTCGTCCTTCGCGAGCTTCAGCTTGAAGTCACGGTGGATGGGCGAGGTGGCCAGGAACACGTGGCAGCGGCGGCGCGGGGCGTCCTGCAGGCCCTTCCACGCGGCGTCGATGTCGCCCCGCGTGCAGCGGGCGAGGCTCGCGATGCTGGGGCCCTCGACCTCGCGCGATACGGCCTGGATGGCCTCGAGATCCCCCGGCGAGGCGGCCGCGAACCCGGCCTCGATGACGTCGACGCCCAGATCCCGCAGGGCCCGCGCGACCTGGAGCTTCTGCCCCAGGTTCATCGACGCCCCGGGCGACTGCTCGCCGTCGCGCAGCGTGGTGTCGAAGATGATGACCCTGTCGGCGTCTCTCACGGCAACGCTTTCTCCGCCGCCCTCGCGACGGGAACCCTGGGGTTTGCTCGCTTCTGAGCTGCGGTGGGAACGATCGGCGGCTGAGCTCGTGCTGGCTTGGGAAGAAACGGTCCGTTGTTCGGGGGAATCTGTCGACATGCGGTCTCCTGGCTCCTGTTTCGTTGGGGCCGGAGAACGTCGCCTGTCGGGGGCAACCTCTCCGGCCGGTTCGGCGGAAGAGGTCGCGGCGCGGCGTTAGCCTGACCGGGATACCTCTCCCGCCAGGCTAAGAAGTCGGTGCGCGCGTACGAGGAACATCAGAAAAACGAGCCTAGCGATCCGCGAGCGGACCTGTCAAGCGGGGCGCACGACGCGCACGGCGGGCCGCCGCGCTCCCTGCGAAGGAGCGGGCGCACGATCGCTGATCGAAGGGCGAGCACGACGCGATGGGCCTCGAGCCCGTCACTCCGCGTGGACGCTCGGATGATCGCCAAACGACGGCGTGATTCGCGAATCACCCGAGGTGATTCTCGAATCGCCGGCCGTCGCCTAGTACGGCGGCGTCGCCTCGCGGCGCAGCAGCGCCTCGAACGCGTCGAGCGACATGGTCTTGAGATCCTCGCCGCCGTGGCGGCGGGGCGCGACGCCCTTCGCCTCGACCTCCTTCTCGCCGATGACGAGCGAGAAGGGGATCTTCGCGAGCTGCGCGTTGCGGATCTTGGCGCCGAGCTTGTCGGAGGACTCGTCGAGCTCGACGCGCCAGCCCTGGGCCGCGAGCTTCGCCTGGACCTCGCGCGCCCAGGCGTCGAACCGGTCCGAGACCGTCACGACGCGCGCCTGCACCGGCGCGAGCCAGGCCGGGAAGACGCCGGCGTAGTGCTCGGTGAGGATGGCGATGAAGCGCTCGAAGGAGCCGTACACCGCGCGGTGGATGACGACCGGCCGGTGCTCGTGGTTGTCGTCGCCGACGTAGGTGAGGTCGAACCGCTCCGGCGCCGCGTAGTCGAGCTGGATCGTGCAGGTCTGCCACTTGCGGCCGAGCGAGTCGGTCACGACGAAGTCGATCTTCGGGCCGTAGAACGCGCCGTCGCCCGGGTTCAGCTCCCAGGGCAGGCCCATCTTGTCGAGCGCGGCGCGGAGCGCGCCCTCCGCCTTGTCCCAGAGCGCGTCGTCGCCGATCCGGTCCTCGGGCTTCAGCGGGCGGGTCGAGAAGAGCAGCGAGAACTCGAGCCCGAACGCGCCGTACACCGTCTTCATGAGCTCGACGATCCGGCTGACCTCCTCCGGGATCTGCGACTCCATGAGGTAGAGGTGCGCGTCGTCCTGCGCGAACTGGCGGACGCGGGTGAGCCCGCCGAGCGAGCCGGAGAGCTCGTTCCGGTGCAGCGTGTCCACCGTGAAGTAGCGGATGGGGAGCTCGCGGTACGAGCGCTTCCCCATCTTGTAGAGCAGGTGGTGCGAGGGGCAGTTCATCGGCTTGAGGCTCATCGAGAGCCGCTCGTCGACGGGGAGCGCCGGGTCCGACTCCTTGTCGAACACGAGGAACATGTTCTCGCGGTAGACGCCCCAGTGGCCGCTCTGCTCCCACAGCCGCTTGTTGAAGAGGAGCGGCGTCTTCACCTCCTGGTACCCGCCCTTCGTCACGAGGCGCCGCATCGCGTCCTCGAGGACGTTGTAGAGCGTGGTCCCGTTCGGCAGCCAGAACGCCGCGCCGGGCGCGACCTCGTGGAACGCGAACAGGCCGAGCGCGGGCCCGAGCTTGCGGTGATCGCGCTTCCGCACCTCCTCGAGCTTCGCGAGGTGCGCCTCGAGCTCCTTCTTGTCGAAGAAGGCGGTGCCGTAGATGCGCTGGAGCATCGCGTTCCGCGCGTCGCCGCGCCAGTACGCCCCCGCGACGTTGAGGAGCTTCACGACGCCGATGCGCTTGGTCGACGGACCGTGCGGGCCGAGGCAGAAGTCGACCCAGTCGCCGTGGCGGTAGAGCGTCAGCGTCTTCGCCCCGCGCGCGGCGATGTCCTTCACGATCTCGACCTTGTACTTCTCGCCCAACCCCTCGAAGAGCCCGAGCGCGGCGTCCATCGAGATCTCCTCGCGGACGAACGGGAGGTCGGCCGCGATGGCCTCGTTGGTCGCCTTCTCGATCTTCTCGAGGTCCTCCGGCGTGAAGGGCGTCTCGCGCGCGAAGTCGTAGTAGAAGCCGTCCTCGATCGCCGGGCCGATGGTGACCTGGGTGCCCGGGTAGAGCTTCTGGACGACCGAGGCCATGACGTGCGCCGCGTCGTGGCGCGCGACCTCGAGCGCCTCGGGGCTCTTCGTGGTGACGATCTCGAGCTTCGCGTCGCGGTCGATCGCGCGCGAGAGGTCCACCGCCTCGCCGTCGAGCCTGGCGAAGTAGGCGGCCTTGGCGAGCCCGGGCCCGATCGACGTCTTCACGAAGTCGAGGACGGTGGTGCCGCGCGGCGCGTCCTTCTGGCTGCCGTCGGGGAGGGTCACCTTCACGAGATCGGACATGGTCGTCTTCCTTAACCGCGCGCGGCGCGAAAGGCCAGCGGCGACGCGCTTGTAGCCCACGGGACGGTCGCCATCAAGCACTCCCCGCGAGCCGATGAGCGAGGGGATGCGGCGTTCTCGACCCGGTCCGATCGCGCTCGCTCGAGAGCGCCGCTCCCATGCCGTGGCCGGAGCGGCGTCGAGCGGGACGGGTTCTGTCCGTGGCGCGTCGAGCAGCGCGCGGGTCTGCTATAAGCGGCGGTGTGCAGCGCTCCTCGTGGGAACGCTCGCTGCGGGTAGCGGCCGGCCTGGCCGTGTCCGCCGCGGCGCTCTGGTTGACCCTGCGAAACCGGGACCTCGGCGCGATCTGGCGAGCCGCCCGCGCGGCCGACCCGCGGTATCTCGCGGCGTACCTGGCGATCCTCGTCGCCTCGCACTTCCTGCGCGCCGCTCGCTGGTCCCTGCTGCTCGAGCCGAGCGCGCGCATCCCTTTCGCGCGAGTGAACGCGGTGAGCGCGGTCGGGTTCATGGCGACGCTGATCCTTCCGCTCCGGCTCGGAGAGCTCGTCCGGCCCGCGCTCGTCGCCGATCCGCACGAGGTCCCGCTGCCGGCGGCCCTGTCGACCGTCATCGTGGAGCGCGTGGTCGATGGTTTGTTCTCTGCGCTCGTGCTCGTCGGGACCTTGCCGTTCCTCCCGAGCACCGCCCCCGGCGTCGCCCTGCTGCGCGCCGGCGGCTGGGCCGTCTTCTTCGCGTTCGCCGGCGCCGTCGCCTTCCTCGCGATCGCCGCGGCGAACGGCGCCGCGGCCATCCGGTTCGCGCATCGCGCGCTCGACCCCCTCTCGCCCCGCGTCGCCGCGCGGGTCTCCGCCGTCGCGACGACCTTCGTCGAGGGCCTCCGCCGCTTGCCTCGCCGCCGGGGACTCGCCTGTTTCCTCGCCCTGACCGTCGTGTTCTGGGCGCTCGGCGGATGGAGCATCGCGGTGCTGGCGCAGGGCTTCGGATTCGGCCTCTCGTCGCTCCAGGCGTTCACGGTCCTCGGCGTCCTCTCCGTGGGGATGATGATCCCCGCCGGACCCGCGATGCTCGGGACGTTCCAGGCGTCTGCGGTCCTCGGGCTCTCGCTCGTCGCGCCCGGAGCGCTCGCCGGGGCGCAGGGCCTCGCCTTCGCGAACGTGCTGTGGGGAGCGCAGCTCCTCCAGGTCGTCGCGATGGGCGTACCGTTCCTCTTCTCTCGCCACGTCGACCTGCACCGGATCGGCCGGCAGCTCGGTCCAGTTCGGACGGCGGAGGCGTTGCCACGCGAATGAGCCGCGACTCACGCCCGTGGCTGTCGGTCGTGATGCCGACCTACAACGGCGCCGCTTACGTCGGCGCGGCGCTGGAGAGCGTCTGCCGGGAGGCCGCCGACGACATCGAGGTGGTGGTCGCGGACGACGGTTCCACGGACGCGACGCTCGACGTCGTCCAGAGCTACGGCGCGCGCGTCGCGCTGCGCGTCGTCAGCCGCGAGCGCGTCGGCAACTGGGTCGTGGGAACGAACACGGCGCTGCGGGCCGCGAACGGCCGGTTCGCGTGCTTCCTGCACCAGGACGACGTCTGGCTCCCCAGGCGCGTCGCGGCGCTTCGGCGCGAGCTCGCCACCTTCGAGGGCCCGCTGCTCGTTCACGCGTCCACGTTCCTCGATCCAGGGGGCGCACCGCTGGGCGCCTGGCGGACGCCGTTCCGCGCGGGGGGGACGGTGCCGTCCAGCGCGTTCGTCGAGCGACTGCTCGTCCAGAACTTCCTCGCCATCCCCGCGCCGGTGTTCGACCGCGCGTCCGCCCTGGACCTCGGTGGCCTCGACGAGTCGCTGTGGTACACGGCGGACTGGGACTTCTGGCTGCGCCTCGCGCGGCTCGGCCCCGTGCGCGTCCTCCGCGAACGCCTCACCGGCTTCCGGGTGCACCCCGGCTCGCAGACGATGGCGAGGGACCGCACCCGGCGTGCCTTCGAGGAGCAGCTGTCGGCCGCCCTCGAGCGCCACCTCGAGGCCTGGGCGCGCGACGTTCCTCCACGGCGCGCGAGATCGGTCCGCCGGGCCGCCGAGTTCTCGATCCAGGTGAACAGCGCCCTCGCGGCCGCGTACCGAGGCGAGCGGCTGGACGTCGCCGGGCTGGCGAGATCGTTCGTCGCGCTCGGGCCGGCTGGATGGACCCGGTACCTGCGCGACTCCCGGATCTTCGAGCGGGTAGGCGCCCGGCTGCAGCTCCGAAGGTGATCGCGGTGAATTCCATTGCCGCCGAGGTCCGGTACACTGCGCGAGCCGACTCACCCGCAGCGGGATCTCGATGAGCCCAAGAGAAAGCACGGCGCGCTCCGACATGGCGCCCACGAACGATTTGGACGTCTCCGTCGTCATCCCCTGCCTGAACGAGGTGAAGACGCTCGGCACCGTGATCGAGAAGGCGCAGCGTGCGTTCGCAGCGCTCGGGCTCGAGGGAGAGGTCGTCGTGGCCGACAACGGCTCGACCGATGGCTCCATCGACGTCGCGACCGGCCTCGGGGCGCGCGTCGTGAAGGTTCCCGAGCGCGGCTACGGGAACGCGCTCCGCCATGGCATGGCGGCTGCCCGGGGACGGCTCCTCGTCATGGGGGACGCGGACGACACGTACGACTTCGGCGAGCTCGGCCGATTCGTGGAGGCCTTCGACGGGGGCGCCGACTTCGTGATGGGGACGCGGTTGCCTCCGGGGCGCATCCTCCCCGGCGCGAACCCCTGGATGCACCGCCGCGTCGGCACTCCCGTCCTCACGTTCATCCTGAACCGCCTGTTCGGGACCGGCATCCGCGACGTCAACTGTGGGATGCGGGCGATCGCCCGCGACAAGTTCTCGCAGCTCGACCTGCGGAGCGGCGGGATGGAGTTCGCCTCCGAGATGCTGATCAAGGCGGCGGTCGAGAAGCTCCGCATCGCGGAGGTTCCCGTCACGCTGCACCCGGACCGCCGCGGACGTCCGCCTCACCTCCGCAGGTGGAGCGACGGCTGGCGTCACCTCGAGTTCATGCTGCTCCACGCCCCGGATCAGCTGCTGTTCGTGCCCGGCGTCCTGTTGCTGGCGCTCGGGCTGCTGTTCTCCGTCCCGGTGAGCTTCGGACCGGTGCACCTGCTGGGACGCACGTTCGACTTCCACCTCCTCTTCCTCGGCGGCTCGATGGCCCTCATCGGCCTCCAGGGCCTGCTGGGCGCCATCCTGGTGCGGGACGTGGCGCGCGGGCGCGTGCTGCGTCCCAACGCCCTGCTGTCCGGCCTTGCGCGCCACCTCACCATGGGGCGGGGTCTGGCTGCGGGGGCCCTGCTGTTCGCGTGCGGGTTCGCCATCGACGCCGTCGTGCTCTTCTCGTGGATCGCCGAGCACTTCGGGGCCCTCAACGAGCCGCGCAGGAGCATCCTCGGGCTCCTGCTCATGACCATCGGCGCCGAGATCGGGCTCGCCACGTTCCTCCACGCGGCGCTCAGGAAGCACCGGTGAGGTCCGCGGACCCGCGCCTGGAGTCGCCGCGCGATCGGAAGGGCGATTACGCCGACCGGCTCGTGGGGCTCCAGCAGGCCTGGTGGAAGCGGCTGCTCGACGTGCAGCGCCCGTACCGGGAGCACCTTCGTCGGCTGAACCTGGGATTCGTCCTCGAGGTCGGCTGCGGCATCGGGCGGAACCTGGCTCATCTCGGGCCCGGCGCTGCCGTCGGGGTGGACGTCGACGCGAGGGCGGTCGAGATCGCGCGCGCGCGCCGGCTCGTCGCGTTCACCCCGGAGGAGCTCGACGCGTCCGCGTTCGCGGTCGCCGGTCGGTTCGACGCGCTGCTCCTGTCCCACGTCCTCGAGCACCTGCACCTCGGCGACGCGGAGGCCCTCGTCCGCAGGTATCTGCCGCTCTTGCGTGCGGACGCGCGCGTGGTCGCCATCACGCCGCAGGAGGCGGGCTTCCGCTCGGACCCGACCCACGTCGAGTTCATGGACTTCACCCGGGTCGCGACGGTCCTGGAGGGCGCCGGCCTCGAGCTCTCGGAGCGGTACTCGTTCCCCTTCCCGCGCGCGGTCGGGCGGGTGTTCAAGTACAACGAGTTCGTGTGCATCGCGCGGAAGCACCGATGAGCACCGAGCCCCGTCGCGAGCGCCCGCCCGGCACGGATCCGGATGGCCGGGGATCGCGCGGTCCTCGTTCGCCGCGCGGCGGCGGCAGAGCTCACCGCCGGGGCGACGAGCCTCGCGGGGCGCTCCCCGCCTTCAGCCGGCGCTCGGCGCTCTGGACGGCTGCGATCGCCGGCTATCTCGTCTACGCGGCCGCCCTGCTCTCTCCCATCTGGCTGCAGCGGGTCGAGCCGAAGTGGGACGCCGTCAACTACTTCTATCCCGCGTTCGCCTTCACCCGCGACGCGCTCCTCGACGGCCGAGCGCCGCTCTGGGATCCGTTCACGAACTGCGGGCTCCCGTTCCACGCCGATCCGCAGGCGCCGCTCCTCGATCCGCTCGCCCTCCTGCTCGCGCCCGCAGCGCCGTCCGCCTCGCAGGGGTTCGCGCTCTACTGGAGCATTCACTGGGCGTGGGCGGGGCTCGGCGCCCTCCTGCTCGCGTTCGCCCTCGGCGCCGGGCCCGTGGGCGGACTCGTCGCCGCGATCGCCTACGCCTTCTCGGGGTTCTTCGTCGGGAACGCGCAGCACACGACGTGGATCGTGACCGCGAGCTGGCTGCCCTGGACGTTCGGCCTCGCGCACCTCGCCTTGTTCCGGCGATCCTGGGGGCTCGCGTTGCTCGCCGGTGCCGCCGCGGGGCTCTCGGCGCTCGGAGGGTATCCGGGGCTCGTCAGCTTCCAGGTGTTCGCGCTCGCCCTCTGGCTGTTCGCCGCCGCCGCCGCCTCGGACGCGCGCGGCGCGGACCTCTGGCGTTCGCTCGCGCGCGCCGCCGCGATCGTCGCCGTGGTGACGGTCGTGCTCGTCGCGATCTGGGCGCCCGTGCTGCACGCGTTCCTCACCCACGCGGCCCAGTACACGGACCGCGCCGGGCCGCTCCCCCGCGAGGTCGCGAACTATCAGAACCCATTCACCCTCCGCGCCGCGGTGTCTCTGCTCTTTCCGCGCGCGGTGCTCGAGCTGCGGGACACCTTCGACTCCGACGTCTCGATGCTCGACGGGTACGCCGGCGCCCTCGCGCTCCTGCTCGCCGCCGCGTGGGTCCGCGCGCGCGGCCTGAGACGGGCGTGGTGGATCGTGGCGTTCGCGGCGCTGATGTTCGCCGTCTCGCTGGGAGGCGCCGCGGGAGTACGGACCCTGCTGTACGATCTCGTGCCTCCGACGCGCTACATGCGTCACAACGCCGGGTTCCGGATCTTCTGGATCCTGCCGCTCGCCGCGGCGGCAGGGGCCGGCCTCACCGCGATCTTCCGGCGCGCCGAGCTCCGACGCTGGACCACGCGTGCGGCGGTCGCGTGGCTCGCCGGCGCGATCGCGCTCGCCGTCTGGGTCGCGAGCGCGCTCTCACGCCACGACGTGACCCAGGAGGTCGTGGCGCTCGCCCTCGTCCCGGGGCTCGCAGTGGTCGCGCTCGGCTGCGCGGCGATCGCGTGGGCGGCAGGCGCACCGTCCGCGACGCGGGCGCGGGCCGGCCTGACGATCGTGGCGCTGCTGTTCGCTGGGGATCTCGCGATCCACGTCCACTCCCAGGCGAAGACGGTGTGGACGGTCCCGGGTGCGATCGCGGAGCTCGAGCGCACGTCGATCGCGATCCCGGCGACCGCGCGGCGGCTGCTCCCGGCGGAGCAGGAAGCGCTCGGCATCCAGCTCGGGTGCCTGAACTACCAGCAGGTGCTCCGCCTGCCCGTCGTCGAGGGATACGTCACGATGACGGCACAGGGCTTCAACGATGGGCTCGTGCAGAGCCGGGGGGGGGCGGGGGGGGGGGGGGGCCCGGGGGGGGGGGGGGGGCCGCCGCCCCGGCCGGGCCGCGCGGTACGACCCGATGACGGCACTGGGCTACAACGAGGGGATCGTGCAGAGCCGGTTCGCCGCGGTGCTCGCGGCGAACCGGTTCTGGCTGTCGCCGCACACCTCCGAGGCGCCTCCCGCGGGATGGGAGGCGGCGATACTCTCGAACGTCGACGCGGACTCCCCGGTGCCGGTGCTGGTCGACGGGCGGGGGCCCGTGCTCCCCGGCGATCCGGTCCGCCCCGGGACCTACGGCGGCGTGAGGATCACGTCCTTCGCTCCCGAGCGCGTCGTGCTCGACCTGGACGTGCCAGCGGGACGCGGAGCGGTCCTCGCGAGCACCGAGCGCTACGCGCCGGGCTGGAGCGCCGAGATCGATGGCGCCCCCGCGGAGGTGTTGCGCGTGAACCGTTGGTTCCGCGGCGCCGCGGTCTCGGCCGGGCGGCACCGGGTGGTGTTCCAGTACCAGCCGCGGGGCTGGTGGCCGCTCGTGGCGCTCTCGGCGATCGCTCTGGTGCTCAGCGTCGTGGGCGGAGGCGCCCTCATGGTGCGTAACGCCCGGAGACAGCCGCCTTCATCCGTCGCGTGACGAGGTTCACGCCGCCATCCGGTGGACCGCTGGGTGAATCGAGAGGGCCGCTTCGCTCAAGGCCCAGGCGACCGCGAGCCCGGAACGCGAGAGCACGAACTCGTCGCCCCGCTCGAGCACGTGGTCGTCGAGGTCGCCCTCCTGCGTGACGAGCACGGTGCCGCGCTCGACCCGCACGGCGATCCCGATCCCCGCGGGCAGCCGCTGCGCCGCGTTCTCCGGGAGTTCCCACATCTCGCTGGTCGTCGTCCTGCTCGTCGTCATGGCTCGCCCTTTCGACGCCGCTCTCCCGCGTACGCCCGTCGGCACTACGTGGAGCGGGCTCACTGGTTACAGTGGCGGCGAGAAGGGTGCGCCGGCACCGCTCGGTGCTGCGCACGGGGTGCGCGCCGTTGCCCGGCCCTTTCGCGGCTACGCACCGGCATCGCCGCTGCGAAGCGGGAGCGGCGCGCCGCCGGTTCCGAGCCGCGGCTTTCCGAAGGTGTTCGACGTGAACCGAGAGAGCCGGGCAACTCGCGACGAACGGGCGATCACACCGCAGCGGCGCGCTCTCTGCCGCCACACGTGACCAACCGCCGGGCGAGCGGTAACCGCGATCGGAAGACGCCGTTAACCGGTTCGTTACCCAGCCGCGGCCGGAAACAAAAACGGGGACCCAGCGCGAGCCAGGTCCCCGTCATTGTTGTAGGCCCGGTCAGGATTGAACTGACGACCCCTACCGTGTCAAGGTAGTGCTCTACCACTGAGCTACGGGCCTGTTCCGCAACGGCGAGGCGCGTTTATAGCCCACTTTCCGCCGGAGTCAACGGGGAAGGCGAACGCTCGGAGCGTGCCCCGCGACGGCCGCCGGGGTGGCCGCGGAGTGCTCCCCTCGGCGCGGGAAAAGACCCTTCAGAAGAACACGTCCTCCGCCGGCCGAGCGATCCCCCGCCACTCGCGGAGCCGGGCGCGGGGGCGGCCGTCGACGTACTCTACGTGGGCGTACGTGAGCTGCTCCGTTCGCCCCAGGTTGCCGACGTCGAGCGACGTCATCGCGTTCCAGGTGCCGGTGTTCAGGTAGACCTTGTCGCGGGCGTACTCACGGTAGATCGGCACGTGCGTGTGGCCCATGATCACGGTGTGGTAGCCCTTGCGCGCGAGGAGGTGGCGCGCCTCGTGCTCCAGGGTGGGGAACGCGGTGTAGCGCACGAGCCGCTTCGCGAGGTCGGCGAGCGGCATCGGGTCGAGGTGGGGGATCTTCTTCAGCGCGGCCGCGGCGGCGAAGCGGATCGACCGCAGGGAGATGCGGAAGACCGCCTCGGGGTCGTTGAGGAGCGCCCACCGGTAGTAGCTCGCGAAGGGGGCGACCTTGTCGATGTACGGGCGCTGCGCCTTCTCCTCGTTCAGCACCGAGATGATGTAGCGGGACCCGAGCGGCAGGTTGAGGAACAGCTCGCCCTTGCGCTCGCGGAAGTAGCGGTTCGGGTTGAAGGCGTTCATCGGCTCGCGCTGCATGCCGTGCTCGACGTGCACGCCGTCGAAGTCGTAGCCGTCGAGGAGGAAGCGGTGCGTCCCGCCGATGCGCCGCGCGATGACCTCGCGCACCCCGGCGAAGAGCAGGCCGGGATCGTGGTTGCCCATGAGGAACGTGACGCTCCGCCGGGCGTCGCCCGCGAAGCGCGCCACCGCGTCGAAGACGTGCGGGTGACCGCGCAGGATCGCCTCGGTCTTCTCGACCGCGACGCGCTCGGTGATCGCCTCCTGCAGGCGGCCGTCGAGGTCGACCGAGAGCAGGTTGAAGAAGTCGCCGTTCACGATGAGCTCGGTCTCGGCGCCCGCGAACTCGCCCTCCCGGTGGTAGTCGAGGAACTCGGCGAACTTCCCGTCCTGGCGGAAGTCCTCGAACACGTTGACCGAGCCGTCCTCGCGATAGGGCCCCTTCCCCAGGTGGAAGTCGGAGATGACGAGCTTGAGCTTCCGGGAGGGCATCCGCCGGTAAGTTATTCATGGCCGCTCGTCCGGGAAGCGACCGGCTGTCGTTCCGGGTCACCGTGATGGGGCGCGCAGCGCGCGGACGAAGAGCAGGAAGTACTGGCCGAACGACACCGCCACGCACTGCGCGGTGAGGAGGGCCCAGGCCGCCACGTACGGGCCGGTAACCGCGCGGAGGTAGGCGCCGTAGTCGGCGGCCAGCGCGAACACGACCGTGGCGGCGAGCCCGAACGTGGCGTACTTGCCGATGCGCGTCGGCGCGATGGGGACGGGCCGGTGGGTCGTCCGCAGGAGCACCGCCCCCGCGATCTGCAGCGCGTCGCGGGAGACGACGAGCACCGGGAACCACAGCGGGAGCCTCCCGGTCGCCGCGAGCGCGACGAGGGCGCACGCCGCGAGGACCTTGTCGGCGATGGGATCGAGGGCTGCGCCGAGGCGGGTGTGCTGGCGGAGCGCGCGCGCGACGAGGCCATCGAGGACGTCCGTCGCCGCCGCGGCCGCGAACGCGGCGAGCGCACGGAGCCGATCGCCGCTCACGTAGAGGACGAGGAACACCGGCGCGAGCACGAGCCGGAGCGCGGTGAGCCCGTTCGCGAGCGTGTACGGCCCGGGCTCGCGGGCCTCCCCGTCTCCTCCCCTCTCCTGCCCATCGCGCACGTGCCCTCCCTTCCGCGAAGCGCCCATCACGCCTGGAACCGGTCGCGCAGCGCGCGGAGCGCGACGAACCGCGCCACGTCGTCCACGTAGGTCGCGCCGGACGCGCGCGCGGCGACGGCCTCGCGGATCTCGGGCGCGCCCACGCGCAGGAACGGGTTCACCGCGCGCTCCTCGGCGAGCGTCCACGCGGGCGGCTCCGCGCCGGCCGCGTGCGCCGCCCGGACCTGCGCGAGCCGGGCGCGGGCGGCGGCATTTCCCGGCTCGAGCGCGAGCGCGAACGGCAGGTTCGCCTCCGCGTAGTCGTGGCCGGGGTGGACCTCGAGCGCGCCGTCGAGCGCGGCGAGGGTCCCGAGGAAGCTCTCCGCGAGCCGCGCCGGATCCCCGCCGTGCCGGCAGTTGCCGCAGCCTCCCCAGAACAGCGTGTCGCCGGTGAGGAGCTTGCCGCGCCAGGCGTACAGCACCGACCCCGGCGTGTGCCCCGGCGCCGCATGCACGTCCACTCGCACCGCGCCCAGGGAGAGCGTCCGGCGGCCGGCGACCTCCACGTCCGGCGCGAACCACGCTGCGTCGCCGCCGTGGCCGTAGACCTCGACCGCGGGGGCGCCGAGCGCTGCGCGCACCTCGGCCGAGCCGCCGGTGTGGTCGGCGTGACCGTGCGTGTGGAGGATGAAGCGCGGGCGGACGCCGTGATCCGCCGCGAGCGCGAGCGCGACCCGCGCGTCGCCCGGATCGACGAGGACCGCGTCGTCCCCCTCGGCGAGCAGGTAGACGTAGTTGTCGCGGTGGTAGCGGCGGCGGTCGAAGAGCACCTCTCTCTCCTACCGCGGAGCCGCCGCGGCCGTCAGACGTCGTGCGGGTAGTGCGTGAGCCCGATCCGGTTCCCCTCCGGATCGTGGAAGTAGATCGTCCAGCGGGTGCGGTGGATCACGCGCACACCCGCCTCGTCGAGCCGGTCCTCCCAGGCGCCCCGCTCGGACGGGGAGATGCGGAGCGCGAGCAGGTGCAGCCCCGCCCGGCCGTCCCGCCACGGGCGCTGCTCGGGCCGCTCCTCCGCCCGCTCGAGCGCGAGGAACGCCCCCTCACCCTCTCCTACCGAGAGCCACACGCTCCGGTCCCCGCCACCCTCCTCGCGCGGCCACCGCTTCAGCACGGGGAGGCCCAGCAGGTCCCGGTAGAACGTCTCGCATCGGTCGAGGTCGGCGCACTGGATCGCGAGGTGGTGGAAGGCGAGCGGCACGGCGCGAGGTTAGCGCCGCCTCGGACGAGGCGCCACGCCCGGTGCGTGATAGATTGCCGCGCAACGTGCGAGGCCCCCTCTCCGGCAAGCGTCTCCTGCTCGTCGCCGAGGATCGCGAGCTCGCCGCGATCGTCGCCGGCGCGGCCGCGCGGCTCGGCGGCGAGGTCGTGGGCGTGAAGTCCGGGCGGGCAGCGCTCGCCGCCGTCGCCGAACGTGCCCCGGACGCCGCCGTCCTGGATCTCCCGCTCCCCGACGTCCGCGGCAACGAGCTCATCGACGCGCTCGCGCGCGCGGGCGTCGCCGCGATCGTGGTCTCGGGCGTGCACCGTGGCACCCGCGCCGCCGAGGAGGTCCGGCGGCTGGGCGCGCGGGACTTCTTCGAGAAGCCCTTCGAGGTGGAGTCGCTCGTCGCCGCGGTCGCGCGGGCGGTGGGCGCCGAGGCGCCGGCGCTCGACGCCCCTGCGCCCGACGAGGTCACCGGGGCGCGCCCGCTCGAGCGCCACGAGGTGCCCGACGCGATCGCCGCCTCCTTCGCCGGCGAGGACGCGGCCGGCGCGACACCGGCTTTGCTCGCGGGGCTCGCGCTGCCCCTCCCCGCCGGCTCCTCCGCGCGCGTCCCGTCGCTCGACGCGCCGCCCCGGCCGAGCGGAGAGCTCTCCGAGGCGAGCGTGCCGCGCCTGTGCGTCGCGCTCCACGTGGGCCAGGCCACCGGCGCGCTCACCCTGGAGCGCGGCCCGGTGCGGAAGCTCCTTCTCGTCGAGCGCGGCGTGCCCGTGTACGCGGCCTCCAACGTGGCGGCGGAGCGCTTCGGCGCGATCTGCGTCCGGCTGGGCGACGCCACGGCCGAGGCGATCGAGACGATGGCGCGCGCCGCGCCGGAGGAGCGGCTCGGCGCGGCGCTCGTCTCGCGCGGCCTCGTCTCCGCCGGGAGGCGCCTGGAGATCGTCCAGGCGCAGGTCCGCGCGATCGTGTGGTCCACGTTCGAGTGGCGCGAGGGACGCTACGCGTTCCAGCCCGGGCGGCCGCCGCCGGACCGGCTCGACCTGCGGCTCCCCATGGCGGACCTGGTCCTCGAGGGCATGCGCCGCGCGGCGACGCTCTCGCGCCTGCGAGAGGAGCTCCCCTCGCACGTCCACCTCGCGCCGTCGCCGGATCCGGCGTTCGAGCTCTACGCCCTGAAGCTCCGGCGCGAGGAGGCGAAGCTCCTCGCCCTCGCGGACGGCACGAAGTCGGTCGCGGACCTCGTCCGCCTCTCGGAGGTGCCGGAGCGCGATGCGCTCGCGTTCCTCCAGGCGTGCCGGGTGATGCGCGTCCTCGAGGAGGTCGCGCGCGTCCTCGCAGGGACCCGCCGCATCGGCTTCATGTGACGCGCCGGCGCGCCCGCCTGTCCCGACCGCCCCGCGCCCGCCCGAGCGCGAGCCCCGCGACGGCGAGCAGCGAGGCGGCGCCGCCGCCACCGCCAGAGGCGCAGCCGCGGCCCGGGAGCCGCGCGCCGCCGTCGCTCGCCGCCGCGGCCGGCGCGAGGAGGTGTCCGCCCTCGGAGCGGACCTCCACCGCCGAGCCGCCCGGACCCCCGTCGCCGCTCACGGCCAGCTCGATGGTCACCTCTCCGCCTGCGGGGGGCAGCGCGTCGAGCACGAGCTCGGCGCCCCCGGCGGCCACCTCCGCCGCGTGGGCCCCCTTCACGCGCGGCGCCCCGACCGGCGCGACCCCGCGCAGCACGTCCACGATCCGCACGCGCGGCAACGCCGCGGAGATCCGGCTGCGGAGCCGCGTGCGGAGGATCGCCACCTCTCCCCGGGCGAGCGCCGCCGCGTCCGCGTCGTGGGTGACCTCGACGAGCCCGGTCGCGTCGAGGACGAGCGGGAGCGTCGCCGGCGGGCTCGTGACGCCCGTGTCGTCGGAAGCGACGAGCGTGACGGCAGGCGCGCCCGCGAGGACGGAGGGGTAGCTTGCCTCGGGGAGCTCCAGCGCCCGCCGGGACTCGGTCGGACCGGCGTCGAGCGTTCGCAGGGCGCCCGCCGGCAACCCGCTCGTCGTCCAGGTGAAGCGCACCGGACGCCCGCAGCCGCTCCACGCCTCGCCCTCGAGCACCGCCCCCGCCCCGCCGGGCGCGAGCGCGATCGCCTCGTGCCCCGGCCCGCCCGCCACGGCGAGGCGCGGCGCGGCGAGCCGCACCTTCACCGTCCCCGCCACCTCTCGAAAGACGCCCTCCGCGTCCGTCGCGCGCGCGACCACCGGCACGTCGCCCCCCGGACCGCAGAGGAGCGCGCCCGGGAGCGTCACCGCCGGGCCGAGACCGGCGGGGCTCGCGCCCGCGCCGACGAACCACTCGATCGAGACGGGACCCTCCGGATCCTGGGCCTCCACCGCGAGCGCGTGATCGACGCCGCGCTCCGCCTCGCCCGGGCTCCCCGCTGCCCAGGCGACGGTGGGCGAGCCGTCGGCGAGGTCGGGGTAGACGAGGAGCGCGCCCGCGCCGGTGCGCGGATCCTCGGCGAGCGCGATGAGGTCGGGCGCGCCCGAGCCGACCACGTCGGCCGCGACGATCTCCCTCACCGCGAGGGCGAGCGCGTCGCCGCGCCAGCTCGCGAGGCGCCCGCCCTCCGGCCAGAACACGACGATCTCGCCGAGGGTCCGGTCCCACGCGGCCGCGCCGACGACGCCGTCGATCGCCACGGCGCGCAGCGTGACCGGATCGACGAGCGGCTGCAGCTCCGGACGCCGGGTCAGGTTCGTCCAGGGCGCCGTGGCCAGGGCGGCGGGGTCGCCGGGGTTCCGGACGGAGACGAGCGCGCCGGTCGCGCCCGGCGCGGTCGCCCAGACGGCGAGCGACATCACCAGCTCCGGCACGCCGTCGAGATCGACGTCGACCGCCGCGACGCCCTGGACGTCCCCCTGCCGCACGCCCGCGGGGAGCCACGTCGCCTGCCACTCGGGGACGTGATCGCCGACCTTCACGGCGGTCAGGTGGACCCCCGCGAGGCCGACGCCCGCGTCGGGCGCCCGCCCGTGCACGAGGAGCTGCACCTCTCCGAGCCCGGGCAGCGCGAGATCGTCGAGCCCGAGCGCCCGGGCCGTGGGCCCGAGCCGCAGCGGGTACACCTGATCCGTGAGCCCGACGCGCGAGAGCACCACCCCGATCGTCCAGGCCGCCGCGTCCGCACGCCTGCAGCCGCTCACGTCCACCGCCTGGACCACGCCGGGGAGCCAGCCGCCGGTGCCCACGGGCGCCACCGCCACGTCAGCTCCGGCCCGGAGCCGCGCCGCCGTCACGCTGGGCGCGCCCCCGGTGAACAGCCCGGGGACGACGCACAGCGGGCTCGCCGAGGCGCCCCACGACACCGACACGCCGTCGCCGCGCGCGAACACGAGATCCGCGCGCACGGCGGGGCCGCGGAGGAACGCGGCGGCCACGTCGCGCGCGCTCGCGTCCACGGGGCGACCCGGCGTCGCCGCCACGGCCAGCTGGCGATGAAGCCTCACCTCCGCCCCGGCGCCGGTGGACGAGAGGAGGAGCACGTCGTTCGCGGGCGCGTCGCTCGCGATGGGGGCGACCGCCAGCTCGGCGCGGCCGTCGGGGATGGCGATCCGCATGGGGTCGGCCCGGAGCTGTGCGCGCGCGGGGGGAGCGAGGACGGCGGCGAGGACCGCGGTGCAGAGGAGGCGCTTCATGGGCCGTAGGCGAGCTGGGCGCGCAGGAAGATCCGGCCGTCGTCCCGGGGCGCGATCCCGTCGCCGGAGAAGCCGAGGAACGTGTAGCCGAGCGCGATGCGGCTCTGGCCGGCCCGGACCCCGGCCTCGGCGCGGACCGCGTCGAGATCGCCGATCGGCAGGCCCTCGAGCGAGGCGCGGCGGGCGTACTCCGCGCCGACGTCCAAAGGCCCCCCGACGCGCACGACCGCGCGGACGCTCCCCGACGCGCGCTCGTCCCGTACGCCCTCCGCGCGCTGCCACCCGATCGCCGCCCCCGCGCCGAGCGAGAGGCGCTCGGCCACGTCGGCCGTCCCGGCGAGGCGTCCCACGAGCGCGTCGCGCCGGATCGCGCCCGGGCGCTGATCGGCGAGCCGCGCGAGGCTGACGAGGATCCCGGCGCGCTCGAGCCGGAGCGCCGCGCCGGCGGCGGCCTCGAACGCGAGCGCCTCGCGCGCGCCCGCGGCGTGCGCCCAGGCGGCGCGGGTCGAGAGCGTGAGCCGGGAGAGCGCGCTCCACTCCGCGGCCCCACCCGTCGCCACCCGAGCGTCGCCCCCGTCGCGCCGGGCCTCGCCGCGGAGCGCGAGCCGCACCGGCCCGCGGACGAGCGCCGCGGCGCCGCCGGCCCCCGACCGCTCGAGGTCGCTCCCGTCCGGTCGGAGCCGCGCCCCGCGCTCGCCGGTCACCGTGAGCGTGAAACCACGGAGCGGCGAGACGCTCGCGCCCACCACGCGGGCGGCGCGGAGCCCGAGCGCGTCGCGCACGAACTGCTCCTCCGTGAACACCTCCGTCGCGCCGGCGCGGCGGCGGGCACCGAGGGCGCTCCCCGCCTCGCGAAACGCCGAGGGCGCGTCGGGATCCACGGTGTAGGTGCCGTACACCGCCTCGCCGTCGCGGCCGCGCTCTCCGCCCACGAGCACCCGCGGGCCGAGCTCGGGGCCCCACCCGCCCCGCACCGAGAGCCGCCCGTCGCCCCGGTGCACCGTCGCGCCCGCGGCGGTGAAGGTGGGATCGCGGCCGGCGCCCGAGACCGCGAGCCCCTGGTGGTGGGAGAGGTCGAGCGAGAGGCCCGGCGCGGCGCGCCAGCTCGCGCGAACGCCCGCGGACGTCTCCTCGCCGGGCTCGGGCGCGACGAGCCGCGCGTGCGCCGCCTCGGCGGTGAGCGCGACGCCGCCCACCCGCGCCGTCCCGCGGCCGACGAGCCGCCGCGCCTCGTTCGGCGTGGCGTCGCCCTCCTCCGCCGGACCCGCGCCCTCGCGCTCCGCGTAGATGGCGGTGGCGGTGAAGATCCCGGCGTGCCCCCCGGCCTCGACCCCGCGCTCGCGCGCGGCGACCGGCTCGGCGAACTCGAAGTCGACGTAGCCCGCCTCGCGCTCGCGCCACCACGCCGCGTACCGCCCCGGCCCGATGGCGCCCTGCGCCTCGACGTGCACCGCGCCGGCCTCGCCTTCGCCCGCCGCCACGGGCGCGAAGATGATCCCGCCGTCCGCGCTCCTCCCGAACGCGCTCCCCGCCGCCTCGCCGAAGGGCGTGCCCCGGCTCCGGGCCGCCTCGGCGCGGAGGAGGAGCGGCGCACCGAGGTCGAGCGACGCCGCCCCGGCGGCGAGGCGGTAGCCGCCGGCGCGCTCCTCGTTCGCGCCATGCACGGCCAGCGTGAGCGGTCCGGCCGCCGCGCCGACCCGGCCGCCGGCGAGGTCCTCCCCGCCGGGACCGGTCGCGGCGTGTTGATAGTCGACGACGACGATCGCGCGCTGGGCCGAGAACGGCTCTCCGGTCGCGAGCACGGGCGGCGCCGCGGCGGACGAGAGCGGATGCGCGAGCACGATCCTGCCGCTCGCCCAGTCCACCTCGTAGTCCTCGCCGCGGACGAGCACGCGCCCGCCGCTCGCGAGGCCGGTGAGGGGATCGCGCCACTCGACGCGCACGGCCTCGCTCCCCGGGACGATCTCTCCGTGGGAGAGCCAGAAGAACGCACCGCCGGTGGCGGCGAGCACGTCGTGCGCCACCTGCGGCGGCGCGTTCCCGCCGGCGTCGGTCCGCAGGGTCGCGCCGAAGGCGCTCGCCTCGACGCGCAGCGGCCCGAGCTCCCGCTCGCCGCGAGCCTTCGCGCCGAAGAGCGCGCGATCGTAACGCCCGAGCTCCGCGCCGGTGAGCCCGGCGCGGCTCTTGCCGAGGTCGAGCCTCGCGCCGGGCGCCTCCACGCGCGCCCAGATGCGGCCGCGGCCGGGGTTCCGGTCGTCGGCGGCGGAGTCGTCGCCCGCCGTGAGGAAGGTCCGCTCCGGATCGAGCGCGTGCTCGGCCGCGAGCGCGTCGCGAGGCCGCGCCAGGTCCGCGAGCGATCCCTCTCGATCGTCCAGGTCGAGACCCGCCGCGTACTCCACCGGGCCGGCCCTGCCCGCCGCCGTCCCGGCCCCCCGCGCCGTGACGAGGAACCCCGCGTCGCCGCCGAGCGACAGCTCCAGCTCCGCGAGCGCCACCCCTGCGCGAAGCCCGCTCGCGCCGGGGAGTGGCAGCGGGACGACGAGCGGCGGCGCATGGCCGGTTCGCAGCTCGAGCGTCGCGTCCGCCGCGCCGGGCGGGGCGAAGGCGGCGAACGCGCCGGAGCGGAGCGGCGCCGGCACGATCCCCGCGACGACCACCCGCGCTCCCCGCGGGACGGACCCGAGCACGAGCACGCCGCCGCCCGCGGCGGCGCCGACCGCCAGCGCCGCCACGCGCACCGGCGCGACGGGCAGGACGAGGTCCCCGCCGCGCGCCCGCGCGACTCGCTGGACGGTCCACGAGTACACCGAGAGCCCGCCGTCGGCCGAGCGCACCACGACGGGGAAGGCGTTGTCGCCGGGAGCGAGCTCGACCTCGGCGTGGAACGTGCCGTCCTCCTGGACCTCGGCGCGCACGCCCGCGACCGTCACCGTCGCGCCGGGCGCGGCGCGGCCATCGAGCGTCCACCCGAGGCGCCCGTCCTGGCGCGGGGGCGGCGCGCGAGACGCGCGCGGGTCGTCCGGCGGCGCGGGCTCGAGCGTCGGCGCGGCGGCCCGAGGAGAGGGCACGGCGAGATCGACCGCGGCGGCGCCCGCGAACCCGAGCTCGAAGGCGCGGCTCGCGCCGAGCCCCTCGGCGGTCACGAGGTGCCCCCCGTACGCGGTCCGGTCGCGGAGCACGATCCGGCCGGGCACCTCCAGCAGGTGATAGCCCCCGCGACCGTCGGCGATCGCGATGGCACCGTCCTCGGAGAGCACGCGCGCGCCCGCCACCCCGGGCTCGTCCGCGCCGCAGCGGCCGTCGCCATCGAGATCCACGCACACGCGCCCGAGCACCGCCCCACCCGGCTCGCGCGCCGCGCCGAAGCTCACCGCCTGGGCGAGGGCAACCGCCGGCACGAGCGCCGCGAGCCAGGGCAGCGCGCGGATCAAGGACCGACCTCCAGCACGGCCGCGACGCCGGTCTCCGTGTCCACGACGGCCACGGTCCCCGCACCCTCGGCGATGGCCGCGCGGCCGCCGTCGCCCGCGGGCTCCGCCGGTCCCACGGTCACCCCGCGCGCGCGAAGCACGACCCGCCGTCCGGGGAGCGGACGACCGTCGGCGTCCTCGATCCGCCAGGCGATGGTACGTCCCTCGAGCTGCGCCACCACGTTCACCGGCGAGGCCGGACGGAGCGCCACCTCGACCTCGCGGGCCACGGCGAAGGTGGGGACCACCGGCACGGCCCCGGCCCAGCCCGCCGCACGCGCCCCACCCGGCGCGGTGACGGTCTCGGTGGGGCCCCGCGCCCGCGCGCTGGCCTCGCCGCGCGCGTCCGTCACGGCGCCCTCGCCGGAGCCGAACCGCAGCGCGACGCCGGCGGCGGGGCGCGCGTCCACTGTCCGGGCGGTGGCGATCCAGCGGCTCCCGTCGCGCCGCAGCGTGAGGGTCGCGGCCTCTCGTCCGGGCGGGAGCTCGAAGCGCAGCGGCGCCCGGAACTTCCAGTCCGCGGACGCGCGCGGCGCGACGAAGCGATCCCACACGAGCAGCCCGGCCTCGGCGCGGGGCGGACCGACGGCGTGGCCCAGCAGATCGCCGCGGGCGTCCCGCACGGTCGCCTGGGCGGGCACGGTGGCGCCGAGTGGCACCGGCTCTCGCGCGAGGGCGAGGTCGATCCGCTCCGGCGCACCCGCGACGAGCGCCACCGGGACCGCGGTCTCCGCCACGCGCGCGAGCCGCACCACCACCGCGTCGTCCTTCCCCGCGCCGCCCGCGGGCGCACGGTAGCGAGCGCGCTGCAGCGCCCCGCGCCATGGCACGACGGCACCCACCGTGCCCGCGCGCGCTGCGGCGGCGAGGGGCGCCTCCGGGTCGAGCTCGGCGCGCGGGTTCGCGGCGAGACAGTGCAGGGAGGCCTCGCTCGCGCCGTCGGCGGGCAGCGCGGGCGGGAACGCGAGGCAGACGAGCCGCGCCTCTCCGCGCAGTCGCAGGTCGAGCTCCGTCCGGCTGCGGTTCCCCGCCGGATCGAGGGTGATCGCGCGCGCCTTCCGCACGCCCGGGGGGACGACGAGTGGGATCCTGAAGCGGCCGCGACGGTCCGCCCGCGCCGGGCCGAACGCCCGGCCGCCGACGACGACCGTGGTCCGGGTGCCGGGCTCGGCCTCCCCGGGGAGCTCCACCGCCGCGGCGATCGGGATGGCGACGCCGCCGATCGCCCGGGGCGTCGGGCAGAGCGGGCAGCGCGGCGCGAGGGCGAGGATCGCCGCGACCTCGGGCACGGCGCCGGCGGTCGGCTCGTAGGTCGCGCGCCAGCGCCCGGGCCCCGCGGGAACCGGCGCGGAGACGTGCCCTGGCGAGGCGACGAGCACGGGCGCGGGCGCCTCGACGTCGGGAGCGCCGTCGGGCCCGCGGACCTCGAGCGCGATCGCGACGGTCGCGTCCCTGCCCTTCACCGGCAGCTCGGGCTCGGCGCTGATGGCGATCTCGCCGGGCGGCGGCCCCACCTCCGCGGAGGCTCGCGCGCCACCCGCCGCGAGCGCGACGCGCCGCGCGTCCGCGGCCGGAGTGACGCGCCAGAGGCCCTCTCCGGCAGGCGCGACGGCGGCGCCTTCCGCGGACAGCTCGCCGCCGCCCTGGACCGCCACGAGCTCTCCGTCCGGCGAGAGCGGCCAGGGCGGGAGGAGGATGCCTCCCGCAGCGAGCGCGAGCGCGAGCAGCGCAGCCACGTCGGCTCCCGTCAGTCTCGCGCCGCGCGGCGCCGCAGCCGCACGAGCGCCAGGGCGCCCGCGAGCGCGAGCCCACCGGTGCCGCCCCCGCTCGCGCAGCCCGAGCCTGGAGGCGGCGCCTTCGGGCCAGCCCCGCCGCCGTCCGTCCCCGGGGTGCCGGTTTCGACCGGGCCGGGGCGGGGGTCGGAGTCGGGCGGAGGCTCACCGGCGACGGGTGGCTCCGCGGGCGCCGGCGGCGGCGGCGGCTCCGGAGGGCCCGCGTCGCCGTCATTCGGATCGCGCGTGCGATCGGCGAGCACCCGCACCCGCAGCGACGCCCCGCGGCTCCCCGAGAGGCCGCCCGAGAGCAGGCCGTCGCCCCCGCGCGCGACGGTCCTGCGCTCGAGGTGCGCCCGGTCGCCGAGGAGGTCCGCCGTCCCGGCGAGGCGCTCGCCGTCCAGCGCGACCCACGCGGCGGTGATGCGCGACGCGTCGATGCAGACGAGGACCGGCAGATCGGCGCCGGCCCGGTCCGAGAAGGCGAGCTCGCCCTCGACGCGCGCGCCGGGGGCGCGTGACAGCGCCAGCTCCGCGAGCACCTCCGCGGCGGGGTCGTCGCAGCGCGCGCCACGCGGGATCGTCGCTCCCCCGCCGCCCGCGAGCGCGAGCGGCAGCGTGTAGAGCCCCACGTCGAGCCCGTCCGCGCTGCGCTCCGCGAAGGTCACCCGGACCGCGTCGGCGTCGCCCGAGACGTCGCCCAGGAGCTGCTCCGCCGTGGATGGACGCGGCACGTCGAGGAACGCCGTGCGAAAGTTCCAGAGCAGCACCCGGGAGCGTCCGGTGGAGAGATCCTCGAGCGCGACCCAGTCGCCCGACAGGCGCGGATGGCGCTGCTCGCCGGGCAGGCGCAGCGCCGCCAGCAGCGCCCCGCCCGCGTCGTAGACCTCGACGTCCGCGTCCACGCCCGTGGTCGCCCGCGCGACGGCGATCCGGAGCGCTCCGGGGCCGCCGTCGATCGCGACGCCCGTCGCTCGCCCCTCGCAGACGACGCTCGACTCGCCCCGCGCGACGTCCTCCAGCCGGACCGCGCCGCCCGAGGCGTCGTCGACGAAGGCGACGGAGGTGCCGCTCACGGCCGGCTGGCGCTGGTCTCCCGCGGCGGCGAGGGTGCCTTCGCGAGCCGTCCCGCCTCCGAAGGCGAAGAAGCCGATGTCCCGCTCGCCCGGCGCGCCCTCCTCCCAGGCCACCACGGAGGTGGACACGGACGGCGCCGCCGCGCCCGGCTCTGACCCGGCGCGGAGGAGGGCGCCGGTGGCGAGGTACGCGACCGCCACGCCGGCGGGCACGCGGTAAGCGACGACGGAGCGGGCGACGTCCGGCGAATCCGCGTCGCCCGGCCCCGCGGCGACGGCGCGCGTCGTGCCGGTGAGGAGGTCGAACGCGAGCACGTCGCGGCTCGTACCGCCGGCGTCGGTGTAGACCACGAACCGACCGTCGATGGCCGGGTCGCGCTGATCGCCAGGGCCCGTCGCGATCCAGGTGAAGGTTCCGCCGGGCGCCGCGACCGCGGCGGACGGCACCGCGAGCGCCAGCGCGAGGCCGGCGATGTGGCTGCGAGTGAGCAAGCTTCCCCCGAGGTGGATATCGGAGGATATCGCGACCCCCTGTCCGCCCCAACCCACCCCAGGTCGCCGACCGGGCGATGGGTTTCGCCGGACTCGTGGGGAAAGGTGAGATACCGCCGAACGGCGGGGGCGAGGCCGGCGCTACGGCTTTTCCCAGAGATCCTGCGTGTCGAAGCGGGCGTCCGGCGCGTGCGTGTCGAGCACCAGCATCGGCCCGTGCGCCGCCGCCTCCAGCCCGCCCACCGCGCGCGCATGCGCGGCGAGGCGCTGCTCACCCTCGTGCAGCACGATCACGTGCGTGAAGCGACCGTCCGGCTCGAGCTTCACGGAGGCGCCGCCGATCACGACGATCGCCCCGGGCGCCGTGCGGCCGGTCACGACCACGCTGCCCCGGTTCGTCCTGCGCAGGGCGGGCCAGCTCACCTCGAGGGGCAGCGACGACGCGATCGCGGTCGCGGCCTGCGGCGGTCGCCCCTCGAGCGCGAGCGACTGCTGACCCGCCGTGAGCGCGACCGCGCCGCCGGCGGCGCCGAGCACGGCGCCGCCCTCGCGCACGGCGACCGCGAGGGAGCCGCCCTGCCGCGCGACCGAGAGGGTGCCGCGCTCGCTCCGCACCGACGCGCCCGGAGCGGCCGCGATCTCCAGCGCGCCTCCCGCGACGGTCGCGCTGAGATATCCGGCGCCCAGGCGCAGCAGCGCGAGCTCGGCCGACGCCGTCCCGACCTCGAGCTGGCCGGCCTCCTCGAGGACGACCCCGTACGATCCCCCCGAGATCCTGACGCGCGCGCCCGCGCTCGCGACGAGCGCGTCCTCCAGCTGCAGCGCGTCGCCAGGCCGGGCGGGGGCCGCGACGCCGCCGCGGACGAGCGCGACGTCACCGACGACCTCCGCGACCGCCAGGCGAAGCCGGCCCGGCGACGGGTGAGCCTGGGCGGGACCCTCAGGACCTGCCCGCGGAGGAGGCGGCTCGTCGGCGAGGACGACGACGGGGTCGCGCTCCCCCGGCGGCGGACCGAGGATGAGCGCGTAGGCGCCGCCGGTGGCCGCCAGCAGGGCCGCGACGAGGATCCAGAAGATCGTGCGCTCGCGCCGGTCGTCCATGACCCTACGCCGCCGTCGCCGCGGAGGAGCCTGCCGCCGGCAGCCGCACCGTGAACGTGCTCCCGTCGCCCGTCCGGCTCTCCACGTCGATCCGGCCGCCGTGCTCCGCGACGATCCGGTAGGAGACCGACAGCCCCAGCCCGACGTTGCTCCACTGATCCTTCGTCGTGAAGAACGGCTCGAAGATGCGCGGCAGGTGCTCCGGGGCGATCCCCTTCCCCTCGTCCTGCACCACGATCTCGACCTCGCCCCCGGAGCTCCGCGTCGCGATCCGGATCGCGCCGCCAGGCCTCCCCAGGCACGCGGTCCGGGCGTTCGAGAGCAGGTTCAGCACGACCTGCGCGAGGTGGCCGGGATCCCCTCGCACCCGCGGCGCGGGCGAGGCGAGCGACACGTCGATCGGGATGCCCGCCTCGCGGAGGTGCCCCTCGACGAGCGCGAGCGACTCCGAGACGACCCGGTTCGCGTCGAGGTCGCGGAAGTCGGGCTCGGGGCGCTGCTGGCTGAAGCGGAGCAGCTTCTGGGTGATGTCGCGGCAGCGCCGGGCGAGCGTCTCGATCTTCTCGAGCGACTCGCGGTCGGGGTGCCCGGGGGGCATCGCCTCGAGCAGGAGCTGCGCGTTCCCGAGGATCCCCGTGAGCGGGTTGTTGATCTCGTGCGCGACGCCCGCGCCGAGCTGGCCGATCCCGGCGAGCTTCTGGGCCTCGAGGAGCTGCGCCTGGGCCTCGCGCAGCTCGCGCGTGCGCAGCTCCACCTCGCGCTGCAGATCCTCGTTCCAGCGCTCGAGCCGCTGGCGGGCGGTGCCGAGCTCGTCCGCCATCGCGTTGAAGGTGCGCGACACCGCCGCGACCTCGTCGCGCCCGTCCGCGGGGAGCCGGACCGCCACCTCTCCCGCGCCGAGCGCGCGGGCGGCCGCGTCGATGCGCGAGAGCCCGACCGCCGTGCGCCGGACGACGAGGAACGAGATCGCGAGCACGCCCAGTGCCACGAGCGCGCAGGCGGTGAGCGCCGCGTGGCGCAGGCCGACGATCGAGCCGTAGGCGACCTTCGCGGGGACCACGACGAGGACGCTCCACCCCGAGGAATTGCGGAGGGGCGCCCAGGCCGCGAGGGCGCTCCGGCCCTGGAGCGTCCCTGCGCGCGCGGGATCGAGCCGTCCCGCGAGCTCCGCGCGCGCCGCCTCCTCGAGCGGGGGCGCGCCCGCGGACGCGACGACCACTCGCGCCCCGTCGACGAGGTAGACCGCCCCGCCCTCGGGCACCGCGGCGTCGAGCCGCGGCTGCACGAGCTCCGTCCCGAGCCGCACGCCCACGAGCCAGGTGCGCCCTTCGCGGACGGGCAGGGCGCGGACGGCCGCGAGGTGCGCGCCGGCCCCGGGCTCGTCGTACGCGAGCAGCACGAGCCCGGGCAGCGCGCGCTCCCCGGCGGCGCGCACCGCAGCGAGGAACGCGTCCGCGGCGGCTCCCGACCCCGTGACCAGCGCGCGCGTCCTGCCGCTCGCGTCCACGATGGCGCTCGCCTCCGCGGCCGGGAGCTGGCGCGAGAGGACGACGAGGAGCCAGCGCCGCTCGGCCTCGTCGAGGCGGTCGGGCCGCCAGCTCTCCGCCGCCGCGCCGAGGGTCGCGTCGATCTGGGCGAGCTCCGCGGCCACGCTCGCCGCGCCGGAGCGAGCGCGGGCGAGGTGCTCCGCGGACGTGCGGCGGACGAGCTCGCGCTGGGCCCACGCCGCGATCGGGAAGCCGACTCCGACGACCGGTGCGAGCGAGGCTGCGAGGAGGACGAGCGCGAGCTTGCGCTGCAGCGTCATGCCGCCGCCCCGCCGCCGCCCGTGGCGCCCCCGGCGACGACGACCGGGCCCGCCGTGGCGGCCGGGTCGTCGCAGAGGTGGACGCTGCCGGGCACCTGCTTCGCTCGCTCCTTCAGCTCGGAGGCGGCGCGGGCGACGTCCGCGTGGGCGGCGTACCGACCGGGCGGCGCGACGACGGTCGCGATGGAGAGCGACAGGATCGGGAACTGGCGCGGGACGCCGAAGCGATCGGCCGCCTCGATGAAGCCGCGTTCGCGGTCCTCGCGGTCGTAGTACAGCGGGATCACGCGGTCGAAGGTGGAGATGATCTCCCGGCACACCGCCCCGGCGCGCTCGGGCGCGGTGAGCACGACGAAGTCGTCCCCGCCGATGTGCCCGAGGAACGCGGCCTCGCCGCCGTGCTCGGTCACCGCGTGCCGGAGGATGCCCGCCGTCTGGATGATGACGCCGTCGGCCTTGGCGTAGCCGTAGTGGTCGTTGAACGCCTTCAGGTTGTCGAGATCGACGTAGGTGAGCGCGAACGGGACGCGCCCGCCGAGCCGCCGCTCCACCTCCTGATCGATGGCGCGTCCGCCCGGCAGCCGCGTCATCGGAGAGGCGTGGAGCGTCGCCTCGCGCCGGCGCAGCACGGCGTCGACCCGGGCGACGAGCTCCTGCGCGTCGAAGGGCTTCGTGAGGTAGTCGTCGGCCCCGAGCCGGAGCGCGCGCACCTTGTCGGCGGTCTCGCCGCGCGCGGAGAGGAACACGACCGCGAAGGGCTCGGAGGCGCGCTCCTCGGCGAGCCCCTCGAGCAGCGCGAAGGCGTTCCCGTCCGGCAGCTGCACGTCGACGAGCAGGAGCTGCGGCCGCTTCTCCTGCACGATGCGGCGGGCCTCGGCGGCGGTGTCCGCCTCGAGGACCTCGTAGCCCTGGCTCGCGAGCACCTCCGCCGAGATGGCGCGGATGGCGGGGTCGTCGTCGACGACGAGCACGCGCCCGCCGGCAGGCCGCCCCCGCCGGAGCAAGGGCTCCGCGGCGGCGGCGAGCACCGGGGGCAAGGAAGGCTTCGTCACGAACGCCTCCGCGCCGGCCCGGAACGCCGCCTCGCGCTGGCTCGGGTCGGCGAAGGCGAGCACGGCCGCCTGCCGCGTGTCCGCGTCGTGGCGCAGGATGTCCGCGAGGGGCACGCCCGCGAGCGTGACGACCCGCGGGTCGTACACGACGAGGCGCGGGCGGCGGCGGCGGGCCTCCGCGAGCGCCTCGTGGGGATCGCTCGTCGCGTGGCACCGCATCCCCCGCGCCTCCAGCACGCCGCGGGTGAGCGTCGCCGCGTCGGGCTCGTCGACCACGAGGACGAGCGGCGCCTCGGCCGCGATCGGCCCGCGGTCGACCGGCGTCGCGGGCGGCTCCTCCGGCAGCACGACCACGAAGCGCACGCCGTCGCCCGGGCTCTCCGCCCAGATCGCGCCGCCGTGCGCCTCGACGATGCCGCGGCAGATGGAGAGCCCGAGCCCCGTGCCGCGCACGCGCCGGTTGCGATCGGTGCGCGCCTGCTCGAACTTTTCGAAGATCCGCTCCAGGTCGGGCTCGGAGATCGCCTCGCCGGCGTTCCAGACCGACAGCCCCAGCATCCCCGGGAGCGCCGGCGAGCGGAAGAGCCGCACGCGGATGACGCTGTTCTCGGGCGCGAACTTGATGGCGTTCGTGAGGAGGTTCGACAGCACCTGGCCCACGCGGCCCGGATCCGCGAGGAGCCGCACCGGGGCGGGCGGGGTCTCCACGGCGACCTCCTGCCCGCGCTCCGCGGCGGCTGGCTGGTACCGCTCCACGGTCGCGCGCACGAGCTCGTCGAGGCGCGTGACCTCCGGCGACATCTCGAGCCTGCCCTTCGCGAGGCGCGCGAGGTCGAGGAGGTCGTCGACGAGCCCGTTCAGCTTCTCGGTCGACTCCCGCGCCATGCGGAGGTAGCGCCCCTGCTTCGGCTCCAGGTCCCCGGCGAGACCGGAGAGCACCAGATCGAGCGCGCCGGTGATCGAGGTGAGCGGCGTGCGCAGCTCGTGGCTCACGACCTGGACGAACTCCTCCTTGCGCTCCTCGAGCCGCTTCTGCTCGGTGACGTCGCGCAGGGCGATGGCGACGCCGGCGAGCCGGCCGTCCGGCTCGGCGACCGGCGAGACGATCGACGAGAGCGTCCGGTCGAGGAGGTGCACCTCCTCCTGGACGAACGCGCGGCCCGACGGATCGGGCTCGAGACCGCGCACGAGGTCGAACGGGTAGAAGCCGAGCGCGTCCTTGAGCCACTTGACCGGCAGCGGCCCCTCGAGCGCGGCCCCCAGCATGCGGCGCGCGGCGGGGTTCGCGATCACCTCGTCGGACCCGGTCGCGGCGAAGAGCAGGCCGTCCGCCATGCACTCGACCACGCGCTCGAGCCGCTGCCGCTCGCCGGCGTGCTTGGCGCCGAAGGCCCGCAGCGCCGCGCCGAGCTCGTTCACGAAGACGTCGAGGATGCGCGAGTCGCCGTCGCCGAACGCGCCGGGGGCGGCGCTCTCGAGCAGGACGACACCCGCCGTGGCGCCGTCGACCTGGAGCGGGACGGCGAGGCGCGAGCCGAACGCGCTCGCCCGGCCGGCGCCGCCGAGCACGCGGATCTGCAGCGACGACTCGGCGAGGCGTGATCCCGAGTGCTCCGCGTACGCGGCGAGCGCGTCCTCCTTCACCTGCAGGAGCGCCGAGTCGGAGAGCCGCGCCACGGGCTTGAGGAGCAAGAGGGGGGCGCTGCCGGGGGGAGCGAAGAGCGCGGCGGCGACGTCGCACGGGACGATGCGCGGGAGCCGCTCGACGACGCTCTCGAGGAGGCTCGTGTGGCTCTCCGCGACGCTCGCCTCCCGGGCCACCTCCGCGGCGACCTGGAGGGCCTGGAGCCGGCGCTCCGCCTCGGCGAGCAGGCGCGCGTGCTCCCGCTTCAGGTGGACCTGCTCGAGGGCACGGACCACCGTCTGGCGGAGATCCGCGCTCTCCCACGGCTTCACGAGGTACCGGTAGACCTCGCCGCGGTTGATCGCCTCGACGAGCTCGCGCGGCTCGGTGTAGGCCGTGAGCAGGATGGCGCAGAGGTCGGGGCGCTTTCGCCGCGCCTCGGAGACGAGCTCGACCCCGCTCATGCCCGGCATGCGCTGGTCGGTGACGAGGAGCTCGACCTCCCGCTCGGAGAGGATCTTCAGCGCTTCTTCGGCGCCGCCCGCCGTGAGCGCCTCGTAGCCATCCTGCGGCGGGAACGTGCGCCGCAAGAGGCCGAGCACTTCCGGCTCGTCGTCCACGAAGAGGATGACGTGAGGCATTCCTGAAGCGCGCCCCCCGGCGAGCGAGAAAAATTGCTGAACGCGCCCATCCTACCACGTGGCGGGCGCTTGGCCGATTTTCCCGCTATCGCCCGACATCGCGGTTTAGCTTGCCCTGCGCGGCTGGAAACGACTATAAGTCCCGGCCTTTTACGCAAAGAGTCCTACATGACCCCCCGCGAGCAGATCCGCAACGTCGCCATCGTCGCACACGTCGACCACGGCAAGACCACCCTCGTCGACTTCATGCTGCGCCAGGCCGGCGTGTTCCGCGCGAACGAGCAGCTCGTCGAGCGTGTGATGGACTCGAACGACCTCGAGCGCGAGAAGGGCATCACCATCCTCGCGAAGAACACGGCCGTCACCTACAAGGGTGTGAAGATCAACATCGTCGACACGCCCGGCCACGCCGACTTCGGCGGAGAGGTGGAGCGCGCGCTCCGCCTCGTGGACGGCGTGCTCCTGCTGGTGGACGCCGCCGAGGGTCCCCTCCCCCAGACGCGCTTCGTCCTCTCCAAGGCGCTCGCGCTCGGGCTGCCCTCCGTGCTCGTCGTCAACAAGGTGGACCGCCAGGACGCGCGGGCGAAGGAGGTCCTCGACCTCGTCTACTCGCTCTACATCGACCTCGGCGCGAACGAGCACCAGATCGACTTCCCGGTCATCTATGCCATCGCCCGCGAGGGCAAGGCGGCCCACACGGTCCAGGGCGCCTTCGAGGCCGAGTCGCTGAAGCCGCTCTTCGACGCCATCCTCACCCACGTCCCCCCGCCGCCGGGCGGCGACGGGACCCACGTCCAGATGCTGGTCGACAACCTCGACTACGACGACTACGTGGGCCGCCTCGCCATCGGGCGCATCTCCTCGGGCGTGCTGCACGAGGGCGACGCGATCGCGGTGATGCGCGAGGAGGGCAAGATCGTCCCGGCCAAGGTGGTCCGGCTCTACGCCTACGACGGGCTGAAGCGCGTCGAGGTGAAGGACGCCGGCCCGGGCGAGATCGTCTGCATCGCCGGCGCCGAGGAGATCGGCATCGGCGACACCATCGCCGACCCGGCGAATCCGGTGGCCCTCCCCCGCATCAGCGTGGAGGAGCCGACCATGTCGATGGTCTTCAAGGTGAACGAGGGCCCCTTCGCCGGGAAGGAAGGCAAGTACGTCACGAGCCGCAACATCCGCGAGCGGCTCTACCGCGAGGCGTACAAGAACGTCTCCATCCGCGTCGAGGACACCGAGACGCCGGACGCCTTCAAGGTGGTCGGCCGCGGCGAGCTCCAGCTCGCGGTGATCGTCGAGAACATGCGCCGCGAGGGGTACGAGCTCACCGTCTCGAACCCGGAGCCCATCCTCAAGACCATCGAGGGAGAGGTCCACGAGCCGATGGAGCTGCTCGTCTGCGACCTGCCCGACGACGGCGTCGGCGGCGTCACGCAGAGCATGGGGTCGCGCAAGGGGCGGATGGTGGACATGCAGCCGCTCGGCTCGGGCCGCACCCGCCTCCAGTTCCGCGTTCCGGCCCGCGGCCTCATCGGCTTCCGCGGCGAGTTCCTCACGCTCACCCGCGGCGAGGGCATCATGTCCTCGCAGTTCGACGGCTACGAGCCGTGGCAGGGGCGCATCGAGAAGCGGAAGAGCGGCGCCATCGTGGCCGACCGCATCGGCGACGTCGTCGCCTACGCCTGCTTCTACGCGCAGGAGCGCGGCGCGCTGTTCGTGAAGCCCGGCGACAAGGTCTACGCCGGCATGATCGTCGGCGAGCACAGCCACGACAACGACCTCGACTTCAACATCTCGAAGGAGAAGAAGCTCACGAACATCCGCGCCGCGGGCCGGGACGAGAACGTGATCCTCACCCCGCCCCGCGAGATGAGCCTCGAGCGGGCGCTCGAGTGGATCGCCGAGGACGAGCTCGTCGAGGTGACGCCGCTCTCGATCCGGCTCCGGAAGAAGTTCCTCGACCCGACCCTTCGCTACAAGCTGGAGCGCGACCGCAAGAAGGGCGGCTCCGCCTCGGCGCAGGCCTGAGGCGCTCGGCCGTCCTAGAGCAGCCAGCCGTCACCGACGCCGCCCCGGGCCCCGCCCGCGGGCGGCGTCGACGTCTCCGGCCCCCCGCGCCGACAGCGAGCGCGATCGCCACGAACGAAGACGCCGCCCCGGTCTCCCCGGAGCGGCGTCTCGTGTCCTTCGACCGGCGTGCGGCGGAGGCCGCTAGACCTTCGGCTTCGCGCGGGCGCGGACTTCCTGCACCTGCTTGGCGCGCGGCTGGCCCTTCACGGCCGTGTTGACGAAGAGGAGGCCGTCATTGTGGCCCGGCACTGCCCCCTTCACGAGGAGGAGGTTCTTGTCGGCCTCGACGCCCATGACCGTGAGGTTCTGGACCGTGACGTTGTCGACGCCGTAGTGGCCGGGGAGGTGCTTGCCCTTCCAGACCTTGCCCGGCGTCTTGCGCTGACCGATCGCGCCGACGTGCCGGTGGTGCTCGTGCGCCGTGGACGAGTCGCGCGCGGCGCCCTTCATGTTCCAGCGCTTCATGACGCCGGTGAACCCGCGGCCCTTCGTGATGCCGGCCACGTCGATGCGCTGGTTCTCCTTGAAGACCTTGTCGACCGTGAGGACGTCGCCGGCCTTGAGCTCGCCGAGGAGCTTCGCGTCCTTGACGCGGATCTCCTTCACGTGCCGGAAGATGGGCGTGCCGGCCTTCTTGAAGACGCCGACCTCGGACTTCGTGAGGCGGTGGGCGTGCTTCTCGTCCACCTCACCCCAGCCGAGCACGACCGCGTCGTAGCCGTCCTTCTCGGCCGTCTTGCGCCGCACCACCGTGCAGGGACCCGCCTCGATCACCGTCACCGGGATGCAGTCGCCCTCGGCGGTGAAGATCTGCGTCATCCCAAGCTTCTTCGCCAGAAGCCCTGTCGCCATGTGTCACCTCGCATTGGTCCGCCGCGCGTCACGACTGGCCGCGGAGGACGTGCCGTTGGAAAGGGGCGGTTTCTACCCGTCCGGCGGGCGGGTGTCAAGGGAAGCCCGCGTACCGCCGCCGGTTTTCCGGGCGCGGTCGGGTGATGTCGCCGTCAGAGCGAGGCGCACTCCGACGAGGTCATCTGCGCGACCTGCGCGAGCAGCGCGTCGATGTCGAATGGCTTCGCCAGGTAGCCTGCGGCCCCGACCGACGCGGCGCGTTGCGGGTTGCCGTCCGCCGAGATGACGACGATGGGGATCTCCGCCCTGCCCGGCCGCTCCCGGAGCGCCTGGGCGAAGGCGAGCCCGTCCATCACGGGCATCATCAGATCCAGCAGGATGATGGCCGGCTTCTCGGCCTCGACCCGCTCGAGCGCCTCCACCCCGTGACGCGCGCGCGCCACGCGATAACCCTCGCCTTCGAGGATGTCGCAGATGGCGTCGAGGATGTCGGGGTCGTCGTCGACGACCAGCACGAGGGGATCGGTCATGGCTCCCGGGGTGAATCGGGCGGGGCAGTATATGCCCTCACTCGCGGGAGCGTGAGGAGGTAACCATCCTCGGACAGCGCGAGGCTGCCGTGCAGCGCCCCCGCCGCGCGGCGGGCGACCGGAAGCGCGAGGGCCCGCCCCTTCGGATCACTGGGGGAGCCCTTGCGCGGATCCTCGAGCGCCTCGGGGGGCACCGCGTGGCCCGACACCGAGATCGAGACGTCCTCCCCCGTGCGTGCGACCACGCGGACGGGCGTTCCCTCGCTGCCCGCGACGGCGAGCAGTGCCTCGATCGCCCGCTCGAGCAGCGAGCGATCGGCGGCCACCGTGATCGGCCCGTCGAGCTCGACGGTGACGGGCGGGGCGTCGGCGGGACGCCGCTCCAGCAGGCCCTCGAGGATCTCGCCCAGGGAGAGCGGCTCCGCGCGCACGGGGATGCCCGCCACGTCGAGCCGCTCGCAGAGGAAGTGATCCTCGACGAGCTGGCGAACGCGGGAGAGCGAGCGCAGGCACATCGCGGAGAGCTTGTCGCCGCGAGCCCCGCCACGCTCCTCGGGCGACATTCGAGCCAGGAGCTCGGCCGTCCAGAGCGCGGTCGAGAGCGGGTTGCGGACCTCATGGGCGACGAAGCCGAGATACCCGCTGCGCCGCTCGTTCGCGTCCGCCCTCTCCTCCGAGTCCGATGCGTTCTTGGGCTGTTCCGATTGCTCGCGCTCCACGATCCACCTGCCTGGCCGCCATCCCGACGAGCGTGCAGCCACAACCTGGGTACCCCGTCTGTCACGCGCAAGTGAGCTCTGCAACCACCCCGTAGGTCTTGCAGAACGAATTACAGGGAAAAAACCCAACGGGGCCGGGGGCTCGCGCGTTGCCTGTCATTTCTACAGCCACCCGGTTTCCGAGCGGCTCCTGTCCTAACAGCCAAGCCGTTGGAATCGCGCACAATTTTTCCCTACCCCTTTGCGGCACGTCCGTTGCTTTCTCCAGCTCCCGTCACTAGGCAACCTTCCGGAGGCCGAATGAAGCGCATCGCGATCCCGACGACCACCAGCTCCCTCGAGCTGTATCTATCGGAGATCAATCGCTTTCCTCTCCTGACCGTGGATGAGGAGCAGCGGCTCGCTCGGCTCTACCGCGACCAGGGGGACACGCGCGCGGCGCACCGCCTCGTCACGGCCAACCTGCGGTTCGTGGTGAAGGTCTCGTACGAGTATCGCTCCTACGGCTTCAAGATGGCCGACCTCATCCAGGAGGGGAACATCGGCCTCATGAAGGCGGTGCAGAAGTTCGATCCGGACAAGGGCATCCGGCTCATCTCGTACGCCGTCTGGTGGATCCGGGCCTACATCCAGAACTACATCCTCAAGTCGTGGTCCCTCGTGAAGCTGGGGACGACGCAGGCCCAGCGGAAGCTGTTCTTCTCCCTCGCGCGGACGAAGCGCGAGCTCGACAAGATGTCCGTCGAGCACGGTCTGGACTCCGACGCGCAGGACAAGGGCAAGATCGCGAAGAAGCTCCGCGTGAAGCCCGCCGAGGTCGAGGAGATGGAGCAGCGGATGGACGGCCGCGACCTCTCCCTCGACGCGCCGATGGGCGACGACGGCGGCTACTCGCACATCGACTTCGTCGCCGGCAAGGCGGCAGCCCAGGACGACGAGCTCTCCGTCGCCGAGGAGCAGCAGATCGTCGCCTCGAAGGTGACCGCGGCCCTCGCGCGCCTCGATCAGCGCGAGCGCTACATCATCGAGCAGCGCGTCATGGCCGATCGCCCGCTCACGCTGAAGGAGCTGGGGGAGCACTTCGGCTTCTCGCGCGAGCGCGCCCGCCAGCTGGAGATCCGGGCGAAGGAGAAGCTGAAGCAGGAGCTCCACGCGCTCGCGAGCGAGATCGAGTGGCCGACGGATGGGACGCCGGTCGACGTCGACGACGCCGCGCTCGCCTGACACGCGGCATCGTTTCCATGGCGGCACGTGAGACGGCGGCGTCCCTCGCCTGAGGGGCGCCACGCCGCGTAAGCCTGGGATCGTGTACAACCCAGGAGATGTTCGAGGGCGCGCCGCGTCAGACGCTCAGCCGAGCCGTGGGCATCGCCGTCATCGCCTTCGTCGCGAGCGCCAACAGCATCGCAAACGGGTTCGTGTTCGACGACGCTTACAACGTCCTCCACAACCCGTGGATCATCGCGTTCCCCGCTCTCGGCGACGCGTTCACGCACCACATGGCTGGCTTCGCGGCCGGCCTCGACACGAGCTACTACCGGCCCGTGATGCACGTCCTGCTGTGGGCGTCTCGAGCGGTGTTCGGTCCAGAAGCGTGGGGCTTTCACGCCGCGAACGTCCTCCTGCACGCCGGGACATCCGCCGCGGTGTACGTCCTGCTGGTCCGCTGGGCCCGTCAGGACGCCGCGCAGCAGACGTGCGCTCCCGACGCCATCTCGGCGAGTCGCCTGTACATCTCGGGACCCGCCATCGGAGCGCTCATCTTCGCGGTCCACCCGGTCCACGCCGAGGCGGTGGCGTGGATCTCGGGGATCGTGGACCTGTCGTTCGGCTTCTTCTTCCTGGCCGCTCTCCTCGTCGCGACGAGCAGGCGGTCGTCGTCGTGGACGGGCCCTGCCATCGCCGGGGTCCTGTTCCTGGCGTCACTGCTGGCGAAGGAGCCCGCGGTGATGCTGCTCCCCACCGTCGTGGTGGCATTCGGGATCCGCGGCGACCTGTGGTGTCCGACGCAGCGCGTCCGAGCCTGGAGAATCCTCGCTTCGCTTTCCGCGGCTACGTTCCTGTACTTGCTGCTCCGCGTGAACGCGCTCGGCGGCCTGATGGGGACGGGAGGAGCACATCGGGTAAAGGTCGGGGTCGTCGATGGCGTCCTGACGGCGTTGACGCTGCTCGCCGACTATTCGGCCTTGCTCGTGTGGCCGCAGCGCCTCAGCGCGGTCCACGCGCGCGGGGTCGTGACGACACTGACGCCCGGAGTGGTGGGGGGCGTTCTCACCCTTGCCGCGCTCGCGGCGATCGCCTGGTTCGGCCGCCGCAGCGCCGGCGTGGTCGTGGGAGTCGCCCTGCTCGTCCTCCCGCTCCTGCCCGCGCTGTACGTTCCTGTCCTCGGGGAGGGACTGGTCGCGGAGAGGTACTTGTACCTGCCCCTCGCGGGCGCGGCGCTGCTCGTCGCGATCGCACTCGAGCATCCGCTCGCTCGTCGAGCGCCGGTGGCGCTGAGGTCCGCCACTGCGGTGCTGGTCATCGGCCTCCTCGCCGCGGGGACCCTCTCGCGAAACGAGGTCTGGCGGAGCGATCTCTCGCTGTGGAGCGACGCAGCCCGGGAGGAACCTCTAAGCGCCGCCGCGCAAGAATACCTGGGACACGCGCTGCTCGCGTCGGGCGACGCATCGGGGGCCATCCCGGCCCTGACGCGCGCCCTCGCGCTCGACCCTGCGCACCACGAAGCGCGGCTCGACCTCGCCTCGGCGCTCGCCTCCACGGGGAACGCAGCGGAGGCGACTCGCGCTGCGGAGCTGGCGGTCACCGAGCGGCCGGCGAACGCCTCCGCCCACACGGTCCTCGGCTACGCGCTGTCGGTGAGCGGCCGATTCTCGGAGGCAGCGGCCGCGTACGAACGCGCGCTCGAGCTCGATCCCAGCGCGGCGGCGGCGCATAACGGGCTCGCCATATGCGTTGCGAACCTCGGGCGGATGGACCGCGCCGTCCTGCACTTCGGGGAAGCAGTCAGGCTGGACCCTGGCAATCCCCAGTACGCACGCAACCTGGCCCTCGCGATGGGCCAGTGACCGGGGGCGGGGGAACCTCGGGCGTGCCTACCCGATGCCGTGCTTCTTCAGCCGGTAGCGGAGCGTGTCGCGCGACACGCCGAGGAGACGGGCGGCCTTCGACTGGTTGCCGCTCGCGCGCTCCATCGCCTCGACGATGAGCTTGCGCTCGACGTCGTCGAGCACGAGGCCGTCCGGCGTGACGCTCGGGACGAGCTTGTCCGTGCGCTTCGCCGGTGTGGCGCGGCGCAGCTCGGGGCTGAGGTGCTCCGGGCGGATCTCCTCGACCCCTGCGTGCAGGATGAAGGCGCGCTCGACGACGTTGCGCAGCTCGCGGACGTTGCCCGGCCAGCGGTAGGCCCTGAGGAGCTCCATCGCGGCGGGCGTGACGCCTCGCACCTGGCGCTTCATCTCCGAGTTGAAGCGGGCGATGAAGTGCGCGGCGAGCGCGCCGACGTCCTCCACGTGATCGCGCAGCGGCGGGACCACGATCCGGACGACGTTCAGCCGGAAGAAGAGGTCCGCGCGGAACCGGCCCTCCGCGACGCGCTGCTCGAGGTCGACGTTCGTCGCGGCGATGACGCGCACGTCGCTGCGCAGCTCCTGGACGCCGCCGACGCGCCGGAACGTCTTGTTCTCGAGCAGGCGCAGGAGCTTCGCCTGGCCGCCGGGGGGGAGGTCGCCGATCTCGTCCAGCATCACCGAGCCGCCCTCGGCGCTCTCGAACAGGCCGCGCTTCTGGGCGTGGGCGTCGGTGAAGGCGCCGCGCTCGTGCCCGAAGAGCTCCGACTCGAGGAGGTGCTCCGGGAGGGCGGCGCAGTTCACCTGGAGGAACGGCCGCTCGGCGCGCGCGCTCTGGAAGTGGATGGCGCGGCCGACGACCTCCTTGCCGCAGCCGCTCTCCCCCTCGATGAGGACCGTCGTCGTGTCCGACGCGCCGAGCCGCGAGATCATCGAGCGCACCTGCTCCATCGCGCTCGACGCGCCGACGATCGCCTCGAGCGCGGTCCCGCCGCGGCGCTCGCTCGCCAGCGCCGCGATCTGCCGGCGCGTGCGCGCGGTCGCGATGGCCCGCTCCACCGCGGCGTCGAGCGCCTGGAACGGGAACGGCTTCACGAGGAAGTCCATCGCCCCGTGCTTCATGGCGTCGACCGCGATGTCGACGGTCGAGTGGGCGGACATCATGAGGACGATGAGGTCCGCGTTGTCCGCCAGCGCGCGCTGCAGCGTCTGGACCCCGTCGATCCCGGGCAGCCGCACGTCGAGGAGCATGACGTCGGGCGGGTTCGCGGCGAGCATCTCGAGCGCCTGCTCGCCCGACTCGGCCGACAGCACCTCGTAGCCGCTGCGCTGCAGGCGCTCCGACACGGACCAGCGGATCAGCTTCTCGTCGTCCACGACGAGGACGCGGGCCGAGGGGATCGTCATGCGGCGTGCTCCGTCGCGCGCACGGGGCGCGCCAGCTGCAGGGTCACCGTGAACACCGTCCCTCCATCCGGCGGACAGCGGTAACCGATGTGCCCCCCGTGCTCCGCCACGATGCGGGCGGAGATCGCGAGGCCGAGGCCGTTCCCCTCGCGCTTGGTCGTGAAGAACGGCTTGAACACCTGGGCGCGGAGGTCGGTGGGGATGCCGGGACCGGTGTCGGCGATCTCGACGACGACGTTCCCGTCGCCCATCCGCGAGTGGACCGTGAGCGTCCCCTTCCCCTGGGCGGACATGGCCTGGCAGGCGTTGAGGCAGATGTTGAGGAACACCTGCTCGAGCTGGGACGGATCGGCCAGCACGGGGGGCAGCTCCGGCGCGAGCTCCGGGGCGACCACGACCACGCCGTTTCGCGACTGCTGGCGGATGAGGAAGAGCACCTTCTCGAGCGTGCCGTTCACGTCGGTGGAGCGGAGCCTCGCCTTCGGAGGCCGGGCGAAGCTGAGCAGGCTCTCCATGGTGTGCGTGAGGCGCTGCACCTGGTGGCGCATCTCGCCGACCACCTCGGCGTGCTGCGGGTCCTCGGCGAGGTCCTCCGCGAGGAGCTCGAGCGCGCCGGAGAGCCCGGCGAGCGGGTTCTTGATCTCGTGGGCGAGGCCCGTCGCGACCTCGCCGACCGCCGCGAACCGGTCCGCCCGCACCATCCGCTCGCGGTAGAACGCCTCGAGCTCCGCCTGGCTCCGGCGGAGGGCGGCGAGCATCGCGTCGAACCCCCGGGCGGCGGTGCCGAGCTCGTCGGAGCGCCCCTCGTCGGCGCGCACCGTGAGCTCGCCGGCCTCGGCCCGCTTCATCGCGGCGACGAGGCGCTGCAGCGGGCTCACGGCCTCGCGCCCGAGCAGCCAGAGCAGGATGGCGAGCAGGCAGACGAGCGCTCCGGACGCCGCGAACAGGAGGGTCTTCGCGAGGCGGGACTCCGACAGCTCGATGGGATCGCGGCTGAAGCGGAGGTCGAGCCAGCCGTTCACGGGCGAGTGGGTCCCATGGCAGCGCGCGCACGCGGTGGCGTTCGGGATCGGGTGGATGACCGCGTACTCCAGCTCGTTCCCGTTCGGCGACTGCACCACGGTCGTGGTCTCGAACTTGCGGAGATCCGGCCACGGCACCGCGCCGATCAGGGCCGGCGCGGTCGACACGGAGATGTAGCCGGTCGGCGCGACGAGGCTCGCCGCGAGCAGCTCGCTGTTGTGCGCCATCAGGGTCCCGAGCAGCGCCGGGACGGCGTTCGGCTGGCCCGAGAGCATGGTGTTCGAGACGCCCGACGCCACCATCTCCGTGAAGATCTGGGCGCGCTCGCGGCGTCCGCGCTCGATGTCCGAGCCGTAGAGGTGGACGGCCCCCGCGACCATCGCCGCCATCGTCAAGGCGAACAGGAGCGCCGTCGGGAGCAGGATGCGCGCCCGGATGCTCGAGTCGAGCCGCTTGAAGAGGCGTTCGAGTGGATTCATCCGCTAGGGGACAACGTTCGGCCCACCGCCATCATTGCAAGGACAGCGACGGACGGGAAGGCGCCGTCCCCGGCGGATGTTCACGCAGCGTTTCCGCGATGTACGCGGATGTCGGCAGAAAGCTCGAAGATCTCGACAGCGGCGGCGACCAGCGCCTCTCCTGCGCATCCCTCGCACACCGCCTGGCGCAGCTTGGTGCTCGGCGCGTGGAGGATCTTCGAGACGATGGAGCCGGCCATCGCGTCGAGCCTCCTTTCGAGCTCCGGATCTTCCCCGAGCCTGCGGAGGGTGCGCTCCACCTCCTCGCGGGCGATCGCGCTCGCGCGGCTGCGCATCTCCTGGATGAGCGGCGCGGCCCGGCGCTCCGCCTCGGCCCGCACGTACTTCGCGACCTCGTCCGCGATGATCCGCTCGGCCTCGGCGACCGCGGCCACGCGCTCGGTCATCGCGGCCTTCATCACCCGATCGAGGTCGTCGACGTCGCAGAGGTACACGTCGCGCACGTTGCCGGTCGCCGCGGGGATCGCCCGCGGGACGGCGAGGTCCACGAGGACGATGGGCCGCCGCCGCGCGCGCGAGAGCCGGGCCATGGCCTCGGGCTGGAACGCGGCGGGCGCGACCGGGGCCGCCGACACGACGACGTCCGCCTCCGCGAGCTCCTCCTCGAGCGCGTCGAGGGGCCGAGCGGTACCGCCGACCTCCTGCGCGAGCGCCTCGCCGTTCGCGAGCGTGCGGTTCAGCACGACGATTCGGGCGCCCTGGTCCCGGAGGTGCTGCGCGGAGAGCCGCGCCATCTCGCCGGCGCCGACCACGACCACGCGCCGGCCCTGCATCGGGCCGATCACCTTCTCGGCGAGGGTCGCTGCCGCGTTCCCCCAGGAGATGCCCGCGCGCCCGACCGCGGTCTCCGTGCGGACGCGCTTCGCCCCGGCCAGCACCCGGTTCAGGACCGCGGTGAGCTCCTTGCCCGCGACGCCGAGCTCGATGGCGCGCTGGAACGCGTCCTTGAACTGCCCGAGGATCTGCGGCTCGCCGAGGATGGCGGACTCGAGGCTCGAGGCCACGCGCACGAGGTGCCGGAACGCCTCCTCGCCCTGGACCTCGAACAGCGGCAGCTCCCTGCCGGCGCGGGCGTTCAGCGCCTGGCGAAGCGCGAGCGTCGCGGCCGCGGGACAGCGCGTCGCGGCGAAGATCTCCACGCGGTAGCACGTGGACATCACCGCGACCTCTTCGATGCCGTCGAGCGCCGCGTAGCTGGCGAGCGCCGGCTGCAGGTCGTCCGGTGACAGCGCGAGCACCTCGCGGTCCGCCACGGTTGCGCCCTTCTGGTTGAGCCCGACTGCGACGAGCACGGCGGCTCCTTTCGCGATCTTCCGGCCCACGCGAGCAAGCGCCGTGCCCCCCGTATCCCCGCCAGATTTCCCAGGAGTCCCGAGCCGGTCTGCGCAAGCCTTGCGCGCTACCTCCCACACGGCCGAGGGAGGCGAAACCCCTGCATGCGCGCTGGGCAGCCGGCGCGCGGGGCGTGCGTGGGGCACGGCTGGGGTACCTGCCCCAACACGGTGGGTGAGATCCCCAATCGTCACGCATCGGTTACGGGATTTCCCTTGACATCTCGTGACCCTGGGTGCGGCACCCGCCTTGCTTTCCCGCGGCAGTTTGCCGCCAGCATCGGCCGGACGGACCGGAGGAGCCCCAGTTACATGAAGCCCGAGAGCAACGTCATCCGCGGCCCCGGCGGGATCCTTTCCTTACCCGCGAGCGACGGGGCCTCCCTCGATCTGCTCATGCTGATCGAGGGAGAGACGAGCGGCGCGCCGCTCGACGAGGTGCTGGCCCGCTTCGGCAGATCCCGCAGCGCCTACTACGAGAAGCTTCGCCGCTTCCGGGAGAACGGGCTCGAGGGGCTCATCGCGCGGCCGCCGGGCCCGCGCAGCGCGTGGCGGCGCCCGCTCGAGGTCGTCCGCCACATCGTCCGCGCTCGCCTGCGAGAGCCGGAGCGGAGCGCGGCCGCGATCGCCGAGGAGCTCGCCGGGCTCGGGCACGAGGTCTCGGTGCGCAGCGTGGAGCGCACGCTCACGCAGTTCGGGCTGACGCGGCGCGAACGCGGACAGCGGCTCAGGTGAGCGGCCGCGGCAGTCGGGTCACTCGCTCGCGGCGTGCGGCGCCAGGCGGGCGCCGGGCCGGTCCGGAGCCCCGACCCCGGGTGTATGCTGGGCCGTTTCCTGCGACCAGATTCCCTCGCACCGATGACTCTCTCGCGACCCACCTCCGAGGCCGCCACGCCAGGCTCGACGCCGCCGCGACCGAAGATTTTCCCTGCGGCCCGTCACCATCTCGTCGCCGTCACGGCGCTCGTCACCCTCGGGCTCCTGGCGTACTCGAACGCCTTCCGGGGTGACTTCGTCTTCGACGACTTCCAGTTCATCGTCGACAACCCGGTCATCCGCGATCTCTCGAACTACTTCGCGAGCTCGGCGGGGTACCGCGCGAGCCCGCACCGCGTCGTGGCCTTCGCCTCGTTCGCGCTGAACCATGCGGTCGGCGGCCTCGATCCCGCCGGTTATCACGTCGTGAACATCGCGATCCATCTCCTCAACGGATCGCTCGCCTACGCGCTCGTGTGCCTCCTCTTTCGCACGACCGCCCTGAAGCGGTCCGCGCTCGCGGACTCGGGCCACTGGATAGCGCTCGTCGCGGCGGCGCTCTTCGTGGCGCACCCCCTGCAAGCGCAGGCGGTCGCGTACGTCGCGCAGCGCATGGCGTCGCTCGCGACGACCTTCTACCTCCTGGCGGTCGTCCTCTACCTGCGCTGGCGCATCGCGCGGGAGGCGCGGCCGCCGGGCGCGCTCCGAGCGGTCGCGGGGTACGTCCCGATCCTCCTCGCCACGATCGTGGCGATGAAGACGAAGGAGATCGCGTTCACGCTGCCCCTGAGCGTCGCGCTCCTAGAGGCCGTCCTGTTCCAGGGCGACGCGAGGAAGCGCGCGCTGTACGTCGGACCGATCCTCGCCACGCTCCCGATCATCCCGCTCACGATGATCGATCTGGGGGGATCCGCGAGCCTCGCTGGCCAGGCGGCGGCGGTGACGAACCAGACGGACCATTCGCGCTGGGACTACCTCATCACGCAGCTCCCCGCCGTCGCGACGTACCTGCGGCTCGTCCTCGTACCGGTGGGGCAGAACGTCGATCACGACTTCCCCCTCTTCACCAGCTCGTTCGCGGCGCCCGTCATCGGAGCGGCCGCGCTGCTGGCGCTGGTGGCGGGCTCCGCGGTGTGGCTCCTCCGGCGCTCCCGAGCGAGCGCACCGGCGCCGCTCGATCCCGCCGCCCGGATCGTCGCGCTCGGCATCGCGTGGTTCTTCCTCACGCTCTCCGTCGAGTCCAGCTTCATCCCGATCGGCGACGTGTTCTTCGAGCACCGGGTCTACCTGCCGTCGGTGGGACTCTTCGCCGCGCTCGCGACCGGCGGCGCGCTCGTCGTGGCCCGCGCCGGGAACGCGCGAGCGCAAGCGATCGCGCTCGCCGTCGTGGGCGCCATCGTCCTCGTCCTCGCCGTGACCACGTTCGTGCGGAACGAGGTGTGGAGGAGCGAGCTCTCCCTCTGGAGCGACGCGGCGGCGAAGGCTCCGAACAAGCCCAGGCCGCACCTCAACCTCGGCCAGGCGCTGATGGCGAAGCACGAAGTCGACGCCGCGATCGCGCAGTACCGGCTCGCGCTGCGCGCCGATCCCGAGTACGTGGAGGCGCACAACAATCTCGGGGTGGCCCTCGTGGAGAAGGGGCAGGTCGACGAGGCGATCGCGCACCTCGAGCTCGCGGTGGCGCTGCTGCCGAGCGACGCGAACGCCCAGTACAACCTAGGCCTCGCTTACGGGCGCAAGGGTCGCATCGACCTCGCACGGCAGCACATGCAGCTCGGGATGCAGCTGCGCTCCGAGGGGAAGTAACCCCACCGAGGGAGCCGCACGCCTCGCGTTGTGGCAGCTTGCCGCGGCCGCTGCGGCTCTCCCGCGCATCGGGAATTCGCCCCACGTCTCCTCCGGAGTCGGAGCGTGTCCGCTCCGGCATCGGGCGACGGAAGACGCCGGTTCGCCACCCCACCTCGCTCCGGCCTCCGCGACCGGCCCGTTCCGGCGCCGCGCGCTGCTCTTCTCGGGCGACGCGCCGGCCGCAGACCGGACTATTTCCCTCACGATTGGGCATTCGTCCGCATTTCGGTTCGGCCGTGATTGAGCGAGATTGAGCATCGAAAGGAGCCAAACACCATGGCCAACAAGTTCAAGAGCGGAAGCGCAGTGAAGGGCGGCTACTACTTCAACGCGATCAAGTGGCACGTCGAGCCCATCGCGAAGGACGGCGACCGGCTGCCGGAGGGCAAGGGCGAGTGGATGAAGGTGCCGACGGTCGTCGCCCTCGCGCTCATCCCCATCCTCGGCCTCACCTTCCTCATGTTCCTCCCGATGATCGGGTTCGTCATCTTCGCCCGCGCCCTCGTGAGCCCGATCGTGAACATGTTCCACCGCGGCGCGACCGAGCTGGCGTCCACCGTGAGCCCCGGCTGGCAGCCCGGCGAGGCGCACTTCACCGGCAAGCCCGCGGAGGGCGCCGGGACCGAGGAGAAGGGGCCGACGGGCGCCGAGGCGCGGCTCGACGCCCTCGAGAAGGAGATCGGCGACAAGCGGAAGAGCTAGCGCGGACACGGTTCCCGAGCACGCGAGGAGGCGATCATGACGCGGCACACCGGCGGTTCGAAGGTCGAGAGCGGCTACTACTGGAGCCCGAGGCGGTGGGGAGTCGAGGTGGTGCCGCCCGAGGGCGGACGGCTTCCGGGCGACGCGACGGCGAGGTACCTGAGGCTGCCGTTCCTGCTCGTGCTCGCCGTGGTGCCGCTCGCCGGGCTCGTGTTCCTGATGTTCCTGCCGTTCATCGGGTTCTATCTCTTCGCGAACGCCCTCGTGAAGAAGCTCACCGGCGGCGTGAAGCGCGGCGCGACCGAGCTCGCCTCGACCGTCTCGCCGGGGTGGACGCCGGGTGAGGCGCACCTGACCGGCAAGGCCGGCGAGAAGGAGGGCGCGGACGAGGAGAAGGCGACGGCGGAGCTCGAGCGCCTCGAGAAGGAGATCGCCGCCCGGAAGGAAGAGAAGAAGTAGTCGGGGGTGGGACCGAAGCAGCGAGGGCCGGCGGGAGCGATCCCGCCGGCCCGAGCCTTTTTCGCGCCCGCCCGCGAGGCTGCATTCCATCACCCGACATGCGGGCCGGCGCTCGTCGAGTGACCTCCGGACGCGCGCCGGCGCATGCTATCGTCGCCCCGCGGGTCGCGCTCGACGACGGTCCTCGTCGGCGGCTCCCCGCAGGATGAAAGACGCTCCCCGATGGCCGCCTCCGACCACTCGTCTGGCTCCGCCGCGGCGACCCTCCTGCAGCGCGCGCTCCCGCTCGTCATGCTCGTGGTCCTCGCGCTCGCGGCCTATGCCAACGCGTTCGGCGCGGGGTTCGTCTTCGACGATCTCGGCATCATCGGGGACGGGCGCCTGCGGCGGGACCTCACGGCGTTCGCAGCGGATCCGGGCTGGATCCTCCACGAGAACCGGTGGGTGGGGTACCTCACGTTCGCGCTGAACGAGCGGCTCGGCGGAGCCGACGCCGCCGCGTACCACCTCGTCAACATCGCGATCCACGCCGTCAACGCGCTCGTCGTCTACGCGCTCGTCGCGACGACGTTCGGAACCCCGCGCCTCCGCGGGTCGCTCGTGGTCTCCTGGTCCCGGGCGATCGCGTTCGTGGCGGCGGCGGCGTTCGTCGCCCACCCGCTACAGACGCAGGCCGTCACCTACGTCTATCAGCGGTTCACGTCGCTCGCGGCGCTCTTCTGCCTCCTCGCGACGCTCCAGTACGCGCGCTGGCGCCTGCGGCGTGATCAGGGTCCCCTGCCCCTCGCGCGGAACGTGGCGGCATGGGCCGGCATCCTCGCGGCGACCCTCCTGGCGATGAAGACGAAGGAGATCGCGTTCACGCTGCCGTTCGCGGTGATCGCCTACGAGCTCGTGTTCTTCGACGCGCCGGTGGCCCTGCGCGCGAGGTTCCTGGCGCCGCTCCTCGCGACGCTCCCCATCATCCCGCTCGGACGGCTCGGGGTCGGGACACCGCTGTCGGACGTCCTCTCGGCCGCGGGCGACGTCGCGCGCGTGCAGACGGAGCTCTCCCGGTCGGACTACCTCGCCACCCAGCTTCCGGTCGTCGCGAGCTATCTCCGGTTGCTCGTGCTGCCGCTCGGCCAGAACGTGGATCACGACGTTCCGATCGAGCGCTCTTTCCTCTCGCTCCCCGTGGTCGGCTGCGGCGTGCTGCTCCTCGGCCTCGTCGCGCTCGCCGCCTTCCTGCTCCGGCGCACCTCCCGCGCCGCGGCGCGCCCGCTCGACCCGGCGTGGCGCCTGGTGGCGTTCGGGATCGTCTGGTTCTTCCTCGCCCTCTCGGTGGAGTCGAGCCTCATCCCGATCGTGGACGTGATGTTCGAGCACCGGGTCTACCTGCCCTCCGCTGGCGCCTTCGCGGCCGTCGCGACCGCGGGCGCGCTCCTCTCGCGCCGGCTCGGCTGGAAGCCGCGGGCCTTCATGACGGCGGGCGCGCTCGTCGCGGTCGTGCTCGCGGGCCTCACGCTCGCGCGGAACCGCGTCTGGAAGGACGAGATCACCCTCTGGAGCGACGCGGCGCTCAAGTCGCCGGCAAAGGTCCGGCCGGCGCACAACCTCGGCCTCGCCCTCGCGGCTGCGGGTCGGCACGAGGAGGCGCTCCAGGCCTTCGCGAACGCGAACCGCGCCGACCCCACCCGCGTGGACGTCTACAGCGACATCGGGGCCGCGCTGCGGAAGCTGGGCCGGGACGAGGAGGCCGCGAACTGGTTCCGCGCCGCGATCCGCCAGGCGCCGGAGTACCCCGACGCCTACTTCAACCTGGGTTCGCTGCTGATGGACAGGTCGGGGGATTACGCCGAGGCCGCGGCCCTCTTCGAGCGAGCCATCGCGCTGCGGCCCGACTACGCGGCGGCGTACGCGAACTATGCGGCGGCGCTGAACCGGCTCGGTCGCCCTGCGGAGGCGATCGCGCGGCTGGAGCCCGCCGCGGCCAGGCTGAGCGAGAACGCCGAGGCGCGCTTCAACCTCGGCGTGTCGTACGCGATGGTGGGGAACTACGCGGCGGCGCAGCGCGAGACCGCTGCGCTGAGCCGGCTCGCGCCCGAGCGAGCGCGGCAGCTCTCCGCCTACGTCGCTCAGCTCTCGAACCGCTGAGCCGCGCGCCGGCGGTCGGCGTCGGCACTGCGCGTGACACAGATCAAGCGATTTGCCCCAGTTGTACCGCGCTCAGGGGCAGGTACACTGGGGCGACCTCCACCGGGTCACACGCAAAGGCAGCGCTGCCGGTGCGTGCAAACGGCCTGCGTAATTCCGAGGGCTTCGAGATGGCCATGCTGCGCCCGTTCATCGTCCCGTTGCTGGGGGCGTCTCTCATCACCCTCCTCGCGTGTCAGGCTCGCACGATCGAGGAGAGCAAGAGCGCCGAGACCGCCCAGTGCACCCGCTGTCACGGCGGCGAGCAGAACCAGACCGGCGCGCCGCCCCGCATGATCGGGTCCGACCCCTCGCGTGCGGGCGCGCACTCCGCGCACGTCGAGGCCGGCGCGCTCGCCGGCGCCCTCGCCTGCTCCGAGTGCCACCTCGACCCGCGCACGGACCAGTCGCAGCACGGCAACGGAAAGGTGGACGTCTCGTTCGGCGCGCTCGCGCGCGCGGGAGGCGCCTCGCCGGCCTACGACCGCTCGAGCGGGACCTGCTCCAACGTCTATTGCCACGGCGGAACCGCCACCACGTCCCCGGTCTGGACCGCGCTGGACGGCGCCGCGGTGGCGTGCGGCGCCTGTCACGGGACTCCCGGGAACCCCGTGCCGGCGACGCACCCGAGCCTCGCCCCCGGAGCGGCGACGGACATCACGTCCTGCGCCGCGTGCCACGGAGAGACGGTCGGCTCCGACGGGAAGATCCGGGTCGAGACGGGGAAGCACGTGAACGGCCAGGTCGACGTGCGCCCCGAGGCGAAGCACCCGCAGGGCTGGGCCTCGCCGTCGCTCCACGGCGCCGCCGCCGCTCAGGACGTTCGGGCGTGCCTCGCCTGCCATGCGGTGAAGGGGGAGCCGCACGTGACGGGCGTGGTCTGCGCGAGCTGCCACGACGCGTTCGCGGGAGGCAAGGACTGGACGGTGACCTGCAACACCTGCCACGGCGACGCCACCGATCCCTCCGGCGCTCCGCCGCAGGACCTCGCCGGCAACACCGCGACGACCGCGCTCGGCGTCGGCGCGCACCGGCAGCACGTGCGGGGCAGCGCGCTCGCGCCCGCGTTCGACTGCAGCTTCTGCCACCCGAAGCCCGGCACCGTGCTCGACGCCACGCACCTCGACGGCCAGGTCGAGCTCACGGGCTACACGGGCGCCGACGGCGTCTGGAAGACCTCCGCGAAGGACCCGGGCTTCGCGCCCGCCTCGGCGAGCTGCGCGACCGCCTACTGCCACGGCGCGTTCCAGAACGGCAACGCGACGAACGCGCCGGTGTGGACGCGCGTCGGCGAGGGCCAGGCGGACTGCGGGACCTGCCACGGCGTGCCGCCGCCCGCGCCGCACCCGGTGGTTCCCGCCGATCTCGCCGGCTGCAACGCCTGCCACCCCCAGACGATCTCCGCCACGGGCGCGCTCATCTCGCCGTCGTCGGGGGGCAAGCACCTCGACGGCGCGATCGAGTTCTCCGGTGGCCACGAGGCCTCGTGGATGGACACGACCTCGTCGAACTTCCACGCCAACACGGCGGTCCGCAGCCTCTCGTCGTGCAAGGTCTGCCACGGGCAGAACCTCGACGGCAGCACCGGATTCGGCGGCTCGTGCGGCCGCTGCCACGATCGCCCCGGGCAGCCGTGGGCCACGAACTGCACGATGTGCCACGGCGGGACGGACAACGCGACGGGCGCGCCGCCCAAGGCGACCTGGGGACGCCAGGCCGATCCGGTCCGCACCGGCGCTCACACGGCGCACGTCACGCAGGGAGCGAACGGCGCCGTCTTCGACTGCAGCGTGTGCCACGTGACGCCCGCCGACGCGCTCACGCCCGGCCACATCGACGGCGAGACCGCGACGGTGAGGTTCGCCGGCGTGGCGGTGCCGACCGGCGTGACCCCCACCTTCGACCGCGCGACCGCGGGCTGCGCCTCGACGTACTGTCACGGCGCCACGCTGTCGGGCGGGTCGAAGACGTCCCCCGTCTGGACGAGCACCGGCACGGGCCAGGCCGACTGCGGGACCTGCCACGGCGTCCCGCCGCCGGCGGACGTCCATCCGCCTGTGTCGAGCAACCTCGCCGGCTGCAACCCCTGCCACCCCGACACCGTCTCCGCGAGCGGCGCGATCGTGCCCAGGAGCGCCGGCGGCAAGCACATCGACGGCACCATCCAGGCGGCGAGCGGCCACGACGCGGACTGGATGAACACCTCGAGCCCGAAGTTCCACGCGTACTCCGCGAACCAGGGGCTCGCGTCCTGCCAGTGGTGCCACGGCGCGGACCTCTCCGGCGGCTCGACCGGCGTGAGCTGCGCGTCCTGCCACGACGGCGTGAACCGGCCCGCCTGGAACAGCTGCGTCATGTGCCACGGCGACAAGACGACGGGCCTCGCCGCGCCGCCGCGCGCGACGTGGGGGAACAACGTCCAGAGCGGCACGACGAACGTCCGCATCGGCGCGCACGCGACGCACGTGAAGGGCACCGCGAACTCGGCGCCCATCGACTGCGCGGTCTGCCACCCGAAGCCCGCGGACGCGCTCACGCCCGGCCACGTCGACGCCGCGACCGCCACGGTCACGTTCACCGGCGTCGCCACGCAGGGTGTGACGGGCACGAGCTGGAACCGTACGACGGCGACCTGCGCGTCGACCTACTGCCATGGCGCGAACGGCGGCTCGAACCCCACCCCGATCTGGACGAAGGTCGGCCAGGGCCAGGCGACGTGCGGCAGCTGTCACGGGGATCCGCCGAACGACGGCGGACTGGATCGGCACGTCTTCCACGTGAACGTCCTGAGCATCGGCTGCGGCGCCTGCCACGCCACGACGAGCACGCAGCACGTGAACGGCAGGCGCGACGTCGTGCTCTACACCGGGACGGTCATCAACACCGGCTGGACGTCGCAGCCCTCCTGCGACACGCTGGCGTGTCACGGCGCGGGGTAGTCGTAGGCCGCCTCGAGGGCCGCGCCGTTGGCGGTCGAGGTGGTCACTGCTGATCTGGATACAAGCCCCTGGTCGCGACCTTCGCGACCAGGGGCTCCATGTTTGGAACGGCTGAGGACCGGTACCCGCGGACTACGCGCAACTCAGCAGCGCGTCGACGGGCGGGCTCCGTGCCGGCTGCTCCGACGGGCGTGAGCGCGGCGCACCTCGAAGGTGAGCGTGCGAGCAGGCCGCAACCGGCTGCGACATCCTTCGACTCTGCGCGAGGCTCAGAGTCCGCCGTCGGCGAGTCGGGTTCGCTCCGAACTCTTCGCAGCATGGTACCGCCGACGCTCCCAGTCGGCGCGCGGGCTCGCGCAGTCCGCCTCACGCCTCGCGCCGCGACCGCTCCCTCCGCCCCTCGACGTCGTCCAGCATCTGCCTGCGCCAGCCGTCCGCATCATTCGTCTACAGGCCCGATGCACCGCGTCGCTCGACCGGGAGGAACCGCGGCCGGGCCGCGTCGAGGAGGCGCCCATCACGCGGGCGTCGTTCTCGAGCGTAAGGAAGCGCGGGTCGCGGGGTTACCTATCCCCGAGCTCCGCGTCGTGCGCATGCCGGCCGAGGACTTCGTCCCCCCCCTGGGCCCGAGGTTCGTTCCGCTCGCGCACGCGGCCGGCAGATCAAGGCCGCGCCCCGAGGACGACGGGGCGCGGCCGGATCTTCACCGCTCTCTCAGCGCATCAATGGCAATTGAAGCACTGGGCGTCCCACTGCGGCTCCACGTCGACGACGCCGTTCGCATGACGCGCGCGGTTGGTGATGCCGATGCCCACCCCGGCCACGGTACCGATCGCGTCCGGGTGGCAGAGCTGGCACTGGTTTCCGCCGTTGTGATAGCCGTGCCAGGAGAGGTTCTCCCTGGGCGGATTTCCGTGGCACGAGTCGCACGCCGTCGGCGATCCCGTCCACGAAGGCGTCGCGCGCTTTCCGGCGTACCGCGCATCGTAGGTGCCGTCCCAGTAGTAGTACGAGAACGTGCCCGCGTAGTTGCCGTGGCAGTACGTGCTGGCGCACGTCCCCGCCGTCCGGTCCCACGCAGGAGCGGCCCCACCGACGGTCGCGAGCGAGCCCCAGGTGAGCTTGGCGGCTGCGTCGTCGATGTGACCCGGGGAGAAGGCGTCCGCCGGAACGACGTGGCACTGGTCGCAATCGAGCGGTGCCGCGACCGAGGTCCCCTTGACGTGCGCGGTGTGCGCCCCGACCCGAAGCGGGTCGCCCGAGTTGCCCCACGTCGTTCGCGGCGGCGCGCCCGTGCCGTCCGCCGGGTCGCCGTGGCACATGGTGCAGTTCCGCTCCCAGCCGGCCCCGTGGCACTTCGCGCAGCCGACCTGCGTCGCGCCGCCGCTCAGATCCGCGCCGTGACACGCCTGGCAGGGGCCGAGGCCGCGGTTCGCAGAGTACGCGTGGAACTTCGTGCTCGTCTTGTCCATCCAGTCCTTGTCATGCCCGCCCTCGACGAACCCGTCGAGGTGGAGCCCGCCGGCGCTCGGCGGGATGAGCGCGCCGCTCGAGTCGACGGTGTCCGAGTGGCACACGGCGCACCCGGAGAGGCCGCCGGAGACCGAGGGGTGCGGCGCGGGAGGAGGCAGGCCGTGGCAGGTGCCACACCCGGCCTCGCCCTGGCCGACGCGCGTCCAGGTGGGCGACTTGTTCGTCCCGCCGCCGAGCGTGGCGCCATGGCAATACGTGCTGCTGCAGGTCCCGGTGTCGCGACTCCACGCGGCGGCCGGCTCCCCGCGGTTCGCGGCGAGGCCGCTGAACACGACCTTCGCGGTCGCCTCGTCGACGTGGCCGTCCGACAGTGCGTCCGTGGGCTTCACGTGGCAGACGGCGCAGTCGAAGGGCGGCGCGATGGCGCTGCCGGTCAGGTGGGCTGCGTGCGCGCCGATCCGCACGTTCGCGGTGTCGCTCGGGACGTTGTTTCCCCACGTCGCCCTCGGCGGCGAGGACTGCCCGGTCGCCTTGTCGCCGTGGCACATCACGCAGTTCGTCCGCCAGCTCGTGACGCCGGTCGGGAGGTTGCGATCGTGGCAGTCACGGCAGCCGGTGCTGGTGGAGCCGCCGGTGAGATCGGCGCCGTGGCAGGCCTGGCAGCTCGCGATGCGCGCGTTGGCGGAGTACGCGTGGAACCCGGAGCTCGCGGAGTTCATCCAATCGACGCCGTGGCTCACGAGCACGACGGTGCCCTTCGTGTGCTCGCCCATCCGGTGGCACGCCTCGCAGTCCGCGCGCGTAGGGTTCTGGACGACGAGCGTCGGGTGGACCGACGGGAGCGCAGCCACCGCGTGACAGGAGGTGCAGTCGAGCGGACCGGGCGTCCCCCAGGTGATCGAGTGGGGCTGCGTGCCCATCGGGAAGTGGCACGCCACGGAGCAGGTCGCCGGATCCGTCCCGGTGAGCGTGATGGTGCCGCCCGATGTCGAGGTCCCGCGGGTATAGGTGAAGGCGTCGAACTGGTACGCGCCGCCGCAGGGGTGGCAGACCGCGCAGCCGATCCCGTAAGCGGCGTGCTTGTCGTGCGACCCGGTGCCGGTGCACACCGCAGCGGTCGCGGTGATGGCGGAGGAGCGCGGTGTCCTCGCGAGGCCACCCTGCCCTGCCTCCTGCGCTCCGCTCCCGCACGCCAGCGACGACAGCATGGCGATGCCGGCGACGATCGCCGATCCGAGCCTTCGGTCGAGCTGCCACGAGCGCATGCGGATCCCCCAGACCCTGGTCGCGAACGACTGAACCGCCTCGGCCAAAGAAAGCAACTTCGATGGCTCACGACGAGAGAGCGTTCGGGTGCACGTGTTGGACGCAACCCATTAGTCCGCCCGATCTCAATCTCGCACAATCCCTTTGATGTGTGTCAGCAACCTTCAGTACATGAGGGGGCGTGGTGCCGCGACGCGCTTGGGTGGCGATCCCTGCGTCCTCGCGCCGCGCTCCGATGCTCGAGACGAGGCGCGACCAGGCGTCGGGCTCCAGCGACGTCCGCGCTCGGCAAAGAACGGGGGGCCACCGCGCATTGCGCGGCAGCCCCGTTCCGGACCAACGACGTTGACGTTGATCAATAAGGCATCGGGTCGTACCACCAGATCCCGAATGCATCGACGCTCGACCACGGCGAACGGAGATCGTGCGCAGCGTCCCGCGCCTGGACGCGCCAGTAATAGGTCGCGCCCGGCCACTCGGTGGCCGTGAAGGTCTTCGCGTACGTCGTCGAGGGGGTCCAGGGCCCGTCGAACACGAGCGGAGCGGTGAAGCCGGGGTTCGAGGAGATCTGGATGCGGTACTCGACGGGATCCCCGTTGGGATCCGCGACGGCGGCCCACTGGAACGTGACCGGCACGGCGGTCTCGGGGTACGGAACGGCGCCGTCATCCACCGGCGTGAGCGCAGGCTGCCCAGGCGCGTTGGGGTCGGGCGTGGTGAACGTGTAGATCTGCGACACTGTCGCGTTCCGCATCGCGTCCGACGAGCGGACCCGGTACGCGTACTGCGTGAGCGGAGCGAGACCGGTGAGCGTCACCTCGCGACAGGGGGTGCTCACGCCTGGCCCGCAGGGCTGGGTCACGAGCAAGCCGTTGCCATCGACGTTCGAAGGCGTCCCCACGCCCCATTCGACGTAGGAGGTGGCCTTCTCGTTCGTGGTCCAGGACACCTTCGCGCTCGTCCCCGTGACTTCCGTGACGACCACGTTCGTCACCGTGGGGGCAACGTACTCCGGCGCCGCGGGGAACCATCCCGCGGTGTGGCAGTGCCAGCAGTAGGCGTTCGGGTCGCTGATCGCCACGCCGGGCACGGGGTGGTCCGCCCAGGTGGGAAGCTTGAAGTTCACGATGCCTTCATGGCCGTGGCAGAAGAAGCAGGGCTTGTTCGCGCCGCCGGGGACGGGGTCCGTCGTGTGGCACCCGGCTGCATTGCACCCCGCGTGGCGCGCGCCGGAGTGACACCGCTCGCAGAGCGCCTCCGCTCCCACTCCGGCGCGGTTGATCGTCGCATCCGCCACCGGCGACGTATTCACGTTCGACGCGAACAGGAACGCGTTCGAGCTCTGGTGCGCGTCGTGGCAGGTCACGCACGGAAGCGGACCAGCGCCCCGAGCGTACCCGATGAGCGACCCTCCGAACCCCGTGCCGGCGCGCGCGCCGTGGAAGTCCCCATCGGCGGACGCGTAGCCGACGAGGAGCGGCGGCGTCTTGCCCGCGACCGCGGTTCCCCGTCCGCCGTGGCACTTCTTGCACGCACCGTCCACCTGGGCCGGATCATTCGGGTCGAGCGCGCCGACCCCCTGGATGACCACGGTCCCGGAGACGTGCCTGCTCGTGTCGTGGCAGTTCTGGCAGGCGGCGCGGTTCGCCGTGGCGCTGGAGCTGTCCACGCCGTGGCTCGACCTCACCGGGAACGCTCCAGCCTGACCCTGCGAGTGGCACGAGCTGCAGGCGAGCGGGCCCGGAGCGCTCCAGTCGACGGGCTGCGTCGTCGCGAGCCCGCCGACGTTATGACACGCCACGCTGCACGTCGTTCCGTTCGCGCCGACGGTCACCACGTTTTCCGGCCCCGAGATCGACGCTCCGCTCGTCGGGAGCGTGTACGTGCTCGAGAACTGCATGAGCCCGCCGCACTCGTGGCAGGTGGCGCACTGGAACCCGACGAGACCATGCTTGTCGTGGGCACCCGTGCCGCGGCAGACCGGGCCATCGGCGGTCGCGGTCGCTGCGGCGCGTGTCCGGCGGACCGAGGCGGGCGCCGGAGCGCCACTCGATGGTTCATCCTCACCGCAGGCGATGACCAGGATGGTCGACAGCGCAGCCAGGGCGATCGGACGCCCCAGGAGAGATCGCATCGTTCCCCTCCTCTTCACGGACGAGCCGCCGCCCCACTTCGGGCGGCCAGCAAGACGTACCGTGAAATAGGTAGGTCACGAGGGTATCATGGGTCCGAGCGCTTGCTTGATGGCGTTCGCCGCGGCACGAGGTCGCGTTGCCTGAATTGATGCAACGCAATCCTCTCATTGATGCGCGTCAAAACTGAAGGGGCGCGCCCCGCAGGAGCGCGCCCCTTCGATCCGATACCAGGCGTCTACTGGGCGATGCTCGTGAACATCTGCACGCGGTTGTTCGAGCGATCGGCCACGAACGCGTCCCCCTGAGCGTCCAGGCAGATCTGCGACGGATAGTAAAGCAGCCCGTCCGTCCAGCCGAGGCTGAGCTGGCGCCCCAGGTAGCTCCCGTCCTGCCCGAGCAGGACGAGACCCGCGCCGTTCTGGTCGACCGCGAGCAGGACACCCCGGTTGTTCGCGGTGAGATAAGTCGGGAAGCTCGCGTAGTCCTTGAAGCTCTTCCCGAGCGGGGAGAACGCCGTCGCGCCCTTGGCGGCGGACCACACCGTCGCGCGCACCGCGTCGAGCACGTAGACGATCCCGCCCGCGTCCACGGCGACGTCCATGAAGGCCCCGGCGTCGGCGGGGAGCGGGAGCGTCGCCGTGACCGCTCCCGAGGAATCCGCCACGAACACCTTCGCGGCGGCCGTGTCGAGCACGTAGAGGTTGTCACCGCGGTCCACCTTGAAGCTCGTCGGGACGACCTCCGTCACGCCGGCGGGCTTCAGGTCGACGTACCCCTGGAACGCGCCCTTGGCATCGAGCCGTGCGATCTTCCGCAGCTTGCGGTCGAGCACGAGCATGTTGCCCTTCGAGTCGAGCTGCAGGCGCACCGGGTGCTTCAGCTGCGGCACCTTCACCTCGGCCGCCGGCGTCACGGCCCCCTCCTTCACGAAGTAGGTGAGGAGGCGTGCGTTCCCGGTGTCGGCGATCACGAGCAGCCCGGCGTCGTTGCAGGCCACGCCCTCGGGCGCGGACAGCTTGCCGTCCTTCGCGTCCCTGTACACCGTGGCCTGGTGCTTGAACGCGACGCTCTGCGCGCGTGCCCCGCTCGCGGCGAGGACGACGACGAGCGAGACGATCACCCTCGCGTCGATGGCTCTCAGCACGGTCATCACCTCGTGAACTTCTCGTGGCACTTCGTGCACGTCTCGGGGACCGTCGCGTAGGGCATCATCGACTTGAACTCGGTGCCGTGCGCGCGATGGCAGCTGAGGCACTGCAGGGTCAGGTTCTTGTTGCGCGGGTCGACGTACTTCGCGCCGACCGGGTGCGACGAGTGCTTCTGCCAGTCGTGGCACTTCCCGCAGAGCTCAGGCGACTCGGCCTTGACGAGCATGAGCGCGGCGTCCGAGCCGTGGGGATCGTGGCAGCTCGTGCACTCCGAGTTCTTGATGGGCTCGTGCTTCGTCACCGACATGTCGCCGCGCTTGATGGTGTCGGCGTGGCAGCTCCCGCAGACCGTCCGCATGTCCGCCTTGAGGAGGCCCTTCTCCTTGGACGCGTGGGGGCCGTGGCAAGACAGGCAGGCGGCGCCCTCCGTGACCGGTCGGTGAAGGCGGTTCTTGTCCATCATCTTGTTGATGTTCTGGACGTGGCACCCGCGGCAGAGCGCCAGCCCCGCCTGCTTCGGCTCGAAGCCCCTGGGAGACCCCGGTGCCTCGTGGCACTGGCCGCACATGCCCTTCGCGACCGGCGCGTGGACCGTGTTGTAGAGCATGCCGCGCACGTTCGAGCCGTGCGGGTCGTGGCAGCTCGTGCACCTCGCCTTCGCGACGGGGTAGTTCATGTGCTTCTTCATCAGGATCGGCCCGTCCACCTTGTGGCAACCCAGGCAGAGCTGGGGGACGTCGGCCTTGAGCAGCTTCAGGCCGGTGGCCGATGCGTGGGCCTCGTGGCAGCTCCCGCAGCCGTTCTCGACCGCTCGGTGCTTGAACTTGGACGCCTTCGCCCCGTCGACGAGGGTCTTGTGGCACGTCGCGCAGAGGTCCGGGCCGGCCTTGACGAGGTTGGCCTTCGCGTTCGAGGCGTGCGGATCATGGCACTCGCCGCACTTCTGCTGCGTGGCCGGCGGGTGGGTGCTCTTGGCGTTCTTCGCGACCACGTCCTTGTGGCACGTCGCGCAGATCGCGTTCGCGTCCGCCGCGAGGAGCTTGCCGTGGTCCGAGGCGTGAGGGTTGTGGCACCCGACGCAGTCCTTCGAGCGCACCGGCGTGTGGACGAACGGCTTCTTGAGCCGGTCGGCGAAGTCCGGGTGGCACTCGAGGCAGACCTGCCCGGCCGCCCCCGGCTTCAGCTTGAACTTCGGGGCAGGTGGCGCCGCGGCCGCAGGCCCGGCCAGGGCGGCGACCGCCAGGACGAGGATGAAAGGTCTCGCGCTCATCTTTGTCCTCTACTTCTCGACGACGTGGCAGTTGCCGCAGTCCCGCGACGCGAACGGCGCGTGCTGCAGGTCCTTGAACATCTTGGGGTCCTTGGAGGCGTGCGGATCGTGGCAGCTCGTGCAGCTCATGTCGGACGCCGCGATGCCGAGGTGGGCCTTCGTGAACTTGCCCTCCTTCTCGTCGTGGCACTGGCCGCACAGCTCGGCCGCCCGCTGCACGGCGAGCTTCGGCTGCTTCGCCGAGTGCGGGCCATGACACGCCAGGCAGTCCTCGACCGGCTGGTGAGGCTTCTCCGCCGCGAGCTTCTCCTTCATCTTCGTGTGGCAGGTGACGCACACGTCCGGAGTCTGCGCGAGCATCAGCTTCTTGAGCTTCGCCTGGTGCGGGCTGTGGCACTTCGTGCAGTCACCCGCGCTGAACGCAGCGTGGATGCTCGTCGCGCCCTGAACCGCCTTCTCGGTCTTCTCGTGACAGCGCGCGCAGAGCTGCTTCTCCTCGGAGACCAGCATGCCGGCGGTGTTCGAGCCGTGCGCGTCGTGACAGGTGAGGCAGTCACCCTTCGCGAACGGCGCGTGCGTCGTCCCGCTCGCGTCCGCCTTCATCATCCCGGCGTGGCACGGCTCGCACAGCTTCGCGCCCCTGGCCTTGAGGAGCTTCGGCTCGTCGGAGCCATGCCCGGAGTGGCACGCTCCGCACCGCCCATCGAGCACGGGCTTGTGGGTGTGCGTCTTGATGAAGCGCGTCTCCTCCTCGGCGTGGCAGGCGAAGCAGACCTTGTCGAGGCGGGACTTGACCATGCCCGGCAGGTTGGAGCCGTGCGGGTCGTGGCAGGCAGCGCAGTCCCGGTCCACGAACGGCTGGTGCGCGATCTTGCGCTTCTCCTCGAACGTCTTCTTGTGGCACGCGCCGCAGAGCGTCGCGACGTTGCTCGCGAGGAGCTTCTTCTCCTTCGTGGCGTGCGGCTTGTGGCACGAGCCGCACGCGCCGGGGGAGGACATCGGCGCGTGCGCGACCGAGACCTTCTGGCCCATCTGCGGGTGGCACCCGAGGCAGAGCTTCGCGCCGGGGGCGTGCGTGAGCTTGGGCGCGCCGGACGCATGCGGATCATGGCACGCGACGCACTGCCCGTCCTTCACGGGCTTGTGCACCACGGTCCCGCCGCCGAGCAGCTTGCCAGAGTCGTGGCAGTTCGCGCAGAGCTTCGCGCCGGCTTCCTGGACGGCGAACGGCTTCGCAGACTTCGCGGGCGCGTGGCAGTCGGAGCAGGACGACTCCGCGACGGGCGGATGGAGCGAGGCCTTGAGGAGCTTCGCGCGATCAGCGGAGTGCGGATCGTGGCAGCCGGTGCAGGTGGCCACCGGGTAGCCGCCGTGCGCCTTCACGAACCCGCCGGCGCTCGCCGAGTGGCACTTCGAGCAGAGCTTCCCCTCCTCGGCGACGAGCAGGTTCTTCTGGTCGGACGCGTGCGCCACGTGGCACGCCTGGCACCCGTCCTTCGCGAGCACCTTGTGCACGTTCTTGCGCTCGAACGCCGACTTGTCGTGGCAGGCGTAGCAGACCTGGCTGCCCTCCGCCTTCAGCATGTGCGGCGCGTTCGAGCCGTGGACGTCGTGGCACTGGCCGCACGCGCCGGTGCGGAGCACCTTGTGGACGTTCGGCTTGTCGAGGCCGATCGACTCGCGCTTGTGGCACCGGAAGCAGAGGTTCGCGCCGGCCTCCTTCAGCACGAGCTTCGGCACCACGCCGTGGCGCAGGTGGCAGTCCTCGCACTTCCGCTGCTTGACCGCGGGGTGCGTGAACTTCACCGAGTCGTACTTCTCCGCGAACGGCTTGTGGCAGTCGATGCAGTCCTTGGACTTGAACTGTCGCGCCGCCTCCGCCCGGCCCGGCGCGGCGGCGAGGAACGCCGCCGACAGGGCCGCGAGCGCGAGCGTCCACCGGTTGGTCTTGCTGGTCACAGCCGTGCCCTCGCTGAAGTCGTGGACCGCGCTCACCCGTCGACGCGCGTGATGTAGACCTTGACGTCGTGCTCCTTGCGGAGCTTCGCCACCCACTCCTTGAGCGCCTTCTCGACGCTGCTGGCGAACACCTTCTTGCCGATCGTCTCGCGGCTCTCCTTGTACGGCTGCTCCTTCCCGGGCGTGACGTCGAGGAGCTGGACGACGTAGGCCTGGCCCCCGTGTGACGAGTAGAGCCGGAACTCACCCTTCTTGGCGCCAGCGAGCAGCTTCGCGAGCTCCTCGGGCAACCCCTTCGCGCTGTAGATCGTGCCGCCGAAGTCGAGGTCGCGCTCCTCCGCCGGCACCAGGTCCGCCGCGTTCGACTTCAGCCACTTGAGATCCGTGCCCGACTTGATCTTGTCGAGCGCGGCCTGCGCGGCCTTGCCGTTGCGGAACGCGAGGGCGTCGAGCCGGTAGAAGGCGGGGGTGCTGAACTCCGCCTTGTGCTTCTCGTAGTAGTCCATGAGCTCGCCCTCGGTGACCTTCACCGAGGGGACCACCGCGCGCTGCACGAACATCCCGAAGAGGAGCGAGGTCTCGTACTCGGCGACGACCGCCTTGTACTCCTCGCTCTGGTCGAGCTTCTGCGCGAGCGCCTCCTTCTTGAAGAGCCGGCGCATCAGCATCCCCTCGAACGTCTGACGCTTCACGACGTTCACCTGGTTCGCGCGGATCGGCCCCTCCATGCCGTGGAAGAACTTGAGCGAGATCCCGGCCGCGAGGTCGCCGACGGTGATCGGCGCCTCGCCGCGGATCCGCGCCAGCACCCGCTTGTCCTTGTAGAGCGCGTTCCAGCCGGGCTTCTTCGCCTCGTAGTCGAGCCGGTCGATGAGCTTCTCGTCGACCGTCGCGTACTTCTTCGCGAGCGCCTCGTAGGCCTTGAGCACTGCCTCGCGCCGCTTCGCCGCGAGCGAGCGCTCCTCGGCGATCGCCCGCGCCTCGGGATCCTCCGGGTACCGGACGTCCACCACCTTGATGACCGTCCAGCCGGAGGGGATCTTGACGGGGGGGCTCACCTGACCTGGCTTGAGCGCCGCGACCGCCATCTCGATCTGCGGGAGGAGCTTCGACTCGGGGACGAAGACAGGCTCCTCGTTGCCGCGCGCCTTCTTCTCGGCGACGAGTCGCTTCGCCGTCTCCTCGAACGCCTTGGCGTCCCGGACGAGGGGCGCCACCGCCTTCGCGTCCTCCTCCTTGTCGAGGACGATCGAGCGGAGCTTCCACTCGCGGACCGAGTCCTGGAAGATCTTCTCGACGGCGGCCGGATCGGCCTTCACGTCCTTCGAGACCGTCTGCTCGAAGACCTTCCGGAGCGCGGTCTCCTCGTACTTCGCCAGCTCTTCCTTGAGCTGGGGGAGATCGTCGATGCCCATGTCGCGCGCCTCGGAGGCGACGACGCGGGTGTCGATGAGCCGCTCGAGCACTCGCGTGAAGTCGCTGCGGCTCGCGGGAGCGGCGGGGGCCGCCTCCTCGCCCGCCTCGCCCTCCTCGTGCGATCGCGGCGCGTGCTCGAGGGCCAGCGTGTCCACGAGCTGGCCCATCGTGATGACGTCGCCGTCGACCACCGCCGCCGGCGTCGAGGCGAACCGGGGCGACAGGAACGGCACCTTGAGGAGGGCGCTCGCCCCCTCCGGCTCGGCGGTCTTCTTCGCGGGGGCGGTCGGAGCGCTCTTCTTCGCCACGCCCGAGTCACCCTTGGCGGCATCGGTCTTCGGCGCGGTGGCCGCCGGCGGCACCTTCGTCGCCGCAGCGGGAGCCGCCGAGAACGCCCACGCAGGCAACGAGGCCAGCACGGCTGCGAGAACTGCACGCGTCGTCATGTCGCTCCTCTCGACCGCGCTCCGGCGCGGCCACGTCGTTCGACGGTCTCTCCCCGCCGTCCAGCTCCGCTTGGCCGTGCCGGTGGCTGCAACGCGTGTGCCCCCTGCCGGGCCGTCTCTAACCACTGCAATTCCGTGGATTCGCTCCCGATTTGTCCCACTCCACGCAAAGCGTGCTGCGCAAGCGTTGCGTGGCCCCTCGATGATTCGATCGTTTTTCGCTGCCGGCCTCGGCCCCGGGAAGAGCCCCACGCGACATCCGCCCGATCAGCCTTCGTGCGGCTCGCGGCGGACGGCGCCGACGGCGCGCTGCTCATGCGGCGGGCGCTCCACGGTTCGCCGCTCCAGCGCAGGAGAGCGATCACGCGGGCCGGGCTTCGTCGCGGCGGCGATCCCGTCCACCACGCTGCGGACCATGCGGCACGCGAGCGCGGTCGCGGTGTTCACCCGCCCGCGATCGAAGAGCACGACGTCGTCGTCACCGCGGTGGTCGGAGGTCGCCTCCCAGACCACCTCCTCGGTGCGGGTGTCGATGAGGGTCACCGTGAAGTCCGCCTTCGGCACGGGGCCCACGTCGTCGTACTCGCGGACGACGCCGGTCAGCACGAGATCGGTCCCGAGCACCTCCGTCGCGGTGCGCACCGCGAGCAGCGAGAGCGAGCCCTCGAGGACGATCCGGTAGCGGATGAGCGCGTCGCGCACGACGCCGGGCTCGGCGACCGTGACGGTCCCGAGCGACGACAGGTGCCGGACGAACTCCACCGCGAGGGCCTCGCCTGCCCCTCTTCGCTCCGTCTGGTTCACGAACGGGAGCACCGCGACGGAGGCCGCGCCGGGCGCGAAGCGGCGCGAGCGAAAGCTGACCCTGGGCTCGAAGCGGCGCTCCGCCGGGCACGTCGTGACGGGAGAGCCCTGACCGGAGAGGAACCCCGCGAGCGAGCCCGTGAGCCGCGCGAGCGCGTTTCGCTCGAGCCGCTCGATCTTCGAGATGATCCCGAGATCCAGGAGGCCCGGCTCGTCGTTGCCGCTCAGCACCGCGCCGTCCATCCACAGGATCTCGGGTCGTTCTCCCGTCGCGACGAGCCGCATCGTGACGGCGATCTTCGGGGGCGCTCCCGCGTGATAGAGCAGCACCGAGGTGACGAGCACCGCGTCCACCTCGAGCTCGTCGCGGGCGGCGCTCGCGGTGGCGGCGTCGATGCCCCCCGTGAAGCGGACGCGGTGGCGGGAGAGGAACTCGTCGACGGGATTCCCCTCGACCACGTCGGCGCCCGCGCGGGCAGCCGCGAGCGAGAGGAGCTTCAGGAGGTGCTTTCCTGGGACGACGCCGCCGCTGAGGTTCTCGATGGGGAGCACCGCGATGCGCCGGCCGGCGAGGCGCGGCCGCTCTCGCGGCTTCTCGGGCTCCGCCCGCGGGACAGCTGAATCTGCCCCCATCACGGCAGCGCGCGCCGCTCCGGGCGACGGCGCCGCGGCCCGAGAGCCGGCACACGCGACGGAGACCGCGAGCGCCAGGAAGGCGAGGGCGACCTTACTTGAACAGCTTGTTGAGGAGGTCATCGACGGCTTCCTCCGTCACGTCGTTCAACGGAGCGCCGCCTCCGCCCAGCAGCCGCGCGCCGAAGCCGACCCCTCCCTTGGTGGTGGAGGCGGACCAGACGACCTTCCCGGTCTGCGTCTCGATGAGCTGCAGGCTGAGCGATACGACGTTCGAGGACGCGGTTCCGGATCGCAGCTCGCCGTACTCTCGAACGACGCCCGTGATCACGGCGTCCGCCTTGAGGAGACCGCCGAGCTTGACCGCCTCCTCGACGTTGGGAGCCGAGGCATTCACGACGCCCACCCGGCTCGCGCCGCGGATCACCTCGCCGTGCGGGAGGACGTAGATCGAGCCGCTCGCGAGGAGCATGTTGACGAACACGTCCCGGACGCGCTCGCCTGCCATCGAGTCGCGGCTCAGGTTCGAGAACGGCATCACGAGCACCGTGTGCACCGAGCCGAAGTCCATCTCCGCGTTCTGATAGCGTCGGCGCGCGCCTGGGCCCGAGCACGCCACGAGCGAGATCGCGAGCAGGGTCGCGATCAGGGTGCACGCATTCTTGCGCGGGATCAGCATGTCGCGGCTCCAGTGCAATATGCAGGCCACCGTCACAGCGTCACCGTCAGGTTCGCGGTGAACAGGTGCGAGATCGCGTCCTGCGCCGGCGCGCTCGAGTCGCTCAAGACGTACACGAGATCGAGGAAGGTGCCGGGGCGGATGGTCCAGCGCGCGGACGGCGAGACGAGCTGGGTCACCGCCTCGGCCGACGTGTCGAGGGTCTTCGAGTACGTCGCGTGCAGCGTGAGATCTCCGCCCTGCAGGGGCGACCATCCGAGCCCGAAGGTCGCGAGCGTGGTGGGACGCGCCCCACGAATGATCCGCGTCACCGACGCGCTCGCGTAGAGCGCCTCGGTGGGACTGAACGAGGCGCTCGCATCGGCCTGCTCCAGCGTGGTCGTGCTCGCTGGCACTCCACCGCCCGAGGTGGAGTTCCTCGCAATGCGATAACCCCCGGAGAGCTGAAAGACCCGGTGAGGTCGGAGGCTCGCCGTCGCTCCACCGATGAGCCCGGTCGATCGCTGACCTCGCTCGAGGAGCGACAGGGTGTAGCCCCCATTGCCGGAGACGCTGACGCCGCGATAGAGCTCCGCCCTGCTGAACATCGTGAGGGCGTTCGAGAGCGAATTTCCGGTCGTGCCCTGCCGCCAGGCGCCGGAATAGTTGATCGCGTGGCTCATCGCCGGGAGCGGCGTGTACGCGAGACCGGCGCCGTAGGTCAGGATGCCGCTGTGCGTCTCCTCAGCGAAAAAATCCTGACGCGCAATTCGTGCGTTCAACGCAAGAGGTTGCGCGAGCTTGTGGGCGAGCGACAGCCCGTTCGTGAGCGCCAGCCGGCTCTCGGAGGTGTCGCGCCCAGGGGTCCTCGTGTCCGAGCGAGCGACCTGGAGCGAGAAATCATGTGACAGGTTCGGCGACTGGAGCAAGACCGTCCTCGCGCTCGCGCTGGCCGAGTTGAGCAGTGAGCTGCTGTGCCCACGGATGGCCTCGGCCGGGACCGTCTGGAAGAACTGTAGCTCGGTCACGAATATGTCCGCGTACTTGGGATCGATGGTGACCGCGGGGTCGAGGGGAGAGGTGACCACCTTCACGTACCTCGCGGTGATCTCCTCGATGCGGAGCTCGAAGCGGTTCTCGAAGATCCCGAACACCACCGGGCCGACGAGCGCGACCGGCGTCCAGCGCTCGTTGTCGTCGCTCTGGTACACGCTGAAGCGAAACGCGCTCGTGACGAGCTGGGGGAGCGGCTGGTTGACCCAGACGTGGATCGTGTTGACCGGGGTCGCCGGGACGGTGGGCAGCTCGACGCCCATCTCGCGTGCGTTCGAGTCGCCCTTCGTCCGGGGAGAGAACCCGATGTCGAGCCCCGCTGCCGCGGTGGTGTTTCCGTCGACGAGCGCGGGGTTCGGGACGAGCGTCGCGGTCTCGGGCGTCGGGAAGCTCTCCACCAGCGACAGCCCAGCCAGCGGGATCCGCGCAGTCGGGATCTCCGCCCCGGTGTCGCGGACCGTGGTGTTCGCGAACGTCGACTGCACGTCGTAGGTCAGGTGCACGAGCGTGCGCCGCGAGAACCAGCGGTCCTCGTACGTGACCCGCCCGGTCTGCCCGACGGCGGTCTGCTCGGCGCCGTGGAGGCGGTCCTCGTTGTCGTCGTACCGCGCGGAGTAGCCGACCAGCAGCGACTTCGAGGCCTTGTACGAGGCGGTCAGGAGGAACGCGTCGTTCCTCGAATCCTGGGACGCCCGATCGACGTCGAACGAGTTCTGGCGGCTCGCCCGGAACGTGATGAGGGGCAGGTCGAGCGGTCTCCAGGCGCTGTCGAAAGCGAGCGTCTCGAGGACCAGGGCTGGCGAGCGCACATCGAGCGTGCGCGCCCATTCCTGCCGGCGGTCGTAGCTTCCGCGGCCATTCAGCGTCGGGCCGCCGACGTTCAGCCGTCCGAAGATGCTCGCGAGCCTCGAGTACGAGGTGTCGGCCGAGCCGATCCCGCCCTGCCAGGTCTTGGCGTCCTCGTACTGGCCACCTCCTGCGAGGCTCAAGGAAGGGAAGAACGACTTGTCCAGCGCGAGCCGATATCGCTGCAGCACCGTGTCGACGGACGAGGTGCGCGCCTCCGCACCTTGATCCGTCACCGTGGACTCCGTCTTCGTGTACTGCTCCTCGATGACGGCCGACCACCCGTCCCCACGGCCTGCCGTCGCCCAGGCCGCGAGCAGGACACCCAGCGCGGCTCGCGAGAGCCACCTCATCGCCCACGCGCCCCCGCGATCGCGAGCCCGTAGGGATCGTCGCCGACGTCGATGACGGACAGGAGGGAGCGGCTCGCGAGATCCAGGACCGCGATCGCGCGGGACTCGGGCATGAGGAGGAACAGCGTGTTCTCGACGTCGTCGATGACCATCCACGAGGCGGCGCCGGGGAGCTCCAGCGTGTCGACCGGCAGGAGCGAGAAAGGATCGAACACCTGGATGCGGGGCTCCCCTCGCATCGCGACGTAGAGCAGGTCCGTCCGTCGATCGACCAGGATCGCGCCCGCCCCGAGCCCGGCGAAGATCCGATCCGACGTCGCGAGGTCCGGGACGGAGAGCACGCTGACGTAGGGAGAGCTCGCGTTCGTGACGTAGAGCCGGTTCCCGGCGGAGTTGAGGGTGGCACGCAGCGGCTCCGGCTCCGTCGGAACCGTGGTGAGCGTCGTGCGCGCGACGGTGTCCACCACGGTGATCGTGTTCGTGCGCCGGCTCAGGACGTAGGCGCGCCTTCCAGAAGGATCGAGGACGAGCCACTCGGGCTCCGGACCGACGACGGTGCGGCCGAGCTCCGTCCAGCTGACGGTGTCGACGAAGCTCACCGTGTAGGAGCCCTCGTTCAGCACGATCAGCACCTGGCCGTTCTGCGCGAGCGCCACCTGACCCGGCCGATCTCCCGCGCTGAGCCGGACGCGCGACAGCGTCTCCGCCGAGACGAGGTCCACGACGGCGACCTCGTCGTCGCCGGCGAGCGCGACGTAGGCGCGGCGCTGGCGCTCGTCGAGGGCGATCCCGCGAGGTTCGCGGCCGGTGGGGACTGCCGCGACCACCTGCCGCGCCTTCTTGTCGAGGACGAACACGTCGTTCAAGGCAGTGCTCGCCGAGGCGCCGGCGAGGGTGGTCACGGGGATCTCGGGGGTGGCCACGGCGAAGGCGGGGGTGAAGCCGTAGTTGCGCTCGATCGCCTCCGCCGGCTTGAGGTACAGCAGGAGGACTCGCGCACCACCGCTCCGGACGTCGAACCGCGCATCGATTCGCGTGGGCGCCTGCGGCACGAGCAGGTTCGACATCCCGCCGTCGGAACGCAGGCTGGCGTCGGAGACGTCCACGAGGAGCCCGGCGTACTGCCCCGGCGCCAGCCGCCCGTGGGCGAAGAGGCGCTGGTGGCGGGCATCGCGGCCGGAGAGCACGGGACGGACGAGCTCGAGCGCGACGCTCTCGCCCTGCTGCGTCACGACGGCGACGGAGCGGACGGTGACGGCGAGCTTCTCCGCCTCCGGGGAGAACGGCTGCACGTAGACGAAGAGGTCGCCCTCGCCCGAGAGCGGCTCGCGGGCCGCGACCCGTGGCCGGGCGGCGCAGGCGAGGAGCACCGACGCGAGGACCACGGCCTGGAGGACGGTTCGTGTTCGCATGCGCGCTCCGATCTCGCGAGCTTCCCTCGGCGAACAACCGGACTGGCGACCTATTCGCACCCGCGACGAAATGAATCGCCCTGACAAGAAAGGAGGGGCCGCTCGCGCGGCCCCTCCTCATACTACACCAGCGTGCTGCGCGAGCTGACTAGTCCTTCGCGTGGCACTTGTTGCAGAGCGAGCGCTGGAAGAAGGCGTAGCGCGTCGCCGGGCGGTTGTACATCGCCGCCGCGTACTCGGCCTGCGTCAGGCCCTGGTTGAACTCGCCGTTCGCCATCTCCGTGCCCGCAGCCGCGTCCTTGCCCGGCCACTGACCGTCGACCGCGACGAAGGGCGCGTTGTTGTTCCAGCGGGAGAGCTGCGGGAACGCCGTGGCGTGCGCGCGGTGGCAGGAGAGGCACATCACGTTCTCCGTGCCGGTCGTCGGGCCGCCGAGCTGCGTGCCGTCGATGACCGCGTGCGCGGCGAGCGCAGCAACGTTCGCCGAGCCCTCCTCGTAGGGGATCATCGAGTCGTACGAGGTGGCCTGCGTGCCGGTGAGGTCGCCCGAGCCCTTGTACGCGTTGTAGATGGCCGCGATCGTCGTGCCGAGCGGGTTGCCGGCGAGGTCGTTCGCCTGCGCCGTCAGGAGCGCGCCGTTGCCGGCCGGGTGGATGAGCTTCGTGTTACCGGCGTTGATGCCGTTGTTGTGGATCGCGCCGTGGCAGTTCGCGCACCACTCGGACATGCCCGAGCCGTAGGCGACGCGCGTGTCGAACGTCGCCTCGGAGCGGTTGTAGGTCGACGGAGCGACCGCGATGGGCGGGTCGGCCGTGAACGCCGTGGCGGTCGGGACCGACATCGGAACGTAGCCAATGGGGGCGAGGAGGCGGTACACGCCGACGGCCGCGTCAACGGTCGGGGCGGCGCCGTAGGAGCCGGAGCCGTCGATCGGCAGGACCTTCGCGCCGAGCGCGGAGGAGGCGATCGTGCCGGCCGCGTCGACGATGCGGGCGCGGCTGTGCGGATCGTGGCAGGAGATGCAGGAGAGCTTCGTCGCGTCGTAGTTGCCGCCCGGGGCCGTCGTCAGCTTCGTGTCGGCGCCGAGGGTGTAGTCGGCCGCGATGACGTTGTGGCCGTGCTTGTCAGCGGCGTTCGTGTACGGCGCGCCGCGGATCGTCGTGACGTAGCTCTTCGTCAGGTACGCGAAGTCGCCACCAGGGGTCATCTCGACCACGCCGCCGCCCGTCGTCATGACGTGGTAGCTCTTCGGCGCCGTGTCGGCCGCCGCGTGGCAGTTGAGGCACGTCGAGCTCTGGTCGCTACCCTGGAGCAGGTAGGCGAAGCCCTGGAACTGCGTGCTGGCCCCCTTCTTGGCCATCGCAGTGTTGCCCTTCGAGTTGTGCATCGTGTGGCAGCCGTCGCAGGTCGCGACGCCACCGTCGTGGAACGCGTACGCGCTGGAGAAGCTCAGCGCGGCGACCGCTGCAACGGCAAACTTGGTGAACTTCATTGTTTCCCCTTTGTGTTGTGGCCCTCTGCGACTTCACGGGGCCGTACTGCTGCGGGTACCACTCCCCTGCACTCACTTCTGCTCACTGCACTGCAACTCCTGCTGCAACACCTTCGGTCACTCGTACCGGAAGACCTTCACTCCTCGGTTTCCGGACTGCGCGACGAAAACCTTGCCGTTCGCGGCGACGAGGTCCATGGGGCCGAGGAGGTTCTCCGGGTCGTCCCCCCGGTACCCGAACTCGCCCAGGAACTCGAACTCGCGATCGAAGACCATGACGACGGCGCGGAGGAGGTCGGTGACGAGGTAGTTGCCCTTCTCGTCCGTCGCGATTCCTCCGACGATGTTGAACCTGCCGGGCACGCTGCCGTGCGTCCCGAACCTCCGCACCTCGCCCTTGGGCGACACCACGAAGGCCTGGAACATCGGCGAGACGGTGATGAGGAGGCTCCCGTCGCGATCGACGTTGAAGCCGCTCATCGCGTCCTCGCGGTGGCGCTTGTCGAACTGGAGGAGGTCGCGCAGCTCGTACGTGGCGACCGTCGCGCCCGCGTCGTCCGTCACCAGCACCTTCATCCCGCCCTTGTCGGCGAGGAAGGTCCGACCGGCCGCGCGCTGGAGCGCGTTCGGGGCGAAGTCCTTCGCGAAGCCTTCCGGCAGCCCCTTGATCTCGATCTTGGCGATGGGCTCGCCGCGGAAGTTGCAGCGCCACAGCGCCCACGTCCTGCCGACCGACGTGAGCACGAGCAGCTCGCCGCTCTCGAGCGGCACGGCGCCGATGATGGTCCCGATGTCGGACTCGTCGCCGAAGCTGTAGGTCTCGATGCCCAGGTCGGTGAAGACGTGGACGATCCCCTGCGAGCGGTCGACCATGAAGAGCTCGCGGTTCTCGCGGTCGTACGACAGCGCTGCCCAGCTCGAGGCGATCCGGCCGCTCAGGCTCGACAGGTCGTAGCCATACCGGGTCCGCAGGCCCGCCGGCGCGTCCGCGTGGGCGGAGGCGGCGAGGAAGACGGCGAGGATGGCGGTCGAGAGGCGGGCCATGTTCGTTGGCAGCCCACTGTGCAAGGGCGATACCGAGCCAGGAAGCGCCAAAATCCAGGCAGATCCGCGTCTCCCACATCTCGGGGACAGCGTGCGCTGCGCCATTTGACCCAGCGGTACATGTGGTTGGGGCATGCGCCACACCCAGCGCCACCGCAGAAGACGAGGTGCGGCGATGTCGTACACGTGACCGGCACACGCACCGGGAGCACTGGGAGGACCCGAGAACAGGACATTCGCGTCGGGAGGGGTCGCCGCGCGAGCCGGGGCGCGCGACCCATGAACGAACGCGAGGGCACGCGGCCGGGCGCCGTCGGCGCGCTGCGCACCTATTGGTCTGCCGCGGGACGGCCCTCGAGGGCGGAGATGCGCTCGCGGACCTTCGCGACGAGCTCCGCTCGGCCGCTGCGCTCGGTCTCCACGAAACGCCGGTAATGGGCGACGGCCTCGTCGACCCGCCCGGCCCGCTCCGCGATCAAGGCGAGGTTGAAATGGGCGACGTCGTCGCGCTCGTCCACCTCGAGCACGCGCCTGAAGTACTGCTCCGCGCGCGCCGAGTCGCCGCGCTGCGCGTAGTAGGTGCCCAAGTTCGTGAGCGCGAGCACGTTCCTGGGATCGAGGCGGAGCGCCTCGTCCCACTCGTGTCTCGCGCGCCCCAGCTCGCCCGCGCGCGCGTGGGCGTCGCCGAGCGCGAAGTGAGCGTCGGCGTTGTCCGGCTCCACCCGCACGGCGCTCGCGAAGAGCGTCCGGTCGTCGCGCCAGTCGGGGTTCCTCGCCACGGTGCGTGCCGCGAGCGCGACGAGCACGAAGACCGCCGCGAGCCCGAGCGCCCTCCGCAACTGCGGTCGGGCTTGCCAGAGGCGCCAGGCCTGATCCGCCAGGACGAGCCACACGCCCACGAGCGGCTGGTACAGGTAGCGCTCCGCGAGCTCCGCGCTGGGAAACCACACGATCGTGCTCACCGGCAGGAAGCTGAGGACCGCCCAGGCCACGCCGAACCGGGTGACGAGCCTGTTGCGGCGCAGGACTGCGAACGTCCCGATCGCGAGGAGCAGCCAGGCGAGCACGAGGGCGAGCGGGTGGGAGAAATAGCTCCCCGGGCGCGAGTAGACGGCCGTGAGCTCGCGCGGGAACAGCGTCACCGCCGCGTACTTCGGAACGATGTGGAGGACGTTCGAGAGGACCTCGCCCGGACGCGTGTAGGACACCTGCGCGCCCAGCGCCGAGGACAGGACGACCGCGCGGAGCCCCAGGTACAGCGCCGCGACGCCCGCGAAGGCGGAGAGGATGGGGCCCCGCCTCCTCACCACCTCGCGCCAGGGAGCTCCCGAGAGCGCCTCCAAAACGCCAAGCAGCGGCAGGAGCATGATCGCGGGCTCCTTGCAGAGGAGGCCCATGAAGAACGCAGCGAGCGAGACGCCGTACCACGCTCGCCTCCCCTCGTCCCGCGCCCGGAGGTACGCGGCGAGCGCCGCCAGCACCAACGCGGTGGCCACCACGTTGTTCCGCCCGGAGATGAAGTTCACCGGCTCGGCGTGGATGGGGTGGACGGCCAGCAGGAGCGCGGCGAGCGCGGCGGGCAGCTCGGCCCTGAACAGCCGGCGCGCGGCGACGAAGAGGAGGAGCGCGGCGGCCGCGTGCCAGAGCACGCTCACGAGGTGGTAGCCCCACGCGCCGAGCCCGAAGAGCTGGTAATCGAGCAGATAGAGCGCCCGGTTCAAGGGGCGGTAGTACGGGGTCGAGCCGCCGGTCGTGTCGCACTCGGTCAGCACGGCGCCCAGGTTCGAGAGCGAGTGGCCGGTGGGGTTCTCGACGATGATCTGCCGGTCGTCCCACGCGAAGCCGTTGCGGAGCGCGTTCCCGTACGTCAGCGCGATCGCGAGGACGAGGAGCGCCGGGACGGCCCAGCGGCGCGCCGCGGAAGCGGTGAAGGGCTCGTCGGCGCGATGCGGCGGTCGCGCGGCGCTCGGCTCGCCGGCGGTCGCCGGCGAACGACCGCCAGCGCTCTCCTGGGTTCGGGCCATCCTCGTCCTGAACGCTGCGCGTGCTCCGCAGCTTCCTTTGGAAGGCGCGCAGCTTACCCCAAGGTCGTGGCGACCGGGCGGACGAGGCGCAGCGCGTCTCGCCTCCGAGCGCGATCCGCTCTCGACTCGCGGCGGCGTACCGAGTCGCACAGGGTCACCGGAGGCGCGTCGCGGGGGTTCGCCGGCGGTCGAGCGGCAGCCCGCTCCGCGCGGCGCCCGAGAAAATCGACCCGTCCCGTTGCCGGTATACTCGGCGCCCTCATGCTCCCGAGGAACACCCGCAGCGCCGCGGCCTGGGCGGCGGGCGCCATCGCGATCGCGGCGCTCTTCGCCTACCTCCCCGCGCTCGGCGCCGGGTTCGTGTTCGACGACCACCAGTTCCTCCCCGACGGACCCATCGTCCGCGGGCCGCTCGCGGACATCTGGTTCAGCGCCGCGGCGAAGGACTACTGGCCGCTCACGTACACGGTCCTCTGGGTCGAGGCGCGCCTGTTCGGCAGCGCACCGCTCGGCTACCACCTCACGAACGTCCTCCTCCACGCCGCGACTGCGATCCTCCTGTGGCGCGTGCTGCGCGCGCTCGAGATCCCCGGCGCGTGGCTCGCTGGGCTCCTCTTCGCGGTCCACCCGGTGACGGTCGAGTCGGTGGCCTGGCTCTCGGAGCTCAAGAACACGCTCTCCGCGCCGCTGTTCCTCGGGAGCGCGCTCGCGTGGCTTCACGGCGAGCGGAGGGGACGCCGGCGCGAGCTTGCGGTCGCCCTGCTGCTGTTCGCGCTCGCGCTCCTCGCGAAGACGTCCGTGGTCATGCTGCCGGTGGTGCTCCTCCTCCTCGCCTGGTACCGGCGCGGCCGGATCGATCGAAGCGACCTCGTGCGCACGGCCCCGTTCTTCGCCGTGGCCCTCGCGGCCGGGCTCGCGACGATCTGGTTCCAGCGCGTCCGGGCGATGACCGACGGGTGGCTGCCGGAGCGCGGCCTCGGCGAGCGGCTCGGCGGCGCGGGCTGGGCGCTCGTGTCGTATCTCGAGCGGGCGCTCCTCCCCGTTCGCCTCGCGTTCGTCTACCCCGAGTGGCCCGTGGCCGCGGGATCGCCCGCGTTCTACCTGCCCCTCCTAGGCCTCGCGGCCGGCTTCGCGCTGCTGTGGTCGCGCCGCGCGAGCTGGGGTCGGCCCGTCCTCCTCGCCCTCGGCTTCCACGCGCTCATGCTCCTGCCCGTCCTCGGGCTCGTGGACATCGCGTACCTGCGCTTCGGCCCCGCCTCGAACCACCTGCAGTACGTCGCGCTGATGGGTCCCGTCGCGCTCGCCGCGGCGGGTCTCGCGAGGCTCGCGGCGAGCCACCGCCGCGCCACGCTCGCCGGAGCGGGCGCGGTCGCGGCGCTCCTCGCGGTCGTCACCGCCACGCGCGCGGCGGCGTTCCAGGACGACCTCACCCTCTGGGCCGCCGCGGTGCGCGCAGCACCGGAGAGCCTCATGGCGCACTGGCAGCTCTCGGAGGAGCTCGCCGCGCGCGGCCGTCTCCCCGAGGCCGTGGCGGACCTGGAGGAGGCGTCGCGCACCGTCCGCGGTCCCGCCTCCCGACACCGCGCCCGGAGCCTGCTCTTCCTCCGCACCGGCCGGTTCGCGGCCGCCGTCGCCGAGTGCGACGCCGCCGACGCCCTCCGGCCCGACCGCCAGTTCCGGCGCGACCTGGGCCGGATGCTCACCGTCTCCAACGCGCCGCTGGAGGGGATCGCCGCGCTCGAGCCGCTCGTCCGGCGGTATCCGGAGAACGTCGACTACCGCTACTGGCTCGGCGCGGCGCTCGCGCGCGCCGGGCGGTTCGCCGAGGCCTCGGACGTCCTCGCGGAGGCGTCGCGCATCGCGCGCGGGACGGACGCGGAGATCGAGGAGGCGCTGGCGCTCGTGCGAGGCCGCCTGCGCGCCGGGCCATGAGAACGCCGCCGCTCGCAGGAGACGCCGGCGCGCGGCCCGCGCCGCGAGCCATCCGGGTCGAGCCGATCTACCCGGCCGCCTTCCTGCTGTGCGCGATCGCGACGCTGGTCCCGATCTGGTCGGTCGATTACCTGCCCATGGTCGATCTCCCCCAGCACGCCGCAGGAGCGTCGATGTGGATGCACCTGCGCGACCCGGGGTGGGGATTCGCGGACCGCGTCCGGCTCGACCTCGCGACGCCCTACGTGCTCTCGCCGCTCCTCGTGCGCGCCCTCGCGGAGCTCGCGGGGATCCCGGCGGCGCTGCACCTCGTCGTGAGCCTGGCGGTGATCGCGCTTCCCCTCGCCGCCGCTCGCCTCCTCCGGGCAGCGGACGGGGATCCGTGGGCCTCGCTCGCGGCGTTCCCCGCGGCGTTCAGCTTCTCGTTCCACTGGGGCTTCCTCCCGTACCTGGTCGCGGCGCCGCTCGCCGTCGCGCTGGTCGCGGCGGCGATCCGGAGCTCCTCCAGCCCCTCGCCCCGGCGCGCGCTGGAGCTCGGCCTCCTCACGGTGCTCGTGTTCTTCGCGCACGCCATGGCGCTCGCCGTGGCCGCATGCGCGGCGCTCGCCGTCATCGTCCACCGCGCGCCCGGCTGGCGGCTCGCGCTGCTCCGCTCGCTCCCCCTGGCCGCGCCCGTCCCGCTCATGATCTGGATCGCGCGCGCGAGGATGGGCGATCTCGCGGCGGCCTCCAGGCACGCCGACGAGGCGACGATCTGGGTCGACACCGCGAGGCGGATCACCGATCTCCCCGGGATGATCTTCGGGACGGCGCCCGACGTGCTGCGGGACGGCGAGACCTCCGGGATCCTCTCCGTCACGATCGCGCTCGCCCTCGCCGCGCTAGTTCTCCTCGCGCGGGCGCCGCGGCCGCGGGATCTCGGGCGCCTCGCCCCCCTCGCCCTCGTGCTCGCGCTCTACTTCGCGCTGCCCCACCACGCGCTCGCGGTCTCGTTCATCTACGAGCGGCTGACCGTGTTCATGGTGCCCTTCGCGCTCCTCGCGCTGAGCGCCCCGGCGCGTCCCGGGAGGAGGACGGCGCTCGCGCGGGCGGGCCTCGTGCTCCTCACGCTCGCCTGCATGTCGGTGTGGACCGCCCGCTTCCGGAGGTTCGACGCGGAGGCGCGCGGCTTCGACCGCATCGTGGACGCGGTGCCGCCGGCCCCGCGCCTCGTCGCGCTGCCGTGGCGCTCGTACAGCGACGCCCTGCCGGGCGCGCCCTATTACCTGCACTTCGGGGCGTGGATCCAGGCGAGGCGTGGCGGCGTGCTCGGGTACTCGTTCGCCGAGACCTCGGCGCAGGTGGTGCGGTACCGGCCCGGCGCGAAGCCCCCCATGACTCCGACGCTCAACCTCCGGCCCGACCAGTTCACCTGGGCGACGGACGGCTGGTACGACTACTTCCTCGCGCGCTCCTTCGAGGACACCGGCGGGTTCCTGTTCCGGGAGGCGACGGAGCCCCTCGAGCTCGCCGCGCGCGAGGGGCCCTGGTGGCTCTACAGGAAGAGAGCGCGCGCGGAGCCCGACACCGGCGCGCGTGCTGCGGAGTCGGAGCGCGACGGGGCGAGGCCCTAGCGGACGAGCGACGTCCCCCGGCGACCGGCGGCACGCCGGCGGCTCAGCCCGCGACCGGCGCGAACACGTTCGCCACGTGGGCGGCGACGTACAGCGCCACGAGCGCGATGGAAGCGACCGCCACTGCCGTGAGCTGGAGCTTCGGCGGAAGCGGGCGCACCGGCTCGGGGCGGCGGCCCGGGCGATCGTCGAGCGCCACGTCGGCGGCGAAGAACCCGGTGAGGGCGAGCAGCAGCACCGCGATCGCGGTCCAGAGCGGACCCGCGAGCGCCTCGAGGTGGAGCCTCGCCGTGAGCCCGGGCACGGCGGGATCGAGCGCGCGGAACATGTTCGTGTCGACGTTGTCCGGGAAGAGCACGAACGTCGCGGCGAGGTAGAGCGCGTTCAGGCCGCCGTAGGCGAGTGGGAAGAAAGCGGAGCGGTGCCGCAGCGCCGCCAGCACGAAGAGGACGAGCGCCGGCGCGGCCCACGCCATGTACTGGGGGAACCAGTAGCGCGGCGCGAGCAGGAACACCACGCTGCCGGCGTACAGGATGGCGACCTTCTGCCAGAGCGCGAACCCACGGAAGAGGCTCATCCAGACGCTCGCGACGAGGAGCCCGGCGAGCAGCCACTCCGTCAGCGTCGTGCGCACCGGACCGTCCCAGAAGATCGCGTCGTACCCGTGGTTGCGGAACGCGAGGTAGCCCTCCCGGAACCCCGGGCTCCAGAAGGCCGCCACGATGGCGGCGCTCACCGCGGCGCCCACGGCGAGCGGGGCGAGCGCGCGCCGCCAGCCGAACTCGGTCACGAGCACCGGCAGGAGGACGACGAGGAACACGACCGGGAAGTTCTTGAACCAGATGCCCAAGAACAGGGCGAGCACGCCAACGAAGGGGCGGCGCGTCGCGACGAGGTAGGCGCCGAGGAAGGTCGCGGCCGAGGGCAAGAGGTCGAACTGCCCGAACACGAAGCCGACGAAGAGCAGGATGGGCGAGGTGAGGGCCGCGAGGAACGCGTGGCCTCCCAGGTCCTCCCCGTCCTTGCGGAGGAACTGCTCCCAGAAGCGGCGCGCGGTCCACGCGACGAGGAGGAGCGCCGGCACGTAGCTCAGCCTCGGCAGCAGGTACTCGGCGGCGGTGAGCGGCTGCGGCACGAGCCAGGGCGCGTAGCCGTAGAGCCCGAACAGCTTTCCCACCGCCACGATCGCGCCGAACCACAGATACGCGAGCGGCGGGTACGTGAACCCCTCGATGAACGGGCGCGCGGGGCCGTCGTAGACGGCCTGGTAGACGTTCCAGCGTCCCTCCGCGACGTAGTGGGAGGCCCAGACGATGTAGTCGAGGTCGCGGTGCGCGGAGAGCAAGGAGATGGCGAGCGCGAACACGACCACGCCCGCCGCCGCGAGAACAAGGCGCTCCGTCGCAGCCCCGGCCCCACCCAGATTCAGCTTCATCGCGCTCCCGTCCGCCCCCCTGGGACGCAGCCGTTATCGCGTGGGCCTCTCGGCAGCGTCAAGCGGCGAGGGAAGCCGGGACGTCCGCCATCTGCGCTGCGGAGCCAGCGGTGAGGCGTGGACGTGTTCGCCGGCTTTGTCCATGCGCACGGGCGGGAGGCTCCTGCCCGAAGGCTGACCACAGTCAAATGTTCGAGTCCCGTGACGATGGCACACGCCTGTTCACTTACCGTCATCTGCGAGCACGGCTATTCTTCGCGATAGGCCTGGGACTCAACGCAATCCGACGGCGACGAGCAACGGTAGCGCCGCAACCGTCAATGGCTCGTGCAATTGCGTGCCGGGACATTTTCGTATCGCGGATGTCCGACCGCCCGGTATCTTCCGCGCCCTCAACTCGCAGCAATCTGGGGGACCACCCATGCGTTTCAAGAGGACCGCGGGCGCGCTCGTCGCGCTCGCCCTGGCCGTGCCATGTTCCGTGCTCGCGTTCCACGACGGCGGCGTCGCGACCTGCGACGGCTGCCACACGATGCACAACTCGAAGGGCAACACTGCGATGGCCAAGAAGGGGGCCAGCACGCAGTTCCAGGGCTTCGCCTACCTGCTCCAGGGTAGCGACCAGAGCTCGACGTGCCTCAACTGCCACGCGGCGGCCGACACGGCGCCGAAGAGCTACCACGTCATGACGACGGGCGGCGGCGTGGTCGAGATGACCCCCGGCGGCGACTTCGCTTACCTGACGAAGAGCTACGTCACGCCGATCCGTGGTGCGCCCCCCACTAACGCGGCCGACAAGCACGGCCACAACGTCATCGCGGCCGACTACGGCCTCAGCGCCGACACGAAGCTGACGACGGCGCCGGGCGGCAACTACGACGCGACGAAGCTCTCCTGCATCTCCTGCCACGATCCGCACAGCCGCGCCCGCATCGTCGACGCGGCCGGCACGATCGCGTCCTCCGCGCTCGGCGCGAAGGTCCTCCCGATCGACGGCTCCGGCTCCTACGGCGCCACCCCGACCGTTGACGCGGCCGTCGGCGTGTACCGCCTCCTCGCCCCCATTGGCTACGTTCCGATGTCGGTCCCGACCGCCACGGCGTTCACGGCCGACCCGCCCATCGCGGTCGCTCCGTCGACCTACAACCGCTCCGAGGCGACGTTCGACACGCGCGTCGCCTACGGCTCGGGCATGTCCGAGTGGTGCGCGAACTGCCACGGCGCGATCCACAACAACGGCATCAACGCCGGTAACACGAAGCTCATCCACCCGGCCGGCAACGGCGCGCTCCTGACGGCGCAGGCGAACGACCTCGCCGGCAACCCGCTCGGCACGACGATCGCGGCCATCTACAACGCGTACAAGGGCTCGGGCGACCTCACCGGCACGCAGACCTCCTCGTACGACTCGATGGTCCCGTTCGAGGAGGGCACCACCGACATCGCCACGCTGGCTTCGCATGCCGTCATCGACGGTTCGGTGAAGGATGGTCCAGTGACGGGGAACGAGAACGTGATGTGCCTCTCCTGCCACCGTGCGCACGCCACTGCGTTCCCGCAGCTCTCCCGCTGGAACAACAACGCGCCCTTCGTCGCCGTCGACGGCCAGTGGCCGGGCAAGGACGCCGCCGCGGGCACCGAGATGGCGAACGGCGAGTTCAACCAGGGCCTGACGCAGGCCGAGTACAAGGCGGCCATGTACGACCGCCCGGCGACGCGCTACGCCTTCTTCCAGCGCTCGCTCTGCAACAAGTGCCACGCGAAGGACTGATCCAGTGCTGTAGGCAGTGAATCAATCGCATCATCGACCATAGGTCGTCGCCGCCGCTCTCCCTGCCCGGGCGCCCGCCTCATATCCCTCGCGCCGGCTCTCGGGAGTCGTGCTCGCCCAGCCATGCGACGCATGGCCGCACTGACCGTGTGACCGCGGTCAACTCTGGGTTCACTCCCGTTCAGTAGGGTCGGCCTTTCCACGTGTGGTCAGTTTCACGACGCCGAGATCTCCCCCGGCGCGTGAGGGAGAGGTCGCCGTGCCCGACACGACCCGACGCACTCGCGCGTCGCGCCCCGCGCTGCGCCAGCCCTCCGGCCGCGCACGCGCGCCTCGTTCGCTCCCGCCGCTCGCGGCGGCCCTCACGCTCCTCCTCTCCGTTGCCTGCGGCGACTCCGGCGCACAGCGCCCCGCGGACCGCGCGGCGCCGCGCGCCCAGTCCGCGGCGCTCGTCGCCGGCGCGGGATCGCCCGCCCACGAGCTCTACGCCTCGAAGGGCTTCAGCTGCGAGGCCTGCCACCCGTGCGGCACCCGCTCGCCGGATGGTCACGGCGTCACCTGGATGGACCAGGCGAGCCCCGAGTTCCACGCCGCCTCTGCCAACCGCGACCTCGCGAGCTGCAAGCCCTGCCACGGGGCAAACCTGGACGGCGTCGGCGGCTCGGTCACGGTGTCCTGCGCGCAGTGCCATGGCGCTTCCTGGAAGACGACCTGCACGCTGTGTCACGGCGGCACGGACGGGACGACCGGCGCGCCGCCGAAGGCGACGTGGGGGAATGCCTCGGACGCGGTCCGCATCGGGACGCACACCTCTCACGTCGCCGCGGCGCACGCGCTCGCGGGCCCGGTGGGCTGCGCGATCTGCCACCCCGTCCCCGCGGATGCGCTCTCCGCGGGCCACGCGGACGCGACCACGGCGACCGTGGCGTTCACCGGCCTCGCCGTGCAGGGCGTGATCCTGACGCCCACGTGGGACCGCGCGCAGGCGACCTGCGCGAACACCTACTGCCACGGCGCGACGCTCGCCGGCGGCGCGAGCCGCACTCCCATCTGGACGGTCACCGACGGCTCGCAGCGCGCGTGCTCGGCGTGCCACGGCGCCCCGCCGCCCCCGCCGCACGTGCAGAACCCCGCCTGCGGCGAGTGCCACAGCGGCTACGGGGCGGCGACGGTGAACGCGGCCCTCCACGTGGACGGCAAGGTCGACGCGACCGTCACCTGCACCTCCTGCCACGGCTCCGCGGCGAACGCGGCCCCGCCGCGCGGCACCCGCGGTGAGACGCTCACCTCGCAGCGCGCGGTGGGCGCGCACCAGATGCACCTCGCCGGCAGCCCCATCGCGAGCCCGATCGCCTGCGCGGAGTGCCACGTCGTCCCCACCGCGACGAGCCACGCCGACGGGCCCGTGCAGCTCGCCTGGGGTCCCCTCGCCTCCGCGCGCGGCGCGGTCCCGGGCTTCGACCCGGTGGCCCTCACCTGCGCCAACTACTGCCATGGCCAGACGCTCGCCGCCGGCGGCGCGAGCACGACGCCGCTCTGGACCAAGGTGGACGGCACGCAGGTCACCTGCGGCAGCTGCCACGGCGCGCCCCCGCCGGCGCCGCACACGCAGAACCCCGCGTGCGAGCTCTGCCACGTCGGCTACACCGCGACGTCGGTCAACCTCGCGACGCACCTCGACGGCGCGCTCGACGTGAAGAGCATGACCTGCACCTCGTGCCACGGCTCGGTGCAGAACGCCGCGCCGCCTTACGGCACGCGCGGAGAGACGGCCACCACGGACCTCGCGGTGGGCGCCCACCAGCAGCACCTCGCCGGCGGGCTCGTCTCGAACCCGATCGCCTGCGGGGAGTGCCACCTCGTGCCGGCGGCGATGGATCACGCCGACGGCGGGGTGGGGCTCGCCTGGGGCGCCCTCGCGGCGAAGAACGGCGCAATCCCGCAGTGGGATCGCACGACCGCGACCTGCTCCTCGACGTACTGTCACGGCCAGTTCGTGGGCGGTAACCCGCTCAACGCACCCTCCTGGACGACGGTGAACGGGACGCAGGCGGCCTGCGGGACCTGCCACGGCGCGCCGCCTCCCGCGCCCCACCCGGCGAACGCGGCCTGCGGGGGCTGCCACCCCGGCTACACGGCGAGCTCCGTCGCCCTCGCGACGCACGTGAACGGCACGGTCGAGGTGGCGCTGTCCTGCAACTCCTGCCACGGCTCCGCGACGAACGCGGCGCCGCCGGCCGGCACCCACGGGGAGACGCTCGAGACGCAGCGGGCGGTCGGCGCGCACCAGAAGCACCTCGCGGGCGGCCCGCTCCGCGGCCCGATGGACTGCGCGGAGTGCCACGTCGTGCCGGCCTCGATGGACCACGCCAACGGCACACCGGAGATCACCTTCGGCACCCTCTCCAGGACCGACGGCGCGGCGGCGATCTGGGACCCGCAGACCCTCACCTGCTCCTCCACCTGGTGCCACGGCGCGCTCCTCCGCGGCGGCGGCACGAACCAGGCGCCGGTCTGGACGGGCGGCACGGCGCAGACGGCCTGCGGCACCTGCCACCTCACGCCTCCGCCCCCGCCGCACCCGCGCACGCAGATCTGCGACAACTGCCACCCGGGCTACACGATCACCAGCGTCGATCTCACGAAGCACGTGAACGGCGTGGTGGAGGCCACGAACCTCACCTGCTCCTCCTGCCACGGCGACAACTCGCGCGTGCTCGTCATGCAGGCGGACCCGCTCGCCATCGCGGCGCCGCCGTACGGCTCGCGCGGCGAGACGCTCTCCACCTCGCGCTCGGTCGGCCAGCACCAGGCGCACGTGAACCGCGGCAACGGGCTCTCCATCCCGAACAAGTGCCGCTACTGCCACGCCGTCCCGACCACGTTCGATCACGCGAACGGGGTCGCGCAGGTCACGTTCGGCAGCCTCGCCACGATGGACGGCGCGACGCCCACCTTCGACGGCCAGACCTGCTCGAACACCTACTGCCACGGCTCGACGCTCGGCCGCGGCGGCACGGACCACAGCCCGAACTGGACGAACCCGGCGCCCGTGACCTGCACGACCTGCCACGGCGCGCCGCCGCCGGCGCCGCACCCGCAGGACTCCGACTGCATCCGCTGCCACCCGGGCTACACCTCGACGAGCGTCCGCAAGGCGACGCACGTGAACGGGGTCTCGGACTTCCCGAGCGGCTGCAACAGCTGCCACGACATCCCGCCGATGACGGGTGAGCACCTCGAGCACCTCCACGAGCGCATCACCTGCGACCGGTGCCACGCGGGCTACACGACGACGAGCGAGAACCCGGTCCTCCACCGGAACGCTCGCCAGGACGTGACGCTCTCCGGCTGGGACCCGGTGCGCCGCACGTGCAACAACATCGGCTGCCACGGGAGCGAGTACTGGGGCCGCACCGGCCAGGCCGCGCGGCAGAGCTGCAACCAGTGCCACGGCGTGCCGCCCGCGTCCGGCGAGCACTTCGAGCACAGCGAGTACGCGTGCAGCCGCTGCCACGGGACCGGCTACTCGACGACGACCACGAACACGGCGACGCACATGAACAGCGTCGCGGACGTGCCGTTCGCGTTCTACGACCGGACCACGCACACCTGCTCGAACACCGGCTGCCACGGCTACCAGCGCTGGGGCACGCCCTCCCCGGTGACGCCGAACTGCGCGAACTGCCACGGCTTCCCGCCGGCGGCGCCGCACCCGCAGGACACGGCCTGCCAGAGCTGCCACCCGAGCATGCTGCCGTCGGGCGTCCTCACGGACACCCACAACAACGGTACGCTCGACATCTCCGGCCAGGGCTGCCAGAGCTGCCACGGCTTCCCCCCGACGGCCACGCGCAAGGGCGGCACGCACCCCGCGGACTCGAACTGCTACGGCTGCCACCCGACCACGGTCAATTCGAGCAACCAGGTGGTGCCGGACGGCACGCACAACGACGGCTACGTCCAGGTGGGCGGCGGCGGCGTGGGCACCTACGGCTGCCAGACCTGCCACGGCGATCAGGCCCGGCAAGCTCCCGCGGGCGCAGACGCGAACGTGAAGTCGGCGCCGCCGTTCGGGACGCGCGGTGAGACCGAGCCGACCACCCGCGCCGTGGGCGCGCACCTCGCCCACGTGAGCCCGGCCGCCGGCACGCTCGCCGGGCCCGCCGCCTGCTCGGAGTGCCACCCGGTGCCCACCGCGATGGATCACGCGAACGGCGCCGTCCTGATCGCCTTCGGCGGGCGCGCGACGCTGAAGGGCGCCGCGCCGGTGTTCGATCCGGTCGCCGTCTCCTGCGCCTCCACCTACTGCCACGGCGCGACGCTCGGGGCGGGCGGCACGAGCCACGCACCCACCTGGACGGGCGGCGCGGCCGAGGCCGCCTGCGGCACCTGCCACGGCGCACCGCCGCCGCTGCCGCACACCCAGAACACGAGCTGCGGCGGCTGCCACGAGGGCTACACCGCGACGAGCGTGAACCTCGCGCAGCACGTGAACGGCACGGTCGAGATCAGCGCCATGGCCTGCAACTCCTGCCACGGCAACGCCTCGAACGCCGCGCCGCCGCAGGGCACGGCGGGCGAGACGGCGACGACGGCGCGCGCGGTCGGCGCGCACCAGCAGCACCTCGCCGGCGGGGCGATCGCGAACCCGGTCGCCTGCGCCGAGTGCCACGTGGTGCCGACGGGCATGAACCACAAGGACGGCGTGGCCCAGCTCGCCTGGGGTCCGCTCGCGTCGGCCGGTGGCGCGGTGACGTCGTTCGACACGACGGCCCTCACCTGCACGAACTACTGCCACGGCGCGACGCTCGCGGCAGGCGGCTCGAACACCACGCCGCTGTGGACTGCGGTGGACGGCACGCAGGCCGCGTGCGGCGCCTGCCACGGCGCGCCGCCGCCCGCGCCGCACAGCTCGAACCCGAGCTGCGGCAACTGCCACACCGGCTACACGGCCACGACCGTGAACCTCGCGACGCACGTGAACGGGACGCTCGACGTGGTCCCGCTCTCCTGCACGTCGTGCCACGGCTCCGCGCAGAACGCGGCTCCGCCGGTGGGCACGGATGGCGAGACTCTCACGACGTCCCTCGCGGTCGGCGCCCACCAGCAGCACCTCGCCGGCGGCGCTTACTCGAACCCGATCGCCTGCTCCGAGTGCCACGTGGTCCCGACGGCGATGAGCCACGCCGACGCCGCGGTGCAGCTCGCCTTCGGCACGCTCGCCAAGACAGGAGGCGCGGCTCCCGCCTGGGATCCGGTCACGGCCACCTGCTCCTCGAGCTACTGCCACGGTCAGTTCGTCGGCGGGGACCTGCTCAACGCGCCGTCCTGGACCACGGTGAACGGAACCGAGGCCGCCTGCGGCACCTGCCACGGCGCGCCGCCGCCGGCGCCGCACAGCGCGAACACCGCGTGCGGGAGCTGCCACGAGGGCTACACGCAGACGAGCGTCAACCTCGCGACGCACGTGAACGGGATCGTCGAGGCGCAGGCCTCGCCGCACGCGCCCGGCTGGGCCGACAAGGCGCAGCACGGCTACCAGGCGAACCTCACCGGCCTCGCGGGCTGCAAGAGCTGCCACGGCGACCTCGGCGCGAGCACCTCGTGCGGCACCTGCCACACGAGCGCCGGCTTCGCGACGTGGGACACGAGCTGCACGTTCTGCCACGGCAGCACGACCACGGGCCGCCAGAACCCGCCGGTGGACATCCAGGGCCGGACCGTCACGACGAACGTGAGCGTGGGCGTCCACGAGGCGCACGCGACGACGACCATCTCCGCGCCGCTCACCTGCGTGCAGTGCCACCCGGCGCGCACCGCGAGCGTCCGGACCGACACCGCCCACGTGGACGGCAACGGGATCGCCGAGGTCGTCCTCGGCACGCTCGCCAAGACGGGCGGCGCGCCGGCGACCTACACACGGACGAGCGCGACGAGCGCGACCTGCGCCTCGACGTACTGCCACGGCCGCTTCTCGGGCGGCGTGAACTCCGGCTCGGGCGCGACCGTGGCGTGGACGAGCACGACGCAGGTCGGCTGCACGTCCTGCCACGGCAACCCGCCGAGCACCGGCCGGCACTCGACGCACCAGAGCAGGAGCGTGCCCTGCACGAACTGCCACAACGCGGTGGTGAACGCGTCGAACGGGTTCGTGGACAAGACGCTCCACGTGAACGGCGCGGACAACGTCAAGCTCGGCGGCACTTACAGCGGCCGTACCGTGACCGGAACCTGGAACGCCTCGACGCGGTCGTGCTCCAGCCTGAGCTGCCACGGGAGCGAGACATGGTGACGTCGATGCCGAGGGTGGACGCGATGCCGAGCCGTGTCGGGAGAGAGCTTCCGGAGCGCCACGAAGGGGCCGCCATGAAGCGCAGGCGTGGGTGGGATGAGTTCCGTTCAGCGCGGGGTCTCGCGCTCGCGGCGGCGGCGCTCGTCGCGCTCGGCGCGTGCGGTCGGGGTGGATCGCCAGCCACGCCCGAGCCTGCGTCGGCGTCGGCGCTCCGCCCGCGCGCGGCCCACGCGTCCGCGCTCTCGTCGGGCACGAGCTGCCCCGAGACGAGCGTCCACGCGCGGCACCTCAACATGTTCGCGTGCGCGACCTGTCACCCGACGGGCGCGACGTTCGGGTTCGAGGTGCCTTACACGTTCCCGGGGGGCACCACGACCGCGGGCGGCACGATCGCGCTGCACACCGCGACGACCGCCACGACCTGCACGGTCGCCTGCCACTTCCCGAAGGGCGGGCCGGCGAAGTCGGTGGCCTGGGACGCGCCCGGCCCGCTCGCCTGCGTCGACTGCCACGCGACGACCTCGCTCCCCGCCGGTCACCCCGCGGTGGCCGCGAACGCGACCCGGACCGACTGCCAGCGCTGCCACACGCTCGGCAACCACCTCGGCGGCACGGTCGCGCTCGTCGCGCACGACACGGCGTGGTCGGACAAGACGAGCCCCGGCTTCCACGCGTTCCAGGCGAACGCCGGGCTCGGCGCGTGCCAGGACTGCCATGGCGCCGACCTCGCCGGCGGGGCCGCGCGCTCGGCGTGCGCGACGTGCCACGACGTCGGGCTGCCCGCCGGCATCGCGAGCTGGAAGGTGAGCTGCGTCATGTGCCACGGCGGGACGGAGACCGCGTCGGGCGCGCCGCCGAAGGCGACGTGGGGGAACGCGGCCGACACCGTCCGGGTGGGCGCCCACACCATCCACGGCGCCGGGAGCGCCATCGCGCCCGCCTACGACTGCGGCGTCTGCCACGTGAAGCCTGCCGACGCGCTCGCGGGCGGCCACGTGGACGGCGGGACGGCGGAGCTGACGTTCAGCGGCGTCGCCACGGCGCGCAACGCGGCGCCGTCCTGGGATCGCGCGACCGCGACCTGCTCCGGCGTCTACTGTCACGGAGGGACGATGGGAGGCGGCACGAAGACCGCGCCCGTCTGGACCCGCGTCGGCCTGGGCGAGGCCGCCTGCGGCACCTGCCACGGGCTGCCGCCTCCGTCGCCGCACCCGACGGTCGCCGCCGATCTCACGCGCTGCGCCTCCTGTCATCCGGACACCATGGACGCGGGCGGCGTCGTCATCGCGCCTTCGGCCGGCGGCAAGCACCTCGACGGCCTCGTGCAGGCGTCGGGCGGCCACCCGGCCGGATGGATGGACACCGCGAGCGCGGGCTTCCACGCGTACTCGGCGAACGCAGGGATAGCCGGGTGCCAGGGCTGCCACGGGACGAACCTCGACGGCGTGGGCGGCTCCGCCACGACGTCCTGCGCGACCTGCCACGGCGCGGGCTGGCGCACGAGCTGCCTCATGTGCCACGGCGGCGTCGCGGACGCGACCGGCGCGCCGCCCTCCGGCACCTGGGGGCACGAGACCGACGCGCTTCGCGTGGGGGCGCACACGGCGCACGTGAGCGCGAACGCCACGGCGGCCGCCTACGCGTGCACGGAGTGTCACGTGAAGCCCGCCGACGCGCTCGACGCGGGTCACATGGACGGCTCCACGGTGACGGTGACCTGGGGCGGGCTGGCGCGGACCGGCGGCGCCGCGCCGAGCTGGGACCGCACGGCCGGCACCTGCGCCGCGACGTACTGTCACGGCAACTACGCCGGCACCTTCACGTACTTCTTCTTCGACGGCTACTACAGCGTGCCTTACGCCGGGAAGCGAGCGGCGCCGCGCTGGAGCGACGGGCCGGCGACATGCGGGTCGTGCCACGGCAACCCACCGCAGACGGGCTCGTGGCACCTGGGTGCCCACGGGGGCGGGAGCAACTGCGACCTGTGTCATGCGGACGCCAACGCGACCGGCACGGCCATCACCAACCCGGCCTTGCACCTGAACGGCGCCGTGGACGTGAATCCGGCGTGGGACGCGTCCTGCTTCAACTGTCATTGAGGCGAGCGCCGCGTGCCGTCCGCCGGGGCGGCACGCGGCGCCAGGCGCCTCGACGGACCCGTCGCGCCGCCGGCTGACGGCAGCGGGCTCGCCAGCCGCGCACGTGAGGTCGCCTCTCTCCCTGCGCGCCGCGGCCCCGTCCCGCGATCGCCGGACGTTCGCGAGGCGCTGCGTTTGAGTACGATCCGGCGCGGCGGCCGCTCTCTCGTCTCGGTCCGCACGTTCGTGTACCTTGCCGCGCCATGCCCAGGGGGCTGCTCGTCATCGCGCTCGCGGCGCTCCTCTCGGTCGGCGCCGCCGCGGCGCTCGACGCGCCCTCGGACGCCCAGCGGGTCGCGATGCTCGGCGCCGGACCCCGGCTCGTGCCCGAGCTCGCGGAGCAGGCGCTCCCTGCGGCGCCCCAGCAGATCTCGCTGAAGACCCGCACCTTCGGGACGGTCACGGTGGACCACCCCGCGCACCTCGCGCGCAGGGCGCATTGCGTGAGCTGCCACGGCGAGGGACCGATCCAGAAGATCGAGTTCACCCCCAAGCTCGCCCACGAGCGCTGCCGCGGGTGCCACAAGGAGCAGCAGGCGGGCCCGCTCACGTGCCGGGGGTGCCACGCCCTCCCCGCCGCCGCGGAGAAGCCGCTCGTGGCGGAGCACGCCGCGGCCCCGCCGGCGGTGGGGGGCGCGCGCGCAGATCGCGGGACGGCGGCTGGCGCCGCCGCAGGGGTGGCCTCGGGCGCTGCACCGGACCGCTCGACGATCCCGTCCTCGCCCGCGCCGGCGACCTCGCCGGCGACACGCGTCGCCTCGACGTCGCCGGGGACGATCTCGCCGGCGACGGTGCGCGTCGCCTCGACCTCGTCAGGGCCGGCGCGTGCGACGCCGGTCGCGAGGATCACGGGCGAGGCAAGCGCCGACCCCACGAACCCCCTCAACGTGCCCCTCCGGCGCGTGCTCGAGGTCGGCCTCGCCGGCGGGTCGGGGTTCGGCCCCGCGGTGCGCCTCCTCTCGCGCCAGGAGAACGCGGTCCTGTCGCACAGCTTCGACCGGGTCGGCGGCGGCCGGGCGAGGAGCCTCGGGCTCCTCGGGATAGGGAAGTGCTTCTCCGTTCAGGAGGGCGTCGACGTGTTCGCGCTCGGGCTCGGCGGGATCGACGTGGTGGAGAGCCCGGCGGCGACGCTGCTGCCTGCCGCGGGTGCACGCATCGGCGTGCTCTGGTCCGTCCGGCACCGCTTCGTGGAGACGATCGACGTCTCGTTCACGGGAGTCGCAGACCTGGCCCGCAGCCACCCGCTCGGCCAGGAGGTCGGGGGCGCGACCTTCTTCGCGACGATCGCGGCGGGCGTGCCCCTCGGGCCGCGATAGGCTCGCTAGTCCGGAGGCGCGCGGCGCCGCGTTCACGCAGGACGTGTTCGTCGGTCCACGGCGCACTCGAACAGCGCCACCTCACCAGACGTGACGGTGAAGGTGCCGCTTCCCGTCCCATTCCGTCCCAGCGTCAGGTCGAGGTCCCTTCGCCACGAAGCTCGCGCCGACTGGCTCCAGCACGAGGGCGGAATCAGGGCATTCGCGTCGAGCCGGAGTCACTCCCCGCGCGCAGCGCGACGGCGGCGCAGAGGAGACCGGCGACCAGCCAGTAGTAGTTGCAGAACGCCTGCTTGCTGAAGAGCAAGAACGCCAGCCACGCCGCGGCGCCGGTGAGCACCGCCCGCTCCAGCGACGCGCGTCTCGCCACGCCGAGCGCCAGCACCGCGACCGCGGCCGGGAGCGCGATCCATGGCGAGAGGACCGGCCCTCCCATCCTCACCACGGCCGCGGGCCAGGAGAGCGAGTCCGCGCGGAACGGCTGCTGGAGCTGGAAGGCGACGACCCCCCGGTAGAGCGCCGGCGCATCCCACAGCACGAACGGCAGCATGACGAGCGCCGCGCCGGCGACCGCGGTGGCCGCGCTCTTCCACCGATGCGCCGGAGGCAACGCGAGGAGGATCGGTGCGAGCAGGACGGGCGCGTACTGCTTGCTGCTCAGCGCCAACGCCCCCGCGATCCCCGTGACGATGGGGCCGAGCGGGCCCTCTCCCGAGGCGCCGTCGCGTCGGTACGTGGCGTCGACGACGACGAGCGCCAGCAGCGCCGAGGCCAGCACGATGGGCTCGGTCCACGACTGCTCGAGGACGAAGAAGGTCCTCGGCTGCAAGAGGACGAACACCGCCGCCAGCTCGGCGACACGCGAGCCCCTGCCGAGCCGGCGAATGGCCCAGGCCGAGAACAGCACGAGCGCGAGGTGCGTCCACCGCACGTCGGCGTGGAGCAGCGTCGTGGGAACCGCCACGAGCAGCGTCAGCGGGGGATAGGGATTCCCGAGCACGTACGCCTGGTCCGGGCTCAACACCTCCGGCGAATAGAAGGGGGTGAACGGTCCGTAGATGTTCGGATACGCGACGGCGTACGGGTCCACTCCCTGCATCATCGCGAACGAGCCCATCTGCTGGAAGAACCAGACGTCGATCGGCGGACCGGGCGTGGTGCGGATCACGAAGCCGGCGAGCACGGCCGCGGCGGCGACGAGCAGCGGGAACCGCAACCGCGCCACGAGCGCCGGTGCCCCCGTCCACAGATAGGTGAGCGCCGCCACCCCCGCGACCGCGAGCACCGGCCGGAAGAAGCCGAGCGTGTCGGGAGGGACGAAGATCCCGGGCTGGCGCAGCGCGTCGAACGCGACGCTCGCCAGGACGCCGCCGCAGAGGACGCGAGCGCGCCAGTCCCGCCCCGGAGCTCCGGCTCCGATCGCTCGGTCGCGCCGGCGCTCCATGACCAGGGCTGCGACGCTCGCGAACGCGCTCCCCGTCACGAGGAGCAGCGCGAAGGGATCGAAGTTCCCGTCCGACACGCCGAGCGCGAAGCCGAGGGAGAGCGCCGCGACCGCGACGAGGACGGAGCCGGGGGCCGTCCTGGCGGGTTCGTGCTCGGCCTCGGGCGCTCCGTCCGAAATGGCGACGGAAGACCTCACGCGGCGCCGCCGCGGGACGCCGCAGGGGCCGGCACCACGGCGAGCTTGCGACCCGTGTCCGACAGCCGCGCGGACCTGCGCAGCCCCATCTTCGCGAGGCGGAACTCGATGGCCGTGCCGAGCACGCCGAAGCCGTACTTCACGCTCCTCCGGAAGTTGATGGAGGAGGCTTCCTCGAAGTAGCGCGCCGGACACGAGATCTCGCCGATGTCGAACCCGAACCAGAGCGCCTGCGCCAGGAACTGGTTGTCGAACACGAAGTCGTCGGAGTTCTCCTCCAGCGGCAGCGCCTCGAGGAGCTCGCGCGAGAACGCGCGATAGCCGGTGTGGTACTCGGCGAGCTTGTAGCCGAGCAGCACGTTCTCGAAGAACGTCAGGAAGCGGTTCGCCACGTACTTCCACAGGGGCATGCCGCCGCGCAGCGCTCCGACCCCCAGGATGCGGGAGCCGAGGACGCAGTCGAAGTGCCCGCTCGCCACCATCGCCGCCATCGCCGGGACCAGCGCGGGCGAATACTGGTAGTCGGGGTGGAGCATCACCACGATCTCGGCGCCGCGCGCGAGCGCCTCCGCGTAGCACGTCTTCTGGTTGCCGCCGTACCCGCGGTTCTTCGCGTGCACGACGTGGTGGAGCCCGAGCTCGCGAGCGACGGCCACGGTCTCGTCCGGGCTCGCGTCGTCCACGAGGATGACGTCGTCCACCACCGTGCGATCGAGCTCGTCGACCGTGCGCCGCAACGTCTTCGCGGCGTTGTAGGCCGGCATCACGACGCACACGCGCTTCCCGGAGATCATGCCGCTCCCGTTGGCTCGAAGGGAGCGCATGATACCGCGCACCGCGCCGGGCACGCACGCTCGCCCGCTTCCGAGGGTCGCCCCCGCACGCGCACCTCCAGTGCCGAGCGCGGAACGGCGCGCGCTTCCCGACGGTTGACAAAGACGGGCGCGGAGGCGTTCCTAGGCGTTTCGTTTCGGACAGAGGGACAGGAATGAAGACACGACTCTCCACGGGCGTCGCGGCGGCGTGCTTCTTCGCCTCCGGCGCCGCCGCGCTGCTGTACGAGGTTGTCTGGTTCCGGCTCCTCTCCCTCACGTTCGGCCACACGGTCTTCGCGGTGACGACCGTGCTCGCCGCCTACATGGGCGGCCTCGCCCTCGGCAGCCTGCTCCTCGGGAAGCGCGCGGACGGCTCGCGGAGGCCGCTGCTCGTCTACGGGCTCGCCGAGATCGTCATCGGCCTCTACTGCCTCACCACGCCGCTCCTGTTCGCTGGGGCGGACGCCGCCTACATCGCCGCGCACCGGGTCCTGGAGCCCGGCCCGGTCGGCGCGACGCTGCTCCAGTTCTCGCTCTCCGCCCTGCTGCTCGTGCCCGCCACCGCCGTCATGGGCGCCACGCTGCCGTTCCTGAGCCGGGCAGTGGTCGAGCGGTCCGGCACGACGGGATCCCGGGTCGGCCTCCTCTACGCCGTGAACACGATGGGCGCCGTGCTCGGGGTGGTCGCCACCGGGTTCGGCCTCCTCCCCACCTTCGGCCTGCGCGCGACGGTCTGGATCGGCGTGGCGCTCAACCTGGGCGTCGGGATCGCCGCCTTGCTGCTCGAGCGCACCGGCCGCGGTCGCCCTCCTGTGCCGGCGCCATCCGAGGCGCCATCGAGGTCCGAGGCGCCCCCGGTCGCCGGAGACGAGCCCGCCCCCTCCCGCGTGGCCGCGCGGGTCGCGCTCGCGGCCATCGGGATCTCCGGGGCGGCCTCCATGGCCTACGAGGTCGCCTGGACGCGGGCCCTCTGCCTCGCGGTCGGAAGCTCGACCTATGCGTTCACCGCGATGCTCGCCACCTTCCTCGTCGGGCTCGCCGGCGGCGCGTTCGCCGCCTCGCAGGCGCTCCGGCGGTGGCGTCTCCGGCTCACCGCGTTCGGCGTCCTCGAGTGCGCGGTCGCGGCGCTGGCCGTCGCGACGCTCCCGGTGCTCGGGATGCTGCCGCAGATCGTCCTCCAGATCCTCGGGCGGCTGGGGCTCTCGCACGAGAGCGCCCTCCTCGCGCAGTTCGGCGCGAGCTTCCTCGTCATGATCGTGCCCTCCGCCGCGATCGGCGCGACGTTCCCGCTCGTGCTCGCGGGGCTGACGCGCGGGATCTCGAGCGTGGGAGACGACGTCGGGCGCGTCTACGGCGCGAACACCATCGGGACCATCGTCGGCTCGGTCGGCGCCGGGTTCGTGCTCGTGCCGCAGATCGGGATCCACGGCACGGTGGTGGCCGCCGCGGCCGCGAACCTGGCCGCGGGCCTCGGCCTCCTGCTCGCCCTGGACGCGCGGCCGAGGAGATGGCTGGCCGCGCTCGCGGCCGCCTCGGCGTTCGCGATCGCCGTGTTCGCCGTGCCGCGCTGGGACCGGCTCCTCATGACGAGCGGCGTGTCGATCTACGCCGCCCGCCACCTGGGCAAGGACGCAGGGGCGCAGTCGCCTCGCGAGAAGTCCGCCTCCAAGGAGCTCCTGTTCTATGCCGAGGGGTTGACCACGACCGTCTCGGTCACGCGCACCGGCGAGCACCTGTTCCTCTCGGTGGACGGCAAGACCGACGCGAGCACGAACGGTCTCGACATGAGGACCCAGCTCCTGCTGGGTCACCTCCCCGCGCTGCTCGCGCCCGACGCGAGCCGCGCGCTCGTGATCGGGCTCGGCAGCGGCATCACGGCCGGCGCGCTCGCGCAGTACCCGCTCCGCGCCATCGACGTCGCGGAGCTCGAGCCGGCGGTCGTCGACGCCGCGAGGCTGTTCGCGCGCGAGAATCACGACGTGCTCGGCGATGCGCGGCTCCGGGTGATCGCCGGAGACGGGCGACACATCCTCGCCGCCGCGGCGCAGCCCTACGACCTCATCGTCTCGGAGCCCTCGAACCCGTGGATCGCCGGGGTGGCGAACCTCTTCACCCGCGAGTTCTACCGCGTCGCACGGGAGCACCTCTCGGACGACGGCGTCATGGTGCAGTGGCTCCAGTCGTACGCGATCTTCCCGAGCGAGATCCGCATGGTGGTCCGGACGTTCCGGGAGGTGTTCCCGGACGTCACCGTGTGGCGCGGCGGCGCAGGCGACTACCTGCTCGTGGGCGGGAAGAAGCCGCTCCGGGTCGACCTGGACGCGGCGGCGCGCCGGATCGCCCAATCGCCGGGCGCGCGCGCCGATCTGGCGCGGTACTGGGGCGACCCCGAGGACGTGCTGCAGCAGTTCGTGCTCTCCGAGGACGACACGCGCCGCTTCGCGGAGGGCGCGTCCCTGAACACGGACGACCTCCCGCTGCTCGAGTTCGCCGCGCCGCGCGCGATGTACGCCTCGACCGACGAGGACAACGATCGCTCGCTCCGCTCGTTCCAGCGCGCGACCCTTCCGCCCGTGGTCGGAGCGTCGGCGGCGGCGCGGCTCGACGGCCCGGAGGGACGGCTGCGCGCTGCACGCGCCGCCTGGCTGCGCGGCGATCCCGAGGCCGCCCGGGACCACCTCCAGCAGCTGCAGGCCGCTTCGGAGCCCGGCATCCTCGTCGAGCGCGCGCGCCTGCTCATCGCGCTCGGCAACCCGGATGAAGCGGCCCGGCTCCTCGACGGGGTGCGGACGCGAGACGAGCGGCTCGAGGGCTATCGCTCCACCGCGCGCTACCTCGCCGATCACGCGCTCGGCCGGCGCATCGTGCACGAGGTCGGCCCGTGGCGCCTCGAGACCACCGGTCCTGCCTGGGCGTTTCACCGACTGGGTAATCTTCTGATGACGGTCGCGGTCTCGGAGCGCGCGCCGGAGCTGCTGCCCGTCGCCCTCGAGCAGTTCGAGGCCGCGAGCGCGCTCGAGCCAGGGACCGCGTCCTTCTACGTGGGCGCAGGGAAGGTGCTGCTCGCGATGGGGAGGCGCGGCGTCGCGGAGCCCGTCCTGCGGAGGGCAGCCGAGCTGGAGCCGAAGAGCGCCGACGCCCACTACTTCCTCGGCCTCCTGTACGAGGACGACTCGCCGCCGGACGCCGCCCGGGAGTACGAGGCGGCGGCGCGGCTCGCACCATCCTGGCAAGCGCCCCGCGAACGGCTGATGGCCCTGCGCGCCGACGGCGGCGCGCGTGACTCCGGACGCGCCTCTCCTTGAGGTGACGCGAGGCGCGGAGCGCTGCGGGCGACGGAGCCGGGCGATCGCGGCTCCGGATGCCCTGGACCGTCAGGCTCCGGGGCGAAGCGCCAGGCGCCCGGAGGCCACGCGGCCGCCGGTCACTCGTCCACCCGGATGACGCCCCGCTTCAGCGCGAAGCGCACGAGCTCGGTCCGATTGTGCACGGCGAGCTTCTCCATGACGTGCTCGCGGTGGCTCATGGCGGTCTTCACGCTGATGCCGAGCACGTCGGCGACCTCCTTGTTGCTGCGTCCCTCGGCGACGAGCTTCAGGACCTGCTTCTCGCGGTCGGTGAGCGCCTCGTAGGGATCGGCGGCGCCGCCGGTCGTCGCCTGCCCGGCGTCCGCCATGGCGGTGCGCGCCACCTCGGGATCGAGCACGAGGCCGCCGCGGTTCACGGCGCGGATCGCGTTCGCGAGCTCGGAGCCGGCCGACTTCTTGAGGACGTAGCCCGCGACGCCGGCCTTGAGGAGCCTGCGGACGTACTCGCGATCCTCGTACTGCGACAGGATGAGGATCCGCGTGCGCCGGCCGAGCTTGTGGATCTCGAGCGCGGCCTCGATGCCTCCCAGCCCGGGCATGGCGATGTCCATGAGGAGGACGTCGGGATCGAGCCGCTCCACCGCGGCGATGGCCTCCGTCCCGTTCGCGCCCTCGCCCACCACCTCGATGTCCGGGTGGAGCTGCAGGAGCGCGCGGATGCCCTCGCGCAGGATGGCGTGATCGTCCACGATGACGACGCGGATCTTGCTCATGCGACGACTCCTCCCCGCCCTTCCCTCGCTCCCTCGGGCCGCGGCGGCTCGGCCGGTGGCAGCGGGACGCGCACCTGCACCCGCGTCCCCTTCCCCGGCGCGGAGTCTATCCGGGCCGAGCCCCCGAGGATCTCCGCTCGCTCACGAATTCCGAGGAGCCCCCACGGGCGGCGCCCCTCGCGCCGCGCCGCCGCCTCGACGTCGAAGCCGCGCCCGTCGTCCTCGATCTCGATCTGGAGCTGGTCGCCCTCGACGCCCACCTGGACGAGCACCGCGGTCGCCTGGGCGTGGCGCGCGACGTTGCTCATCGTCTCCTGGCACATGCGGAAGAGCGCCGTCTCCAGCTCGGGCGGCAGGCGGCGGTCGAGCTCGCCGAACTCGCAGCGGACCGAGATCCCGCGCGTCTCGAGGCTCCGCTCCGCGTACCAGCGGATGGCGGAGAAGAGGCCCAGGTCGTCGAGCACCGAGGGCCGCAGGTCGAGGATGAGCCGGTGCACGTCCTCGAGCGTGCGCACCGCGACCGCCTTCACCTCGTCGAGCCGCGGCGTCTTTCCCGCGCGCATGGCGTCCTGCGCGGCCTCGAGCCCCATGGCCAGCACCGCGAGGCTCTGGGTCGTCTCGTCGTGCAGCTCCCGGGCGATCCGCTTCCGCTCGTCCTCCTGCGCGGTGATCACCTTGCTCAGGAGCTGGCCACGATCCGCGTCGCGCTCGCGGACCTGCCCGAGCGCGTCGTTCAGCTCGCGGGTGCGCTCCTCCACGCGCTGCTCGAGCTGCGCGTTCACCTCGGCCACCTGCGCGAGCGTCGCGCGCAGCGCCCCGCGCATCCGCTCCAGCGCCTGGCCGAGCCGGCCGACCTCGTCCGAGCCGAGATCCGGGATGGGCCAGCCGAGCTCGCCCCGGGCGATCCGCTCCGCCTCGAAGGTGAGCACGCCCACCGGGCGCGTGACGCTCTGCGCGGCCCCCCACGCGAACGTGCCCACGAGCGCGAGCTGGAGGAAGAGCCCGAAGCCCACGATGTACCACGGCACCGCGCCCTGGGTCGGCAGCGCCTCGGCCATGGGCTGCCGCACGACGACGGCCCACGGCGCGCTCCCGAGCGGCGCGAAGGTCATGAGCTCGTCGTTGGTGGCGGGCGTGCTCCCGTCCTCGTGGCACTCCCGGCAGCTCACGGACGTGGTCCGGCGCGCCTCGAGCAGCTTTCGGACGCCGCCCGTGCATCCGGCCGCCCGCCCCGCCCGGCCGCGCTCGCTCGAGGCGATCACGTGGCCATCCGCGTCGAGGAGATCCGCGAAGCCGGTCCGGCCCCGGCGGAGATGCTGGAGCATGCGGCCGAAGTCGCGCCGGTCGGGCCGGAAGGTCCCGCCCATGACGCCGACGACCTCGCCCTTCCAGCTGCGCACCGGGACGAGCTCGTGGATCACCTGCCCGCGCGGCTCGAGGACGAGCCCCGACAGCCGCGGGCGGCCGCTCGCGAGCACCTCCTCCACCAGGGCCTGGGCGGCCAGCGGGACCTCGGTGACCGCACCGATCGGCTCCTCGGCGATCACGTTCTGCTCGCGGTCGAGCAGGAAGATCGTGTCGCGGTGCCGGAAGGACTCGTGGCCGGTGCGGACGAGGCGCCGCTCGTCGGAGAGATCCGCGTCGCCGAACCCCGCCGAGAGCGCCGAGGCGAGCCGCTGCAGCGACTCGAGGTCGGCCGTGAGCCCCTCGTCGAAGTGGGCGGCCACCGCGGTCGCCGCGGCGTTGCGGCCCGCCAGGATGCGCTCGTCGAAGCCGCGCATCCAGTAGAGGCCGGCGGCCGCCAGGAGCACGATCGGGAAGAAGATCCCGATCGCCATGAGCAGGTACACCCGCGTCCGCAGCGAGATCCCGCCGACCGCGTGGCTCGTCGTGCTCATCGCCCGCTCACCCCGTGCAGGCTCCGCGCGATCCGCACGAGCTCGTCGAGATCTCCCTGCGACCGGAGCACCACCGCGCGGCCGTTCACCGACCACGACAGCTCCTGCCACGCCACGCCCTCGACGAGCACCGACGCGAGCGTCGCGGGGTGCCCGCCCACGACGGTGGGACGGGCGCCGAGCACGGTGCGATCCGAGAGGAGCGCGGGCGCGATGTCCACGCCGGCGTCCGTGGCGGCGACGAGCTCGAGGCCGGTCCCGCCGTCGCGTGCGGCGAAGGCGAGGCGCACCGAGCCGTGGCGCCCGCCCGCCACGTGGATCGCCGCGGGCGGCCAGGCCAGGCGCTCGGGGTAGTAGCCGGGGAGGAGGATGCGCGCGCCGAGGCGGCGCTCCGCCTCCTGGATCGACGCGGCCCGGTGCGGCCCGGTGTCGCCGGCGAGCAGGCGCGGCAGCGCGCCGAGGCCGACGATCGCCGCCGCGGTCCCCGCCAGCACGTACGCGAGCGTCACCAGCATCCGGGCGATCTCCACGCCCGCGCCGCTCGCCCGCACCGCGCCCATGGCCGTACGCTCGGTCATATCACGAAGAACAGCAGGGCCGCGAGGGCGCCGCCCGCGAGCGCCACGCGGACGCCAGCATACGGGAGCCGGGCGGGCGCACCGTCGAGCAGCCGCCGGCACCGGACCTCGATGTCGTGCGAGCGGACCCGCGCGAGCGGCTCGGCGAGCGCCGCGGCGAAGGGCAGCGAGCGCGGCACCCCGCTCGCGCCGGCCGTCGCGCGGTGCAGCTTGAGCAGCCCGCTCGCGAGCGCCAGCCGGTCGCCACACGCGGCGGCGCCGCGCTCGTCCGCGAGCCACTCCGCGTCGCGCGCCAGCGCACGAGAGACCACCTGGAACGCCGGGTTCCAGAACATCACCGCCCGGAGCCCCATGAGGACCCAGCTCTTGAGCGGGTCGCGACCCGCCACGTGAGCGAGCTCGTGGGCGAGCGCGGCTGCGAGCTCGTCGCGATCGAGCCGGGACAGCGTCCCCCCGGAGACGACGAGGGCCGGACGCCGGACGCCGGTGCAGAAGAGCACCGGCAGGTCGCGGCCGAGGAAGACGAGCGGCGGCTCCCTGACGCCGAGCGCCGCCGCGGCGCGCGGGAGCTCGGCGGCGAGGACGGCCGCGCTGGCGGGATCGGGCAGCTCGCCCGCCGGCGCGCGGCGGCCGCGGCCGCGCAGCACCGGCCAGAGGTCCATGAGGAACAGCCCCGCCCCCGCGGCCGCGAAGGCGGCGAGCCACCACCAGAACAGGCCGACGCCGAGGAGCCGAACCGTCTCCCAGCTCCGCGCGTCGAAGAGCGCGAGGTCCTCCCGGAACCCCTCCTCCCCGCGGGAGGGGAAGAGCGCGACGAGCGCCGGAAACAGGACCAGCGGATAGCCCAGCGCCGTGAGGCGTAGGGCCATCCGCTGGCGAGGTTCGCGCACGCCCCAGCTCCGCACCAGCGCCTCGACGAACAGCGAGGCGACGAGGGTGTGGAAGATGGCTTGCGCCAGGATGTCAGCCCACGACGCGCTTTCCACCGTGCCCCGGCGGCGCATCCCCGTGCCCGGCGTGCCCGTGCGCGTCCGGCGGCAGCCCGCCCTCGAGGCGCGCGAGCTCGAGCGGATGCTCGTGCACGTAGCGCTCCCTGCTCACCTTGCCGGTGAAGATCGACGCGTCGAACGGGAAGACGTCCGGGTTGAGGTGCGCGTTGAAGATGTGCCAGACGGTGATGACGAAGAAGGCCATGAGGCCCTCGTTCGAGTGGGCCACCTTCGCGGCCGGGATGATCTGGCCAGGGATGAGCGTCGCGGCCTTCACCGGGAAGAAGAGCATGAACCCGGTGACGACCATGATCACGTTCCCGGCGACGAGGCCCCAGTACTCGAACTTCTCCTTGTACGTGAAGCGATCGTACTGAGGGTGCTGATCCGTCATCCCCAGGTAGTAGCGCAGCTGCTGGATCGCGTCCTCGAAGTCCCGCTTGGTCGGGACCATCGAGAAGCCGATCTTGCGCGACAGGATCGCCGCGATGCCGCTCGCGAAGTGCACGATCGTGGAGAGGGCCAGCACGACCCCGAAGAAGCGGTGGATCCAGCGCGTGTTGTCGATGCCGCCGAACAGGTCGACGAACGTGTGCGCCCACCCCGTCGTGTAGAACTTCTGCGGCAGGCCGGTGAGGCACAGCGCCGCGAAGGTCGTCATCGTGACGAAGTGCTCGATCCGCTGCTTGAGGCTGAAACGGACGATGTAGTTGCTCATCGATTCACCACGACGCGCCAGAGGTGCAGCGCGATCTGGAGCACGAGCCCGCCCACCATGAACGGGATCATCAGCTTGTAGAAGAGCTGCACCGCCCAGACGATCGGCGCCTTCTCGGGCGTCGGCTCGTAGTGCGAGAGCCACGCCTTCGGGAAGCTCTCGCTCGCCCCCTCGTGGCACTTCGCGCAGGTCTTCTGGAGGTTCGCCGCCATCACGGAGGAGTTCGGGCTGTCGGACTTCTCGATGTCGTGCACGCCGTGGCAGTCGGTGCAGACGGCGGCGAGGCGCACGCCCGGGCCCTTCTTCTTGCCCTGCTGCAGGCTCGCGGCCATGCCGTGGAAGTCGGCGAGGTAGGTGTCGACGACCTTCGTCGAGAGGCCGTACCGCTTCATGAGCTTCTCGTCGGTGTGGCAGCGGCCGCAGATCTCCGGGGTCCGCGCCGCGAGCGCGCCGTCGCGCGGATCCGTCGTGTCGTGCGCGCGGTGACAGTCGGTGCAGACCGGCACGTCGGAGCTCGAGCCGGCCAGGCGGCCGTGCACGCTCCGCGCGTAGATGGCGGCCTCCTTGCCGTGGCAGCCCGAGCACATCTGCGAGATGCGCGCCCGAGGCTGCCCGGGCCGGGAGATGTCGTGAGCGCCGTGGCAGTCGACGCACAGGGCGGCCTTGTCGTTGCCCTTCGCCATCACGGCGAAGTGCACGCCGTCGAGCGTCTTCGTGTAGTTGGCGAAGTGGCAGCCCTTGCACTGCTCGTAATACGCGCGGGTGACCTCGCGACGCGTCTTGAACTTGAGCTCGCCGGTCGCGTGGTCGCTCGTCTTGTCGGTGTGACATTCGGTGCACCGGAGCATCTCGCCGTGCACCGACTTGGCGAACGCTTCCTGGTTCACGTAGAGCGACAGCTTCTCGCCACTCGGCAGGTCGTACGTCTGGTCCGGGTCGCTGTGGCAGCCCAGACAGTCCTCGGACTCCGCCGGGATTCCGGCCCAGGCCGGGGATGCGGCGAAAGCGACGAGGAGCGGCAGCAGAAATCTCTTCATTGGCCCCACCCTGGAGGGAGTCGTCACAATCCGTTGCACGAAACGGACGAGCGATTCCTACCAGGGAATCCGGGGGGATGTCCAACGGGTTTCAGCGCTTAAGCACGCGTAAACCCAGCAACATTCGACAAACGTCCACCCGGACGCGCCTCACGCAAAACTCGCCGGGATCGCACGCCTCCCCCGCCTTTTGCGCAATTCTCGCAAAATGCGACGAGACGGCGGGGGAGGTTTGACTGCAATCAACGCTGCATCACCCGAGAGCGCGGCCTGAACGGGGGCGTCGCACGGAGGTGGCGCCAGCCGGCGGTGGCGAGCGCCTGCGCGGTAGACGCAATCCCGCATACCGGCAGGAGAATCACGTAAAGTGCGCCCGCGGCGAGCACCCCGAGCGCGACGAGTGGCGTGACAAGAAGCCGCACGCCCTGACCGAAGAGACGTGCGGCACCGTGTCGCGCCATTTCCGGACCGTGAACCCTACCCGGGGAGTCCGCGAAAGAGATGCGGCCCGCGGTTGATTGCCGCACCATCGCGGAGCTCACACCGAGAGGAAGGCCGTCGCGAGCGCGCGCCAGCCGGACTCGCCGATGAGCCACGGCGCAGGAGCGACGAGCTCGCCTCCGTCCGCCGCGGCGAACCCGAGCTGGTCCTCGAGGAAGCGGTTCCAGCGCACGGCCTCGCGTCGCATCCAGCCCTCCGCAGCCTCGCCGCGCGGCAGCGAGGCCCACGATCCATCCGCGGGGGAGATCCGGACGAGCCACCCGCGCCCGTAGCCGTCTCGCTTGACGAGCGCGGGGTCGCGCACCACCGCCGCGTTCACGCCCGCGACGACGCCCGGCATCGGCGCGCGGACGCGCACCTCGCGGCCTCCGCCCGAGAGCGTCGCGATGGTCTCGCCGCGCGCGACCTGCGTCCCTGCCCGCGGCACCTCCACCGAGGACACCGCGGGGAGCAGGCGCTGCGCGAGGCCGTCGATGCCGAGCTCGAGGGCCCCGCCGATGCGCGGCTGGAGCCAGGTGTGGCCCGGCGCGTAGACGAGGCCCGGCCGGAAGAGCACGCCGGACACGCTGCGCAGCCCGAGCCGCCGCTCGCGCCGCCTCTCGATGGCGCGCATCGCGAGCGCCAGCACGACGGCAGGGACCGCGAAGAGCGCGATCATGGCGAGGAAGACCCCGAACCGCGCCACGATCCCGCCGAGGAACACGCCGACCGCCTGCAAGACCTCGAGCACCGCGGACATGACCCCCTCCTCGCTTCCTCGCGGCGCACCGCGCCGCGACCACCCCCGCCCCCCCCCAACCCCCCCCCCCCCCGGGGGGGGGGGGCCCCCCAACAACAACGCCCGGGGCACTTCCCCCCCCCGGGGCTGCCGCGCGCCCCCCCGGGCCGCCACCACCCCCGCCCGCCCCTTCCGCTCGCGCGACCGGGGCGGGCGGGCCCCTCGACTCACTGCGCGTGACAGGTGGTGCAGTCGTCGAACCCGAACGCCTGCTTCCCGTGGCACGCGCCGCAGGCTTCTCCCTTCTCCATCGCCGCGTGCGTCACCTTCGCGCCCGGGCGCTCCCCCGACCGGCCGAGGATGCTGAACCTCCCGGCGTGGCACTCCACGCAAGCCGGCCTCTTCGCGTCGAGGTGGCTGTCGTGGCGGAAGGTCACCACCCCCGGGCTGTCCGCGCCCTGCGGGAGCTGCAGCGGCTGCGGCAGCCGCGGCAGGCCTTCGGCGAGCGCGCCGCCCGCGATGAGCGCCCCGAGCACCGCGCCGATCCTCATGAGCTTCGTCGTCGTCATGGCCGTCTCCGTCGCTAGGTGAGGAAGTGCTCGCGGGCGAGCCGCTCCCACTCGTCGCCGGCGAGCGCGTGGGCGATGCCGTGGATGGGCGTGCCGCCGTCCTGCAGCACGTGGGCGATCTCGGGGCTCATCCGCAGGGCGAGCCGCTCGCCCGCGTCCTCGAGGAAGTGGCGCGCGGGGCCGTCCGTGAGGAGCTGGCGGAGGTTCGCGGCGAGGCGCGACGCCTTCACCTTGAACAGCCAGCCCGCGCCGTACGGGTCCTCGAGGCCGTCCTTGCCGTCCCGGATCGCCGTGTTCACCGCGACGACCGTGCCGTCGATCGGGGAGAGGAGCGGGACCGTCCGGTCCGAGTCGCCCATCGCGAAGGCGGCCTCACCCTGCGCGACCCGCTCGCCGATGGCGGGGAGGTCGAGGCGCGCCGGGCCGACGAGCTTGTGGGCGAAGTCGTCCACGCCCACCGCGATGAGCCCGTCGTTCTCGAGCCGCGCCCAGGTGTGGCCGGGGTGCAGGTGCAGGCCCGCGGGGAGCTGGAACCACCCGGCGGTGGGCCGTGCCGCGCGCACGGCGGCGGGGCGGGCGACGGGACGCGGCGCGGTGACGGGGACCACCGCCTCCTTGGCGCGGCCGCCCTGCACGTACCGCCAGAACGGGATGAACATGAGCAGGTAGGCGACGGCGAGGCCGTACTCGAGGAGCTTGGCCGGGTAGATGCTCAGGAAGTCATGAGCCATGGCGTCCTCCCTCAGTGATGCCCTTCCGCGAAGCGCGGGTCTTCGCGGAGGATGGGCATGCGGTTCACGATCCACCGGAACGCCAGCACGCCGATGGTCACGAGGGTGATCGAGACGATCACCTCGCTCACCGACGGCACGTAGCGGACCGGCTGGTTCCAGTTGAATGCGACGATCGAGACGTTGAGGCGGTTCAGGATGATGGAGAGGACGCCCATCACGGCGGCGACCCGGACGAGCGTCACGTTGCCGTTCCGCGAGCCGTAGGCGAAGAGGAGCGCCGGGACGAGGACGAACCCGACGATCTCCACGAGGAACCACGCCCCGTAGCCGGTGGCGAGGTAGCCCCAGGCGTGCCCGTCGATGACCCCCTGCAGCTTGAGGAAGAAGTAGGCGAACATCACGAGCGCCCCCGCCTTCCCGAGCCCCAGCGTCAGCTTGTCGATGTCGACGTGCTGCCCGGCGACCTGGGAGTGGAACGCGCGGTGCGAGAGCATCGACTCGACGATGACCATCGAGATCCCCGCGATGATCGCGGAGATGAAGAAGAAGACGAAGATGTACGGCGTGTACCAGAGCGGGTGGAGCTTCGTCGGCGCGAGCAGGAAGAGCGAGCCGAGCGCGCTCTGGTGCATCGTCGAGAACATCACGGACAGGACCGTGAGCCCGATGAGCGCGTTGCGCATGACCGAGTGGAGCTTCTTCCAGCCGAGCCACTCGAACACGGGGACCGTGAACTCGAGGAGGAGCACGGTCGTGTAGCACATGACGCACCAGGCGACCTCGAACAGCGCCGACGCGGTGCCGTAGTTGAAGATCGCCATGACGATGTTCCACGGCCGGCCGAGGTCGGCGAGCAGCCCGATGACGGCCATCACGTAGCCGAGGAAGGCCGTGAGGATCGCCGGCCGCTCGATCGGGTGGTACGCCTTCAGCCCGAAGAGCTGGACGGTCGCGCCGATGGTGAACCCACCCGCGGCGAGCGCGATCCCGGTCATCATGTCGAACCCGATCCAGAGGCCCCACGGGGCGGTCTGGGACAGGGCCGTCGTGGCGCCGAGACCGGCGATGAACCGGTAGACGAGGATCGGGACGCCGACGACCAGGATGGCCGCGGCCACCGCGTTCGCGGGCGTGCAGCAGGAGCGGACGTACTCGCGCACGCTCATGCCGAGCAGGATCTTCTCGCGGACGAACGACGGGTGCGCCGCGACGGCGGCACCGGCCTGCGCGCTAGCCATGGCGGTCCTCCTTTGCGTTCTCCTGCGCGTCGCCCTCGACCGTGTCGCGGCGGCGCGAGAAGGCGTAGAGCCCCATCAGCAGCGGGGGCCACAGGGTCATCACGAACGGCGGGGCGCCCAGCGCGCCGGACACGAGGCTCGGGATGTCCTTCTCCGGGACGTCGGTGCGGAGCGCGAGCTTCTCGAGGTCGACGTCGGTGATGTACAGCCAGCTCGTCCCGCCGGCCTCGTGCTCGCCGAAGACGTGCGGCACGTACTTGCCGGGGTTCGTGTAGATGCGGGTCTTCGCGAGCTCGATGAGCTCCGCCCGGTGACCGAAGGTGAGCGCGCCGGAGGGGCACACCTCGGTGCACGCGGGCTTCAGCCCCTTCGCCTGGCGGTCCGCGCAGAACCCGCACTTCCGGACGCGCGGCTTCCAGCTGTCGTACTCGTACTTCGGCACGTCGAACGGGCAGGCGATCATGCAGTAGCGGCAGCCCATGCACTTCGACGGGTCGTAGACCACCGGCCCGGCCGGCGTCTTGTCCATGGCCCGGACCGGGCACGCGGACGCGCACCCGGGCGCGAGGCAGTGCATGCACTGCTTCTTCGCGAAGCGGACGGTCCCGTCCTCCTTCTCGGCGCGGTTCACGACGGTGAAGACCTGGGGGGCGGTGTCGCGCCGCTGCTTCATCACGTCGTCGCTCGCCGGCGGCGCCGGGAGCGCGTTCTTCTCGGCACACGCGGCCTCGCAGGCGCGGCAGCCGACGCAGAGGGTCGTGTCGACGAGCACGCCTGGCGTGTCCGTCCCCTCCGCGTGCGGCAAGGCCGCCGACGCCGACGCGGCGCCCGCGGCCCCTGCCGTCACTGCGGCGATCTTGAAGAACCCTCTGCGTCCGATCCTCATGGTGTCTCCGGGCAGCTCGAGGCGCCTAGCGGGCGGCGACGAGGTTCAGGGTTCCGAGCACCGCGACTCCGAAAAGCGCGAACACGAAGGCGAACATCATGGCGTGCTCCTTTCGATTCCTGCGGGGGTGGTGGCCTTCCCGCTTGGTCGCTAGAGCACGCGCCGGGCCATCGCCGCGGCGGGCGCGGCCGGAGCGTCGGTTCGGGATTGTTTACGCAGGGTTACTGCGGGGGCGCCGCGTCCACCCCTCGCCGCGGCTCCCCGCTCGAGCGGCGCCGGCCGTCGAGAATCTCGACGACCCGCAGCGGGGGCCGCTCGTATGGCGGGAACCTTCGCGCGCGATCACGCGCGGTTGCGAGCGATCGCGGGCGCGATGGCGAGTTACTCCACGGCCGTGGAGGGATTCAACGGCGCGCGTGGACGCCGAGACCTGCGCTCCCGCAGGAGACGGCCCATGCCCCGCGCGCATGCGATCCCGGGTGGAGGCGACCGGACGCGCGCGACCGTTCGTCGCGCGCGCGCTGCCACGTCAGGGGAGCGGGTTCATTCGCACCGCTCGCGCGAACGGGTCGCCAGGCTCCCGTTCGCCGCTGACGCAGACAGGGGCCCCGTCGACTCGACCGCAGATCCCGTGCGCGCGACGGAACGCCTCGACCTCTTGCGGACGGACCACGTAGATCGTCGCAGGATCCAGCCGCGCCCCGGAGACGGCGCCGTAGAGCTCCCGGCAGTAGGCCCCGGCGCGATCCGGATCGAGGCGCGCAGCGTACGCCCCGTTGAACGTGAGCCCGAGCCTGTACGCGACGTGCGCGAGACCGAGCTGCGCGTCAGGCGGCCAGACGGGCGGTCCGCACGCGTCCTCCGCCACGGGCTCCCCGCCCGCGTTGAGATAGGGCGGGTACATCGCGAGGTGCTGGTACCCGCCGCGCGCGAGCTCCCATACCTCGGAACCCGGGGGACGCCACGGCTCGGTCCCGAGCTGCAGCGGAACGGGAGGATTCACGTCCGCAGCCTGCACCGCGAAGGCGACTGCCAGTGCGCCCACGAGCGCACGTGGTCGCGTCCGCAGCGCGGTCGCGACCGCCGCGATCGCAGCCAGGACGATGAGGTAATGGAGCGGCCAGACGAACCGGCCAGAGGACCTGAACGTGCTCCCCAGCTGGGGAACGAGCGCGTACAGCCGGACCGTCAGGATGCGCTCTCCCGCGAAGGTGATCGCGTCCGAGAGCGCGAAGACGAAGAGGAGCAGCGTGACCGCCCCGATCGGCGCCGACCGCGCGAGCGCGCCGGGCGAGGGCCGTGTCCCACGCAGCGCGAGGGTGAGGCCGATCCCGAGGAGCACGAGGAGGAGCGCGCCCGCGCCGAGGTAGCCGAAGCCTTCGTACTGTCCGCCCTGGACCGGGAGGCTCCCGAGCACGCGTGACCAGCCCATCGGGTTCACGAGCGTGGCGAGATCGGCGGAGAAGAACCCGAACCCTGGCGCCTCGGAGCGCACGCCACTCCCGAAGAATCCGAAGAGGAGGAGCCCGGCGGCGGCCGCGACCGCGATGCCGGAGAGGCCGCCGAGGAGCAGCGCGGACCCGCCGAGGCGCTCCACGGCCACGAGCCGCACGACGAGCGCGGCCGCCAATGCCGCGGTCATCACCACGAAGTACGGGTGCACGCCCGCGCAGAGGAAGACGAGCAGCAGGACGGCCACGATGCGTCCACGCACCCGCCGGGGCTCGACCGACGCGAGCGCGAGCCAGAGCGCGACGAGGACGATCCAGTGGGCGGACAGGCTCGCGTGGCCGAGGCGATTGAGCAGCGGCGGCGACAGCGCGAACAGCGCGCCCCCGAGCGCCTGCGCAGCCGGGTGCGGCGTCGCGAGCTTCACGAGCTTCGCGCCGACGTAACCCTGCAGCGCGAAGGCCAGGAGGAGCCACGCGCCGACGTACTGGAAGTCCCGCGGGAGGAATGACGCCCAGGGCCTCAGGAGGATCGCGACGAGCGGGATCGAGTCGGTGAAGCCCAGCGTCGAGCCGACCGGGAACGGGTAGAAGGGGTTGGCCCCGAGCGGCAGGGAGATGGGCGCGGACCGGAAGAACAGCCAGCCCATGTAGTTCGCGCTCCAGTCGCCCGACATCAGCCAGCCGACGTGGGAGGGGTGGGCGACCGCGAGCCCCACCTTCGAAGCGAACCAGGCGATGCCGACGGCGGCAGCCGCGAGCGCGGGGCCGTGCGCGCGAGCGAGCGAAGCGAGCGGCGGCAGCGCGCGCTGCTCGGGTGCGCACGCGTCGATCGCGGGCCCGGCGATCTTCGCCTCCGATGGACCTCTCACGGCGGCGGGAGAATCGCCGCTGACCGCCCGGGGTGTCAAACCCACCTGCTGCCGAGCCGCGGGGGGGCGACCGAGCGCCGAAGGCTCGCGAGCGGGCGCCTACCCGCCCGCGCTCGGCTCGCTTCCTGGCGCGAGCTCCGCCTCCTCGCCGTCCCTGCGGAGCCCCCACTTCTTCATCTTGTTGTAGAGGGTCACGCGGTCGATCCCGAGGATGCGGGCCGACTGGCTCACGTTCCCGTTGGTGTGCGCCAGCATCGCCGCGACGTGCCGCCGCTCGACCTCCTCGAGCGACGCGAGCGTCCCGTGCCGGGGCGGCGCGTCGAGCTTGGTGGGGAGCCCGAGATCGGAGAGCTGGATGACGGGCCCCGAGGCGACGACGGCGCCGCGCTCGAGCACGTTCCGGAGCTCGCGCACGTTGCCCGGCCAGTCGTGCGCCATGAGGGCGCTCATCGCCTCGGGCGTGAGCCCCTCGATCCGCCGCTTCATCTCCACCGAGAGCCGCTCGACGAAGTTCTCGACGAGGAGCGGGATGTCCTCCCGCCGCTCGCGCAGCGGCGGGATGAGGATCGGGATGACGTTCAGGCGGTAGAACAGGTCCTCGCGGAACTTGCCCTCGCGGGCCGCGCGGCGCAGGTCGCGGTTCGTCGCCGCCACGATCCGGACGTCCACCTCGATGGGCTCGTTGCCGCCCACGCGATGGAAGCGGCGCTCCTCGAGCACGCGCAGCAGATCGAGCTGCAGCTTCGGACCGATGTCGCCCACCTCGTCGAGGAACAGGGTGCCGCCGTGCGCCGCCTCGAACTTCCCCTTTCGCCGCGAGATGGCGCCGGTGAACGCCCCCTTCTCGTGACCGAACAGCTCCGACTCGAGCAGGCTCTCGGTCAGCGCCGCGCAGGAGACCGCCACGAACGGTCCCTCCGTCCGCGGGCTCTCGGCGTGGATGGCCCGGGCGAGCACCTCCTTGCCGCTGCCGGACTCGCCGAGGACGAGGATCGTCGAGTTCGAGCGCGCGGCGGTGCGGGCGAGCTCGAACACGGACTGCATGGCCGGGCTCTTCGAGAGCAGGTCGCGGAAGCGGTACTCCTGCCGGAGCGCCTGGCGCAGCACCGCGTTCTCCCGCACGAGCGACTGCTGGGAGACGATCTTCTGCATCATGAGCGACAGCTCCTCGGGATCGAACGGCTTCACGAGGTAGTCGTAGGCGCCCATCTTCATCGCGCTCACGGCGGTGTCGACCGTGGCGTAGGCCGTCATGATCACGACGGCGACGTCCGGCTGGAGCTTCTTCGCCTCCTCGAGCACCTGGAGGCCGTCCATCCCCGGCATCTTCAGATCGACGATCATGATGGACCAGCGCTCTCTCTTGAGCGCCTCGATCGCCGAGCGGCCCTCGGGCATCGTCCCGACGGTGTAGCCGTCCTTCTCGAGCCAGCCGCCGAGCGACTCCCGGACGATCTCCTCGTCGTCCACCACCAGGATGCGGGTCCTCTCGTTCGCCATGGCTTCACGCTCCTTCGGAGACGTCGTCCAGGTGGCTGCGGCACTCGGGGCAGAGATCGACGCCCTTCGCGTCCACCTCGCGGACCGCGGGCGAGCGCGACATGACGCAGCGCTCGTGTCCGCAGTGGACGAGGCCGAAGGCGTGCCCGACCTCGTGCACCGCCTCCTTGGCGAGCCGCAGGGCGAGCAGCGCCCGCCCGCCGGGGCCGGGCTCGACGAGCCGCTTCAGCGACACCACCGCCGCGCCGCCGCCGAGCTGGGCCTCGCCGAAGACGTAGGTGAGGATGGGGATGAACAGGTCGCCGTCGGTGATGCCGAGCACCTTCCCGGAGCCCGGCCCGGACTCGCCGAGCCAGCTCAGGATCGGCGTCGTCCGGTGCTGCTTGCGCTTCTCGTCGTAGGCGTGGCGCGGCCGCTCCGGGGACTCCCAGAGGAAGACGGGGCGGCCGAAGGCGGCGGCGAGGTGGACGCGGACGTGCTCCATCAGCTCGCGATCGACCTCTCCCTCACCGATCCACCAGACGAAGATCGAGAGCATTCAGGTTCCCGGAGCCCGCGGAGGACGCCGCCCCTCGCCGTCCACGCGCGCTCACCCCGCCCCTCCCGCCGGCACGACCGGCGCGGCCGCGTCCTCCGCGGGGCGCGGCGGGATCCGCAGCGCGATGCGAGTCCCCTTCCCCACCTCGCTCGTGAGCTCGACCTTGCCGCCGTGCCGCTCGACGATGCCGTAGACGACGGAGAGCCCGAGCCCCGTGCCGCGCTCCTTCGTCGTGAAGAACGGGTCGAAGATCTTGGAGAGGTGCTCGGGCGCGATGCCGGGGCCGGTGTCGGCGAACGAGAGCTCCACCCACCGGCCGCCCTCCACGAGCGCGCTCTCGATCTCGAGCCGGCCGCTGCGCCCCATCGCCTCGCACGCGTTCATGATGACGTTCACGCACGCCTGGCGGAGCTGGCCGAAGTCGGCGGCGACCACGGGCACCTCGGCGAGGCGCTTCTCGAGCGTGATGCCCTGGATGTGGATCTGGTTCGCGAGCAGCTGCAGGGCCTCCTCCACGACGTCGTTCACGTTCACGTCCTTCACGGCCAGCGGCCGCTCGCGCGCGAAGTCGAGCAGGTTGCGGACGATGGCGCTGCAGCGCTCGGTCTCGCGCTCGACGAGGAGGAGGTGCTTGATGAGCGCGCGGCGCGTCGACTCGTCCGGGACGCCCGCCTCGAGCGTCCGCACGATGAGCTTCGCGAAGGTGAGGATGCCGGCGAGCGGGTTGTTGATCTCGTGCGCGATCGAGGCGGAGAGCTTGCCGAGGGAGGAGAGCTTCTCGTTCCGGACGAGCTGATCCTGCGCCGAGCGGAGCGCCGCCGTCCGCTCCTGCACCTGCCGCTCCAGGCTGTGCATGAGCGCGTCGAGGTCGCCCTTCGCCTTGCGCAGGGACCGCGTCATCTCGTTGAACGACGCGCCGAGGAGGCCGAGCTCCCCGCTCCAGGTGACGGGGATCTCGAGCTCGAGCTGGTCGCGGGCGACCCGGCGGGTCGCCTGGACGAGCGCCGCGACGGGGCGCATCAGGTGCTGGCCCGTGAAGAACCAGACGAACAGGCCGAGGAGCGCGGCGGCGGCGGCCGCGGCCGCGAGCGTGCGCCAGCGGAACCCGGCGGTCTCCTCGTCGAGGCGCGACAGCGACACCCCGACGTCGAGGACGCCGAGCACCTTCCGCTCGGCCGGGTGCGCGTGGCAGGCGGCGGTGGAGCAGGACGCCTCGTTGTAGATGGGGGTGATGATCCCGAGGACGCGGTGGCCGTTCGGGGTGAAGACGCGGCTCCGCTCCTTGAGGTCCACCCGGTGGAGCGGCTCGTCGGCGGCGTGGCACCCGGAGCACGCCTCCGCGTTGCGATCGACGCTGCGGCCGATCTCCACCCGCTCCGTCGAGTAGGTGATCCGCCCCTCTGCGTCCATCATGCGCACCATCTCGATGCCGGGCTGGCGCCCGATGTCCTGCATGATGAGGTAGGCGTCGCCCCGGCGGTCCTGGAGCATGGCGCGGTGGAGCGCGTTGCGGATGGTGTGGCTGAGGAGATCGGACTCCGCGACGACCTGCGACAGCAGGTGACGCTGCACCGCCACCTCGGCGAAGAAGAACGCGGCGACGACGCCCAGGGCGACGACGGCGATCATCGTGAAGAACCGGGTCGAGAGCCGCTGCTGCCAGGGAATGTCGAAGCCGAGGTCGCCGACCGAGCGCGGCGCGATCGCGCGCGCGAGCCGCTCGAGGGCGCGGGCGTCGTCGGAGGGCGGCGCAGGGCGCTCCGCGGGCCCCCGCTCGCCTGTCGGCGGCGTGCTCTCGGCCGGGTGCCCTGCGGCCCTGGACATCCTCCCCCTCCCGGAAGACCTCCGTCGCGACGCTCGCCCACCGATACGCCCGCGCCTGGGACGATAGCCTTGTCCCACATCAACACCGTTGCTTTCCGGCGCGCAATCTTTGGGGGTGGATTGCGCTGTATTGTCGCACCTTTCGAACGTGCGGGCAGAGTCGTCGAGCCGCCATCCTCCGGCGCGCGGCGAACCCTCGCGCGGGCGGCACGAGACTCGGGCGCGGCGAACGATGCGGCTGTCCATGCGGCCTCCGGTCGCACCCTGGGCCGCCCTCCCCAGCGCTGCGTCAATTGCCCCAGCGCAACGCAGCCGACGCCCCAGCCCGCGGCGGAACCCATGGAGATTGCAGGGTTCTCCCTCGCGCCCGGATGGCACGGGGGTCGCAATGGCCTGCGGCACCCAGGGGTTTCCACGGGAGGGGGCCGGGCTGGACGCGCGTGCGAGCGCTGGTCGCGCGCGTCCAGCCCCGCTTTTTTGCTAGTTTGCCCGGTCCCGTGACCCACCCTCGCGCCATCCTCCTCGTCCAGTGCCCCGACCGCCCCGGGATCGTCGCCGCGATCTCGAGCTTCCTCTTCCGCCACGGGGCGAACATCACCGACTTCGATCAGCACACCGCCGAGGAGGACGGCGGCGTCTACTTCACGCGGCTCGAGTTCCAGACGGACCGGCTGGACCTCCCGCCGGAGGATCTCGAGCGGGCGTTCGCCCTCGACGTCGCGCGCCCGTTCGCGATGGACTGGCGCCTCACCCTCTCCTCCCGGCGAAAGCGCATCGCGGTCCTCGTCTCGAAGCACGACCACGCGCTGCTCGAGCTCCTCTGGACCTGGAAGCGCGGCGAGCTCGGCGGCGAGGTCTCGCTCGTCGTCTCGAACCACCCGGATCTGCGCCCCGCCGTCGAGGCGTTCGGCGTCCCGTTCGAGCACGTGCCGAACTCGCGCGACATCCGCGCCGAGGCGGAGGCTCGGCTGGGCGCGCTCGTCGACGGGCGCGCCGACCTCGTCGTCCTCGCGCGCTACATGCAGATCGTCTCACCCGAGCTCGTCTCGCGCTGGCCGAACCGCATGATCAACATCCACCACTCGTTCCTCCCGGCGTTCGTGGGCGCGGACCCCTACCGGCAGGCGCACGAGCGCGGAGTGAAGATCGTCGGCGCCACCGCGCACTACGTCACGGCCGAGCTCGACGCCGGCCCGATCATCGAGCAGGACGTCGGGCGCGTGACGCACCGGCACTCGGTCGACGATCTGAAGCGGCTCGGCCGCGACCTCGAGCGCCGCGTCCTCGCGCGCGCCGTGCGGTGGCACTGCGAGGACCGGATCATCGTCCACGGCAACAAGACGGTCGTCTTCGACTGAGCGACGCCGCGCGCGGGCCGCCGGGTGCGCGAGCGGGCAGGCGGCAGGGACCGCGCGCGCGCACCGGGCGGGAGGGCGGGCCGGCGAGGAAGAGCCGGAGCATCTTCAGCGCGAGGAGGTCCGAATGCCCGCCCGGACGCTCAACCTGATGCTCGCGCTCTGGCTGTTCTTCTCGGCCTTCGCGTTCCCCCGCACCACGCCCTCGTTCACGAACGCGTGGGCGGTCGGGCTCCTCGCCGCCATCTTCGCGGTCCTGGGGATGACGCGGGCGAAGGCGCGCTTCGCGAACACGGCGCTGTCCGCCTGGCTCGTCGTCGCCGCGCTGGTCCTGCCGCAGCGCTCGCCGGCCGCGCGCTGGAACGACCTCGCCGTTGCGGCCGCGATGCTGCTCCTGTCGCTCGTGCCGGGCACGCTGTACCGCCGCGTCAGCGCGGGGACTTGAGCGCCGCGCGCTCGACGCCGACGCCCCGTCACGTCCCGGACGACGCGCGCGCCGCGGCGGGCGCGCCGGCCCGGCGCGTCTTCACGAGCGAGAAGATCACGGCCCCGCCGAGGAGCGCCACCACCACCGCGAGCGAGACGAGCGCGTGCACGTGGACCCAGCGCGACGCGAGCATCTTCGCCCCGATGAAGACGAGCACCGCCGCGAGCCCGGCGGACAGGTACTCGAAGCGGTTCAGGAGCTGCGCGACCGCGAAGTAGAGCGAGCGGAGCCCCATGATCGCGAAGATGTTGGACGTGAAGACGATGAAGGGGTCGAGCGTCACGCCGAAGATCGCGGGGATGGAGTCGAGCGCGAACACCACGTCGGAGATCTCGATGAGCGCGAGCGCGAGGAACAGCGGCGTCGCCACGAGCCGGCCGGCCTCGCGGAGGAAGAAGGCGTGCCCCTCGATGCGGTGCGTCGACGGGATGACCTTGCGGAGGACCTGGAAGGCCCAGCTCCGCTCCGGGTGGTGGTGCTCCTCGCCCTTGTGGAAGAACAGCCGCACGCCGGTGGCGAGCAGGAACGCGCCGAACACGTAGATGAGCCAGTGGAAGCGCGCGAGGAGCGCGCTCCCGCCCACGATCATGAGCGCGCGCAGGACGAGCGCGGTGAGGATGCCCCAGAACAGCACGCGGTGCTGGTAGGCCGCGGGGATCGCGAACGTCCCGAAGATGATGACGAAGACGAAGAGGTTGTCGACGGAGAGCGACTTCTCGATGAGGTAGCCGGTCAGGAACTCGATCGCCGGCCCGGACCCGAACCGCCACCAGACGAGGCCGTCGAAGGCGAGGGCGAGGCCGATCCACACCGCGGTCCAGCGGAGCGCCTCGCGCGTCGAGACGACGTGGTCCTTGCGGTTGAAGACGCCGAGATCGAGCGCGAGCATCACCAGCACGAACACGACGAACCCCGCCCACAGGCCGGGGGTGCCTACGCTCTCGATCATCCGCTGGTCTCCCGTGCCGCCGTCGCGCGGCCCCGCCTCTTCAATAGACGGCTCAGCCCCGCTCAGGATGAGAAAGTTTCACGGTGTCCGTTAGACTTTCCCTCACCATGGAGTGGCTCAACTACCATCACCTCTTCTACTTCTGGACCGTGGCCCGCGCGGGCAGCATCGCCAAGGCGAGCCAGGAGCTGCGGCTCGCGCAGCCCACCATCTCGAACCAGCTGAAGACGCTCGAGGGGAGCCTGGGCGTGAAGCTGCTCGAGCGGCAGGGGCGGCGGCTCGTCCTCACGGACGTCGGCCGCACGGTCCTCCGCTACGCGGACGACATCTTCCGGACCGGGAGCGAGCTGCAGCGCGCGGTGAAGGGCCTTCCGACCGGCCAGCGGCTCCGGCTCGTCGCGGGCGTGGTGGACGTCATCCCGAAGCGCATGGCGGCCCTCCTGCTCCAGCCGGCGGTGGACGCGCACCCGGACCTGACGCTCGTCTGCCGGGAGGGGCCGCTGCCGCAGCTCCTCGCCGCGCTCGCCCTGCACGAGCTCGACGTCGTGATCGCCGACGTGCCCGCCTCCGAGGAGGTGAAGGTGAAGGCCTTCAACCACCGCCTGGGCGACTGCGGCACGTCGTTCTTCGCGGCGGCGCGCCACGCGGGCCTTCGCAAGGGCTTCCCGCGCTCGCTGCAGGGCGCGCCCTCGCTCCTGCCGTCGCCGGGGACGGCGCTCCGCCGTGCGCTGGACGGCTGGCTCGACGGGCTCGGCGTTCGTCCCGAGCTCGCGGGCGAGTTCGATGACAGCGCGCTCATGATGGCTTTCGGCGAGCGCGGGCTCGGCGTGTTCGCGGCGCCGCGAGTGCTCGAGGAGGAGATCCGCTCCGAGCACGGCGTGCAGGTCGTCGGCCGCGCGGACGAGGTGCGCGAGACCTTCTACGCCATCACCGTCGAGCGCCGCCTGCGCCACCCCGCCGTGGTCGCGATCGCCGAGGCCGCGCGCGACGCGCTGTTCGGGGCCGCGGCGTGAGCCGGCGGCGCTACCCCAGGCTTTTCCGCAGTCTCGCGCCGACATTTTGAAATGGACTGGGAATGCCGCGGGCGGCATCAATGCCGCGCTGCCCGGAGGCATTGCCATGATGAACCAGTTCAAGACCGTCCTCTTGCTCGGCGCCCTCTCCGCGATCCTCGTCGGCGTCGGCGCGAGCCTCGGCCCGAACGCGTTCTGGCTGTTCACCGCGCTCGCGGTCGCCATGAACCTCGTCAGCTACTTCTTCTCCGACCGGATCGTCCTCAGGATGCACCGCGCCCGCGAGCTGCCCGAGGCCGAGGCGCCCCGGCTGCACGGGATCGTCGCGGAGCTCGCCGGGCGCGCGGGGATCCCGAAGCCGCGGGTGTTCTTCATGGACGACCCGCACGCGAACGCGTTCGCCACGGGCCGCGACCCGAAGCACGCCGTCGTGGCGGTGACGCGCGGGATCGTGGAGATCCTCGACGAGCGCGAGCTGCGCGGCGTGCTCGCGCACGAGCTCGCGCACGTGGCGAACCGCGACATCCTCGTGGCGAGCGTGGCCGCGGGGCTCGCGACCGCCGTCTCGCACCTCGCGAACGCGCTCGCGTTCACCGGCATGTTCGGGGGCGGGAGCCAGGACGAGGAGGGCGGCTCCCCCGCAGGCGGGCTCGCGCTCGCGCTCCTCGCGCCCATCGGCGCGACGCTCGTCCAGCTCGGCATCTCGCGCTCGCGCGAGTACCTCGCCGACGAGACCGGGGCGCGCCTCGCCGGGGATCCGCTCGCCCTCGCCGGCGCGCTGGAGAAGCTCCACCGGGCGGCGGAGCAGCTCCCGAGCGCCGCCACCCCCGCCACGGCGAGCCTTTTCATCGTGAACCCGTTCGGCGCGCTGACGGGCGGGCTCTCGCGCCTGTTCTCGACCCACCCGCCCGCCGAGGAGCGGATCCGGCGCCTGCGCGCGCTCGCGCAGACCGTCCGCGGGCCCGCCTTCGAGCCGGCCGGCGCCGCGCCCCGCTCGCGCCTCGTTCGCTGAAGCGACGGCTCGAGGTCTTCGCCGTGTCCCCTGCGCCCCCGCGGGCGGCCTCGCCGCCACCGCGGTGGCGCCCGGCGGCGCCCGAGGCTCGGTCGTTCGCGAGCCGGAGAGGGACCGATCGGATTATGAAGATGACATGACCGCACCCCAGGTGACCGTCTACACGAAGCGGAACTGCCCCTACTGCGTTCGCGCCAAGGCGCTCCTCTCGAGCAAGGGCGTCGCGTACGAGGAGGTGAGCGTGGAGGGCGATGACGCGCTGCGCACCTGGCTCGTCGAGAAGAGCGGCCAGATGACGGTGCCGCAGGTCTTCGTGGGCGAACGCTCGCTGGGCGGGTTCTCGGACCTCGACGCGCTCGACCGCGAGGGCCGTCTCGAACCGATCCTGCGCGGAGAGTCCTGAGGGCGGCGCGCGGGTCGTCGAGCCCGTTGACGGGCGGGTTCATCTCCTCCACAACAGGGGCTGCCGATGCCCCCTCCTACGCCCTCCAGCAGCGCGGTCCGTGGGGCCGCCGTCGCCGCGTCCGCCCTCGCCCTGCTCGGCGCGTGCGGCACGGTCTCGCCCTCACTCTACGTCTCGAGCCGGACGGCGCCGCCGCGCGACGTCGCTCGCGAGGTGGGCGCGCCCGCGCCGGCCGCGCCTCCCCAGCCACAGCCGCAGGCGCCGGAGCCCGTCCCCGCGCCGCGCTCGCTCGCCGACCTCGTCGACCTCGCGCTCGCGCGCGAGCCGGCGACCCGGGCCACGTGGCACGACGCGCGCGCCGCGGCCGCCCAGGCCGGCTCGCAGCGCAGCCTGTACTGGCCCTCGCTCGAGGCGACGGCCTCGCTCCTGCGCCAGCGCTCGGGCGGCGGCCCCAACCGCGCGTCCTCGACGAGCACGACCGCGGGCGCGAGCGCGAGCCTCACCTGGCTGCTCCTCGATCTCGGCGCGCGGGGCGCGCTCGTCGACGCGGCCGACCGGCTCCTCGTGGCGGCGCGGCTCGCCGAGCACGCGGCGGTGGCCGATCTCGTGCTGCAGGTGCAGCAGACGTACTTCCAGTACCTCGGCGCGCGCGCCCTCGCCGAGGCGGAGAAGACCTCCGTCCGTCAGGCGGAGACGAGCCTCGCCGCCGCGGAGGCCCGGCGCCAGGCGGGGCTCGCCACCATCGCCGACGTGCTGCAGGCGCGGACGGCGCTCTCGCAGGTGCAGCTCGTGCTGCAGCAGGCGGAGGGCCAGGCGCTCGCCCTCCGCGGCGCGCTCGCCACGCTGGCGGGTCTCTCCCCCACCGCCGAGCTCGAGGTCGGCGCGCTGCCCGCGGAGGTGGATACGGCGCGGGCGCGGCCCACGGTGGACGAGCTCCTCGCGCTGGCTGCGGCCCGCAACCCGGACGTCGCCCGGGCGCGCGCCCTGGCCGACGCGGCCGATGCCCGCGCCCGGGCGGCCTCCCGCGCCGCCTGGCCGACGCTCTCGTTCCAGGCGAGCGCCGGGCGCACCCACTACCTCGCGCCCGAGGGGCTCGACCCGACCACCTCGTGGTCCGCGGGCCTCGTCCTCCGCGTCCCGATGTTCGAGGGGCTCGGCCCCGCCTACGACGCGCTCGCCGCGCGCGCCACGGCCGACGCCGCGCGGGCGCGCGCCGACGCCGCCGGGCAGCGGGTCGCGCTCGACGTCTGGACGAGCTACCAGGGCCTCAGCAGCGCGGGGCGCCGGCTCGAGACCTCCCGCGACCTCCTCGCCTCCGCCCGCGCGTCCTCCGACGTGGCGCGTGGCCGGTACCAGGAGGGCGTCGGCTCGATCCTGGACCTCCTGAACGCCCAGTCCGCCCTCGAGACCGCCCAGGCCGAGAACGTGCGCGCGCGCTCCGACTATCTCGTCGCGCTCGCCCAGCTCACGCGCGCGAGCGGCCGCCTCGATCTCCCCGCCGCGGCGCCCGCGGCCCCCGCGCCGTCCGACCCGCAGGTCGCGCCGCCCGCGCTCGAAGGAACACCATGACCCCTCGCACCGCCTCCACCGCCGCGGCCCTCGTCCTCGCCGGCGCCCTCGCCGGCTGCTCGCGCGGCGACGCCCGCAGCGTGGCCGGGCCACGCCCCGTCCCCGTCCGCGCGGAGCGCGCGGTGGAGAAGGACGTGCCCGTCGAGGTGCGCGCCGTCGGCCGCATCGTCGCGAACCAGTCCGTCGCGGTGCGCGCGCAGGTGTCCGGGCCGATCGTGGCGGTGCACTTCACCGAGGGCCAGCAGGTGAAGAAGGGCGACCTGCTCCTCGAGCTCGACCGCCGCCCCTACGCCGCCGCGCTCGCCGGCGCGCGGGCGAGGCTCGAGCAGGATCGGGCCCGGGCGGAGAACGCGCGCGCCGACGCGAAGCGCTACGCCGAGCTCGTGGAGAAGGAGTACGTGACGCGCCAGCAGCACGACGCGGCCCGTGCGAACGCCGCCGCGCTCGACGCGACGGTGGTCGCAGACCAGGCCGCGGTGGACCGCGCCGCGCTCGACCTCTCCTACTGCACGCTCCGCGCGCCCGCCGCGGGGCGGACCGGGCGGCTGCTCGTGCACCCCGGGAACCTCGTCTCCTCCGGCGCGCAGGAGCCGCTCGTGACCATCGAGCAGGTGAAGCCGGTCTTCGCGGCGTTCTCCATCCCGGAGCGCCACCTCGCGGCGCTGCGTGGCCGCGTGACCGGCCTGCCGGTGCGCGTGCGCCCGGCCGGCGGCGACGCCGACGTCGAGGCGACGCTCGCCTTCATGGACAACGCGGTGGACGCCGCCACCGGCACGATCCTGCTCAAGGCGCGCGTCGAGAACGAGGACGAGGCGCTCTTGCCCGGCCAGGTGGTGGACGTGTTCCTCCGCATCGCAGAGCGGAGCCGCGCCATCGTGGTGCCGGCGTCCGCGGTCGCGTCCGGCCAGCAGGGCGACTACGCCTACGTCGTGAGCGCCGAGCGCAAGGCGGTGCTGCGCCCGGTCGTCGTCCAGCAGGCGGGCGACGCGGAGACGGTGATCGGCGAGGGGATCGCGGCGGGCGAGCTCGTCGTCACCGAGGGGCAGCTCAAGCTGCGGCCGGACGCGCCGGTCGAGCTCCTCGGCGAGCGGCCCGCGCCCGGGACCGGCGACGGCGGCGCGAAGGGCGCGGCGCGATGAACCTCTCCGCCCCGTTCATCCGGCGGCCCGTCATGACGACGCTCGTCATGGCGAGCTTCACGCTGTTCGGCGTGTTCGCCTACCGGAGCCTGCCCGTCTCCGACCTCCCCGTGGTGGACTTCCCCACCATCTCGGTGAACGCCTCGCTCCCCGGGGCGAGCCCCGAGACGATGGCCGCGTCCGTCGCGACGCCGCTCGAGCGCCAGTTCTCGAACATCGCCGGCATCAAGACGATGAACTCGTCGTCGAGCCAGAGCTCGACCTCGATCACGCTCGAGTTCGACCTCGACCGGGACATCGACTCGGCGGCGCTCGACGTGCAGGCGGCGATCTCGGCGAGCCTCGGCCAGCTCCCGTCGAACATGCCGAACCCGCCCACGTTCCGGAAGGTGAACCCGGCGGACCAGCCCATCCTCTACCTCTCGCTCACCTCCCCCACCCTGCCGCTCTCGGCGGTGAACCGCTACGCGCAGGACCTCGTCGCGCAGCGGGTCGCGACCGTCCCCGGGGTGGCCGAGGTGGCGATCTTCGGCGCGCAGAAGTACGCGGTGCGGATCCAGCTCGATCCCCGCGCGCTCCAGGCTCGCGGGCTCGGCCTCGAGGAGGTCACCGCGGCCGTCCGCAACGCGAACGCGAACCTGCCCACCGGCGTGGTCGAGGGCCGGGACCGCGCCTACACCGTCGAGGCGACCGGCGGGCTCCTCACCGCCGCCGACTTCCGCCAGGTGGTGGTCGCCTTCCGGGACGGGGCGCCGGTGCGCCTCGCCGACCTCGGCGAGGTGAAGGACGGCGTCGAGAACGACCGCGTCGCGGCGTGGTTCGTCCAGGGCGGCAAGGACCAGCGGAGCGTCACCGTCGCGGTGCGCAGGCAGCCGGGCACGAACACCGTGCGGATCGCGCGGGAGGTGCAGGAGCTGCTCCCGACGATCAACCAGCAGCTCCCGGCGGCCGTCGAGCTCAAGGTCATCTACGATCGCTCCGAGTCGATCCGCCACTCGGTCGGGGACGTGCAGTTCACGCTCCTCCTCACGCTCGTCCTCGTCGTCCTCGTCATCTTCCTGTTCCTCAGGAACCTGCCCGCGACGGTCATCCCGAGCCTCGCCCTCCCCGTCTCGCTCGTCGGCACCTTCGGGATCATGGCGGCGATGGGCTACTCGCTCGACAACCTCTCGCTCATGGCGCTCACGCTCGCGGTGGGGTTCGTCGTGGACGACGCCATCGTCATGCTCGAGAACATCGTGCGCCACATGGAGCGCGGCGAGGCCGCGCGGGAGGCGGCGTTCCGCGGGTCGAAGGAGATCGCGTTCACGATCCTCTCGATGACGATCTCGCTCGCGGCGGTGTTCCTCCCGATCCTCTTCATGGGCGGGCTCGTCGGACGGCTCTTCAAGGAGTTCGCGGTCACGATCGGCGCGGCGATCCTGGTGTCCGGCTTCGTGTCGCTCACGCTGACGCCGCTCCTGTGCGCGCGCTTCCTGAAGCCGCACGCCGCCGAGCGGCACGGCCGCCTCTACCGGAGCACCGAGCGCGCGTTCGACGCGATGCTGCGCTTCTACGACCGCGGGCTCACCTGGTCGCTCGCGCACCCGCGGTCGGTCCTCGCCTTCTCCGCGGCCGTGCTCGTCCTGATGATCCCGCTCTGGCAGGCGGTCCCGAAGGGCTTCCTCCCGAGCGAGGACACGGGGCGGCTCCTCATCAACACCGAGCCCGCGGAGGGGACGAGCTGGGACGCGATGGTGCGCGCGCACCGGCAGGTGGCGGAGATCGCGACCCGCCACCCGGCCGTCGAGCACGCGAACTCGACGGTCCGCAGCGTCTCGAGCGGCTTCGTGTTCCTCAAGCTCAAGGACGGCACGCGCGCGCACGTCGACCAGGTGATCCGCGACCTCCGCGGGGAGCTCGGCGCGGTGCCGTCGCTCCGGGCGTTCCCGATGAACCCGCCCCCCATCTCGCTCGCCGGCGGCGGCGGCCGCGCCCTCTACTCGGTGACCCTCCAGGACGCCGACACCGACGCGCTCTACAGGGCGGCGCCGGCCCTCGAGGCCCGCATGCGCGCGCTCCCGGCGCTCGCCGACGTGAACTCCGACCTGCGGCTCGCGTCGCCGCGCGTGACGGTCGCGATAGACCGAGACCGCGCCGCGGCGCTCCAGATCGCGCCGCTCGCGATCGAGGACGCGCTCTACACCGCCTTCGGCTCGCGCCGGGTCTCCGTCATCAACGCGCCCGAGGACCAGTACGACGTGCTGATGGAGCTCGACCCGGGCTTCCGCCTCGATCCCGGGGCCCTCTCCCTCGTCTACGTCCGCTCCGCGTCCGGGAAGCTCGTCCCGCTCGACGCCGTCGCGCGGCTGGGCCGCGCGGTGGGCCCGCTGTCGGTGAACCACGCCGGGCAGCTCCCGGCGGTGAACCTCAGCTTCAACCTCGCCCCCGGCCGCTCCCTCGGCGAGGCGATGCAGGGGATCGAGGGCGCCGCCGCGGAGGTGCTCCCCGCGACGGTCGCCACGCGGTTCCAGGGCACGGCGCAGGCCTTCCAGGAGTCGATGCGGGGCCTCGGGCTCCTGCTCGTGATGGCGGTGCTCGTCATCTACGTGGTGCTCGGGATCCTCTACGAGAGCTTCGTGCACCCCATCACGATCCTCACCGCCCTCCCCTTCGCCGGCTTCGGCGCGCTCGTCACCCTGCTCCTGTTCCGCACCGATCTCTCCATCTACGCCTTCGTCGGCATCATCATGCTCGTCGGCCTGGTGAAGAAGAACGGCATCATGATGGTCGACTTCGCGATCGAGGCGCAGCGCACGGGGAAGTCGCCGCGCGACGCCATCCACGAGGCGTCGCTCGTGCGGTTCCGGCCGATCATGATGACCTCGATGGCCGCGCTCATGGGCACCCTGCCCATCGCGTTCGGGCTGGGCGCAGGCGCGGAGTCGCGCCAGCCGCTCGGCCTCGCCGTCGTCGGCGGGCTCGTCTTCTCGCAGTTCCTCACGCTCTACGTGACGCCGGTGTTCTACGTCTGGATGGAGCGGCTCCGGGCCGGCCTCGGACGGCGCCGCGCCTCGACCCCGGGCGGCGTCGCGCCCGACCGCTCCGCCGCCGCCCCGCAGCCCTGACGCGCGCCCGCCCGGAGGACGCGCTCCGCGAGCCCGGATCCAGGGCGCCGCCGGGTCTGGCTCCGCGCCGCGCGCCCGCTCCCTCGCCCCCGCCGCGGGCCCTCGCGCGGGCCGCCATCGGACCCGCGCCCTACGTTGAAGTCCAAAGGGAGGGAACGATGAACAAGGACCAGATCAAGGGCAAGATCGAGGAGATCAAGGGCGACGTGAAGCAGCGGATCGGCGGCGCCACGAAGGACCGCTCGACGCAGGGCGAGGGCTGGCTGGAGGAGAAGAAGGGCCAGATCCGCCAGGGCGTCGGCGACCTCAAGGAGAAGGTCAAGCGCGAGGACGAGCGCGACCCGACCCGTGACCTCGACCGCGACGTCTGACGCGGACGAGCGAGCCCGTAGAGAAGACGGCGCCCCGGCGGCCATGAGCCGCCGGGGCGCTTTCCTGCGCGAGAGCCTTCGAGCGGCGCGCGCTCACCAGCCGCACTTCTGGCCCGCGTTCTGCGCGCGCAGCCACGCGCGCAGCGGCGCGAAGTACTCGAGCAGTGCGGACGCGTCGGCCTTCCTCGAGCCGGTCAGGGCGGCCATCGCCTCCGGCCACGGCTTCGACGCGCCGAGCTCCATCATCGCCTGGAGCCGCTTCCCCGCGTCCTTCGAGCCGTAGATCGAGCACTGGTGCAGGGGGCCCTTCCACCCGGCGGCCTCGCAGAGCGCCTTGTGGAACTGGAACTGGTACACGTGGGCGAGGAAGTAGCGCGTGTACGGCACGTTCGCCGGGACGTGGTACTTCGCGCCCGGGTCGAAGTCGTCCTCGGTCCGCGCCACGGGGGCGTCGACGCCCTGGAACTTGCGGCGCAGCTCCCACCACGCGGCGTTGTAGCGGTCCGGCGCGACCTTCCCGCTGAACACGTCCCAGCGCCACTGGTCGATGAGGCGGCCGAACGGCAGGAACGAGACCTTCTCCAGGGCCTTCTTCATCTGGAAGTTGATGACGCCGTGGTCGTCCTTCGCGACCGCCGGGACGAGGCCCACCTGCTTCAGGTAGCCGGGCGTCACCGAGAGCGCGATCGCGTCGCCGAGCGCCTCGTGGAACCCGTCGTTGGCGCTGTCCTGGTAGAGCACCGGCAGGTGCACGTACGCGCGCTGGTAGTAGTTGTGTCCGAGCTCGTGATGGATCGTGACGAGATCCTCCTCCGTCGGCCGGATGCACATCTTGACGCGCAGGTCGGCGTCGTAGGTCACGTCCCACGCGCTCGCGTGGCACACCACCTCGCGGTCCTTCGGCTTCACGAGCTGCGAGCGCTGCCAGAACGTGGCCGGGAGCGGATCGAGGCCGAGCGAGCTGAAGAACGCCTCGCCGAGCTTCACCATCCGGGTCGGATCGTACCTCTGGCGCTTCAGCGCCGCGTCCACGTCGAGGCTCCCCGCGCCCTTGTACGGCTCGACGAGCGGGTAGAGGTTCGACCAGTCCTGCGCCCACATGTTGCCGAGCAGGTGCGCCGGGATGGGCTTGCCGTCGGGGACCCTCTCCTTCCCGTAGAGCTTCTGGAGCCGGGCGCGGACGAAGCAGTGCAGGTCGTCGTAGAGGGGCTTCACCTCCGCCCAGAGCCGGTCGACGTCCGCCTCGAACTCCGCGGGCGGCATGTCGTAGTCGGCGCGCCACAGGTCGCCGAGATCGCGGAAGCCGATCTCCTTCGAGCCCTCGTTGCCGAGCGCGACGAGGCGCGTGTAGAGCGGCCGCATCTCGCGGGAGATCGTGTGCCAGCCGGTCCAGGCGTCGAGCAGCTCGGGGTAGCTGTGGCTCTTCGCGAGGACCTCCTCGAGCTCCTGCAGGTCGTGGCAGCGCGGCGCCGGCTTGCCGGGCGCGGGCGTGCCGCACCACTTGCCCTTGCCGTAGATGCCCTCGAGCTTGGCGGCGATCTCGGCGAGCTCCCGGCGGCGCGCCGGATCGCTGGGCGCGGGCAGCGGGGTGGCGACCTTGAGCAGGTGCAGCATCCGCGCGGTGTCCGCGTCCACGTCGAGGCCGTCGAATCGGACCGACGCCGCGATCGCGCCGGACAGGTAGGCCATCACGTCCTCGTTGAGGGCCGCGGCGTTCCGCTCGGTGTCGTCGGTGATGTAGGTGGCCTTGATCCAGTCGGCCGTCGAGGAGCGGATCCAGAGCCGCTTCAGCTCGGAGTTGACGCCGTCGACGAAGGCCCTCGCCTCGGCGGCGGTGGGCTTCCCGGGCGTCGCGGGCGCGACGACCACGGCGCGCGTGTCGGTCGCGGCAGGGGCAGCCGCCTGCGCGGGGGCGCCGGCGAGGAGACACGCTGAGAAGAGTGGGACGAACGGGAGGAGTCTCATGGGGCGCGGATCCTACGGGCGAGCCGCCCCCCGCGCCAGCGCGCGCACGTCACCCCGGGTCAGCCGAGCCGGGGCGCGCTGCCGCGCGCCCCTCACGGACCCAGGCGGGGTGCGCGCCGCTTCAGTGTGGCTGGCCGCCGCCGCGCCGGTCGTTCGCGAACATCCCTGCGAACGAGCGAGGCTCCTCGTGCAGCTTGAACAGAGGGCACTTCTCGCAGGACCAGCTGTCCCAGTCGAGCCTCACCGCGACGTCGAGGCAAGCGTCGTAGTGCAGGCAGTAGAGATTCCGGTGACCGGCCACGGTCGTCTCGGAGCGGATGAGCTGGGTGAGCGGGGTCGGGTTCGGATTGGTTTCCACCTGGGTGCTCCTGGTCTCGTTCGGAACAGGCATGCGGCCGGTCGATTCCCGGGCCGGGGCCCGTGCGGAAAAAGTCGTTCGAAAGCGCGCAACTTGGGGGCTACCCCACGAGGACGGAAGCCCCGATCGGGACGAACCGATGCGCGAATCGATGGTGCCTCCGGTATAACGGCGCTTTCCACGCTGTGCCGCTGACGGGCTCACTCCAACCGGTATTCGCTGTAAGTGTACGCATCGGGGGTCCGCGGGCCCTGCGACGAAGCGCCACGGAGGCCCGATGGTTGACGCACAGTGCATCGGTTGCGCGATCTCGCGCGGCCTTCATCGGGTTCCCGGCGGCCTCCTGCGGCGCGAGGGAGGCTTCGTCCTGCACGCCCTCGCGGACCCGTCGCCGCTCCGAGGCTGGCTCGTCCTGACGAGCGAGCGTCACGCCCGCGCCTGGTACGACCTGCCCGAGGACGAGCTCGCCGCGCTGGGGCCGCTCGTCGCGCGCGTCATGGCCGCACAGCGCGAGGCCCTCGGCGCGGAGCACGTCTACGCCTTCGCCATCGGTGACGTGCTCCGGCACTTCCACCTGCACCTCGTTCCGCGCTTCTCGGACACGCCGGAGCGGCTGCTGGGGCGCCGCTGCTTCGAGGGGCGGCCGGAGGACATGCGTCCCGAGCCAGACCTCGCGGCGGCGGCCGTCGCCGTGGCCGCCGCGCTCCCCCGCCGGCCCGCGGCGCGCTGAGCCGCTCGGCCGCCTGGCGGGCGCTAGCCCCCGCCGAGGAGGGGCGCGAGGCCGTCACGAAACGAGGGATAGGCGAGCGAGACGCCGAGCGCGGCGCGCGTGCGCTGCGAGTGGATGCGGCGGCTCGGGCCGCCGGCCGGGGCCGCCGAGACGGACGGCGCGATCCCGAGCCGGCCGCAGATCCACGCCACGACCTCGCGGCGCCGGGTGGGCTCGGCGTCGCTGCCGTGGTAGACGGTCCCGGGAGCGGTGCGCTCCAGCGCCGCGAGGACGAACGAGATCGCGTCCTCGCGGTGGCAGAAGTTCATCCACGCGTCGTCACCCGGCCCGAGCGCGAGCCGCCCCGTGCGCACCCGGTCGACGATTCCAGCCCGGCCCGGGCCGTAGAGTCCGGAGAGGCGGACCACCGCCGTCCGCAGCGCACCGGTGGACGCGCCGCGCACGAGCGCCTCCGCCTCCACGAGCACCTCCGCGCTCGCGCTCGCGGGCGCGGGCGGCGACCCCTCGTCGACGTCCGACCCGTCGCGCTGGCCGAACACGCCCGTGGAGCCGGTGTAGACGAAGGCGCGCGCGCCTCCCCGCGCGGCGGCGGCGAGGAGGGCGCGGTTCGCCTCGACGTACGCCGCCCGGTACGCCTCCACGCCGTCCGCGCCGGCGGCCTGGCAGGCGACGATCGCGTCCACCTCCGGGAGCCGCGCCGCGGCACCGCCGGCGGCGAGGTCGACCGCGAGCGGCTCCACCCCGAGCGCGCGCAGCGCCTCTGCGCGGGCAGGGTCGCGGCGGATCCCGGTCACGCGATCGCCTCGCTCGACGAGGCGGCGCGCGAGCGCCGTCCCGAGCCAGCCGCAGCCTGCGACGAGGACGTGCATGCGTCACCTCGCGGAGAGGGTTCGCGCCGATTATGACCGGAGGGCGGCGCGCGTGCAGCCGCTCCTCTCGTGGCGCGCGGGGAGGCGCATGGATCGACCGGCCCTCGTCGTCCTCGCCGGCCTGCAGGGGGCGGGCAAGTCGAGCTTCTTCCGCGCCCGCTTCTCGGCGACCCACGCTCACGTGTCGAAGGACCTCTTCCCGAGCGCCCGCGACAAGCGCCGCAGGCAGCGCGAGCTCGTGCACGCCGCGGCGGCGGCGGGGCTGCCCGTCGTCGTGGACGACACGAACCCGCGCCGCGAGGATCGCGCCGTCCTGGTGGAGCTCGCGCGCGCGCTCGGCCTGCGGCCGGTGCTGTACTGGTTCCCGCCGGACGTGCGCGCCTCGCTCGCGCGGAACGCGGGGCGCAGCGGGAAGGCGCAGGTGCCGAAGGTCGCGATCTTCGCCACCGCCAGGCGGCTCGAGGCGCCGGAGCCGGCGGAGGGGTTCGCGGCGGCGTACGAGGTGCGCGCCGCGCCGGAGGGCGCCTTCCTCGTCGTGGCCAGGCCCGAGCTCGCCGCCGGGTGAACGGCGATCACCCAGTCGCGAACCGCGAGCGGGTCGAACCTCCCAGGGGGCCACCGCGACGGCGGAGCCCTGAGTTTCAGGCGCTCGTGAGCGCCGCCGCGACGATCGCCCTCGCCTCCTCGAGGATGCGCGCGAGGTGCGCCTCGTCCCGGAAGCTCTCCGCGTAGATCTTGTAGACGTCCTCGGTGCCGGACGGGCGCGCCGCGAACCAGCCGTTCTCGGCGACCACCTTGAGCCCGCCGATCTCCGCCCCGTTCCCGGGCGCGCGCGTGAGCCGCGCCACGATGGGCTCGCCGGCGAGCGTCCGCGCCTTCACCGACTCCGGGGCGAGCTTCTTCAGGATCGCCTTCTCCGCGGGGGTCGCGGCGGCGTCCACGCGCGCGTAGACCGGCGCGCCGAGATCCGCCGCGAGGGCCTGGTAGAGCTCTCCGGGGTCCCTGCCGGTGCGGGCGCTCATCTCCACCGCGAGGAGGTCCATCACGATCCCGTCCTTGTCCGTCGTCCAGGTCGTGCCGTCGCGGCGGAGGAACGACGCCCCCGCGCTCTCCTCGCCGCCGAAGCCGATGGAGCCGTCGAGGAGCCCCGGCACGAACCACTTGAACCCGACGGGCACCTCCACGAGGCGCCGCCGGAGCCGCGCCGCGACGCGGTCGATGAGCGCGGACGAGACGAGGGTCTTCCCGATCCCGGCGGCGGGGCTCCAGGCCGGGCGGTTCCGGAAGAGGTAGTCGATCGCGACCGCGAGGTAGTGGTTCGGGTTCATGAGCCCGGACGCGGGCGTGACGATGCCGTGCCGGTCGGAGTCGGCGTCGTTCCCGAAGGCGAGGTCGAACCGGTCCTTCATGGCGACCAGGTTCGCCATCGCGAACGGCGACGAGCAGTCCATCCGGATCTTGCCGTCGTGGTCGAGCGGCATGAAGCCGAAGGTCGGATCCACCACCGGGTTCACCACCGTGAGGTCGAGGCCGTACTCCGCCGCGATCACGCTCCAGTAGTGCGCGTTCGAGCCGCCCAGCGGGTCGACGCCGACGTGCAGGGGCAGGCCGCGGGCGCCGTCGAGGTCGAGCGCCGCGCGGAGCTCCTCGACGTAGGGCCGCACGTAGTCGCGCACGTGCACGCTCGCGGCGCGGCGCGCGGCCTCGTAGCCGAGCCGCTTCACCCCGGCGTTCCCGGCCTCGAGGAGCGCGTTCGCGCGCGCCTCGATGGCCGCGGTGACCGCCGTGTCGGCCGGCCCGCCGTCGGGTGGGTTGTACTTGATGCCGCCGTCCTCGGGCGGGTTGTGGGAGGGGGTGATCACGATCCCGTCGGCGAGCCCCTCCGTCCGCCCGCGGTTGTGGCCGAGGATCGCGTGCGAGATGACCGGCGTCGGGACGGGAGCGCCGCCCTCGGAGATCACCACCTCCACGCCGTTCGCGGCGAGCACCTCCAGCGCCGTGCGCTCCGCGGGCTCGGAGAGCGCGTGCGTGTCGCGCCCGAGGAAGAGCGGCCCGGTCACGCCCGCGCGGGCGCGGTGCTCGCACACGGCCTGCGCCACGGCGAGGATGTGGGCCTCGTTGAAGCTCCTGCGCAGGGACGAGCCGCGGTGGCCGGAGGTTCCGAAGGCGACGCGCTCGGCGGGATTGGCGGGGTCGGGCCGCTCCGAGACGTAGCGGCGCAGGAGGTCCGCGACGTCGACGAGCAGGTCCTTCGGGGCGGGCTTGCCGGCGAGGGGATGGGGCATGGCGGAAATCTCGCACTCCCGCCGGTCTTGTCACCGTCACGGACGGGCCCGACAATGGACCGATGCGCCTCCCGGCGGCGGTCGCCGCCCTGCTCCTCTCGCTCTCGTCGCCGCCCGCGCGCGCGCCGGGGCCGCCGCCTGCGCCGCCCGCTCCCCGCGCCGGCCACGCGGCGCCGGGGGGCTTCGGGGTGCTCCAGCCCGGGCTCGAGCTCGGCCAGTTCGCCGGCCCGGCCGCCGAGGGCCGCGCGCAGCCCATCGCGATCGTGCGCATCGACCCCGCGCGCTTCGAGCTCAGGCTGCTCAACGCCTCCGCGCCCGGCGAGGGCAGCCTGCGCAGCGCTCGCGCCTGGGCGGCGCGCGCCGGGGCGGCCGCCGCCATCAACGCGAGCATGTACCAGCAGGACTACCGCACGAGCGTCTCGCTCATGCGCACGCGGCAGCACGTGAACCAGCGGCGCGTCTCGAGGGACCGCTCGGTGCTGGCCTTCGACCCCCTCGAGCGCGGCGCCGCGCCGGTCCGGCTCATCGATCGCGACTGCGACGACCTCGAGACGGTCGCGAAGGCGTATGGGACCCTCGTGCAATCGATCCGGCTCGTCTCCTGCGACCGGCGGAACGTGTGGGCCCCGTCGCAGCGGCGCTTCTCGGCGGCGGCGATCGGCATGGACGGGAAGGGGCGCGTCCTCTTCATCCACGCGCGGACACCCTGGCCCGTCTACGACCTCGTGAACGCGCTCCTCGCGCTCCCGATCGACCTGCGCCAGGCGATGTACGTCGAGGGCGGCCCCGAGGCTCAGCTCTACGTGCGCGGCGGCGGGGGCGAGCACGAGTGGGTGGGCGGATTCGAGCACCTGCCGCAGGCCGATAACCACGAGCCCTGGCCGGTCCCCAACGTGGTGGCCGCCGTCCGTCGCCGCTGAGCCCTTCGGTCCCGTCGGGGCGGCGCTCCCTAGGGGGCCAGCTCGGGCGAAGACGGGCCGATCCCGGCCCGCCACGCGTCCCCCGTTCGGCGCCTCGCTCGCCCGTGATCCGGGCGGGTGCTTCCTCGGACGATCGCCCGCCCCCACCCTCCGTGGGCGCATGCGGGACCTCGCCTGGATCCTCCTCCTCCCCCTCTCCGCCCTCCTCGCCTGCGGCCACGGCGACGCGGGCCGCGCGCGCGACGCCCGGGCGCGCGAGCGCGACGAGCTCTCCGCCCTGTGGAGCTTCTATCGCTACGCGCACGTGGAGCGCGGCCGCGTCGTGGAGCGCGACGAGGGCGGCATCACGACCTCCGAGGGCCAGTCGTACGCGCTCCTCCGCGCCGTGTGGGCCGGCGATCGCGCCACCTTCGACGAGGTGTGGCGCTGGACGCGCGAGAACCTCCAGGTCCGCGACGACCGGCTCCTCGCCTGGAAGTGGAAGGACGGCGTCCAGGATCGGAACGCCGCGACCGACGCGGATCAGGACAGCGCCCTCGCGCTCGTGCTGGCGTCGCGCCGGTTCGGCGAGGCGCGCTACCTCGAGGAGGCGAGGCGCCTCCTCGCGGACGTCTGGGCGCGCGAGGTGATCCAGGCAGGCGGGAGGTTCCTGCCCACCGGCGGGAACTGGGCGCCGCGCGAGCGCTACCCCACCATCCACGTCGCCTACCTCGCCCCCTACGCCTACGAGGTCTTCGCCGAGGTCGATCCGGCCCACCCGTGGAAGGAGCTCGTGCGCGGGAGCTACGAGGTCCTCCGCTTCCTCTACTTCGACAAGGGGCTCGTGCTGCCGCCCGAGCGGATCTGGGTGGATCCGCGGTCCGGCGCCCTGCTCCTCGAGAAGCCCGGGGGCGGCGCGCCCCAGGTCTTCGGCTACGACGCAGTCCCGATCTTCTGGCGCGTCGCGCTCGACGCGCGCTGGTTCGGGAGGCGCGGCGAGGCGGACCTGCGCGCCCGCATGCTCGCCTTCCCGCGCGAGGCCCTCCGCGCCGAGGGGCGGCTCCGCGATCGCTACACCCCCGGCGGCCGCGCGCTGTCGGAGCTCGACGGCCAGCCGCACATGGCCTCCGTCGCGGCCCTCGCGGCGGTGGAGGACCCGGCGCTCGCCGCCGGGCTGCGCGAGGGGAAGCTCGACTCGATCTTCGAGCGGGCGCTCGCGGGCGAGGAGACCCCTTACTACCTGCACAACTGGCTCTGGCTCGGGCGCGCGCTCGAGCTCGGCGTCACGCGCCGCTTCGACGAGCCGCTCGCGTTCCTGCTCGGGATCGACTGGAGCCCGTTCGAGGAGCGCTTCCCGCTCCTGCCGGTGCTCGCGGCCCTCGCGCTCGCGCCGCTCGCGAGGCGGTTCACCTGGGCTCGCGCGGGGCTCGTCGCGCTCGCGGTCGCCCTCTCCGCGCGCTACCTGGGCTGGCGCGCCCGCGAGACGCTCAACTTCGTCGAGCCGCTCGGGCCGGTCATCAGCCTGTCGCTCCTCGCCGCGGAGGCGTACGCGTTCTCGACCGTCCTCCTCCTCGTCGTGCAGGTCGGCGTCTCGCGGCGCCGGCGCGAGGCGCCCGCGGCGCTCGCGCCGGGCGAGAACGCACCGTCCGTGGACGTGTTCGTCCCCATCTACTCCGAGTCGCTCGAGATCCTCGACAAGACGCTCGCCGCCTGCATGGCCATGCGCTACTCGAGGATGACCGTCCACGTCTGCGACGACTCGCACCGCGAGTCGGTCGCGCGGCTCGCCGCCGAGCACGGCGCGCGGTACATCGCCGGGCCGAAGCGGCACGCCAAGGCGGGGAACCTCAACAACGCGCTCTCGCTCACGGCGGGAGAGCTCGTCGTGGTGTTCGACACCGACCACGTGCCGAGCGCCGCGTTCCTCGAGCGCACGGTCCCGCACTTCCGCGACGCGCGCATGGGCGTCGTCCAGACGCCCCACCACTTCTACAACCCCGACGTCTTCCAGCGCGCGTTCGGGACGGGCCCCGCCGTGCCGAACGAGGCGGACCTCTTCAACCACGCCATCCAGGCGGGCCGCGATCGCTGGGGGGGCGCGTTCTTCGTGGGCTCGGGCGCCGTGTTCCGCCGCGCCGCCATCGCCTCGGTGGGCGGCTTCAACCTGCTCTCCATCACCGAGGACATCCACACGAGCCAGAAGCTGCACGCGCGTGGCTGGCGCTCGGCGTTCGTGGACGAGGACCTCGCCGTCGGGCTCTCCGCCGAGAACGTGCAGAGCTACCTCGTGCAGCGGCGCCGCTGGATGCTGGGGTGCCTGCAGATCTTCTTCAAGGACAACCCGCTCCTCGAGCGCGGCCTCCCGCTCCGCCACCGCGTCGGCTACTTCGCCTCGCTCTGGTACTTCTTCTTCCCGCTGGCGCGGGTCGCCTTCTTCCTGACGCCGCTCTGGTACCTGCTCTTCCACCTCCACCCGCTCTTCGCGGACCTCCCCGTCCTCCTCGCGTACCTCGTCCCCCACCTCCTGCTCTCCACGCTCGCCGCGAACGCGCTCCTCCCCGGCTGGCCCCGGCTGCTGTGGGGGACCGTCTACGAGGCCGCGGTGGCCTTCCCGCTCGCCCGGGCGACCCTCGACCTGCTCCTGCCGAAGAGCCTCGGGTTCAAGGTGACGCCCAAGGGGATCGTGTCGGACCGCCGCCGGTTCGACGCGTCCTCCTCGCGGCTCACGATCGCTGCCGCGGCGCTCGCCGCGGTCGCGCTCGGGAAGGGTGCGTTCGAGCTCCTGGCGTTCGGGATCGAGGTCGAGGCGTACGCGTTCAACCTGTTCTGGGCCGGCGCGAACCTCGCCGCCGTGCTCGCGGCGCTCCTCGTCGCGTGGGAGCGGCCGCAGCGCCGCGAGGACGAGCGCGTGCGGCGGCGCGTGCCCGTGCGCGTCGAGGCGCCGGGGCTCGCGCTCTCCGCGGAGACGGTGGACCTCTCCCTCACCGGCGCGGCGCTCCGGCTGCCCGCGGGCGCGACCCTGCCCGCCGAGGTCGAGCTCTCGTTCGTGACGCCCGAGCCGCTGCGAGTGCGCGCCCGCGTCGCCTGGCGCGAGGAGGTGCAGGGGACGGCCCGGGCCGGCCTCGCGTTCGAGGGGCTCCCCGCGGAGTCGCGCCGCGCGCTCGTGCGGATCGCCTTCTCCGCCGAGGAGGCGTTCGCGGGCGCCCACGACGGGCGCACCCGCAGCCAGGTCGCGATGGCGCTCCAGCTCCTCGCCGGGATCGTCCGCGCGTTCCTGCCGCTCCGCGCGCGCCGTCGCCTGGCGCCCCGCCGCGGGACGCTGCGCGGGCTCGCGTGGGTGGGGGCCTCCCGGCGCGTCCGGGGCGTCGTGCTCGACACCTCGCCGGGGGGGCTCGGCGCGCTCTTCCTCGGGAGACCGCCGGCGGAAGCCCTGCCCGTCGTGCTGCGCGATGGCGTGCGCTGGGTGCGCGTCGCGCACGCACGCCGGGTGCTCCCGGGGCTGTGGCGCGCGGGGCTCGCCTTCCTGCCCGCCCCGCTCCCGGGCGGCGAGGCGCATGAATACCTTGCCGCCTAGAGAGCCCTCGCAAAGACCCGAGAGAGATCCAGCATGAGCCCCTCGATCCGCACCGCGATCATCGCGGCCGCGCTCGCCCTCGCGCCCGCGGCGCGCGCCGGCCTCGCCGAGTCCTGGTACCTGTCGCGCGGCCGCGCGAACATGCAGATCGCGAACTACGGCGCCGCCATCGAGGCGTGGCGCAAGGCGCTCGAGCTGAACCCGAACAGCCGCGAGGCCTCCCACGAGCTGTGCAGGGCGCTGCTCCAGAACGGCGAGACGGACCGCGCCGTCGCCGAGCTCGATCGCCACCTCGCGCGCTTCCCCGACGACTGGCAGCTCGCGTTCGAGCAAGCCCGCCTGCTGCAGTGGTCCCGGTACGCGTACCGCTCGAAGGACGCGGTGAGGTACCTGCGCATGGGCCTCGGCCGCCGGGACGATCCCGCGCGCCGCCACGAGCTCGCGCGGCTCCTGGGGCGCGACCGCGCCACCCTCGACGAGGCGCTCGCGGAGTACCGGACGCTCCTCTCGGGCGCGCCGGAGGACGCGGCGCTGCGCGACGAGTGGCTGAAGCTCCTGCTCTGGGATCGCCGCCACCGCGACGAGGCCGTGCGCGAGCTCGAGCGACGCCTCGCCGCGAGCCCCGGGGACGAGCGCGCCGCGCGCGAGCTCGCCCGGATCACGGCCGAGGATCCGCGCCGGGCGGGAGAGGCGGCCGGGCGCTACGCGGCGCTCCTCGAGCGCCACCCCGACGATCCCGATCTGCGGCTCGGCCGCGCCCGCGCGCTCGCCCGCGCGGGGCGGCGCGACGAGGCGCGCGGCGAGTACGCGCGCGCGCTCGCGCTCCGGCCCTCCCCCGAGACGAGGCTCGAGTACGCCGAGGTGCTCGCTGCCGATCCCGCCTCGGCCGACGCCGCCCGCCGCGAGTACGAGGCGGTCCTGCGCGAGCGGCCGCGCTCGCGGCGCGCCCGGGTCGGCCTCGCTCGGGTCCTCGGTGCGCGCCGGGAGACGAGCAAGGACGCCATCGCGGTCTACGAGACCGTGCTCGCCGAGGCGCCGAACGACGCGGAGGCGCACCGCGGCCTCGCGCACGCCTTCGCCTGGAACGGCGACGCCGACCGCGCCCTCGCGCACGGGGAGCTCGCCGAGCGGTACGGCCCGGCGCGCCCGGACGTCGCCGCGCTGGAGCGCTCGCTCCGCGTGGGGCGCGAGCCGGCCGCGGGCGGCGGCGCGCGGGTGCTCGCGCAGCCGGGCGGCGCGAGGCTCTCGCGGGTGGGCGCCTTCGTGTCCGGCGCCGCGGAGCCGACGCCATTCACCTCGAGCGCCGTCGAGGCGGGGTTCGCCGTCGCGCGCGGGGAGGCGGGCGCCGAGGCCTCGGGGGCCGACGTGAGGGTGCAGGGCGAGTGGCGCCCGTCGCCGGGGACGCGGCTCGAGCTGCGGGGCGCGCTCGACGGCGTGCGCCGCGGGGCCGCCGGACTGTCGGGCGGCGTGGCCCTCCAGCGCGCCACCGAGGACCGGCGGGCCTCGCTGGAGCTCCGGCGCGCCTCGCGCCTCGACTCCTTCCGCGCCTACGCCGGCGAGGGCGCCGGCGACGCGCGCGTGGGGGCGGCGAGCGACAACCTCGTGGAGCTTCGCCTGGCAGGCGGCAGCGCCACGCGGGTCGAGCTCACCGCGCGCGCGGGATCCATCTCCGCCGAGCGGATCTCGCCGGTCTTCGCGGCGGGCCTGGGCGCCCGCGTCGATCGGGCGCTCACGCGAGCCCGCGGGTTCGCGATCGCGGCGGGCGTCTCCGCGGACGCCCTCCACCACGCCCGCGATCTCTCCGCGACGAGCGACCCGCTGGACGCCGCTCCGGGCGTGTTCTCGCCGCCGCTCTTCGTCTCGGCCTCGCCACGCCTGTCCGTGACCCGCGAGGCGGGCGCGCGCGGCTGGCTCTCGCTCGACGCCGGGCCCGCGCTGCAGGTCGTGGGCGGCGCGGGAGGTGGAGTCCGCGCCGGCGGCGACGCCCGGCTCGCGTTCGCGCAGCGCGTCGGCCAGCGGCTCCGGGTCGGCGGCGAGGCGCGCGCGGAGCGGGTGGCGGACGTGTACACGCGGCTCGAGGCGGCGCTCACCGCGTCGCTGCTCTTCCCCTGAGCGGCCGGCCATGACTCCGGCGCGCGAGGCGATCACGGCGAGCGGGGGCGCGGCGGCGCGAACCCTGCCCATGCCCGGCCACGCCCTCGTCTCGGTGCTCCGCCCCGGCCGGACGCTGCTCGTGCGGGCGGAGGCGGCCGGGACGCTCGCCGTGCTCCGCCGGGCGGGCGTCGGACGAGGAGAGCTCGAGCGCCGGGCGCGCGCCTGCGCCGGCGCCTCGGCGGCCGTGCTGGAGCACGAGGGCGCCGCACACCTCCTCCGCCCGTTCGTGCCGGGCCGGACGCTCACCGAGGTGCTCGCCGCCCCGCCGCCGGTCGCCGCGGCTCTCGACCTCGCCGGCGCGCTCGCCCGCGCCGTCCTCGTTCTGCACGGGCGCGGCCGCGTGCACGGTCGGTTGCACCCGGGCAACGTCGTCGTCGCGGCGGACGGGTCCGTGACGCTCGTCGACGCCGAGCTGCCGTTCCACCCCGATCCCGCCGATCCCGCCGCCGCCTCCGCCCTCGGCTTCGCAGCCCCCGAGCTCCTCCGCGGCGGCGCGCCGTCCCGCGGCGGAGACGCGTTCGCGCTCGCCGCGATGATCTACGCGCTGCTCACCCGTCGTCCGCCCTTCCCGGCCGAGACGCCGCTCGAGGCCATCCGCCGCGTGCTCCACGAGGAGCCGGTCCCGCTCGCCGTGCTTCGCCCCGATCTTCCCGCCGGGCTCGCCGCGGCGGTCACCCGCGGGCTCTCCCGGCGCGCGTGGAGACGGACGACCGCGGCGCAGCTCGCCGAGGAGCTCCGCGTCGTGCTGGGCAGCGCGAGGCTCGGGGAGCCGACCGCGAGCGCGGCCTCGCTCCCGGCGGCGGCTGCGGCCGCGCAGACGACGGGGCTGCACACCTCGACCTCGACCTCGACCGCGACCGCGACCGCGACCGCGACTGCGACCCGGACCCCGACCCCGACCCTGACCCCGACCCCGACCCTGACCCCGACCCCGACCCTGACCCCGACCCCGACCCTGACCGCGACCGCGACCCCGACCCCATCTCCGACCCCCGCCCATCGCCCCTTCCCGCCCGCCATCCTCGTCGCGCTCACCCGGGCGCCGGGCCTCGCTCGCGCTTTCGTCGCCTCTCCACGGCGCCTCACGCTCCTCGCCCTCCCCGCCCTCGCGCTCGCGGCGCTGTACCTGCCCCGGAGCGAGGCGGCGCTCGCAGGCGACGTCGCATCGCTCCTGAGGAGCGGCCGGCTCGCGGACGCGCGCGCCCGGGTCGACCAGGCCGCGAGGAGCCGGCCGGGCGATCCGCTCGTCGAGAAGCTCCGCGGCGACGTCGCGTGCGCCCGCGGCGCGAGCGGTGAGTGCCTGCGGCGCTACCGCGTCGCGCTCGCCGCCCGCCCGGCGCTGCGCGAGGACGCGGCGCTCCGCGAGAACGCCCGGAAGCTCCTCGCCGGCGCCCAGAGCTGCGGCTCGCGCCGCGCGGCGGCGGAGCTCCTCGGCGAGCTGCGCGACCCGGCGGCGCTCCCCGCGCTCGAGTCGGCGCGGCGCGCCGGCGGGCTCTTCTCCTGGTTCTGCACGGGCGACGCGATCGATCGCGCCATCCTGGCGACGCGACAGACGGAGCGGACCGCCGCGGACTGAGCACGGCTAGGCATATCCGTGCACGAGCCGCTGCTCCTCGCGGTACGGGTAGATGTCCACGATCTCCCCCTCCCGGATCCGCTCCTGGATGCCGCGCCAGTAGCGCCCGGTGAGCAGGTCCCCGTGCGCGTGGAGGAAGACCTCGCGCAGCCGCCCGGTCAGGCCGAGGAAGGGGAGCAGCTCCTCGGGGAAGATGTCGTTCTCCCCCACGTAGAACCAGGGCTCCCCGCTCGTCTCCTCGTCGTCGCCCGAGGCGGTGGGCAGGTCGCGGAACACGCAGTCCGTGACCCGCGTGAGCTCGTCGTAGTCGTAGAAGATCACGCGCCCGTGCCGCGTCACGCCGAAGTTCTTGAGGAGCAGGTCGCCCGGGAAGGTGTTCGTCGCGGAGAGATCCTTGAGCGCGCGGCCGAAGTCGAGCACCGCCTGCCGCGCGGTCCACTCGTCCGCCTCGCGGATGAACAGGTTGAGCGGCGTCACGCGCCGCTCCACGTAGAGGTGCCGCACGGCGACCTCGCGCGGCCCGATCTCCACGCTCCCGGCGCACTCCTCCCGGAGCTCGCGCAGCACCTCGGGCGAGAAGCGGTCCGCCGGGAACGCGAGGTGCTCGTACTCCTGCGCGTCCACCAGCCGGCCGGCGCGGTCGTGGCGGAAGACGTGCCGGTACTTGTCCATGACCTCGCGGCGCGTCGTCTGCTTGGGCGGCTTGAACTCGTCCTTGATGACCTTGAAGACGACGTCGAGCCCCGGGATCGTGAACACGCTCATCACGAGCCCCTTGTCGCCGCGCGCCGGCACGAACGACTCGCCGGTGGCGGCGATGTGGCGCGCGATCTCCCGGTACAGCTCGGTCTTGCCGTGCTTGTTGAAGCCGAGCGCGATGTAGAGCTCCGACACCCGCTTCTGCGGGATGAGCGTGGAGAGGAACGCCACCAGCTCGCGCGGTCGCTCCACCTCCACGTGGAAGTACGAGCGCGTGAAGCTGAACACGATCGAGACGTCCTCGGCGGTGAGGAGGATGGCGTCGAGGACCACGCCGCCCGCGCCATGGACCAGGGCCAGGACGAGCGGGGTCGTGAACCGCCCGCGCCGGAGCCGCCCGACGAGGTAGGCGCCCTTCCCGCGGTAGAAGACCGACGTCACCAGCTCGACCGTCTCGATCGGCTGGCCGTCGTCGAGCTCGCGCAGGTGCGCGTCGAGCTCGACCGCCGCGATGCGCACGTCGCGCTCGAGGTCCTCGTAGGGGACCGCGAAGGCGTAGGCGCGGAGGACGGTGCGGAGGAGCGCCTCGGTCGTGACCTCGCGCCGGAAGCTCCGATGAACGGGCACGCCGCCCTCGCGGACCGCCGGACCGTCGGCCGCCAGGAACTCGATGGCGGGATCCACGCCCACCGTGACGAACACACGCCGGGTGACGGAGTTGAAGAACGACTGCGCGATCTCCCGGTCCGGCCGCGCCGCCACCCGCGCCTCGTAGAGCTCCTTCATGCTCCGCCAGAGGGGGTGATCGTGCGCCGCCGCGCCGAGCTCGGCGCGCACCGTGCCGACGCAGGCGTTCACGAGCCGATCGCGGAGATCCAGCCGCTCACGCGCGTCGGCCTGGCCGCCGGCCCAGTCCTTCGCCTCGAACCGGCCGCGCGCCCGGGCGGTGATGCGCACCCGCTCGTCCTGATATGCCTCGAAGCTCGCCGCGATGGCGGCGGCGCCGGCTGCGGCGAGGGCGCCCGTGGTGGCGAGTTCGTCCGGCTGCGCCATATCCCTGGACGGTAACCGGGGCGTCGCCCCCCGGCGCGGCGCCCTCTGGGGTTCCGCCCGGCTCCGCGACCCGCCGACGAGGCGAGCCGCCTGCGACGACGCGCCAGCCGTCGCCGGGGCGTGCGGCAACCCTCCGTGGACGTTCAGAGCGGCGGCCGCGTACCCTCGCCGTAGCCGGTGAGCTCGACGTACCCCTCGCCCGCCGCGCGCCCGTCCGCGCCCGTGAGCCGGACCGGCCCCTCCCAGTACGAGATGCCGCCGGCCAGCGCGGAGCGGTTCTCCGCCCCGGCGACCTCCGGCGCCGCGACGAGCCGGAGCCCCTCGCGCGGCACCTCGATCCGCCAGCCGGCCGGGTACGTCACTCCGCGCGGGCTCCGCCAGGTCGAGAGCGCGGTGACGCTCCACTCCTCCGGCGCGAGCACGCGCGACGCGCCGCCGGGCGCGACGAGCGTCCCGTTCCGCCAGTCCACGCTCCCGTCCGCGCGCCTGAGGACGTACAGCATGAGGTCGCGCCCGTCCGCGAGCCGGAGGCTGAACCAGTCCCAGCCGACCTGCGCGGGGGCGAGCTGCGACGAGCCGACCTCCTGATCCATCCAGCTCTCGCCGCGCACGCGCAGCGTCTCCGCGCCCACCGTCACCGTCCCCTCGGTCGCGAGCCGCGTGTACGAGGCGTAGAGGCTCGCGTAGCCCTCCTGCGCCGCCTTGCGGCTGTAGCCGTTCGGCCCCTGCAGGACGAGGGGCTTCGACGGGCGGGCGACGAGGTCCAAGGCGATGCCGCGCGCGTCGTCGCGCATGGCGAGGTGGAACGCGCCGTCCTCGAGCCGCAGCGTCCAGCGCCCCGGAGTGCCCGCGGGCGCGCGCGCCCAGGCCAGGACGGGATCGGACGGCGCGCCGAAGCCGCCGAGGAGCGGCGCGGCGCGCCAGAGCACCTCCGAGAAGACGTGCTTCCCGGAGCGCAGGTCGGTCACCGCCGCGTGGCCCATCACCGCCTGGCTCGCCGCCCAGGCGGAGTCGAGCGCGGGCGGGTCCGGGGAGAGCCCGGCTCGGAAGAAGGTGAGCTGGTAGCCGAGCCGGCGCGCCGGAGCGTCCACGACGGCGAGCGTCCCCGTGAAGTACCACCACTCGTTCCGGTGGTCCGGGTGCGCGTGGTGATCGCGGGGCAGCTCCCAGCGATGCGCGGGATCCGCCGGACGCCACCCCGGCGCGCCGGCCAGCGCGACGGCGAGGAGCGCGGCGAGGGGGCTAGAGCGCATCGCGAGAGAGCTCCGCCGCCGGGGTGCGGCTCGCCGTGAGCGCCGGGTAGAGGCTCGCCGCGGCGGCGGCGGCGAGGATCGCGAGGGCCTGCCCTGCGAGCGCGGCCCAGGGAGGGTGGAGGGCGATGCTCCACCCGAAGAACGCAGGGTTCACCACCTCGACGAGCACGAGCGCGAGCGCGGCGCCGCCGGCCGCGCCGAGCGCGAGGCCGACGACGCCGATGCCGAGGCCGCGTCCGAGGAACACCGTGAAGAGCTGCGGACGCGTGGCGCCGAGGGCGCGGTACAGGGCGAGCTCGCCGCGCCGCTCGCGGGCGAGAACCAGGAGCGAGAGCGTCACCCCGGCGGCCGCGATGACGAGCCCCATCACCTGGAGGAGCCGGGTCACGGCGAACGTCTGCTCGAAGAGCGCGAGCACCTCCGCGCGGAGCGTCCGGTTGGAGCGGATCTGGAGCGCGTGGTCCCGCAGCGCCGCGCGGAGCCGGAGGACGGTCGCCTCGGCATCCGCGCCGGGAGCGAGGTACAGCGCGGCGTTCGACGGGGCGCCGGGCCCGAACAGGCGCGCGAAGGTGGAGAGGTCCACGAGCGCGGCGCCCCCCTCGGTGCCGTAGTCGCGGTACACCCCCGCGACGGGCAGCGCGATCTCGCCCTCGGGGCCGCGCACCGCGAGCCGCGACCCGGGCGCGAGGCCGGCCTTCCGCGCGAGCGGCTCGGAGACGAGCGCGGCGCCCCTCCGCAGCGCCGCCATCACCGCGGCGGGGTCTCCCGCGAGGAGCGCGAAGCGCCGCTCGCCGCCGGGCAGCGCGCCGTCGATCCCGGAGAGCGAGATGCGCCTGCCGGCCGCCTGGACCTGCACCTGGCGGAGGAGATCGACCGCGACGAGCCCCGGCGCCTGCCGGAGCCGCGCGACCACCTCCGGCGCGAGCGTCGCGTCGCTGCGCGCGCGCCGCCACGACGGCGTCGTGACGAACACGTCCGCCCGGAGGGTCGCGTCGAGCCAGCGCTCCACGGAGCCGCGGAAGCTGCCGACCATGACGGTGACCCCGGCGAGCATCGCCACCGCGACCGCGAGCGCCCCCGCCGCGACGGCCGAGGAGCCGAGCCTCGCCCCGAGCGTGCGCGCGCCGTACGCGACCCCGAGCCGCTGGGGCCGCCCGGCGCGGCCGAGGAGCCGGATGGCGGCCGGCGCGGCGAGCGGGACGGCGACGAGGACCCCGAGCGCGAGCACGAACGCGGAGGGCGGCCAGCGGCCCCGGAGCGCGAGGTGCGCCGCCGCGCCCGCGGCGAGCGCGGCGAGCCCGGCGGCGAGCGTGCGGCCGGAGCGGGCGCGCACCCGCTCCTCGAGCGTGATCGAGGCGAGGAGCGCGCGCGGATCCTCCCGGCTCGCGTCGAGCGCCGGCCCGAGCGCACCCGCCACCGCGCCCGCGACGCCGGTCGCGACCGCGAGCAGGACGAGGCCGGGGCCGACGGTCACGGCCTCGATCCCCTCGAGCAGGTACAGGCTGCGGATGGTGCCGCTCACGGCCGCCACGTTCGCGCGCGCTGCGAGCCAGCCGAGCGGGATGCCCGCCGCGGTGCCCGCGACGCCGAGGAGCGCCGCCTCGGCGAGCACGAGCCGGAGGACCTGCGCGCGGGTCGCGCCCACGGCGCGCAGGACGCCGAGCTCCTCGCGCCGGCGCGCGAGCGAGGCCCGCACCGAGGCGTAGACGAGGAAGCCGCCCACGAGGAGCGAGACGAGCGAGAGGGCCGTGAGGTTCAGGCGGAACGCGGCGAGGAGCCCCTCGGCCTCCGCGGTGCGCTGCTCGGGCGTGAGCACCCGGGCGCGCCCGCCGAGGCGGGCCTCGAGCCTCGCGCGGAGCGCCTCCGGCGCGACCCCCTCCGCGGCGCGCACGTCGAGCTGGTGGATCCTCCCGCGCTCGCCGAGGAGCGCCTGGGCCTGGGCGAGGTCCATCACCGCGAGCCGCCGGCTGGCGAGCGGCGCGATGCGCTGCAGGTCCACCAGGGCGCCGACGACGAGCGTCGCGCGCCTCGAGCCGAGCGACACCGGGATCCGGTCGCCCACGCGCCAGCCCAGCTCCGCGGCGAGGGCGGGCGTGACGGCCACCCAACCCCTCCGCGTGAGCGCCTCGCCGAGCTCCCCCTCGGGGAGCCGCCACGGGGCCCGCACTGCGGCCTGGAGGAGATCCGCGCCGACGAGCTCGAGGCTCGCGTCCGCGCGGCCGTCCACCGCCGCCTCCGCGCGCCAGAGCGGGATGGCGGCTGCGACGCCCGGGACGGCGAGCACCTCGTCGAGGAGCCGCTCGTCGAGGAACCCCGCCCAGCCCAGCACGGAGAGGTCCGCCTCCCCGGAGACCGCGCGCACGGACCCGGCGAACGCCCCGAGGGCGCTCCGGTTGAGGAGCTGGATGGAGAGCACCGAGCCGACGCCCAGGGCCACCCCGGCGACGGCGAGGAGGAACAGCGCGCGCGCGGCGCGCAGCTCCTTCCCGACGGCGCGCACGAGGTAGCGCCTCATGGCTCAGGGCTCCCTGAGGCCGGAGTGGAGGGTCCAGGTCTCGTCGGCGCGGGCGGCGAGCTCGCGGCTGTGCGTCGCGAAGAGCACGGCGCTCCCCTCGCCGCGGGCGAGCCCGAGCAGGAGCTCCATGACGCGCTCGCCGCTCTCCTCGTCGAGGTTCCCCGTGGGCTCGTCCGCGAGGAGGAGGCGCGGCCGCCGGAGCAGCGCCCGGCAGAGCGCGACGCGCTGCATCTCCCCGCCGGAGAGCTTCTGGACCGCGTCCCCGGCGCGGGCCTCGAGGCCCACGCGCGCGAGCAGGCCGCGGGCACGGGCCGCGGCCTCGCGGAGCGGATCCCCCGCGACGAGCGCGGGCACGAGCACGTTCTCCTCCACCGAGAGGTGGGGCAAGAGGTGGAAGAACTGGAACACGAGCCCGACGTGGTCGCGCCGGAGCCGAGTCCGCTCGCGATCGGACAGCGCAGCGAGCGGCCGGCCGAGCAGGACGACCTCGCCCGAGGTGGGAGCGTCGATGCCGGCGGCGAGGTGGAGCAGCGTGGACTTCCCGGAGCCGCTCCGGCCGGTGACCGCCACGATCCGGCCGGCGGGCACCTCCCCGGACACGCCCCGCAGGGCGCGGAGCACCGCCCCGCCCGCGGTGCGGTACTCCCGGGCCACTTCACGAAACGTGACGATCGGCTCCATCCCACCCTCACCCATGCCGCCGCGCCCCGAGCCGCGCGAGCCTTTCCGCCGCGGGCCGGCGGCGGGTCACCCGGCGCGGCGGACCTGCTCGCGGGCGAGCAGCGCGCCCACCACCTCGCGGAGGACCGCGGGCGCGAACGGCTTCTCGACTCGCGGCAGCCCGCTCGCCTCGAGGAAGCGCCGGGCCCGGTCCGTGAACGCGCCCCCTGTGATGAACACCATCCGAGTGGCCGCGTCGGGCGCCGCGCGCGCCAGCGCCTCGTGGAGATCCATGCCGGTGAGGTCCGGCATCATCAGATCGCACAGGACCACGTCGAAGCGCTCGCCGCCCGCGAGGCGCGCGAGGGCGGCGCGTGCGTCGGTCATGCAGTCCACGTCGTGACCGGCGAGGACCCGCCGGACTGTGCTCCCGATGAGCGGCTCGTCGTCCACGACGAGGATGCGCGCGCGCTCGGCGTGCCCGGCGGACGGGGAGGACGGCTCGGGGGGGCGGGCCTCCGATGCCCCCGGGAGGACGACCCGGAACAGGGCCCCCCTGCCCGGCTCGCTCTCGAGCTCGATCCTCCCGCCGAGCCCGGTCACGATCCCGTGGCAGACGGAGAGGCCGAGCCCGGTGCCCTGGCCCGGCGGCTTCGTCGTGAAGAACGGCTCGAACACCCGTCGCCCCAGCTCCGCCGGGATGCCGGCGCCGGTGTCCGAGACCTCCAGGACGGCCTCCCCGCCGGGACCGGCGCGGCAGGTCACGCGGATCTCGTTCGCGGCGGCGTCGCCCTCCGGGATCGCGTGCGCGGCGTTGACGAGCAGATTCAGCACCACCTGACCCACCTGGAACTCGGACGCGAGGACCGGCGGCACCGGATCGAGCCGCAGCACGAGGCGCGCGCGGTGGCGGATCTCGTGCTCGGCGAGCTTCGCGGCCCCCGCGATCTCGTCGCGCACGTCGATCGGCCGGCGGCCGTCCCGCCGCGAGCGGGAGACGATCCCGAGATCGCGGATGATGCGCGCGATGCGTCGCGTCCCCTCCGCGGCGTCGTCGAGCGCCTGGAGCGCCTCGGACACCTCCGGCTCGCCCGCGCGCGCCCCGAGGGCCTCGCGCGCGCAGCCGAGGTTCGCAGAGACGAAGGTGAGCGGGTTGTTGATCTCGTGCGCCATCCCCGCGGCGAGCGTCCCCACCGCCGCGAGCCGCTCGGCCGCCTCGGCGCGGCGCCGGTCCGTGAGGTCGCGGGCGGTGTAGATGGCGTACTCCGCGCCGTCGAAGGCGAGGTGCGAGAGGCCCACCTCCGCGTCGGCGCGGCCCTCCGGCCGGCGGACCGTCCCGTCGAGCACCGCCGCGCCGTGCGTCCGGATCTCCTCCCAGCGCGCCGGCCAGCCCGCCTCGGCGAAGCCGCCGTCCACGTCCCACACCGCACGGCCTACGAGCTCCGCGGCCCCGCGCCCGAAGAGCCGCTGCGCCGCGTCGTTCGCGTAGGTGATGCGGCCCCCCGGATCGAGGATGAGAACGGGGGCGTAGCCGCGCTCGAGCGCCGTCTGCGCGAGGCGCAAGGCACGCTCGGCGCGGCGGAGGTCCGTCACGTCGAGCGCCACCCCGCCGAGCAGCGGAGCCTCCTCGCCGCGAGGCATGCGGAACTTGAGCGCCACGAAGGAGCGACCGGACAGCTCCATCTCCTCGCGCCCGATCTCCCCGTTCTCGAGGACGGCCCGGTCCACGGCCGCCACCCGCTGCGCGACGGTCGGTGAAAACATCTCCGCGGCCGACCTGCCCTGGAGCTCGTCCAGTCCGAGGCCGTGCGCCCGGGCGAAGCTCGGGTTCCCGGTCACGACCCGGCCCTGGGCATCCTTGATGAAGATGACGGCCGGGGTGTGGCGCAGGAACGCGTCGAAGCGGGCCTCGCTCTCCGCGAGCGCGGAGAGCGTGCGCTCTCGCTCCGCGAGCGCTGCGCCGAGCACGAGGGCGGTCGCCACCGCGATGAACACGAGCAGCTGCACCTGCACGTCCGCCGCCGTGATCGTGGTGCTCGGATCGAGGAAGCGCGTCCGGGAGGTGAGCCCGGCGCCGACGAGCGACACGATCGCCGCGCCGGCCGACGCGCCTCGCACGCCGAAGCGCGAGCCCGCCCAGACGAGCGGCGGCAGGAGGAGGTAGCTCCGCTCGAGCCGCGTGCCGCCCGCGAAGACGAGCACCGCCGACCCGCCCAGCGCTGCGGCCACGACGGCGGCCTCGACCGCGCGCGAGAGGGCGAGCGGGCGCAGCCGCCGCCGGCCGGGCATCCAGGACACGACGAGCGGCGCGAACACCAGGATCCCGAGCGCGTCGCCCGTCCACCAGGCCCGCCACACGTGGAGGAACTGCACCGTCCCCGACCAGCCGTAGTGCGCCATGGCGCTCGCCGCGCCCAGCGCGGACGGCGCGAGCGGCGCAGCGAGCGCCCCGAGCAGCACGAGGGCGGCGACGCCGCGCACGCTGGCCGTCGGCCGCCGCGGTCCGGCGAGCCTCGACACGAGCGCCGCCGCGAGGGCGGCGTCGAGGAGGTCCACCACGACGTTGACGGTGACGAGGGCGGCGCTGCGGCCGGTCGCGCCGCTCGCGACGATCTCGGCCGCGATCGCGGCGCCGGCGAGCGCGAGCCGCTCGCGACCGCGACCGCCCAGGAGGAGGGCACCCGCGAGCAGCCCGACCGGCGGCCAGTAGGTCGCGAACGCGCCCGGGTAGGCCGAGAAGGCGTCCCCCGCTCTGCAGAGGAGGAGGTACGCGACGAAGAAGGCGACGGCGCGGCCGAGGACGACGCCGTTCTGGGAAGGCGGCGGGTCCCCTCCGACGCCCGGGTGAACGGGGCGCGTCATCGGGCGACTTACGCTATCAGGAAAGTGCGCTCCGTGACACGGGCGCCTCCCGCCCGCGTCCCGGTCACGGCTCGGAGCGCGAGGGCGCGGGAGCGCGGCGGGAGTCCGCGACGACCTGCCGGTGGGCGAGCGCCGCCGAGAGCGCGCTGAGGCTCGCGAGCGCGAGCACCACCTCGCTCACGGAGTGAAGCGCGTCCGAGCCCGCGACCCGCGCGCCGGTCGCCGCCGCGTCGTAGAAGAGCCAGCACAGGTTGGAGGCGGCGAGCAGCCCCCAGGGCCACTGCAGCGCGCCGCCGCGGAACTGCCGCGCGATCCGGAACAGCGGCGCGACCAGCACGAAGCAGATGACGTCGCCCGCGACCGAGACCGCGTCGAAGAACGCCTGCGAGGCGCCGCCCGCGACGAGCGCGTCGGCGGCGTCGCGCAGGAGGGTGGGGATCCCCAGCCCGAGCCCCACGACGAAGACCGCGGCGCCGTCGAGCGCGCCCTGCACCCGCGAGCCGGTGAGCGCGAGCCCCGCGCGGAAGAAGGCGGCGACGAAGAGGAGCGCGCTGCCGACGGCGGCGACGTTCACCGCGAGGATGTAGCCGACCTGAAGCCAGGCCGGCTCGGGGCCCACGAGCCAGTCGCCGTGCGGGCCCGTGGTGAGCTTGTTCACCACCGGCAGGAGGAACGACACGGCCGACAGGAGCCAGGCGCGGAACATGAAGTCACGCCGCTCGAACGCCGCGGCGGCGGCCAGGCACCCGACGGTCGCGAGCGACTGGGTGACGAGCTGGGTCGCGAACCAGAGCTCGGGTTCCCTTCCGGTCGTCAGCGCGAGCGCGGCGACCGCGAGGGCGCCCGCGACGGGGATCGCGGCGAGCCATCCGTAGCGCATGCTCACCGGAGCGCCTCCTCGAGCTCGGCGAGGACGTGCTCCGCTGGCCCCTGCCCGAGCAGCGTTCGCAGCATGGGGCGGAGCGACTCGAGGAGCCGCGGCACGTCAGCGGGGCCGATCTCGTCCGGTCTCAGGCCGAGCACGCGATCGGAGAACGTACGCACCACGGCGCGGGCCGTGTCTGGCCCGATCCACCTCGCGAGCGCCGTCGCGATGACGTCTCCCCTAGACTTGCCCCCCGGCACGGCGCGCAGCCTAGACCCGCGCGGCGCGCCAGGCAAAGGCCGTGAAGTGTGACGGTTTCGTGACGGCGCGTTCCTCGCCTGCGCGGACGCGCTCACCGGGCCACGCTCCAGGCCATGTTCTCGCGGTAGCGACGGTCGAACGCCTTCCGCTCCGCCGAGTAGTTGCAGCCGCCGCCCTCGCCGTCCGCGGACAGGGCGACGACCCCGAGGTCCACCTCGGGGGGAAACGCCTCGAGCGCGCGCTCCACCGCCTCCTGCGCGGGCGCCCCGCGCGCGAGATCGTCGTAGACGGTCTTCGCGACGAGCCGCTTCACGATGTCCTCGCCGTTGCCCGTGCACGCGACGGCGCCGTGTGGGCCGGCGTAGATGCCGGCCGCGTAGATGGGGACGTCACCGACCCGCCCGTCGAAGGTGATCGTCGTGCCCCCGGTGCTGATCGCGGCGGCGAAGCGGCCCTCCGCGTCGCGCACCACCGCGCCGACGGTGTCGGGCGTCCCGAGCGCCTCCTTCAGCGCCGCCGGGATCGGCCCCGGGAAGTTCCACGCCTTGCGCCAGTCGTAACGGCGCCAGGCCGGGACCGTCCCCTGCTCCTTGCCCGACAGGATCCGGCGGACCCGCTCGTAGCGGGCGCGGCTCTCCGGGCAGACGGGGTCGTGATCCCGGAAACCCATGGCGCGGGCGAACCGCGTCGCGCCGTCGCCCACGATGAGGAGGTGCGGCGTCTCGAGCACCTTGCGCGCGACGAGCACCGGGTTCTTCACCCGCTCGATGGCCGCCACCGCCCCGAACCCACCCGTCGCCCCGTCCATCACCGCCGCGTCCATCTGCACGGTCTTCCCGTCCATCCTGAGGTTCGCGCCGGTGCCCGCGTTGAACCGGCAGTCGTCCTCGAGCCGCACCACCGCCGCGATCGCCGCGTCGAGCGCGGAGCCGCCCTCGCGCAGCACCTCGAGGCCGCGCTGCGCGGACGCTCCCGTCGCGTCCATCCGGACGCGCGCGCTCCCCGCGCCGCCGTGGACCACGACGGCGGGCGGTGCGCGCGTCGCCGGAGAAGCCGGTGGCGCGGGCGGGGGAGGCTCGATCGGCGCGGCCGGCACGGGGCCGGACGCGAGGAGCACGGCGGTCAGCGCGACGAGCGTCGTCATGCCCGCGCATCGTCTCCCCGAAGACGCCGGGAATCAACGGTGGGTTGGTCCCGGGCGAGCGGGCCTCAGCGATCGAGCGCCACGCCGGCGCGGTCGACCGCCTCGCCCGTCGCGGCCACCCAGGCGATCGCCGGCGCGCAGAAGAGCACGCCCACCACGATCGCAGCGAAGAAGTTCCGGCCCTCGACGAGCGAGTCGCCCTGCGAGGCGAGCGCCGTCGCGGCGACCACGAGCCCGAGGACACCCGCCGCCGCCCACCGGCGCCAGGCCTCGAACGCGGACGCGAGCGTGGCCGCGAGGCCGAGCAGCACGTAGAGCGCGGCGAGACCGCGATCCGCGAACACCAGCTCCTTCCCGACCCACCCGAGCACGGCGGTGGCGAGGAGCCCGGCGCCGACGCGCCGCGCGAGGCTCTCGCCGCGCAGCACGAGCCAGAGGACGCCGAACACCGCGAAGAAGAGCCCGAGCTTGAAGAGGCCGAACCGCGCCACGCCGAGGCCGCGCCAGATCGAGTCCTCGGACAGCTCCAGCGCCCGGGTGAGCACGCCCCCCGCGATCGCCTGGAGGAGCGCGAGGGCGAGCGCACCCGTGATGCTCGCCGCCACGTACAGCGCGACCGTCCGCTCCGTCTTCGTCATGCGCCTCGTGCCTCCTGCCGCCGGCGAGGAGTCGCCGGGCGGCGGATTCTACACGGGGGCGGCGCGAGCGCGACGCTCGCCGTGGTGGGACGGACGGAGGCGATGTGGTCGCCCAGGCGCCGGCGCGAGCGGCCTCGCGGCGGGATCAGCGGAGCGCGGGCGGCGCCTCGGTCCGGCGCGGGGCGTACCCGGCGCGGAGGAGGAGCGTCCGCTCGTCGAACCAGAGCCGCCGCGCGAGCCGGGCGGTCCGCTCCCGGTCGAGCGTGATCCCGCGCGTGCCCGCCCACTCCCAGAAGCGGTTCTGCGGCTCCCAGAGGTCGAGCCAGAGCCCGACGCGCCGCGCGAGCTCGAGGATCGCGATGAGCTCGTCTGCGCGCGCCGGACCGCCGCGCCCCGCGACGAGCGCCTCGAGGCGCGTCCGCACGAGCTCCTCGACCTCGCGGCGAACCCTCACGACGTCGAAGTGCGCGCCCAGCGCGCTGGCGAGCTGGACGGTCGCGAGGAGCTCGGCGATCCCCTCCTCGATGCTCACCGCGCCCGCCCGCGCGCGGGTCGTGACGTCGAGGATGCGGCGGGTGAGCGTCACGTCCGCGGCGACCCTGAGCGGCGTCGGCACCGGCGAGTCGATCTCCCGCAGGAACTCCATGAGCCGCCGGTTGTCCTCGAACACCCGCAGGTAGTCGTCCTCGTACCGGCGCATCGTCCCCTCGAGCAGCACGCCCGCCACGCGGCGGCGCTCGTCGAGGAACAGGTCGCGCAGGGCGTAGTCGCGCCCCGGGAACGCGCGATCCACCTCGCGCAGGAGCCGGGCGAAGGAGATGCGCTCGAGCTGCGCGAAGAGGATCCGCTCGACCTCCGCCTGCGCCTCGGCGCCCGGGTACGGCACGAGCCCGCAGCGGAAGTCCGCCGCGCCGAAGTGGACGACGCAGTACAGCGCGTCGACGGCCTCTCGCGTGATGACGCTCTCGAGGTGCATCCGCCCGACGGCGAGCGTCGCGGGCCCGGACTGCGCCCGGCGCGCAGAGTCGAGCCGGTAGCGGAAGCAGAACAGCTGACCGTCCGGAGGCAGCTCGCGCACCGTGCTCGCGATGGCGAGGTGCGCCCCGACGCCCTCGAGCGACGCCACGCTGGGGCGGACGAGGCTCTCGTAGACCCGCCGCCCGTCGCCGAGGGCGGGGACGTTGGACGGGGCGCGCGCGAGCGCCTCGACGAACGCGGGCTCGAGGTCCACGCCGGACGCGTCGCGGACCAGCTGGATCGCGCGCGCCGCGTACTTCATCACCTGGACCGTCTCGATCCCGGAGAGCTCCGCGAAGAACCAGCCGCAGCTCGTGAACATGAGGAGCGCCTGCCGCTGCATCTCCAGGAGGCGGAGCGCCTTCACCGTCTCGTCGGCCCCGAGCGGCCGCCCCGCCTCGCGGCGCAGGAACTCGTCCGCCTCGCGCCGATCCGGATCGAGCACGACCTCGACGTACCGGTCGCGCGCGCCCCAGGGATCGGTGAGCAGGGCCGCGGCCTCGCGCTCGAACACGTCGCCGAGCGCTGCGCGCAGCGTCTCGAGCGCGGCGAGCAGCGGCGCGCGCCACGCCTGCGTCCAGCCCGGCTCGGCCCCCGCGTTGCAGCCGCAGTCGGAGCGCCACCGCTCGATCCCGTGCGCGCAGCTCCAGGACGAGCCCTCCGCGATCTCCGCCTCCCACTCCGGCTCCATCCGGTCGAGCGCCTGCCCCAGGTTCACGAGCTCGAGGTCGTCGCGCCGGCCGAGGAGGCGCAGCGCCGCCGCCAGGACCTCGTCCCCGCCCTTCTTGTGGTGGCCGAGCGTCTCGCCGTCGAAGGCGATGGTGAGGATCTCGTCGTGCGCGCGGCCGGGATCGAAGCCGCCCTCGAGGCGGCGGATGAGGGCGTCGGGGGACGAGAGCGCGTCGCCGAAGGCGAGGTCGCGGGCGATGTGCCCGTCGTAGAAGAACACGGCGAGCTCGCGCTGCCCCGCGCGCACGCGATAGGGCCGGGTGGGATCGAAGCGCGCGTCCGTCGCGTCCAGCCACTCGCCGCCCGGCGGACGCACGCGCCGCGCCTGGTAGGGCGAGAGCACGGTGTAGCGGATCCCCTCCTCCGCGAGCGCCTCGAGCGTGGGCGTGTCCGCGGCGGTCTCGGGCAGCCAGAAGCCCTCGGGCGCCCGCCCGAAGCGGCGGCGGAAGTCGGCGATGCCCCAGCGGATCTGCGTGCGCCGGTCGCGCGGCGACGCGAGCGGGAGGATCGCGTGGTTGTAGCCCTGCGCGAGCGCGTTCCCGTGCGCGCGCCGATCGACGCTCTTCTGATCCGCCTCGACGACGCGCGCGTGAACGTCCGGCCGCTCGCGCTCGAGCCACGCGAGCAGGGTCGGGCCGAAGTTGAACGACAGGTGGACGTAGTTGTTGACGATGTCGACGATGCGGTCTTCCGCGCTCTTGAGGCGCGCCGCGCCGTTCGGCGCGTAGCACTCGACGGCGATCCGCTCGTTCCAGTCGTGGAACGGCTCGGCGGAGTCCTGGACCTCGATGGCCTCGATCCAGGGGTTCTCGCGCGGCGGCTGGTAGAAGTGGCCGTGCAGGCAGAGGAAGCGGCGCGTCACCGCTGCATGTTAGGCGCGCCCGGACCCCGGGCCCCGCCCCCCGGTGGGCCGCGGGCGGGCGGGCCGCCGACATGGGCCCGCCCGGGCGGGGGCTTTCGGTTATGTTGCCGCGCCATGAAGGTGGCCCTCACCATCGCCGGCTCCGACTCCGGAGGCGGCGCCGGCGTCCAGGCGGACCTCCGCACGTTCGCAGCCCACCGCCTCCACGGCACCTCGGCGCTCACCGCCGTCACCGCGCAGAACTCGATCGGCGTCACGGCCTGGGTGGCGCTCGAGCCCGCCATGGTGGTGGCGCAGATCGAGGCGGTCGCGACCGACATGCAGGTCGCCGCGACGAAGACCGGAATGCTCGCGAACGCGGGGATCATCGCGGCCGTCGCCGAGGCGGCGGCGCGGCTGCCGCTGGGACCGCTCGTGGTGGATCCGGTCATGATCGCGAAGAGCGGCGACGCGCTGCTCGACGCGGCGGCCGAGCGCGCCTACGTCGAGCGCCTGTTCCCGCGCGCGACGCTCGTCACGCCGAACCTGCACGAGGCCGCCGCGCTGCTCGGGCGCCCGGTTCGCGACGTCCGCGCCATGCGCGCCGCCGCGCGCGACCTCGCCGCGCTCGGCGCGCGGGCCGTGCTCGTGAAGGGCGGGGCGCTCGAGGGCGACCCGGTCGACGTGCTCTTCGACGGCGAGGACATCATCGAGCTGCCTGCGGCGCGCGTCGAGACCGAGAACACGCACGGCACCGGCTGCACCCTCTCCGCGGCGATCTGCGCGCGCCTGGCGCTCGGCGACGGGCTGCTCGACGCGGTGCGCGCCGCGAAGGCCTACCTGACGGAGGGGCTCAGGCGGTCCTACGCCGTCGGGCGGGGCCGCGGCGTCGTCGACCACCTGCACCCACTGCGGTGAGCCGCGCACCTCACCCTCCGTGATGAACGGGCGAGGGAGGTGGTTCACCGTACGTGCTACACCCAGATCGCTCGCTCGGCCGCCCGCCAGGATCTCCGAGATCGAGCGGAGCGGTCTTCTACCGACTCTCGAATCGAGCGCATTGCCGAGTATTGCGGTCTAGATCGCGAGACCCGCGGGAACACGGCGGTTCGAGCGCGATGTCTAGAAATCTCGGGTGCGGCCTCGCGCCGCATGGGGCCGACGTGGTAATTCGCGAGACCTTTCCACTCGAAACACGGCTCCGACGCACCGGAGCTCCCACGGCAGGAGGCGCGCCTCATGTGGATTCAGTGGCACTCGGGTCACGCGGTTGGGATCGACTCGATCGACGCGAAGCAGCGCGATCTCCTGCACCGCACCAATCGCCTCGTAGAGACCGTGCGCGCCGGACGCGTGGACGAGGCGGTGACGAGACTCGAGCTGCTGCGGGTCGCCGCCGAGGCCCAGTTCATCGAGGAGGAGGCGAAGCTCCGCCAGGCCGGCGCGAGGAGCCTCGCGCGCCACGCGCACGAGCACGAGCGCTTCCTCTCCGACCTCGACGAGCTCGTGGACAGCGTCACGCGGCGGGGCCTCGTCGCGCTGCAGGAGGTCCGCTTCACCTCCTGGCTGCCGCGCTGGATCGACATCCACGTCGCCCGCACGCACGGCGATCTCGCCTCGCTCGCCCCCTCGCGCGCCGCGCCCGCGCTCACCGCACGCGTCGCCGCCGACCGCGTCGCGTAGCGCGCGCGATCTCTCGCCTCACCGGCTGTAGCCGGCGAGGCGGTAGACCACCCTCCCCGCGAGCTCGTGCAGGGCCTTCGTGCTCTGCGCGAGCGCGCCCGCCCGCGGCAGCCAGCTCCCGCCCCGCCCCGCCCGCCGGTCGACCGGCAACACGTCCGGTGACAGGCCGACGGCGCGGAAGCAGCCGAGCGCGCGAGGCACGTGCGCGGCGCTCGTGACGAGGAGGAGCGAGCGAAACCCGTGGGCCGCGACGAGGCGCGCGGACTCGATGGCGTTCTCGCGCGTGTTGCGGCTGCGCGGGTCGATCACGATCGCCGCTGCGGGCACGCCCCACCGGACGAGCGCGTCGCGCAGCCGCTCCGCCTCGGACGGCTCGCCCGGCGCCAGCTCGACCGGACTGCCGGAGAGGAGGAGGTGCCGGACCCGCCCCGCCCGCCAGAGCTCGAGCCCGCGCAGCACGCGGTCGACCGCGTCCTGGAGCTCGGTCTCGCCGCTCTCCCGCGACGCGTCGGCGTCCACCTGCCCGGCGAGCACGATGGCGGCGTCGTAGACGACCTCGGGGCGGAAGGTGCGCTCGGCGCCCGCCTCCGCGAAGCGCTGGATCCCGTTGGCCACCGGCGCGAGCGACGGCGCGACGAGCACTGCGACCGCGGCGAGCCCGAGCGCCCACGGCGCGCGCGGGCGGCGGTGGAGGAGGGCCGCGCCGAGGAGCAGGACCAGGTTCCAGGTGAGGGGCGCGACCGCGAGGTCGAGGAGCTTGGAGAGGGAGAGGAACACGTGACGGCGCCATGAATACCCGATCCGCGCCCTCGACGGCGTCGCCCTGCCCGGGGAACGGCGGCCGTGGGCGTGAGGACACGCCGGCCGTGTCCCACCGTCCACCGCACGCCGATTCGCCCGTCCGCGTGAGGCTTCTCGCGCGGGCACGCCGGCTGCACTCGCGTGCCTCGAACCCGCAGCACCGAGGAGCCCCGATGTCCCGCATCTACCTGCCGCTCGTCCCCGTCACCCTGCTCGCCGCCATCGCGGCGGCGTCCGCCTGCTCGAAGCCGCGCGAGCCCGAGACGCGCCTCATCCCGCCGGCGATCCCGCTCGCCGCGGCGGCGGAGCCGGCGAGGCCCGCTCTCGCCGCGCCGCCGGCCCAGGAGACCGACGCGAGCGGCGCGCCCACGGCGGAGGACGTGCGGGAGTTCGACCGGAAGGTCCCGAAGTAGCGCCCCGCCCGGCTCACGCCCAGCGGAACTCCGCCGTGAAGTGGCGGAGGTACTTCGCCTGGTGGGTGAAGCGCACCCCGCGCACCTCGCGCGCCTTCGCCTTGAGCTCGCAGATCACCTCGGCCGCGTAGTCGAAGTGACTCTGGGTGTAGACCCGGCGCGGGAAGGCGAGCCGCACCAGCTCGAGCGGGTGGTAGGTCTCGGAGCCGTCGTCGAGCCGCTTGCCGAACATGACCGAGCCGATCTCCACGCCGCGGATGCCGCCCTCCAGGTAGAGCGCGGCCGAGAGCGACCAGGCCGGATAGTCGGCGGGCGAGAGGTGCGGGAGGAAGCTCCGCGCGTCGAGGTAGACGGCGTGGCCGCCGGTGGGCTCCACGATGGCGACGCCCGCGGCGAGGAGCTTCTCGCCGAGGTACTCGGCGGTGCGGAGCCGGTAGCGGAGGTAGTCCTCGTGCAGGACCTCCTCGAGCCCGACGGCGATCGCCTCGAGGTCCCGCCCGGCGAGGCCGCCGTAGGTGGGGAACCCCTCCGTCAGGATGAGGAGGTTCCGCGCCGCCTCCACCCAGCGCTCGTCCCGCAGCGCGATGAAGCCGCCGATGTTGGCGAGCCCGTCCTTCTTGGCCGACACGAGGCAGCCGTCGGCGAGCGAGAAGATCTCCCGCGCGATCTCGCGGGGCGTGCGGTCCGCCTGGCCGGGCTCGCGCAGCTTCACGAACATGGCGTTCTCGGCGAAGCGGCAGGCGTCGAGCACGAGCGGCTTGCCGTGCCTGCGGAGCAGCGCCGCGTAGGCGCGGACGTTCTCCAGCGAGACGGGCTGTCCGCCGCCCGAGTTGTTCGTGAGGGTGATCATGCCGAACGGCACCCGGTCCGCGCGCTCCGCGAGCAGGCGCTCGACCTTGCCGAGATCGATGTTCCCCTTGAACGGGTGGCGGCTCCTCGGCTCGAGCCCCTCGGGCACCACGAGGTCGAGCGGCTCGACGCCGTCGTACTCGAGGTTCGCGCGGGTCGTGTCGAAGTGCGTGTTCGAGGGGACGACGTCGCCCGGCTTCGTCGCGACCGAGAACAGGATCCGCTCCGACGCGCGGCCCTGGTGCGTGGGGATGACGTGCGGGTAGCCGGTGAGCTCCTGCACCGCCCGCTCGAAGCGGAAGAAGCTCCGGGCCCCGGCGTAGCTCTCGTCCCCCTCGACGAGCGCCGCCCACTGGTGCGCCGACATCGCACCGGTGCCGGAGTCGGTGAGGAAGTCGAGGAGCACGTCCTCGGCCCGCAGGTTGAACGGGTTGAGGTGCGCCGCCTCGAGCAGGCGCGCCCGCTCCTCCCGCGTGGTCATGCGGATGGGCTCGACGGACTTGATCCGGAACGGCTCGATGATGGTGCGTGGCACGCGATGAACCTCCCGCCGTGGTGTGCTGCCGAGCTGGACGACCTCGCCGCGTGATTCGCGAATCGGCCCGTCGTCCGGCGCCCCTTCGCCGGGGCTGCGCCCCTGCGCCGCGGAGCATAGCTCCCGCCGGCATCCCTCCCCCGCTCACCGGGTGTTCACGGATGAGTGTCGCCCGACTACCATGCGGGGCATGCCTTCCTGGGTCTACGTGGGGATCGTCGTCGCGTACGTGGTCGCGATGCTCGCCGTCGGCTGGCTCGCCATGCGCCGCACGCGCGACGTGCACGACTTCTTCATCGGCGGCCGCAGCCTCGGGCCGTGGATGAGCGCGTTCGCCTACGGGACGACCTACTTCTCGGCGGTGCTGTTCATCGGCTACGCCGGCAAGCTCGGCTGGGGCTTCGGGATCCACACGCTCTGGATCGTCCTCGGCAACGTCGTGGTCGGGACGGTCCTCGCCTGGAGGCTCCTCGCCGCCCGCACGCGCGAGATGACGGCGCGGCTCGACGCGATCACCATGCCGCAGCTCCTGGCGGCGCGGTACGGCTCGCGCGCGCTCCAGATCGTCGCGGCGCTCGTGGTCTTCGTGTTCCTCGTCCCCTACTCCGCGTCCGTGCTGATGGGGCTCTCGTACCTGTTCGAGCTGACGCTCCACATCCGCTACGAGACGGCGCTCTACCTCCTCACCGCCATCACGGCCGTGTACCTCGTGATGGGCGGCTACTTCGCCGTCGCGGTGAGCGACTTCCTGCGCGGCATCGTCGAGTTCGCAGGCGTGATGATCATGGTGTGGCTGCTCGCGCACCGCCCGGAGGCCGGGGGCTTCGTCGAGGCCACGCGGCGGCTCCTCGGGGATCCCGCCGCGATGGCGCCCGGGCTCGTCGCGGTGAAGCACGTCGGTGCGGGGACGCCGCTCGCGCTCGCCGTGCCCGGCTGGCTCACGCTCGCCGCGCTCGTGCTCATCACGAGCCTCGGGCCCTGGGCGCTCCCGCAGATGGTCCAGAAGTTCTACTCGATCCGCTCGCGCGCCGACGTCAGCCGCGCGCTCGTCATCGCCGGCGTCTTCGCCCTCTTCATGGCCTTCGGCGCGTACTACAGCGGGGCGCTCACGCACCTCCGCTACGGGGCGCGCCTGCCGCCCGAGCTCATGGGGCCGTCCGGGCCGATCTGGGACAAGATCATGCCGCACTTCATCACGACCTCCGGGCTGCCCGAGGCGCTCGTGCTGGTGATCGTGCTCATGGTCTTCTCGGCGTCGATGTCGAGCCTGTCGTCGCTCGTGCTCGTCTCCAGCTCGGCGATCGGCATCGACCTCTACGGCGCGATCGCCGGCCGGGAGCGCACGCCGCGGCACCAGATGGCGGTGCTGCGCGGGCTCTGCGCGGTGTTCGTGGGGCTCTCGCTCGCCATCGCGCTCGCGAAGCCAGCGGTCATCGTGAACCTCATGGTGATGAGCTGGGGCACGCTCTCGGCGGTGTTCCTCGCGCCCTTCGTCTACGGCCTCTTCTGGCGGCGCGCGACGCGGGCGGGGGCCTGGGCCGCGATCGCCGCGGGTCTCGCGGCGGCCTTCGTGCTCTTCCCGGCCTGGGGCCCCGACGGCGTCCCCCTCGCCGGCGCGATCGCGACCCTCGTGCCCCTCGCCGTCCTGCCGCTGGTGAGCGTGCTCGGCCGCGCCCCCGAGGCCGCCCGCGTCGCGCGCGCGTTCGGGGACGAGGCCGGCCTCGCGGGCGCGCCCGCGGAGGCGGGCCTGGACGGCGACGCGCGCGCGGCGGGGTGAGCTCGCCGCCGCGGCGCGCCGCGCGCTACAGCCGGACCATCAGCGCGGCGAGCACGCTGATGGTGTCCTCCGAGAAGTCGCCGAAGTACGGGTTCCAGCCGAGCTCCACGCCGACCCGGAGCTTGTCGTTCACGTGGTAGAGGCCGCCCGCCGCGAGGCGCATCGTGACGCCCACCGCGCTATCCGAGGAGCTCCCGAACGGCGTGTCGATGGTCGACCGCGCCCAGTACAGCCCGAGCCCCGCGTCGCCGTACACCGCGACGGCAGGCGCGAGCGGGAGCGTGAAGCGCGCCGCCGGCACGAGCTTGAAGATGTTGGTGGCCTGCGAGTAGTCCCCGACTCCCGTCGAGGTCGAGTCCGAGAAGCGCGTGAACCCGAGCGAGCCCAGGGCGCTGAGGTTCATCCTCGGACCCAGCGCCTGGACGGGCAGCTCGCCGTCCAGCCGCAGCCCGAAGCCGGTCGTGCCGCTCGCGAACTCGAACCCCACGAGGCCGCCGGCGCTCAGCGCCTGCTCCGTGGACGGCGCCCCCACCGCCGGACGCGGCGCCACCTCCCGCGCCTCTGCGCGGGCGGCGAGGAGCGCGAGGGCGAGCCCCGCGACGGCTGAGCCGCGAACTGCCATGTCCACCTCCCGTCGAGCGCGCCCGCTGCGGGCGCCGGTGAAGCGCCTGTTGTAGAGGGCGGGGGCGCTGCGCGCAGCGAAACCACTTGTCGAGGCCCTTCACGGAGCGGCATCGCGCCGGACGCGTGTCGTGCGCGCCGGGGCCCCGTCGGAGCACGGGCCAGGCCCCGCGCGCGAGGAGCCCGGCGCCCGCCCGTGCGCGCGGGCACCGGTCGCGCGCCGCCGCGCGCCGCGCCGCCGTATACTCCTCGCGCGCCGCGGTCGAGGCGGCGCCGGGGGCAGCCATGACGAGCGACGGCCCGAGACCTGCGGCGGGCGAGCGGCGCATCCGCGCCATCCGGAACATCGGGATCATGGCGCACATCGACGCCGGGAAGACGACGCTCACCGAGCGGCTGCTCTTCGTCGCCGGGCGCACGCACAAGATGGGCGAGGTGCACGACGGCCTCGCGGTGATGGACTGGATGGACCTCGAGCGGGAGCGGGGCATCACCATCACCTCCGCGGTGACGAGCTTCGAGTGGCGCGGGCACGAGCTGCACCTCATCGACACCCCCGGCCACGTGGACTTCACGATCGAGGTGGAGCGCTCCCTGCGCGTGCTCGACGGCGCCATCGCGGTCTTCGACGCGGGACACGGGGTCGAGCCGCAGAGCGAGACGGTGTGGCGGCAGGCCGATCGCTACCGGGTGCCGCGCATCGCCTTCGCGAACAAGATGGACCGCGTCGGCGCCGACCTCGCGATGACGCTCGCCTCGATGCGGCGACGCTTCCCGGACCAGGTGATCGCGCCCGTGCAGCGGCCGCTCGGCGCCGAGGCGGCGTTCCAGGGGTTCGAGGACCTCGTCTCCCGGCGCACGCTGCGCTTCGGCGACGTGGACGACCCGCGGGCGTTCACCGAGTCGGAGGGGATCTCGCGCGAGGGCGAGGCCGAGCGCCAGGCGCTCGTCGAGCGGCTCGCCGACGTGGACGACGCGGTGGCCGAGGCGGTCCTCTCGGACGCCTCGGTGGACGAGGGCGCGCTGCGGAGCGCGATCCGGCGCGCCACGCTGACCGGGAGGTTCGTCCCGCTCCTGTGCGGCTCCGCGCTCCGCAACAAGGGGGTGCCGCAGGTGCTCGACGCCGTCTGCGACTACCTCCCCTCCCCGCTCGACGTCCCGCCGGCGCGAGGCGAGGACCCTCGCACGGGCGAGGCGGTGGCGTGTCCGGCCGACGAGCACGCGCCGCTCGTGGCGCTCGCCTTCAAGGTGTCGCTCCTGGACGAGAAGCGGCGGCACGTCTTCGTGCGCGTCTACTCGGGGCGGATCGCCGAGGGCGACACCGTCTGGAACGCGAGCCTGCGCAGGCACGAGAAGGTCTCGCGCGTGCTCCTCATGCACGCCGTGCAGAAGAAGCGGGCGCCCGCGCTCGGGGCGGGTCAGATCTTCGCGGTCACCGGCCTCAAGGAGACGCGCACCGGCGACACGCTCTCCGACCCCGGCCACCCGGTCGTGCTCGAGCGGCTCTCGGCGTACGAGCCCGTCATCTCGCAGGCGATCGAGGCCGCGTCGCTCTCCGACCGCGAGGCGCTCCTCGAGGCGCTCGCGCAAGTCACGGACGAGGACCCGAGCTTCCGCTTCGGCGAGGACCCGGACACCGGTCAGCTCATCGTGTCGGGGATGGGCGAGCTGCACCTCGAGATCGTCGCCGAGCGGCTGCGCCGCGAGTTCGGGCTGGCCGTCCGCACCGGCCAGCCGCAGGTGCTCATGCGCGAGACCCTCACCGCCGAGGGGGAGGCGACCGCCGCGTTCGAGCGGAAGACCGAGGAGCTCGAGCTCTTCGGCGAGGTGACGGTCCGGGTGGGCCCGCTCGCGCGGGGCGGCGGGTTCCGCTTCCGCGTCGACCCCGCAGCGGCGGCGCTGCCGTTCCTGCGCGCCGAGGTGCGCGGGGCGGTCGAGCAGGGCGCGCGCGAGGCGGCGGAGGCCGGCGTCCTCGAGGGCTATCCGCTCCAGGACGTGGAGGTGGTGCTCACCGGCGCGACGTGGCGCGAGGGCGGGTCGAAGCCGATGGCCTACAAGGTCGCCGCGGCCGACGCGGTGCGCGAGGCCGCCGGTCGCGCCCGGCCGGTGCTCCTCGAGCCCGTGATGCGGGTGGAGATCGTCGCGCCCGGCGAGCACCTCGGCGCGGTGATCGGCAGCCTCGACCAGCGCAGCGGGACGATCCTCGACGTGGCGGATCGCGGCGCCGCCACGAAGGCGATCCAGAGCGAGGCGCCGCTGCGCCGCATGTTCGGGTACGCGACCGAGCTCCGGTCGCTCACGCAGGGCCGGGCGGTATTCACGATGCGCTTCGACCGGTTCGACGCCCTGTCGTGAGCGGCCCGCGGCCGCGGCGCTCGGGCCCGACGGCGCCGTGGAGCGTCGATCCTCGACGGCCCGTCAGACCGCCGCGCGGGAGAGCCTGAGCTGCTCCTGCCGCCGCAGCGCCCGGGCGAACAGGAAGAGGAACACCGGGGCGAACAGCGTCACGGCGAGCAGGGCCGCGAGCGCCGTGACCGCCGCCAGGGCCACCGTGAAGGCGACCGCCACGGCCTGCGAGATGAAGTCTCCGAAGGCCCGGAGGCGCTTCGCGATCGAGAGGGGAGCTGCGGGCGCCGCTTGAATCTCTGCCGCGATGGTGACGACCTCGGTCTCGGACTCGCTCATGGGCGTCTCCCGTGTCCAGGTGCTTGGACTCGGGATACGGGGCCCGGCTGACCCGCGCCATGCGGCAACTTGTCGCCCTGTTGAATTAATCCGCGGGGTTGCAGGCCGCGCTTTGACGCCGATCACGTCGCCCACCAACCCGCGTCCCGGGATATCCCACCGGCACAACGAAGTGGACTGATTCAGTCAACATGGACTACATCGGTCCATCACACGCCTTCACCGGAGGAGCTCGGCGAGACTCCAGCCCCATCAGGCACTCGCGCGTCACGTCCACGCGAGCCGCGCGCGCCGCTCCCAGTACGCGGCGGCGGGCTCCGCCAGCGTCGCCAGGGTGGCGAGCTCGGTGGGGGCGAGCACGAGGAGCGCGGCGGCGAGGTTCGAGTGGAGCTGCGCCACGGTGGTGGGGCCGAGCAGCACGACGTCGGCCCATGGCTGCGCGAGCGCCGCGGCGAGCGCGACGGCGTCGGGAGTCGAGCCCCGGGCGCGCGCGAGCTCCGCGAGCGGGCCCGACGCGCCCGCGTCCCCTCGCGCGGTCAGCCGGCCGTTCGCGAGCGGCTCCTTCACCATCACCGTCCGGCCGGCGGCGTGCGCCTCGCGGAGCGCCTCCTCGCAGGAGCGCTCCAGCACGTTCCAGGTGGCCTGCACGCTCGCGAAGAGCGGCGTCCCCCCGCGCGACACCGCGAGCGCGCGCCGGACCGTCTCCGCCTGGCGCACGCCCGTCACGGTGAGGCCCACGCGGACCCCGCCGTCGCGCAGCCGCGCGAGCGCGTCGAGCACCCCCGCGTCGTCGAGCACCCCGGTCTCGAGCGTCGCGGAGTGGATCTGGTAGAGGGCGAGGTGCGTGCCGAGGATCGCGCGCGTCTCGGCGAGCTGCTCCTCGAGCGCGGCGAGGGAGTGATCCTTCACCTCGTGCCGCTCCACGTCGAGCCGCCACCCGCCCACGTAGCGGTAGCCCCACTTCGACGAGACGGTCACCTCGCCGGGCGCGAGGCCGCGCGCGTCGAGCCACGAGCGGACGAACGCCTCCGCGCGGCCGTACGAGCGCGCCGCGTCCACCCATCGGACGCCGGCTGCAAAGGCGGCGTCGAGGACCGCGTGGGCGTGGCGCTCCAGCTGCTCCGGCGAGCGGCCGCCCGCGAGGTCCTCGGCGTGGCCGAGGGTCATGTACGCGGGCCGGCCGATGGCAGCCGTGCCGAGGGCGAGGCGGCGGAGCCGCGCCGCGCCGAGCGCATCCAGTTCCATGGCCGCGAGGTTACCCGACGCGGGCCGGCGCGAGGGAGCCCTTCACGACCCGGGCTGCTGCTGGAGCTGCTTCGCGGGCACACCGCCCGTGATGCGCTTCGCCGTCGTGCCGCCGGGGAGCTTCCCGTCCTTGTCGACGCCGTTCACGATGGCGACGACGTCGAGCGGCACGGTGGACGGGAACTGCTGGTTGAACTCGGAGATCGTCATCTCGCGCGGGACGCGGACGACCTCCACCTTGGCGGGCTGGACGTTCTCCGCGGACTTGTCCGTGAGCGGGCCGAAGGTCGAGAGGGCCTGCTTGAACGTCGCCTCGTAGCCGGAGAACGCCTGGGCCGGGGAGTAGCCGACCAGCTGGTACGTGAGGCCGCCGTGAGACACGAACGACACGATCCCGTTCAGCACGCCCTGGTCCGTCTGCGCCTGGAAGTAGCTCGCGGTCGCGGGCTGTCCCCCGAGCGTCCCGGACTGCGGCGCCTGCAGCGGCTTCACCCCCTCCTGCTGGAAGAACTTCTTCGTCGCCTCCTCGGGCGAGAGCTTCCCGGCGGCCGCGAGCTGGAGGGCCGCGTCCTGCTTCGGGCTCACCGCCACGACCGCGCTCGGGGAGTTCTGCGCCTTCCAGCCCTGCGGGAACTTCATTTGGAACTTGAGGCCCGGGTGCAGGAACGTGTCGCCCTTGAAGAAGCCCTGCCGCGGGTCGTCGCCGAAGACCATCCCGGACACGAGCTGGACGTAGCGATCGTGCTCCACCTTGGCGCCCGGCGGGATCGTCGCCTTGGCGGCCCGCTCGCGCGCGGTCTCGGCGCGGTTGCCCGGGTCGGGGTGCGTCGACTGCCACTCCGGCACGCGCCCCGCCCCCTGCTGCGCGCTGGAGCGCTCCAAAGTGACGAACACCTTGGACATCTCGCGCACGTCGTAGCCCTGCTGCGACATGTACTTGAAGCCGAGCTGATCCGCCTGGCGCTCGGCGTCGCGGCCGTACTTGAGGAACAGGAGCTGGAGCCCCGCGGCGGCCGCCTGTCCCATCTGCGCGAGCTCCGGCGAGACGATCATCCCGACCCCCAGCCCGAGCTGGGCGAGCTGCTGCTTCGAGAGCTGCTCGACCGAGTGGCGCGCCGTGATGTGCCCGATCTCGTGCCCCAGCACGCTCGCGAGCTCGGCCTCGGAGCCGAGGTACGTGAGGATGCCGCGCGTGATGAACACCGGACCGCCCGGCAGCGCGAACGCGTTGACGGTGGGGTCGTCGAGGACGGTGAACTGCCACGGGAGATCCGGCCGCTCCGAGGCCTTGGCGATGCGCATCCCGATCTCGCGGACGTAGGCCTGGACCTTCTCGTCCGGGTAGACGCCCATCTGCTGCTTCACCTGCTCCGCGCTCTGCTTGCCGAGCGCGATCTCCTGATCCTTGGAGACGAGCGAGAGCTCGCGCTTTCCGGTGACCGGGTTCACCGCGCACGCGCCGGCGAGCGCGAGGGCGATCGGGAGGGCGATGAGCGAGCGAGCGGCCGTGGAGCGACGGGTCATGGGAGCAGTCTCCTCGAGCGAACGGTCGAAAGTCGAAGGCGCCCGCCCCGCGGATCACGGACGGGCACGCCTCGAATTCATTTTACGGACCGTTCCTGCTCCGCGCCTCACCCTCGGTCGCCTGGACCCGATGGAGGCGGTCGCGCGGGCGACCGGGCGGGGCCGGACCCGGGCGTTCAACTCGCGAGGCGCCGCAGCACCTCGTCCGCCATCGCCCGGGTGGACAGCGTGCCGCCGAGATCGCGGGTGCGCGCGCCGTCGGTGACGGCCGCGTCCGCCGCCTTCTCGACGGCCGCCGCCTCCGCCTCGAGCCCGAGCGAGTGGCGGAGCATCATCGCGGCCGAGAGGATGGTCCCGAGCGGGTTCGCGATCCCCTTGCCGGCGATGTCCGGCGCGGAGCCGTGGATCGGCTCGTACAGGCCCGGCCCGCCCGCCCCGATGGACGCCGACGGGAGCATGCCCATCGAGCCGGCGAGCACCGACGCCTCGTCGGTGAGGATGTCGCCGAACATGTTCTCGGTGACGACGACGTCGAGCGACGCGGGCGCCGCGACGAGCCGCATCGCGGCGGTGTCCACGAGCATGTGGTCGAGCGCCACGTCGGGGTTCGCCGCGCCGATCGCGCTCGTCACCTGCCGCCACAGGCGCGAGGACTCGAGCACGTTCGCCTTGTCGACCGACGTCACCTTGCGCCGGCGGCCGCGGGCGAGCCTGAACGCGAGCTCCACCACCCGCTGCACCTCGTAGTCGTGGTACTCGAGCGTGTCCACGGCGCGGACGTGACCGTCCTTCTCCTCCCGGCCCTTCGGCTGGCCGAAGTAGAGGCCGCCGGTGAGCTCGCGGATCACGAGCAGGTCCACGCCGGCGAGGCGATCCGCCTTGAGCGGCGACGCGTCCACGAGCGCGGGGTGCACGCGCACCGGGCGCAGGTTCGCGAAGACGCCGAGCCCCTTGCGCAGCCCGAGGAGCCCCTGCTCCGGCCGGACCTTGGCCGCCGGGTCGTCCCACTTCGGCCCGCCGACCGCCCCGAGGAGGACCGCGCTCGAGGCCTGGCAGGCGGCGAGCACCTCCGGCGTGAGCGCGGTGCCGTGCCGGTCGATGGAGCACCCGCCCATGAGGTGCTCGGACAGCTCGAAGACGTGGCCGCCCTTCCGCGCCACCGCCTCGAGCACGCGGATCGCCTCCGCGGTCACCTCAGGCCCGATGCCGTCACCGGGCAGAACGACGATCTTCGCCCTCACGCTTCGCTCCCTCCGTTCTCCGCGGCGATCGTGATCCCGTACTCCAGGGCGTCCACGATCGCGCGCCAGCTCGCCTCGATGATGTTCGGCGAGGCGCCCACCGTGCTCCAGACGCGCTTGCCGTGCTGCGTGTCCACGAGCACGCGCGTGACCGCCGCGGTGCCGTTCTTGCCGTCCAGGATGCGGACCTTGTAGTCGACGAGCTTGAGCTCGGCGATGCGAGGGTAGCGCGGCAGGAGCGCCTTGCGCAGCGCCGCGTCGAGCGCGTCGACCGGCCCGTCGCCCTCGGCGGCAGTGTGCAGGAGCTCGCCGTCGACGCGCACCTTCACCATCGCCTCCGAGAAGAGCCCTCGCCCGTCGCGGTGCTCGACGTTCACGAGGAAGTCGACGAGCTCGAACGGCGCGCGGTACCCCGGATCGTGCCGCTTCATCATGAGCGCCACCGACGCCTCGGCCGCCTCGAACGAGAAGCCGCGCGCCTCGAGCGTCTTGATCTCCTCGAGCACGTCGGCGACCCCCTCGCCCGCGCCGAGCCCCAGCTCCTCCGCCTTCGAGAGCAGGTTGCCGCGGCCGGAGAGCTCGGAGACGACGACGCGCATCTGGTTGCCGACGAGCTCGGGCAGGACGTGCTGGTACGAGGCCGCGTTGCGCCGCATCGCCGCGACGTGGATCCCGCCCTTGTGGGCGAAGGCCGAGCGGCCGACGTACGGGAGGTGCTCGTCGGGGGCGAGGTTCGCGACCTCGGCGACGAAGTGGGAGAGCTCGGTGAGCGACTGGAGGTGGCCCTCGGGCAGGCACCGCAGCCCGAGCTTCAGCTCGAGCCCGGGGATGACCGAGCAGAGGTCGGCGTTGCCGCAGCGCTCGCCGTAGCCGTTGATCGTGCCCTGCACCTGGATCGCGCCCTCGTGCACCGCGGCGAGCGAGGTCGCCACCGCCGTGCCGGAGTCGTCGTGGGCGTGGACGCCGAGCGGCGTCTTCACCCGGGCGCGGACCGCGCGGATGATCTCGGCGGCCTGCCACGGCAGCGTCCCGCCGTTCGTGTCGCACAGCACCAGCGTCTCGGCGCCGCCGCGCGTGGCGGCCTCGAGCGTGGCGAGCGCGTAGCCGGAGTCGGCGCGCCAGCCGTCGAAGAAGTGCTCGGCGTCGTAGATGACGCGGCGGCCGCGCTCGCGGAGCCAGGCCAGGCTCTGCTCGATGATCCGCAGGTTCTCGTCGAGGCTCGCGCGCAGCACGTCGGTCACGTGCAGCGTCCAGGTCTTGCCGACCACGGTGCACACCGGCGCGCCCGAGTCGAGGAGCGCCCGGAGGTTCGCGTCGTCCTCCGGCACCCCGCCGACGCGGCAGGTCGAGCCGAACGCCGCGATCGCCGCCCGCCGCCACGGCAGGTCCCGCGCGCGCGCGAAGAACTCGGCGTCCTTGGGGTTCGAGCCCGGCCAGCCGCCCTCCACGAAGGCCACGCCGAGCTCGTCGAGGCGGCGCGCGATCCGGAGCTTGTCCTCGCACGAGAGGGAGATCCCCTCGCGCTGGGTGCCATCGCGCAGCGTGGTGTCGTAGATCTGGATCATGGGCCGTCCGTCGAGAAAGAAGGGGGAGTATACACGCCGCGCGCCCGGGTCTCGGGGCGGTCGCGTGCTCGACGGCGCTGACTTCGAAATCGGCGGCGCCGGCCGGGCGCCCGATCCCAGGCTGCGCGAGGCGCGGCTCGTCGCACGCTGGCTCGACGCCGCGTTCCGCATCCCCGGGACCGATCTGCGCATCGGCCTCGACCCCATCATCGGGCTCTTCCCCGGCGTGGGCGACGTCGCGACGAGCGTGGCGGCGGCGTACGTGCTCCTCGTGGCGTGGCGGCTCGGGGCCCCGACGGTGCTCGTCGCGCGGATGGGGATGAACCTCGCCGTCGACGCGGTCGTCGGCGCGGTGCCGCTCCTCGGCGACCTCTTCGACGCCGGCTTCAAGGCGAACCTCAGGAACGTGCGGCTCCTCGAGACCTGGCTCGCGGCGCCCGCGCCGACGCGCCGCGCGAGCGGGCTCGTCGTCGCGGGCGTGCTCGCCGCGGCGCTCGCCGTGACGGCGGCGGTGGCGTTCGCCGCCATTCGCGTCGCCGCGTGGGCCTACGGCGCGCTGCGGGCGGGGGGCCCGGCGCGGCGGGCGCGGGCGCGGGCGCGGCCGTCCGTCGCCGGGGGCGCGGCGCGCCGCTCGCGCGCAGCGCCGCGCGGCGGGGTGGGCGGCCCGGCGGCCTCCTCCGCCTCGGCGTGGCGCGCTCCGCGCACGAGCGCGACGAGCGAGGCGACCTGCGCGAGCGTCCGGTGCGCCGCGGCGTGGTCGAGGGTCTCCTGCACCGTGCGCTGCACCTCGCGCGCGACGGCGCTGCTGTACTCGGAGTCGACGAGGGCGTCGCGCCCGCGCGCGCCGACCTCGACGGGCGGGTGGAACACCACCTTCCACCGCGCCGGCAGCGGGAGGGCGAACACCGGCAGCCCGATGGAGGAGCCGATGAGCGGCTCGAGGAAGCGCACCGTCCAGGCCACCGGCAGGCTCTCCTCGCCCCCGAGGATCGCGACGGGGACGATGGGCGCGTCCAGGGCCGCGGCGACGCGGACGAACCCGCGGTTCCACGGCCGCATCCGGTAGGCCTCCCAGAAGGGCTTCGTGTTCCCCTCGACGCCCTCCGGGAACACGCCGACCGTGCGGATCTCCGGCGGGAGGCGCTCGGGCCGCCGGAAGGACGACGCCGGCAGCGCGCCGAGGCGCCGCAGGAACGGCCCGAGGACCGGCGCGGCCAGGGCCGCGTCGGCCGCGGCGAAGTACGGGCTCGCCTCGCGCCCGAGGACACGGCGCACCGCCAGCGCGAGGAAGAACGCGTCGAGCGCGAACCAGCCCGCGTGGTTGGGCGCGAGGACGAGCCGGCCGCTCCGCGGGAGGTGCTCCGCTCCCTCCACCTCGAACGAGAACCACCCGAGCCGGACGAGCCGCTCCATCAGGGGGACGAGCTTCCCGCCGACGAGCGCCTCGTCGATGGCCGGGGGCGCGGCCGGCTCGAGCGCCGAGGGGCGATGCGGCGTGGACATCCTGAGGGCCTGTGGGCCGGGCAAGCTCGGGAACCGCCTCGCCCGCACGTCCGGCTCCCGGGCGGGCCACGGCAACGCTGCGCTCCAGCCGCCGGGGCGAGAAGCCCCCACACGGAGACCCAGGGCGGTGCATCGCTCGGCGATGTGCAGCGTTAGGTCTGCTGGGCTCCCTCGACCCGCGCAGCGCAGGCGCCCACGCCTGGAGGAACCATGAACGACGCCGCGATCGACTTCGCCAAGCTGAACCTGCAGGACGCCCTCGATCTCGCGATCCTGATCGAGGAGGAGGCGCGCGATCGTTACCAGGAGTTCACCCGGATCGTGGGCGGCCGCTACGCCGGGGACGCCTCCGACATGTTCATGCTCATGGCCTCCTACGAGAAGCGCCACGGCACGGAGCTCGCCGAGCGGCGCCGCGCGAGGTTCGGCGACGCCCCGCGGCGCGTCTCGCGCGAGCAGCTCTACGACGTCGAGGCCCCCGACCCCGGCCAGCCGCGCGTGTTCATGTCCGCCCGCCAGGCGCTGGAGGTCGCGCTCTCGTCCGAGAAGAAGGCGTTCGACTTCTTCTCCTCCGCGCTGCCCTACGTGAAGGATCCGGACGTGCGGGCGCTCTTCGAGGAGCTGCGCGCCGAGGAGCAGAAGCACCAGACCCTCGTGCGGGACCGGCTCGAGAAGCTGCCGCCCGGCCCGGACGTGGAGGAGGAGGAGGCGGACGAGCCGGGCTCCGATCCCGGGAATTGACGGCCGGCCCTGCGCGCCGACGGCCGATTACGTTTCGCGAACAGGCCCCCGACGTCCACCGAAGGTGATCGCGAATCACGAGCTGTCGTCTAGGATGCGGCCCGACCACCCGAGCGCGAGGAGTACACGCATGGCCAAGCCGAAGATCGAGGACGTCGTGAAGGGGAAGGGCCCGGAGGCGGTGCGGGGCAAGACGGTCGAGGTGCACTACACGGGCTGGCTCACCGACGGGAAGCAGTTCGACTCGTCCGTCGGCGGCGATCCGTTCTCGTTCCGGCTCGGCGCCGGAGAGGTGATCGAGGGCTGGGACCGCGGCGTCGCGGGGATGCGCGTCGGCGGCAAGCGAAAGCTCACGCTGCCCCCGGACCTCGCCTACGGGGCGCGCGGAGCGCCGCCGGCGATCCCGCCCGACGCGACGCTCGTGTTCGAGGTCGAGCTGCTCGCGGTCTACTGAGCGAGCAGGCCGGATCAGAGCGGCTGGCAGTGCGGCAGGCGAGCCGCGTGCTCGTCGTCCACGCGGCGGAAGCGGTACGTCCGCCCGCAGCGCTGGACGTGCCTCACCTCCCCGGCCTCGTCGAAGAGCACCGGGAACCCGGCGCGTCGCCACTCGCGGCGGGTCCCCACGGTGTTCAGCACCCGGGCGACGGTCGGCGGCGTCGACGCGTCGTCCTCCCCCTCGAGCTGCCAGCAGTCCGGCTCCGGGGCGGTCGGCAACAGGGCCATGTTCACCTCCGCGCTGCTCCGAGCACGCTAGCAGCGTGGCCCGCTCGCCGGCGGCGTCCTCGATGTGTTCGGCCGAAGCGGGGACGTGCGCTTTCACCGCGCTCGGAGCAGGAACGCCACGCCGCCCCACAGGCCGGCGAGGCCGGTCGCGACGTAGAGCGCGCCCGCGGCCATGGCCCGGCCCCCCGTCAGCGTCCCCGCGCTCGTGCGCATCGACCTGCGCAGGAATCCGTCCCGGACCCCGAGCCAGGCGCACGCGAGGCCCGAGACGAGGAGCACCGCCACGGCGAGCCAGTGCAGGGGGTTTCCGCGATCGAGGAAGAGCTCGATGACCGCCTCCGGGGCTTGCCCGCGCCGAATCTACCGCGGAGGCGCGCGCGTGTCCGCCGGGCCTGCCGCCCGCCGGCGCGTGGGCCCGCGCGGGAGCCGGGCTCGGATCCGGCGAGCTCGCCCGGGCGAGGATGGCTGCCCCGGCGGACCGGGCGTTCAGTCCCCCTTCCCGCCCCCGTCGCGCCCGTAGGCGCGGTCGGGGTCGACCCCCAGCCGCTGCAGGGTCTCGCGGTCCGGGAAGCCGGTCGCGGCGAGGTCCTGCGATTCCTGGAACTTGCGAAGCGCGCGCGAGGTCGGCGCGTCGAGCTCTCCCGCGCGGTGCTCCCCGAGGAGGCCGCGATCCGCGAGGGCGCCCTGGATGTCCTTCACCGCGCCGGGGGCGAGGAGCGCCTCGGGGCCCGCCGGGATGCGCGGCCGCCCGGCCTTCGGCGGGACGCCCTTCTCCCCGGCGCGGTCCGGCGCCTCGGGCCGGGGCGACTCGCCGCCCGCCGGCGAGGTGGGGTGCTGCGGATGGCGGCACGCCGCGGCCGCGAGCGCGACGGCGACCACGAGCGTCCGCCGCCGGATCACTTCTCCCCCGTCGGCTGGGCGCGCGGCTGCGCCTCCCGCCTGGGCGACAGCGCGCGCCTCGCCTGCTCGACGACGTTCTCGGGCCTCTTCGCCTCGGGCGGCGGCAGGCCGGAGAGGCCGTCCTCGAGGCCGCGGACGAACGCGTTCCGCACGATCCCCAGGATGGTCGGGACGGCCTGCGCCTCCGGATCGTCGACGGTCCCCTGGATCGGGATCGTCGTGGCGACCGCCTCGCGGCCGGGGACGTCGTCCTTGAAGATGCTGAGCGTCACGTCGGCGAGGAGCGACTTCAGCTTCGGCCCGAGCCCCGGCTTCGCCGGCCTCGTCCCGGCGTCCTTCAGGATGGGGCGGACGCCGCCCGAGATCTTCCCGCCCTCGGCGCGGAAGCGGAGCGACATGTCGAGCTCGCCCTTGTCGGGCGCGATCCCCGCCTTCGCGCCGACGATCGAGGCGAGCTCGACGAGCTGCAGGCGCTCGAGCCGGCCCTGCCCGGCGAACGTGAGCTTCTTCGCGAGCGGGTCCGCGGTCGCGAAGAGCGAGACGGCGCCCGAGCGCTGCAGCACGCCGCGCGCGGCGAGCACCGTCGGCTCGTTCTTGGCGAGCGCCTTCCGCGTCGCGAAGTTCTCGAGCGTCCCCTCGATCCGGTGCACCCAGAGCTCCGGCCGCTCCGGCTCGCGCTCGTCCACCCAGCGGAGCTCCCCGTCCTTCACCTGGAGGCGATCGAGCCGGAACGGCGCGAGCGCCTCGATCCCGTGGCCGACCTGCGGCGCCTCCGCGGCGCCCTGCTTCCTCGGCTGCTCCTTGGCGCTCACGAGCGTGAGCTTGGGCTTCTCGAGCTCGACGGCGGCGACGACGTGTCCGCGGACGAGCTCCTTGAAGTAGAGGCCGAAGCTCGCGCGCTCGACCTGGAAGTACGGGAGCGCCGAGCCGCCCGGCGCGAGCTTCTCGATGCGCAGGCCGCGGATGGCGTAGGACAGGTCGTGGACGCTCACCTCGACGTCCTGGAAGCGCCCGCGCATCCCCTCCATCCCCGCGAGCACCTTGCGCGTCCGCCAGGTGACGAGCGGGTCGAGCGCCGCGCGAGCGCCGACCAGCACGACGAACAGGATGGCGAGCGCCACGAGGAGGCGCTTGCGGCCGCGGCGCATCGAGACCCCCAGCGAAAGCTGGGAACCCGCCGCCGCGCGCGCACGCGACTCGAGGCGAGGGCGACGCGGGGGCCGCCCGGCCGCCCGACGCGCGCGCCCCCTGGTCACCGCGCGAGCGGCTCACGCCGTCGCGCCCCGGGCGCTCAGACGCGCTCGAGCACGGCCACGAGCAGCCTCCAGAACGCCGCCACCGAGGCGATGCGCGCGTGCTCGTCGGGCGTGTGCGCGTCCTTGATGTCGGGGCCGATCGAGGCCATCTCGACGCCCGGGTACTTCTCGCCGATGAGGCCGCACTCGAGCCCGGCGTGGATCGCCTTCACGATCATCGGCTTCCCGAACACCTCCGCGTGCACCCGGTCCACGAGCTTCACGAGCGAGGACCCGGGCTCCGGCTTCCACCCCGGGTAGCCGCCCTCCTGGCTCGCCTCGAAGCCGGCGAGCGCGCACGCCGCCGCGATGCGCGCGGCCAGCGCCTGGCGCGAGGCGTCGATGGCGCTGCGGGTGAGGAAGGTCACGAGCACCGTCCCGTCCTGCGTCTGGACGAGCCCGAGGTTCGTCGAGGTCTGGACGAGGCCGGGGATGGCCGGGCTCATCGCCTCGACGCCGTGCGGCCCGGCGAGGAGGAGCCCGAGGACGGCGCGCGCGTCGCCGGGCGACATCACGCGATCGGCCTCGCCCGGCTCCACGTCGATCGCGAGGTTCGGGTCGAACGCGCCGAGCGCGGCGCGCCACTCGCGCGCGAGGCGCGCCACGTCCTCCCGCAGCGCGGCCTCGCGCCCCGCGTCCACGCGCACCATCGCCGAGGCCTCGCGCGGGATGGCGTTCCGCTTGTTCCCGCCGCTCACCGTCGCGAGCGCGATCCCGTGCCGCTCCACGAGCGCGTCGAGCACCTGGGCCAGGATGCGGATGGAGTTGCCGCGACCCGCGGCGATGTCCACGCCGGAGTGGCCGCCCTTCAGGCCCGAGAGCTTGATCCGGAGCGGCAGGGTGCCCGGGGCGGGCGCCGAGAGGGCGACCTTGCGGGTCGCGACCGTGTCCACGCCGCCGGCGCAGCCGATGGTGAGCTCCCCCTCCTCCTCGCTGTCGAGGTTCAGGAGGTAGGGCGAGCGGAACCAGCCCGGCGCGACGCCCTTCGCCCCGGTGAGCCCCGTCTCCTCGTCGATCGTGACGAGCACCTCGACCGGGCCGTGGCGGACGTCCTGGCTCGCGAGCACCGCGAGGCCCGCCGCGACGCCGATGCCGTTGTCGGCGCCGAGCGTCGTGCCGCGGGCGCGCACCACCTCGCCGTCGCGGTACACGGGGATGGGGTCCTTCGCGAAGTCGTGGGGGGTGCCCTCGTTCTTCTCGCAGACCATGTCGACGTGGCCCTGGAGGCACACGCCCGGGCGGTCCTCGCGGCCCTTCGTGCCCGGCTTGCGGATGAGGACGTTCCCGAGCGCGTCGGTCAGGACCTCGCAGCCCAGCGCGCGGCCCTGGTCGGCGACCCAGCGGGCCGCCTGCGCCTCGTGCTTCGAGCCGCGCGGGATCCGGGAGAGCTCGAGGAAGTACCGCCAGAGGAGCCTGGGCTCGAGGTCGCTGAGGAGATCGCTCATGGGTGGCCTCCGGTGCCGGAATGGAATGGGCGCGCAGGGTACCACGGCCCCGCCCGGCGCCCGGACCGCGTGGCAGGCGACCCCTCCCTCCCGGGGGCGTGCCACGGAGCGGCGGAGGTGCGACGTTCCCGGCGTGGATCCCGCCGCACCATCGCCACGCCCCCGGTCGGAGGAAGACCTCGAGCGCTGCGCCTCCTGCGGCGAGCGGCTCCGGCCCCGGGATGCCCGGTCGTGCGCGCTCTGCGGCCGCCGCACCTGCCTGCGCTGCCTCGCCCCGTACGGCCACTTCATGCAGGCGTGCGAGGAGTGCCGGCTCGCCTCCTGGTGACCGCGGCGCTCAGCGGATGACGGCGGCCGCGCGAAGCGCCTCGACGACGCTCGCCTCCGTCGGCCCGGGGACACCCCGCGCCGCCGACTGGGCCAGCGCGTCGACGACCTCGTTCACCGCGTGCCCGTCGTGGCCCCGGACCCAGGCGTAGCGGACGGAGAGCTCCCGGCCGCGCGCGTCGAGCGCCTCGATGAGGTCGCGGTTCAGCACCGGCTCGCCGGCGGCCGTCTTCCAGCCCTTCTTGCGCCAGCCGTGGATCCACTTCGAGAGCGCGTCCACCACGTAGCGCGAGTCCGAGACGACCTCGACCGACTCGCCCGCGGGCAGCCCCTGGAGCGCCTCGAGGACGGCGCGCAGCTCCATCCGGTTGTTCGTGACCGCGTACGTGCCGTCCTGCACCCAGCGCGTCGCGCCGAAGCGGAGCGCGGGCCGGACGCGGTCGACGACGACGAAGCCCGTGCCGCCCGGGCCGCCGGGGTTCGAGAGGGAGGAGCCGTCGGAGAAGGCGATGTAGCGGGCGGGAGCGTCTTTCGGCATGGGGGCGGCAAGGTAGCGGAGGGATCTGACCCCGACCCCGACCTCGACCCCGCTCGTGACCACGAGCGGTCTACGCGCCCGCCTCTACTGCTCGATGGCGACGTCCACGGGGACGGGGGAGAGGACGCGCACGAGGTCGGCGGGCGCGATCCCGACGAGGAAGCCGCGCGAGCCGCCGTTCACGTAGAGCTTCGGCAGCTCGAGAATGGTCCGCTCGACGTGCACCGGCATCGCCTTGCGCGTTCCGAACGGGCTCGTGCCGCCGACGAGATAGCCGCTGTGGCGCTGGGCGACGTCCGGCTTGCAGATCTGCACCGTCTTCTTCCCGAGCTGACGGGCGAGCGCCTTCGTCGAGACCTCGCGGTCGCCGTGCATGAGCACGACGAGCGGGGCGCCGGTCTCGTCCTCCATGACGAGCGTCTTCACCACGGCGTGCTCCGGGACGCCCAGCTCCCGCGAGGACACCGCCGTGCCGCCGTGCTCCTCGTAGCGGTAGACGTGCTCGGTGTACGGGACCTTCTGCTGGCGCAGGAGCCGGGTGGCGGGGGTCGACGGGGTCTTGCTCATTCGAGGAGCTCCTCGGCGCCGAACACGCCGCGCTCGCGCAGCGCCGCGACGAGCGCCCGGCTCGCGGCGGCGTGGTTGGCCTTCCACTCCTCGTGCGCCCCGGGGCCGACCCGGTTCGCGACGGCGAGCGCCGCGGCCGCAGGCACGTTCGCCGCGGCGCACGCGGCGAAGACGCCCGTGAGCTCGAGGTGCTCCGCGGCGGCCACCTCCGCGAGCGCGCGCGCGCCCTCCTCCGTGAGCGTGATCGCGGGCGGGACGGCCACGCGGTGCGCGGGGAGCGGCAGCGTGAAGGTGGCGGGCCAGCGGGTGCGCTCGAGCGCGGGGCGATAGGCGCGGCCGGCCCGCTCGTCGAGCGAGGTCGCGATGGCCTCCGACGCCGCGATGAGCTCGCCCGGCGCGAGCCGCGCGTCGTACGCGCCGCAGGTCCCGACGAACAGGACGCGCTCCGGCGCGTGAAGGGCGAGGAGCCGCGCGGTCTCCACGGCCGCCGCGAGGGCGCCGACGCCGGTGCAGGCGACCGCCCAGCCCTCGGGCGGCGCGGCGTCGAGGCCGGCGAGCTCCGGAGGGAACGCCGCGAGCAGCAGGCGGGCGGGGCGAGCGGGCATGGCGCGCATGGTACGCCAACCGGGGCGCACGGGCGGCGCGTTCCTGGCGGGCCCCGGGGCCGCTCGACGCGCGCCCGGCGCCGTGCTTTCCTCCCGCGCTCTCCCATGCGCCCGACCTGCCGCCGCTGCCTGCGCCCCACGGAGCTCTGCGCCTGCGCGGACCTCCCGGTGATCCCGTCGCGGACGCGCGTCGTGCTGCTCCAGCATCCTCGCGAGGCGCGCCTCGCGATCTGCAGCGCCTGGCTCACCCGGCTCGCGCTCGAGAACTGCGAGCTCCACCGCGGCGTCGCGTTCGAGGATCACCCCGCCGTTCGCGCGGCGGCGGCGACGCCGGGGGCGGCGCTGCTCTTCCCCGGCGACGGCGCCGTGCCCGCCGAGGCGCTCGCCGGCGCGCCGCCCCCCGTGCTCTTCGCCGTCGACGGGACGTGGCCTCAGGCGGTGAAGATGATCCGGGCGACGCCCACGCTCGCGGCGCTGCCGCGGGTCGGGATCGTGCCGGCGCGGCCGAGCGGCTACGGCGGCCTGCGCCGCGAGCCAGGGCCCGAGCACCTCTCCACCGCGGAGGCGGTCGCGTTCGCCCTGGGCGCGCTCGAGGGCGCTCCCGCGCGCTTCGAGCCGCTCGTCCGCGCGTTCCGCGCGAGCGTCGAGAAGCAGCTCGCCTGCGCGCGCGGAGAACGGCGCAGCCCGCGCCACCGGCCAGGGAGCCGGTGGGCGGGCAGCGGGTAGCCGGGACGCCGCGGAAGGCGCGCGGGCGCTACTTCGCCACGCGCAGGTTCAGCGACGCGGTCTTGGTGCTCGTCCCGTCCGTGGCGGTGAGGGTCACCTTGGTCCTGCGGGTCACCGCGGACGTCGTCACGGCGAAGGTCGCGTTCTGCGCGCCGGCCGGCACGGTCACGGTCTCGGGGACCCCGACGGCGGCGTTGCTGCTCGTCAGCGTGACGATGACGTCCTCCGTCGCCGACGAGGTCAGCGCGACGGTGCCGACGACCTGCACCGGGCCGCCGCCGATGACCGACCCGCGGGAGAGGCCGAGGTAGGAGAGCGCCGCCGGCAGCGTCGTCACCTCCACGGTGATGCTCGCCGTCGCGCCGGAGACCGGCTCCACGGCGGTGATCGTGGCGGTCCCGACCGCGACCGCGGTGACGAGCCCGCCCGGAGACACCGTCGCGATGGCGGCGTCCGACGTCGTCCAGATGACCGTCGCGGTGACGTCGGCCGTCGTGTCGTCCACGAGCGTGCCGTCCGCCTGGAGCTGCAGCGTGGTGCCCACGAGCAGCGTCGGATCGATGGGCGACACGGCGAGCGACACGATCGGCGGGACGACCTCCACCGTCACCCTCCCCGTGACCCCGCTCATCGGCTCGGTGGCGCTGACCTCGCTCGTCCCGACGGACGCGCTCGTCGCCAGCCCCGCGTCGGCCGCCGCGTTCGAGACGGCGACGATCTCGGGGGCCGCCGAGCTCCACACGACCTCTGCCGTGACGTCGCGCGTCGTGCCGTCGGAGTACGTCCCCACCGCGGTGAGTCGCACGGACTCCCCGACCAGGACGGAGACCACCCCGGCGCTGGCCGGCTGGACCTGGATCCCGGCCAGGTGCGGGCCTGCAGCGGGGCTCTTCTCGCCGCTGCAGGCGGCGAGCGAGACGGCGGCGAACGTGAGGACGGCGAGCCTTCGAGCGGTGTGACGGTAGGCGAGCATACTTTCTTCCCCCTGGAGACGCGGCGCCCGGACGGACGCCTGCCCGCCCGGACGGTGATGTCGCAGGGGGACGGATGCGAGTCCGTCGATGTCGGGACACTGTCACGGGGCGTGAGGCCGCCCGCCGTCACGGCCGGGGGCTAGAGCGCCCGCCGATCGCCGCGAGCCCTCGGGCGAGATCGCGCTCGAGATCCTCGGGATCCTCGATCCCGACCGCGAGCCGCAGGAGCGCCGGCGGCGCGTGCGGATCCTGCTTGCGTCGCCACTCGATGAGCGACTCCACCCCGCCGAGGGACGTGGCGTCGCGGAAGAGGCGCAGGGCCCCCGGGAGCTCCCGCGCGGCGGCCTCCGTCGCGAGCTCGATGGACAGGATCGGGCCCGGCCCGCGCATCTGCCGCTTCGCCAGGGCGTGGCCCGGGTGCGAGGGGAGCGACGGGTGCCACACGCGCGCGACGCGCGGCTCGAGGAACGCCGCGAGCCGGGTCGCGGTCGCGGTCTGCTGCCGCACCCGCAGGCCGAGCGTGCGGACCCCGCGCAGGACGAGCCAGGTCTCGAGCGCGCCGGGGACGCCGCCCGTGACGGTGCGGGTCGCGCGGAGCCCGTCCGCCAGGGCGGGATCGCGGGCGACCAGGACGCCGCCGAGCGCGTCGGAGTGGCCGGCGAGGAACTTCGTCATCGAGTGGTAGACGAGGTCCGCGCCGAGCGCGAGCGGCGCCTGCAGCACGGGCGTCGCGAACGTGCCGTCGACGACGACGCGCGCTCCGGCCGGTCGCGCGCGCGCGACGTGCGCGGCGATGTCCTGCAGCTCGCAGGTCGGGTTCTTCGGGGTCTCGAGCCACACCACGTCCCCCGCGCCGAGGTCGGCCTCGAGGGCGACCTTCTCCACGCCGAACGGCGCGAGCGCGTCGATGGCCGCGTGGGTCCCGTGGTAGCCGCCGGTCGCGATCGCCACGCGGCGCGGCCGCAGGTGCAGGAGCGCCGCCGTGGCGGCCGCCTGCCCGGAGGCGAACGTCACCGCGTGTCCGCCGTCGAGCGCGCCGAGCACCGCCTCGAGCCGCCGCCGCGTCGGCTGATCGTTGCGTGCGTAGACGAGCCCGGCGTCGTTGTCCGCCGCGAAGGTCGTCGAGACGTGGATGGGCGGCGCGATGTCGGCGGTGGGCTCGACGGCGGCGTCCGCGTGGAGGGCGAGGGTGTCGGGCCGGAGGAGGTCGTCCATGGGCGGCATCCTCCGGCCCCGGCCGGTCCACGGCAAGCCCTGCGCGCCGGCGGCGCGTCACAGGCCGCCGAGCGCGCGGGTGGCCTCCCGATTACGCTCAGCGTGCGCGCCGCCCGCGAAGCCCGCATGGAGCCCGCTCGAGCCGCCATTCGCTTGCGCCGGGGCCTCTTCCCTGACAGGGTGCGCGCGCGGGCCCACGTCCGGGCCCGGGAGACCGAATGAAGCGCGACACCAGCCACGATCAGCGCATCGCCCTGTTCATCGACTTCGAGAACCTCGTCACCCGCACCGGCCTCTCGGCGGAGACGTTCGACCTCCAGCCGGCGCTCGACACGCTCCTCGAGAAGGGCAAGGTCGTCTTCCGCCGCGCCTACGCGGACTGGACCCGGTTCTCCGACGCGACGCAGCGGCTCCACGACAAGGGCGTCGAGCTCGTCGACGTGCCGCCCTCGACCCGCGCCGGGAAGAACGGCGCCGACATGCGGCTCGTCATCGACGCCCTCGAGCTCGCCTACCTGCGCGAGCACATCGACACCTTCGTCATCGCCTCCGGCGACTCCGACTTCTGCCCGCTCGCCTACAAGCTGCGCGAGAACGACCGCGTGGTGATCGGGATGGCGGTGCGCGAGTCGACGAGCCCGCTGTTCGTGAAGGCCTGCGACGAGTTCATCTACCTGCGTCCCGGCGGGAAGCGGCGCGCCGCGGAGCCGAAGGAGAAGGACCGGCCGGTGAAGGAGAAGGCGATCCCGGTCGTCGCCCGCGAGGCGGCCGCGGCGATGCTCGCCCGCGCGAGCGGACCGGTGAACCCCTCCGCGATCAAGGCCGCCATCGTGCGTCGCGAGCCGGACTTCGACGAGCGCGACCACGGCTTCTCGTCCTTCAGCCGCCTCCTCGAGGCGATGGAGAAGGAAGGGCTCCTGAAGCTGGAGCAGGGCGCGAAGGGGCAGTGGTACGTGGTCCCGGCGTAGCTAGGCCGGGCGCTGGCGCGCGTCCTCCTCGAACAATCGCTCCAGCTCCTCGCGGCCGCGCCGCGCGATGTCGGTGAGCTTGTCGAGGTCGTCCTGGTGCTGCCAGGAGGCCTCGAACTGCGCCTCGTCGTGCTCACGGAAGCGCTCGACGGCGCTCCGCGCCTCGGCGTAATCCACCCCCAGCGCTTCGAGCACGTCCGAGGTCATGACGAGCGAGGAGTGGAGCGTCTCGCGCACGATGCGCCGGATGCCGAGGCGGCGCAGCCGGTACGCGTGCTGCCGGTTGCGGGCGCGCGCGAGGATCGCCACCTGCGGGAAGTGCTCGCGCACCACCTCCGCCGTGCGCACCGACGCGTCCACGTCGTCGATGGCGAGGACGAACAGGCGCGCCCGCTCGACCCGCGCCGAGCGCAGGAGGTCGAGGCGCGAGACGTCGCCGTAGAAGACCTTGTTGCCGAAGCGCCGGATGAAGTCGATGTGCTCGGGGCTGGCGTCGATGGCGGTGAAGGTGATTCGCTTCGCGGCGAGGACGCGGCCGACCACCTGCCCCACCCGCCCGAATCCTGCGATCACCACGCAGGGATCGCCGGGGGGCACGACGTCGAACTCGCGGGCCGGGCCGCGCCGCAGGAGGCGCCTCGCCACGAGCGCGTGGAGCGCGAAGAGCACGGGCGTCGTCGCCATCGAGAGCGTGACCGCCACGACGAGGAGCGCGGCGATTCCCGGGTCCATGACGCCGTCGGCCGCGGCCAGCCGGAAGAGCACGAAGGCGAACTCGCCGCCCTGCGAGAGGAGGAGACCGAGCGCGAGCGCGGGCTCCGCGCTCCCGAGGGCCCGCCGGCCGACGGCGAAGGCCACGAGGGCCTTCAGGGCGACCAGGCCGAGGACGACGCCGGCGACCGCGAGCGGGCGCAGGGCGAGCACTCGCAGATCGGCGGTCATGCCGACCGCGAGGAAGAAGAGCCCGAGCAGGAGCCCCTTGAACGGCGCGACGTCCGCCTCGAGCTCGTGGCGGTACTCGGAGGTGGCGAGCAGCACGCCGGCGAGGAAGGCGCCGAGCGCCATGGACAGCCCGGCGGCCGAGACGGCGAGCGCGGTGCCCGCGACGAGGAGGAGCGCGGTCGCGGTGAAGAGCTCGGGGTTCCTGAGCGACGCCACGAACCGGAACACCGGGCGTGCGACGAGGCGGCTCGCGACCACCACCCCGCCGACGACCGCCACCGCCTTCGCGACCGTGAGCCACGCGGGCGCCGCCGAGGGCGCGGGCGCGCCGAGCGCGGGGAGGAGCGCGAGCAGCGGGATCACCGCGAGGTCCTGGAAGAGCAGGATGGCGAACGCCAGCTGGCCGTGCCGCGTCCCGAGCTCGTTCCGCTCCCCGAGGAGCTGCACCACGAGCGCGGTGGAGGAGAGCGAGAGACCCAGCCCGGCGACCGCGGCAGTTCGCCACGGCACCCCGAGGGCGAGCGCCACCCCGGCGATGGCGAGCGAGGTCACCGCGACCTGGAGCGCGCCGCGGCCGAACACGTCCCGGCGCAGCTCGACGAGGCGGCGGGGGTCGAGCTCCAGGCCCACGAGGAAGAGGAGGAGCACGACGCCCAGCTCGGCGACGCGGAGCACGCCCTCGGCGTCGCCCGAGAGGGCGAGCCCCTGCGGCCCCACGATCGCCCCGGCGACCAGGTAGCCGAGGACGGAGCCCAGGCCGACACGCGCCGCGAGCGGCACCACGACGACGGCAGCGGCGAGGTAGACGAACGCCGAGCGCAGGAACGGCACGGGGGACCTCCGCGGGGGGCCGACTGCCGGTTCTTAGCGGCGCTCCGGGCGAAGTGCGCCTAGGATTACCCGCATGGCACGCATGCGCGTCGGCATCCTCACGGGTGGGGGCGACGTCCCCGGCCTGAACTCCGTCATCAAGAGCGTCGTCTACCGGGCCGCGGACCACCAGATGGAGGTCGTCGGCATCCGGCGCGGGTGGGAAGGGCTCACCCACCTGAACCTCGACGATCCGGCGAGCCGCGGCCGCTACGTGCTGCCGCTCACCCGCGAGAACACCCGCACCATCGACCGGACCGGCGGGACGTTCCTGCACTCGAGCCGGACGAACCCCGCGCGGATGAAGCAGCTCCCGCCCCACCTCGCCGGCCGCACCTTCCCGACCGCGCAGACGACGAAGCAGGGCCAGACCTCGACGACTCACGACGTCTCGAGCGCGGTGCTCGCGAACCTCGAGGGCCTGAAGCTCGACTACCTCTTGCCCATCGGCGGCGACGACACCCTCTCCTACGCCGCGCGGCTGCACGAGCTCGGCGCGAAGGTGATCGCCATCCCGAAGACGATGGACAACGACGTGCGGAACACCGAGTACTGCGTCGGCTTCTCGACGGCGATCACGCGCGCGATCTCGGCCATCGAGCGGCAGCGGACGACCGTCGGCTCGCACGAGCGGATCGGCATCTTCCGCATCTTCGGCCGCGACGCGGGCTTCACCGCCTTCTACACGGCGTACGTCACCTCGATCCGCTGCATCATCCCGGAGCACAAGCCGAAGCTCGAGCACATCGTCGACCTGCTCGTGACGGACAAGCGCCAGAACCCCTCGAGCTACGCGCTCGTCGTCCTCTCCGAGGGCGCCGAGTGGGAGGGCTACAAGGTCCAGGAGTACGGGGAGCCCGACGCCTTCGGCCACCGCAAGAAGGCGAGCGTCGCCGAGTCGCTCTCCGACGCGATCAAGGCGCGAGCCGGCGAGGAGACGATCGTCTCGGACCTCACCTACGATCTCCGCTCGGGCGATCCCGACTTCGTCGACAAGCTCGTCGCGAACACCTTCGGCACGATGGCCTTCGACGCGCTGCTCGAGGGGAAGAGCGGGCTCATGTCGGCGATCGTCGACGGCAAGTACGACCTCATGCCCATCCCGGATCCGAAGCTCGGGCCCCGCAAGGTGGACGTGGCGTCGATGTACAACACCGACCGGCTGCGGCCGATCTACGCGAACAAGCGGGGGCTGCCCGTCTTCCTGAACCGCGCGTGAGCGGGGCGAGGCGGGAGGGAGCGCCCGCGCTCCCGGCGGCCGGCGCAGCGCGGCTCCGTGCCGCTTGCGGAGCGGAGGCAGGTCGGGCAGAAGGGGTGCGGGCGCCGCCTCGCGGCGCGCCCGCGCCGCCATGACCCGGTCCGCCCCATCCTCGCTCGCGCGCTTCGCCTGGCTCTCCATCGGCGCGGCGATCGCGACCATCGCGCTGAAGACGCTCGCCTGGCGCATGACCGGCTCCGTCGGCCTCCTCTCCGACGCGCTCGAGTCGATCGTCAACCTCGCCGCGGCCGTGATGACGCTCGTGATGGTGACCATCGCGGCGCGGCCGCCGGACGAGGACCACGCGTACGGCCACGGCAAGGCGGAGTACTTCGCGAGCGGGCTCGAGGGCGCGCTCATCCTCGTGGCGGCGGGCGGGATCATCTGGACCGCCGCCGATCGGCTCGTCCACCCGCGCGCGCTCGAGCGGCTCGGGCTCGGCCTCGCGGTCTCGGTCGGCGCCTCGCTCGTGAACCTCGCCGTGGCGCGGGTGCTCATCCGCACCGGCAAGGGTCGCCACTCCATCGCGCTCGAGGCCGACGGCCACCACCTCATGACGGACGTGTGGACGAGCGCCGGCGTGCTCGTCGGCATCGGGGCGGTCGGGATCACCGGCTGGACACGGCTCGACCCGCTCGTCGCCATCGCGGTCGCGCTCAACATCGTCTGGACGGGGGTGACCCTCGTCCGCCGCTCCGCGCTCGGCCTCCTCGACACGGGCCTCGCCGCCGCCGAGCGGCGCGCGCTCGAGGAGGTCCTCGCGCGCCACGCGGCCGAGCACGTGCAGTTCCACGCGCTCCGGACGCGCCAGGCCGGGTCGCGCCGGTTCGTCTCGGTGCACGTCCTCGTGCCGGGCGCGTGGACCGTGCAGCGCGGGCACGCGCTGCTCGAGGAGATCGAGCGCGACCTCCGCGCCGCCATCCCGAACCTCACCGTGACGACGCACCTCGAGCCGATCGAGGACTCGGTGTCGTTCGAGGATCAGGAGCTCGACCGCAGCGCCCCCCCGGCCATCCAGGATCCGGCCGGGCAGGGCCGCTGAGCCGACCCGCCGCAAGAGCCCGCTACACCGTCCCTCGGCGGCGGCCGAGCGCCCCCGCCGCGGGCCCGCGCACGCCCACGATCACGACGTGCCGCACTGCCCCCGGCGTCGCCGCGCGCTGGCGCGGCGATCGCCTCCGCCGCGACCCCCGCGCGACCGAGCCGCGCGACGTAGCGGGGGTCCTGACCGGCCGACCAGACCGCGAGCGCGCCGCCGGCGCGGAGCGCGTCGCGGCAGGCACGGACCCCGGCCTCGCCGTACAGCCGGTCGTTCGCGGGATGCGCGAGCGCGGAGGGGCCGTTGTCCACGTCGAGCAGGATCGCGTCCCAGGCGCCGCGGCCGGCGGTGACGTGCTCGAGGACGTCGCCCTCCGCGACGTGCACCCGCGGGTCGTCGAGCGGGCGCCCGGCGAGGTGCGCGACCGGGCCGCGGTTCCAGCGCACGAGCGCGGGGACCAGCTCGGCCACCACCACGCGCGCGCCGGGCGGGAGCCGGTCGAGCGCGGCGCGGAGCGTGAACCCGAGGCCGAGCCCACCGACGAGCACGTTGCGCGGGGCGCGGACCCGCGCGAGCGCCGCGGCGGCGAGCGCCTCCTCCGAGCCGTGCGTCCGGCTGGTCATGAGCACCCGGCCGGCGGCCCGGACGGACCACTCCTCCCCACGGCGGGAGAGGACGAGCTCCGCGCCGTCCGGGGCGCGGGCGCGGTCCACCGTCTCCCAGGGGATCACCGCTTGTTCACCGACCGGTGCTCGGAGTACGCGCTGCGGATGTCGACGTAGTCGCGCTCGGTGAGCCGGAGCTCGCCGCAGATCCCGCGGATCGCCTCCTCCTCGGCGACGGAGATGGCGCCGTCCGAGGCGGCGACCGCGAAGAGGCAGTGCACGAGATCCATCCGCTCGGCGTCGCTCGCCTGGTCCCGGAACGTCCGGGCCGCGAGGAAGTTCTGCGTCTCGCCGCTCGCGCGGTGCTCCGCCTTCGCGATCTCGACCACGAGCGCGGCCTGGTCCTTCGGGAGGTGGCCGACGGTCTCGACGATCCGCGCCATGGCCTCGGTCTCGGCCGAGTGGACGTCGAGATCCACGTTGGCCACGCGGGCGAGGAGGAACGCGAACAGCGCGAGGTGCTCCGCGCGCTCCGCCGGGAGCGCCTCGAGGGCACGGGCGACGCGATGGACCACGCCGGCGTCGCGCGCCGGCTCCTCACGGGGGACGAGCCCGAGCCACTCCAGGATCGACATGGCCTTCTTCTACCGCGTCGCCCGCCGCGGCGCAGCGCGTCGCGACCGACGCCCTGGGCGGGCGCCGCAGCCTCCTGCTACTTCGCGGCGCCGCCCGCCGGCGGGGGAGCGGCCGCGGCCTTCTCGCCGCCCTCGGGGCCGTAGAACAGCACCCAGGTGAAGAAATCCTCGCTGAAGTCCTCGAACCAGTGGACCTCGCCGGCGGCGGCGAAGAGCACGTCGCCCGCGCGGAACGCGAAGCGCTGGGTGCCGTTCACGAAGGCGCCGGCGCCGCGGAGGACGACGTAGACCTCGTCGCGGTCGTGAGGCCGCTGCGTGTCGCGGCCGCGCGGCGCGAAGATCTCGACCTGCAGCGAGCCGTGGCGGAAGACGGTCTCGAACCGCTTGCCCCCCGCCCGCGGCAGCCTCGCCGTCGCCGCGCTCGCCGCCACGTGCCTCGCCAGATCGAAGACGTCCTGCCCCGCCATGTCACCCTCCCGAGAAGAGAGCGGAAGATACCTCAGAGCCGGCCGCCCGACCGCGCCATCGCGAGGCCGCGCGCTCCCACGCGCCGTCCGCTAACCCCCGCCCGGCGGCGGCTGGCAGCGCGGGCAGTGGTAGGTCACGCGGGCGCCGGGGCCCTGGCGCCCGAGCCGGATGGCAGCTCCGCAGCGGCGGCACGGCTCGCCCGCGCGGCCGTAGACGAAGAGCCGCTCGTCGGGGTTCGACCGGCCCGTCGTGCGCCGGCCGCCGAGCCAGGTGGGGGTGCTCGCGCCGTACGGCGCCACCGCCGCGAGGAGGACCCGGCGGGCGACGGTGACCAGCGCGGCCAGCGCGGCGGCGGAGAGCGAGGCGACCGTCCGGTAGGGGTCCACGCCGGCGAGGAACAGGATCTCCGACTTGAGCTCGTTGCCCACGCCCGCGAGCGCACCCTGATCGAGCAGCGCCTCGCCGACCTCGCGCGCCGGCCGCGCGCGCAGCCGGCGCTCCGCCTCGGCGGCGTCGAAGTCCGGGGCGAGCAGGTCGGGCCCGAGCCGGGCGAGGTCCGGCTGCCGCGCGAGGCCTCTCGCGTCGAGGAGCTCCGCCGCGGGCAGGTCGAAGCCCACCGCGAGCCAGGGGCGGGTCTCCACGAGGACGCGCATGGCGTCCCGCGGGCGGCGCCAGCGCTCGCCGGGGCGGTACAGGTGCCAGCTCCCGTTCATGCGGAGGTGGCTGCGCAGCCAGAGGTCCCCGGAGAAGCGGACGAGGAGGTGCTTCCCCCGGGCGCTCACGCCCTCGACGGTGCGACCGGCGACGGGGCGATCCGCGTCGACGCGCGCGAGCGGGGGCAGCACCGTCTCGAACCGGACCACGGTCTCGCCCGCGAGCGCCCGGTGGAGGTTCGAAGCCGCGCGGTGGATGGTGTCGCCCTCTGGCACGCGCGCCTCGCTCCGCTACGGCAGCTCGCTCCCCGCCGAGAGCGCCGCCGCGGCCGCCCGCCGCGTGAGCTGGAGCCCCGCCGCGGTGGGCACGAACCCGGCCGCCTGGAGATACCCCGCGAGCGGGTGCGCCGCCGCGGGACCGCCGTCGATCTCCACGACGAGCGCCGCCTCGGCCTTGCCGTGCAGGGCGCGGACGAGCTCGGTGAGCGCCGCCGCGATGGCGGCGCCCGCGTGCGAGCGCTCCGGCTCGAACTCCGGGAGCCACGCGAAGAGCTGACGGGCGCCGCGCGCCACGTAGGCCGCGAGCTCGCCGTCCACGAGCACCACGTACGCGCCGACCGCGCGCGCGGGCCGCTTCCCCTCCGGGGCGCCCTGCACCGCGGGCCAGTCGAGCAGCGCGCCGTACGGGTTCGCGGGGTCCGTCGCGGCGAGCGTCACGACCTCCGGCGTCTCCGCGGGCTCGCGCAGGGAGCGCAGCAGGTCGAGCACGCCCGGCTGGGCGAACTGCATCGCGCCCACGCCGCCGACGAAGTAGCCGCGCCGGATCCGGCCGCTCTCCTCGAGGTGGCGGAGCACGTCGTAGACCGCGCTGAACCCGCCGGGCAAGGACTCCGCCGCGGCGGCGCCGCGGGTGACGAGGCCGTAGCGGACGAGGAGCTGCTGCGCCGTCGCCGCGCTCCACTCGGTCGCGGTCGGGATCCCGCCCGCGAGCTCCCGGCGCGCGGCGACGAGCGTCCAGCGCCCTCCGGCGGCGGGCGGTGCGGCCCGGCGCGACCGGAACGCGGCCGGAGCGCGCGCGACGACCCGGCCGCGCTCGCGGCGGGCGGCGGCGGGCTCGGCGTAGGCGCGGAGCACCTGGAACGTGTCGTTCGTGACGAGCCCGCGCCAGACGAGATCCCAGAGCGCGTCCACCGTCTGCTGCTCGTACCCGCCGCCCGCGGCGGCGTGCAGCTCGGCGAAGAACGAGGCGCCGCGCCGGGCCAGGTGCTCGAGGATCCGCGCGCCGCGCTCGCCCTGGGGCGCCTCCGCCGCCGGGCGGGTCGTGGGCAGGAGCCGGGGGAACGCGTCCGCGAGGTAGAGCGCGATGCGTCCGTCGTGCTCGCCGATGGGCTCGAGCCCCACCCAGAGCACCTCCCCCGCCGCGGCGAGCGCGTCGACGTCTCCGCGCAGGTACCCGTCCACCCGCGCCGGCAGGATCTCCGTCTCGAGGAGCGAGGCGGGGAGCGGCGCGCCCTGGAGCTTCTCGACCGCGTCGAGCACGGCGTCGAGGCCGCGGCCCTTGCGCGGGATGCCGTGCCAGCCGAGCAGCATGCGCGCGAACGCCCGCGGCTCGACCGGCTCGATCTCCTCGCGCAGCCGCGCGAGCGAGCGGCGGCGGAGGCCGCGCAGGACCTCCGGGTCGCACCACTCGCGCTCCGCGCCGTGCGGGCGGAACGCCCCCTCGAGGAGCCGGCCGCGCTCGAGGAGCCGCCGGAGCGCGCCCTCCGCCGTGGGGCGCGGGATCCCGAAGCGCGCGGCGAGCTCGCCGGTCGTAAACGGCGCGTGGCGGCGCGCGTGGCGCGCGGCGAGGCCCTCGAGCGCGTCGGCCACCGGCCCGAGCAGCGCCTCGGGCACGCCGGGCGGGAGTGGCACGCCGAGGGCGTCGCGGTAGCGCGCGGCGTCCTCCACGGCCACGAGCCGCTCCTCCCCTGCGATCCGGAGCGGGATCGCCCGCCGCTCCGCCACGAGCCGCTCGGCGCCGGCGGCCACCTCGGGGGTCGCCGACCGCCGGGCGATCTCCTCACGGGAGAGATCGCCGAGGCGGAGCAGGAGATCCGCCACGCCGTCCACGCTCCGCGCGCGCGCGGCCGGCGCGAGGTGCTGGAGCTGCGCCTCCAGGGCGACGAGCGCGTCCGCGTCGAGGAGCTCGCGCAGCTCGGCCTCGCCGAGCAGCTCACGGAGCTGGGCCTGGTCGATGGTGAGCGCCTGGGCGCGGCGCTCGGCGAGCGGCGCGTCGCCGTCGTAGATGAAGCTCGCCACGAACCCGAAGAGCAGCGAGGCCGCGAACGGCGACGGGACGCGCGTGTCGGCGGTGACGACGCGGACGCGCCGCGCGCGGACGTCGCGCAGGACCTCCTCGAGCGCGGGCAGATCGAACACGTCGCGCAGGCACTCGCGGTACGCCTCGAGCAGCAGCGGGAAGGCCCCGTAGCGGGACGCCACGGCGAGGAGGTCCGCGGCGCGCTTGCGCTGCTGCCAGAGCGGGGCGCGCTGGCCGGGGCGGCGCTTCGGCAGGAGCAGGGCGCGGCCGGCGGCCTCGCGGAACTTGGCCGCGAAGAGCGCGGTCGCGCCGAGCTGGCCGACGACGAGGTCCTCCACCTCCTCCGGGTCCGGCAGCAGGAACGACACGTCGGGCGGCTCGTCGGACCCCGGCACCCGCACCGCGAAGCCGTCGTTCGTCCAGAGCGTCTCGACGTCCGCGCCGAGGCGCTCGCGCGCGCGGACCGTCGCCGCCATCGCCCACGGCGCGAGGACCGGGCTGCCGAGCGGCGCGAGCAGGCACACGCGCCAGTCGCCCAGCTCGTCGCGGCAGCGCTCGACGAGGAGGGTTCGGTCGTCCGGGACCGCGCCGGTCGCCTGGGCCTGGTCGTCGAGGAAGCGGAGGAGGTTGTCGGCGGCGCGCGCGTCGAGATCGTGGACGCGCACGAGCCGCGCGCGCGCGGCCTCGCGGGGCGTCTCGCGCAGGGCGCGGACGAGCCGGCCGATGCGGCGGCCGAGCTCGAGCGGCCGCCCCGCCGAGTCGCCGTGCCAGAAGGGCATCTTCCCAGGCTCGCCCGGCGCGGGCGAGACGAGCACGCGGTCGTGGGTGATCTCCTCGATGCGCCAGGTCGAGGCGCCGAGGAGGAACGTCTCCCCCACGCGCGACTCGAACACCATCTCCTCGTCCAGCTCGCCGACGCGGGTGTGGCCCTGCTTCCCGCCCGCCAGGTAGACGCCGTAGAGGCCGCGGTCCGGGATGGTCCCGCCGTTCACGACCGCGACGCGGCGCGCCCCCTCGCGCGCTCGCAGCTTGCCGCGCACGCGATCCCAGGTGACGCGCGGGCGCAGCTCCGCGAACTCCTCCGAGGGGTAGCGGCCGGAGAGCATGTCCAGCACGCCCTCGTAGACCGAGCGCGACAGCTCGGCGAACGGGGCGGCCCGTCGGACGGCGTCGTAGAGCGCGTCGACCTCCCAGTCGTCGAGCGACACCATCGCGACGATCTGCTGGGCGAGGACGTCGAGGGGGTTCCGCGGGTAGCGGGTCGCCTCCACCTCGCCCGCGTGCATCGCCTCGGTGAGGCCGGCGCAGGCGAGCAGGTCGGCCCGGTACTTCGGGAAGATGACGCCGCGGCTCGGCTCGTCGATGCGGTGGCCCGCGCGGCCGATGCGCTGCATCCCGCTCGCGACCGAGGGCGGCGCCTCGATCTGCACCACGAGGTCGACGGCGCCCATGTCGATGCCGAGCTCGAGCGAGCTCGTCGCGACGAGCCCCCGGAGGCGGCCCGCCTTGAGCGCGTCCTCGATCGCCACCCGCTGCGGGCGCGCGATCGAGCCGTGGTGAGCCTGCACGAGCAGCTCGCCCGCGAGCTCGTTCAGCGCCGCCGCGAGCCGCTCCGCGATGCGCCGGCTGTTCACGAAGACGAGGGTCGTCCGGTGGGCGCGCACGAGCTCGAGCAGGCGCGGGTGGATGGCGGTCCAGATCGAGGCCCGCACCGGCGCCTGGCTCGCGTCGCCGCTCGCGAGCTCGAGCGCCTCGCCGATGCGCGACATGTCCTCGACCGGGACCTCGACGCGGAGCTCGAGCGCCTTGCGCGCGCCGGCGTCCACGAGGGTGACCGGCCTGTGACGGAGCGCGCCCCCGGCGCGGAACTCGGCCATCGCCGAGGCGCCCGGGCTCGCAGGGGAGGCGGCGCCCTCCCCCGCGCCGCGGCGCCCGCGGGGCCGCGCGGGCGGCGGGGCCGGGACGGGCTCGGCGCCCCCGAGGAAGCGCGCCACCTCCTCGAGCGGCCGCTGCGTCGCGGAGAGGCCGATGCGCTGGAGGGGGCGCCCCGCGAGCGCCTCGAGCCGCTCGAGCGACAGCGCGAGGTGCGCGCCGCGCTTGGTCGGGACGAGCGCGTGGATCTCGTCCACGATGACCGTCTCGACCGAGCGCAGCACCTCTCGCGCGTTCGAGGTGAGCACGAGGTAGAGCGACTCGGGCGTGGTGATGAGGACGTCGGCGGGGACGCGCGCGAACCGGGCGCGCTCCGCCGCGGGCGTGTCTCCGCTCCGCACCGCCACCGCCGGGAGGCGGTAGGCGTCGCCGCGCCCCGCGGCGACCTGGGCGATGCCCGCGAGCGGCGCGCGCAGGTTCCGCTCGACGTCCACGGCGAGCGCCTTCAGCGGGGAGACGTAGACCACCCGGAGCCGCTCCTTCCTGGGCGGCTCCGGCGCGAACATCAGGCGGTCCAGACAGGAGAGGAACGCCGCGAGGGTCTTGCCGCTCCCGGTGGGCGCGAGGAGCAGGGTGCTCTCGCCGCGCCGGATGGCCGGCCAGGCGAGCGCCTGCGCCGGCGTGGGCGCCTCGAACGCCCGCGAGAACCAGTCGCGGACGGCGGGCTGGAAGAGCTCGAGCGCGGCCGCGCGGGCCTTCGCGTCCATCCGCCAGGTTTAACTCACGCGGCGCGCCGCTGCGCGGGCGGCTGCAGGACGACGCCCTCGGCGCGCGCCGCGTCGGCGAGGCGCGAGAGGGCCTCCTCGCACGCGCCGCAGTCGGAGCCGGCGCCCGTCGCCGCGACGACCTCCTCGACCGTCCGGCCGCAGCGCACCGCCGCTCGCAGGTCCCCGTCCGACACGTCCCGGCACATGCAGATCTTCATGCCCGCACCCGCGACGCCCGGCAGAGCCAGCAGCGCCCGTACACGGTGAGCGAATGAGCCTCCACGAGCACGCCGCGCGCGGCGGCGCGAGCCCGCACGCCGTCGAGCAGGCCCGCCGCGTCGAGCGGCGTGACGCCGCCGCAGCGGGTGCAGACCAGGCGATCGCGACCGGCGAAGGGAGGAACGGAGGGCGAGGGAGCTTCGGGACCTGGGTTCACGCCACGCTCGGGAGGCTTGGGCCGAGGCACGATGCGACGACCCGTGAGACTCAATCTCAGTACCACGCCGTTCTCCGCCGCAACGTGATCCGGATCAAGGCTCGCCCCGAACGCGAAGTTCACGAATCCTGGGCAAAACGCGCGGGCGCCCCGTTCGGGGCCGCATTGCCACTGAGGGGTGAGCGGCGCGACAGCGCCTCAGCGCGCTCGACGCTCGGGGCCTCGATGCCCAGGCCCGCTGCCCCCCGCCGCCCCTGCTGGGATGCGCGCGGACGCGGGCCGTCCTTACCCTGATCGCAACCGCCGGGACGGCGGTTTTCCTCATGCCGAGGCGCCTCCTCTCACCCGCGCGGGCTGCGCTCCGCCATCACCTGACGCCCGCCGTCGTGCTGGCCCTGGGGCTCGCGGCCACGCTCGCCGCCTGGGCGCTCGCGCGATCGACGCTCCGGATGCAGTCGAGGGAGCGCTTCGTGGACGAGGTGGACCGGGCGAGCGCCGCGCTGAACGAGCGGATGGCCGCCTACGAGGCGATGCTGCGCGCGACGAGCGGCTTCCTCCGCGGCGTCGGCGCCGAGCCCTCCGCGCTCGCCTTCCATGACTTCGTCGCGACCCTCGACCTCCGCGATCGCTACCCGGGCATCCAGGGCATCGGCTGGAGCAAGCTCATCCGTCCCGACGAGCTCGCGAACCACGAGGCGGAGCAGCGCGCCGCCGGGCGCCCCGGCTACCGCGTCTGGCCGCCGGGGGCGCGCACGCTCTACTCGAGCATCGTCCTCCTCGAGCCGCTCGACTGGAGGAACCAGCGCGCCATCGGCTTCGACATGTTCTCCGAGCCCGTGCGGCGCGGCGCGATGGAGCGCGCCCGCGACACCGACGATCCGGCGGCGACCGGGCGCGTCGAGCTCGTGCAGGAGACGGGACGCGAGCGGCAGGCGGGGTTCCTCGTGTACGTGCCCGTCTACGCCGGCGCGCCCGCGACGGTCGAGGAGCGCCGGGACCGCCTGCGAGGGTGGGTCTACGCGCCGTTCCGCGCCGGGGACCTCCTGCGCGCCGCCCTGGACGCGACCGCGATGCAGAAGTTCGGGCTGTCCGCCTACGACGGCACGGAGCTCCGGGCGGAGGCGCTCCTCTTCGAAGCGGGTGCGCGGGAAGACGAGACCCGCCTCGCCCTCGTCCGTCGCATCGACGTCGCGGGCCGCCCCTGGACGCTGCGCTTCGCGGCCGGCCGATCCTTCGAGAGCGCGACGGAGCGGCTGTTGCCCCTCGGCGTGGCCCTCGGCGGCCTCGCGCTCACGCTGCTGCTGTTCTGGGCGACGCGCGAGGAGGTGCGCGCGCGGACGCGGGCAGAGGCCTCGGCGCGCCGGGCGGTCTTCCTCGCGGAGGCGAGCAAGGTGCTCTCCTCCTCGCTCGACTACGCCGCCACCCTCCCCCGGGTGGCGACCCTCGCCGCCCAGCGCGTCGCGGAGCTGTGCATCGTCTATCTCGAGCGGGGCGACCCGCGCTGGACCGTGGGCCACGCGACCCCCGAGGTCGCCTCGCGCGTGCGCGCCGCGGTCGAGGGGTCCGGCTTCGAGCGGGACGTCGAGATCGGCCCCGCCGCCGCGCTCCAGGGAGGCCATCCCCGCGCCCGGAGCGGCTTCGATCCCGGCCGGATCGCCCTCGCCGCCCGGGCGCCCGCGCTCGCCGGCGCGCTGCGCGAGGCGGGCGTGGGATCCTCGCTCACCGTCGCGCTCGCGTCGCGCGGCGAGCGGCTCGGCACCCTCACCTTGCTCGCCGGCGCGCGGCGCCGCTTCACCCGCGGCGACGTCCGGCTCGCGACCGACCTCGCCCGGCTGGTCGCGGCCGCGGTGGACACCTCCCGCCTCTACGCGGCGGCGCGCGCCGCCGTCCGCGAGCGCGACGAGTTCCTCTCGATCGCCTCGCACGAGCTGCGCACGCCGCTCACCTCGCTCGCGCTCCAGTCGGAGAGCCTGCGCGCCAAGGCGAGCCGGCTCCAGCTCGACGACGTCGCGCGGAAGGCCGAGGTGATCCGCCGCAACGTCGACCGGCTCGCGCGGCTGGTCGCGAGCCTCCTCGACCTGTCGCGCATCACCGCCGGGAGGCTCGAGCTCGAGCTCGAGCCGTTCGACCTCGCGGAGCTCGCGCGCGAGGTCGTCGCGCGCTTCGAGGACGAGGCCCGCCGCGCTGGCTGCACGCTCGAGCTCGTCGCGCCCGAGCCGGTGCCTGGCTCGTGGGACCGGCTGCGGCTCGACCAGGTGCTGACGAACCTCGTGTCGAACGCCATCAAGTACGGCCCGAACCAGCCGGTGGAGGTGCGCGTGGAGGGGGTCGGCGAGCGCGCCGTGCTGACGGTGCGCGATCGCGGCATCGGGATCCCGCCCGAGGACCAGGCGCGGATCTTCGAGCGCTTCGAGCGCGCGGTGTCGAAGCGGAGCTACGGCGGCTTCGGGCTCGGCCTCTGGATCGTGCGCGAGATCGTGGAGTCGCTCGGGGGGACCGTGCGGGTGGAGAGCGCGCCCGGGAGCGGCGCCACCTTCACGGTCGAGCTCTCGCGCCGCGCGCAGGCCCCGGCGCGCACCCCGGCCACCGGGCTGAGCCCGGCCGCGCCCACCGCCTGAGCGGCAGGCGCGAGGCGCAGGCGAGACCGGCGGCGGCCGTGGCATGATGCGCCGTCCCGGAGGACCCCGCCGATGCGCCGTCTCGCCCTCGCTCTCCTCGCCGCGCTCCTCGCCACGGCCTGCCGCTCCCCGGAGGAGAAGCTCGTCGATCGGCGCCGCGACCTGCGCGAGTCGCTCGATCGGCTCTACTCGGAGTACGTCGAGGGCAGCTCGGGCGCGGACCGGCGGGAGGAGAAGCCCGCGGGCAGCGTCGTCGGCCGCTTCGTGCAGGAGCTGGACCGCTCGCACTTCGAGCAGAGCTGCCTCGCGGTCGGCCGCGGCGAGCGGACCTTCCTGCTCTCCGAGCAGCTGGAGGCGTTCCTGAAGGACGCCGGGCACTCGCGCGACTGTCGCGAGGCGGCGCGGATCGACGCCGACGTCGCGGCGCTCGAGCGCGAGGGCCAGGCCCGCCCGTGAGCGGCCCTGCCCGAGAGGGGGCGCCCGGGCTCCTCGCCCGGCTCGGCCTCGACCGCCCCGAGCTCCGCGCGTGGGTCCTCTACGACGTCGCGAACTCCGCCGCGGTGACCTCCGTGCTCACGGCGATCCTGCCCATCTACTACGCGCGCGTCGCGGGCGCGGAGCTCCCGCCCACGGTCGCCACCCAGCGCTTCGCGCTCGCCACCACCGCGGGCCTCGCGGTCGTGGCCGTGCTCGCGCCAATCCTCGGCACCCTCGCCGACGTGGCGCCGGTGAAGAAGCGGCTGCTCGCCCTGTTCGCGCTCACCGGGGCGGCGGCCACCGCGGCGCTGTTCGCGGTCGGGCCGGGAGACTGGCTCCTCGCCTCGGCGCTCCTCGTCCTCCTGAACGTCGGCCTCAACGGGAGCTTCGTGTTCTACGACGCGCTCCTCCCGCACGTGGCGCGCGAGGACGAGCTCCACCGCGTCTCCTCCGCCGGCTACGCCGCCGGCTACCTCGGCGGCGGCCTCCTCCTCGCGGCGCAGCTCGCCTGGATCGCGCGCCCGGGGCTCCTCGGCCTTTCTTCCGGCGGGACCCCCGCCCAGGCGACCCTCCCCACCCGGCTCGCGTTCGTGTCGGTCGCGATCTGGTGGATCGCCTTCACGATCCCGCTCCTGCGCCGCGTCCGCGAGCCCGCCGTGCGCGCGCCGGAGGGCGCCGCGCGGGAGGGGACGATCGCGCGCCTCGCCCGCACGGTCCGGCAGCTCCGCCGCCACCCCCAGGCCGCGCTGCTCCTCGCGGCGTTCCTCGTCTACAACGACGGGATCGGCACGATCATCCGCATGGCGGCGATCTACGGGAGCGAGCTCGGCCTCTCCCGCGGGGCCCTCATCGGCGCGATCCTCCTCGTGCAGCTCGTCGGCGTCCCGTGCGCGTACCTGTTCGCCGGGCTCGCCGGCCGCGTCGGTGCCAAGCCCGCGATCCTCGCCGGGCTCGCCGTGTACACGGGCATCGCGGTGCTCGGGTACTTCACGCGCACCGCGGCGCACTTCTTCGCGCTCGCCGTGCTCGTCGGGCTCGTCCAGGGTGGGACGCAGGCGCTGTCGCGCTCGCTCTTCGCGAGCCTCGTGCCGCGCCACCTCTCGGGCGAGTTCTTCGGGTTCTTCGCGGTCTCCGAGAAGTTCGCCGGGATCTTCGGGCCCGCGGTGTTCGCCCTCGCCATCGCGGTGACCGGGTCGAGCCGCGCCGCGGTGCTCTCCGTCATCGGCTTCTTCCTCGCGGGCGCGGCGCTGCTCCTCGGCGTGGACGTCGAGCGCGGACGGCGCGAGGCGCGCGCCGCGGAGGCGCTGGCGGACACCGCCGTCGAGTCGTCTCCCGAGCGGCTCGCCTGAGGCCCGCGCAGGCCGGGCCACCCGCGCTCGCGCCCATTTGCCGAGGCATCTCGTCGGGTTCGCGCTGCCCGCGCCCGCGCCGCGGCCGCTCGCCCGGACGGCCGCGCCCCGCCGCCCCGTCCCGCCCGGGCCACGCGCCCGACGAACCTCACGCGGAGGTTCCCGGCGCGGCCTTTTTCGCGGAGAATCCCCCTCCCGCTTCCACCGACCGCCCCGACCGCGAGGAGCCCATGAGCCGAAAGAAGAACTTCAACGCCGGTCCCGCCGCACTCCCGCTGCCCGCGCTCGAGCGCGCCCGGGACGAGCTCCTCGACTTCGCGAACAGCGGGATGTCGGTGATGGAGCACAGCCACCGCGGCAAGGAGTACGAGGCCGTCCACGACGAGGCCCTCGCGCTCCTGCGCGAGCTGCTCGCCGTGCCCGCCACGCACGAGATCCTCTTCGTGCAGGGCGGCGCCTCGCAGCTCTTCGCGCAGCTCCCGATGAACCTCGTGCAGAAGGGCCAGACCGCGGACTACGTCGTGACCGGCGCGTGGGGCGAGAAGGCGCTCTCCGAGGCGAAGGTCGCGACCGCCATGCTCGGCGGCGCGGTGCGCGTCGCCTGCACGACCGGCACCGGCGAGGGGAAGGAAAAGTCCTACGTCCGCGTGCCCCGGCCCGACGAGGTGAAGGCGGACCCCGCCGCCGCGTACGTGCACGTGACCTCGAACGAGACGATCCACGGCGTCGAGTACGCGGTCGACCCGTCGCGCCCGTTCCCGTCCCCGGGCGGCGCGCCGCTCGTGGCCGACATGTCGAGCGACTTCCTCTGGCGTCCCTTCGACGTCTCGCGCTTCGGGCTCGTCTACGCGGGGGCGCAGAAGAACATCGGCCCGTCCGGCGTCGTCGTGGTGATCGTCTCGAAGGAGCTCGTCGAGCGCGGCCGCAAGGACATCCCCAAGATCTTCCAGCTCCGCACGCCGGCCGAGAACAAGTCGCTCTACAACACACCGCCCACGTTCGGCATCTACATGATCCGGAACGTGCTCGCGTGGCTAAAGGGGCTGGGCGGGCTGTCGGCCATGGAGGCGCGGAACCGCAAGAAGGCGGCCCGGCTCTACGGCGCCATCGACGCGAACCCCGGCTTCTACCGCTGCCCGGTCGAGAGGGAGAGCCGCTCGGTGATGAACGTCGTGTTCCGGCTCCCGAGCGAGCAGGACGAGGAGCGGTTCGTCGCCGAGGCGAAGAAGCTCGGGATGGTGGGGCTCAAGGGGCACCGCTCCGTGGGCGGCATCCGCGTCTCGACCTACAACGCCGTCGAGCCGGAGTGGGTCGACGCGCTCGTGGACTTCATGGGCGCGTTCGCGAAGCGCGGCTGAGGCGGCTCACGGGCCGCCGCCCGCGCGCGGGTACGGCGGCCTCGCTCAGGCGATCCGCCCCGGGCCGGGTCCCCTCCACCGGGAGAGGACGTGCACGGGCGCCTTCGGCGGTTGCAGCAAACCGAGCTGCTGAAGGAGGACCGCCAGCGCCGCGGCGACGCAGTAGCCGAACAGCACCGCGAACGCCCAGGCGGGCAGGAGCGTGGAGACGTACAGCACCATCGACGCCAGGATCACGCCGAAGAGCGCCAGGTAGCGGTCGGCGCGCGTGAGCCCCGACTCGGGCACGATCTCGACGAGACCGTCGCGGGCCCTGCGGCGTACGGAGGCGTGCGACATCCTGTTCCATTCTGTACGCCGGCCCTGGCAGTGACAACTTCGAGCGAAGGACCTCCCCCAGGCAGGGACGGCGGCCGGGGCGAATGGCGCGCCACGTCGATCGTGCGGGCGCGCTGCTCGATCTCGCCGGCGTAGCGATCCCGGAACGACTACGCCTCGCGGACGAGCTCCTCGAACGTGCGGCGCAGCAGCTCCACCGACAGCGTTCGCCCGCCGGAGCTCGTGAGCGAGCTGCTCCAAGTCTGCGCCGCGGAGCTCCGCGGCCGTCGCCCCGAGTCCTCCTCGCGTCCGACCGCGAAGGCGGCCATGAGGCACGGCGCCAGGGTCGCGTCCCGGCCCTCCGGGCCGAGACGGGTGAGGCACGGGGCGGCCCTGTAGGCGATCGTGCGCTGGCGAGCAGCCGCGGAACGCGCTACGGAGAAATCCATGCGACGCCTCGCCTCCCTCCCTGCCCTCCTGGCGGCCGTGCTCGGCCTCGCCGGGTGCGATGTCTTCGAGCGCCTCCAGAACGACCGCGTCCTCGCCGGCGTGCTCATCGAGTCCCCCGGCGTGAGCCAGCCGGACCAGAACGTGAACCTGGCAGGGACCGTCGCCGCCACCGTGTTCTTCGGGGAGGTCGACAAGGGCGCGAACCCTGCCGACGCCGCCTCGTGGCGCACGACGGGCCTCGACGGCGCGGCGGTCCGGATCACCTGGGACGGCGGGACCGCGACGCTCGCGCCGGCGGGCGCGGCGGGGCAGTACGCGCTCACCGGCGGCGCGCTCGCGTACGTGCCCGGCACCGCCTACACCTTCCGCGTCGAGTACGGGGGCGAGACGTACTCGGGCACGGTCACCGCGCCGCCCCGGCCGGTGCTGCAGGACGAGAGCGGCGCGCCGCTGCCCCTGGTGCAGGCGCCGATCGCGTACGCGCAGCTCCCCGATCCCTACGTGCTGCGGCGGGACGGGACGAGCGTGGCCTTCTACGCCGTCACCGCGCTCTCGTCGCCGAGCGGCGCGGTGAACGCCTCCGCCGCCACCTGCACCAACGCGCCGGACGTCACCGACCCGATGGCGGTGGTGCGGCTCTTCCTCGACGACGGCGCCTGGCGCACGCCGACCTTCTCGCTCGCCAAGGCCGACTGCTTCCCCGCCCCCGCGCCGCAGTACGGCTACGGCCTGCTGCTCACCTCGGTGAACAAGGTGGGCGGTACGAGCCTCTCCTCGAACCTCTTCCTCGGGAGCGGGGTCGTCGCCGGCTCCGCCGCGGCGAGCGTGCTGCCGGTCCATTAGAACCCGCGCATGCCGCTGGTCACGATCCCGGGCTCCCCCTTCGCGCCCGGGCGCGCTCCGCTCCGGGTGAACGTCCGCGAGCGCGGCCGGGGCCCCGCGGCGCTCCTGCTCCACGGCGGCTGGGGCCACGAGGCGTACCCGTTCGACGCGGCGGCGGAGGCGCTCGCGCCGCGCCACCGCGTGATCGTCCCCGACCGGATCGGCTACGGCGCCTCGGAGCCGCTCGCGGAGCTGCCGCGCCGGTTCCACCAGGCGATGGCCGACGAGACGGTGGCCCTCCTCGACGCGCTCGGGATCGAGCGGGCCGCGCTGTGGGGCCACTCGGACGGCGCCGTCGTCGCGGCCTGGGCGGCGATCCGCCACCCGGCGCGCGTCACCGCCCTCGTGCTCGAGGGGCTGCACTTCTTCCGCGCCAAGCCGAGCTCGCTGGAGTTCTTCCGGACCGGCCTCGAGGCGCCGGAGCGGTACGGCGAGGGTGTCGTGCGCGCGCTCGAGCGCGATCACGGCGCGCGCTGGCGCAAGGTGGTCGCGCGCGGCGCCCGCGCCTGGCTGGACATCCTCGCGGAGGGAGCGCGCGCGGGCGGCGACCTCTACGACGGGCGCCTCGGCGAGATCACCGCCCGCACGCTCGTCCTGCACGGCAGGCGCGACCCGCGCCTCGAGCCCGGCGAGCTCGAGGCGGCGCTGCGCGCCCTGCCGCGCGCAAGCCTCGCGCTCGTGGACGCCGGGCACAGCCCGCACACGAGCTCCGCCGCGGGCGCCGAGGCGGTGCGCCGCGCGGCGGAGTTCCTCGCGCTTCCGTAGACGTCGATCAGCGTTGGGGGCGCTGGGACGCAGCCCCGTCGCTCAATGTCTCCGGGCGTCCGGCGAGGGGGCCTGCCCCGGCTGCGGGCGCGCCTGGCCGGGCAGGGTCTGCCCGCTCATCCCCGCCTGCGCCGCCGTCGCCTGGCCCGGCTGCAGCTCCGTCTCGCGGCGCAGGCGCAGGTGGTTGTGCACCTCGTCCACCCCGAAGACCTCGTCCGCGAGGTCCTCGAGCATCCGCTTGTCCCAGCGGCTCCCGACGGTGCCGGTGAGCGTCACCTCCGCGTGCTCGACCTTCACCTCCACGTCGCTCGCGTCGAGATCGCTGCGCGCGATGCGCTCGGAGACGTCCTCGCGGATCCGCTCGTCGGAGCGCTTGTAGCCCTTCGGGCCGCGCCCGGTCATCTTGCGCCAGCCCTCCCTCACGCGCTCGCCGAGCCGCTCCATCGGGCCGGGCTCCTCTCCGCCGCGGCCCCAATCGCTCCGGCCGCGGAACTCGTGGCCGCGCTCGCTGCCGCGGCCGAAGTCGCTGCGCGCCTCCCAGCGCCCCCGCCCCTCCTCCTCGCCGTAGCGCTCCGCGCCGTAGCGCTCCGCCATCCCGCCCATGAAGCCGCCGTACTCCCGCCCGCGTCCGCGCTCCCACTCGCGCTCGCCGTAGCGGCCCCCGGGGCCCCACGAGCCGGGCCCCTCGCCCGACGGCTCGAACTGCGTGCTGCGGTGCCAGCCGCCCTCGTCGCGCTCCTCGGGCTCACGGCCGCGCCCGAAGCCGCCCGCGCCGTACCGGCCCCCGGCTCCCCGGCCAGAGCCCGCCTCGCGATCGCGCGGGCGATCCCACTCCGCGCGCCCGCCGGGCTCGCGCCCCAGCTCGAAGCGCCCCTCGCCGCGCTCCTCGCGGCGCCAGTCGTCGCGCTCCTCGGCCTCGCGCCAGCCCCCGCCGCGCCAGGTGTCGTCGCTCCGCCAGCCGCCGCCGCGCTCCTCGCGGCCGCGCGGGCCATGCGCCTCGTGCCCGTGCTCCCGCCCTTCCCACCGCCCCTTCTCCTCGTCCCAGCGTGCCATGGCTCTCTCCCTCGCCGCGCGGCTGCGCGGCGCCCCTGGGGTCCGTTGTGCTGCGCAGGGAAAATGTAGCCACCCCACCGAGGGTCGAGCGCGCTCGCGCCCCGCCCCACCAGGCGGGCCGGGCGGCGCGAGAGCGGCCGGCGCGCGCGTCGAGCGGGGAGGAAGCGGAGGCCCCGCGCGCCGGGCGGCGGCGGGGCCTCGAGGTGGAGCGGGCGTGACGCGGCGTGCGCGCAGGCTAGACCGGCTGCGAGGCGCCCTCCGGCCGGTCCTTTCCGGGCGCCGCGGCCTCGGCGCGCCGCGCGCTCCAGAAGCGCGCCGGGACCAGCGCGAACAGCATGAGCACGAGCTGCGTCCCGACGAACGCGGACAGCGCCCAGAACGCCTTGTCCATGAACCCGTACGAATGGAGCCCGACGCCGAGCATGTTCACGCCGAACCACGAGAAGCTCGTGATGACGTTCCCGAAGATCGCCATGGCCATGATCCCGCGCTCGCGCGCGTACCCCGCCCACCGGGCGTGCAGGATGATGGCGTTCCACAGCACGATGAGGAGCGCGCCGTTCTCCTTGGGATCCCAGCCCCAGAACCGGCCCCAGGACTGATCCGCCCAGATGCCGCCCAGCACCGTCCCGACGAAGCTGAAGAACAGGGCGAAGCAGATGATGCCGTAGGTCATCGCGACGATGGCCTTGCTCGCGGCCGGGTCGGCGCGGCGCGTGAGGTGCCGCCGCACCACCCATCCGATGGCGAGCGCGCCCGCGAGGAACGTGCCGCTGTAGCCGATGGTGATGGTGACGACGTGCGTCGCGAGCCAGAAGTTCGAGTCGAGCACCGCGCGCATCATCTCCATCGTGTCGCCGTCGACGGAGAGGTGGTGCGCGACGATGAGCGAGGCGAAGCCCGAGGAGGCCGCCACCGCGGTCGCGAAGCCGCGGCGGTACATCCGCTCGAGCACGACGCCGAGGAGCACCGCGGCCCAGCCCACGAACACCGCCGACGAGTAGAGGTTCGTCACCGGCGGCCGGCCCTGGATGAGGACGCGCGAGGCGAGCCCGAGCGTGTGGACGACCGCGCCCGCGAGGAGGAGGCCGAACGCGAGCCGCTGCAGGAGCACCGGCCTCCACAACCAGGAGACGAACACGGCGAGCAGCGCGAGCACGTAGATCACCATGCCCGAGTAGAACGGCTGCGCGGCGTTGAAGAGCCACTCGTGATCCGACCGGGCCGCCGCGTCCGGGCGGCCCAGCGCGGCGGTCGCGGCGAGGTCCGCGACGGAGCGGTTGAAGCTCGCCGCGTCCTGCGCCTGGTAGGCGAGGCCGAGGCGCGCCCACTGCTCGAGCCCGGGCTCGACGGTCGTCGTCCCCGTGAGCGCCTCACCCACCGAGCGCCACGCGTCTCCGGCCGGCGTCACGGGCAGGAGCGGCTTGAAGTGCGCGAGCTCCACGAGCAGCTGGTGCCGCTGCGGCGCGCCCGGCCCCGCCCGCGCCGCGATCTCGGCGGCGAGCCCCGGCGTCCCCTCGAGCTGCACCGTGTTCTTGAGGCGGTGGTAGAGGAACATCCGCTCGAAGAGGTTCACGATCGCGGACTGGAAGTGGCTGCGGACCTTGGGGTCGATCGGCTCGGCGGCCACGTACTGGCGCTGGATCTCGTCGATGCGCGGGGCGAGCGTCGCGAAGCTGTAGTAGCGGTTCCGGCTCTGCTGGATGCCGAGGAGCCCGAGCACCTCGGGGTCGTCGATGACGAAGAGCTCCTGCCGGTCGGCGACCTCCGGGCGGAACATCACGTCGAGGAGCCACTCGTCGGGCCCGATGCTCCGCCCCTCGGAGCTCGCCGACTGCTTCCCGCGGATCATGAGCAGCGCGTTGCGCGCGATGGTGTCGACGGGCTTCACGCGCCCGCCCTCGAGGACGGGGATCTGGCCGAACGCCTCGACGTCGAAGCCCCGCGGCTTCCCCGACGGGAGGAGCGACGAGGCGGCCCCGGCGAGGGCGAGGCCGAAGGCGATCCAGGGCACGGCGCGCTTCAGGTTCATCTCAGGCCTCCGAGGCGGCCTGCCGCCGCCGGCTGGAGCGGCGCAGGGTGATGGCGAAGTGGACGATGAGCCCGATGGCGACGAGGACGCAGGAGACGTACGGGATGAGCCACCCCGGGTTCTCGACCACCTGCAGGATCGAGAGCGTGTCGCCCTTGCCGAAGCTCGCCTGGTAGAAGGCCTTCCCCTCGTAGCGGAGCGGCTGGTTCATGTAGATGAGGACGTCCCGCTGCTCGCCGCGTGACGGGTTCGCGATGGTGACGAGCGAGGAGAAGTTCTTCGGGATCTGCGTGCCCGGGTAGACGTCGTGCCGGAAGTCCTTGAGGGTGATCGCGAAGGGCAGGTACTCGCGACGGCTGCGCAGCTGGAGCTGGTAGGTCCGCCCCTCGTGCGTGAACGACTGCGGCGCGCCGAGGCCGTTCGAGACGAGCCACGTGCCGTAGCTCCGCCCGCCCGCGACCGGCTCCACGAAGGCGGCGGCCTGGTTCGTCTGGTCGTCGCGCGACACGGGCGGCCGCTCCCGCACGGCGACGCCCGTGCCGACGCCCGCGGTCACGGGCGACGGCGGATCGGCGGGGCCGAGCCGCGCGAGCTCCGCGTTGCGGAAGAAGCGTCGCACCTGGACCGCCACGGGGGTGCCGGGGATCGGGATCGCGCCGCCGCGCTCGAGGCGCGCCGCCGGGACGCTGTAGACGTCGTCCATGGCGGGATCGGTCACGTCGATCACGGCGAGCTCGAGCTCGCGCGGGCTCTCGACGTAGTTGACCGTCTGCCCCTCCTCCACCGCGAGCTGCGACTCCACCTGGAACGCGCCGGTCACGAACTCGCCGAGCACGAGCAGGATGAGGCCCGCGTGCGAGATCCACAGGCCGACCTTCTTCCAGGCGAGCTCGAGCCGGACGAGCTGCGCGAGGAACAGGTTCACGAGGAGCACGAGGCCGACGAGCGCGCCGCCCGGGAACACCGGGATCCGCAGCTCCGTGCCCGGGACGTCCCACCAGACGAACCAGGCGCGCATGTAGATCTCGACCGCCGGCCACGTCCCGAGCTTCACCTGCGCGAGCGTGCAGGCCATCACGAGCACCATCAGCGCCGCGAGGCACGCGATCGTCAGCTTCAGCGAGACGAGCGCGCGGAGGACCGGGTTAGTCGTTCGAAGCGTCACGGCGGAGGCTCTCCACGATGCGGAGGAAGTCGGGCCGGGCGGCGTCCACGGCGCCGGCGTCACCCGTCATCTTGATGAACCAGCTGTTCCCGTCCACGACCGCGAGGCCCGCGACGACGCGGCTCTTCGCGGTGCCCTCGCTCGTGAAGTCGTAGAGGGACACCGTGCCCGCCTTCGTCTCGAGCGGCCTGCGGGCCTTCGCGAGGGCGGGGCCGTCGAGCGCCGGGAGGCCGATCTGCCCGCGCCAGCGGTTCACGTTCGCGAGCTCGCCGCCCGCCTCTCCGGGGAGCACCGTCACGGAGACGTCGAGGCGCCCGCCGACCGGCGCCTTGAGCGTGGCGTAGCGCATGCCGCCACCGCCGGTGGTCTCGGTCCAGCGCGCGGGCAGCGTCCAGACGAGCTTGCTCCCCGCCACGGGGGACGGCGGCGCGGGCACCTGCCCGCTCGCCGGCATCATGGGCGACGCGGCGGGCGCCGGGGCCGCGGAGCCGGAGGACTTCGGCACCCGGTAATGGGCGATCTCCTCGCTGCGGCAGCCTGCGAGGGCGACGACCGAGACCGCCGCCGCGAGCGCGAGGGCGCGCGCGCCCGAGGGGCGGGATGGAGAGTCCAGGCGTGAAATCAAGGGCGTCTGACCTTCCTCGGGACGAAAACGCAAACTTCGCGCGGGCGAAGCCCGGTGGGGCTCCGGCGGCAGGTTAGCGCCGGTACTGATCCGGATCAAATCTTGTCGGGGTGCTGACGGCTCGGGCATCCGGTCTCTTCAACCCGGCGCCCGCGAGTCGCCCGGGCCGCACGAACCCGGCGGCCGCGCTCGATCATCCTGGCGCCGCCCCTCGCATTTTTCGTCGCCGGATGCGATACGGATCGGGATCCCGGAGGGAGCGGACCGCCCATGCAGCAGACCGAGAACCTGAACGTCGCGGCGTTCGACGTGATGCCCTCGCCCGACGAGGTGAAGGCTCACATCCCGCTCGACGAGCCCGCCGCCCGGACCGTCATCGCGGGCCGGAGAACCCTCGAGGCGATCCTCGACCGCCGCGATCCGCGGCTCTTCGTGGTCGTCGGCCCGTGCTCGATCCACGATCCGGTCGCCGGCCTCGACTATGCGCGGCGGCTGCGCGCGCTCGCGGACGAGGTCTCGGGCACCCTCTACCTGGTGATGCGCGTCTACTTCGAGAAGCCGCGCACCTCCCTCGGCTGGAAGGGCTTCATCAACGATCCGCGCATGGACGACTCGTTCCGCGTGGACGAGGGCATGGAGCGCGCCCGGCGGTTCCTGCTCGACGTGAACGAGCTCGGGCTCCCTGCCGGGACCGAGGCGCTCGACCCGATCGCGCCGCAGTACTACGGCGACCTCGTCGCCTGGACCGCCATCGGCGCGCGCACCTCCGAGTCGCAGACGCACCGCGAGATGTCCTCCGGCCTCTCCACGCCGGTGGGCTTCAAGAACGGCACCGACGGCGACCTCGAGCCCGCCGTGAACGGCATCGTCTCCGCGGCGAGCCCGCACTCGTTCCTCGGCATCAACGACCAGGGGCGCTCCGCGGTCGTGCGCACGCGGGGCAACCGCTACGGCCACATCGTCCTCCGCGGCGGCGGCGGGCGGCCCAACTACGACACCGTGTCGATCGCGCTCGCCGAGGACGCGCTCGCCCGGGCGAAGCTCCCGAGGAACGTCGTCGTCGACTGCTCGCACGCGAACTCGCGCAAGAAGCCGGAGCTCCAGCCGCTCGTGCTCCGCGACGTGGTCCACCAGATCCGCGAGGGCAACCGCTCCGTCGTGGGCCTGATGCTGGAGAGCTTCCTCGAGCCGGGGAACCAGCCCATCCCGCAGGATCTCTCGCAGCTCCGCTACGGCTGCTCGGTCACCGACGCCTGCATCGGCTGGGACACCACCGTCGAGAGCCTTCGCTGGGCGGACGAGGTGCTGCGCGAGGTCCTGCCCGCGCGCGCCGCGCCCTGACCCCCCGCGCTCCGTCAGGCGCGCTCGCGCTCCGGCGCTCGCGCCGCCCGCCGCTCCGGCTTGCCCAGGGGGCCGGACGGGCGCAGCGGATCCGGCCGCACGACGCTCCTCGGGCCCCGCGCCCGCTGCGCGGGGCCCCGCGTCGCGGCGCGCCGCAGGAACGTGACGAGCGCGCGCTCGGCCGCGTGGAGCCCGCCGCCCCTCGCGAGCCCCAGGACGTCGTCGGGCGAGAGCCCGCAGGAGACGACCTCCCCCCGCGCGAAGCCTTCGAGCACCGCGGGGCTGATGTACGAGCCGCGCGCCACCGCGGGCGTGTTCCCGAGCCGCTGCGCGACCGCCTTCACCGCGGCCTGGACGAGCCGCTTGCGGCTCGTGCGCCCGGGCACGAGCTCGCGCGCGGCCTCGGCGAGCGCGCTCGCGCAGAGCAGCGTCCCGGCCCAGGTCCGGAAGTCCTTCGCCGTGACGGACCCGCCGGCCGCTGCGCGGAGGTAGGCGTTGAGGTGGCGGCGGCGGACGTCCACGATCTGCCCGCCCTCGACGAACTTGAAGACGTCGCGGCCCGGCACGGCGAGGAGCTCGCGGACGAGGTGGGCGATCCGCCGGTCGCGGACCTCGCGCACCTGGCGCTGCCCCGACTTGCCGCGGTAGTCGAACACCACCCGGTCCCCCGTCACGCGCACGTGCCCGGGCCGCACGGTCGCGAGCCCGAAGCTCCCGTTCTCGCGCGCGTAGGCCTCGCTGCCGGGGCGCATCCAGGTCGCCTCGAGGATCCGCGTCATCCCGGCGAGCACGCGCTCGCGCCCGAGGCCGCGCCGGCGAAAGTCCCGCTCCACCCGGGCGCGCACCCTCGGCAGCGCGTCCGCGAAGCGCAGCAGGCGGCGGTACTTCGCGGCCGCCTGCCGGCGGACGAAGTCGGGGTGGTAGCGGTACTGCCAGCGCCCCGCCTTGTCGCGGCCGACGGCCTGGAGCTTCGCGCCCGCCGCCCGGCTCACGCGCACGTCGGTCCACGCCGGCGGGAGCCGCAGCGCCCGGATGCGCTCCACGTCCGCGGCCGCGGCGGGCCGCCCGTTCGCCTGCAGGTAGCGGAAGCCGGACCGCGGAGTGCCGACGCGCCGGAGCCCCTCGCGCTCGAGTCGCTCGATCGCCCTCATCCGATCAACCCCTAGGCACTGCGCGGGCGAGGCGCCAGCGGAGGCGTCCGTGCCGGGCTGAGGCGGGGCGCGAGGACTTGCCCGGTCGGGGCCGAGGCCGTCGGGATCAGCTGCGAGCGGGCGCGCCCACGTTCACGCCTGCGCCGCGCGCACCGCCCGCTCCTCCGCCGCGAGAATCGGCGGCGCCGGCACCCCGAGGGACGCGGCGATCGCGCGCAGGACCTCGCCTTCGGCCGGCCGCACCTTTCCGTCCGCGGTCACGCACGCCTCGCAGGCCGCGAGCACCCGCTCCTTCACGCGCGGCGCGGCCGCGTCGAGCGACGCGAGCGCCGTCTCGAGCCGCGCGGCGCCCACGCGGCCGCGCGGGAGGACGCGCCACGGGCCGCCGGTGCCGAGCGCCGAGACCGCCGCGTCGAGCGCCGCCTGCGCGGCGGCGCCGTCGGCAGCGCCCTGCCAGGCGAGCACGGAGAGCACCTCGAGGCACTCGACCTCGACCTCCGCGACGCGACGCGCCCCCGCGCCCTCGCGCGCCGCGCGGGGCGCGAGCCGGTGCGCCACGACGCGCTGGAGCGACCACTCGAACACGGTCGTCCGCCGGTCGGCCGCCGCGAGCGCCGCGAGGTCGCGCACGAGGGCCTCGCCGTCGGCGGGGGCGAGCCGCCCGAGCGCGGGCGCGGCGACGTCGAGGAGCGCCATCCTCCCCTCGCGCCCGGTCGACGACAGCGCACCCGCGAGCCGGGCCACCTCGGCGCGCAGCGCCGGGTCGGCGACCGCGGGGAGCTGCACCGCGCGGACCGTCTCGTCCGGATCCGCGAGGAGCGCGCGCACGAGCGCGGGCGCGCTGCCGGGGCCGCGCGCGGCAGCGAGCGCCGCGGCGGGGAGCGCGGCGAGCAGGGCCTGCGCGCGCGCGACGTCGCTGCCTGCGGCGCCCGGGGTCGACCCGGGCGCGGCGGCGAGGGCGGCCGTCGCGAGTCCGTGGCCGGACACGGCCGGCGCAGCGGAGGCGGCCTCGGGCGGGCGCTCCGGCGCCGCCTCCTCGGCGAGGAGGCGCTCCGCGACGAGCGGCGCGATCCGGCGGATGCGCTCCTCGATGGGAGGATGCGTCGCGAACAGGCGGACGGCCAGGCCGTCCGCGATGAAGAGGTGCGCCGCCTCGGGCGCTGCCGGCGACCACAGGCGCGAGCCCTCGCGCGCGATGCGCGCGAGCGCGCCCGCGAGGCCTTCCGGGTTGCGCGTGAGCCGCACGGCGTCGGCGTCCGCGAGGAACTCGCGCGTGCGCGACACCGCCGCCCGGATGAGGCTCCCGAAGAACGCGCCGATCGAGCCCGCCAGCCACACGAGGGCGCCGAACAGCGCGAGCCCGGCCGCGCCGCCCCGGCCGCGGCCGCGCCGCCCCTCGCCGCCGGCCCCGGCCCGCACGAGGGCGCGCCCGACGAGCGCGAGCGAGGTGAGGCCGCCGACGAGCGCGATGAGCTGCAGGTTGAGCCGGGTGTCGGCGTTCACGACGTGAGAGAGCTCGTGCGCGACGACGCCCTGCAGCTCGTCGCGCGTGAGCCCCTCGAGCGCGCCGCGCGTCACCGCGACGACCGCGTGATCCGGGGAGAACCCGGCCGCGAACGCGTTGAGGTTGCGCTCGAACGGGAGCACGTACAGCGCGGGGACCGGGACGCCCGCCGCGATCGCCATCTCCTCCACGACGTTCACGAGGCGCCGCTCCGCCGCGTCCTGGGTGTCGGGGTCCACGGGGAACCCGCCCAGCAGCTCGGCGACCGCACGGCCGCCGCCGCTCGCGAGCCGGACCGCGTGCACGAGGGCGCCGCCGGCCGTCACGAGCGTCACGATCCCGGCGACGCCGAGGAGGTCCCGCGTGCGGAGCGGGCCGGGGCCGAGGAGCCGCGGCTGGGCGCTGGCGACCCAGACCACGATCGCGTAGACGACCGCGATCGTGCTCGCCCAGGCGAGCGCGAAGAGCGCGACGAGGACCGCGGTGCGCCGCCTCGCCGACGCCTTCGCGGCGAAGAAGTCGAGCGTGGAGCGGGTCACGGGGCCGCCCGCCGCGCGCCGTCACCGGGAGCGCCGGCGGCGGTCACAGCGCGATCCGCACCGCCTCGCGCGCCTGCGGGGCGGAGATGTCGAGCGGCCTCGCCTCCGGGAACCCGCCCGCGACGAGCGTCCCGGGGAACGTCTCGCGCGCGTTGTTGTAGTCCATCACGGCGTCGTTGTAGGCCTGCCGCGCGAACGCCACGCGGTTCTCGCTCGAGGTGAGCTCCTCGACGAGGCGCCCCACCGACTCGCTCGCCTTCAGGTCGGGGTACGCCTCGGCGACGGCGAGCAGCCGGGACAGCGGCCCGGCCAGCGCGCCCTCGGCCTGGGCGAGCCGCTCCATGGAGGCGCCCTCCCCCGGGTGCGCGGCGGCGGCGCGCGCGGCGACCACCGCCTGGTTGCGCGCGGCGACCACCGCCTCGAGGGTGGAGCGCTCGTGGGCGAGGTAGGCGCGCGTCGCCTCGACCAGGTTCGGGATGAGGTCGTAGCGCCGCTGGAGCTGCACGTCGATCTGGCCGTACGCGTTGCGGAACGCGTTCCGCCGCGTGACGAGCCCGTTGTGGAGCACCACCCAGCCGACGGCGACCGCGGCGACGAGCGCGAGGACGACGAGTGCTGCCATGTTCCCTCCCTCCGCGCGATGCGGGCGCGGCGGGACGCAGCATGGCACGATCGGGGAGGTCGCGCACGAAGGCGCGCGTCCCCTGGGCGAGGGGAGGGAGGATCGCCCACACCGAGGAGGTCGCCGCATGCACACCGCCTTCGTCGCAGGCGCCACCGGCTACACCGGGCGTGAGGTCGTGCGCGCGCTGCGCGCCGCGGGCGTCCGCACGGTCGCGCACGTGCGGCCCGACTCGGCGAGCGCCGGCGCGTGGCGCGCGCGCTTCGCGGCGCTGGGCGCGGAGGTGGATTCCACGCCCTGGGCCGGACCGGCGATGGCGGCCACCCTCGCCCGCGTCCGGCCGACCCTCGTGTTCGCGCTGCTCGGGACCACGCGCCGCCGCGCGCGGGCCGCCGCGCGCCACGGCGTCACGGAGAGCTACGCCTCCGTGGACTACGGGCTCACCCGGCTCCTCCTCGACGCGGCCGTGGCGAGCGGCGCCCGGCCGCGCTTCGTATACCTGTCGTCCGCGGGGGTGCACGAGGGCACCCGCAGCGCGTACCTCTCGGCGCGCGCCCGGCTCGAGCGCGACCTGCGCGCGAGCGGCCTGCCCTTCGTCGTCGCGCGGCCGGCCTTCGTGACCGGACCGGATCGCGACGAGCCGCGCCCGCTCGAGCGCGCCGCCGCGCGCGTGTCCGACGCGGCGCTCTCCGTCGCCTCCCGGCTCGGCGCGCGCCGGCTCGCCGCGCGCTGGCGGTCCACGTCCGGCGCCGCGCTCGCCTCGGCGCTCGTGCGCCTCGCGCTCGACCCCGGCGCGGAGGGGCGCGTCGTGGAGGGCGACGGGCTCCGCTGAACGACAGTTCGTGATTCGCGATCACCTTCGGTGACGCCCCCTGCTCGCCGGGTCCCGTGCAACGCCGCGAGCGGCTTCGCCGCCTCCGCGGCGTCGCCCCGGCGGGGGGGGGGGGGGGGGGGGGGGGGGGGGGGGGGGGGGGGGGGGGGGGGGGGGGGGCGCGGCGCCCCCGCCCCCGCGGCCCCGCGCCCC
>NZ_JAKZLF010000001.1:246596-501881 GCF_022808855.1 Anaeromyxobacter soli
CCCCGCGCCGGCGCCCCGGCGGGCTCCCGGCGCGCGCCGGGTCGCGGCTCGAGATCGGCCGTTTAGAGCGCGCGACCGGCACGCCGGTCCGCGCCGCGGCCGCCTCCGGCGCGACCCCGGACGCGCCCGCAGGGGCGTGACGAGCGGCCGCACGCGAGCCGAGTCGGCGTCACGCCGCCCTCCGGGGGAGCGACGAACGATTTGCGTCTTCGGAAGATTCTGCGTCTTCGGAAAACAATCTGCGCGTGTGGACGCACCATTGTGCGCGTCCAATGGGGCGCGACGAAACAACTGCGCGGCAAGCGATCCGGCATCTCTCTCCCGCGCCTTCGGGTCGCACCCGACGAGCCAATGTCGCCTTCGCCGTTCGCGCATATGGTGCACCTCACCGGTCGATATGCACCCCGCGCGATAGGTGACACACGCGCCGCCCCCGTGCTCTTTTCGCCACGCCTGCGGCCCCGAAAACATCGCGAGCCTGCGACAGCTCCGGCCCGGCCGCCTCTAGGAGATCAAACATGTCACGACGCGGATGGATCGTCGTCCTCGCCGGCACCGGCCTCAACCTCGCCCTCGGCATCCTCTACGCCTGGAGCGTCTTCTCGAAGCAGCTCGTCGAGTCCGTCGAGCGAGGCGGGTTCGGCTGGACGAAGACCGCCGCCACGCTGCCCTACACGGTCGCGATCGCGTGCTTCGCCCTGATGATGGTGCCGGCCGGCCGCCTTCAGGATCGGCTGGGGCCCCGCGTCGTCGCGTCCGCGGGCGGCGTGCTCACCGGCCTCGGCCTCATCGTCGCGAGCTTCGCCTCTGCCGAGACGACCTGGCCCGCGCTGCTCGGCTTCGGGCTCCTCGGCGGGACCGGCTTCGGCCTCGGCTACTCGGCGACGACGCCGGCCGCGGTGAAGTGGTTCCCGCCCGCGAAGAAGGGGCTCATCACCGGCATCGTGGTGGGCGGCTTCGGCCTGGCGCCGGTGTACATCGCGCCGCTCTCGAAGTACCTCATCGCCTCCTACGGCGTCGCCGGCGCGTTCCGCATCCTCGGCATCGCGTTCCTCGTGACGGCGACCGGCTTCGCGCAGCTCGTCGCGAACCCGCCCACCCCGCTCTCCCCCGCGAAGGCGGCGGCGAAGGCGGGCGTCGGCCCCGATCGCACGTGGCAGGAGATGGTGCGCACCCCCACGTTCTGGTCGCTCTGGATCCAGTACGCCTGCGCCGCCACCGCCGGTCTCATGATCATCGGCCACATGGCGAAGATCGTCTCCGTGCAGTCGCAGAACTCCATCAAGGTCGGGTTCGTGTTCGTCGCGCTGCTCGCCATCTTCAACGCGAGCGGCCGCATCGTGGCCGGCATCATCTCCGACTACATCGGCCGCGTGGTCACCATCGGCCTCGTCTGCGTGCTGCAGGCCGTGGCGATGATGTTCTTCGCGAGCTTCTCCACGATCGCGACCTTCATCCTCGGCTCGGCGGTGGTCGGCTTCAGCTACGGCGCGTGCCTCTCGCTCTTCCCCGCGACGGCGGCCGACAACTGGGGCACGAAGAACCTCGGCCTCAACTACGGCATCCTGTTCACGGCGTGGGGCGTGGGCGGCGTGCTCGGCCCGACGCTCGCCGGCAAGATCGCCGACCAGACCGGCTCGTACGCCGGCGCCTACGGCATGGCCGCGGTGCTGCTCCTCGTGGCGGTGGTGCTCGCCATGCTGAGCTACGTGAGCATCTCGGTGAGCATCCCGGAGAAGGAGGTCCGCATCCGCATCGGCCGCCGGGCGGCGAAGCGCGAGGAGGCCCCGGCCGTCTTCCCGCCGCAGGCGCGGGCTGTTGCCGGCGCGGACGCGCGCTCCATGTAGCTGCGGCGCACGATCCCGGGCCTGCGACGGGCGTCCTCGCTCCTCGCGCCTGCGGCGTACGGAAGCAGTACGCCTCGGCGCTCGTCGCTGTGGGTGCCCGTCTCGGCTCCAGTCTCGTGCGCCTCGCCACCGCGGGCGGGGCGGATTCACCGAAAGTAACCCGCCGCCCGCCCCGAGCTCCTCGAGGGGCGAGCGGCTCTTTCTCGTCCATCAGGCCGCGCGGACGACGACGCCGCTCGCGGTCTCCGCGAACCGCAGCTCCGGGTGGAGCCGCTCCGCCGTGCGGAGCGCCCACTCGCGGTCGAAGAGCACGACGGGCCGGTCCCGCACGTCCAGCACGAGGAGGCCCTCCACGCCGCTCGGGAAGTCCTCGACGTCGATGGCCTTCCCGTCGGCGCGGCTCACCCAGCGCGCGAGCTGGTAGGGCACCGCCTCGACGCGGACCTCGACGCCGTACTCCGACTCGAGGCGGTACTTCACCACCTCGAACTGCAGCTGCCCGAGCGCGCCCAGCACGAGGTCGCCGGCGCGGCCCGCGGGCGGCCGGTAGAGCTGCACCGTCCCCTCCTGGGCGAGCTGCTCGATGCCCCGCGCGAACTGCTTGCGGCGGAGCGGGTCCACGAGCGCGAGGCGCCGGAAGTGCTCGGGGGCGAAGCTCGGGATGCCCTCGAACATGAACCGGGAGCCGCCGGTCAGGGTGTCGCCGATCTCGAGCGCGCCGGTGTCGTGGATGCCGACCACGTCGCCGGGGTAGGACTCGTCGACGATGGTGCGATCGCGCGCCATGAACTGCGTCGGCGTCGCGAGCCGCACCTCCTTGCCCGAGCGCACGTTGTGGACCTTCATGCCCCGCGTGAGGCGGCCGGAGCAGATGCGCAGGAAGGCCACGCGATCCCGGTGGGCCTTGTCCATGTTCGCCTGGATCTTGAAGACGAACCCGCTGAACTCGTCCTGCGCCGGCGCGACGGGCCCCTGGTCGGACTCGCGCGGGCGCGGCGGCGGCATGAGCTCGATGAACGTGTCGAGGAACGCCTCGAGGCCGAAGTTGTTGACCGCGCTCCCGAAGAACATCGGCGAGAGCTCGCCCGCCTCGAAGCGCGCGCGATCGAAGTCGTCGCCCGCCGCCTCGAGCAGCTCGGCGTCCTCGCGGAGCCGGGCATAGCCCGCGTCGTCGAGGGCCTCCCGGACGGCGGGATCGTCGATGCCGCTGACCTCCACCGGCGGACGCTCGGCGCCCACGCCCGCGGAGGAGCCGGAGTGCGCCGGGTCGAAGAGGTACACCCGCCGCGCGACGCGGTGGTAGACGCCGGCGAAGGTGCCGCCGCGGAACACCGGCCAGGTGATCGGGTAGACGCCGATGCCGAGGACGCTCTCCACCTCGCCGATGAGCTCGAAGGGCTCACGGCCGGGCCGGTCCATCTTGTTCACGAAGGTGAAGATGGGGATGGCGCGCTGCCGGCAGACCCGGAACAGCTTGCGCGTCTGCGCCTCGACGCCCTTGGCCGAGTCGAGGAGCATCACCGCCCCGTCGACGGCGTGGAGCGTGCGATAGGTGTCCTCGCTGAAGTCGGCGTGGCCGGGGGTGTCGAGCAGGTTCATCTGCATCCCGCGATACGGGAACTGCAGGACGCTCGTGGTGATGGAGATGCCGCGCTCGCGCTCCATCTCCATCCAGTCGCTCACCGCGTTGGCGCGGCCGCGCTTCGCCTTCACCGCGCCCGCGAGCTGGATGACGCCGCCGTAGAGGAGGAGCTTCTCGGTGAGCGTCGTCTTGCCCGCGTCGGGGTGGGAGATGATCGCGAACGTGCGCCGGCGGGCGGTCTCGTGCTGGACGGTCATGGTCGGGGGCGCGCGACCGGGCGGCCAGCGCGCCGGCGGGTCGTAACAGCCCGCGCCGCGCGCCGTCAAGGCGCTGGCGCGGGCGGACCCCGGGGGCCCCCCGGCCGATCCCCGGGCGAGCGGCCATCCCGGATCCGCGCCGCGGCCCTCAGGGCGCGGTGAGCACCTGCGCCGCGGCGTCGTGGACGAAGAGGCCGCCGTAGCTCGCCCAGGACACGAACCGCTCGAACACCGCCTCGAAGTCCTCGCGCGGCGCGGCGACCGCGATGAGCTCGAGCACGAAGTCGCGCTCCACCCGGCCGCCGGGGCTCCGGGCGATGGCGTCCTGCACCTGCCGGAAGAGCCCGAGGCCCAGGAGGCGCTCGCGCCAGATCGCGCGCCGCTCCGCGTCGGGCGCCCGGACGAAGCGCTGGCCGAGCGGCGCGAGCACCACCGCCCGGCGGGGCGTGTCGACGAGATCGAGGAGCTCGGCGGCGTTGACCGCGTTGATGGTGCGGTCGAACCGGCTGTCGGTCTCGGCGGCGATGCGGAACACGTCCTCCCGCCCGCCGCGCGCGTCCAGGTACTCGACGAGGCCGATCACGTCGCCCGCGCTCGCGTCCGGGAGCGCCTCCACCGGCGCGCCCCCGGCGGGCACGTCCGGCATCTCCATCCCGGTGATGACGTCGTGCAGCCGGTCGACGAGCTGCGCGAGCCCCGGCGAGCGGTAGTCGCGCGGGCGCGGGAGCGGGTCGTCGATCACGGCGCGGACCCGGCCCGGGTTGGCGTCGAGCACGACGATCCGATCGGCCATGTACACGACCTCGGGGATGTCGTGGCTCACGAGCACGATCGCGCTCGGGCGCCGCTCCGCGGCCGCCCAGATGTCCAGGATCTCGGCGCGGAGCGCCTCGGCGGTGAGCGCGTCCACCTGGCTGAACGGCTCGTCCATGAACAGGAGCTCCGGCTCGAGCGAGAGCGCGCGGGCGGTGCCGACCCGCTGCTTCATCCCGCCGGAGAGCTCTCGCGGGTAGGCGTCCGCCACCTCGGCGAGGCCGACGAGCCGCAGCGCGCGCTCGGTCCGCGCTGGGACCTCGGCGGGCGGCGTCCCGGCGGCGCGGAGCACCTCCGAGACGTTCCGCGCCACGGTCATCCACGGGAAGAGCGCAGCGCCCTGGAACATGAACCCCACCGCCGGGTTCACGCCGCGGAGCGGCGCGCCGCGGAAGCGCACCTCGCCCCCGGTGGGCGCGAGGAGCCCGGCGAGGACCCGCAGGATCGTCGACTTCCCGCAGCCCGAAGGGCCGAGGAGCGCGAGCACCTCGCCCGCGCGGACCTCGAGGTCCACGTCCTCGAGCACGCGGCGCGGCGGTCCGTGCGGCTGCGGGAACTCGACGACGAGCCTCCTCAGCTCGCACAGCGGTCCGTTCGCGGCGTTCGCGGCCATGCCCTCCCCTACCTCTGGAGCGAGAAGCGCTCCTCGGCGACCCGGCCGAGCGGGCGCCACACGAGCCGGTTGAACACCACGACGGTGACCGCCATCACCGTCACCGCGGCCGCGAGATCCGCGAGCCTCGCCTCCGCGGCGGCCCGGCTGATCGCGGCGCCGAGCCCGGGCGCGACGAGGGTGTCCCTCCCGATCGCGACGTACTCCGAGACGATGCTCGCGTTCCAGGCGCCGCCCGCGGCGGTGACCCAGCCGGTGACGAGGTACGGGAACACCGCCGGCAGGTAGAGCGCGCGGAGCCGCTGCCAGCGCCCGAGCCGGTAGGCGCGCGAGGCCTCCTCGAGATCCGAGGGCACCGCCTGCGCGCCGGCGATCACGTTGAAGAGCACGTACCACTGGGTGGCGAGCGTCATGAGGAGGACGCTCGCGACGCCGAGGCCGACGCCCGCCGCGCGGAGCGCGAGGACCACCGCCGGGAAGAGCATCGGCGCCGGGAACGAGGCGACGACCTGGACCGCCGGCTGGAGCACGCGTGCGAGCCGCGGCGAGCGCCCGATCGCGATGCCCGCCGGCACCGCCCAGAGCGTCGCGAGCGCGACCGAGGCGAGCACGCGGCCGAGCGTGATCGCCGCCTCGCGGCCCACGCCGATCCAGGCGGACGCGCTCTCCGCCCGGAGGAGCTGGACGAGGCGCAGCCCGCCCACCGCGAGGACGCCGAGCAGGAGGAGGAACAGCGCCGGGGAGACGAGCGGCAGCGCCGCGGCGACCGCGCGCGGTGCGCGGCGGGGCGGGCGAGGAGGGCGTCGCCGGCGACGGAGGGCGGCGGCGAGCCGCGAGCGGCGCAGGAGGTCGTACACCCAGGAACGCGCCGGCAGGGCGGCGCCGCCCTCGTCCAGCCGGAAGCGCTCCGACCACGCGACGAGCGGCCGCCACACGAGCTGGTCGAGCAGGACGACGAGGAGCGCCATGGCGACGACGCTCGCGATCATGGCGCCGCCGTCCCCGCGCTGAACGGCGACGCTCATGTACGCGCCGATCCCGGGGAGGCGGAAGTCCCGGTCGCCGAGCACGAACGCCTCGCTCACCATGAGGAAGAACCAGCCGCCCGCCATGCTCATCATGCTGTTCCAGACGAGCCCGATGGCGGCCGCCGGCAGCTCGAGCGCGCGGAAGCGCCGCCACGCCGAGAAGCGCCCCCAGGCGGCGACCTCGGCGAGCTCCTTCGGCACGCTCCTCACCGCGCGGTAGAAGCTGAACGTCATGTTCCAGGCCTGGCCCGTGAAGATCATGAGGATCGCCGCGAGCTCGAGGCCCACGCGCGAGCGCGGGAACGCGGCGACGAGCGCGAGGACGAGCCCGGGCATGAAGCCGAGGACCGGGATGCTCTGGAGCACGTCGAGGAGCGGGACGAGGACGCGCTCCGCGCGGCGATCCTTCGCGGCCCAGTACCCGTAGCCGATGGAGAAGACGAGGGAGAGCGCATAGGCGGCGACGCCGCGGAGCAGGGAGTAGAGCGCGTAGCGCGGGAGCGCCGCGACGGAGAGGTCGATCTCGACGGCGGCGCGGAGCCCGCCACCGGCCAGGTGGCCGAGCCGCACGAGCCCGACCGCCGCGCCGGCGACGGCGAGGAGGAGCGCCGCCTCGATGGCGCGCGGCCGGTGCGAACGGTCGAGGAGCGCGCTCGCGGCGCCGAACACCCGGTTCACCCGATCCCGCATCCCCCGCCCCGCGCTCCCTTTCACGGACGCGCCTCGCGACATCAAGGCACGAGACGGTGCGTGCGTCCCCGCCCCCGCCGGGAGGTGGCACCGCGCGGGTCCGCGCGGCATCTCGTCGCCGTGCCCACGCCCGCCCCGCCCGAAGCGCTCGACCGCCTCTACGCCGACATGGTCGCGTTCACGCGTGCCACCCAGGACGCCCTCTGCCGCGAGCTCGAGCGCGTGGACGGCGCGGCGCGCTTTCGCGAGGACGCGTGGGCGCGGCCGGGCGGCGGCGGCGGGATCTCCCGCGTGCTCCAGGACGGCGCCGTCTTCGAGAAGGCGGGGGTGAGCTTCTCGGACGTGCACGGCGCGCTCTCCCCCGACTTCGCCCGCAGGGTGGGAGGCGAGGGCGTCGCGTTCGCCGCGACCGGGCTGTCCGTCGTCATCCACCCGCAGAGCCCGATGGTGCCGACCGCGCACATGAACGTGCGGATGATCCGCCGCGGGGAGGCAGGCTGGTTCGGCGGGGGGGCGGACCTCACGCCCTACTACCTGTTCGACGAGGACTGCGTCCACTTCCACCGCGTGATGCGCGAGGCCTGCGAGCGGCACGCGGCGGGGAGCCACGCGCGGCTCAAGCGCGCCGCGGACGCCTACTTCCACCTGCGCCACCGCGGGGAGCACCGCGGCGTGGGCGGGATCTTCTTCGAGGACACGGGGGGCCCGCTCGAGCGGGACCTCGCCTTCGCGAAGGACGTCGCGTCCGACTTCCTGGCGGCCTACGTGCCCATCGTCGAGCGGCGCCGCGCGGAGCCGTACGGCGAGGAGGAGCGGCGCTGGCAGGAGATCCGCCGCGGACGCTACGTGGAGTTCAACCTCGTGCTCGACCGCGGGACGGTGTTCGGGCTCGAGACCGGCGGGCGCACCGAGTCGATCCTGATGTCGCTGCCGCCGCGCGTCCGCTGGGTGTACGGCCACGAGCCCGCCCCGGGCAGCCGCGAGGCGGCGCTCCTCGAGGTGCTCCGCACGCCGCGCGACTGGGTCTGACCCGGAGGCGCGAAGATCGAGGGCCGCTGTGAGGGACGGTGCGCAGCGGTGGTCCCGCTTCGCCCACGATATCCCGACGCGCCGCGGCGGCGCGGACGTCACGCCGGTCGCGGACTTGCCCAGCGAGGCGGCTTCCCCGTAGCGTGGGCTCGCCCGGCCGCCCGGCCGGCGCCCCGGAGATCCCCGCATGACGCGCCGCTCGCTGTCGCTCCTCGCCCTGGCCCTGGCCGTCGCGCTCGCGTGCGCCGCGCACGAGAAGTCCGGCGACCGCGCCGCCGCGCTCGGCGACTGGAAGACCGCCGAGCGCGAGTACGCGGCGGCGGTGCGCAAGGATCCGTCCAAGAAGGAGCTGCAGGACAAGTACCGGCAGGCGCGCGCGGCCGCGCTGGAGGACGCGACGAGGCGGGCGCAGGCGTGCGTCGCGGCGCGCGACTGGGAGTGCGCGTTCTCCGAGTCCGACTACGCGCTCGCGCTGGAGCCGACGAGCGCGGCGCTCGCGACCCTGCGGCGCGACTCCGGCCGAGAGGTGGGCTACCTCCGGCTCCGGCGCGCGCAGGAGTCGGCGAGCGGGCGCGACTGGGCCACGGCGCTGCAGCTCTTGGAAGGCGCGCGCGCGGCGACCGACGACCCGGGCGTCGCGGCGGAGGCCCGGCGGGTGGAGCCGGGCGTGGTGCGTGGCGCGGTCGACGCGGCGGAGCGCCACCGCGCGGCCCGTCAGTTCCCCGAGGCCATCGAGCTCCTCACGCGCGCGGCGCGGGTCGACGCGAGCGTCACCCCCCGGCTCGACGCGGTCCGCGCCGAGCACGAGCGCTGGAAGGACGCGGAGTCCGAGCGGTACGCGGCCGAGGGCGACGCGCTCCTCGCGAAGCGTCGCTTCGCGGAGGCGAAGGCGAGCTACGACGCCGCCCTGAAGCTGCGCCCGAACGGCCGCGCCCAGCCCCGCGCGCGCTGCGCCGGGCTCCTCGCCCAGGGCGACGAGGCGCTCCGGCGGCGCGACTTCTCCGGCGCCGAGCGGGCGTTCGCCGAGGCGGCGGCGCTCGAGGCCGACGGCGGCATCGCCCTCGCCGAGCTCGACCGCGTCAAGGTGCGCCCCTACGCGGTGCGGCTCCGGTCCGTCCTCGTCCGCCCCACGCGGCCGGACGGCTGGCCCTGGGCGGGCAGCCGCAGCCTCGAGCTCGACCGGGCGCTGACGCGCCTCGCGAAGCACACGGAGGGTAGCGCCCAGTCGCCGACGGGCGTGGCGCTCGACCTCGCGCGCCGCATCCCGCACGCCAACCAGCCGAACCTCGTCGTGACCCTCGCGCTGCCCGACGGCCGCGCCTTCCAGAGCGCGCCGCGGCGCGGCGTCTACGCACTCCTCGAGGGCAGCGTCGTCGTCGCGGCGAACGCGTACGACGAACGGACGATCTCGCTGCGGGTGGTGACCGACGAGGGCGGCGGCCGGATGACCGACGTCGGCCTCGTCGCGTTCCGGCTGGCGGACCTCGTGGCGAACGGCGAGGTGGCGCTCTCGGGCGGCTCGGTGACGGAGCTGCGCCTCGAGGCGGACGTCGCCGACAGGCCGGACGGGACGTTCACGGGGCTCACGCAGATCGGCGGACCGGCGACGCCCGCCGCCCAGCCCGTCCCCGCCCCGCCGCCTGCGCCCCACCGCTAGAAGGCGGTCCGGCGGTCAGCCGAGGCGCCGGATCATGCAGACCGCGCTCGCCGGGCAGAGCGCGTCGAACTCCGGGCTCGCCCGGACCTCCGCCGGGACCGCGCTCCTCTCGATGCGCGCGTAGCCGGCGCGGGCGAACAGCCCCTCGGCGGTGGTGGTGAGCAGGTACACGGTCCGGGCGCCGAGCTTGCGCGCCCGCTCGAGCGCGCGCGCGTGCAGCGCCACGCCGAGGCCCTCTCCCCGACGCGACGGTACGACCGCGAGGGAGCGGAGGAGGACGTCGTCCCCGTAGCGCTCGAGCGCGACGCAACCCACGAGCGCGCCGCCCGGCGCACGCGCCACGAGGAAGACCTGGTTCGAGGCGCCAACGTCCGCCTCGGGGAGGTTCGCCTGCGCGAGGAGCGCGCGGAGCTGAGGAAGATCCGCCGCCTCTGCCTCCTCGAAGCGCACGTCCATGTTCTCCTCCACGCCGTTCATCGAGTGGGACCTCGCGCGGCCCGACTCGGGATCCGCGCGACGAAGACGAGGCCCGCGAGCATCACCGCCGCCATCGCGGCGAGCGCGTACCCGGGGACGCTCAGGGCGAACGTGGCGTACACGAGGCTCGCGGCCATCGAGCCCGCCGCGACGAGCTTCACCCAGAGCGGGAGGGCCCGCTCCCGCTGCCAGCGCTGCAGGGGAGGCCCGAACACGCGGTGGTGGTAGAGCCAGCGGTGAAACCGCTCCGAGCTCGACGAGAACGCCCACAGCGCCACGAGCATGAAGGGCGTGGTCGGGACGAGCGGGAGCACCGCTCCGACGACCCCCAGGACGAAGCAGGTCCAGCCGAGGACGAGCAGGAGCCAGCGGCGATGGGGGCCCGGGCGAGCGGTCGCGCGGTCGAGGGAGGAGGCGGGCACGGCCGTCTAATTGGCGGAGGATGGGCGCAGGCGCAAGGGGATGCGGCGTAAGGGGATCGGGGTCGGGGGCGGGTCGAGGTCGCACCCGGGTCGAGGTCGAGGTCGCGGTCCTCCACCCGTCGCGCTCGCCCGCGCCCGGTTATGCTCCCGCGCGATGCCCGATCCGCTCGACCCCATCGCCCGCTTCCACGCGGCCCTCGCCCGGGCCGCAGGCGCCTCGAGCGCCGACCCCACCGCGGCGGCCCTCGCCACCGCCGACGCGAGCGGGAGGCCTTCGGTCCGGATCGTCCTCGTGAAGGAGGTCGGCGCGGAGGGGTTCGCGTTCTTCACGAACCGGGAGAGCCGCAAGGGGCGAGAGCTCGCGGTCAATCCGCGCGCGGCGCTCTGCTTCCACTGGCCGGCCATCGGCGAGCAGGTGCGCGCCGAGGGGGAGGTGGCGCTCCTCGACGACGCCGCCTCGGACGCCTACTTCGCCACGCGCCCGCGGGCGAGCCAGCTCGGCGCGTGGGCCTCCCGTCAGAGCCAGCCGCTCGCGTCGCGCGCGGTCCTCGAGGAGGCGGCCCGGGCCGCCGAGGCGCGCTTCGCCGGCGCCGACGTCCCGCGTCCGCCGTTCTGGGGGGGCTACCTGCTGCGACCCGATCGGATCGAGTTCTGGGTCAGCGCCGACGGCCGGCTCCACCACAGGACCCTGTTCACGCGCTACGACCGAGGCTGGACGACGTCGCTCCTCAACCCCTGACACCGGAGGTGCCCATGCCGCTCTACGCGCTCGTCTACGACACCATCCCCGACTACCTCGCGCGGCGCGCGCCCCACCGCCCGGAGCACCTCGCGCTCGCGGAGCAGGCGCACCGCGAGGGCAAGCTCGTCCTCGCGGGTGCGTTCGATCCGCCCGAGGGCGCGCTGCTCGTGTTCCGGGGCGACGGCCCCGAGAGCGCGGAGGCGTTCGCGCGGGCCGACCCCTACGTCCGGAACGGGCTCGTCACCTCGTGGCGCGTCCGCGAGTGGAAGGTGGTCGTCGGCGCGCTCGGGTGACCGCGGTCCCGACTCGGCCCCCAGGGCTCGCGGCGAGCGCCCCGCCCTGCCCCCGCTGGAGCGCGCGTCCCGGCCCGCGCCCTCGAGCCTCGCGGGCTTCGCTCTCGAGATCGCGGTGCGGAGCGGGATCCTGGTCCGGGGGCGTGCACCGACCCCCCGACCCGGGCCGCACCCGCGGGATGCTCCGCCCGAAGCGCCCACCCCCGTTACGCTCCCCGCGTGAGGCCGTCTCCCCGCGCCCTCGTCCCGGTCCTCCTCTGCGCCGCCCTGGCCGCGGGGTGCCGGTCGCACGAGGGGGACGCCCGCGGGGCGCAGCGCCTCGTCCTGCGCTACCAGCCGCTCGGCCCCGACCCGGCTCCGTTCCGCGCGCTCGTCGCGGCCTTCGAGCGCGAGAGCGGCGTGGAGGTCGAGCTGCAGGCCCTCCCCAACGCGGCCGATCTGGCCCACCAGCTCCTCGTCACCTCGCTCGGCGCGGGCGGCGAGGACGTGGACGTGCTCGTCCTCGACGTGGTCTGGGTGGCCGAGCTCGCGCGGGCCGGGTGGCTCGCCGATCTCTCCGACGCGTTCCCGCCCGCGCGCGTGCGGGAGGAGTTCCTCGCCGGTCCTGCGGGCGCCGTCGTCCAGGGCGGCCGGACGTACGCGGTGCCGTGGTACGTGGACGTGGGGCTCCTCTACTACCGCACCGACCTCGTCCCGGAGCCGCCCCGCACCTACGCCGCCCTCGCGGCCGCGATCCGCGCCGCGCAGGCGGAGGCGCCCGGGATCGCGGGCTACCTGTGGCAGGGACGGCAGTACGAGGGGCTCTCCTGCAACTTCTTCGAGGCGCTGTGGGGGTACGGCGGCACGGCGCTCGACGGCGAGCGGCTGCGGCTCGACTCGCCCGCCGCGCGCGAGGCGCTGGATCACCTGCGCGGGCTCGTCGCGGACGGGCTCTCCCCGAGGTCGGTGGTGACCGCCGCGGAGGAGGACGCGCGGCGGGCCTTCCAGGAGGGCCGCGCCGTGTTCATGCGCAACTGGCCCTACGCGTGGCCGCTCCTGCAGGATCCCGCCTCGCCGGTCCGCGGACGGGTCGGGGTCGCGTCCCTCCCGGGCGCGGAGGGGCCCGCCCCCGGCGCCCTCGGGGGCTGGCAGCTCGGGATCTCCTCGCGCGCGCCGGCGGCGCGCCGCGCCGCGGCGGCCCGGCTCGTCGCGCACCTCACCTCGCCCGACGCGAACGCCGTCCTCGCCATCGCCTACGGCCGGAACCCCGCGCGGCGCGCCTCGTACGAGGATCCGCGCATCCGCGCGGCGGCGCCGTTCATCGCCGCGCTGCTCCCGCGCGTCGAGGCCGCGCGCGCGCGCCCGGTCACGCCCTACTACATGCTCGCCGGCGACGCGCTGCAGGGGGAGCTCTCCGCGGCGGTCTCGGGGTTGCGCTCGCCCGCGGAGGCGCTCGCCCGCGCGCAGGCGCAGGCGGACGCCATCGCCGGGGTGGCGCGGTGAGCGCGCGCGGGGAGCGGCGCGTGGGCGCGGCGCTCGTGGCGCCCGCGGGGGCGGCGCTCGCGCTCGTCGCGCTCGGGCCGCTCCTCGCCACGGCCTGGCTCTCCCTCCGGCACCGCGTCCCGGTGCTCGGCGAGGACCACTTCGTCGGGCTCTCGAACTACCGCGCGCTCGCGCACGACGCGCGCTTCCTCGGCGCGCTCGCCAACACCGCGTACTTCACCGCGGTCGCGGTCGGCCTCGAGCTCCTGCTCGCGCTTCCGCTGGCGCTCGCGCTCCACCACGCGGGGCGGGGCCGCGGCGCGCTCCGCGCGGCGGTGCTCGTCCCGTGGATCCTCCCCACGGTCGTCGCGGCGAAGCTCTGGGCGCTCCTCCTCCAGCCGGACCTGGGGCTCCTCGCCAGGCTCTGGCCCGACGGCGCGGGGGCGGTGCTCACGCGGCCGCGCCTCGCGCTGCACGCCGCGATCTTCGTTGACGTCTGGAAGACGACCCCCTTCGTCGCGCTCCTCCTGCTCGCCGGCCTCCAGGCGATCCCGGAGGATCTCGCCCGCGCGGCGCGGGTGGACGGCGCGTCCGCGCTCCGCGTCTTCCGCTCGATCACGCTGCCGCTCCTGCGCCCCGCGCTCCTGCTCGCCCTGCTGTTCCGCAGCCTCGACGCCTTCCGCGTGTTCGACGTCGTCTTCGTCCTCACCGAGGGCGGGCCCGGCCACACGACCGAGCCGCTCTCGCTCTACGCGTACCGGACGCTCCTCCGCGCGGGCAGCTTCGGGCTCGGCGCGGCGATCTCGCTCGTCACGTTCCTGGGCGTGGTGGCGATCGGCCTCGCGTGGCTCTCCGCCCTCGGCGAGCGGAGCCCGGGGGAGGCGCCGCCATGAGCCCGCGCTCCGCGTGGACGATCGCCCTCCCCTACCTCGCGTTCTTCCTCCTGCCGCTCGGCTGGCTCGCGCTCACCTCCTTCTGGCCCGACGCGGAGCTCGCGCGGCCGCTCCCCTCGCACCTCACCCTCGAGAACCACGCCGCCGCGCTCTCCGGCGGCGGCCTCGCGCGCGCGGTCCTGAACTCGCTCCTCGTGAGCGGCGCCACCGCGGCGCTCGCCCTCGCGCTCGCCGCCCCGGCGGCGTTCGCCGTCGCGCGGCTCGGCGTGCGCGGCGGCCGGGCGCTCCTGGGCGGCGCGCTCGCCATCTCCATGTTCCCGCCCATCGCCACGGCGGCGCCGCTCTACACCGCGCTCCGGGCGGCGCGGCTCCTCGACACGCTCCCCGGGCTCGTCGCCCCGTACACGAGCTTCTCCGTGCCCCTCGCGCTGTGGCTCCTCACGGGGACCTTCCGCGCCCTGCCAGTCGAGCTCTACCGCGCCGCGCGCGTGGACGGGTGCACGCCGCTCGGCGCGTTCCGGCGGGTGCTCCTCCCGCTCGCCGCGCCAGGGCTCGCCACGGCGGGGCTCCTCGTCTTCGTGTTCGCCTGGAACGAGCTCCTCTACGCCGTGACGTTCCTCACCTCCCCCTCGCGCCGCACCGTGCCGGTCGCGCTCGCGCTCTTCGGCGGGGAGTTCCGCGATCCCTTCGTCGTCCTCGCGGCGGCGTCCACGCTCGCCACGGCGCCGGTCGTGGCCATCGCGGTCCTGTTCCAGCGGCGGGTGGTGGCGGGGCTCACGGCCGGCGCGGTGAAGGGGTGAGCGTGGCCGCGCGCCTCGAGCTCGAGTCGCTCGCGAAGTCCTACGGCGCCGTCCCGGCGCTGCGCGGCGTGAGCCTCTCCGTGGGGGACGGGGAGCTCGTCGCGGTGGTCGGTCCCTCGGGCTGCGGAAAGTCCACCCTCCTGTCGCTCGTCGCCGGCCTGGAGGCGCCGGACGCCGGCGTCGTCCGGATCGACGGGCGCGTGGTCAACGACCTCTCCCCGCGCGAGCGCGACGTCGCGATGGTCTTCCAGAGCTACGCGCTCTACCCGCACATGACGGTGCGCCGGAACCTCGCCTTCCCGCTCGCGGTGGCCGGCCGCCCGCGCCGCGAGATCGCGGCGCGCGTGGAGGAGGTCGCGGCGCTGCTCGGCCTCGCGCCGCTGCTCGACCGCCGCCCCGGCGCGCTCTCCGGCGGGCAGCGGCAGCGCGTCGCGCTCGGCCGGGCGCTCGTCCGCCGCCCGAAGGTCTTCCTGCTCGACGAGCCGCTCTCGAACCTCGACGCCGCCCTGCGCCTCGGCGTCCGCGCCGAGCTGAAGAAGCTGCACGAGCGGCTCGGCGCGACGTTCGTGTACGTCACGCACGACCAGGCCGAGGCGATGACGCTCGCCGACCGCATCGCGGTGCTCCGAGACGGCGCGCTCGAGCAGCTCGGGACGCCGCGCGAGATCTACGGCGCGCCCGCGACGGCCTTCGTGGCGCGCTTCGTCGGGACGCCGCCCGTGAACCTCGTCGCGCCGGAGGTGCTCGGGCTCCCGGCCGGCCCGGCCGACGTGGCGCTCCGGCCCGAGGACCTGCGGGTCTCTCGAGACGCCGCGGCGGGCGGCCTCGAGGCGCAGGTCTGGCTCGTCGAGCCGATGGGCTCCGAGACGTGGGTGACGGTGGAGCGCGCCGGCGCGCGGCTCGTCGCGCGCTGCGACGCCGGGTTCGAGGCCGCCCCCGGCGCGCCGGTGCGGCTCGCGTTCGACCCGCGGCGGGTGCACCGGTTCGACCGGGCGACCGGACGGCGCGTGGAGACCGGGTGACGGGGCGCACGGAGCACTAGAACGCGATCTTCGAGAGCCCGTACGAGACGAACGTCGAGACCGACACGCCGATGAGGCCCGGCATCATGAAGCTGTGGTTGAGCAGGTACTTCCCGATGCGCGTGGTCCCGGTCCGGTCCATGTTCATGGCGGCGATGTCGCTCGGGTAGAACGCGAAGAAGAAGTACGCGTAGCTCGCGGGCAGCAGGCCGAGCATCAGCGTCGCCGGCAGCTTCAGCGCCATGCCGAACGGGATCATCACCGTGAGCGTCGCGGCCTGGCTCTTCACGAACGCGGACACGCAGAACATCGCGAGCGCGAAGGTCCACGGCGCGAACTGGACCATGTCGCCGATCTTCGAGACGAGGAGCGACTTGTTCGCCGAGACGAACGTGTCGCTCATCCACGCGATGCCGAAGATCGACACGACGGCGACCATGCCCGCGGTGAACACGGAGGACTTCGCGATGTCCGCTGCCTTCACGTTCGTCGCGAACAGGATGATCGCGCCGAAGGCGAGCATGACGACCTGCACGATCGTCGTCATGGGGACGGGCTTTCCGCCCACGAGCGGGACGATCTGCGGCAGCGCGAGCCCGGCGCTCGCGGCGGTGTCGCGCAGCGCGAGCAGCACGATGAACAGCACGCCGCCGAAGAAGAGCGCGACCGAGAGCTTCGCGGTCCTGGGCAGCTCCTTCCCGAGCGTCGTCACGGAGACGTCGAGGGACTCCCTGAACGCGGGGCTGTCGAGCTTCGCGAGGAACTCCGGGTCCTGGTAGAGGTCCTTCCCGCGGTTGAGACTCCAGAGCGACGCAGCGATCACCCCGACGATGCCGGCCGGGATGGTGATCTTGAGGATGTCGTAGATGGTGACCGGCGTGCCCATCTTCGCCGAGTAGCCGAGGAACGTGGTCACCGCCGCCGCGACGGGGCTCGCGGTGATGCCCATCTGGGCGGCGACGCTGGAGACGGCCATGGGGCGCTCGGGCCGGGTCTTCGTGCGCACCGCCACGTCGGAGATGACGGGCAGGAGCGCGTAGACGGCGTGCCCGGTCCCGACGCACATGGTGAGAACGAACGTGCAGAGCGGCGCGAGCAGGGTCACGTACTTCGGGTGGGCGCGCAGGAGCCGCTCGGCCATCTGGACGAGGTAGTCCAGGCCGCCCGCGACCTGCAGCGTCGCCGACGCGGTCACGACGGCGAGGATGATGAGCATCACCGCGACGGGCGGCTCGGAAGGCGCCGCCCGGAACAGGAACACGAGCACGGCCACGCCGAGGCCGCCGATCATCCCGAGCGCGACGCCACCCTTGCGGATGCCGAGCAGGATGGCGCCGAGCACGAGCGCGAACTGGATCCAGAAGATCGTCATGGGGTCTCCCTCGGGCCGGCTCTCGCGCCGGCCCGAGGGAAGCGAGAGCACGCGCGGTGCCGGACGGCCGCCGCGCGCAACCGCCCGAAACGCCGGGGCTTCTTCGCCGGCGGGTTCGTGAATGGTCATGCGCCCGCTCATGCCTGCGGCGCCGACGGCCCAGAGACGTTCCGTGATCTCGCCCGGTTGCGCGCGCGATGCGCGGGCGCACGACCATACGCCGGCGCATGCCCATTCGCGGGGGCGCTATCCGCCTCGTGCTGCCTTGAGGCGCCTCGACAGCGCGGATTGAGTGATGCCGAGGAGGCGCGCAGCGATCGTCTGGTTGCCTCCGCTGCGGGAGACGGCCTCCCGCACGAGCAGGTCGACGGCGTCGTGGATGGTCGGCAGCGGGTCGACGCCTGCGAACGGATGCTCCCCCTGCGCCGCGACGCGCGCAGGCGCCGGGCCGCCGCCGCGCTCCATCGCCCGGAGGAACGTCTCCATGGACAGGATTCGCCCGGGGTGAAGGCTGACCGCGTCGTAGGTCATCGCCTTCAGCTCCCGGATGTTGCCCGGGAAGGCGTAGGTGGAGAGCAGGATCGGGAGCTCGCGCGGCGCGGTGGGCTTCTTGAGTCCGAGCTCGCGCGCGGATTCCGCGAGGAAGTGCTCGAGCAGCAGGGGCACGTCGCCCTTGCGCTCGCGAAGCGGCGGGATCCGGACCTGGTGCGTGGCGAGCCGGTAGTACAGGTCGCGGCGGAAGGCGCCGGAGTCCTGCTTCGCCGCGAGGTCGTGGTGCGTCGCGACGATCAGGCGCGCCCGGAGGCGCTTGGGGCGATCGCTGCCCAGCGGGAAGTACTCGCCCTCCTGCACCAGCCGGAGCAGCTTCACCTGCGAGGCGACGGCGAGGTCGCCGATCTCGTCGAGGAAGAGCGTCCCATCCGCCGCGGCCTCGATCATCCCCGGCCGCGCCTGGTCCGCGCCGGTGAACGCGCCGCGGGCGTGCCCGAAGAGGGTGTCGGCGAAGATGGCGTCGTCGAGCCCTGCGGCGTTCACCGCCACCATGGGACCGGGTCGACCGGAGAGCGCGTGCGCGGCGCGCGCGACGAGCTCCTTGCCCACGCCGCTCTCGCCCTGCACGAGCAGCGGTCGCGGGCTCCGCGCCACGGCCTCGACGTAGGCGAACACCGCGTGCATGGCGCGGTCTCTGGTCACGATGGCCTCGAACGCCTCGGGGTGCTTCGGCCCGCCGGAGAGGACCCGGCTCGCCATCTCGCGGTTCTCGCCCTCCAGCTCCAGCATCCGCACCGCGCGCAGGACCCCGCCGACGAGTCGATCCTCCTCCTCCGTCTTCACGAAGTACTCGAACGCGCCGGCCTTCACGCACCGCACCGCCGTCTCGACCTGGTTCATCCCGCTGATCACGATGACCATCACCTCCGGGTGATCGGCGGCGATGCGCGCGAGCAGATCCTCGCCCGAGACGTGCGGCATGTTGAGGTCGAGCAGGACGAGGCCGAACGGCCGCGCGGCGAGCAGGCCCGGCACCTCGCGCGCGTCCTGGCACGTCTCGACGTGATCGATGCCCGCGCGGCCGAGCGCGACGCGGAGCGAGCGGAGCCAGGCCGGCTCGTCGTCCACCGCGAGGATGGGAAAGGACGGATAGGTGCCGGTGGTCATGCGGCGCGCTCCTCGGGGACGACGGGCAAGGTGACCACCACGGCCGTCCCCCCGCCGGGAGGCGACCGGAACTCCAGCGCGCCCCCGTGCTCCTTCACGATGGCGGCGGACACCGAGAGCCCGAGCCCGGTCCCGCCCTGCTCGCGCTTGGTGGTGAAGAAGGGGTCGGTGAGGCGGGAGCGGTGCTCGGGCGGGATCCCCACCCCCTCGTCCTGGACCGTGACGCGCGCCACGCCCGCGGCGCGGTCGTGCTCCGTGTTCACGCGGATGGCGCGGTCGGGGGCGGGCAACGCTTCGCAGGCGTTCAGGACGAGGTTCACCACCACCTGCTCGATCCGCTGGGCGTTGCCGCGCACGCGCGGGAGCGGATCGGCGAGCGTCAGCTCGAAGCGGCGGGTGGCCTTCCGGATCCGAGCGTCGAGGAGCCGCACCGCGGCGCGCACGATCGCGTTGAGGTCCACCGGCTCGAGGCGGGGCGCGTCCTCGCGTCGCGCGAAGTCTTTCAGGTCCTCCACGATCCGCTTGATGCGCCGCGCCCCCTCGAGCATCTCGTCGAGCATGCCCGGCAGCTCCTCGCGCATCTGCGAGTAGCGGAGCCCCGCCAGCATGAAGTCGCCCTCCTCCTGGAAGCGCCGCTCGAAGAGCTCGAGCGCGTCGAGGTAGACGTCCTTCAGCACGGGCATGTTGAGCAGGATGTAGCCGTTCGGGTTGTTCACCTCGTGCGCGACGCCGGAGACGAGCACGCCGAGCGCCGCCATCTTGTCGGCCTGGACGAGCTGGGCCTGGTTGTCGCGCAGGAGCTCCATGGCGCGCTCGCGCTCGCCGATCTCGCGCGCGAGCGACGCGGTCCGGGCTGCGACCTCGCGCTGCAGCGAGCGCGACCACAGCACCGTGCCGCCGAGCACCAGGAGCAGCGGCACGAAGACGACCGCGCCGTACTTCACGAACGTCCACCAGGTGACGCCCGGCTCGAGCACGCCCAGCCACCGCTCCCGGATCTGATCGTAGCGGCCGGTCTGCTTCAGGATGGCGAGCCCCTCCTCGATGCGGGCGAGGAGCGCCGCGTCGTCCTTCCGGACCGCGTAGCCGTAGCGGTGCGCGGCGACGTTCCGAGCGACCGGGACGACGTTGGTGAGCCGGAGCTGCCGCGTGATGTACGTCCCGGGCAGCGCGGCCACCACCGCGTACTCCCCCTGGCCCGAGGCGAGCAGCCGGAGCGCGTCGGCGGGGGTGTCGGTGCGGAGCAAGGTGTCGCCGAGCCCGAGCGCGGTGAGGTGCTCGTCCATGATGCCCGCGCGGTGGACGGCGACGGCGTGGCCGCGCAGCTCCTCGAGCGACCCCACCGGAGGAGTCCCCTTGCGCGCGAAGATGGCGTGGTTCACGAGGGTGTGCGGCGGGGAGAGCGCGAGCCGCCGCGCCCGCTCCTCCGACCACGACATCCCCTGCAGCGCGTCGATGCGACCTTCGTCGAGCGCCTGTCGCATCTCCGACCAGCCGCCGAGCCGGACCTCGACCCGGAGCCCCATCACCTCGGCGATGGCGCGGGTCAGGTCGACGTTGTACCCGGCGGGATTCCCGTGCTCGTCGATGAACTCGTAAGGCGGGTAGTCGCGGTCGCCGCCGAAGACGAGGACCGGCGCGGGCGCCGCGTCGGCGAGCGCCGCGCCCGCGAGGGTCACGAGGACCGCGCCGGCGATGCAGCGGAAGAGGCGAGCCGTCATTCGTGTCGATTATCGCGCAGTCGTCGCCACGCCGGTCGCGCCGTCTGACGGGCTGCGAGACCCGGGGGACGGTGGAGCGCGCCGCTCGGCGGCTCGGCCGAGCGGACGGGGAGGGCCGCCCTTCCGGGGCTTCCGCCTGCGCCCGCGCGCAGGCGGCGTCCACATCGTTGTACGAAGGCGCGAACTCCGACCCGCGAGGTGACCGATGGCCCAGAAGCTCCCCGAGAACTTCCTCCGCTTCAAGAGCTCGCACCCCGACGTCTACGCCGCGTTCGAGGAGCTGGGCCGGCGACTCCACGAGAGCGGGCCGCTCTCGGAGCGCGAGCGCCGCCTCGTGAAGCTCGGGATCGCGGTGGGCCTCGGCACGGAGGGCGGCGTCCACTCCGCCGTCCGGTTCGCGACCGCGGGCGGCTGCTCGCGCGAGGACCTCGCCCACGTGGTCCGGCTCGCCATCACCACCATCGGCTGGCCCCGGGCGCTCGCCGCGATGAGCTGGGTGGAGGACAAGGTCGAGGAAGAGTAGAAGCAGCGCACCCCCCGCCAGCGCCGGCTGGTCGGCGCGAGCGGGGGGCGCGCCTGCGGCGCCCGGCGCTCCGTCAATACACGTCGGTGCCGGTCGCGAGCGCCGCCTCGAGCGGCGGCGAGGGCCGGCGCTCCTCCTCCTCGACGGTGCGGCCCCGGGCGCCCTCGCGCTGCAGCTCGGCGGCGCGCCCGTGCCGGGCGAGCATGTAGTAGAGGACCGGGACCGCGTAGCGCGAGAGCAGGGTCGCCGCGACCGCGCCGGCCATGAGCGCCACCGCGAGCCCCTGGAAGATGGGGTCCGCGAGCATCACCGCGCTGCCGACGATCACGGCGAGCGCCGTGAGCGCCATGGGGCGGAAGCGGACGAGCACCGCCTCCTCCACCGCCGCCGCGAGCGGCATCCCCTCGCGCAGCTTCAGCTCCGCGAAGTCCACGAGGATGATGCTGTTCCGCACGACGATCCCCGCCCCGGCGATGAAGCCGATCATGCTCGTCGCCGTGAAGAAGGTCCCGCCGAGCGCGTGCGCCGGCAGGATCCCGACGAGCGACAGCGGGATCGGCACGAGGATCACGATCGGCATCGTGAAGCTCTGGAACCAGCCGACCATGAGCACGTAGATGAGCAGCATCACCGCCGCGAAGGCGAGGCCGAGGTCGCGGAAGACCTCGAGCGTGATGTGCCACTCCCCGTCCCACTTGATCGCGGGCGACTCGGTGTTGGCCGGGTGGGCGAGGCCGTAGCGCGCGACCGGCTCGCCGCGATCGCCGCGGAGGCCTTCGAGCTTCTCGTCGAGGGCGAGGAGCGCGTAGAGCGGGCTCTCGATCTCTCCGGCCAGGTCGGCCGTGACGTAGGAGACCGGCATCAGGTTCTTGTGCTGGATCTCGGGCGCCTCGCGGGTCCGCTCGACGCGGACGAGCTCGGAGAGCGGCACCTGACCGCGCGCGCCCGGGACGGTGAGCGCGAGGAGGGTGTCGAGCCGGGAGCGCTGCGCCGGCGCGAGCTGGAGGACGAGCGGCACCTGCGCCGCGCCGCGCTCGACGTGGAACGCGCCGAGCGGCGCCCCGTAGCCCGCCGCCGCGAGCGTCTGCACGACGTGCGCGGGCGCGACCCCGTGGAGCGCCGCCTTCTCCCGATCCACCGCCACGACGAGCTTGGGGGCCGTGGGGTTGAGCGTCGAGTCCACGTCCACCACGCCGGGCACCGCGCGGAACGCCTCGCGCACCTCGCCGGCGATCCGGTCGCGGGTCGCCGCGCTCGGGCCGTAGACCTCGGCCACCATGGTGGCGAGCACCGGCGGACCGGGCGGGATCTCGACCACCTTCACGCGCGCGTCGCGCGACCTCGCGAGGGCCTCGATCTCGGGCCGCACCCGCACCGCGATGGCGTGGCTCGAGGCGTCGCGCTCACCCTTCGGCACGAGGTTCACCTGCAGGTCCACCTGCTCCGGCGCCTCGCGCATGAAGCTGTGCCGCACCATGCCGACGAAGGTGAACGGCGCGGCGACGCCCGAGTGGAGCTGCACGCTCTCGACCTCCCGCTCGGCGAGGAGCCGGCGGGCGACCCGCTGGCCGAGGGCGAGGGACTCCTCGCGGGCGGCGCCCGCGGGGAGATCGAGCTGGACCTGGAACTCCCGCTTGTTGTCGAACGGGAGCATCTTCACCTTCACCGCGCCGGTGAAGAGCAGCGCCGTCGCCGCGAGGAGCAGCACGGCGACCGCGGCGAGGAAGCCGACGCGGACCCTCCCGGTCCCGAGCAGCCACCGCACGACGCGGCGATCGGCGCGCGCGAGCCGCCCCTCGGGCGCGGTCTCCGGGTTGGCCGAGGGCAGGTCGCGCTCGGGCTCGGGCGCGTCCCGCGCCGGATCCGAGGGGTGGAGGCCGCTCGCGTCGGTGTCCGGGAGGTGCGCCTCCTTGCGGAAGATCTTCATCGCCGCCCAGGGGCTCACGACGAAGGCGATGACGAGCGAGAAGACCATCGCCACGCTCGCGCCCACCGGGATGGGCCGCATGTAGGGGCCCATGAGCCCGCGGACCATCGCCATCGGCAGGATGGCCGCGATCACCGCCACCGTGGCGAGGATGGTGGGGTTCCCGACCTCGTCCACCGCGTCGAGCACGGTCTGCGCGAAGCTCCGGCGCGGGCCGGGCAGGTACATGTGGCGGTGGATGTTCTCGACCACCACGATGGCGTCGTCGACCAGGATGCCGATCGAGAAGATGAGCGCGAACAGCGTGACGCGGTTCAGCGTGTAGCCGTTCAGGTAGGTGAGGAGCAGCGTCAGGGCGAGCGTCACCGGGACCGCGACCGCCACGACGAGCGCCGAGCGCCAGCCCATGGCGAGGAGGATGAGGGCGATGACCGAGAGCGTCGCGATGAGGAGGTGCTCGATGAGCTCGTTCGACTTCTCCCCCGCCGTCTCGCCGTAGTTCCGGGTGACCGTCGCGTCGACGGCGGCGGGGATGAGCCCGCCGCGCAGCGCGTCCACCTTGGCGACCACCCGCTCCGCGAGCTCGGTCGCGTTCGTCCCGGGCCGCTTCGCCACCACCACCGTCGCGGCCTGCTCGAAGCCGGGCCGCTCCTTGGACGCGGTGAGCACCACGGCGGGCTCGGGCTCGGGGCCGTCCGTCACGCGGGCCACGTCCTCGACGTAGAGCGGCCGTCCGTCGCGCACCGCGACCACGACGCGCCGGAGCTCCTCCGCCGACCGCGCGAACCCGCGCGCCTCGATCTCGACGCGGGCGCCGCCGTCGACGAGCGCTCCGGCGGGGAGCTGCGCCTGGGCGGACTGGAGCGCCTGGTGCAGCTCGCCGATGGAGACGGACAGCGTGCGCAGCCTCGCCGGATCCGGCTCGATGCGCACCACGCGCCGCGCGCCGCCCTCCACGCGCACCTGCGCGGTGCGCTCGACGTCGGAGAGCTCCCGGGCGACCTGCTCGGCGAGCTTGCGCAGCTCGCCCGCCGGGAGCGCCTCCTGGGCGTGCAGCGTCACGGTGAGGAACGGGACGTCGTCGATGGTGAGCGCCCGGACGACGGGCGGCATCGTGCCCTGCGGGAGCAGCTCCGGGTGCGCCCCGAGCTCCTGGTGGACCTTCACGAGGCTCGGCTCGAGCGGCTCGTTCACCTTGAACCGCACGGTGATGAACCCGGCGTTCGGCCGGCTCGTGCTGTAGAGGTACTCCACGCCGGGGATGCCCCACAGCCGGCGCTCGAGCGGCGTGACGACCTGGCTCTCCACCTCGGAGGGCGTGGCGCCCGGGAAGGGCACCATGACGTCGACCATCGGGACGATGATCTGCGGCTCCTCCTCGCGCGGCGTGAGCGACACGGCGAGCACGCCGAGCAGGATCGACGCGAAGACGATCACCGGCGTGAGCTTCGACCGCAGGAACGGGCGCGCGAGGCGCCCGGCGAGACCGTAGCCCTGCTCCTTCACGGCTGCACCTCCACCGGCTCCCCGTCGCGCAGCGGGCCCGGGGCGTCGATCACGGTCTCGCCGGGCCGGAGCCCGGCGCGGACCGAGAAGCCGTCGCCGGTCGCCTCGCCGAGCGAGAGCCAGCGCAGCTCGGCCTTGCCGCCCGCGGCCACGAACACGCCGGTGAGATCGCCCCGCTCGACGAGCGCGCTCCGCGGCACCCACGCCCCGTGCGCGCCCTCCGCCGCGCCCGGCACCTCGAGGCGCGCGAACGCGCCCGAGCGGAGCTCGCCGGTGACGTTCCGCACGCGCGCGCGAACGCCGCGCCGGTGCGAGACCGGGTCGCCGCCGGGCGTGAGGGCGGTGATCTCCGCCTGCCCCTTCGCGTCCCCCGAGACGAACGGGAGCGCTCGCCCGAGCGCGAGCCCGGCCGCCTCCGACTCCGTGAGGCTCGCCTGGAGCTCCAGCGTGTCGCCCTCGAGCTCGAGGAGCGGCTGGCCGGGGCCGACCATGTCGCCCGCCGAGACGCGGCGCGCCTGGATGGTGCCGGCGAACGGCGCGCGGATCTGGGCGTACTCCAGGTTGGCGCGCGCGGACGAGAGGGCCGCCTGGGCCTGGGCGCGCTGGGAGACGGCCATCTCGAGCTCGGAGGGCGTCGCCGCGCGCTCCGCGGCGAGGGCGCGGATGCGCTTCTCGTGGGCGGCGGCCGCCGCGTGGCCGCTCTCGGCCGCGGCGAGCGCCCCGCGCAGGTCGGAGGCGGAGAGGGACACGAGGAGCTGCCCCTGCTTCACGCGCTGGCCCTCCTCGACGTGCAGCGCCGAGACGTGCGCGGCGATCCGCGTCGAGAGGGTCGCGCGCCGGGCCGCGATCACGTTCGCGGGGACCAGGTGGCCGCCCGTGGGCGTCGTCTCGCCGCGGACGGGCCGGACGCGCCGCGGGGAGGCGGCCTCGGCGGCGGGCGAGGCGGAGACGAGCGCGGGCGCGAGCAGCGCCAGCGCGGCGAGTGCGGCGATCTTCATGGCGTGATCCCTTCGATGGGCAGGTTGAGCGCGAGCGCGAGCTGGGCGCGCGCGACGCGCGCCTCGAGCCGGCTCGCGAGGAGCAGGGCGCGGGCGCCGGCGAGGCCGGCCTCCGCGTCGAGGACGTCTGTGAGCGGGAGGAGTCCCTGGCGATGCCGCGCGGCGCGGAGGTTCCGCGCCGACTCGGACGCCGCGACGGCCTCCTCGCCGGAGCGGATCCGGGCGTCGGCGGTCTCGATCGCCCGGCGCGCCTCCCCGACCTCGCGGGCCGCCTGCCGCTCGCGCCAGACGAGGGCCTCGTCCGCGGCGCGGGCCCGCGCCTGCGCCGCCCGCGCCCCCTGGGCGTCCGCGAGCGACAGGTCCCAGCGCAGCATGAGGCCGAGCGTCGTCCAGCTGCCCCCGCGCGAGAGGTCGCTCCCCTCGCGCATCGTCTCGGCGCTGGCCTGCGCGAACAGCGACGGGAGCAGGCTCCCGCGCGCGACGGAGACGCCCGCGTCCGCGGCGTCGCGCTGGAGCCGCGCCGCGACGAGGTCCGGTCGCTCCGGCGGCGGCGGCGCGTCGGCCGCGGCGGGCAGCGGCGGCAGGGCCGCGACGGGGGTCGCGAGCTCGGCCGTCCCGACCGCGTCGCCGGCCACGAGCGCGAGCCCGGAGCGGGCGGAGGCGCGACGCTGGAGCGCGGCGGCGCGCTCGGCCTCCGCCTGGGCGCGGAACGCGGAGGCGCGGGCGAGGTCCGCGTCGAGCGCGAGCCCCTGCGCGTTCCGCTGGCGCACGAAGCGCTCGGTCTCCTTCGCCTGCGCGAGGAGGTCCTCGGCGTAGCGGACGCCCTCCTCCGCGACCTGCGCGCCGAAGTAGGCCTCCACGACGGCGGCGGCGGTCTCGAGGCGGCGGCGCTCGTGGCTCGCCGCCTCGGCGCCGGCCATGGCGCCGGCGGCGCGCGAGCCCGCCGCCACGCGGCCCCCGGTGAAGACCGGGAGGTTGAGGGCGGCGCTCGCCCCCCAGCCCCCCACCGCGTCGGGGTGGTTGAGCCGCGCGGGATCGAAGTCCGCCTGGCCGATGCGAGCCTGGTCGAGCTTCAGCCCGAAGGCCATCATCGGCTCGTCGGTGCGGACGCCGCGGCCGGAGAGCGAGAGCGTCGGGAGGTGTCCGGCGCGGGCGCGCGCCGCCTCCGCGCGCGCGGCCTCCACCTGGGCGGACGAGGCCTTGAGGCCGGCGTTCTCCTGCCAGGCGGCGCGGATCGCCTCCTGGATGGTGACGGGCGATGCCCCGGCGGCGCCGGCGGGGAGCGCCGCGAGCGCGGCGAGCGCCGCGAGGGCGAGCCCCTTCCACGTGAGCGGATGTCTTTTCACAGGCGATGCGAGCCGTCATCGCGTGAAAAGTTTCGGCAGCGAGCTCGTCTTCTTGCCGATGGGGCGTCGGCGAACCGCTTCGACCGGCGACGGCTCTAGGCGAGGCTAGGCCTCCTCGCCCGCGCGCATCCACGTCTTGAGTGTCGCAACCCGCTTGCGCCAGGTGCGGCTCGTGCGGACGTCCAGGAAGGCGCCGGTGAGCGCGTCCACGATCGCGGAGAGCCGCTCGGCGAGCTCGAGCCGCTCGAGCAGCCGATCGTCCTCCTCCTCGGTGAGGAGCTCGGGCAGCTTCGCGGCGCGCACGTCCAGGAACTCGGCGTCGAGCGTCGCCTCGTACACCCGCTCCGCGTGCTCGAGCCGCACGCGCGCCTGGTGCACGAGCAGGCCGGCGTCGAGCGCGCGGCGAACCTGGGCCGAGTACGGCGCGAGCGCGCCCCGCGCCACGAGCTCGGTCACGTCGCCCGCGATGCCGCGGAGCGTGAGCCGGCCGACGAAGACGACCGTCACCCCCGCCCCGTCGAGCTCGATCACGGGCTCCGTCGACTCCGAGCGCCACAGGAGCCACGTCAGCAGCTCGCGCCCGAGGTACGTGCGGCCGCGCAGGAGCTGCTCGCGCGCCTTGTCCTTCTCGACCTCGGCCTCGTCGCGGCGCTCCTCCTCGGTGGGGAGCCCGTCCACGCCCGCGGCGCCGCGCTGGAAGGCCGCGTCGGTCCGCGCCTGCTCACGCCTCGACATCGCTCACCTCCCGCCGCGACGACTCGAGGCCCACGAGCTCCGGCGTCGGCGCGAGCGCGGCGTCCGGGGTCCCTGCCCTGGCGGCGAGCGCGGCCGGGGTGAGCGGCGCGAGCTTCACCTCGAGGGCGGTCTCGAGCGCGGCCACGACCTCGTCCACCGCCTTGCGGGAGGCGGCCCAGATCTGCACCTGGCCGGCCTTCAGGTTCAGGCTGACGTCGTGGACGTGCGAGCTGGGGGTCGCGCGCTGGCGGAGCAGGTGGCGCACCGCCTCCTTGCGCTCGGCCTTCTCGCGCTTCGCCGGCGGGCGGCCGTGCTCCTTCTCGAACGCCACGCGCCAGCGCTCCAGCTCGACGCGCAGCGCCGCGGCCGGCACCTTGAGCGTGTCGACGCGGAAGGCGAAGAGCGCGTACTCGCCCTGGATGATCGAGGCGAAGGAGGTCGCGTCCTGATCCTCCAGCTCCACGAAGCCTGCGGCGCGCTCCTCGTCGCCCTTGGCGGGATCGAGCGGCTCGAAGGCGCCCGAGGCGAGCCCCTTCGCGAGCCAGCGCCGGGTGTCTGAGGGAGGCTTCTTGCCCGGCTCCCACCGGAACCGGGCGAACGTGACGGCACCACCGAGGACGGGCATGGGCCGCGCAACATGAGCGAGTCCCGGCCCGCCGTCAAGGCAGGCGGGCCCTCGGCCTCTACCGCTCGCCCTCGCGGTACGCCCGCAGCTTCCGCCAGAGCGTGTTCCGGCCGATGCCGAGCGCGCGCGCCGCCTCGACCTGAGAGCCGCCGCACGCCTCGAGGACCCGCAGCACGTGCTCGCGCTCGACCTCGGCGAGCGTGCGCGCCGGCGACTCCGCGCGGGCGGCGGGGCGCAGGAGCTCCTCGGGCAGGTGCTCGGGCCGGATCTCGCCGCCGCGGGCGAGCACCGCCGCGTGGCGCATCACGTTCTGGAGCTCGCGGACGTTGCCAGGCCACGCGTAGGCGAGGAGCAGCCGCTCGGCGTCCGGCGCGAGGCCCGCGGGAGGGCGCCGCTCCGCCGAGAGGAACTGGCGCGCGAGGGGGAGGACGTCCTCGCGCCGCTCGCGCAGGGGGGGCAGCCGGAGCACGAGCACCTTGAGGCGGTAGTAGAGATCCTCGCGGAAGCGGCCCTCCGCCACGCGCTGGGGGAGGTCGCGGTGCGTCGCGCAGACGATCCGGACGTCCACCCCGAACGCGCGCGTGTCGCCCACGCGCCGGATCTCGCCGTCCTCGAGCGCCCGCAGGAGCTTGGCCTGGAGGACGAGCGGCATCTCGGCGATCTCGTCGAGGAAGAGCGTCCCACCGTCGGCCGCCTCGAAGAGCCCCTCCTTCTCGGCGGTCGCGCCGGTGAACGCGCCGCGCACGTGCCCGAACAGCTCCGACTCGAGCAGCTCCGCCGGAAGGGCCGCCACGTTCACCGGCACGAACGGCCGGGCGCCGCGCGGGCTCGCGGCGTGGAGGGCGCGCGCGACGACCTCCTTCCCGGTGCCGCTCTCGCCGAGCACCACCACCGGCGCGTCGGAGTCCGCGAAGTCGTGGGCGCGACGGAGGGCCGCCTGCATGGCGGGACCCTCGGCGACGAGGTGGGCCGTGCGCGCGATGCGCGGGACGACGGTGTCGAGCCCGCAGACCTCGCAGGCGTCGTGCACGTGGAGCGGCGGCAGGGAGCGTTCCATGGTGTTCCAATCCGGTGCTTAACGGCGCCCGCGACGCCCCACAACCGCGCGATCGGCGAGCGTTCCCGCGCGGCACGCCGCGTGCTCCTCGGGAGCCCCGAAAGGAAACACGACCGAAATGCCCCACCTCGACCGCAGCGCCACCGTCGCCCAGATCGTCGCCGACCACGCCGTCGCCGCCCGCGTCTTCCAGAAGCACCAGATCGACTTCTGCTGCCACGGGAACGTCACCCTCCCGGAGGCCTGCGCGGGCCGGGAGCTCGACCCCGACGCGGTGTTCGCGGAGCTCGAGGCAGCCCTCCCGGCGAGCGGCGAGGCCTCGCTCGAGGCGGACCCCCGCTCGCTCCCGGTCCCCGCGCTCGTGGCTCACATCGTCTCGCACCACCACGCCTACCTGAGGCGGGCGATCCCGTTCATCGCCCCCCTCGCGGACAAGGTCGCCCGCGTCCACGGGCCGAGGAACGAGAAGCTCGAGGAGCTTCGCCTCACCTTCGCGGAGCTGGCGGACGCCCTCGAGCCGCACCTCGACGACGAGGAGCAGGTGCTCTTCCCGGCGCTCATGTCGCGCAGCCCGGACCCGGCGCTCGTCCGCCGCGAGCTCGAGCGCATGTACGAGGAGCACGTCGCGGTCGGGACGCTGCTCGCGCGGATGCGGGCGCTCGCCGACGGGTACGCGACGCCGGAGTGGGCCTGCTCCTCCTATCGGGTCCTCATGAGCGAGCTCGAGGCGCTCGAGGGCGACGTGCTCCGCCACGTCCACCTCGAGAACCACGTCCTCATGCCGCGGTTCGTCGCGGCGCGGGGAGCCCGGTGCTGAGCACGTCGCCCCCGGCGGTCACCGCTCCGCTCCGCGCGCAGCGCGCCCGCCTGCGCGAGACCCTGGCGGCGATAGACCATCGCGTCGGCGCGCTCGCCGGCCTGGAGGTGGACGCCGCCGTCGCCGAGATGCGCGCCGTCGTGAGCGCGCTCGACGCGTGCCTCAGGCCGCACCTCGCCTGGGAGGAGCGCACCCTGCACCCCGTCGTGGACAAGTACGCCTGCGAGGGCCCCGCCGCGTTCAGCGCGTCGATGCGCTACGAGCACGACATCATCCACCGCTGGAGCGCGGAGCTCGCGCGGCGGGCGGGTGGCGACCCGCGCGCCTTCGTCCGGCACGCGGATCGCCTGCTCGGGGTCGTGCTCGCGCACTTCGAGCTCGAGGAGCACGTCCTCTTCCCGATCCTCGATCGCACGCTCGGCGGCGACGCGTACCGCGCGCAGATCGGCGACCCGCCGGAGGGCTCAGGCCGAGGCGGGAGCCGCTGACGCCTGGGCGGGCTGCGCGACCGAGAGGATGCGGAGCCGCGCGACGCGCCCGTCCGGCAGTGGCCAGGCGATGTCGTCGCCGACGGCGAGCCCGAGCAGGGCCGCGCCGATGGGCGCGAGCACCGAGATGCGGCCCGAGGAGGCGTCGGCGTCCCGCGGGTAGACGAGCACGACCTCGCGACGCACCCCCGTCGCCTCGTCCACGAACGCGACGCGCGCGTCGAGCGTGACGACGTCGGGCGGCGCGACCTCCACCGGGATCGCGCGGTCGAGCTCGGCGTCGAGCTGCTCGGCGGCGGCGGCGTCGCGGCTCGCGAGGTGCTGGTCGACGAGCGCGCGCAGGCGGTCGAGATCGGCGCGGAGGACGTGGATGGGCTTGCGGACGGGCGCGGACATGACGGCTCCTTCGGAGGTCGCCCGCGCGGCCAGCGCGGGGGCGACGGGGGGTGGCTTGGATCCGGCGCGTGACGCGCCGGTCGGGGGACGCTGCCGGGGTGGCGCCTCGCCCTCGCTACAGCGGGGAGCGCGAGGCGCGGGCGAGGAGGCAGGCCGTCTCGCGAGCGCGCGCCGAGCCCGGCGCGCGCGGGGCCACCTGCCGCCGCGGCTGCGGGTGCGCGGAAGGGCGCGGGCGATGGCAGGCGATGGACGACATGCACCCGCTCGTCTAGCGGCGGGCGGGCGGCGCGTCAAGGCGCGGAGGCTCGCCGCTCCATCGGGTCGCGGGCCTCGCGGTCACGATGCGTGCGTCGGCCCGCTCCGCGTCGTATTCATGGCTCGGAACGCTCTGCGCCGCGCCCGCGTGGGCGCCCGCGCAGGAGCCGCCCGGCAACGGAGGGGAACCGATGGAGTACCGCAAGCTCGGCAACAGCGACCTCGTCGTGTCGGAGATCTCGCTCGGCTCGTGGCTCACCTACGGCGGCGGCGTGGCGCGCGCGGAGGCGGAGGGCTGCGTCCGCGCCGCCTTCGAGGCGGGCATCAACTTCATCGACACCGCCAACGTCTACTCCGGCGGGCGGGCGGAGGAGCTCCTCGGGGAGGTGCTCCGGGGCGTGCCGCGCGACTCCTACGTCCTCGCGACGAAGCTCTACTTTCCCATGTCCGAGACGGACCGCGGCCTGTCCGCCGCGCAGATCCGCAAGCAGCTCGACGCCTCGCTCCGGCGCCTCCGCCTCGACCACGTCGACCTGTACCAGTGCCACCGCTACGACCCGGAGACCCCGCTCGAGGAGACGATGGCGGCGCTCACCGAGGCGGTGCGGCAGGGCAAGACCCGCTACCTGGGGTTCTCGGAGTGGAGCGCGGACCAGGTCCGCGCGGCGCTGGCGCTCCCCGGCGAGCGCTTCGTGTCGAGCCAGCCGCAGTACTCGATCCTCTGGCGCGAGCCGGAGGCGGAGATCTTCCCGCTGTGCGCGGCGAACGGGATCGGCCAGATCGTCTGGTCCCCGCTCGCGCAGGGGATCCTCACCGGGAAGTACGCGCCCGGCGCCGCCGTCCCCCCCGGCTCGCGCGCGGCGAGCGCGACGATGGGCACCTTCATCCAGCGGCGGCTCGAGGACCGCGTCCTGGAGGGCGTGCAGCGGCTCCGGCCGATCGCGGCCGAGCTCGGGATCACGCTCTCCCAGCTCGCGCTCGCGTGGGTGCTCCGACGTCGGGAGGTCTCGTCCGCGATCATCGGCGCCTCGCGGCCCGAGCAGGTGACGGAGAACGCGAGGGCGTCCGGCGTGAAGCTCGCGCCCGAGGTGCTGCGGCGCATCGACGAGGCGTTCTCCGGCTAGGTCCGAGCTTCGCGACGCGTGAACCTCGCGCGGCCGTCCGGCCTGCGCGCTCGAGACGTTCGGTGTAAATCACCCAGCGTGAATCCACGTCCCCGGAGCGGCCCGCCGCGGCGCCGCGGCGTGACGCGCGCGTCGGCCCGTTCTCGTGCGGATCCGGACGCTCCCGGCGTTCACTAAAGGTTGCTGGGCGATATCACCCACGCGGATTTGCCTCTCAGCAACCACGCGGCGACCCGGCACTCTTCCCTTACGGTCGCAGGTCACGCTAGACTCACCCCGTTCGGGATCAGGACATGTCGTGAATTGTCCACTTAGGGTGCGCCGTCACCGACAAGGGATCACCCAAACCGGGGATCTCGGTCGGCGCTCCGAAAGGGAGGAGTGCGTCATGAGGGGGAAGCTCTCGCTGCTGTCGCTGCTGTGGGTGGTCGCGCTGCTCGCGTGCAACGGCGCGGGCGACCCGGCACCCGCCGCGCTGGAATCGACCGATTTCGCCGTGGTGAACCAGACGGGCGCGGACGTGTTCCCGCCTCCCACCGGCTCCCAGGCCGCGCCCGCCGCCGCGTCCGACGGGACGAACCACCTCGTGGTCTGGTCCGACGCGCGGGGCGGCACCGGCCAGGATCTGTACGGCGCGCGGGTGAGCAAGGCCGGCGTCGTGCTCGGCTCCGCGCCGATCGTCATCTCCGCGGCCGCCGGCGACCAGGTCGAGGCGAGCGTGGCGTTCGACGGGGCGAACTACCTCGTGGTCTGGCAGGACTCGCGCGGCGCCACCGGGCGCGACGTCTACGGCGCGCGCGTCACGCCGGACGGAACGGTCCTGGATCCGGGCGGCATCCCGATCAGCACCGCGCTCGATCATCAGGTCGAGCCCGCGGTGGCCTTCGACGGCACGAGCTACCTCGTGGTCTGGGAGGACCGCCGGACCGGCTTCGGCGACGTGCGCGGCGCGCGCGTCGCACCGGACGGCACGGTCCTCGCCACGGACCTCGTCATCTCCGGGGCGCCGCTGCACCAGACGCAGCCCGCCGTCGCGTGCGCGACCGGCACCTGCCTCGTGGCGTGGCGCGACGGCCGCGCGGGTAGACCTGACGTGTACGGCGCGCGCGTGGCCGGTTCCACCGTGACGGACCCCGACGGCCTGCCGATCTCGCTGGCGGGCAGCAGCCAGGGCCGCCCGGCGATCGCCTCGGACGGGAGCGGCTTCCTCGTGGCCTGGAACGACACGCGCTCGGGGACGAGCGACGTGTTCGGCAGCCGCGTCAGCGCGTCCGGCCAAGTGCTCGACGCGTCCGGCCTCGCGATCGCCGCCGCGGCGGACGCACAGCAGACGCCGGACGTCGGCTTCGAGGGGGCGTACTACGTGGTCGCGTGGCACGATCGCCGCAGCGGCACCGCGTTCGACGTCTACGCGGCTCGCGTCACGAGCGCAGGCGCGGTGATCGACCCCTCGGGCTTCCTCGTCGGGACGGGCACGGGTGGGGTCACGACCTCCGTCTCCTCCGACCGCGCGGGCCGCGTGCTCGTCGCGTTCGACGCCCTGCTGGCCGTCGACCCCCTCACCACCGTCTCGCGCGTCCGGACGCAGGCGATCACGGTCCGCGCGGAGCTCACGGCCTCGCTCATCGGGAACGGCTCGGGGTCCGTCGTCTCCGAGCCGGCGGGCGTCGACTGCGGCGCGACCTGCGCCGCGATGTTCGACGCGCCCACGGTGGTCACCCTCACGCCCTCGGCGGCGGCCGGCTCGGCGTTCGTCGGGTGGTCCGGCGCCTGCGCCGAGGCGGGGCTCGGGCCCTGCACGCTGACGGTGGACGAGTCTCGCCTCGCCATCGCGAAGTTCTCTCCGCTGTACGCGCTCACCGTCACGCGGGCGGGGGCCGGGACCGGGGACGTCACCTCGGATCCGGCCGGCATCGCCTGCGGCGCGACCTGCGCGGCGGACCTCGTCGAGGGCACGGTCGTGACGCTCTCCGCCACGCCCAGCGCCACCTCCGTGTTCGCGGGCTGGTCCGGCGCCTGCTCGGGGACGGGGACCTGCGTCGTCCCGATGAGCGCCGCGCAGTCGGTCACCGCGACGTTCGTCCCGGGCTACAAGCTCACCGTGTCCAACATCGGCGGAGCGACCGGCACGGTGAGCGGCGGCGCCACCGGTCCCGTGGGGACGGGCACGATCGCGTGCACCACCGGCTCCACCACGGGCTGCACCGCGCTCGTGGCGAGCGGTGACTCCGTCACCCTGCGCGCCGCGCCGGGCACGGACGCCGTGTTCAAGGGCTGGACCGGCGGGTGCACGGGTCTCGGCGACTGCACGCTCACGATGAGCGCCGCGAAGACGGTGACCGCCAGCTTCCAGCCCTCGACCTACACGGTGAAGGTGAGCAGCTCCGGCGGCGGCGTCGGCACCATCACCGGTGAGGGCATCTCCTGCACCACGGGCTCCACCACCGGCTGCTCCGCGGTGGTGGCCAACACGACGCCGTCCACGGTGCTGACCCTGACCGCCACGCCCGACGCGAGCTCGGTGTTCAAGAGCTGGAGCGGGTGCACGAGCTCGTCCGGCAACACGTGCTCCGTCACCGTCTCCTCCGCGAAGAACGTGAACGCGGTGATCCAGCCGAGCACGTATCCCCTCACCGTCACGACCTCCGGCTCCGGCGGCGCGGGCGGGACGGTCACGGGCCCCGGGCTGAGCTGCACGACGGGCTCCACGGCGGGCTGCTCGGCCATCGTCGGGAACGGCGACACCGTCATCCTCACGGCGGCGCCCGACGCGACGTCCGTGTTCAAGCGCTGGAGCGGGTGCACGACCTACGACGGCGCCACCTGCACCGTCACCATGACGGGCGCCAAGACCGCCACGGCCTACTTCGAGCCCGCCCAGTACAAGCTCACCGTGACGACGTCCGGGACGAACGCCGGCGGCACCGTCACGGGCGCCGGGCTCGCCTGCACCACGGGATCCACGGACGGCTGCTCCGCCATGATCGCGAACGGCGCGACGGTGACGCTCACCGCCACGCCCGACGCGAGCTCGATCTTCAGGCGGTGGAGCGGGTGCGCCACCTCGGACGGCGCCACCTGCACCGTCACCATGACGAGCGCCAAGACCGCCACGGCCTACTTCGAGCCGGCCCAGTACAAGCTCTCGGTCGCGGTCTCGGGCGTCTCGGGCGCGAGCGGCTCCGTGAGCGGTCCTGGCATCGCGTGCCAGCCTGGCGCGACGGATGGCTGCTCGACGATGGTGGCCAACGGCGCCACCGTCACGCTCGTCGCCGAGCCCGCCGCCGGCTCCATCTTCAAGAGCTGGGCCGGGTGCACGAGCGTCGACGGCGCGACCTGCTCGGTCTCCATGACGAGCGCGAAGACCGCGACCGCGACGTTCCAGCCGAGCGAGTACCCGCTCACCGTCTCCATCTCGAACATGTACGGCTCGAGCGGCAGCGTCAGCGGCCCGGGCATCACCTGCACGCCGGGCGCGACGACGGGCTGCTCCACCTCGGTCGCGACGGGGACCACGATCACCCTCGTCGCGGAGCCCGCCGCCGGCTCGATCTTCAAGAGCTGGACGAACTGCACCTCCGTGAGCGGCACGAGCTGCAACGTCACCATGACGGCCGCGAAGACGGTGACGGCGACGTTCCAGCCGAGCGAGTTCCCGCTCACGGTCTCCATCACCGGCACGTCGGGCGCGAGCGGGTCGGTGAGCGGCCCGGGCATCAGCTGCACGCCCGGCGCGACGACCGGCTGCACCACCTCGGTCGCGAACGGCGACACGATCACGCTCGTCGCCGAGCCCGCCGCCGGCTCGCTCTTCAAGAGCTGGGCGAACTGCACCTCCGTGAGCGGCACGAGCTGCACGGTCACCATGGCGGCCGCGAAGACGGTGACCGCGTCGTTCATGCCGAGCGAGTACCCGCTCACCGTCACCGTCACGGGGACGTACGGCGCGAGCGGAACCGTGAGCGGGCCGGGGATCTCCTGCGCCCCCGGCGCGACGACGGGGTGCTCGACGACCGTCGCGAACGGCGCGACCGTCACGCTCCTCGCCGCGGCCGCCCCCGGCTCGATCTTCAAGAGCTGGTCGGGCTGCACGGCCGTCGACGGCGCGAGCTGCTCCGTCACCATGACGAGCGCGAAGACCGTGACCGCGACGTTCCAGCCCGCCACGTTCACGCTCACCGTGACGCCCACGGGGCTGGGGCACGGCACGGTGAGCGGGCCCGGCATCGCGTGCACGTCGGGCTCGCCCGACGGCTGCACGGCGGCGATCGACACCGGCACCACGGTGACGCTCTCCGCCTCGCCCAGCTCCACCTGCGACACCTTCGCGGGCTGGTCGGGCGGAGGGTGCATCGGGACGGGGACGTGCACCGTCACGATGACGGCGGCGAAGTCGGTGTCGGCGTCGTTCGGCACGACCGGCGCCACGCTCTGCTACCCCGTCGTGCCCTGACGGCGCGGTCGGGCCGGCTGCTGCCGGCCCGACCTTCACAGGACGGCGTGCATCGCGCGCGGGCCTCCGGGCCCGCGCGTTTTTTCTCGAGCGGGATCGCCGGAGAGGCTGCTGCGCGACTGCTCTAGACGCGCCGCGTCGCCGGGCCGCGCGCGGACCTCCTTCCTGCGGCCATCGAGAACCCTCCCCTCCCCCTGGGGCGTTTCGGCGCACCCCACAAGCTGTAAAGGTTCGCTCTCCACCTGGGTTCCACGCCGGAGGCCGGATGCCCGAGGAGACGATCCTCGAGACGCGCGACCTCGTGAAGGAGTTCGCCGGCTTCGTCGCCGTGAACGGCGTGTCGCTGCGCGTCGCGCGCGGCAGCATCCACGCGCTCATCGGCCCGAACGGTGCGGGCAAGACGACGGTCTTCAACCTCCTCACCCGGTTCCTCCCTGCGACGCGCGGCGCGATCCTGTTCAAGGGGGACGACGTCACGCACGCGCGGCCCGCCGAGGTGGCGCGGCGCGGCATCGTCCGGTCCTTCCAGATGTCCGCGGTGTTCCCGGCGCTCACCGCCCTCGAGAACGTGCGCGTCGCGCTGCAGCGTCCGCTCGGCACCTCCTTCCACTTCTGGCGCTCGGAGCGGACGCTGGACGCGCTCGAGGCGCGCGCCGTCGAGCTCCTCGCGGCGGTCGGGCTCGAGGCCGACCGCGACACCGTCGCGGTCGAGCTGCCCTACGGGCGCAAGCGCGCCCTCGAACTCGCGACCACGCTCGCCCTCGATCCGGAGCTGCTGCTCCTCGACGAGCCGACCCAGGGGATGGGCCACGAGGACGTGGGCCGCGTGGTCGCGCTCATCCGGCGCGTCGCGGCCGGTCGGACGGTGCTGCTCGTCGAGCACAACCTCTCGGTGGTGCAGGACCTCGCGCGGCGCGTGACGGTGCTCGCGCGCGGCGCGGTGCTCGCGGAGGGGAGCTACGACGAGGTCTCGCGCGATCCCGCCGTCCTCGAGGCGTACATCGGAGCGACCCCGTGATCGAGCCCGCGCGCCCCGAGCTCCTGCGCCTCGCGGGCCTCCACGCGTTCTACGGAGAGTCCCACGTGCTGCACGGCGTCGACTTCGCCGTGAGCGCGGGCGAGCTCGTCACGCTCCTCGGCAGGAACGGCTCCGGGCGCACGACCACCCTCAAGGCCATCCTGGGGCTCGTGGGGCGGCGCACGGGCTCGATCATGGTGAGCGGGCACGAGACCATCGGGCTGCCGACCCACCGCATCGTCCAGCTCGGCCTCGGGTTCTGCCCCGAGGAGCGCGGCATCTTCGCGAGCCTCACGGCGGAGGAGAACCTGACGCTCCCGCCGGTCGTCCGCTCGGGGGGCATGTCGCTCGAGGAGATCTACGAGATGTTCCCGAACCTCCGGGAGCGCCGGAGGAGCCCCGGCTCGCGGCTCTCCGGCGGAGAGCAGCAGATGCTCGCGATGGCCCGGATCCTCCGGACCGGGGCGCGGCTGCTCCTCCTCGACGAGATCACCGAGGGGCTCGCGCCCGTCATCGTGCAGGCCCTCGGGCGCGCCGTGCGCGCGCTCCGCGACCGCGGGTTCACGGTGATCCTGGTCGAGCAGAACTTCCGCTTCGTCGCCCCGCTCGCGGACCGTCACGTGCTGCTCGAGCGCGGGCGCGTGGTGGACACGATCACCCGGGACGAGCTCCCGGGAAAGCTGGAGTCGCTGCACCGCTTCCTGGGCGTCTAGCGCCGCCCAACCACGAAGGAGGGCACATGAGCCGGATCCCCCGAGTCGCCTGCTGCCTCGCCGCGCTGCTCGCGGCGCCCACCCTCGCCGCCGACAAGGTCTCGGACGGCGTCGTCAAGATCGGCGTCCTCACCGACATGACGGGCTACTACTCCGACCTCGCCGGCCCGGGCTCCGTGCTCGCCGCGCGGATGGCCATCGAGGACTTCGGCGGCAAGGTCCTCGGCAAGCCCGTCCAGCTCGTCTCGGCCGACCACCAGCTCAAGGCGGACGTCGCCTCCAACACCGCCCGCAAGTGGTTCGACCAGGAGCAGGTGGACGTGATCGCCGACCTGGTCTCGTCGTCCACGGCGGGCGCGGTCATGCCCGTCGCCGCGGAGAAGAAGCGCATCACCCTGCTCTCCGGCCCGGGCACGACCGCGTTCACCGGCGAGAAGTGCACCGCCTACAACGTCCACTGGACGTACAACAACTGGGCGCTCGCGAACGGCACGGGGCGCGAGGTGGTGCGCCAGGGCGGCGACACCTGGTACTTCGTCACGGCCGACTACATCTTCGGCCGCTCGCTCGAGGAGGACACCACGAAGGTGGTGAAGGCCGCGGGCGGCAAGGTGCTCGGGTTCGCCCGGCACCCCTCGCCGGGCACGACCGACTTCTCGAGCTACCTGCTGCAGGCGCAGTCGTCCGGCGCGAAGATCGTCGGCCTCGCGAACGCCGGCGCCGACACCGTGAACTGCATCAAGCAGGCGAACGAGTTCGGCGTCACGCCCAAGCAGAGCCTCGCGGGCCTGCTCGTCTTCATCACCGACGTCCACAGCCTCGGGCTCGACACCGCGAAGGGCATGTACCTCACCACCGCGTTCTACTGGGACATGAACGACGAGACGCGCAAGTGGTCGGAGCGCTTCTTCGCTAAGCACAAGAAGATGCCGACCATGGTCCAGGCGGGCGTGTACTCGTCGGTCATGCACTACCTGAAGGCGGTGCAGGCGGCGGGCACCGACGACGCGGACGCGGTGATGGCGAAGATGAAGGCCACGCCGGTGAACGACTTCTTCGCGAAGAACGCGCGCATCGGGCCCGACGGGCTCCTCCGCCACGACATGTACCTCGCCCGCGTGAAGGCGCCGGGCGCGTCCAAGAAGCCTTGGGACTACTACGAGATCGTGAAGACGATCCCGGCCGCCGAGGCGTTCCCGACCGTCGAGCAGCAGGCCTGCCCGCTCGCGAAGTCCGCCTCGCCCGCGGTGATGAAGAAGTAGCGTCGCGCGATGCAGGCGCTCTTCGGGCAGCTCCTCGTCGGCCTCATCAACGGGTCGTTCTACGCGCTCCTGTCGCTGGGGCTCGCGATCATCTTCGGGCTGCTCAACGTCGTGAACTTCGCGCACGGCGCGCAGTACATGATGGGCGCCTTCGCCGCGTGGATGGCGGCGACGTACCTCGGGGTCGGCTACTTCTGGGCGCTCCTGCTCGTGCCCGCGGCGATGGGCCTCGTGGGCGTCGCCGTGGAGCGGCTGCTCCTGCGGAGGCTGTACGGGCTCGACAACCTGTACGGCCTCCTCCTCACCTTCGGCCTCACGCTCATCGCCGAGGGCCTGTTCCACCAGGCCTACGGGAACTCCGGGAGCACCTACCCGGTGCCCGCCGCCCTCCGGGGCGGCGTGAACCTCGGGTTCATGTACCTGCCCCTCTACCGGGCCTGGGTGGTGGTCGTGTCCGTCGTCGTGTGCGCGGCGAGCTGGTTCGTCATCGAGCGGACCAAGCTCGGCGCGTACCTGCGGGCGGGCACGGAGAACCCGAGGCTCCTGCAGGCCTTCGGCGTCAACGTGCCGCTCATGTTCACGCTCACCTACGGCTTCGGCGTGGCGCTCGCGGCCTTCGCCGGGGTGATGGCGGCGCCGGTCTACCAGGTGACCCCGCTCATGGGGAGCTCGGTCATCATGGTGGTGTTCGCGGTGGTCGTGATCGGCGGCATGGGCTCCATCGCGGGCTCGATCTTCACCGGCATCGGCATCGGGCTCGTGGAGGGGCTCACGCGCTACCTCTACCCGGAGGCCTCGAGCGTGGTCGTGTTCGTGGTGATGGCGCTCGTCCTGCTCGTCCGCCCGGCCGGGCTGTTCGGGAGGCAGCGATGAGCGGCCGCGCGCTGCGGGCCTGGGCGTGGGCGGCGATGGTGCTCGTGGGCCTCGCCGCGCCGTACCTCGTCTACCCGGTCTTCGCGATGAACGTGCTCTGCCTCGCTCTGTTCGCGAGCGCGTTCAACCTCCTGCTCGGCTACGCCGGGCTCCTCTCCTTCGGCCACGCGGCGTTCCTCGGCTCCGCGGCCTACGTCACGGGGATCACGCTGCGCACCTGGGGGCTGCCGACGGAGCTCGGCGTCCTCGCGGGCACCGCGGTCGCGACCCTGCTCGGGCTCGTGTTCGGCGCGCTGGCGATCCGACGCTCCGGGATCTACTTCGCGATGATCACGCTCGGCTTCGCGCAGCTCGTCTACTTCCTCGTCGTCCAGCTGCCCTGGACCGGGGGCGAGGACGGGCTGCAGGGGATCCCCCGCGGCAAGGCGCTCGGCGTCCTCGCGCTCGACGGGCCGATCACGACCTACTACTTCGTCTACGCGGCGTTCCTCGCCGGCTTCTGGCTCATCCAGCGGGCCATCCACTCGCCCTTCGGCCACGTGCTCCGCGCGATCCGCGAGAACGAGCCGCGGGCGCTGTCGCTCGGCTACGACGTCGCGCGCTACAAGCTGCTCGCGTTCGTCCTCTCGGCCGCCCTCTCGGGCCTCGCAGGGTCGCTCAAGGCGGTGGTGCTCCAGTTCGCGTCGCTCTCCGACGTCCACTGGCACCGCTCCGGCGAGGTCGTGCTCATGACGCTGCTCGGCGGCATGGGGACGGTGCTGGGGCCGTCGGTCGGAGCGCTGCTCGTCGTCACCCTCGAGAACTACCTCGCCGACGTGGGATCGTGGGTGACGGTCATCACCGGCGCGGTGTTCGTCGCGTGCGTGCTCGCGTTCCGGCGCGGCATCGTCGGCGAGGTGCGCGCGCTGGTGCGCCGCTCGTTCATCGGAGGGAAGCCATGACGGTGGAGATCCAGGGTCGCATCGCGGTGGTGACCGGCGCCGCGAGCGGCATCGGGCTCGAGATCGCGACACAGCTCGCGCAGGCGGGCGCGCGCGTGACGCTCGCGGACCTGAACGGCCCCGCCGCCGCCGCGGCGGCGGGCGCGATCGCCGAGGCCGGCTTCGCGGTGCGCGGCGTCGCCTGCGACGTGACGAGCGAGGCGGAGGTGAGCGCCGTCCTCGAGGAGGTGGTCGCCGAGGACGGGCGCCTCGACGTGCTCGTGAACAACGCGGGGCTGCAGCACGTCGCGCCCATCGAGGAGTTCCCCACCGAGCGCTTCGAGCTGCTCCTGCGCGTGATGCTCGTCGCGCCGTTCCTCGCGACGAAGCACGCCTTCCCGGTGATGAAGCGCCAGGGCTTCGGCCGGATCCTGAACATCGCGTCGGTGAACGGCCTCGTCGGCTTCGCGGGAAAGTCCGCCTACAACAGCGCGAAGCACGGCCTCATCGGCCTCACGAAGGTCGCGGCCCTCGAGGGCGCCCCGCACGGCATCACCGTGAACGCCCTCTGCCCGGGCTACGTGGAGACCCCCCTCGTCCGCAACCAGCTCGCGGACCTCGCCCGCACGCGCGGCGTGCCGCTCGAGCGCGTCCTCGAGGAGGTCATCTACCCCCTCGTGCCGCTCAGGCGGCTGCTCACGCCGCGCGAGGTGGCCGAGTACGCGCTGTTCCTCACGAGCGACGGCGCCGCGGGAATCACCGGGGCGACCGCGGTGATCGACGGAGGGTACACGGCGCAGTAGGACCGGCGACCCTCGACCCCGACCTCCTCGACCCCGACCCCGACCCTCGGCCCCGCCCCCCGGCGGGCGCGACCGCGCCCGCCTCCGCCTCCCCTCAGCGCGTGTGGACCGTCACGACCGCGGAGAGGCCCGCGCGGAGCGAGAGGTCCGGCGGAGGAGACACCCAGGCGATCCGGACGGGCACGCGCTCGACGACCTTCACGAAGTTGCCGGAGGCGTTGTCCGGCGGGAGCAGCGCGAAGCGCGCGCCGGTGCCGCCGGAGATGCTCTCGACTCGCCCCTCGATCGTCCGGCCCGAGTAGGCGTCCACCTCGACCTCCACCTTCTGCCCGGGGCGGAGCGCGCCGGTCTGCGTCTCCTTGAAGTTCGCGACGACGTAGGTGCGATCCGGCACGAGCTGCCCCAGCACCTGCCCGGGCGCCACGATCTGGCCGACGCGCGCGCCGAGCCGCGAGACGACGCCGTCGGCGGGAGCGCGGACCTCCGTGTAGCCGAGCTGGAGCTTCGCGAGCGCGAGCGCGGCCTCGGCGCTCTTCTCGCGCGCCTGGGCGAGCTCGGCGTTCGCGAGCGCTGCGGCGTACTGCGCGCGGTTCGCGCCGGCGCCCGCACGCGCGGTCTCGCTCGACACGCGCGTCGCGTCGTACTGGCTCGCCGCGATGGCCTCGCCCTTCTTGAGCTCGTCGGCCCGCCGCAGGTCCGACAGGGCCTTCTCCGCCTCGGCCTCCCCGCGGGTGACGGTGGCCCGGGCGGCGCCCACCTGGGCGTCGGCGGCCTGACCCTGGGCGCGCGCGGTCGCGAGCTCCGCCTCGGCCTGCCGGACGCGCAGCTCGTAGTCGGCGGGGTCGAGCCGCAGGATGGGCTGGCCCGCCTTCACCGGGGCGTCGTCCTTCACGAGCAGCTCGGCGACGGGACCGCCGACGCGCGCCGCGAGGGCGACCACGTCCGCCTCGACCTGCGCGTCGTCCGTCACCTCCTCCCCGCGGTGCAGGTACTCCCAGCCGGCGAACCCGCCGAGGAGCAGGAGCGCCAGGGCGGCGCCGCCCAGGATCACGCGGCGCCGCGATCGCCCCGGAGCGGGCGCGGCGGCCGCCGGGGGAGGCGCCGCGGGGAGCGGCCTGACCTCGTGGAGCTTCGGATCGGAAGGGGTCATCTTCTACATCTCCATCTCGACGTGCACCGGCTCGCCGGAGCCACGCCTGGCCTTGAGGAAGAAGAGCAGCGGCAGGACGCAGAGGAAGAGGAGGCCGGTGAGGAGCAGCACCTTCTCGAAGGACAGCACCATCGCCTGCCGCCGGACGATGCCGTCGAGGGCGCGGAGCGCGGCCTCGCGCGCGGCGACCGGGTCGAAGCCGCGCTGCTGGAACCCCGCCGCGAGCTGCGCGAGGCGCGACTGCACCTCCGGCCGGTCCACCGTGAGGTGGCTCGCGACGGCGGCGCGCGCGTGGACGCCGTAGCGGGAGAGCAAGGTCGCGAACACCGCGAGGCCCATCGAGGCGCCCACCTGGCGGAGCAGCGAGTTCAGGCCCGTCGCGTCCGCGAGCCGCATGCGCGGGACGTTCGACAGCGCGACCGTGGTGAGGGGCACGAACAGGAAGCTGAACCCCACGCCCTGGACCAGGATCGCGTGGGTGATGCCCGCGGCGGAGGTGGCCAGCGTCACGTGCGACACCGCGAAGGCGCCGTAGGCGACGAGGAGCACCCCGATCGCGATGAGGAGCCGCGCCGACACCTTGCCGTAGAGCCGCCCCACGATCGGCGTCACCGCCATCATGACGAGCACGCGCGGCATGAGCGCGAGCCCCGACTGCATGGCGGTGAACCCGAGCAGCTCCTGCATGAAGAGCGGCAGGAGGAACATGCTCGCCATGAGGATCGAGAACATCACCGCGCCGATCAGGGTCCCGGAGGTGAAGACCGGATCCTTGAAGAGGCGGAGGTTCACGGCGGGGGCCTTCGCGGTGAGCTCGCGCCACACGAACAGCGCGAGGCCGACGACCGCCACCGCCGCGGCGGCGACGATGAGCCCGGACTGGAACCAGTCCTCCTGCTGGCCCTCCTCGAGGAAGAACTGCAGGGCGGCGAGGCCGACGGCGAGGAGCGCGATGCCGAGCCAGTCGAGGTTCCGCCGCTGCTCGGCCGCCGCGGCGGCGTTCGCGGCGCGGATGTCCTCCGGCTCCTGCACGAACTGCCAGACCATGAACAGGCCGAGCGCGCCGACGGGCAGGTTGATGAAGAAGATCCACGACCAGTGATAGTTGTCGACGATGTAGCCGCCCAGCGTCGGGCCGATCGCCGGGCCGACCATCACGGCCATCCCGAAGAGCGCCATCGCCATCCCCTGCTCCTTCGGCGGGAAGGTCTGGCGCAGGATGGCCTGCTCGGTGGGCTGCAGCGCCCCCGCCCCGAGCCCCTGGAGCGCGCGGAACAGGACGAGCTCGGGGAGGCTCGAGGCGACGCCGCACAGCGCCGACCCGGCGAGGAAGAGCACGAGGCTCGCCAGGTACACGCGCTTCTGGCCGAAGAGCCGGCCGAGGAACGCCGTGAGGGGCATCACGATGACCGTCGCGATGACGAAGCCGGTCGTGATCCAGGTGATCTCCTGGACCGTCGCCCCGACGGCCCCGCGGATCTGCGGCAGCGCGACGTTCACGATCGACGAGTCGATCGCGCCCATGAGCGTCCCGAACGTCACCGAGACGGTCACGAGCCACTTGTTCGGCACCGGCCGGGCGGCGGCCATCGGCGCGGAGAGCGTGGCGGTGCTCACCGGCGTGCTCCCTCCAGGAAGAGCTCGAGCAGCGCGGCCGCCGCGCGATCGAAGGGTGCGTGCTCCTCGATGGTGCGGGTGAGCACGATCCGGACCATGCCCACGAAGGCGAGCGCGAACACGCCGGCCTCGTCCTTCCGGAGCTCTCCGGACGCGATCGCCCGCCGGACGACGGCCTCGACCCGCGCCGTGAGCTCGTCGCCGAGCCGCGCCGGCCGCGCCCGCGCCGGCCCCTCGCCCGCCTGCACGAGCACGGTGAGGAACGGCCCATGGGCCGCCGCGTGCTCGCTGACGGCCTCGAGGTAGGCGCGGAGCTGGGTCGCGACCGGCTCGCCCCTCACGGCCGCGATCGCCGCGTCGACGCGGGCGAGCAGCCGCTCGCGCCGCGAGCGCGCGAGCGCGCCGAGCAGCGCCTCGCGATCCGCGAAGTGGTTGTAGAGGGTGCCCACCGCGACGCCGGCCCGAGCGGCGATCCGCTCCATGCGCGCGGCGTGCAGCCCCTCGCCCGCGAACTCGTGCTCCGCCGCCTCGAGGATGGCGCGGCTGGTCTCCTCGCGGAGGCGGTCGCGCAGGCGGGGGTGAGCTGAGGAGCGGGTCATTCGATGAATCTCCGTTCAACTTATGAACCCGACTTAACGCTAACTGTCGCAGGCGTCAACCGGCGCGCGCGTTCCCGCACGCAGTGGACAGCTCCCCAGGAGCGCGCGCCCCCTCCGGGCAGCGGCGGCGTCCCTCGTCGGGGAGAATCTCCCCGCCCGCGGGCGCGAACCGTCCCCGTTCTCCCCGACCCCGAGCGCTCGGGCGGGGCCACGCCGCTCGATCGGCCGCAACCCACTCGGCCGGCTTCTCCGTGACGTGCCGGCGCGAGCGCCACATCTTACGCTCGGTGACCATGTCACCCGTCGATCCTCGAGCCCCTGCCCCGCCGCCGCGCTCGCGGCGCTGGGCGCGCGCGCGCGTCGTCCGCGCGGTCGCCCGCGTCGCGTGGATGGACGTCGTCGCCTTCCTCGGAGCGGGCGCCGCGATGCTCCCGATCCTCCGGCGCCGGCGCCCGCTCGGCCGCGAGCTGCACCCGGGCGACGCGGTCGCCCCGACGCCGCCCACCGACCGCCGCGCCTCGCAGGCCTGAGCCCCCGAATGCGAATCGGCATCGTCACCGAGTACTACTACCCGAGCATCGGCGGCGTTCAGGAGCACGTCCACCACTTCGCCCGCGAGGCGCGCCGCCTCGGCCACGTCGCGCGCATCGTCACGAGCGAGATGCCGGATCTCGCCGCGGCCGACGCCGCCGGCGGCCCGGGCGTCGCCGAGGCGCCGGACGTGCTGCGCGTGGGGCGGAGCGTCCCGCTCTACCTGAACGGCGGCTTCGGACGCGTGTCCGTCGGCTATGGCCTCTCCCGGACGGTGCGCGAGACGCTCGAGCGCGAGCGGTTCGACGTCGTGCACGTGCACTGCCCGCTCACCCCGGTCCTCCCCTGGCTCGCGATCCACCACGCGCGCTGCCCGGTGGTCGGGACCTTCCACACGAACTTCCGCCCCGGCCGCGCCTGGGCGCTCACGCAGCTCTGGCAGCGCCGCTACCTCGAGCGGCTCGACGCGGCCGTCGCGGTGTCCCACGCGGCGGCAGGGCCGTACGAGCAGCGGCTGCGCGCCAGCTTCCGCATCATCCCGAACGGCGTGGACACGGAGCGCTTCGGCTCGGGCCAGCGGCTCGAACGCTTCGACGACGGGCGTCTCAACGTGCTCTGGGTGGGGCGGCTCGAGCCGCGCAACGGCCTCGACGTGATGATCGAGGCGTTCGCCCTCCTCCGCCGCTCCTTGCCCGCGCGGCTCCTCGTCGTCGGGGACGGTCCGCTCCGCGGCCGCTACGAGGACCGGGTCCCCCCGGAGCTCCGCGACGAGATCGTGTTCGCGGGCGTCTCCCGTGACGACCGGCCGGACTGGTACGCGACCGCGGACGTCTACTGCGCGCCCACCCGCATCGCGTCGTTCGGGGTGACGCTCCTCGAGGCGATGAGCGCCGGGAAGCCCGTCCTGGCGTCGGACATCGCCGGCTTCCGCGAGGTCATGCAGCACGAGCGCGAGGGAGAGCTCCTCCCGCCGGCCGACCCGGCGGCGTGGGCGCGCGCGCTCGCGCGCCTCGCTTCGGACCGCGCGCTCGCGGCGGCCTACGGTGCGCGCGGCAAGCTCACCGCGACGCGGTACGCGTGGCCGCGGGTGGCGCGCCAGGTGCTCGAGCTGTACCGCGCGGTCGGCGCGGCCTGAGCGGCACCTCGGGTGATCGCGCGCGCCGTCGTATAGGATTCTCCAGGGACCCGATGCCGCTCCGCAAGCAGGCCCTCCTCGCGGTCGCCGTCGCCGCGCTCGCCGCCCTCCTCGGCGGCGCCGCGCTCCTCGCCGTGCGCGGCAGCCCCTTTGCGGGGCTCGGGCTCGCGGCGGTCACCCTCGCGCTCGCCGCGGCCGCCGCCGACGCGCTGTGGCCGACGTTCGATCCCGGCGGGACGAGCCTGCGCGCCGGGCGCCGCGATCGCCCCGAGGTCGCCCTCACCTTCGACGACGGGCCGGGGCCGGACACGGGCGCGGTGCTCGACGCCCTCGACCGCGCCGGCGTGAAGGCCACCTTCTTCGTGCTCGGCCGCGCCGCCGAGGCGGCCCCCGAGCTCGTGCGCGAGACGGCCCGGCGTGGGCACCTCGTCGCACAGCACGGCCACGGCCACGTGAAGCTCCACCTCGCGGGCCCGGCCACCCTCGCGGCGGAGCTCGACCGCGGCGCCGCCGCGATCCGCGCGGCGGGGGTCGAGCCGGCGCCGTTCTTCCGCGCGCCGCACGGCTTCAAGTCGGCGCTGCTCCGCCGGGCCCTGCGGAGACGCGGCCTCGTGCTCGTCGCGTGGACGCGCGGCGTCTGGGACACGGAGCGGCCGGGCGCCGCGGCGATCGCGGATCGCGCCTGCGCCCGGATGCGCGGCGGCGAGATCCTGCTGCTCCATGACGGCGCCGGCGAGGCGGCCGGCGAGCGCGACCCCGCGCCGGCGCGACGCCGGGAGCAGACGGCCGAGGCGATCCCCGAGCTCGTCCGCCGCTGGCGCGCCGCGGGGTTCCGCTTCGTGACGCTCGACCGGCTCGAGCGATCTCCGCGCGCCGCCGGCGGTGGCCTCGCCGCGCGGCTCGGCGGGCTCGCCGTCCTGGCCTTCCTCGTGACGCTCGGGCTGCGTCACGCCGACGTCCGGGGCGTCGCGCGCGCGCTCGCCGGCGCCGACCCGGCGCTGCTCCTCGCGGCGGCGCTCGCGAACGTGGGCGGGCTCGCGGCGCAGGCGCTGCGCTGGCACGTGCTCGTCCGCCCCGTGGCGCCACGCGCGACCTACGGCGCGAGCTTCCGCGCCCTCGTCGGCGGCTACGCGCTCGGCCTCGTGCTGCCGGCGCGCGCCGCCGACCCCGCCCGCGCCCACCTGCACGCGCGCGCGAGCGGGAGCCCCACCGCCACGCTCCTCGCCACCGTCGGCCTCGATCACCTCACCGCCTCGTTCGCCTTCCTGGGCGGGCTCGGGCTCTTCGGCTTGTTCGCGCCCCTGCCCGGCTGGGCTCGCTCCGCCGCGTGGTCCACCCTCGCGGTCGCGACCGCCGCCGCCGCCCTCGCGGCGCTCCTGGCGCGGCGCGAGGGGGCCGCCGCGCACGCGGGGTGGCTCGCCCGGACCTGGGCGCGCCTGAGGAGCGGCCTCACGGCGGCGGGCGACCCGCGCGTCGTCGCGAGATCGCTCGCCGCCGCGCTCCTCGGCTGGACGGCGGAGACGCTCGTCGCGCTCCTCTGCCTCCCCGCGCTGCACATGCCCGCCTCGCTCACGGTGGCGGTGCTCATGGTGGTGGCGACGACGCTCTCCTCGGCGGTGTCGGTCTCGCCGGGGAACGCCGGCGTCTTCGAGCTCGCGGCCGTCGTCGCGCTGGAGGCGCTCGGCGTCGACCGGGAGCTCGCCCTCGCCTACGCGCTCGGCTTCCACCTCGTGCACGTCGTGCCGGTGGCGCTGCTCGGGGTCGCGTTCGCCGCCCGAGGCGGGACGCGCGACCTCATGGGCACGCCGGCGGGCGCGCCGCCGGACGAGGCCCGCTGACTCGCCGCGGCGGCGAGGCGAGGACGGCCGCGCCCCACCGCCGCCCCCGCGGCTCACGCGTGCGCGCGCGCCTCCTCCGGCGCCGCCGCGCGGGCGGCGCGGCGCGCGCGGACGGGCTCGTGCACCCGCGCCAGCTCGCCGAGCGCGAACGCGCCGCACGCCATCACCGCGTCGCGCGCGGCCACGTCGAGGAACGCGCCCGCCGTGACGAGGTTCAGCGCGATCGCGGCGAGCCACGCCATCGCCACGAAGCCGAAGATCCGCGCGAACCCGAGCAGGATCGCCGCCCCGACGACGATCTCCACGATCCCCGCGGCCCGCATGAACAGCTCCGGACGGACCGGCAGGAGCCGGATCGCGAGCGGGCTGAGGTACATCCGCCAGTCGGTGAGCAGGTTCGTGAACTTGTCGAGCCCGGCGACGATGGGCACGACGCCATAGGCGATCCGGAGCACCCGGTAGGCCTTCACTGTGGTCTTCTCCATGATTCCCTCCTCGCAGTCGGATGCGCGGAGGCGGCGAGGGGTTACGTTCGCCGGCCTGGCGGCCTCCTCGACCTGGCTCACCGGGATCGCCGTCGACGAGGCGCTCGGGCGGCTGCGGCGGACGGGTGTGGAGCGGCTCGACGCGCCGGAGGCGGAGGACGAGGCGCCTGCGTTGCCCGACCGCTCGCCCGAGGATCGGGCCGCGGCGCGAGAGGCGACGTCGTTCCTCCAGCGCGCCCTCGATCTTCTCCCGCCCGCCTCGCGTCGCGCTGCGACCGGATCGTCGCCGCGGTCATGCCCCGCCTCGGCTGATCGTCGCTTTGAAGGGGCGCGCGGTCACCGCGTAACGCCTCCCGCATCCGACCGTATTGAAGGTGACTGGAGGTCGTATGCGTTTCACGACGAGGTGGGGGGCGCTCCTCGCGACGCTGGTCGCGTGCGGAGGCGGTGGGTCGTCGAGCGGCTCGAGCAGCGCGACCCCGATGCCGACGCCCGGGACGACGACGCCCAGCGCGAACCCCACGGCTCAGAACGAGATCACGATCAAGGGCATGGCGTTCAGCCCGCTGAAGCTGGAGGTGGCGCCTGGCGCCACGGTGACGGTGCGGAACCTCGACTCCATGCCGCACTCCGTCACGAGCGAAAGCACGGCAGGGGCGTTCCGCCCGGGCGCGGCGAGCGGGGTCTCGTTCGACACCGGCTCGTTCACGGGGGAGCGGACGTTCACGATCCCCGCGAACGCGCCCGTCGGCGCGACGATCCCGTACTACTGCTCGGTCCACCTCGGCACGATGGCGACGCCGAACGGCGAGATCGTGGTCACCGCCACACCGGCGACGACCACCCCCACGCCGACGGCGCCCTCGATGCCCTCGGCGCCCTCGAGCCCGTACGCGACCGAGTGAGGGAGCGCGCGGCGGGCCCGCCGCCCGCCCGGCCCGCCGCGCCTTGTCCCCGGCGGGACGACGGCGTAGCCTCGCGCCTCCATGCGCCGCCGCCTCGCCGCCGCCCTGCTCGCGGCCAGCCTGCTCGCGCTCCCGCGGTCCGCGGCCGCCGGCCCGGAGCGCACCATCGTGGTCGGGGCCGATCGCGACTACCCGCCCTACGAGTTCCTCGACGCCGAGGGCCAGCCCGCCGGCTACAACGTCGAGCTCACGCGCGCCATCGCCGAGGTGATGGGCCTGCGGGTCGCGTTCCGCTTCGGCGACTGGGCGGAGATCAGGGCGGCGCTCGAGGCGGGAGAGATCGACGCGCTGCAGGGCATCTCCTTCTCCGAGGCCCGCGCCGGCACGCTCGACTTCGCCCCGCCCCACGCCATCGTCCAGCACGCGCTGTTCGCGCGGAAGGGCACCCCGGAGGTCACCTCGCTCGACGCCCTGCGCGGCAAGGAGGTCATCGTCTTCGGCGGCGGGATCATGGACGAGGAGCTCACCCGCCGCGGGATGGGCGCCGCGCTCGTCCGGACCGGCACCCCCGCCGACGCGATGCGGCTCCTCGCCTCCGGCCGCCACGACTACGTCGCGCTCGCGCTCCTGCCGGGCGTGTACATCGCGCGCGAGCTCGGACTCTCGAACGTGGAGCCGGTCGCGCGCGCCGTGGCGAGCGAGCCCTACGGCTACGCGGTGCGGAAGGGCAACGCGGCGCTCCTCGCCCGCCTCGACGAGGGCCTCGCCATCCTGAAGAAGACCGGCCGCTACGACGCGATCCACCAGCGCTGGCTCGGGGTGCTCGAGCCGCGCGGCCTCAGCTGGGAGACGGCCCTGCGGTGGGCGGCGATCGTGCTCGTGCCGCTCCTCGCCGTCCTCGGGGCGGTGCTCCTCTGGTCGCGCTCCCTCTCGCGGCAGGTGGCGCAGCGGACCGCCTCGCTCGCCGCGGAGGTGAAGGAGCGGCAGCGCGCGATGGAGGAGCTCCGGCGGCACCAGGCGGAGCTCCTGCAGGCGGACAAGCTCGCGGCGCTGGGGGTCCTCGTCTCCGGCGTCGCCCACGAGATCAACAACCCGACGGGCCTCATCCTGCTCGACACGACCACCGTGCGCGCCGCCCTCCTCGACGCCCTCGACGCGCTCGACGCGCGCGGAGACACGGACGGGCTCGCGCTCGCGGGCCTCCCCTACCGCCGCATGCGCGAGGAGCTCCCGCAGCTCCTCGACGAGATGGCCCAGAGCGGCCGGCGGATCCAGCGGATCGTCGAGGACCTCAAGGACTTCGCCCGGCGCGACGACGCACCGCCGCTCGCCCCCGTGGATCTGAACGAGGTCGCGCGCGCGGCGGCGCGGCTCGCGGGCGCGGCGCTGCGGAAGGCGACCGCGCGCTTCGAGCTCGAGCTCGCCCCCGCGCTGCCGGCGGTGCTCGGGAGCGCGCAGCGCATCGAGCAGGTGGTGGTGAACCTGCTCGTGAACGCGTCCGAGGCCTTGCCCGCGCCGGGCCGCGGCGTGCGACTCACCACCCGCCGAGAGGACGGGCGCGTCGTGCTCGAGGTGCGCGACGAGGGCGTGGGCATCGCGGCGGAGCACCTCGCGCGCGTCGAGGAGCCGTTCTTCACGACCAAGCGGAGCGGGGGCGGGACCGGCCTCGGGCTCTCGGTCTCGGCGGGCATCGTGAAGGAGCACGGCGGCACGCTCGCGCTCACCTCCACCCCGGGGGCCGGCACGACCGCCACCCTCACCCTCCCGGCCGCGCCGGAGGCGGCCGCCGCGTGAGCGACCCGGGCTCCTCCGCCTTCGGAATCCTGCTCGTGGACGACGAGCCGGCCTGGCTGCGCGCCATGAGCCTCACCCTGGAGCGCACCGCCGGCATCCGCCGGGTCGTCACCTGCCAGGACCCGCGGCGCGTGCTGGAGATCCTCGACGGCGACGACATCGGCGTCGTGCTCCTCGACCTCACCATGCCGCACCTCTCGGGCGAGGAGCTCCTGCCGCGCATCGCGGCGGAGCACCCCGAGGTGGCGGTCATCGTCGTCTCCGGGCTGAACCAGGTCGAGACCGCCGTGCGCTGCGTGAAGCTCGGCGCGTTCGACTACCACGTGAAGACCGAGGAGGAGGATCGGCTCGTCGCGGGCGTCCTGCGCGCCCTCCGCATGCAGGAGCTCCAGCGGGAGAACGTCGAGGTCGCGACGCGGCTCCTCTCCGGCGAGCTCCGCCACCCGGAGGCGTTCGCCGGGATCGTGACGCGCGATCCCACCATGCGGACGCTCTTCTCGTACGTGGAGGCGGTGGCGAGGAGCGCCCAGCCCCTGCTCGTCACGGGCGAGAGCGGGGTGGGCAAGGAGCTCGTCGCGCGGGCCGCCCACGCGGTCTCCGGCTGCGCCGGGAAGCTCGTGGCCGTGAACGTCGCCGGCCTCGACGACGCGGTCTTCGCGGACACGCTCTTCGGGCACGTGCGCGGCGCCTTCACCGGCGCGGACCAGCCGCGGCGCGGCATGGTGGAGGAGGCGGCGGACGGGACCCTGTTCCTCGACGAGATCGGCGACCTGTCGATGGCGTCGCAGGTGAAGCTCCTGCGCTTCCTGCAGGACGGCGAGTTCTTCCCGCTCGGCAGCGACCGCCCGCGGCGCGTGAAGGCGCGCGTCATCGCCGCCACGCACCAGGACCTCGCCGCGAAGGAGCGGGCCGGCAGCTTCCGGCGCGACCTCTTCTACCGGCTGCGCACCCACCGCGTGCGCGTGCCGCCGCTGCGGGAGCGGAAGGAGGACCTGCCGCTGCTCCTCGACCACTTCCTCGAGGAGGCGTCGCGCGCGCTCGGCAAGAAGAAGCCCACGCCGCCGCGCCAGCTCGCGCAGCTCCTCGCGACGCACGACTTCCCGGGGAACGTACGCGAGCTGCGCGCGATGGTGTTCGACGCGGTCACGCTCCACGTGGATCGCGTCCTGTCGATGGACGCCTTCGTGGCGGCGATCGGGCGCGTCGCCGACGGCGGCCGCGCCGATCCGGAGGCGGACGCGAACCCGTTCGCCGGGGCCGAGCGGCTCCCCACGTTCGACGAGGCGCTCGAGCTCCTCGCCCGCGAGGCCATGGCGCGAGCCGGCGGCAACCAGACGCTCGCGGCCCGCCTCATCGGCCTCTCGCAGCCCGCCCTGTCGAAGCGCCTCAAGGCCTGGCGTCGGTGAATGATCTCACGGGGGCTGCGCCCTCAGGATTCGTCACATCTTCGGCTGCTGACCGGGGGAGCGGCTTCGGTCGGCCGAGCGGCGCACCGCGCGCTCCGGCTGGTCATTGACGGGTCGGCACGCGCGCGCCGGGAACGCTCAGGGCGGAGCACTGCTCGGCCAACTCCGGGTCGCCGCAGGGTCACGGCGCCCACATTCCCAGCTGCATGACGGGACGCAGAGGCGCCACGTCAGCGCGCGAGAGCGACGATGGCCCGTCGCCCGCGTCGCGGCGGAAGCGGTCCATGTGCTCGCGTCCGAAGGTTCTCTCTGCGTGAAGTAGGTTGTGAGCTCGGCAGGCGAGTCGAAGATTCTCGAACGTGGACGGTCCCCCGAGGGCGGCGGGCTGGATGTGGTCGAGCTCGAGCTTCCAGCGGCTGTTGCAGCGGCAGCCGTCCGGGCCGACCCAGGCGCAGCGCCCGCCATCGCGCGTCCACACTGCGCGGCGCACTATCGCCGGGATCGTGGTCCTCGTGGCCGGCGGCTTCGCCGCGGTCTTCTTCGTCGTGGCGGCATTCCCGGCCTGCTTCGCTCCCTTCGTCTTCCGCTCCGGCGCGACCGCGCCCTTGCGCTTGCCGTGCTTCTGGATGGCGCAGCGGATCGCCTCGTGGAGCACCGCCGCGAGGTCGCCGTCCGGGACCTTGTGCGACAGGAGCGACCGGAGCGTCTCGAGGTCCTCCTTGCAGGCGCGGTCGAGCGTGACCCGGAGAGACCAGTGGCTCTCCGAGACGGCGAGTGTCTCGGCCCTTCGCTTCGGCTGCGCGACGGGGGGCGAAGGCGCCGGCAGCGCGTCGGCCGCAGGGCCCGGATCGAGGGTCGGCTTCGCGGTGCCGGGCTCGGTCGCCGTCTCGGCCTGTCCTGCATCGGACGCCGGGAGCTGCAGCGCTGCGCTTCCCGCGGTGGGCGCGCGGTCGGTGAGCTTGCGGAGGCCAGCACGCGGAGCGGTGCGCGCCTGGACGGAGACGACGAGCTGCTCGACCTCGGCCCGGGTCCGGAAGGCGGCGCGAGCGAGGAGGTCGTCCACGTTCTCCTCGGTGAGCACCTGGCCGAGGAGCGCCACGGTGGACAAACACAGACGCCCATCGCGCAGCGGAGCCTCGAGGATCGGGAAGCGGCGCAGCACCCGCATCGCCTGGATGCGCCGGCCGGCGGCGCCCTCGCGGAGGTGAAGCGCCTCCAAACAGTACGCCCAGAGGGACGCATGGCCGACCTCGACGAAGGCGCGGCGCCGATCGAACTCGTCGAGGTGCAGGAGAAAGTCGACCTGGACGTTCCGTTCCTCTCCGGCGAGCTCGCGCAGGCGAAGGGCGAGGACATTCGACTCGAGAGCAGCGGGGGCGAGCGCAGACATGGGGTGCACCTCCAGTACACCCTTCGTAGCACGCGATTTCCGGAGCTCCGGAGACGCTCCAGGCTCGCGCCTGCGCGGCGCTATTCGCTGCACCCTCGTCGATGCCTTTCCTCGGTCTCCGCGCGTGACACGCGCGAGGCGCGTGCGCGAGAGCGGCCCTTCCGCGCCGGTCCAATGCCGGACCGCGATCGAGGCGAGAAGGCGTCAACGGGAAATGTTTCACCCACCGCATCTGGGACGCCTTGCCTCGTCGCGAGAAGAGCCGCGGCACCGGCCGGCACTACCGCTGGCGATAGCTGTCACCCAAGGTGAATACGGTCGACCTCGAGCTGCGGAGGCGCCTTCGAGAAGTCCGCGTGCACCCCGCGCGAAGTCACGCCGTCGCTGTGCCCGGTTCGACACTACGAGACGCTCGCCTGCGCCCCCGCCTTCCCGCGTTCATCGGGGTCGAGCACGAGCGCGCGCGCCGACCCCGTCGATGCCCCGAATCCGCCATGCGCACGGAAGCCGTGGTAACACCCGCCGCTCGTCCGGCGAGTACCCGCACTTGTGACGAATGATGAGGGCTGCGCCCCGCCCCACCCCTGCTCGCCGGGTCCCGTGCGCCACCGCGCGCGGCTTCGCCGCTGTCGCGATGGCGCCCCGGCTTTGCTCGCTTCGCTCGCACGGGGAACGGCGCGCTGCTCCCGCCGAGCGAAGCTCGGCGGGGCCCTTTCGACGAGAAGGGCCATTCCCTCCGGAATGGTCATGCCTCCCGGAATGACCGCTCCCGGACGCCGCGCAGCGCGCGTCCCTGCGCGCCCGCGCGCGCTTTCCCTCGAGCGCCGATGACGATCGGAATGGCCCTTCGCGCGCGCCCGCCCGGCCCGATGGGCCGTGGCACGCGCCCCGGCGTGCATTTCTTCGACTTTCGCCGGATCGGCGCTCCCGGGCACATCGCGTGCTGTGGAGGAGCGCGCTCCCGTCCTCTCGTGGCGCGGCGCGACGGCGGCGCGGCGCCGCCAGGAGGAGGCTCACGTGAAGCGTCTCGCTCGCAGCCTTTACCTGCAGGTCCTCGTCGCCGTGGCGCTCGGCGCCCTCGTCGGCCACCTCGCGCCGGCGACCGGCGCGTCGATGAAGCCGCTCGGCGACGCGTTCATCAAGCTCGTGAAGATGCTCATCGCGCCCATCGTGTTCGCGACGGTGGTGACGGGCATCGCGAAGATGGGCGACCTGCGCAAGGTCGGCCGCGTGGGGCTGAAGGGCCTCCTGTACTTCGAGGGGCTCACCACGGTCGCCCTCGCCATCGGGCTCGTCGTCGCCCGCTTCGTCCAGCCCGGCGCCGGCATGGACGTGAACCCCGCAACCCTCGACGCCAAGGCGGTGGCCACGTACACCGCCGGCGCCCAGCAGCACGGGACGATCGACTTCATCATGAACGTCATCCCGAAGGACGTGGCCGACGCGTTCGCGAAGGGCGACATCCTCCAGGTCCTGCTCTTCTCGATCCTGTTCGGCATCGCGCTCGCCGGGCTGCGCGAGACGGGGAAGCCCATCCTCGAGTTCATCGACGTCCTCTCGGGGGTGCTCTTCAGGATCGTCGGCATGGTGATGCGGCTCGCCCCCATCGGCGCGTTCGGCGCGATGGCGTTCACGGTCGGGAAGTACGGCGTGGACACGCTCCTGAGCCTCGGCAAGCTCATCGCCTGCTTCTACGCGACGAGCACGGTGTTCGTCGTCCTCGTCCTCGGGCTCGTGATGCGGAGCTGCGGGCTCGGCATCCTCCGGTTCCTCCGCTACATCAAGGAGGAGATCTTCGTCGTGCTCGGGACCTCCTCGTCCGAGTCCGCGCTGCCCCTCATGATGAGGAAGATGGAGCGGCTCGGCTGCTCCAAGCCGGTCGTCGGCCTGGTCGTGCCGATGGGCTACTCCTTCAACCTCGACGGGACGTCGATCTACCTCACGCTCGCGACGCTGTTCGTCGCCCAGGCGACGAACACGCACCTCTCGCTCGGGCAGGAGCTCGAGATCCTGGCGGTGCTGCTCCTCACCTCGAAGGGCGCCGCGGCGGTCACCGGCGGCGGCTTCATCACGCTCGCCGCGACCCTCTCCGCGGTCGGCACCATCCCGGTGGCCGGCCTCGCGCTCCTCCTCGGGATCGACCGCTTCATGTCGGAGGCGCGCGCCATCACGAACCTCATCGGGAATGGCGTCGCGTCGGTGGCGGTTTCCCGCTGGGAGGGCGAGCTCGATCTCGCCCGGGCGCGCGCGGTCCTCGCGGGCGCCGAACCGGTCGACGCCGCGGAGCCGACGCCGACCCCGGTGCCGCTCCTCGAGGAAGTCCCGCTCACCGCGGCCGAGGGCTAGCCCGCCGGCGCATTCGCTCCTGGAGACCTCATGAAGCAGCTCATCTCGATCCTCTCGCGCCTGTGGAACGGCCTCTGCGAGGCCGACCGCCGCACCGCGCTCCGCAGCACGCCGGAAGTCCCCCGCAAGTAGCGGCACGGAGATCCCGGCGCGGACGCCGGCGGTGGCCCTCCCTCCGGCCGCCGCCGGCGTTCGCCTTTCCCGCTCCCAGGGCGACGACCCTCCCGCGGACGGCGCCCGCGACGGGCGGGCGATACACTCTGCGAGATGGAGCGCGGCGCCCGGTGGCACGAGCGGCTCGGCGCGGCGGCGGCGAACGTCCACCGCTGGCTCAGGGCGCGCGAGCTCGTCACGCTCCTCCTCGTCGCGGCGCTCGCCGGCGGCGTCCTCACCTTCGTCGAGATCGCGGAGGCGGTGCGGGAGGACGAGACCCGCGCGATCGACGAGAAGATCCTCCTCGCGATGCGCAAGCCCGGGGACCCCGCGGATCCCCTCGGCCCGAAGTGGGTCGAGGAGACCGGGCGGGACCTCACCGCCCTCGGCGGCGTCCCGATCATCAGCCTCGTCACGACCGCGGTGGCCGCCACGCTGTGGCTCGCCGGGCGTCGCCGCTCCGCGGCCCTGCTCGCCGTCGCCGTGGTGGGCGGGGCGATCCTCTCGTTCGCGCTGAAGCGCGGCTTCGACCGGCCCCGCCCGGAGCTCGTGCCCCACGGCACGTGGGTCTACACGTCGAGCTTCCCCAGCGGCCACTCCATGCTCTCGGCGATCGCCTACCTGACGCTCGGCGCGCTCGTCGCGCGCGTGCTCCCGCGGCGGCGGCAGAAGGCGTTCGTCCTCGGGTGGGCGCTCCTCTTCACCGGGCTCGCCGGCGTGAGCCGCGTGTACCTCGGCGTGCACTGGCCTTCCGACGTCCTCGCCGGCTGGACCGTCGGCGCGAGCTGGGCGGTCGCCTGCTGGCTCGCGGCGGACTTCCTCGATCGGCGCGCGCGCAGGCGGAAGGACGCCGGCGTGGAGGACGACGAGCGTCCTTCGAGGGTGCAGCGGGGGTGAGAGGAGCACCTACCGGGGTGTCGCCGCGCCAGGTGTGCGGCGCGTTCACGCGCCCGCCCGCCGACGCACGCGCGTAACTCGTTGATCGCCCTGCGCTTCGCGCCGAGGTCGGCGCTGGTCCGCGCCGTGCACCGATGAGAGCTCGCCCGGCACCCTCTTCCCCGGACGACTGCTCGGAGGTGCTTCCATGAGACCCGGCCGCCTCGCCTCGCTCGCCACCCTGACCGCCCTCCTCTCGACCGCCTGCGTGACGACGTCCACCACCTCCACGACCTGGGGCGAGGGGTCCTCCCAGCAGTGGGAGCGCGTCGGCTACGTCGCCTCCATCCGCGAGACCGTGGAGCGGCAGCAGGGGAACCCCGGCGCAGGCGCCGTCGCCGGCGCGATCATCGGCGGGATCCTCGGCAGCGCCGTGGGCGGCCACACCTACTACGACCGCTGGGGCTACGCGCACCACCACGGGAGCGGCGCCGGCGCGGTCGCGGGCGCCGTCGGCGGTGCGGTGGTCGGCGCCGCCGCGAGCCAGGGCGGCGCCGAGCGGCGGACCTACGAGGTCTTCGTCCGGTTCGACGACGGCGGGACGGACACGTTCGTCTACGACCAGCCCTACGACTTCCGCGTGGGCGACGAGGTCCGGCAGACGGCGCGCGGCCTCGAGCGGACGCGCTGAGCGATCACACGGGGACGTTCACCCCGCGGCGCGCGTGAAGAACGTGCGCACGACGCCGGCTCCGCCCGGCTCCGAGTGAGCCACGCACCCGACGGCGCGCGCCCGCTCGAGCAGCGGACCGGGCACGAAGGGCGTCACGAGCTCGAAGACGTCGCCGGGCGCCAGCACGGCGAGCTCCTGCATGATCTCCTGCACCGGGTGAGCGCCGGACGCGAGCATCGGCCGCGCGTCGAGCCGCCGGGAGACGGACGCGCCGTCGAGCCACGCCGGGCGCGGCTCCGCGTGCGCGGCCGGGGCGTGGACGTGGGCGTGCGCCGGCTCCGGCGCCGGGGATCGGCCGGCCTCCGCGTGCGCGGGGCAGGCCTCGACGGGCCGCGCGGCCTCCGCGGCGGCGCGAGCGCCGGACCACGACAGGAGCCGCTGCTCGCCCTTCAGCGCCCGCTTCTCGGTGAGGTCCTGGGTCACCTCCAGGCAGCCCAGATACGCGCCGGCGTCGTCCCGCAGCGCGCGGTACTCGATGTGGACGAAGCGCCCGTGGAGCTGCCAGAAGGCGGCGCGATCCTGCGTGCCGGCGCGGAAGCTGGCGAGGATCTCCTCCACCGTCCCCACCGACGCGGGCGGGTGGCAGAACTGGACGTTGCGGCCGATGACGGCGCGGCTGCGCGAGAAGACCCGGTCCTTGCCGTGGCTGAACCAGCGGACGCGATCCTCGGCGTCCACGAACGTCGCGTCGAGCGGCAGCGCGCCGAGGATCGCCTCGAGCTCGGCGGGGAGGAGGCTCCCGGTGGGCAGCCTCACGCGCGCGCCCGGCGCCGGCGCGTCGTCCCCCTCGGCGGACGCCGGGCGCCAGCGCGCCTCGGGCTCCACGAGGCAGTAGCCGAGCTCGTCGCTCTGGCGCGCGATCTCCCACCACTCGCGCTCCTCGAGGACGTCGAGCGACATGGGCAGGAGGATGTTCTCCTCCTTGTCCACGAGGTCGCGGATGGCGCGCGCGAGCGGGCGCAGCGCGCCGCCCGCGATCGCGCGAGCCGTGACGGGGTCCTCGCCGGCCGAGGCGAGCGCCGCGAGCGCGCCGCGCAGCAGCGCGCGCGTCTCGTCGTGCTTGCCCCACATGACCTGGGGCGGACCGGTGATGCCGTGCCGCTCCAGGAACGGGAAGAGGAGGTGCTCCTTGCGCTGATAGTGCTTCTCGACGTCCGTGAGCGCGTTCACGCGCACGCGCGCTTGCAGGAGGTGCACGCCCACGGCGTCCCCGTTGACGGCCGTCTCGAGCGCCTCGGCGACGTGCTCGAGCGCGTGGGCCTGCTTCGCGAGCGCCGCGTTCTCCTCGGAGAGCACGCGCGCGGGGTGGCCCGGCGGCGGCGTGCGGGCGCCGGAGAGATCGATGCCGCCCTGCAGCGCCGCCGAGTGAAGGTGGCAGAGCCGCGTCATCTCCTCGGGCCGCAACCCCTCGGCGATGAGCTCCTGCTCCACCTCCACCACGAGCCCGTACGGCACCTGACCGAGCAGGCGCTGGAGCTGCCGCTGCACCGCCTCCGGCGCCACGCCGTCGTGGAGCTGAAGGATGAGGTGCTTCAGGAGGTCCTTCCGAGGAGGGGCGCCCGTTTCGATGAGCTCGCTCATGACCGATGTGAAGAGCAAGGTTCTCGCCAGCCGCCGAACCGGTCGGGATCACGGACTTTTCAGCCGGGGCGCGGAGCTCTTCACCCGGATTTCGTTGCCGCCTTCACCGCCATGCGGGTGAACCCTCCCACCGGTGCGCGCTGCCGCACGGACCCGGCGCCACTAGGGTTCGATCTGGAGCACCGTGCCCGGGGAGCGGGAGCATGAAGCAGCTGTTCGGCGGCGACTGGCTTGCGGGTCCGGTTCGTGACGCGCTGCGAGAACGCGCGATGGTCGAGCAGAGCCTCCCCGCGGCGACGCGGTCCGTGGTGGTGGACGGCGTTCGGGGCTGGCTCTTCCCGGTGACGACGGTGGCGGGCGATCCGTTCCAGCTCTTCCTGTGGTTCGACGGCGCCGTCTACCAGGTCACCGTCGCGAGCCCCGACGTCTCCGGCCATGACCCGCACGCCTGCCACCTGTTCCCGCACGGACGGATCTGCCTCTCCGCGGACCCGGCCGGCGGCATGCCCACGCTCGAGGCCGCCTACGCGAAGAGCGTGCTGTGGGCGAACGGCTTCAGCGAGTTCCAGCGCACGGGGAAGTTCCCGTTCTGACCCTCGGAGGAGACGCCATGTCCGATGCCACCGTCGCAGACCTACGCGAGCTGTTCCTCGACGATCGCCGCACTGCCGACACGCCGCCGCGCGAGCGGCGACGCCGGGTGTTCGTCGATCCTGCGGGCCGCATCGTGATCGGGGATCGGGTCCCGCGCGGCGACGAGGGCCAGTCGCTCTCCGAGATCCACCCGGCCGTCTTCGCCGCCCCACTGCGCTGATCCACGTGCGCGTCCTCGACGCGGTGCTCCGCGCCATCGGGGAGGAGCTCGCGGTGCACCCCGCGGAGCGCGGCGGGGCGCTCGTCGGCCCCCGAGGCGTGTCCCTCGTCACGCAGCTCGTCCCCGATCCGGAGGGGGCGGCCACCGAGGCGAGCTACCGCCCCTCGCGCGCGCTCGACGCGCGCGTGAAGGCGCTCGAGCGCGAGGACGGGCTCGAGCTGAAGGGCATCGTCCACTCCCACCCTCCCCTCCTCGACGCGCCGTCCGCGCAGGACGCGGCGGAGCTCGCGGAGGGGCTGCGCCGGAACGGGCACCTCGCGACGTACCTCGCCCCGATCGTCACGCGCTGCGATCCCGGAAGTCGCCTGGCGCCCCACGAGCTCGCGCTCTCCCCGCCCGGCAGCAAGGTCTCCTTCTTCGGGGCCTGGCGCGCTGGCGAGGACCACGCTGCCGTCCGCCCGCTGCAGGTGACCGTGGTGCCGCTCCTGCGCGACGCAGAGCGGCTCGCCCGCGCGATCGGGGGGGAGGTGGGCGGCGTCGGGCTGGTGGACGTGGCGGCCGCGGGCGACGCGGCGCTCCCCGCGGCCCGGCTGCTCGCGGGCGGGCTCGAGCTCCTCGTGGTCGTCGGGGACGGCTACCCGGCGCTGCCGCCGCTCGTGCTCGCCACGAACGCTGAGGGCGAGACCGAGCAGCTCGAGCTCGGCTGGTCGCTCGCCCTCGCCGAGGAGGACCGGCTCGCCGCGGCGGTGCGCACGATCCTCCTGCCGCCCGGCCCGTACCGCGCCGCCTTCGGGCCGCGCGGCGGACCGGCGCTCACCGCCGACCGCGAGCGCGCGCGGCTCGCGGGGTGGGGACGGCTCCTCACGCGCGGCGACCCCGCGGAGGGGGCGGCGCGGCTCCGGGACGCGCTCTTCGCGCGCAGCGCGGGGCTCGTCTCGGCGGCGCTGCGCGAGCGGACGGTCCTCGTCGCCGGCTGCGGGTCGGTGGGGTCGTACCTCGCCGAGGCGCTCGCGCGGAGCGGCGTCGGCGCGTTCGCGCTCGTGGATCCCGAGTCGGTGGAGGCGCCGAACCTCTCGCGCACCGGGTACGAGGTCGGCGATCTCGGCCGGGCCAAGGTCGAGGCGCTCGCCCGGCGTCTCCTCGCCGTCCAGCCCGCGGTCGGCCTCTCGCTCCACGCCGCCGCGCTCGACGCGCTCGGGCCTGCCCCGCTCGACGCGCTGGTCCGGGCGGCCGACCTGGTCGTCGCGGCCACCGACGATCCCGCCGGCCAGCGCCTGCTCGACCGGTTCGCATACGCGCGCGGGCGGCCCGCGCTCTTCGTGGGCCTGTACGCGGGGGCGCAGGGCGGCGAGGTGGTGATGACGGTCCCCGGCCGGACACCCTGCTACCTGTGCGCGACGCGCACGCGCGGCGCGCTCGCACGGGAAGGCGGCGGCGCGCGCGAGATCGACTACGGCACGGCGCGGCTCCGCGGCGAGCTCGCGATCGGGCCGGACGTGCACCACGTGGCGAGCGCCGCGGCGAAGCTCGGCCTCTCGCTGCTCCTCGCCGGGAGCGGCGCGCCGCTCGCCGCGCTCGCGGAGACCGCGCTCTCCGACGGGACGCCTTACCTCACGACCTCCACCGTCCCCGGCTACTGGTTCTACCCGCAGGTGTTCGGAGACACCCCGGGGCAGCACGCCTACCAGAGCGTGTGGCTCACCCCGGCGCCGCGGCAGGACTGCCCCGTGTGCGGGGATCCGTCGGGCCGGGTCGACCCGCTCGACGTCCCGCTGCGCGGCCCGCGCGCGGCGTCCTTCGCGGCCGTGCTCCGCGACGGCGAGCCGGCCGGCTCGTAGCGTCGCCCTCGACGCGCTCAGCGCGCCGGCGGCTGGATGTGCGACTCGTCCTCGAGGGCGGGGACGATCTTCTCCTGACGCGCCTTCGTCTCGCGCGTCGCGGCGACGCTGCAGATCGGCGCGAGCGTCTCCGCGAGCCGGACGAACCCCGCGATCTCGCGCTCGAGCCGCCCCGCGAGCCCGGCGTCCCGGAGCCGGCCGTCGGCGTCGAACGCCTCGCCCGCGTGGGCGAGCGCGAACATGTCGGGGAAGACGAGCGCGCCGCACCCCTCGAGCGGGATGCGGGTCTGCCACAGGCCGCGGATCCCGCCCATCGGCGAGGGCGACGCCGAGAGGAGGTACACGCTCCTGCCGCGCCAGGGCATCGGGCGGGCCCGGGACACCCAGTCGATCGCGTTCTTGAGCGGCCCGGCGATCGAGTAGTTGTACTCGGGCGCCGCGATGAGGAGCGCCTGCGCGGCCTCGACCCGGCGCTTCAGCTCGAGCGCCCCCGCGGGGAGGCCGCTCGTCCGGTCGAGATCACCGTCGTAGAGCGGCATCTCGAACTCCGAGAAGCGGGCGAGATCCACGTCCGCCCCCTCGCGCCGCGCGATCTCGCATGCGAGCGCGACGAGCTGGTGGTTCAAGGACTCCTTCCGCAGCGACGCGGCGAACGCGAGCAGCCTCATGGTGACGCCTCCCGGGCGCGCCCCCCTGGGCGCCCGGGGGCTACGCCGCGAACTGTCGTTCAGGCCCAGCGCTCCATCACCACTCGCGTCTCCGTGTAGAAGCGGACCGCGTCCTCGCCGGTCGCGTGCAGGTCACCGAAGAACGAGCTCTTCCATCCGGCGAAGGGGAAGAACGCCATCGGCGCGGCCACGCCCACGTTCACGCCGATCATCCCGGCCTCGACGTTGCGCCGGAAGTACGCCGCCGCCTTGCCGCTCGTGGTGAAGATGCTCGCGGCGTTGCCGTAGCGGGAGCGGTTCGCGAGGGCGACCGCCTCCTCCACGCTCCCGGCCCGCACGGTCGCGAGCAGGGGCCCGAAGATCTCGTCCCGGGCGAGCGTCGAGTCCGCCGCGACGCGATCGAGGATGGTGGGGCCGATGAAGAACCCGTTTCCGCCGGCGGTCGCCTCGCGCCCGTCCACGACGAGCGCGGCCCCCTCGGCGAGCCCGGCCTCGATGTAGCGGCGCACGCGGGCGCGGCTGTCCTCGCGGATCACCGGGCCCATCGCCGAGTCGGAGGCGAAGGGATCGCCGACGCGCGTCGCCCGCGCCTCGGAGGCGAGCCGCTCGAGGAGCGGCTCCGCCGCGCCGCCCACCGGCACGAGCACGCTCCCGGCGAGGCAGCGCTGGCCCGCGGCGCCGAACGCGGAGCCCATCACGGCCGAGACGGTCAGGTCGAGGTCCGCGTCAGGCAGCACGAGGAGGTGGTTCTTCGCTCCCGCCATCGCCTGGACGCGCTTGCCGCTCGCCGCCGCCCGCGCGTAGACGTGGCGAGCGACCCCCTCCGATCCCACGAACGACACCGCCCGCACGAGCGGGTGGTCGAGCAGCGCGTCCACGGCGTCGCGGCCGCCGTGCACGACGTTCATCACGCCGGGCGGGAGCCCCGCCTCCTGGAAGAGCTCGGCCAGCCGGAGCCCGGTCGAGGGCGTCCGCTCCGAAGGCTTCAGGACGAACGTGTTCCCCGCCGCGACGGCGATGGGGAACATCCAGAGCGGGATCATCGCCGGGAAGTTGAAGGGGCAGATCCCCGCCACGACGCCCACCGGGACGCGCCAGGTGTGCGAGTCCATGCCGCGGGCGATCCCCTCCACCGTCCGCCCCTGCGCGAGCGTCGGCATGCCGCAGGCGAAGTCCACGACCTCGATCCCGCGCCGGACCTCGGCGCGGGCGTCCGGGAGGAGCTTGCCGTTCTCCCGCGAGACCGAGGCGGCGAGCGAGTCCTGCTCGCGCTCGAGGAGCGCCTTGTAGCGGAAGAGCACCTGGACGCGGTCCGGGACCGGGATCGTGCGCCAGCCCGGGAACGCGGCCGCCGCGGCGCGCACCGCGGCGTCCACGTCGGCCGGGCCGCAGAGGGGGACCCGCGCGACGGTGCGGCCGGTCGCCGGCTCGAGCACGGGCGCGGTCTCGGTGGCCGCCGCCGGGCGCGCCGCGCCGTCGACGAGGAGCGGGAGCGGAGCGGGCTCGGGGCCCGCGCGGCCGGGAGACGACGAGACGTTCGGGGCCATGACCTTCGACCTCCAGCCTCCTCACTTCACCGCGCCGACGGTGAAGCCGGCGATGAAGCGATCGAGGAACAGGTTGTAGACGACGGCGATCGGCAGGCTCGTGATCAGGCAGGCCGCCATGAGCGAGCCCCAGTAGTAGACGTCGCCGCGCACGAGGTAGATGGGCACGCCCACGCCGACCGTCTGGTGCTCCGCCGAGGAGATGAACGTGAGGGCGTAGACGAACTCCTGGGTCACGAGGGTGAAGGAGAAGATGACCACCGTGAGGATCCCGGACACCGAGATGGGGATGACGAGCTTCACGAACGCGCCGAAGCGCGTGAGCCCGTCCACGAGCGCCGCGTCCTCGAGGTCGCGCGGGATCGCCTTGAAGAAGCCCATGAGCAGCCAGATCGAGAACGGGACGGTGAAGGTCGGGTAGGTGACGATGATCGCCCAGAGCGTGTCCTGCAGCCCGAGCCAGGAGACCACGCGCGACATGGGGATGAAGAGCAGCGTCGGCGGGACGAGGTAGGTGAGGAAGATCCCGATCCCGAGCTGCTGCCCCCACTGGCCGGTGAGCCGCGCGAGCGCCCAGGCGGCGGGGACCGCCAGCACGAGCGTGATCGCCACGACCGCCGCGCCGGCCACGGTGGTGTTCCAGAACCAGCGCAGGAAGAGCGTCTCGCCGAAGAGGAGCCGCAGGTGATCGAGCGTGGGCGCCGCGTTGAAGACGAACGGGTCGTGCTCGACGTTGTACAGGTCGCTCGTCTGCTTGAACGTCGTGATCGCCATCCAGTAGAACGGGAACGCGAGCAGCACCGCGAACCCGATCACGATGAGCCAGCGCCCGAGGCGCGTGAGCGGCGATCTCCGAGGGCCCGCCATCGCTACACCACCTCCGCGCGGTGGGCCACGCGCAGCATGAGCGCGGCGACCGCCACGAGGATGGGGACGAGGAACATCGAGATCGCCGCGCCCTCCGCCAGGTCGGAGCCGAGCACGCCGGTCTGGAACGCGAGCGAGGGCAGGACCTGCGTCGAGTCGTACGGCCCGCCCCGGGTGAGGATGTAGACGACCGTCATGTCGGTGAAGGTGAAGACCACGCCGAAGAGGAGGGCCACGTTGATGATCGGGCGCATCATCGGGAGCGTGATCTCGAAGTGCGTCCGCCAGAAGCCGGCGCCGTCCACGGCCGCCGCCTCCGGGAGCTCCTTCGGGATCGAGGTGAGCCCGGCGAGCAGGATCACCGTCGAGAACGGGATCATCCGCCACGAGTGCACCGCGATGACCGACGCCATCGCGAGCGCCGGCCGACCGAGCCACATCGGCGGGTCGAAGAGGTTCACGAGGTGCATCTTCGCGAGGACCCAGTTCACGACCGAGTAGATCGAGTCCAGGATCCACTTCCAGCCGATGGCGCCCAGGCTGATCGGCGCGACCCAGGGCAGCAGGATGAGGAACCGGACGAGCCCGCGCCCGCGGAACCGCTCCCGCAGCGCGAGGGCGAGCGCGTTCGCGCAGACGATGACGATCACCTGCGAGGCGATCGTGAACACGAACGAGTTCACGAGCGCCCGCCGGAAGCTCGGGCTCTCGACCACGCTCCGGAAGTTCTCGAGGCCGACGAACTCGTAGCCCACCGACCCCACCGTCACGTCGCCGACGCTGTAGAGGAAGGCGAGCACGAGCGGCAGCCCGAGGAGCGCCAGGATGTACACGAGCGCGGGCGAGAAGAGGGCGACGCCGAGCCGGGTCGCGCCGCTCACCCGGCGGCGCCGGCGGGGCGCCTCCCGCTCGAGCGCGGCCCCCGTCACCGCCACGACAGCTCCCGCGGGGCGGCGCGCTTGCCGGTCGCCCGGTCGAAGAACTTCACCTCGCTCGCCGGGACCGCGAAGTCGTGAGCCTCCCCCTCCCCGAGGCCTCCGCTGGCGGCGGTGGCGACGCGCGAGACGACCTTCCGGCCGTCGAAGCGGCCGCCGTCGATGACGCCGTGCAGGACCCGCTCCGAGCCGAGGAACTCGACGAGCCGGATCCGGAGGCGGATCGGCGCGCTGGGGCCGCGGACCATCGCCGCGGGGACGACGCTCTCGGGCCGGAACCCGGCGATGAAGTCGGTGTCCTCGACCAGGTTCATCGGCGGCGAGCCGAGGAACGTCGCGACGAAGGTGTCGGCGGGCTCGTCGTAGACCTCGTGCGGCGTCCCGATCTGCCGGACGATGCCCTTGTTCAGCACCACGATCCGGTCCCCCATCGCCATCGCCTCGACCTGGTCGTGCGTGACGTAGATGGTCGTGGTGCGCACGCGCTTGTGGAAGGAGGTGAGCTCCTCGCGCGCGGACGCGCGCAGCTTCGCGTCGAGGTTCGAGAGCGGCTCGTCGAGCAGGAACACCGTCGGCTCTCGCACGAGCGCGCGCGCGAGCGCCACCCGCTGCCGCTCGCCGCCGGAGAGCTCGCGCGGCTTCCGGCCGAGGAGGTGGCCGATGCCGAGCAGGCCCGCGGCCCACTCGACCCGCTCGCGGCGCTTCGGCTTCGGCACGCCGTGCGCCTTGAGCGGGAAGCCGATGTTCTGCTCGACCGAGAGGTGCGGGTAGAGCGCGTAGCTCTGGAACACCATGGCGATGCCGCGCGCCCGCGGCGGCAGGTCGGTGACCACGTCGCCGCCGATGAGCACGTCGCCGCGCGTGGGCTCCTCGAGCCCGGCGATCATCCGGAGGAGCGTCGACTTGCCCGAGCCGGAGGGGCCGAGGAAGACGAGGAACTCTCCGTCGCGGGTGACGAGGTCGACGTCGTTGACGGCGCCTTCCTCGGCCTTCTTGAACACCTTCGTGAGCCTGCGCGTCTCGACCACCGCCACCGGGCCCTCCGATCTCACGGGGGCTGCCGCCCCCGCCCCCCCCCGCACACCAACGGCGGGGCCCCCCCCCGCCAGCCCCGGGACCTCCCCCCCCCCCGGGGCCCCGCCCCGGCGGGCTCGCTTCGCTCGCCTCATCTCCGGCCGCCGCTAGAGGCGGTCTTCCACGTTCACGACGGGGTGCTACCCGCGCTCGCCGGGTCCCTGCGCCTCAGGCGGTCTTCCACTTGTCCCAGATCCGCTTCAGCTCCTTCTCCGCGGCCTTCGCCGAGTCCTCGGGCGAGAGCTCGTCGCGCGCGACCTTCGCGAACATGGTCGGGAGCACGAAGGTGTTGAACGCCTCGTCCACCGCGGCGGTGGCGTAGCCGGGGTACCCGACGTTCGTCGCCCACTCCAGCACGTTGCCGAGCACGGCGTACTTGTCCGGCGGCGAGCCCTTGGGGTCGTTCGCGATCTGCTGCTTCAGGTCGGGCACTGTCTTCGGGAAGCACGGGAAGTTGTAGAACTCGCTCGCCTTGAAGGCCTCCGCGAACGCGTCGATGTAGTCGACGAGGAACTGCTTCGCGCCCTCCGGGTTCTCGGCGAACCGCCAGATCGCGTAGCAGTCCATCACGTGCTCGGCGGCCATGCGGCGCACCGGCCCCTTGAGCGCGGGGACGATCTGGATCTTCTTCGACATCTCCGGGTTCTCCTTCTCCGCGGTGCGCGTGACGGAGATGGCGTTCGCGACGAAGGAGAGCTTTCCGGCGAGGATGCCGCGGTTGTTGGACGAGGGATCCCAGGTGAAAATCTCGCCCGTCTCGGCCTCCTTGTAGAGCGCGCGCATGTACTTGAGCGCCTCGATGGTCTGGGGGGAGTTGATGACGACGCGCCCCTCGGCGTCCTGCTCGGACGCGCCGAACGACCACATGACCGCACGCACGGCCATGTTGGTGTCGAGCTCCTGCGACAGCCCGATGCCCACCGGGTTCCCGAACTTGTCCTTGATGGCCTTGCCGCCCTTGCGCAGGTCGTCCCAGGTGTCGGGGCCCTTCGGGAAGCCCACCTGCGACCAGAGGTCCTGGCGGTAGTTGCCGGGGTCCGGGACGTAGCTGTCGGAGAAGGCGAAGTACTTCTTCGTCTTCGGGTTGAAGGTGGACTTGTGGCCGAGGTCGATCGGCTTGCCCCACTTCTTCTCCACCGACTGGTAGATCTCGGTGTGGTCGATGACCTGCTTCTCGTAGGCCGCGGGCGGCGAGAGGAACATGAAGAGGTCGTGGCCGCGCTGCGCCGAGACCTCCGCCGCTGCGCGCGCGTTGATCTCGCCGATGGCGATGTGATCGACCACCACCTGCGTGCCGTGCTTCGCGCCCCACTGCTTGCAGAACACCCCGTCGAACCACTTGTCGTAGCCGGGGACGAAGTGGCTCCACTGCACGATCTTGAGCGTCTTCTGCTGCGCGCGTGCGCGCCGCGGAGCTCCCGCCGCCGCCGCGAGCGCGCCGACGCCCGCCGCCTTGAGGATCTCCCTGCGCGTCAGGCCGCGCCTTCCATCGCTCGCCATGCCCGCCTCCCTCCGTCACACGATGGGTGACGTACGGAGAGGGCCCTAACGGCGGCGCCGGAGGCGGCACGCGCCGGACGGGGCCCCTGCGGCGCGTCAACGGCGGTCCGGCCGAGCGCCGCCTCGGCCGCCGCGCTTCACAGCTTGTAGCCGAACCGCCGGAGGAGCCCCTTGCGCTCGGCGACGTCCGCGTCGCTCTCCACGCCCGCCGGCGCGCCGCCGTCCACCACGCCGAGGATCCCTCGCCCGGCGTCGGTGCCGGCGACCACCACCTCGACCGGGTTCGCCGTCGCGCAGAAGATCGTGCACACCTCCGGCACGAGCTTGACCGCGTTGAGCACGTTCACGGGGAAGCCCTCGCGCAGGAACACCACGAAGGAGTGACCGGCGCCGATCGCCTCCGCGTTCCTCACCGCGAGCGCCACGAGCGCCGGGTCGTTGCCGGAGCGGCGGACGAGGCGCGGGCCGGACGACTCGCAGAACGCGAGCCCGAACTTGAGGTGCGGCGAGGAGCCGGCGAGCACCTCGTGCAGGTCCTCCACCGTCTTGATGAAGTGCGCCTGGCCGACGATCACGTTCACGTCGTCGGGCTTCTCGATTCGGACGGACGAGAGCTCCATCGCTGCCTCCGCGGGCGGACGGCGCGATCATGGCCGCGCCCGCGGCGCGCGGGCGGCGCGAGGTGGGTTGCCTCCCTCGGACGGCGAGCCCGGCGCGCCTGCCGGCGGCCGGGCCCCGTGGAGCGCGCGGGCGAGCCGGTCAGCCGAGCTCGAGCCAGGAGAACCACACCGGGTGGTTCGTCTTGTACCACTCCAGCACCCGGCGGATGGCGGCCTGCTTCTCCCGCGGCATGACCCGCTCGTCCACCCGGTCGAGGTGCACGCGGATCCTCTCGCCGTCGTGCTCGAGCGCCTGGGAGAGCATCGTCTGCAGCTCGTTCCGGATGCGGCCGGAGTCGGAGATCTTCACCGCGCGGCTCGCGGGATCCACGCCGGAGAGGAAGCGCGAGAGGAGCGGGCTGAAGATGAGCCGCGTCTCGTCGAACGACTCCATGAGCCGGAAGGTGAAGGTCATCTTCGCGGAGGCCTGCCGGGTGGCGAGCCGGGTCGTCACCTTGTAGACGCCCTCGCGCACCTGGGTGACGCCGGGCGCGCCGGAGTACGGGTCGTCGCACATGTAGCCGAGGCTCGCGAGGACGCCCCACTTCTTCTCGGGCAGGAAGTCGTCGGCCCGGATGACGCGCTGCTTGAGCGGCATCGCGGCGGCCTCCGCCTCCTCGATGGCCTCGGCGTAGGACTTCACCTCCCCCGCCTCGAGCACCCTCCCGCCGAACAGCTCGCCGAGCCGGCGCGCGAAGTCGGCGGCCCGCGGGTCGAGCTGCATGAGCTTGCCCTCGGCGTCGCAGGGCAGCGTGAACGCCGGCGAGAACGTGGCCATGGTCGTGTCCACGTCGAGCACGGACGAGAGGCTCGCGGCCTGCATGGCCTCGGCGGTGGCGGCGTAGCCGTCGCAGAGGAAGACGTGCGTCGCGCCCGCGCCGTCCGCCCAGCTCCCCACGAGGAAGGTCGGCGCGTAGGTGCCGGAGTCGGTGAAGACCTCGAGGCCGGACGGCGCCTTCCACCCGTCCTCCACGAGGTGGGCGCCGAGCGCCTTCCACTCCTCCCAGAGCTTCCCGAGCCGGCCCACGCGGCTCTTCCCGCGCAGCGTCCAGACGTGGACGTTCTCACGCCGGATGCCGGGGTAGGTCGCCTCGATGGCCTCCATCACCTGCTTGCGGGGCGTGCGGTAGTCGAGCAGGACCGAGTCGCGCTCCGCCGCGGCGGCGACCTTCCGCGGCAGCGTGAGGCAGCCCATGTACGACTCGTACGGCCGCGACACGGTGAGCGGCGAGTCGAACAGGTGGAACACCGCCATCGGGCCGGACGGCTTCCCCTCGGCGAAGCGGGAGGTGTTCTCGAGCGTGTCCACCGCGGCGCCCCACACCGTGATGCCGCGGTCCTGGAGCCAGCCGTAGAACTGCTCGAAGGTGTGACCCGGCTCGTTGAGCAGCCGGCGCACGCGGCGGTCCACGATGCGCGCCACCTCGGGCCGGGCGTAGACGCGGCCGAAGCCGAGCAGCGGGTTCGCGCCCATCTCCGGCGTCTCGCCGGCCTTGGGCATGAGCCCCTCGCCGAGGGAGACCATGATGGCGTGGTTCTCGGGGAGCGTGCGCGTGGTGGTCCAGAGGCCCTCGCTCATCACGTAGGCGCTGATGGCGTCGGCGTTCTTCTTCACCTGGTTGTAGGCCGCCTTGTCCTTGCCCGCGCCGGCGCCGTAGTCGCCGAAGAGCTTCGTGCCGAGCGCGGTCGCCGCCGAGGTCATGGCGAGGCAGCGGGCGATCCCGCGGGGCGTGAAGCTGTGGGCCGACACCGGATCGGCCTGGTAGCGCTCGACCTCGACGTCCTCCAGCCAGAGGTGGAAGCGCAGGAGCACCGGCCGGGTGTCGAAGGCCCACTGGGCGATGAGGTTGCGCTTTTCGATGTCTTGCACGGGGGTCTCCGGTGGGCGCGGTTCGGAAGGCTGGGGCATTTTATGAACTCGCGCCGGACCCGGAGCCACTTTGCGGCCTTCCGACCCCACGCGAGACGGAGCGAAGAAATCCAGGAAGCGACGCGGTCGCGTCAAGCGAAAGCGTTGCGCGCTGCGCCACGGGAGCGGCGCGCTCGCGAGCGCGTTAACCTCGCGCCGTGCACGACCTCCCGCCCCTCGCCGCGCTCCTCGCCCAGGATCCCCTCTGGTCGCCCTCCCCGGCCGACGCCGCCCGCCTCGAGCGGGACGCCGGGGCGAGCCCGCCGCCCGCGCTCGCGGCCGAGCTCCGCTGGTGGCGCGCCCTCGCGGCGGGCCGGGCGCAGCGCTGGGACGAGGTCTCGGTGCTCGCGGAGACGGGCCTCGGTGAGCCGGCCTCGGAGCGCGAGACGGTCCGGCTCGCGTTCCTGCACTGCCTCTCCGGGGACCTCGCCCAGGCCGAGCACCTCGTCGCGCAGGCGGTGCAGACCGGCAGCGACGAGGCCCTGCCACGGCGCTTCGCGGGCTGGTGCGAGCGGGAGGGGCTCTCCGCGGCCGCGGCACGGTTCCGCTGAAGGCGCGTCCGGACGGATCAGTACCCGTGCCCGCCGCGGTGCTCCCCCTCGCGGATCTTCCCGCGGAACACCCAGTAGATGAGGCCGGTGTAGCCGAGCACGAACGGCATCCCCATGGCGGCGATGATCGCCATGTTGCGCAAGGTCGGGCCGGTGGAGGAGCCGTTCCGGATCGTGATCGACAGGGCGGGATCGAGGCTCGAGGTGACGAGGTTCGGCCACTGGGCGAGCCCGAACAGCACCACGAGCCCGGCGACCGTCAGGGCGGAGGAGGCGAACGCCTGGAAGTAGCGGCGCAGGAACACGGCGCGCGGGACGTTCCCCGCCGCGAGGACGTTCAGGACGACGATGCCCCACGCCCACGGCAGGTGGGCGAAGTTCGCCGTCGCGCGCGGGATGGCCACGAGCGTGAAGATCGTCGTGAGCAGGTAGAGCACCGAGAACACGCCGGCGGCGCTCCAGGCCCAGCGGCGCACCTCCTCGTGTAGCTCCCCCTCGGTCTTGATGAGGAGCCACACCGCCCCGTGCAGCGCGAAGAGCGAGAGCGCGAAGACGCCGACGAGGAGCGCGTACGGCGAGAGGAGCCCGGAGAGCGCCACCTGCGCCTCGCCGTCGGCGCGCACCGGCAGCCCCATCATGACGTTACCGACCGCGGCGCCGAACAGGATGGGCGAGAGCGCGCTCGCGGCGAAGAAGGCGACGTCCCAGGTGTTGCGCCAGGCCCGCGACGGGCGGCGGCTGCGGAACTCGATCGCCACGGCCCGGAAGATGAGCGCGAGGATGAGCAGCATGAGCGGCGTGTAGAGCGCGCTGAACGCCGTCGCGTACGCCCGCGGGAACGCGGCGAAGAGCGCGCCGCCGAACGTGACGAGCCAGACCTCGTTCCCGTCCCAGACCGGCCCGATCGCGTTCAGCATCACGCGGCGCTGCTCGTCTCGCCGCGCGAGGAGGTAGAGCGTGCCGACGCCGAGGTCGAACCCGTCGAGCACCGCGTAGCCCGCGAGCAGCACGCCGAGGAGGACGAACCAGAGCACCTGCAGGTCCATCACCGCCTCCCCTCGCCTGCGAGGTGGGAGCGCCCCGGCTCCTCGTAGGTGGCCGCGACGTCCACGAGCTCCTTGCCCCTGGTCGGACCATGGGGCGGGACCGCCGGCGGCGGCCCGGCCTGGATCTTCGCGTTCATGACGTAGACCCAGACGAGGAACAGGCCCGCGTAGACGAGCCCGAACAGCGCGAGGGACTGGAGCACCTGGCCGTCCGTCACGGACAGCGAGAACGAGTGCTCGGTGCGGAGCAGGTTCCACACCGTCCAGGGCTGCCGCCCCACCTCCGCGACGATCCAGCCGAGCTGGTTCGAGGCGTACGTCCCGAGCACCGCGAAGACGAAGATCCACAGGAGCCAGCGCGTGCGGAAGAGCGTCCCCCTCCGGCGGAGCCACAGGCCGAGGAGCGTGAGCGCGATGAACGCCGTGCCGAGCGCGACCATCAGGTGGAAGGCGTAGAACGGCACGGCGACCGGCGGGCGCGCGTCGGGCGGCACCGACGCGAGCCCCGGGATGGAGGCGTGGGGGTCGCGGTGCACGAGCAGCGAGAGACCGCCGGGGATGGCGACGCCGAGCGCGACCCGGCCCTCCTCGGGCCTCGGCACGCCGAACACGTGGAGGTCCGCCGGGCCGTCCTCGAAGTGTCCCTCCATGGCGGCGAGCTTCGGCGGCTGGTGCTCGGCGACGATGCGCGCGCTCTGGTCGCCCGTGACGAGGAGGAGCACGGAGAAGATCGCCCCGAACGAGAGGGCGACCGAGAAGCTCCGCCGCGCGAACTCCTCGTGCCTCCCGCGCAGGAGGTAGAAGGCCGAGATGCTGAGCACGAAGAACGCGCCGAGCACGTAGGCGCCGTTGAGGGTGTGCAGGAGCCGGCCTATCGTCGACGGGTTCAGGACCGCGTCCCAGAACCCGGTGATCTCGGCGCGGCGCGCCGCGCCCTCGCCGACGACCCGGAACCCGGCGGGCGTCTGCTGCCAGCTGTTCGCGACGATGATCCAGACCGCCGAGAAGACCGAGCCGAGCGCGACCAGCACCGCCGACACGAAGTGCATCCGCGGCGACACCCGGTCCCAGCCGAAGACCAGCACGGCGAGGAAGCCCGACTCCAGGAAGAACGCGAAGATGCCCTCCGCCGCGAGCGCCGAGCCGAAGATGTCGCCCACGAAGACCGAGTAGCGCGACCAGTTCGTGCCGAACTGGAACTCCATGACGACGCCGGTCGCGACGCCGATGGCGAAGTTCGCCGCGAAGAGCCCGGTCCAGAAGTGGGCGGCCGAGTGATAGACGGGATCCTTGGTCCGCAGGTACTTCCAGAGCAGCACCGCGATCACCGCCGCGAGCCCGATGGTGAGCGGCGGGAACAGATAGTGAAACATGATCGTCAGCGCGAACTGCACGCGCGAGAGCGTGAGGACGTCCATCGGGCGCTCCTTCGCGGGGGGCCCCTCGCCACGGGAGGGGCCGCTAGAATGTGCGCCCCTCGCGCAGGAGCGTGAAGGAGAACCGCGCGTTCCCGGGGGGCCCCGCCGAACGGGCGTGCGCGCGTGCGCGCGCCGCCGGCGCCCCCGGTCGGAGGTGATGCGTCAGCGAGCGGGCCCGCCGGGCTCCCGGTCCGGCGCCTCGCCCTCGCCGTCCTCCACCTCGACCCCGTAGCCGCGCGGATCGAGGCCGTGGCGGAAGGCGATGCTGATCCGCGGCCCCGCCCGCGCGACCTTGGGGACGGAGTGCTGCCACGTTCGCTGCGTCCGGCCGCCGGTGACGAGCAGGTCGCCGCGGCCGAGCGCGAACGCCAGGGGCCGTCCGGCGCCCTTCCGGCGCAGGAGGAACCGACGCGGCTCCCCGAGCGACACCAGCGCGACGATCGGCTCCGCGACGCGCTTCTCGATCCGGTCGCCGTGCCAGGCCACCCCATCCGCGCCGTCGCGGTAGAGGTTGAACCCGGCGGAGTCGAGCTCGACGCCGTACCGGCGCGAGAGCGCCCGTCGCATCTCGTCCACGATCGCCGGCTCGAGCGGCACTCCGGACGCGGCGCTCCAAGGCGCCGTGAGCCGGGGCTCCTCCACCTCGCGGTCGTACAGCCTGCGCTTGCGCCGGCCCCAGCGGCGCGTGCGGAGGAGCTCCTCGAACAGCGCGTCCGAGCCGGAGACCCACCCCGGCGCGACGTCGATCCAGGACTCCGCGTCGAGCTCGATGCGGCGCACGCCGCCGAACGAGCGGTCGAACGACGGCGCGGCCGAGTCGAACAGCGTGGGCTGGAAGCGGACCGACGTCATGCCAGAACCGATAACCGGGCCCGGCGCCGCCGCCACGCCGCGTCACCGTCCGATGGCGAGGACGAGCTTGCCGCGCCCGTGCCCGGACTCGAGCCGGCGGTGGGCCTCGGCCGCCGCCTCGAGCGGGAGCACCGCGTCCACGAGCGGCCGGAGCTTCCCCTGCTCCACGAGACGCGCGAGCTCCTCGAGCCGCCGCCCCTCGCGCGTGAGGAACACGCCGTGGAGCGTCTGGTTCTTGAGATAGAGCGAGGTGAGGTCGCCGTCGCAGCCGAGGATCGTGGCGATCCGGCCGAACGGGCGCGTCGCCTCGGTCGACCCGGGCACCGTGGCGCCTCCCACGGTGGTGAGCACCGCGTCCACCCCCTGCCCCCCCGTCTCGCGGAGCGCGGCCTTCACGACGCTCTCGCCGCGGTAGTCCACGCAGACGTCCGCGCCGAGCGCGCGCAGCGTCTCCTGGTTGTCCGGGCCGGCGGTCGCGATGACGCGCGCCCCGGCCGCCTTGGCGATCTGGACCGCGAACGAGCCGACGCCGCCCGCGCCGCCGTGGATGAGCACGGTCTCGCCGACCTGCACCGCGAGGCGCCGCACGAGCGCCTCGTACGCGGTCCCGCCCGCGAGCGGGATCGCCGCCGCCTCGGCGTGCGTGAGCCGCGGCGGCTTCCGCGCGGCGATCGCCGCCTGCACGACGGCGTACTCGGCGTACGTACCGTGCGGGTTGCCGAAGATCTCCGGGGTGTAGAACACCTCGTCGCCCTCGCGGAAGCGCGTGACACCCGGGCCGACCGCCTCGACCACGCCCGACGCGTCGTAGCCGATCACGGCGGGGAGCTCGAGCTGCGCCCAGGTCCCGGAGTGCCGGATCTTCGCGTCGACCGGGTTCGTGCCCGAGGCGATGACGCGGACGAGGAGCTCGCCGGGGCCGGGCGTGGGCCTCGGGACGTCGCGGAGCTCGAGGACGTCGGGACCGCCGAACTTCGGGACCACCATGGCGCGCATGCGGGCGAAGTAGCCGGGCCGCGGCGCCGCCGCGGGCCGTCCTTGGGGCTGCGGCGACGCGCCCCGAGGGCCCGTCCTCGCGCGCCGGCGCGCCCGGGAGGACCTAGGATTGACTCGTGTCCAAGGCGTTCACGAGCGAGGAGACGCCCGACCTCGGCCCCGTCGTGCGGGCGCCGCCCCGGGTCGCCCCCGGCGAGGTGAGGTACGTCACGCCGGAGGGGCAGGCGGCGCTGCGCCAGGAGCTCGAGCGGCTGCGCGAGGCCCGGGCGGACGCGGCGGCGCTGCCGGAGCACGCGCGCGCCGCGCGGCGTGCCGAGCTCGACAGGCGGGCCGCGCTCGTCGAGGGGACGCTCGCGGCCCTGACGGTGCTCGGTCCCGAGAGCGCGCCCGAGGGCCGGGTCGGGTTCGGGACCTGGGTGCTCGTGGAGGACGAGGACGGGCGCACTCACTCCTGGCGCATCGTCGGGCCGGACGAGGCCGACGCGCGGCGCGGCCTCGTCAGCGTCAGCTCACCGGTGGCGCAAGCCCTCCTCGGTCACGAGGCCGGAGACACCGTGGAGGTGGATCTCCCCGCGGGCGTGCGCGAGTTCACGGTGCTCGAGGTCCGGCGCCGGAGCTGAGGCGGCCCCGCTTCGGGGCGTCCCGCGCCCCTCACCCGTGGCGCCCGTCCCACGAACACGGGCCGGGGCCCCCCTCGCGCCCTCGCTCGCATCCCGCTAGCATCGTTCCACCGTCCGGCGACCTTCCCGCTTCCTCGCGCTCGGGCGGCATCCGCCGGACCGTGGGCGTCACATGAGCGGAGCGAGGACGATCGCCGGCAGGTGGGCGCGGGGAGTGACCGCCGCGGCGGCGCTCCTCGCCGCGTGCATGGCGGGCCACGCCGCGCCTCCGCGAGACGCGGCGGTCCCGGACGCGCCTCAGGTGATCTTCTTCGGCTCGAGCACGACCGCGGGCACCGGCGCGTCCCGCCCCGAGCGGCGCTGGACCACGCTCCTCGCGCGTCACGCCGGGTGGAGCGAGGTGAACGAGGGGCTCCCCGGCTCGACGCTCACCGACGTGACCGGCCGTCCCGCGCCGTCGGGAGAGCTCCGCTGGCGGGCGCTCGCGGGGAGCGGCCTCCGCCCCGGCGTGGTGGTCGTGATGTACGGCGCGAACGACGCGATCGCGGGGGTGCCGCTCGGCGAGGCCGATGCGCCGGGGACGTTCCGGCATGCCGCCGCGTCCGTGCTGCGCGGTCTCCGCGCCGCGTTCCCGCGGGCGGTGCTCGTCGTCTGCACGCCGCAGCCCGGGCGGCGGCTCGACCGCGCACGGCGCGCCCCGTACGACGCCGCGCTCGCGGACGAGGCGCGCGCCGTCGGCGCCGTCGTGGTGCGCGGCGACGAGGCGTTCGCGCCGGAGGCGCTGCCGCGCTTCGCGGCGGACACGATCCACCTCAACGATGCCGGACACGCCGCGCTCGCCGCGTACGTGGAGCGCGCGCTCCTCGACGCGCGCGTAATCTCCCGGCCGCACGTCGCGAAGGGCGCCGGCTTCGGCGTCGACGGCGCGATGATGCCCTGAAGGCTCCGCGAAGGCAGCCGTACGGCGAGGAAGCCCCACGCCCGTGCGGAGCTCCGGCGAGACTGAGCGCGCGCCGGGTCCCCGCGCGTGCGGCGGCGCGAGGGTCCGCCGGCGAGGGCGCGTGCCCGTGGCGCTCGCCCGCCGCCCTCTTGCCGCGTGGCCGCGCGCACCCCAACTCAATGGGGACACCGCACATCCAAGGAAGGGGATCCGCATGTTCGAGAAGCAGGCGGTACGGGAAGGGATGAAGGTTCGCGCGCGTGACGGAGAGGATCTCGGGAAGATCGTGAGCGTCTCGTCGACGGGGATCGTGATCGAGAAGGGCTTCTTCTTCCCCCGCGATTACGAGGTGCCGATGCATCTCCTGAGCGACGTCCGCGACGACGAGCTCTGGCTGTCGTGCACGAAGGAGGACCTGAAGGTCGAGGGGGCGCTGACGGGCGGCGCCGCGACGACCTCGGAGCTGCGCTCGCCGGAGGCGGGCACGCGCGAGGAGGGGCGCATGCAGCTCTCCGAGGAGGAGCTCGAGGCGCGCAAGCACGTGCGGGACAGGGGTGAGGTCCGCGTGACGAAGGAGGTCGTCACCGAGCACAAGCAGCTCGACGTGCCGGTGATGCACGAGGAGGTCCGGGTGGAGCGCATTCCGGCCTCGGGGACCGAGCACACCGCGACGGGCGCGTTCGAGGAGAAGACGATCTCCGTCCCGGTGCGCGACGAGGAGGTCGAGGTGGTGAAGCGCCCGCGCGTCCGCGAGGAGGTCCGGGTGTCGAAGACCTCGCGGGTCCAGGAGCAGCGCGTCTCGGGCGACGTTCGCCGCGAGGAGGCGCGCATCGAGGGCGAGGGGGACCTCGAGCGCGACCCGCTCAGCCCGCGCCGCGATCCGGACGAGCGCTGACGGCCGGGGCCGGCCGTTGCCCGCGAGAGCGGGGAGCGGCCGGCCGCACCGCGCGAGGCGCGGCCGCCGCGACGGCGGCGGCCCGGCGCGGCTACCGGTGCTCGACCGCGAGCGGAGCGCCCCTCGGCGACTCGCCGCGGGCGTGCGCCTCCGGCTCTGCGCCCTCCCCGGGCCTCGCCACGATCCACTCTCCGTCCGGACCGGGCCGGAAGATGGCGTGGACCTTGAGCGAGATGCGCGAGGAGCGCGGATCGATCTCGTGGTGCTGCGGCAGATTCAGGTAGTAGAGCCGCGTCGGGGTGCCGAAGCGCAGGCGGCAGACCGGCGCCCCGCCGAAGTCGTCCACCGAGAACTCCTCGTTGCGCACCGGCGCGAGCCGGTGGTGCGGACCGAGGACGACGGACGACACGCCGTGGGTGGCGCCCGGATCGCGCTCGCCCATGACGCTCTCGGCGGAGCAGTTGCCGAACACGGTCACGGTGTCGCGCACGCCGGGGGTGTCCTCGAGGTACTCGCCGTAGAAGCCGGAGAGGACGTCGCGGTAGACGCGGTGCTCGGGCTTGGGGTTGCTCTGCACGACGAAGAGCGCGTCGAGCGTCTGGCGCGACCGGAAGAAGAGCTGGTTCGCGTGGTCGATGATCGCGCGGATGTTGGACTCGTACAGGTTGCGGTACACGTAGTCGAGGCAGACGAGGACCATGAAGTTGAAGGGCGTCGCCTCGTTCCGGAACAGGTAGAAGTGCCGGCCGCGGTACTGGTCCTCGTACTTGTCGAGGAACTCCTCGGCGCGGAACGGGTGGGTCTTCGCCTCGAGGAACACCCGCAGCCGACCCTCCGCGTCCTTCACGGCCACGCACCCGACGTTCACCGGCACGCCGAGCACGTCGCCGGAGTCGATGTCGCGATCGACGAGCGGGATCGCCTCAGCGTTGTCGGCCTTGAAGCGCTCGAGCAGCCCGCGGTAGGTCCTGAGCCGCACGTGCTCGAGGCCGAACATCGTGACGGTGCTCGGGCGGAAGCGCGCCGCGACGAGATCGAGCAGGGCGTCCAGGCGCTCGATCGGAACGCAGCTCTCGGGGAGCATGAGGAAGTGGAGCTTCTTGAGATTCCCCGGGCCCTCGTCCACGAGGTCGAGGACGGAGCGGATGGTCCGCCACTGCCCCTCGGGATCGGCGATCCGCCACCCCTCCTGCGTCCGGCGGAGGTGGTTCGGGATCTGCGCGATGAGGCAGTGCAGGTGATGCCCGAGCGGGTACGCGAGCCTCAGCCGCTTGTCGATGATGCGGACCATCCGCTGACGCTACGGTCCGCCTCATCCCGCCGTGAACCACCCCCGGCGGGCCCGTGGCGGGGTGGGCTCACCGCGCGCGGGCACCGGCCCCGTCACGCGGAAGCTCGCTTGTCCCACTTGCCCTGCCTGCGCAGGCCCTCGACGATCTCCTGCGCCCGTTCGCGCAGCGCGAGGTAGTCGGTCTTCGCGACGCGGTTCAGGGGGAGCGTCCCCGCCTCCACCACCTCGACGTGGCTCGGCCGCGCGTAGGAGGCGATGCCCGCGCAGGCCTGGCTGACCTCCTCGGGCGTCACGTCCTCGCCGGCGGCGCGCTCGACGAACATCACGACGGCCTCCACCCAGACGGCGTGCTCGACGCCGACGCACGCGGCCGCGCTCGCCCTGCCTCCGAGCGCGCCGACGACGTGGTTCTCCACGTCGCCGGGGAACACCTGGAACCCCTTTGGCTTGATGGTCAGCTTGGCGCGCCCGGCGAGCCGGAGCCCCTTCTCCGTGTACGCGCCGAGGTCTCCCGTGTAGCAGACCCCGTCTCGCGAGACGGCCTTCGCGCTCGCCTCCGGATCGTTCAGGTAGCCGAGGAACACCTGCGGGCCGGAGAAGCAGATCTCGCCGATCTCGCCGGGCGAGAGCTCCGGCCCGGCGGCGCCCTCGGCGCTCATGGGGCCGCGGATGGTGAGCGGGCAGAGCGGCGAGTCGAACCCGATGCCCTCGGCGAGGTCGTCGGCGGTCGCCCCGAGCGCGGTGTACGTGCAGAACCCGGAGGTCTCGGTGAGCCCGAGGCCGGTCCCGATCTCGGCCGCCATCTCGCGCAGCCGGTCGAGGAACGCGCGCGGCACGCCCTGGCCGCCGTAGATGGCGGCGCGCAGGCTCGAGAGGTCGACCTCGCGGTAGCGCCGGTGGTTCCACTCCAGGTTGAAGAGCGCCGGGATCTGCCCGACCACGGTGACGCGGTGCTGGGCGATCGCCTCGAGGCTCTTCTCGGCGTCGAAGACGTGCAGGAGCACCGAGGTGAGCCCGGCGTAGATCCCCGTGCCGAGCAGCTCGGTCGTGCAGCCGACGTGCGACGGCGGCAGGTTCACGAGGAGCCGGTCGCCCTCCTTCAGGCCGAAGCCGACCGCGAGCCCGACGTTCTGCACGAGGATGCTCTCGTGGCACAGGAGCGCGGGCTTCGGGGAGCCGGTCGAGCCGGTCGTGAAGATGACGAGGCAGCCGTCGCGCCGGCCGACCTTCCGGCGCGCGCGCCGCACCGTGCCGAGGAGCCGCGCGCGGACGTAGCCCGCCTTGATCCCCTTCGTGAAGTCCTTCACCCAGGTCGCGCCGGGCAGGATCCCGCCTGGCTCCTTCTGGAACTGCACCCAGTGCCGCACGCTCGCGCAGCCGCCGACCACCTCGCGGAGCACGGGCAGGAGCGCCGGCGCGCCGGCGAAGAAGTAGCCCTTCGGCTGGAGCTTCTCGAGGCACGCGCGCAGCTCGCCCGCGCGGAGGCGCAGGTCGAGCGGAGCGGCGACCACGCCGATGCGGTAGCAGGCGAGGACGAGGAAGACGTGCTCCTTGAGGAGCGGCAGGCTCGTCGCGAGGACGTCGCCCTTGCGGAAGCCGCTCGCGAGGAGCTTCGCCGCGAACGCGTCCACCGCGGTGTCGAGCGCCTTCCACGTGACCGTCTCGCCGGTGTTGTGCTCGACGAGGGCGATCGCGCCGGGGGCCCGGCGCGCGTGCAGGGTCACGCAGTCGGCGATGTTGTCGGGAAGCGCGGCGGCGCGAGCGCGGCAGTCGGCGTCCTGGGCGGGCGTCTTCATCGGTCGGCTCCTCTAGCGAGCCGCGCGGGGAGGCGGGGCCCGGTCGAACGACCGGGGTTCTACCCCACCTCCGCCGCACGATGAAGCGCTGCGGCACGATCCGGCGCCTGCCCGGGCGCCCCTACGCCGCGACCGTCGCCCCGGCCGTCTTCCGCACCGCCTCGAGCTCGATCGCGATCTCCACCTTCTCGCCCACGAGCACGCCGCCGGTCTCGAGCGCCGCGTTCCAGACGAGCCCGTAGTCTCGCCGGTCGAGCGACGCCTTCGCCGAGAAGCCCGCGCGCTCGTTGCCCCACGGGTCCTTGCCGGTGCCCGCGAACTCGGCCTCGAGCGTCACCTCGCGCACGACGCCGTGGAGCGAGAGGTCGCCCACGATCCGGAGCGCGCCGCCCACCTGCTCGACGCGCCTCGAGCGGAAGCTGATCTCCGGGTGCGCCGCGACGTCGAGGAAGTCCGGCGAGCGGAGGTGCGCGTCGCGGTCGGCGACGCCGGTGTCGATCGAGGCGGGGTCGATCGTGACCTCGACCGAGGAGCGGGCGAGGTCCTGCGGGTCGAGCTGCACGGTGCCCGTCCAGCGGCCGAACCGGCCGTGCACCTTGGAGATGACCATGTGGCGCACGGAGAAGTGCACCGCGGAGTGTCCGACGTCGATGTCCCAGGGGGTGGCTGCCATTTCGGTTCCGTCCTTTCGTGGGGCGCGCCTGCCGCGCCGTTCGTGTCCGCAGTCTTGCTATCGTTCCTCGTCAGGCGCAATCTGGACGCTGGCACATGTCTGTTCCATGGGAGGAACGATGGATCTCAACCTCCTCACCGTCTTCGAGGCCGTGGCGCGGAGCCGCAGCTTCTCCGCCGCCGCGAAGGAGCTCGGGCTGCCCAAGTCGTCCGTGAGCCGCGGCGTCGCGCGGCTCGAGGGGGAGCTCGGGGCGCAGCTCCTGCTCCGCACCACCCGCCAGGTGGCGCTCACGACGGCGGGCACCGCGCTCTACGACCGGGCGGCGCCGCTCTTGCGCTCGGTCCAGGCCGCCCTCGGCGAGGTGCCGGCCCAGGAGGAGGAGCCGAGGGGCCTCCTCCGCGTGACGGCGCCCGTCGACCTCGGGGTCCTCTTCCTCGCGCAGGTCGTGACCCGCTACACGGCGCGCTATCCGTCGGTGTCGGTGGACCTGCACCTCACCGGACGCGTGGTGGACCTCGTCGCCGAGCGCTTCGACGTCGCGCTGCGGGTCGGCGCCAGGCTCCAGGACTCCACGCTCGTCGTCCGCAAGGTGGCGCCGATCGTGCTGCGGCTCTTCGCGTCGCCGCTGTACGTCGCCCGCCGCGGCACGCCGCGCGCGGACGCCGAGCTCGCAACGCACGACCGCGTCGTGTTCCGCGGCGGGGCGGAGAAGCTGCGCATCGGAGGCGCGCGCGAGCCCGCGGACGCGAGCGGCCGGGCGCGGATCGTCTGCGATGATCTCCTCTTCGCGCGCGACGCCGTCCGCGCCGGCGCGGGGATCGGCCTCCTCCCCTCCTTCGTGGCCGAGCCCGACGTGGTGGCCGGCCGGCTCGTGCGGATCCTCCCGCGCCACGAGCGCCTCGCGGGCGCGCTCCACGTGGTGACGCCCGCGGCGAAGCACGTCCCGCGGAAGGTCAGCGCCTTCCGCGATCTCGTGGTGGAGCTCGCCGGCGCGCCGAGCGGCCTGCTCGGGGCGGGGTGAGCGGTGCGCGGATAGACGCCGGTCGGGGTCGAGGCCGGGGCGCCGCTCCGATCACCTTCCCCCGTGGCTCAGCGCGGATTGCCGGAGCGCGGCCTCGGCGGTGCGCAGGACGCGCGGCCCGTCTGCGTAGGGGGCGACCCGCACCGGCGGGTAGGCCCGCATGCGCTGGACGAGCTCCTCCGCCTCGGCCGCGAGCAGCGCGTCGCACTGGTCGTACACGCCGCCCGGCTCCTCCTCGCGCGCGTCGTGCGGCACGAGGATGGACCGCAGCTCCGTCACGAGCTCCGCGGTCGGGGTCGGGACGAGCAGCGAGGCGAGCGCGCCGTGCTCGATGCGGAGCTGGCGCGCGGCGGGGAGCGGCTCGCCGCCGCGCGCCCGCCGGGCCGCGGGCAGCAGGATCTTCTCCTCGAGCGCGATGTGGCGGAGCAGCCCGGCGCGGAAGGCGTCGAACGCGGTCCGCTCCAGCGCGCCCGCCGAGCGGACGGCGCGGTCGAGCAGCGCGTCGAGCCGGGCGTGGTCGTCGGTGAGGTGCCGGGCGATCGGCGTGGCGGGGGTGAGCGGCATCAGTCCTCCTCGTCCTCGGCGGCGCCCATGAGCAGCCGGTGCTGGGCCTCGCGCACCATCCGGTCCACCACGCGGAAGACCGCGGCGGAGAGCTCCTCGTCTGGGCGGCCGGCGTCGCCCGCGTGCCCGGCGGCGAAGAGGGCGAGGAGGGTCCAGTCCTCGGCGGAGACGGCGAGGTGCGTGTCGGGGCGGTAGCCGTCCGCCGTGGCGCGGAACGGCTCGAGGTCGCCGTGGACCGGGCGGAGCACGAGGAACCGGCCGCGGCGGCGCTCCCGGTGCGCGTCGACGATCCACTCGCGCCGCGCGGAGTCGCGGGTCCGCGCCGAGCCGAGGAGACCCGCGTCCGAACGCTGCAGCGCGCGGAAGGCGGCCTGCGCGTCCGGCGCGAGCGCCTTCCCGTTCGGATGGGCGGCGGCGCCGCTCTCGTAGCGCTCGAGGATCTCCGCGGGTTCGTAGGGCATCGGGCGCTCCTCTGGGGCGGCACCGGACCGGGCGAACGTCGTGCACGCCGTGCGAGGGTCTCTAGGCAGGCGGCCGCCCGCAGTCAACGCGAGCCGCGGGGCGGCGGCGGACCACGCGAAGGACGTGTCCGGCCGGGGAGCGACGGACAACGATGGGACGGTGGCCCGGAACGACGTGAGCGATTTGTCCAGCGCGCGGACCCGTGCGGCCGGCGCGCCGAGGGAGGTCCCGGATGGCTTACGCGGCGGGTGAGCTGGGCGTGGTGGGGCTCGGGAGGATGGGCGGAGGGCTCGCGCTCCAGGCGCGCGAGGTCGGGCTCCGGGTCGTGGGCCTCGACGCGCACGGGCTGCGCGCGGAGCTCCTCGCGGCGGGCGTGGAGGAGGCCCGAACGCTCGACGCGCTCGTCGCCGCGCTCGCGCCGCCGCGCGCGGTGTTCCTGTACGTCCCGGCAGGGCCCCCGGTGGACGCGCTCCTCGACGCGCTCGCGCCGCTCCTCGCCCGGGGGGACGTCGTGGTGGACGGCGGAAACTCGTACTGGGGCGACTCCATCCGTCGCCACGACCGGCTCGCGGGCCAGGGGATCGAGCTCGTCGATCTCGGCACGAGCGGCGGGGTCGAGGGCGCGCGGCGCGGCGCCTGCTTCATGGCGGGGGGTGAGGCCGCGGCGGTCGCGCGCGTCGAGCCGCTGCTCCGCGCGCTCGCGGTCGAGGACGGCTACGTCCACGCGGGCCCGCCCGGCGCCGGCCACTTCGTGAAGCTCGTCCACAACGGCATCGAGTTCGGGATGCTGCAGGCGATCGGCGAGGGCGTCGACCTCCTCGAGCGCTACCACGACCGGCTGGACGTCGCGGCCGTCCTCTCCGCGTGGCGGCACGGCTCGGTCATCCGCGGCTGGCTCATGGACCTCATGCACGCCGGGTACGAGTCGGAGGGCGGGCTCGAGGCCGTGCCGCCGTACGTGGAGGACACGGGCGAGGTCTCCTGGCTCGTCGCCGACGCGCTGCGGCTCGAGGCGCCGATCCCGGTCATCGCCCAGGCCGTCCTGCAGCTCTTCGCCTCGCGCGACGGCGAGAAGCGCTGGGCGCGCGCCGTCGCGATGATGCGCCACGGGTTCGGCGGCCACCCCTACGGTCCGAGCGCCCCCGTCGCGGAGGAGCGGCGCACCGGCCAGGTGGGCGGGACCTGGCGCGACGAGCACGACCGCCCCCGGTAGAGAGGCGCGTGGCGCCACCTCGCCGCGCCCGCAGGAGCCGATCGCTCTGGAGGTGAAGCCCGCGGGGCGATCCCGGCGCGCGGCGCGCACCCACAACCGCGCACCCGTCCGCACCTCCGAGGGGCCTCCGGACGGAATGTGGCGCGCGCGCCCGGCTGTTCAACCGGGGTCACCAAGAACCCGTCGTGCCCGCCCCGGCGTCCGCGCATGCGGACGTGGAAGGAGACGTCCGTGCGCCTCACCTCGCGCCTCCCCGCGCTCGCCGCGGCCCTCGCGCTCCCGCAGCTCGCGCTCGCCACGAGCATCGTGCGCGGGCCCTTCCTGCAGCAGACCACGCCCACGTCCACGATCGTGGTCGTCTCGACCGACGCGGCGGCGCACGTCGAGGCGGTCGCGGACCTCCCCGGCGGCGGCACCGCCCAGGCGAAGAGCGACGGCACGCACCACCTGCTGCGCCTCTCCGGCCTCCCGGCCGCGGCGACCATCCCGTTCCACGTGACGCTGGACGGCGCACCCGCCGGCGACGGCTCCGTGCGGACGCCCGCCGTGCCCGGCACCGAGGCCGCGCGCCACGCGGTGATCGGGGCGACCGCGGACACCGGCTCGGCCGGCCCGAACGCGCGCGCGAACGTCGCGCGCATGGAGCTGCGCGGCGTCGAGGCGGTGCTCACCATGGGTGACAACTCGTACCCCGACGGTGCGGCCGGCGAGTGGGACACGACGTTCTTCGGCGTGTGGAAGGACCTGATGCGGTCCGCGACGATGTGGACGGGCGTCGGCGACCACGAGTACCGGACGCCGTTCGCGCAGCCGTACCTCGACGCGGTCGAGCTGCCGCAGGGACCGCAGGGCGAGCGCTACTACTCGTTCGACTGGGGCGACCTCCACGTCGCCGCGCTCGACACGAACTGCATCGTCCCGATGGACGCGAGCCAGATGGGCTGCGACACGGCGACGATGGTCGCCTGGCTCGAGGCGGACCTCGCGGCGTCGAAGGCGCCCTGGAAGCTCGTCACGATGCATCGGCCCGCGCTCGCCACGGGTAAGTACGGCGTCTTTCCGGAGATCCCGCGGGCGCTCCTCGGCCCGTTCGAGAAGTACGGGGTGGACCTCGTCCTCCAGGCCCATAACCACCTCTACGAGCGCACCTGGCCGGCGCGGCAGGGTGCGGTCGTGAAGAAGGACTACGACCACCCGGGCGCCCCCGTGTACCTGACCGCCGGCGGCGGCAGCGACTACCTGTACGAGTCCGTCCTCCCGGCGGCGGAGTGGACCGCGTTCCGCGCGACCGAGTACCAGCACCTCATCCTCACGCTCGACGGCGGGACGCTCCTCGTGGAGTCGGTCCGGCCGGACGGCTCGCTCCTCGACAAGTTCCAGATCGTGAAGGACGTCCCGCCGCCGAGCGCCGACCCGCTCACGCCGCCGGCTCCCGGCGACACGACGACGCCGCCCCCCGTCCCGGAGCAGTCGGTCGCCGGCCCCAAGGGAGCGGGCGGAGGCGGCGGCTGCGGCTCGGGCCCCGGCGGCGCGCTCGCCCTCGGGATCGTCGGCGCGGTGCTCGCGTGGACGCGCCGGGGCGCCCGCGCCCGCCGGCCGTGAGCGGGCGCTCCCGGCGCGACATCGCCGGGCCGTTCCGCTAATCTGCCGCGCCTCATGGACACCGTCCTCCCGGCGGAGAGCCACAGCGCGTTCGACGACGCCCAGGCCATCCTGACCGCCTCGGCGCTCGTCGCGCTCGGCTACGGCTTCCTCGCGCAGGCGAAGCTCCTGACGGGCGGCACCGCCGGCGTCGCCCTCCTGCTCGCCCGGGTGACGCCCTTCTCCTTCGGCCAGCTCTTCGTCGCGCTCAACCTGCCGTTCTTCTGGCTCGGCGTCCGGCGGATGGGGTGGCGGTTCACGGTGAAGACGTTCGTCGCGATCGCGCTGGTGTCCCTCGCGTCCGATCACCTGCCGGCGGTGCTCCACCTCGACCGGCTGCACCCGCTCTACGGCGCCGTGATGGGCGGGGTCCTCGTGGGCGTGGGGCTCCTCGTGCTCTTCCGCCACCACGCCTGCCTCGGCGGGCTCAACATCCTCTCCATCCACCTGCAGGAGCGGCACGGCGTCCGCGCGGGCGCGTTCCAGATGGTCGTCGACGCCCTGGTCGTGCTCGCGTCGCTGTTCGTCGCGCCGCTCTCCACGATCGCCCTGTCGGTCGTCGGCGCGGTCGCGCTCAACCTGGTCCTGGCCGTGAACCACCGGCCGGGCCGCTACCTCGGGACCTGACCCCGGCCCGAGGCGGCTCGCAGGGCGGGCCGTACCTCGTGCAGTTCCTCACCCCGGCAGACGGCCGAGCTCCGGCGCGCGCTGGAGCGCCGCGGCTGGCGGCCGGGCGTCGGGCCGGACGGTAAGCCGGTCTCTGCGTCCGCGGAGCTCGCGATCGGGCAGCCCCCCGGGCGCTAGAAGGCCGGGTCGGAGCCGCCATGCGCGAGCGGCGTGTCCCGCCCGCTCGGACATTTCGAGCGAACCCGAACGACCGCCGCCGGCCGTTGAATGCGACAAGGTCTCGGAGCACCGTCTCTTCCCCGGCCGCGTCGGCCGGATGGGAGGACATCGCGATGGCGCGCATCTCGATCAAGCGGTTCTCGTCGCCGGACGAGACCCGTCCGTTCAAGGGCAACGGGCACGCGGAGATCCTGAAGTTCGGCGACGGGGTGGTGGGAAGGGGCGTGTTCGAGCCGGGCTGGCGCTGGTCGACGCACGTGAAGCCGCTCGCGGGCACCCGGAGCTGCCAGGCCGCGCACTCCGGCTACGTCGTCTCGGGCCGGATGCACCTCGTGATGGACGACGGCGAGGAGGCGGAGATCGGGGCCGGCGACTACGCCGTCATCCCGCCCGGCCACGACGCCTGGACGGTCGGCGACGAGGCGTGCGTCATCATCGACTTCGCCGGCATGGAGCACTACGCGGAAGGCCGGACCACCCGAGCCCAGCCCGGCGCGGAGTCCCAGGCCCCCGCCCATCACTGAGCGCTCCCGCTGGGGCGAGGCGCCGGGAGGCCGGCGCCTCCGCTCGAGCGCGCTAGGCGTGCGGCAACGTCGGCGGCGGCTGCCTCGAGGGCGGAGCCATCTCTGGCGCCCTCGGGGACGCCCCCGCGGACTCGAGCCGCTCCTTCAGGTTCTCGAGCAGCGTCTCGGCCTCGCGCTCGTTGGAATGGCGGAGGAACAGCTCCGCGACGTGCCCGAGCAGCGGCAGCGGGAGCTCGTACTGGATCTTCAGGACCACCTCCGTCCCGGCGTCGCGCTGCTCGAGGGTCCAGGTGAACGTGCTCGGGATCCCCTTCTCGTTCTTCGTCACGAAGCGGCGGGGCCGCACCGCCTCGACGGTCTCCGACCGTCCGTGAAAGCGCAGGCCAGCCATCTTGTAGGTCCAGTCCCAGTCCGCCCCGCCGCCCTCCTTGAGCTGGACGTTCGTGACCTCGACCAGGCTCGGCCAGATCTCGAGCAGGTTCCTCGGATCGTGCAGGTAGTCGAACACCCGCGCTGCCTCCACCTCGACGAGGATCTTCTTCTCGATCCTTTCCATGACACACCCCCACCCAACCCGACTTCGGTCCGGGCGGAGAACGTAGCCACTCCACCCCCCGCTGCTCGCCTTCTCGGCGGGAGCAATCGCGGGTACGGGCGCGCGGGGGAGGCGGCGGCGCGTGAATCGCGCGCGCGGCCGCATCAGCGCTCCGCAGACCGCGCGCTCCCTGCGCGCTCCTCGTCCGGCACCACGTTGCGGAAGCTGCGCCACAGCGCGAGGTCGTAGAGGATCTTGAGGCCGCCCGACAGGAAGAACGGAACGGACGAGAGCGCCGCGATCGCGTAGAGCGGTCCGGCGGCGAGCGGCGCGAGGGCCGCGCCGACCGTCCGGGCGATGCCGGTCACCCCGGCCGCCGCCGAGCGCTCGTCGGGGTCGACGACCGCCATCGTGTAGGACTGGCGCGTCGGCACGTCCATCTGCGAGATGGAGAACCGCACGAGGAGCACCGTGATCGCGAGCGGCAGCGTCGGCATGAGCGGGACGAGCACGAGGAGCACGTTCGAGGGCAGGTGCGTCGCCACCATCGTGTTCACGAGCCCCACGCGGCGGGCGATCCACGCGGCCGACAGCGCCGAGATCCCGGCGAGCACGTTCGCGCCGAAGAAGATCGCGCCGAGCCTCGCCGGCCCCACGCCGAAGCGCGCGTGGAACCACCAGGCGACGAAGCTCTGCACCACGAGCCCGCCGGCGAAGGCGTCGACGGAGAACAGCGCGGAGAGGCGGAGGATCGTGCCCCGCGAGCGGTGCAGGCCGAGGCGCGAGCGGCGGGAGGCGGCCGGCGCCGAGGGCGCCTCCACCGCGGGCGACAGCCGCGTGAACACCGCCGCGAGCGCGAGCCCCGCCGCGCCGTAGCCCGCCATCACGGCGCGGTAGCTCGCGAGCGGCGCGACGCCGCGCGACTGGAGCGCGCCGGCGAGGCCGCCGCCGGCGAGCGCGCCGAGGGCCGTCGCCGCGGATCCCGCGAGCTGGTACCAGGCGAACGCGGCGGTCCGCCGCTCCGCGGGGAGCTCCTGCGAGAGCGCCGCCTGCTCGACGGCGAGGAACGGGCCGACCTCGTTCCCCGAGGGGCTGATCACCCCGACGGTGGCCGCGAGGAGGAGGAGCGCGAACGAGGTCGTGGCGGCGAAGGCGGCGCCCGCGAGCGCCATGAGGGCCGCGCCGGCGAGGAGCATGCGCCTCCGCCCCCAGCGGTCGGCGTGGGTGGTGATCACGAGCGAGAGCGCGGTGTCGCCGAGGAGCGTGAGCGTGAGGAGCGCCCCGATCCGCCGCTCGCCGTAGCCCGCCGCGGAGAGGTGGAGCACGAGCACCACCGAGACGAGCCCGTACGCGAAGAGCCTCAGGGCACGCGACGCGAAGAGGACCGGGACGTCGCGGAGGGGCGCGGGCCCGGGCGTCATGGCGCAGGGGCCCGGGGCTGCCGCACCATGCGCTCGAGGAGCTTCTCGAGCGCCCGCGCCGGGTCCTCGCACACGCCGGAGTGCACCGGCCCGACCTGGATGACGGTGCTGCGCGGCGCGACGAGCCAGTGGAAGCGCTCCCGGAGCGAGAGCCGGCCGATGGGCCCGCTCCCCTCCCCGCCCGCCGCGACGCGCGAGAGCGCGGCGAGGTGCTCCTCGACGAGCGGCAGGTCCACCCCGGGGAAGAGCGCGCGGAGGCGCTCCCGATCGAGCTCCACGCGCGCGGCCAGGAAGTCCCGCTCGAGGCAGAAGAGGATGACGCCCGCGTTCAGGAACTCCTCGCGCTCGACGCGCGGGACGACGCGGACGACGGCGTAGTCAAACGAGCAGTGCGCGGGCACGTTCGGCCTCCTCCACGAAGAGCGGCGCCGCCGCGAGGCGGCGCTCGAGGAGCCGCACGTACGCCGCGCGGTGCTCCGCGACCGAGGCGAAGCGCGGCTCGCCCTCGAGCCACGCGTCCGGCACCTCGCCCACCGCGCGCGCGACGGCCCCGCCCTCGAGCCGCGCGGCGAGGCGCGCGCCGGCGGCGGGGAGCTCGGCCGCCCACTGCAGGAGCACGTGGTCCTTCACCGCGCGAAACGGGGTGAGCGCGGGGTCCGGCGCGTCCGGCCAGGCGTGGTGGAAGTAGAGGGACGCGCCGTGGTCGATGAGCCAGAGCCGCCGGTGCCAGCAGAGCAGGTTCGAGTTCCGCGCCGTGCGGTCGACGTTCGTCACGAGCGCGTCGAAGAACACGATCTCCGAGGCCTCCGCGGCGGAGGGCGGCGGCCCGGCCACCGGATCGAAGGTGGCGCTGCCCGGCAGGTAGTCGAGGCCGACGTTCGCCCCGACGCTCGCCTTGAGGAGATCGCGGATCTCCCCGTCCGGCTCGTTGCGCCCGAGCTCCGCGCCGACCTCGAGCCGGACGAGCTCGGGGACCGGCAGGCCCGCCGCGCGGGCGAGCTCGCCGGCGATCACCTCCGCGACGAGCGCCTTCGGCCCCTGCCCCGCGCCCCGGAACTTCGCGACGTACAGGCCGTCGTCGTCGCCCTCGACGATGGCCGGCAGCGAGCCGCCCTCGCGCAGCGCGGTGACGTAGCGGGTCGCGGTGACGGTCCTCATCCGGACAGGTTACCGCGCCGGCGACGCGCCCGCGATCACGCCGCGCCCGCGGCCTCCGGGCAGGACTCCCGCGCCGCGGGCGGCTCGCGCGGGGCGGCCGCGGGGCCCGCGCCTCGACTAGCGCGCCGCCCCGAGGTGCCGGAGCCCCGGCCCCTCGCGGCCGGTGCGCGCCACGTACTCCCCGTAGCCGCCGCCGTAGGCGATCGGGCCCTCGGCCGTGAGCTCCAGGACGCGGTTCGTGAGCGCGGAGAGGAAGCGCCGGTCGTGGGACACGAGCAGCATCGTCCCCTCGTACCCCGCGAGCGCCCGCACCAGCATCTCCTTGGTCGAGACGTCGAGGTGGTTCGTGGGCTCGTCGAGCACGAGGAAGTTCGGCGGATCGTAGAGGAGCTTCGCGAGGACGAGCCGCGCCTTCTCGCCGCCGGAGAGCACCTTGCAGCGCTTCTCGATCTCGTCGCCGGAGAAGCCGAAGCAGCCCGCGAGCGTGCGCAGGGAGCCTATCGAGGCGCGCGGGAAGGCGTCCTGGAGCGTCTCCCAGACCGTCCGGTGGGGGGCGAGCAGCTCCATCGCGTGCTGGGCGAAGTAGCCCATCTTCACGCTCCCGCCCACCGCGACGGTGCCCGCGTCCGGCGCCGTCTCGCCGGCGACCATCTTGAGCAGGGTCGACTTGCCCGCGCCGTTCGCGCCGAGCACGCACCAGCGCTCGCCGCGGCGCACGAGGAAGTCGAGGCCGCCGTGGACGACGCGCGCCCCGTACCGCTTGACGACCCCGGCGAGCTTCGCCACGTCCTCGCCGGAGCGGGGCGCGGCGCGGAACTCGAAGTCGACGGTCTTGCGGACGCGCGGCGGCTCGACCTTCTCGATCTTGTCGAGCTTCTTCACGCGCGACTGCACCTGCGCCGCGTGGGACGCCCGCGCCTTGAACCGCTCGATGAACGCGAGCTCCTTCTTGAGCATCGCCTGCTGGCGGTCGAACTGCGCCTGCTGGTGCGCGTCCGCGATGGCGCGCTCGCGCTCGTAGAGGTCGTAGTTGCCGGAGTACGTGGTGAGCTCGCCGCCGTCGATCTCGACGATCTTGGAGACGACCCGGTTCATGAACTCCCGATCGTGGGAGGTCATGAGGATCGCGCCGTCGTAGGCCTGGAGGAACTCCTCGAGCCAGATGATCGACTCGAGGTCGAGGTGGTTCGAGGGCTCGTCGAGGAGCATCGCGTCGGGCCGCATGAGGAGGATGCGCGCGAGGGCGACGCGCATCTTCCAGCCGCCGGAGAGCGCCCCGACGTCGCCGTCCATCATCTCCGGCGTGAAGCCGAGGCCGCCCAGGATCTCCCGCGCGCGCGCCTCGAGCGCGTAGCCGCCGAGCTCGTCGAAGCGGGCCTGCACGTTCCCGAACCGCTCGACGAGCTCCTCCAGCTCGTCGGCGCGGGCGGGATCGGCGAGGGCGTGCTCGAGCGCGTGCAGCTCGGCCGCGACCGCCGACACCGGGCCGGCGCCGTCCATCGTCTCCTCGACGGCGCTCCGCCCGGACATCTCCCCCACGTCCTGGGAGAAGTGGCCCACGGTGACGCCGCGGTCGATCGAGACGTTGCCCTCGTCCGGCTCCTCCTCGCGGGTCACGAGCCGGAACAGGGTGGACTTCCCGGCGCCGTTCGGCCCGACGAGGCCGATCTTCTCGCCGCGGTGGAGGACGGCCGACGCCTCGACGAAGAGGAGCTGCCGGCCGTGCTGCTTGGAGATGCCGTCGAAGCGGATCACGGGACGGGCGTTTTCGCACGCCGCGGGCCCCGCTTCAACCCGCCCGGGCGCGGGCGCGTCAGGAGATCCAGCCCTCCCGCACGGCGAGGAGCGTGGCGCCTCCCATGGCGAGCCACAGGAGGACCCCGTGCGCGAGCGGGCGCGCCCCGACCTCGCGGAGCGCCTCGCGCGAGAGGTTCGCGCCGACGAGGAAGAGCGTGAGGACGAGCGCCCGCCGGGCGGCGAGCGCCAGGGCGCCCGCCACGGGGGCGGCGGCGGGGACGAACGTCGCGATCGCCGCGGCGACGACGAAGCCCGCGATGAACCCGGGGAAGGAAGCGCGGCCCGCCGCCGCCCGCCCCGCGCGCCGCTCCAGCGCCGCGAGGCCGACCGTGACGGGGAGGATCCAGAGGGCGCGCGCGAGCTTCACCGCCGTGGCCACCTCCAGCGCGCGCGGCCCGTACTGCAGGGCGGCGCCGACCACCGAGCTCGTGTCGTGGATGGCGAGCGCCGCCCAGACGCCGAAGGGCGCCTCGGCGAGCCCCGCGGCGTGCCCGAGCGGCGGCGCGACCACGAGGGCCACCGCGTTCAGGAGGAACACCGTCCCGAGCGCGACCGTGACCTCGCGGTCGTCCGCCTGGATGGCCGGCGCCGCGGCGGCGATCGCGCTGCCGCCGCAGATCGCCGTGCCGACCGTGATGAGGAGGCCGGTCTTGCCGCGCACCCGGAGCGCCCGGACCATGAGCGTGCCGAGCGCGAAGGCGGCGGCGATGGTGACCACGGTGTACCCGAAGCCGCGCGCCCCGGCCCGGGCGACGGCGCCGAGGTCCATCCCGAAGCCGAGCCCGACGACCGCGAGCGGCAGCAGCTTCTTCGAGAGGCGGTGCGTGAGCGCCTGGGCGGGGTTCCCGACCGCGAGCGCGATCGCCGCGCCCGCGAGGAGCGCGCCGGCGGACGAGGCGGCGAGGGCGGCCCACGCGGCGCCGGCGAGGAGGAGCGCGTGCCCGAGCCCCGGGCGACTCGCGTCGTCGGTCATGGCGCGCAGCCATACCTCCGATCCGCACCTGGACGGGAGCGAAAAACCTCGGCGCCACCGCGTCGCGCCGCCGCGAAGCGCGCGCTAGACGAGGAGGATGGCACGGCCTCCGGACACGCTCTCCGCGGACACGCGCGCCGCGCTCGACGCGGGCGTGCGCCTCTTCGACGATGGGCGGTTCTTCGACGCGCACGAGGTGTGGGAGGACGCGTGGCGCGACGAGGCCGGGGCGCCGAGGCTCGCGCTCCAGGGGCTCATCCAGATCGCCGCGGGCTTCCACAAGGGCCTCGTGCAGGGCCGGCCGGCGGGGATGGTGCGGCTCCTCGGCGCCGGGCTCGGGAAGCTCGAGGCGAGCGGCGGGGTGGGCGGGCTCGCGCTCTCCACGTTCGTGGTCGAGGTGGAGCGCTGGCGAGCCGCCGCGAGGCGGTGGGCCGAGGGAGGGGAGCAGCCGCGAATGCGGGTCCCCAGGCTGCGGTGAAGCTCGGTGCCCGGCGCAGGGGCTCGGGACGCCGTCACGGCACGTACCGGATCGGCACCCATCCGCGCACCGAGTTCACGAGCCACAGCCGCGCGGCGCGGGCGAGGTCCTCGGGGCGGAGCACCGCCTCGCGCACCTCGCCGCGCTCGAGGAGCTCGGCGCGCATGGTCCCGGCGAGGAGCCCGGCGTCGACGGGCGGCGTGAGCCGCTCGCCGCCGACCTCGACGACCAGGTTTCCGATGGTGAGCTCGGTCAGCTCGCCCTCCGCGTTCTGCAGGATCACGTCGAACGCCTCCGGCCGCTCGGCGCGGCGGGACGCGTACACCTCGCGCCGGGTCGTCTTGTGGAAGAGGAGCCGATCGGCGCGATCCACCGGGGCGCGCGCCAGCGTCACGGGGAGCGGGGCCTGCGCGGGCGGCGGCAGCGGCGCCGCCTCGGTGCGGGGGCGGCCGTCGAGCCCCACGAGGAGGCGAATTCGTGCCCCCTCCGCCGGCGCGCGCGACGCCTCCGCCTCGAGCGCCGCTCGCACCGCCGCGAGCTCCAGCGGGATGCCGAGGTAGCGCGCCGAGCCCGCGAGCCGGGCGAGGTGCCGCTCGAGGCGCGCGTACGCGCCGCCGAAGAGCCGGAGCGTCTCGAGGAGCTGGAGGTCGTCCGCGGGCTCCGAGAGCACCGCCGCCTTCGCCATCGCCTCGTCCCACTCGCGCTCCGGGTCCGAGCCCCAGGTGATCCCGCCGCCGACGCCGTACGTCGCGGCGCCGGACTCGAGGTCGAGGTCCAGCGTGCGGATGGCGACGTCGAACACCGCGTCGCCGCCCGGCGCGACCACGCCGACGGCGCCGCAGTACGGGCCGCGCGGGCTCCGCTCCAGGTCCGCGATGAGCTTCGTGGCGGCGATCTTGGGCGCGCCGGTCACCGAGCCGCACGGGAACAGCGCGGCGAACAGCTCGGCGAGGCCGGCCGAGGGTCGAAGCCGAGCCTCGACGGTCGAGGTGAGCTGCAGCACGGTGGGGTAGCGCTCGACCGTGAAGAGCTCCCCCACCCGCACCGAGCCGACCCGCGCCACCCGGCCGAGATCGTTCCGGAGCAGATCCACGATCATGACGTTCTCGGCGCGCTCCTTCGGCGAGGCCGCGAGCGCGGCGGCGGCCCGCTCGTCCTCGGCGAGGTCGCGCCCGCGCCGGGCGGTCCCCTTCATCGGCCGGACCTCCACCCGATCCCCCTGCCGATAGAAGAACAGCTCCGGCGAGGCGGAGAGGATCGCCCGCCCGTCCACGACGAGACAGCCAGTGAAGCCGCCTCCCTGGGCGCGGCGGAGGCGCTCGTACAGCGCGAAGGGATCGCCCGTGAACCGGCCCCGCATCCGGAAGGTGAGGTTCACCTGGTAGGCGTCGCCGCGGCCGAGCGCGGCGCGCACGGCCTCCACGTCCGCGACGTGCTGCGCGCGCGTGACCTCCGGCGCGAGGTCATCCACGCGGGCCGCCGCGACCTCCGCCGCGGAAGGAGCCGCTGCGGTCGCGGGCGCGTCGTGGATCCCGAACCAGACGAGGGGGCCGGAGCCGCGGCGCACCGCGATCGCGGGATCGAGGCCGGGCGCCGCCTCGTACGACACGAACCCCGCCGCCCAGCGGCCGCGCCGCGCCTCCGCCTCCACCTCGACGAGCGCGGCGCGGACGCGCCGGACGTCGTCGGTCGCGATCACGCGCGCGGGTTCCCCGAAGTCGAGGCGGCCGAACGGGGCGAGATCGAGGCGGGCGCTACGCACCCCCGCCATCCTAGCGGCGGCGACCTCCGCCGTTCGCAGTTCCTCGCGCCGCCTCGGCGATCGGTGAACATGCCATGACGCGGAGCGGCATCGCCATCGCCCCCGGCGGCGCCGCGCCACTCGGATTGCGGACCCTGCGTCGCGGCCCCAGGTTGGGGATAGGACGAGGGGGGAGCCATGAAAACGTGGAAGAGGTATGCGCTGCCGGGCGCGGCACTCCTGGCAGTGGCGGCGAGCGGGTGCGCGACCGGCCGCCAGGCGAAGGGTGAGAACCCGGCTGCGGAGCGGGTCTCGGAGTCGCAGCGCCAGTCGAAGGAGGCGCTGAGCGCGGCGCAGAAGGCGCAGGAGAAGGCCACCGACCAGCAGAAGCGCGCCGCGACCGCGCAGGCGGACGTGAGGGAAGCGCAGCGCAGGCTGAACGAGGCGCAGCAGCGTGCCCAGCAGGAGACGATGAAGGCCGAGCAGGCGCAGCGGGAGGCGAACCTCGCGATCCAGCAGTCGACGCAGCAGGCGCAGCAGGCGCAGCAGGAGGCCTCACGGCAGCTCTCCCAGCAGCAGCGGCTCGTGAGCCGCGGTGAGCAGATCCTGGGTGGCCAGGTGAAGCAGGCGACCGCCAACCAGGTCGTGGTGCAGCCGCCCGGCGGCGACCCGATGACCTTCCAGATCACGAACCGGACGCGCGTCCAGATCGACGGCCAGCAGGCCTCCGCGGCTCAGATCACCCCGGGTGAAGATGCGCGCGTCGCGTACGAGATGACCGGCACCCAGCCGACCGCCGTGCTCGTGCAGGTCGTGACCGGCAACCCCGCGGCGCCCGGCGCGTCGCCGCCCGCGAGCCAGACGGGCACCGGCGGCACGGGCAGCGGCACGACGCCGCCCGCGCCGACGCGTTGAGCGCGAGACCGATCGGACGTCCGCTCGTGGCGAGCCGCCGAGCCACGAGCGGACCTCGCCGCCGCGCCGAGCTCGCGTGGGGCATCGTCCCCCGTCACCACGGCGTCGGGCGATAGTCCTTGAAGAACAGGCCGGCCTCGTGCCGGCCGGTGCGGAAGCCGTCGAAGATGGGCGCCACGATCCGGGCCGCCCCGTCGACGATGTCGAGCGGCGGCGAGAAGGCGTGCTCCTCGACCTTGCGCGCGGCGAGGTGGGCGGGGTCCTCGTCCGTCACCCACCCCGTGTCGACCGCGTTGAGGTGGATGCCGTCCCGCGCGTAGTCGCCCGCGCTCGTGCGCACGATCATGTTGAGCGCGGCCTTGGCCATGTTCGTGTGGGGGTGCTTGTCGGTCTTGTGCTCGCGGTAGAACTGCCCCTCCATCGCCGACACGAGCACGACGTGCTTCGCCGGGTCGCCGCTCGTCGCGGTCTCGGGCGGCGCCGCGCGCGCGCGGAGCATGAGGGCCTTCAGCCGCGCGGTCATCACGAACGGCGCGGTCGCGTTCACGAGCAGCACCTCGAGCAGCTCGAGCGTGGGGACCTCGTGCAGCGTGAGCCGCCAGGAGTTGTGGCTGCGGAGATCCACCTGCTGGAGATCCTGGTCGAGGACCCCGCGCGGGAAGAGCTCGAGCGCGCTCTTGCCGGAGAGCAGCGGGCCTTCGTCGCCGGGCGCCTGCGAGAGGAGCGCCGGCCGCGTCACCCCCGCCGCCCGGCGGTGATCCGCGAGCGCCGCCTTGAGCGCCTCGTGCTCGCGCAGCAGCGCGCGCTCGCCCTCGGGCAGCGCCGCGAGCGGGGCCTCCTCGCGCTCGAGGAGGTGCGCATAGAAGCCCGGCGGGCGGCGCACGGTCTGGCAGGCGTTGTGGAGCTGGAAGTCGAGCCGCGGGAGGGTCGCGTCCAGCCGCTGGCAGAGCAGCTCGACGCTCGGGGTGTGGCGGAGGTCGACGCCGTGGATCGTGAGCCGATCCCTCCAGGCCTCGAAGTCCGGCTCGCGCGCGTAGCGCGCGGCGGCGTCCCGCGGGAAGCGCGTGCAGGCGACCACGCTGCAGCCGGCGCGGAGCAGGAGGATGGCGGCCTGGTAGCCGATCTTCACGCGCGCGCCGGTGACGAGGGCGACCCGCCCGCGGAGGTCCACCGTCGCGGTGCGCCGCGCGAGGTTCTCGTCGCCGCAGGCGCGGCACAGCTGGTCGTAGAACGGGTGGAGCCGGTGATACGGCGCCTTGCAGACGTAGCACTTGCGCGGCTCGGAGAGCTCCGGGCCGTCGCCCTCGCCGGCGTCCGGGGGCGCCCCGGCGGCCGGGCGGACCGCCCCCGCCTCCTCGGCGCCCGGGAGCCGCGGCCACCAGCCCGAGGCGTCGGCGCCCGCGGGCGGGAGCTCGGGGAGCGGCGTCTCGAACACCGGCGCTGCCCGCAGCTGCTGGATGCCGGTCCCCCTGCGCAGCGCCTCGTCGCGCGCCCTGCGCTCCACCCGCTCGTTCCGCAGGAGCGCCCGCTGGAGCTTCTTCCGCTGCTTGAGGTCCGGCCGCGCCACCTCGCCCGCGAGCTTCTGCAGCGTCGTCCGGGTCTCGGCGTCGAGGTCCGCGAGCACCGTCCGGTCGGCGGCGACGCGCGCGAGGACCCTCAGCGCGATCGCGAGGTCCTCGCCGGTGAGGGGCCGCCCGCCCTCTTCTCTCCGATCCGACATGGGGCCGGGTTCTAACCCGCGAGGGCCTCCCATCCAAAGCGCTGGGCTCGGGTCGCGGGGCGTGCGGTCGCCAGGCCGCGCGCCGCCACGACGGCCGCCTAGGTGTCCGGCCGTTCCGGATCGCTCTCGTTGGGCGGCCAGGCGTCCACGTCCGGCGGCGCCACCCCCGCGACGGCCCGGAACCGCTCCTCCTCCGGCGTCTCCAGGATGAGGCGCGTGCCGCGCTTGAAGGTCAGGTAGTGCCAGATCCACTGGAACATGACCGCCACCCGGTTCCGGAAGTCGATGAGGAACCAGATGTGGATGAAGAGCCAGGCGAACCAGGCGAGGACCCCGGTCAGGCGGAACCTCCAGAACCCGGCCACGGCGCGCCCGCGCCCGACCGTGGCCATGACGCCCTTGTCGAAGTAGGCGAACGGCCGGCGCGGCTTCCCCGCGAGCGTCGCGCGGAGGTTCCTCGCGGCGTGCTTGCCCTGCTGGATCGCGGCCGGCGCGACGCCGGGGATCGGCGTGCCGTCCTTCTTCCGCGCCGCCGCGAGGTCGCCGACGACGTAGATCTCCTCGTGCCCCGGGACCGTCAGGTCGGGGTTCACGACGACGCGCCCCGCGCCGTCGAGCGGCACCCCCAGCGTTCGCGCCAGCGGTGCACCGGCGACGCCGGCGGCCCAGAGCACGGTGCGGGCGGCCACGCGCTCCTCTCCGATCTGCACGCCGCGCGGGTCCACGCCGGTGACGCGCTTGCCCGTCCAGACGTGCACCCCGAGCCGCTCGAGCTCGCGCTGCGCCGCCGCCGAGAGCTCCGGCGGCAGCGCCGGGAGGATGCGCTCGGTGCCCTCGACCAGGATCACGCGCGCACGCTCGGTGGACACCGTCCGGAAGTCGCGCGGGATCGTGAAGCGGGCGATCTCCGCGAGCGCCCCCGCGAGCTCGACGCCGGTGGGGCCGCCGCCGACGACGACGAAGGTGAGGAGCGCCTCGCGGCGCTGGCGGTCCGGGTCCGCCTCCGCGCGCTCGAACGCGGTGAGCACGCGGCGGCGGATCTCCTCCGCGTCCTCCAGCGTCTTCAGCCCCGGCGCGAACCGGGCCCACTCGTCGTGGCCGAAGTAGGAGTGCGTCGCGCCGGCCGCCACGACGAGGTAGTCGTAGTCGAGCGCGAGGCCGTTCACGAGCCGCAGCCGCCTCGCGTCCGGCTCGATCGCCGCCGCCTCCGCGAGCAGCACGCGCGCGTTCCGCTGCCGCGACAGGACGTGCCGGATCGGCTCGGCGATGTCGCCGGGGTTCAGGGCCGCGGTCGCCACCTGGTAGAGCAGCGGCTGGAAGAGGTGGTGGTTGCGCCGGTCCACGAGCGTCACCTGCACCGGCGCGCGCGCGAGCCCCCGCGCCGCGTAGATCCCGGCGAAACCGCCCCCGACGATGACGACCCGTGGCGCTCGAGACTCGACCTGCTGCCCTTCCACCGCCGCTCCTCGCCCGGCGCTGCGGCGTTTCGCCGCGCGCCCAGAGCTCGCGAGCCGGCCAATTCGCGGGCCGGCGTGAAGGGGACTGCTTTACTCCACTATCGCGCCTGGGCGCTACGGCTCTCTTGCCGCGGCGCCCGGGCGCGGCTTCGCGGACGCCCCCCGGGGACCGGCGCGGTGCAACGTGAGGGCGATCTCGACGACGAGCTCGTCCTTGACGCCGACGGTCCCGCCGAACCCGCTGAACGGCTTGATCCCGAACGCCGTCTGCTTCACGTGCGCGTTCCCGCGGACGCTCCAGGCGTCCGCGCCCCGCTCCGCCTCGAAGTCGACGTCGGCGGGCGCGCTCCGGCCGCGGAGCGCGAGCGTGCCGTGCAGCGTTCCGCGGAGGTGCGCCCCGTCGGTCGAGCCGCGCTCGAGCTCGAGGCGCTGCGATCGGAACTCGATCCGCGGGTGATGCTCGGCGTCGAGGACGTCCGGCCCGCTCGCCTGCGCGTCCACCTTCCGGCGGTCGCCCTCGGACAGGCGCGGCTGCCGGTCGTGCAGCGAGCCGGCCGAGAGGATGACCTCGACCGAGGTGGACGCCGGGTCTCCGTCGGGGATGACCGCGCTCGCGCGCCACTCCGTGACCTCGAACGCGTGGTCGTGGGCGAAGCCGGAGAAGAGGCCCTTCTTCTGGACGTGCACGACGATGCGGCCGCTCGGCGGGAGCGCTTCCCACTCCCCCGCCGACGCCGCCGGAGCGACCGCCGCGAGACCGACCGCGAGCGCGAGCGAGAGGAACCTCACGGGCAGCTCCTCGTCACGGGAGGATCCCTTTCAAAGGGTGAGCGCGCGGGCGCACGATCCTTCGACGGGCCGGCGACGGGGCCGCTCCGGGCGAGACCTCGCGACCGGGACCGAACGTGGATACACAGCATGCCGGCAGGTGACGCGGCGAGGAGGACGACATGTTCCACGCGCTGGTGATGTCGGTGGTCTGCGCGACGGCGGGGAGCCTCTCCACGGCCCCCGCTCCCGCTCGGACGGTGCAGGCGGCGCTCCACCTCGAGCTCCTCGCGCCCGCCGGGGTGACCGCGAGCGCACCCGGCGACCTCGCGCTCCACCGTCCCGGGCTCGGCGAAGGCGAGCGAGCGCACCAGGATGCCGGCGAGCTCGCGCCGCCGGACGACGCCCGCGTGAGGAGCCTTCGCCGCTGGGAGCGCGCCCTCAAGTGGAGCACCGCCGGCGCGCTCCTCGCGACGAGCACCCTCGGGACGCTGGCCGCAATCAACCAGCCCACGGCGTTCGGGGACGGGCGCTGCCAGACCGGCCACCCCGTCCTCGGCACGTACGGCTGCGATCGCGGGCTGTCGACCCTCCACGGCACGAGCGGCGTCCTCTCCGCGACGCTCTACACCGCGAACGGCGTGCTCGCGCTCTCGCTCCCCGGCCCGGTGGGCCACGTCAGGCCGGCGGCCCGGCCCTGGCATCGCGCGCTCACCTACGTCCACCTCGGCGGGATCACCCTGCAGCCGATCCTCGGCCTCGTCTCGGCGTTTCCCCAGGTGATCGGGGTGCGCAACACCGCGCCCGGCGATCGGTTCCCCAAGAACACGCGCACCATCCACGTCGGCCTGGGCTACCTCACGGCCGCCGCCTACCTCGCGACGCTCGCGCTCGAGCAGTGACCGGCGGGCCACTCAGTAGCCTCCGCCGCCGCTGCCGCCCGGCGGCGCGGCGGGCTGCGCGGCCGCGTCGACGGTGATCGTGCCGTTCGGCGGCTTCATGGTCGCCGCGTGGACCGTGCAGTAGAAGGGGATCTTCGTCCCGTCGGGCGCGCTCGCGGGGATCGTGAAGGTCTTCTGGCCGTCGAAGGTGCCGGTGTCGAACGACACCCCCGCGACGGCGCCGGGAGTGAAGGCGTTCGCGGTCGCCTCGCTCGTCACCGAGTGCGGGACCGCGTCCTTGTTGAGGACCGTCACCGTCCCGCCGGGCGGCACGGACAGGCTCGCCAGGGAGAAGGTCATGTTGGAGATGGTGATGTAGAAGCCGGGCGTGGAGGGCGTGCTCGACGAGCTCGATCCTCCGCAGCCGGCCAGGACGCCCATCGCCACGGCGACGAGCCCGGCCCTCGTTCCAGCCTGCATACGCCCCTCCCTCTCCTCGCGCTTCGGCCCGCGCCTCCGGACCGCGCTCTCAGTCTTGGACGCGCGACGGACCGGTCCGGTTTCGCGGCCCGGTTGAGGCAGCCGGTCGTACCCCCCGCGAAGCGAGCGAGCGTGGCACGGCGCGTAGGCGCCGAGGAGGACGTGCCCGGCTGGCGCGGCCTCCCGGGCGCGGGCGGGAGGGAGCTTCGCCCTCGCGGCGGCGACCGGGCATCCGGGCGCTCCCGCGCTGTGGCCGTGACGACGCGCCGTTATCAAACGTCGCTCATGACGGAGCGCGTCGGGAGATCGATCGAGCGGCGGAGCGGCGCGGTGCGCGTCGCGCTCCTCGCGCTCGCCGCGCTGACGGTGCAGTGCGCGGGCGCGGCCGTGCGGCCACCGCCGAAGGACCTCGACGCCGAGCCCGTCGCGTTCCCCAGCGCCTCCGGCAGCGACATCCACGGCTGGTTCGTGCGCGGACGGCCGCGGGCCGGAGCGGTGGTGCTCCTGCACGGCATCGGCGCGAACCGGCTGACGATGGTGGACCGGGCGCGCTTCCTCAGCGCCGCCGGCTACTCCGTGCTGCTCATCGACTTCCGCGCGCACGGCGAGAGCCCGGGCGAGGAGTCCACCTACGGCGCGCTCGAGAGCCGCGACGCGCGCGCCGCGGTCGAGTTCGTGCGGAGCGCCCTCCCCGGCGAGCGGGTGGGCGTCATCGGGATCTCGATGGGAGGCGCCGCGGCGCTGCTCGGGGAGACGCCGCTCCCGGTGGAGGCGCTCGTGCTCGAGTCGGTCTACCCCACCATCCGGGACGCCGTGCGCGACCGGCTGCGCGCCTGGCTCGGGCCCATCGGCCCGCCCCTCACCTCGCTCGTGCTCCACTCGATCTTCCCGCGCGACGGCGTGCGGGCCGCGGACCTTCGGCCGATCGACCGGATCGGCGAGCAGACGGCGCCGGTGCTCGTCGCCGCCGGCACCGCCGACCGGTACACGACCCCGAGCGAGTCGCGGGCGCTCTTCGAGCGCGCCCGGTCGCCGAAGGAGCTCTGGGAGGTCGACAGGGCGGCGCACGTCGACCTGCACGCGTTCGCGCCCGCCGAGTACGAGCGACGCGTCGGCGCCTTCCTCGCGCGGCACCTGCGCGAGGCGGGGAGGGCCGCGTCACGCCTGGCTGGCGCGCACGGCGGCTGAGCGCCGCTTGAGCCCGAAGATCGGCCGGAGGAGGTCGCTCGAGGCGACGAGCGCGCAGAGGGCGAGCGTTGTCGCGAGCGAGGCCACGAAGATGAACGCGAACGCGGGCAGGATCCCGAGCCCCGCCCGCACGGCGAGGTACGCGAAGCCGACGACGATCGGCTGGTGCAGCACGTAGAACGGGAAGACCAGCTCTCCTGCGCGCAACGCCACCGTACGCCGGACGTCGAGGTGGCGGCGCGCGCCGCCGAGCAGCGCGAGCAGCCAGCAGGCGGCGCCGAACGCGTAGCCGCCCCACAGGAGCGCGCCGGCCGGGGAGCGCGGCGCGGGCAGGCGGTCCAGGAGGTGGCCGGGCCAGGCCCACACCGCGAGCGTCGCGGACGTCGCGAGCGCCAGGACGAGGGCCGCCTGCCAGCACCGGTCCAGCGCGCGCTTGAAGCCGTCCTCTCCCGCCAGCGCGAACCCGAACACGAACCCGGGGAGGAGCAGCGCCCGGTCGGACCAGTCCGCGGAGAGCGGCGGGGTGCCGGGGAAGACGACCTCGATCGCGATCCGGATCGCCACGTACGGCAGGACGAGCCAGATGAGCCCACCCGGCGCGTCGCACGGCGCCGCGATGCGCGCCATCGTGCGCCGGCCGGCGGGCGTGCGCAGCCACTGGAGGAGCGGCAGCGTGGCGAGCGAGAACGCGAGCAGGAAGACGACGAACCACAGGTGGTGCCAGCCGAAGTTCCCCCGCGGATAGAGGCCGTCGAAGAAGTGCGGGTAGAAGTCGAGGAACGACCCGCCGAACTGACCCTTCAGGCGGCGCTCGAGATACACCTGCGGCGGGACGAGCACGAGGAGCCCCGCGGCGAGGGGGAGCGCGAGGCGCAGGAGCCTGTCTTTGACGTACGCGCGGGTCGAGCGGCGCGCGAGCGCGTACCAGGTGCTCTCCCCGGCGAGCATCATGAAGAGGGGCATGATCCAGGGAGCGAAAAACAGGATCACCTCCCCCAGCCACTTCGTCCGCTCCGGGCTCGTGACGTGCCAGCTGTCCCAGGGGTTGAAGGGCTCCGCCGCGTGGATGAGGAACACGAGGAGCGCGCCCGCGACCTTGAGCCACTCCACGTCGGCGCGCCGGCGCGTCACGGTCCGTGCTGCGTCGGGGAGCAGGCGAGCGGGCATCGCTGCGATCGCCACGACGAACACGGTACGCTCAGGACGCTCGAGCGCTCAACGCGGGCGCCGGGGCGTGCGCCACCTCGCCCGGGCCGGGCGCTCGTCCGGGGAGCCCCCAGCGCGAGCGCCGTCCGTCCTCCGGGTTCGGGCGAGACTCGCGCCATGGCGTCCGGGGGCCATGGAGCGGACCCGAGGGAGCGGCCCGCTCGGGCCCCCGAGCCACGCCGAGGGGATCCGACGATGAACGCGGCGCATCTGAGGAGTGGCTCGGTCGCGCTCGTGGCCGCCGCGTTGCTCGCCTGCGTCCACGACGTGTACCGGGCCGAGCCGCTCGGCCCGCGCCCGGCCTCGCGCTCCGAGACGGAGCGCGTCCTCGTCTTCGGAGACTTCGGCTTCCAGTCGATCCCTCAGCGGCTCGTGGCGGGCGCGATGCGCCGCGCCACCCGCGCGCGCCCGTTCGACCTCGCGCTGGAGCTCGGCGACAACATCTACCACTGCGGCCCGGAGCCCACCCGACCGGGAGCGGAGACCTGCCGCTTCGCCGAGGACGGCCTGACCGTCGCGCCCGGCGCCTCGCCGCCGGACGACCCGCTCTTCCGCGTGAACGAGGCGCCGCTCGCGGGGCTGCGCGGGCGCCACGGCGGTCCTCTGCCGATCTACCTCGCGCTCGGGAACCACGACGTCGGCCTCGGGGGCGGGAGCTGCGCGCGGCCGGCGCTGGGCGAGGTCGAGGCCATGCGGCGGCGCGCGTGCCTCGCGGTCGCGCGCCGCTCGCCCGAGTGGCTCCAGCCGGCGCGCCACTACGTGCTCGACCGGGGCGACGTCCGCTTCGTCGTGCTCGACACGAACGTCGTCGTCCGGGACTACGGCGGCTTCACGCTCGAGGAGGAGCTCGCCTTCGTCCGCGAGGCGACCGCGCCGTGCGGCGCCGGGCGACTCTGCTTCCTCGTCGGCCACCACCCGCCGGCGGCGGTGCACTGGTACGGCACGCGCCGCCCGCTCCCCTACGGCGCGCGCATGGCGCGGCTCCTCGCCGCCGCCGGGGGCCGCGCCCGCGCGTTCTTCGCCGGCCACGTCCACGCCCTGGAGCACCTGACGCTCGACGGTCTCGAGGTGTTCGTCTCCGGCAGCACCGCGATGGGCAGCTTCGCGCACTTCACGACCCGCACGCCCGCCCGCGCCCAGGTCCGCTTCGCGACGACCGCCTGGGGCTACGCGGTGCTCGAGACGGACGGCCACGGCTACCGCGTCGACTTCTTCGACACGAGCGGGGTGGCGCTGCACTGCTGCCAGGCCGGCGCGGCGGGGGCCTGCCGGCCGGTCGCGTGCAAGTGACCCGCGCCAGGGAGTCCGAGCGCAGGGAGCCCGCCCGGGCGGGCGGCGCGATCAGAGGTCCACCGCCGCCATGCGCGCGAACGTCCGCGAGAGCGCCTCCACGCGATCCAGGTAGCCGCCGAGGTCGGTGTCTCCGCAGCGCTCGCCGGGCAGCGCCCGGAACCCGCGCGCCGCGAAGGCGGGGGCCCGCCCCCGGCCGCACAGATGGACGAGGGCGGCGAGGCGCGCGCCCTGCGCCACCGTCGCGCTGCGTCCTCCGAGCGCCTCCGCGATCGCCTCGTGCAGGAGCGCCGCCGTCATCTCGATGGCGTGGCTCGGGACGGTGCGGAAGTAGAGCGCGTTGAGCCAGCAGGCGCGCGGGTCGTACCAGGCGCCCTCGTGCGCCACCGCGTGGTCGTGAATGCAGAGGCGGCTCGCCTCCACGAACGTGCCGTCGGTGATCTGGAGGATCCCGACGGCGCTCGAGGCGGGCGCGTAGAGCTCGAGGGGGTTCCAGCTCCACCGCCAGCGCCAGTAGGTGCGCGCGAGCGGGTCTCCCGCGCTCTCGACCTGGACGAGCGCGGCGAGGAGCTCCGGACGGACGAGATCGGTCGAGTGCTCCTCGAAGAGCGCGCCGTACTCGGCCCAGGTCGCCTCGGGGGGCTTCGGGGAAGTCGGCGCGACGAGCCCGAGCAGCTCGGTCGGCTTGCGGATGACCTGGTAGGCGAAGTTGACCGCCGCGAGCGACGCGACGGCGAGGAGCACGACCACCGCGAGCGGCGGCGCCTCGCGCCGCCGGCTCCGGGCAGGCCTCCGCCTCGCGCGCCGTCTCGCCACGGCGCGAATGGTACCGCCACCCGACCCGGGCGCTACGATCTGGTGATCGCGGCGCGGGATCCAGCGACGGATCAGCGTCGATTGACGATGTTGAGGACGAGAGCCATCCGGCCCCCGGAGACCTTCAGCCTGGCGAAGCGACGGCGCGCGCGGATTCTCTGGCCCACGACGATGGCGGCAGCGGCGAGGACGAGCGCGGGCAACAGCGCGGACTGCATGGTCGGACCACTCCTGCAACGACGATCGCCGGTGTGAGCGCCGCGGGGCGCCTCTCGCGCTCCGCGACGCCCGGAGCCGGGCGACGCTCGGGTCGTTGTGATCGGGATCGTCCGCGGACGCGGCGCAGCACCCGCTGCGCTTCGTCCGAGGAACGTCGCGAGGCTAGTCCCGCGCGCCGCGTCGAGTCAAGCTACCGGCTGCTCGTCTGCCGGGGCGCGCGCGCATCCGTCCTTCACGGCAACGGGACGCCGCGAAGCTCCAAGATCCGGCGCGCGACGCGCTCGCGCGCGGCCATGAGCCGGGCGACGCCGGGGTCGGTCGAGGAGGCCGTCGGGAAGAGGTCGCTCGCGACGGCGGCCGCGAGGCCCGGGTCCCCGAGCCGCGAGAGCAGGCTCAGGTACTCGTAGTCCTCCATCCCCTCCCGGATCATCTTGAGGCGGATCGACGCGACTGGGACGTGGGTCGCGCCGCCGATCTTGGCCGGCGTGCCCGGGTAGAAGAGCGTCCCGTCGCCGTTGCCGTCGAACTCCCACTGGCTCGTCCAGGGATCGCCGGAGAGGTACGCGTAGGTCGTGTCCCAGTACAGCTCGCCCGTCGCCCGGTACACGAAGTCGAGCCACTGCATGGCTCGGTTCCGCACCGCCGACGCGTCGATCATGTAGCTCGGCCAGCCGGTGTCGTACGCGGAGCTGCTCCCGCAGCCGTGGCTCATGCAGCTCTGGTAGAGCCAGACCTCGTTCAGCGGATCGGCGGCGAGGAACGGGTCGTACTTGCTGCGCTGGTTCCCCGCGTAGGTGCCGGACTTGTCGTCCATGAAGTTCACCACCGGCACGAGGAGATCCAGCACCGGGGAGATCCCGTTCGCGTCCGCCTGCTGGATGGTGGTGGTGACGAGCGTCCGGAACTCCCGGTCGGCCGTCTTCGCCGCCCGGGCGCGGGTGAGCACGTCCGCGAAGGTGCAGCCCTGGTACGGCGGCTCGTCGCACGTGTACTGGAAGAGCCGCTCGAACCAGCCCGGCCGTGACCGGTAGCGCGTCGCCCAGCGCGCGAGGTTCGCCACGTCCTCGAGGTTGCCGAGGTACTCGACGGCGGTCAGCCGCGCGCCGGCGAGCCGCGTCGGGGCGGTCCCGTCCATCAGCGGACGGTAGTAGCGGTCGAAGTGGTCGAGGTCGTTCCACTGTCCGTCATCGTGACGCGAGAGGGAGAGGCGGTGGTCGAGCGCGAGCTGGCCGTAGCGAGCGCGCAGCGTCGCGAACGCGGCCACGTCCGACGCGCTGATGCCGTGGCCGGCGGGGAGCGTCCCCCACATGAGGCCGAAGGCCGTGCGGAGCGTCGAGGTCGAGGGCAGCTCGAAGTCCCACACCGTGAGCTCGACCGGCACGACCGTGGAGCGCCCCGAGGCGTCCACGCGGAGCTCCCCTCGGTAGAGCCCGGGGGCGGCGCCGCGCGGCACGAACACCTCCACCCAGATCGCCCGGCTCTCGCCGCCCCGGACGTCGAAGGGGAACGCGTTCCGCCGCTCCCCGACGATCTCGTCCACGTCCGGGACGAGGGCGTCGGGGAAGCGCCCGGTGGCGCCGTCGGGCGCGGACGGCCGCGTCAGGTTGATGAGGGCCTCGCGGTAGAGCCGGACGCCGGCGATGACGGCGCCGCCCGGGCCCGAGAGCGTGGACGCGCTCGCGCGCACGCCCCGGGCGTTGCCGGTGACGACCACCTGGAAGGCCTCGAACTCGTTCCGGGCGGCGGAGATCCGTGCGACCGAGGTCGCGCGCGCGGGGTCGCCCGGACGGATCTTCTCGGTCGCCGAAGCGACCCAGATCTTCGCGGCCGGCGCGGCCCGGGCGTGCGCGGGGAGCAGGGCGAGGATGAGGAGCGCGCACGAGGCCAGCGCGCGGGATCGACTGCCGTGACTCGTCATGGGGGCTCTCCTGCAGGCGAGTCGCCGTCTACCCGACCCATCTACCCTCGCTCGCCCGTCCCATGGCCTTCGCATGGACGGAGCGCGCGAAGCCTCCCCCGTTCGCCTCCCTGCCGACCCGGTTCGCTCTCCTCGAGCGCGGCTCGAAGCGAATACGAGCTGTTTCAGCTCACGCCGGATGCCTCGTGGATTTCGGGCGCTCGCCGGCCGTGGCCGCGAGCGATGGCTCGCCCGGCCGCCCGTGCCACGGGCGAGCGAGGAAGCGGCCAGGCGGCCGCGGCGTGTTGGGGCGGGATGGCGACCGGCCGCGCCGGCCGCTGGCTCAGCTCACGCTCTCGGCGCTGTAGCGCGCGATGAGCCCGGTCCGGACCGCGTGGCGGTGGACGCGCACGAAGACCCAGCTCGCGAGCAGGATGTAGAGGACCGCGAGGCCGCCGCCCCAGGCGAGCGCCGCGCCCGAGAAGGCGCGGCCGGCGACGATCGCGCGCATCGCCTCGAAGACGTGCGACGGCGGCAGCGCGCGCCCGACCGCGCGCATCCAGGGCGGGAGCGTGGCGAGCGGGTAGAACACCCCCGCGAACGGCGACAGCACCGCCGGGATGGGCCAGACGAACCACTCCGCGGCCGGCCCGAGCCGGAGGACGAGGGCCGAGCCGGTGATGCCGAGCGCGATGCCGAACAGGAACAGCACGAGCAGGAACGGGACGAGCAGGAGACCGTAGCCGAGGAGCGACAGCCCGAACACGCCCGTCGCGATGGAGAGCATCACGGCGAGGCCGAGCGTGCTCGTCGCCACGCTCGCGAGCACGAGCCCGGAGACGTACTCCGCGATCGAGATCGGGGTCGCGAAGACGTTGAGGAAGTTGCGCGACCAGACGTCCTCGAAGAACGCCATCGTCACGCCCTGCATGACGCGGGCGAGGAAGTCCCACAGGAGGACCGCCCCGAGCAGCGTGGGGACGAAGCTCCCGCCCGGCGCGGCGACGCTGTCGAGCCAGCGCGTGATGAAGCCCCACAGCACGACGTCCACCGCCACCCACGCGAAGAGCGGCACGATCCGCGAGAAGCTCCCGCGGACCAGGTACCACTGCCGGAGGACGACGGCGAAGACGCGCCCGGCCCGCAAGGTCATCATCAAGCCCCCTCGAGCGCGAGCGGCTCGCGCGCCACGGTGATGAACAGCTCCTCGAGCGTGGCCTTGCCGTGCTCCCCGGGCAGCGTCCGGGGGTCGCCCTCGAGCAGGATCCGCCCGCGCGAGAGGAAGAGGACGCGGTCGCAGACCTCCTCGACCTCGTACATGTTGTGCGACGTCCACAGCACGCCGCCGGTGCCCGCCGCCGCGCACGCCCGGATCTTGGCCCGCACGTCGCGTGCCGTGGCCGGGTCGAGCGACGCGGTCGGCTCGTCGAGCAGGAGGAGCTGCGGCTCGTTGAGGAGGGCCTTCGCGAGCGCGACGCGCGTCTGCTCTCCCGACGACAGCACGCCGCAGCGCGTGTCCCGGAAGCGCCGCAGGTCGAGCTGCGCGAGGAGCGCCTCGATCCGGTCGGAGAGCCGCCTCACGCCGTAGAGCAGCCCGAACACGCGGAGGTTCTGGGAGACCGTGAGGTTGCCGGGGAGCGGGGCGTACACCGCGGCGAAGTTGGTGCGCGCGAGGGCGCGCGATCGCTCGGCGGCGAGATCCACGCCCTCGATCCGGATGGTCCCCGCGCTCGGCTGGAGGACGCCGAGCAGCATGTTGATGGTGGTGGTCTTCCCCGCGCCGTTCGGACCGAGCAGGCCCACGATCTCGTTGCGGCCGACCTCGAACGACACCCCGTCCACCGCGACCGTCGCGCCGAAGCGCTTCTCGAGCCCGCTCACGGAGAGCACGTGCGCGGCCGGGCCGGCGGTCGCGGTGCGGGGTGCCGCGCTCACCTCCCGAAGACCGCCTTCAGGTACTTCAGCAGCTCGTCCCAGGACCTGCGGTCGGCCTTCGCGTCGTAGGCGAGCCCGGCCATGCCCGCCTTGTCGGCGTCGGGGTTCGTGAACCCGTGCTTCGCGGCCGGATAGGTGATGACGCGCGCCTTCACCCCGGCCGCCTTCATCTCCTTCTCGAGCGCCGCCACCTGCTCCTTCGGCACCATGGGATCGGCGCCGCCCGTCTGGACGAGGATGCTGCGCGGTCCGAACGACCCCTCCTTCGCGGGCTCGCTCGACCTCGCGAGGCTGCCGTGGAAGGTCGCGAGCGCCTTCAGGGGCTCGCCTTCCCGCGCCATGTCGAGCGCCACCCCGCCGCCGAAGCAGTAGCCGATGACCCCGATCTTCTCACGGTCCACCTGCGGCTGCGCCACGAGCTGCTCGAGCGCCGCCTCGAAGCGGGCCTTCTTCACGGCGGGGTCCTTCGTCGCCTCCGCCACGAACGCCTTCGCGTCCTCGGGGTGCGTCGTGGACTTGCCCTCTCCGAACATGTCGAGGGCGAACCCGACGTAGCCTGCCTTCGCGAGCTTCGTCGCCGCGTTCCGCGCGTGGGCGTTGTTCCCCCACCACTCGTGCACGACGAGGATGCCGGGCCGCTTCCCCTTGGCCGCGTCGTCGTACGCGAGGAACCCCTTCAGCACCGTGTCGCCCTGCCGGTACTCGATCTCCTGCGTCTTCACCTCGGCGCGCGCCGCGCCGGCGATCGCGAGCGCCGCGGCCACGATGGTCACCGTCGTTCGGGTCATGCCCACCTCCCGTGTGGTGCCCGGATCTGCGCGCCGCGGGCGGCCCGCGCACGGACGGATGGCGGAGGTACCCGACAGGCGCTCCCGACCGCGGGCCCTGGCCCGCTCCAGCGACTCACAGGAACACGTCGCGCCGCACCCCGGCGGACGCGGGGTTCATCCGCGCGTACACGTCGAGCAGCGTCTCGACCGCTCTCCCCCCTGCGTCGCCGACGTCCACCGAGAAGTCGTTCACGTACAGGTCGATGTGCTGGCGCATCACCGCCTCGTCCATCTCCTGCGCGTGCCGCCTCACGTACTCGGTCACGAGCGGCCGCCGCGCCAGCGCGTGCAGGGTGCTCTCGCGGACGAGGCGCTCGAGCGCGCGGAGCACGTCGCGGTCGAGGGTCCTGCGCGCGACGATGCCGCCGAGCGGGATGGGCGCGCCCGTCTGGCGCTCCCAGTGCTCGCCGAGGTCGAGCAGCTTCACGAGCCCCTTCGCCGCGTAGGTGAAGCGACCCTCGTGGATGATGACGCCCGCGTCCACCGCGCCGCCGAGGACGGCGTCCTCGATGTCGGAGAACACCCGGAACTGCTTGTGCGCCGCCGCCGGGTAGGCGAGCGAGAAGAGGAGGTGGGCGGTGGTGTCTCGGCCTGGCACCGCCACCCGCATCGTCTCCGGCCGGAACGCGTCGACGCCGGGCCGCGCGACGAGCAGCGGCCCCACGCCGCGGCCGAGCGCGCCGCCCGACCGGAGGAGCGCGTAGTCGCCCGCGATGGCCGGCACGACGCCGTAGCTCACCTTGCTCACGTCGAGCCGGCCCGCCCTCGCCCACTCGTTCAGCGTCTGCACGTCCTCGTGGACGACGTCGAGGCGGAGCTCGCCCGTGTCGATCGCGCCGTTCACCAGCGCGTCGAAGATGAAGGTGTCGTTGGGACAGGGCGAGATGCCGAGCGTGAGTCTCATCGCGTGCCGGTCGATCGAGTGGAGCCGCACGGGCGCGGCCGGGCGCATCATATACGCGGCGGCGGCGGGGCGCGTCCGGAGCCGCTCGCGGCGCGCGCCCGGCCGGGCGAGCGCCCCGTCAGCGCAGCCCGACGGTGTAGGCGATCCCGAGCGACGGCGCGAGCTTCGTCCAGGAGAGCTCCGGGACGTTGGAGAGCTCCTTGTGCCCGGCGACGCCGAGCCGGAGCGACCAGCGATCGGCGAGATCGAGCTCGAGCGTCGCCCCGGCCGCGAGCGCCGTGTCGGCGCGGACGGCGCGCAGCCCCGGGTCGAGCGCGTCGTACGTGCGCCAAGCGAGGCTCGCGTCGAGGCCGGCGCGCGCCCGCGGCCCGAGCTCGAGGCGCAGCCCCACGCGCGGCCCCTGCTCGAAGGACGCCAGCGCGGGCTCGCGGGCACCGTCCCGGACGCCTCGCCAGGCGAGGGTCGCGCTGCCGCGCCCGCCGAGGAGCAGGGTGAGGTCGACCTCGCCGAGCTGGCGCAGGCCACCGTACGGCGCGGCGATCTCGGTGTGGAACGACTCCCACCGGGCGAGATAGGTCGCGCCCAGGGAGGTCTCGGTGGAGAGCGGGACCCGCGCCGCGCCGAGCGCGCGCGGCGCCGTGAGGTACGGTGCGCCGCCGAGGTCCTGGCGATCGTAGCCGCCCTCGGCGAGGAGGTAGCGGGCGCCCCTCCCCGCCTGCCACCCCGCGGCCACGCCGCCGCCGCGCAGGTCGAGCACGTCGTAGCGCGCCTGCTCGCGGAGCTGGGCGGTCGCGCGCAGGAACGGGCCGCTCTCGCCGGCCGGCGAGAAGCGTCCCACCGCGGTGATCCCGGTGTCGGCGTCGCCCGTCCCGCTGCGGACGCGGCTCGCGTCGGGCGTGAGATCGACGTTCGAGTCCCAGCCCGACTCGGCGAAGATCGACAGGCCGAGGCGGCCGCCGCGGCGGGCGAGTCGCGCGAGCCCGAGCGCGGTCTGGCCGAGCTCCGGGTCGGTGCTCGCGCGCTCGAGCAGCCGGGCCGCGTCGTCGGAGCGGCCGGCGCGCAGCGCCACGAGGCCGCGGTAGAACTCGGCCGCCTCGCGGTGCTCGGCGGAGCGCTCGGCGACGGCGAGGGACGCGTCGGCGCGCGAGTCCTCCCCGAGCTCGTACAGGCAGATGCCCTCGAGCAGCGCCGCCGCCCCGCCCCCGTCCCCGCGCGCCTCCGCGAACGCCGCGGCGGCCGCGCGCCGATCCCCGGCGCGCATGAGCCGGAGCCCGCGCTCGAAGGGCTCCTCCGGCCCGGCGTGCGCCACGCCGTAGCGATCCGCGCGCCGCTCGCCGAGCACCCGCGCCTCCTCGCAGTAGGCGCGCGCAGAGGCCGCCCGGCCGCGGCGGCCCTGCTCCTCGCAGCGCGCGAGGTACCAGGAGATCGCGTCGCGCGGCGGCTCGCCCGCGAGCAGGGCCGCGAGCTGGCCGCGCAGGCGCGTCGCGAGCTCGCGGAGGTGCGGCTCCCCGCGGGCCTCCACGCCGGCGAGCAGCCGGTCCGCGCGCGCGTAGAGGCGGGCGCCGTGGCACGCGAGCGCGTGGTAGTAGTCGAGCAGCGCGTCGCCGCCCGGGGCCGCTCCCCACGACTCGAACTGGTCCAGCGCCTCGCCGGCGCGGCCGAGCTTCGCGAGCGCCGCGCCCGCGTAGCCGCGCGCGCGCTCCGAGCCGAGCTCCTCCGCGCGGCGGAACTCGGCGAGCGCCTCCTCGTAGCGGGACTCGCGAAAGAGCCGGGCGCCGGCGAGCACGTGCTCGTCGGCGCCCGAGCCTCCGCTCGCGAGCGACAGCCCGAGCAGGGCGACCGCGACGGCGGGGGCGAGCATCGTCGCTAGCGGCGGCCGGTGTTGGTGGGCGGGACGTACGGGGTCGGCTGGCTCCGCGTCGTGCGCGCGGTCTCCGCCCGGGTCTGGCCCGCGGCGGCGTGCGCGTCGGAGCTCGCGGCGCCCGCGGCGCTCGCAGCGGCGGCGTGCGCGGCGGCGTTCGCAGCGTGCGCCCGCGCGTCGCGGGCCGAGTCCTGCGCCTGGGCGTGGGCGGCGCGCTGCGCGTCGCCCTGCTTGCCGAACGCGATGTTCTCGTGGACGTAGGTGGCGCGCTCCGAGGCCTGGCTCGGCAGCGTGGGCGGCGTCGCGGGCGCGTCGGCCTTGTCGGCGAGGGCGCCGTCCGCGGCGTCCTTCGTCTCCACGTCGTCGGCGAGCCCGGCCCGGGCGAAGAGGATCCCTGCGAGTGCGGCGGTGATGACCCACATGCGCTTCATGCTTGTCTCTCCTTTTTGGCCGCACCGAGCGGCCGGCTGCCCGGAGAGCAACCGGTATGCCGCGCGGATCCTCGCGAGATCACGTGCCCTCCCTCGATGCGCCCGTACGCCGCGGTACAGGTGTTCGTACCGGTGCGTACGGCCCGGGCTCCCACGCGGGGCGCTCGAGCCGAGGGGTGAGCACCTTTGGGCTCGTGAGCCGTACCGCCGCGGCCTTGCTGCTCCTCGCCCTCGCCTCCCCGGCGACGGCGGTCGAGGTGCGCTCGCCGCCCGGCGCGCTGCACGGCTTCCCCTCCATGTCCGACGCGCGGGGCGCGGTGGTCGCCGACGGCGAGCTCTCCCAGGAGCGCCGCGGAGACCGGCTCGTCGTTCACGCCCGATGGGTGTTCCGCGACGGGCGGCGGGCGGAGGAGACCGACACGTTCCGGGTCGGGGCCGAGCTCGAGCAGGAGCGGTTCGCCTGGATCGAGACGCTGCGCGGCGAGGAGCAGCGCCGGTTCGAGGTGGACTTCGCCACCGGCGAGGCGCGTTCGGTCGTCCGGCGCGGAGATCGGATGGAGCGAGAGCGCGCGAAGCTCGACCTCCCGGCCGGCCGCTCGTTCGCAGGCTACGGCACGGCCCTCGCGGCGAGTCAGCTCCCCCTCGAGCCGGGTGGAGCGTCGGAGCTCACCTTCGTCGCGTTCACGCCGAAGCCGCGCGTGGTGACCCTCGTGGTACGCGACGACGGCCCGGAGGACATCCCTGCGGCGGAGCGGCGGATCGCGTGCGACCGCTTCACGCTCCACCCGAAGCTCCCCCTCCCCCTCCGCCCGTTCGTGCACGCGCCGGACGCGCACCTCTGGTTCACGCGGCGTGCGCCGCGGGCGCTCGTCCGCGCCGAGCAGGAGCTCGTGGCGAAGGATGATCCGCGGGTCGTCATCGACGTGATCCCGCGCGGAAGCGTTCAGGCGCGCTCCCCTGGCCGCCGCTCGCCAGCCGGCCGCTGATCCCCCAGGGGTCCTCGCCGGCACCCCGATCGCGCCTGCCCGAACAGACCCCGTGCCCTAGGATCCGGACGGGCGCCCGCCTCGGCGTGGTTCGGGCGGGATCTCGACCGGCCCGGGGGTGAAGGATGGGCATCGACCTCGTCGGCAAGGCGAAGCGCGTCCGCGTCTACACGAGCGAGGACGACCGCGTCGGGCGGAGCCCGGCGGCGCACGCGGTCCTCGAGTACCTGCGCCGGGAGAACGCGCAGGGCGCGACGCTCCTCCGCGCGGCGAGCGGCTTCGGCGCCGCGGGGGAGCTCCACACCGCCGGGCTCGTCGACATCGCGCCTCACCTGCCGGTGATCGTGGAGTGGATCGACCGGCCCGAGGTGGTCGAGCGGCTCCTGCCCCGGGTGAAGGAGCTCGTGCCGCACGGCCTCATCACCGTGGACGACACCGAGATCGTGCTGCACGCGCCGCACCCGGTGCGGGACCTCCCCGCGACGATGACCGCCGCCGACGTGATGTCGCGCGACGTGGTCTCGGCGGCGAGCGACACGCCCCTTCGCGAGGTCGTGGAGGCGCTGCTCGGCAAGCCGTACCGCGCCGTGCCGGTCGTCGACGACGGCGTGCCCGTCGGGATCGTCACGGGCTCGGATCTCGTCCGCAAGGGCGGCCTCGGCGTGCGGCTCGATCTCGCCGCGACCCTCGAGCGCCCGGAGCTGCAGGAGCTCCTGCAGCGGCTCTCCCGCTCGAGCCTCGTCGCCGCCGACGTCATGACGAGGCCCCCGGTGACGGTCGAGGCCGGGACGCCGCTGCCGGACGTGGCCGCGCGGATGGCGCGACTGCGCCTGAAGCGGATGCCGGTCGTGAGCGACCACGGCAAGCTCGTCGGCGTCGTGGCCCGCGTCGATCTGCTCCGGGCCGCGGCCCGCAGCCTCGACACCGCCGCGCCGGGCTCGGGGGCGGCGGCGCGGGCCCTCGGCCTCGCCCGGGACACGCCGCTCGCGCGCGTGATGCGGCGCGACTTCCCCCTCGTGCGGCCGGAGACGCCGCTCGCGGAGGTGTTCCAGGCCGTCGTCGCGACGCGGCTGAACCGAGCCCTGGTGGTGGACGCCGAGCACCGGGTGGTGGGGCTCGTCACGGACGCGGAGCTGCTCGAGCGGATCACCCCCGCGCTCAGGCCGGGCGCGCTGCGCTCGCTCATGAGCCGGCTCCCGTTCGCGCACCCGGGGCCGGAGGAGATCACGCTGGAGCGTCACGCCCACGCGCGCACGGCGGCGGATCTGATGACGAGCGAGGTCGCCCTCGCCCGCGAGGACACGCCCGTCGCCGAGGCGATCGGCCTCATGCTGGCGGGTAACCACAAGGTCCTCGCCGTGACCGACGCGGGCGGGCACCTCGTCGGCATGGTGGACCGCTCGGACCTGCTGCACGGCCTCATCCCAGGCTAGCAGGCGCGAAGGGCGCGGGCGCGCGGAGCTTGCGCGCGGGTGGCCGTGTGAGATATCCGCCCGTCCGGGGGCGCGAGGGACGGCCTCGCCCCGCGCCGAGAGAGGGACGCATGGGACGCATCTTCGAGACTCGCAAGGCCACGATGTTCGCCCGCTGGAACCGGATGGCGAAGGTCTTCACCCGGATCAGCAAGGACATCGCCATCGCCGTGAAGGGGAGCGGGCCCAACCCGGACAACAACCCCGCGCTCCGGCGCGCGCTGCAGAACGCCCGCGGCGCCAACATGCCGAAGGACAAGGTCGAGGCCGCCATCAAGCGGGCGAGCGGCCAGGACCAGCAGGCGTACGAGGTGGTCGTCTACGAGGGCTACGCGCCGCACGGCGTCGCCGTGATGGTGGAGACCGCCACCGACAACGTGGTCCGGACCGTGGCGAACGTCCGGATGCACTTCAAGAACAACGGCGGCAACCTCGGCACGACCGGCAGCGTGGCGTTCCAGTTCCGCAGGATGGGCGTCTTCCGCCTCGCGCCCGAGGGGATCGACCTCGACGCGATCGAGCTCGACCTCATCGATCACGGCCTCGAGGAGATGGGCGAGGGGACCGGCGAGAAGGGCGAGAAGCAGATCGTCATCCGCAGCGCGTTCGAGAGCTTCGGCCAGCTCCAGGCGGCCATCGAGGAGCGGAAGCTCCCCCTCCTCTCCGCCGAGTCGGAGTACGTGGCCCAGACGCCGGTCGAGCTCCCGGAGGACCAGGCGAAGGAGGTCCTCGAGCTGGTGGACGCGCTGGAGCAGGACGAGGACGTCCAGCGGGTTTTCCATAACCTCGCGTGAGGTGCTCGGCGCACGATACCGGGCCTGCGACGGGCGTCCTCGCTCGTCGCGCCTGCGGCGTACGGAAGCAGTACGCCTCGGCGCTCCTCGCTGCGGGTGCCCGTCTCGGCTCCGGTCTCATGCGCCTCGAAGGCAGCGACCGCGCTTCGAGCCGAACGCCGTGCTTCAAGGGACCTGCCGCTCCGGGATGATCCAGAGGAACACCCGCGCGCCGCCGGCGACGGCGGTGCGCTGGGGCTCCCAGTCGCCCATGTCGTGGGCGTGGGAGACGACCCGCGTGCCCGGCCGGAGCTCCCGGAGCAGCTTCGGCCGGAGCCGCAGGTTCACCTCGGGCCACAGGTACAGCATCACGACCGTCGCCGGCCCGAGGTCGGTCTCGAAGAGATCGCCCTCGCGGAGCTCCACCTTCTCCTCGACGCCCGCGGCGCGCGCGTTCTCCCGCGCCTCGCGGATCCGCTGGGGATCGAGGTCCACGCCGACCGCGCGGGCGCCGCGCTTCGCCGCGGCGATCACGATCCGCCCATCGCCGCAGCCGAGGTCGTAGACCACGTCCCCGGCCCGGACGTCCGCGAGCGCGAGCATCCGGTCGACCACCTCGGGGGCGCTCGGCTCGTAGGGGACGTCCAGCTTCGGCGCAGGCGCGGCGCTGCCCCGTCCCGGCGCGGCGAGGGCAGCCCCGCCCGAGCCCGGCGCGGCGACCGAGGAGCGCGAGCGCCAGGAGCGCGCGCGGCGCTCCTCCTCCGCGGAGCGTCCCGATCCCCGGCCGAAGACCGCACGGCCCCTTCGCCCGCCATGACCACCTCCGCGCCTCGCCCTGTCGGCGCGAAGATGCGTTGCGGCCTCGCGCGGCGCATCCCGCAGGAGAGGCGTCGCCCCGGACGCGAACTACCGCGCCGGCGGCGCCGCGCGCGCAGCGGGGCCCGGCGGCTCGACCACGCCGCGGCGCGCGCGGATCTCCCGGACGATCTCGCCGTCCACGGACCTTTCGAGGAGCCGGCGCATGGCGGGGAAGATGACCTTCTCCTCCCGCTCGAGGTGCGCGACGAAGTGCCGCTCGAGCTCCGCCGTGGCGGCGCCGACGACGGGCGCGAGCGCCGCCAGGCGGCCCGGCTCGCGCGCGAGCTCCTCGCACGCGCCCACGAGGATCGCGAGCGGCGCATCGTGCTCGGCGTGCTCCCGCGTCATCGTGTCGAGCTCCGCATCCACGGCCGGGTCGCGCCCGCGCAGCCGCGGCAGGATCGAGCGCTCCTCGTCCTGCGCGTGGAGCGGCAGCGCCTGCGTGAAGTAGCGGCGCACGCGGGCCGCCGCCTCGGGGACCGCGGCTGCTTCGGCCGGACCCGCCTCGGCGATCCGGCGCGCGAGGCCGAGGAAGGAGCGGATGCGCTCGTGGCATTCGAGCAGGAGGTCGACCGAGTCTCCGGGCGCCGCGGTGCCTCCGATGCGGGTCAGCATGTGCTCGCCTCCTCGTCCGTCCGGGACGCTTCGCACGGCGGCGTGCCGCGCTCGCGCGATTCAATGCGAAGCCCCTGCCATCCGCAGGATCCCGCCGGATCCGTGGGATCTTGCGCGGGCCACGCGAGCGAGGCACCCGGATTTCGGTGAGGCAGCACGCGCCGTCGGTGGTGCACTGTCCCCGCGGTGCTCGCCGCCCGCGCCGCTACGGGGCGGGGCGGATGTTCTGGTTCAGGCGGAAGAGGTTGTCTGGGTCGTACTTCGCCTTGATCCTGGCGAGCCGCTCGTAGTTCGGGCCGTAGGCGCCTTGCACGCGCTGGGCCTCGTCGTCCGGCATGAAGTTCACGTAGACGCCGCCGGTCGCGTGCGGGGTGAGCGCGTCGAAGAGCGAGCGCGTCCAGCGCACGCACTCCGCGTCCTGGCCACGGTCGGTCCAGCGGGTGTGGACGTTCACGAACAGGCGCACGTCACGGCGCGAGTAGGCGGTGGCCTCCGCCGGCACCCGGCTGATCGCGCCCCCGAGCGTGCCGATGAACACCTCGCACTCTGGAGACGGCAGCCGCCGGACGTGGTCCAGCAGGATGTCGATCGCCGCGTCGTCGAGCTCGCGCAGGTCGTGGGACTTCCAGTAGTTGCGGGCGCCGGGGGCGAGGAGCGGGTCGAAGGCCGTCTGCCACGCCACGAAGGGCGCGGGGCCGATCACGTCGGCGATGGGCTGCCCCAGGGCGCGGAGCGGAGCGAGCGCCTTCACTCCCTCCTCCGGCACCTCGCCCACGTAGCATGCGGCGAACACCAGGACCTCCTTGCCGTGGACCTCCGGAGGGAGGAACGGGAGCGGCGGCGCCTTGCGCATCACCACCCAGGCGGTCACGTCGTCTGGGGCGCCGGCGACGAAGCCTCGATAGCCCTTCAGGAGCTCCTTCGCGCGGGAGAACGGGTGGACGACCAGCCCGGCGAGCACCATCGGCCCGAGCGGATGGAGGCGGAACTCGAACGACGTCACCACGCCGAAGTTCCCGCCGCCGCCGCGGATCGCCCAGAAGAGGTCGGCGTTCTCGTCCTCTCTCGCCTGGAGGAGCCTGCCGTCGGCGGTGACCACGTCGGCCGAGAGCAGGTTGTCGATCGCGAGCCCCAGCTTCCGGCTCGTCCAGCCGAACCCGCCCCCCAGCGTCAGCCCGGCCACCCCGGTGGTCGAGTTGATGCCGAGCGGCGTCACGAGCCCGAACGCCTGGGCCTCACGGTCGAACTCACCCAGGGTGACGCCCGGCTCGACGCGCGCGGTCCGCCGGGCGGCGTCGATCCGCACCGACTTCATCGGCGTGAGGTCGAGGGTGAGGCCGCCCTCGCACACCGCGTTCCCGGCGACGTTGTGCCCGCCCCCACGCACCGACAAGAGGACCCCGTGCTCGCGCGCGAAGTCTACCGTCCGCATGACGTCGGCCGCTCCGGCGGCGCGCACCACCGCGCCGGGGTGCTTGTCCACCATGGCGTTCCACAGGGTGCGCGCCTGCTCGTAGCCCGGCTCGCCCCGGAGGCAGAGCGCGCCGCGCAGCTTCTCGCGGAGCGGAGCCAGCAGCTCCGGGGTCAGCAGGGGAACCTCGGCGCGATCGGGCTTCACCATCACGTTCGCCATGTCCGGACCTCCCGTGCCCGCGCGGCGGCCGCGCAGGGAACTCCCGCGGCGGAGCGCCGCGCGGTGTGGCCCACGCATGTATCGGCGCCCGGAGCGAGACCAGGTCGCGTCATCGGTTGGTTGGGTCGTAAGCGGACGCTGGGTGCCGGCCGAGAGATCGCCCACCGAACGAACGGACCGGGCACGCTCCGGGCGCCCGGGTGGGCGAGATCGGGCGCCGTGTCCGTGATCGCCCGTAGCCTCGATGGGCGAGGTCGCCGCGGTGTCCGTGATTGCACGGAGCCTCGATGGCGTGCTCGTGCTCCGTGCCCCGAGCGCACTTCACCGGCTCCGGATGTTTGACCGGCGCGCGTGCTCCGGTGCGGGCGGCGGCGCCCTCAGGCGCGCAGCCAGAAGAGCGCCGCCATCAAGAGGCCCGTCGCCACGATCCCTCCGCGCAGCCACGCGCCCGGGACCCTGCGAGCGGCTCGCGCTCCCAGGTAGCCGCCCGCGATCGAGCCCACCATCATGAGCGCCCCCTCGCGCCACAGGACGATCCCGCCGAAGGCGTAGAGGCCCACCGCGATCGCGGAGAGGACCGCGGAGAGGAGGTTCTTGAGCCCGTTCATCGCGTTCAGGTTCGTCTGCCCGAGCACCGCGAACAGCGCGAGGAGCAGCACGCCGAGCCCGCCGTTGAAGTACCCGCCGTAGACCGAGACCGCGAGCACGCCCATCGCCGCTCCGCGCGCTCCGGCGCCGCCGCCCGCGCGCGCCGCGCGCAGGAGCCGCGGCGCGGCGGCGAAGAGGGCGGTCGCGGCGAGGAGCAGCCACGGGACGATGCGGCGGAACGCGGGCGCCGGCGTGAGGAGGAGGAGCGCCGCGCCGAGCGCGCCCCCCGCCGCGCCGAGCGCGAGGAGCGCCGGGAACGACAGCCCCGGGGGCGGGCGTAGCTCCTCCCGGAAGCCCCAGGTGCCCGACAGGTAGCCCGGCAGGAGCGCGAAGGTGCCGGTGGCGTTCGCGGCGAGCGGTGCCGCTCCGGTGAGGACGAGCGCCGGCAGCGTGAGGAAGCTGCCGCCGCCGGCCACCGCGTTGAGCGCGCCGGCCACGAACGCGGCGGACGACAGCAGGGCGACCTCACCGAGGCTCATGCGCGTCGCACCCGCGCCTGCGCGCAGCATTCGCGTGCCCCGCCTCCCCTGGGGCGCCCGCGACCCATGGGCCGCCACGGCGGTCGACCGTGAGTCCAGAGCCGTCGCGATCCGTCGAGAACATCCGTGTTCACGCTCGAATCCCTCGCCGTTTTCCCAGGCTCCGATCCCTCGTCGAACCCGCTGCGCGCTCCCGCGCGCCGCGGATCTTTCGTGTTACCGTACCGCGCCGCTGCTGGATTTGCGTCTCCCGAACCCGTTTTTTGCGCTCCTCGCGTTCACCCGCTCCAGGGGATCACATGACGAAGCTCTTCGGAACGCTGCTGCTCTGCGCCCTCTCCCTCCCGGTCTCCGCCGCCGACTCCGTGAAGATCGCCGTCACCGGCCCGTTCACCGGCGGCTCCGCCCCGATGGGCGCGTCCATGCGCGACGGCGCCAAGCTCGCCATCGCCGAGATCAACGCCGCGGGCGGCATCCAGGTCGGCGACAAGAAGCTCAAGATCGAGGCCGTCGAGCGCGACGACGAGGCGAAGAACGAGCGCGGGGCGCTCATCGCCCAGGAGCTCGCCGCCATGCCGGACCTCTCCGGCGTCATCGGCTCCGTGAACACGGGCGTGGTGCTCGCGGGCGACAAGCACCTCCAGGACCGGGGCATCGTGAAGATCATCACCCCTGCGGCGGGCTCCGCCTCGATGACCCAGTGGGCGAAGGGCGCAGAGGGCCCGAAGACGCTCTCGATGTTCCGCTTCGCGGCGCACGACGGCATCCAGGCGGCCATGGTGGTCGAGGAGGCGGTCAACCGGAAGTACACGAAGGTCGCGCTGCTGCACGACGCGACGAACTACGGCGTCTCCGGCCGTGACGACCTCGTCCGCCAGATGAAGCTGCAGGGCGACAAGCTCCAGGTGGTCGCCACCGAGAAGTTCAACATCGGCGACAAGGACATGACCGCCCAGCTCCTCCGCGCGAAGGCCGGCGGCGCCCAGGCGATCCTGATCTGGGGCATCGGGCCCGAGATGGCGGCCGTCGCGAACGGCATGGCCAAGCTCGGCATGAAGGTGCCGCTCATCGGCGGCTGGACGCTCTCCATGTCGAACTTCATCGACAACGCCGGCAAGAACGGCAACGGCACGCTCATGCCGCAGACGTTCATCGAGGAGCCCATCACCCCGAAGGCCAAGGCCTTCATCGCGGCCTACCACAAGGCCTACGGCGTCACGCGCATCCCCTCCCCCGTGTCGGCCGCGCAGGGCTACGACGCGGTGTACATGTTCGCCGCGGCGGTCAAGCAGGCGAAGAGCACCGACAGCCAGAAGATCCGCGAGGCGCTCGAGGACCTGACGGAGCCGGTGAGCGGCGTCATCGCCACCTGGAAGAAGCCCTACTCGAAGTGGGATCCGTCGAACGTCGAGACCCACGAGGCGTTCCGCCGCGAGCAGGTCGTGATGGGGATGATCCAGGACGGCCGCGTCGTGTTCGCGAACGAGCGCGATCGCGCCCGCCTGCAGAAGAACGGCAACATGTAGCCTCCGGCGAGGGGGAGGAGGGCCGCCCTCCTCCCCTCCCCCGTTCTCTTCGTTCTCCTCCGGTCTCCTCCCCGCACCTCGGATCCCGCGCCCGTGCCCGCCTCGATCGTCGCCCAGATGGCCATCAGCGGGGCGCTGATGGGCCTCGTCTACGCCCTCATCGCCTACGGCTTCCAGCTCACCTACGCCACGAGCAAGAGCATCAACTTCGGGCAGGGCGAGCTCGTGATGGTGTCGGCGTTCTTCAGCCTCACGCTCCTGGACCTGGGCCTCTCCTACTGGCTCGTGCTCCCCGCCGGCCTCCTCTTCGGCGCGGCGCTCGGCCTCGTGGTCGAGCGCGCCGGCGTGCGGCTCGCGCTGGAGCAGAAGAGCGAGGGCTGGATCCTGCTCACCATCATCCTCGGCCTGTTCTTCTTCTCGGCCGCGGAGAACATCTGGGGCCGCGACGACCGGCCGTTCCCGACGCCCATCCCCTCCGACTCCATCCACGTGCTCGGCGTGGACGTGACGCCGCTCGAGCTGTCGGTCGCGGTCGGCGTCCTCGCCGTGATGGGCCTCATCGAGCTCCTCAAGCGCCGGACCCTGCTCGGGAAGGCGTTCGAGGCGGTGTCGGTGGATCGCGACGCCGGGGAGCTCATGGGCATCTCCGCGAAGCGGACGGTGATGCTCTCGTACGCGCTGTCCGGCGCGGTGGCCGCCCTCGCCGGCATCCTCGTCTCGCCCATCACCACGGTCGGGCCGACGATGGCCTCGGCGCTCGTGCTGAAGGCGTTCTCGGTGGCGGTGGTGGCGGGCCTCGACTCCGGGTTCGGCGTGGTGCTCGTCGGGATGTTCCTCGGCGCCCTCGAGACGCTCGCGAGCTTCTACGTCGGGAGCGGCTGGCGCGAGGCGCCCGGCCTCGTCCTCCTCATCCTGGCCCTGGCCGTGCGCCCCACCGGCGTGTTCGGCAAGGCCGCCATCCGCAAGGTCTGACGGGAGCGCTCGCGCCATGTGGAAACGGCTGTTCCTCGTCCGCGGTGCCGAGCTCCTGCTGTTCGCGTCCCTCGCGGCGCTCCCCCTCGCCGTGGCGAGCCCGTACGCGCTCGGGCTCCTCATGCTCCTCGCCATCTACGGCATCCTCCTCATCGGCCTCGACGTCACGGTCGGCTACCTCGGCCAGGTGAACCTCGCCCAGGCGGCGTTCCTCGGCCTCGGCGCGTACGCCGCCGCGATCGTCGTCACCCACACCGGCCTGGGCCTGGTCGGCGCGCTCCTCGTCGCGCCCACCGTGTGCTTCGTGCTCGGCGCGCTCCTCGCGCTCCCGGCGCTCCGGCTCGAGGGGCCGCAGTTCGCGCTCGCGACCCTGAGCTTCACGGCGCTCGCGACCACCGCCCTGAACGAGCTCGAGTGGCTGACGCAGGGCGCCCAGGGCTTCAGCCTCTCCCGCCCGCCGCTCCTCGGCCACGCCCTCGGGGCGCGCGCGTTCTACTGGATGTGCGTGGCGCTCCTCGCGATGGTCTGGATCGCGATGCGGAACCTGCTCTCGTCGCAGTGGGGCCGCGCGTTCGAGGCGCTGCGAGACAGCCCCATCGCCACCGACGCGATGGGCGTCGGCACCTACCGCCACAAGGTCGCCGCGTTCGCGTTCGGCTCCGGGCTCGGCGGCCTCGCGGGCGCGCTCTACGCGTTCAACTTCCAGTACCTCCAGCCGCAGAGCTTCGTGTACGAGCTCACGGTGATCCTGCTGCTCGGGGTCGTGCTCGGCGGGAGGAAGAGCCTGTGGGGCGCGTTCGTGGGCGCCTCGCTCGTGGCGCTCCTCCCGAACCTGCTCTCCAACCGGACGCTCTTCCAGGCGTTCTCCGCGCTCGGGCTCGCCGTCGCCCTCGCCGCGGGCGCGCGCGGGCTCTTCCGGCGCACGATGCGGCCGTTCCAGGCGATCGCCCCGGTGGTCGCGACCTCCGCGCTCGTGGTGGGCGGGCTCGTCGTCGAGAACACCGAGGACTGGCGCAAGGCGATCTTCGCCTTGATGCTGTTCTCGGTGGTGGTGGGGCTGCCCGAGGGGCTCATGGGCTTCGCCACCCGCTTCCTCGCGCAGCTCCTCCGCATCGCCCCGCCGCCGCTCCCGCCCCCTTCGCCCCTCGACGAGGTCCTCCCGGCCCGGCTCGCCGACGGCGCCGTGCTCCTCGAGCTGCGCGACCTCCGGCGGCACTTCGGCGGCGTGAAGGCGGTCGACGGCGTCTCCCTCGCGGTGCGCGCCGGGCACGTCCACGGCCTCATCGGCCCGAACGGCTCCGGCAAGAGCACGCTCGTGAACGTGATCTCCGGCCTCTACACGCCGACCTCGGGCGAGGCGCTGCTCAGGGGCAGCCCGCTCCCCCACGGCAGCCTCGTCCGCGTCGCCCGGGCGGGCGTCGCCCGCACGTTCCAGAACCTCCAGCTCTTCACCGGGCTCACCGCGCTCGAGAACGTGATGGTCGCGCTCACGGGCGTGTACCGGGCCCCCCTGCCGTTCGTGCTGCTCGGCCTCGGCCGCGCGGAGGACCGGCGCGCGCGCGCCGACGCCCTGGCGCTGCTCGAGCTCGTCGGGCTGCGGGAGCAGGCGCGCACCCCCGCGAAGGACCTCACCTACGGCGCGCAGCGCTTCCTCGAGATGGCCCGGGCCCTCGCGCGGAAGCCCGAGGTCCTCATCCTCGACGAGCCCGCCGCCGGCCTCGCCCACCCGGACGTGGTGAAGCAGGTGGAGGTCATCCGCCGGATCCGCGAGCGCGGCGTGACCATCGTGCTCATCGAGCACCACATGGACGTGGTGACGCAGCTCTGCGACGTGGTGACCGCGCTCGACGGCGGCAAGCTCATCGCGGAGGGCTCGCCCGACGAGGTGAAGCGCCACCCCAAGGTCATCGAGGCCTACCTCGGCAACGTCGGGGACGCCGCCCTGCCCGCGCCGCCCGCCGGCGCACGGATCTCGTGAGGGAGAGCGCGATGCTGCTCGTGGAGGACGTGTACGCGGGGTACGGCCTGAGCGAGGTGCTGCTCGGGACCTCGCTCGCCGTGAAGCCCGGGACGGTGGTCGCGCTCATCGGCGCGAACGGCGCGGGCAAGACCACGACGATGCGCGCCATCTCGGGGCTCATCCGGCCGGCGCGCGGCCGCGTGCTCCTCGACGGGGAGCCCGTCGGCGGCCTCCCGGCGTCGCGGATCGCCCGGCTCGGGCTCGCGCACGCGCCGGAGGGGCGCAAGGTGTTCGGCACGCTCTGCGTGGAGGACAACCTGCTCCTCGGCGCCTACGGCCGGCTGCCGCGCTTCTTCGGCTTCCGCGGCCGGGCGGCGGCCGATCTCGAGCGCGTGTACGGGCTCTTCCCGCGCCTGCGCGAGCGGCGCAGGCAGCTCGCCGGGACCCTCTCGGGCGGCGAGCAGCAGATGCTCGCCATCGGCCGGGCCCTGATGGCACGGCCCAAGGTGATGCTGCTCGACGAGCCTTCGATGGGGCTCGCGCCGGTGATCGTGCAGGAGGTCTTCCGCACGATCCGCCAGCTCAAGGCGGAGGGCATGACGATGCTGCTCGTCGAGCAGTTCGCGAAGACGGCGCTCGAGGTGGCCGACTACGCTTACGTGATGGAGCGCGGCCGCATCGCCATCGAGGGCACCCCCGCCGAGCTGCGCCGCGACGAGCGGCTGCTCGCGGCGTATCTCGGGTAGCGGGCTTCAATCTCCGGAGACGAGCCGCGCGAGCTCGCGCTCGAGCAGGTCGGGCCGGAACGGCTTCGCGAAGGTCCGGTCCGCGTCGAGGGCCGGCTCGTCCTCGAGGTAGGCGCTCGCGACGATCACCCGTCGGTCGCGGTGCTTGGGCTCCGAGCGGAGCCAGTCCAGGAAGGCCCGACCGTCCATCCGCGGCATCGTCAGGTCGAGCAGGATCACGTCGGGCTCGAGGCCCGCCTCGAGCAGCTCGACCGCGTCCTGCCCGTCGGCCGCCTCGACCACGTGGTAGCTCTTGCTCTCGAGCCAGCGCGCGATGAGCTCGCGCAGCTCGTGCTCGTCCTCCACCACGAGCACGCTCGCTCGGGGGTCGAGGCGCGGTTCGTGCTCCTCGACTCCGGCGGTCGAGGTCTCGGCCCCCGGTTGAGCTTCCTGCTGCTGGATCACGGTTCGTCGCCCCCTTCGCCGAACCGTGGCGACTCGACGCGCGCGGCGCAAGGGCAACGGGCGCGGGAACGGGCGCCTGCCTGATCGGGCGGCCACCCTGCTCTGTCGAGCGCTCGCCCGCCTTCTTCCAGCGGTTGTCCGGCGGCAAGGGTCGCGCCTCGGGACGCCGCGGCCTTTCGCCGCACTTTCCGAGAACATTGACCTACAGCAAACGCATTCGGGGTAGGCGTCCGTGAGAGCAGGTACGGTATACGCCGGACACCGACCGTGAACGTCGGCAGGCGCCGCAAGGGCGGCGCGCGAAAGGGGTCTCGACGATGAGCTCTCGATGGATGGTCTACCTCGCGGCGCTGGCGCTCGCCGGCACCGCCTCCGCGGCGCCCGGCGACTTCATCGCCCAGATCGGCAGCTCCGGCGCGGGCGCGGGCCAGCTCGACGCGCCCTCGGGCGCGGCGGTGGACAGCGCCGGCAACGTCTACGTGACCGACACCGCCAACGCGCGCGTGGAGGTCTTCTCGCGCGACGGCCAGTTCCTGCGCGCGTGGGGGAGCCTCGGCAGCGCGAACGGGCAGCTCGACGGCCCGACCGGCATCGCCGTCTGCGAGCCGACCGTCTTCGTCGCCGACACGAACAACAACCGCGTCCAGGTGTTCGACACGGCCGGGAACCTTTCCGCCGTGTACGGGGGCATGAACGCTCCGCACGGCGTCGCGTGCGACGACATGTTCCTGTACGTCGCGGACACCGGGAATCACCGCATCGCGGTCATGATGCTCGCCGACTACGGACAGGACTTCCCGCCGGTCCCGAACGGCGGCCACGGCAGCGGACCGGGCCAGTACGACTCCCCGACCGACATCGCGCTCGGCCCCGACGGCTCGATCTACGTCGCGGACACCGGGAACGACCGGATCGTCGCCTCGCGGAACGGGGTCTTCGACTTCGGCGGGACCGGCACCGCCGAGGGGCAGCTCCAGCGGCCCACCGGCGTGGAGGTGGACGCCGGCGGCAACGTCTACGTGGCGGACAGCGGCAACGCCCGCGTGCAGGTCTTCGCGCCGTCCGGCGCCTTCGAGACCGCGTTCGGCACGCCGGGCGCGGAGGCGGGCCAGCTCGCGTCGCCCTCGGGCATCGCGTTCGACCGGGGCGGGGCCCGCGTCGTCGTCGCCGACTCCGGCAACGATCGGCTGCAGAGCTTCCAGGCCATGAGCTCGGATCTCGCGGTGACCGGGATCGTGGCCCCGGCGGCCGCGAGCACCCTGCAGCAGCTCTCCTACGCGGTGACCGTCCGGAACGTCGGCCCGGGCGCGCAGGGGTACGTCTGGTTGTACGGCTACCTCTCCAGCGATCCGGTCCTCTCCTCCAACGACGTGCAGACCTGCACCTCCGCCCTCGCGACCCTCGACCCCGGCGCCGAGCAGACGCTGACGGCGAACTGCACGGTCTCCGCCTACGCCGCCGCCGTCTCCGGCCCCGCGTACCTCATCGTCAGGGCGGCCTCCGCCGCCGGCGTGCTCGACCCGAATCCGGCGAACGACACCGCCGCGGTGGCGATCCAGGTCAACGCCCCCGATCTCGCCGTCTCCTCCGTCGCGGCGCCGTCCGCCGCCGGCACGCTCCAGACGATCACCGTGAGCGCCACGGTCGTGAACCAGGGGGCAGGGAACGCGAATCCGTCCGCCCTCTCGCTCACCCTCGTCTCTGCCAGCACCGGCACGATGTTGGTGTCGCTCGGCAACTTCCAGGTCGGCGCGCTCGCGGCCGGCGGGCAGCAGACGGTGAGCACCACCTACACGCTCCCGTCCAACCTCACGGAGGGCTCGTACCTCATTCGCGCCACCGCCGACGGCACCGGGGCGGTCCCGGAGAGCGACGAGTCCAACAACTCCACCTCCCGGCCGCTCACCATCGGCCTGCCGGACCTGACCTTCGGGCCGGTCTCGTTCCCCGCCTCGGCCGCGCAGGGCGACACGGTCCCGGTGACCGTCACCATCGTGAACCAGGGCGCCGGGGACTCGAAGGCGTTCAGCGTGAGCATCGTGCTCACGCGCGACGGCAACGTCTGCACGCGCCGCACCACCTGCGACGAGTCGGACGACGACTGGTGGCTCGGCTACGTCTCCGTGCCCGGCCTCGCCGCGGGGGCACAGGTCACGCTGACCATCCCGACGCCCCTCCCCGCGGACTTCGTGCCGCTCTCGTGGCCCGTGATCGGCCTCATCGACTGGGACAACCGGGTCGCGGAGTCGAACAACGGCAACAACATCATCACGATCGGGTCGATCTCGGTCCTCCCCTCCGCGAGCACGATCATCGTCGGCGTGGACATCAAGCCGGGCAGCTCCCCGAACAGCATCAACCTCGGCTCGAACGGCGTCGTGCCGGTCGCCATCCTCAGCAGCCCGATGTTCGACGCGACGACGGTGGATCCGCTCACCGTGACGCTCGCGAGCTCGCCCATCGTCCTGCGCGGCAACGGGACGCCCTCCGCGTCCGCCGAGGACGTGAACGGTGACGGGCTCCTGGACCTCGTCGTGCAGGTCCAGACCGAGGCGCTCCAGCTCACGACGACGTCCACGTCCGCGGCGCTCCAGGGGCGCACTTACCTGGGGCAGGCGATCGCCGGCAACGACGACGTGAACGTGGTGCCGTAGCCCACGAACGAGGCGCAGGCCGGCTCGCGGCGACGCGGGCCGGCCTGCGGTCCTCATCCGATCGCCGGACCGTCCGCCCGCCGGCCAGGTCCCCGGTGGAGACCGGACGGCGAGCCCCCTCCGGAGAGCGGCGGCTCCCTGCGGACCCTCCGGCGCGTCCGGGGCTCCGCCCCCCGAGCGAAACGAGGCGCCTCGACCGTGCTCGCACGGGCGCGCGCCATTACGCGTCCACCGAGCGACGCCTCGCTCCGCGACCATGAGCGGCCGCCGCGAGGCGGCGGCGAGGGGGAGCGCGAGATGAGCGAGCTCGAGACCCGCATCGACGAGATCGCGGACGGCATCCACCGGATCAGCACCTCCGTCCCGGCCATTCCGGGCGGCTTCACCTTCAATCAGTACCTCGTGGTGGACGACGCGCCGCTCCTGTTCCACACCGGCCTCCGCCGGCTCTTCCCGGCGGTCCGCGCCGCGATCGCCCGGGTCATGCCCGTCGAGCGGCTCCGCTGGATCGCCTTCTCGCACTTCGAGCAGGACGAGTGTGGCGCGCTGAACGAGCTCCTCGCCGCGGCCCCGCAGGCAGAGGCTGCCTGCAGCACGATCGGCGCGATGACCTCGGTCGGCGACCTCGCGATCCGCCCGCCGCGCCCGCTCCCCGACGGCGAGCGGCTGTCGCTCGGCCGTCACGAGGTGGTGTGGCACGACGCGCCCCACGTGCCTCACGGCTGGGACTGCGGGTTCCTCTCGGAGACGACCACGCGGACGCTCCTCTGCGGCGACCTCTTCACCCAGCCAGGCGCGAGCCCCCCTCCGCTCACCGAGGAGGACATCCTCGGGCCCTCCGAGGCGCTGCGCGCCGCGCTCGACTACTGGGCGCACGCCCCCGCGACGCGCGCCACGCTCGAGCGGCTCGCGGCGACCTCACCGCGCACGCTCGCGTGCATGCACGGGGCCGCCTGGCGTGGGGATGGGGCGGCGCTCCTGCTCGCGCTCGCGGAGTCACTCGAGAGGCCGGCGTGATCGCCGCGGGCGGGTCAGGCCGGGAGCGGCGCGCCGGCCCAGACCTCCCGCACGGTGATCGGCTGGGTCGTGGGCTCCCCCGCGCGCGCGACGCCTGCCCGCGCGAGCACGCGCGCGACGATCGGGTGGAGGGTCGTCTCGACGAAGCGTCGGTACGCCTCCTGCGACTCCCACACGTCGAGGTAGCGGAGGCCCTTCTCCAGCTCGATCACCACGTGCACGACGAGCCCGGGCGGCGGCCGGTCGCCGAGCTCCGCGCGGATCTGCCGGTAGACCTCCATGCCGATGGGGACGTCCTGCGTGAACGCGTACGCCATGGGAGCGCCTTCCTTTCATCCGAAGCGACCTCGGATTAATATTCGAGGTAGTGACGATGGGACCTCGGCGCAAGCGCAGGCGCTACGACGCGACGCGTCGCCGCGAGGCCGCGGAGCGGACCCGGCACGACATCCTCGAGTCGGCCCAGCGGCTGTTCACGAGCCGCGGCTACGGCGCGACCGCGATGGCGGACGTCGCCCGCGAGGCCGGGGTCGCGCTCGACACGGTCTACGCCTCGGTCGGGCGGAAGCCCGCGCTCATGCGGCTCCTGCTCGAGCGCGCGATCTCCGGCGTCGACGCGCCCGTGCCGGCGGAGCAGCGGGACTACGTGCGCGCGATCCAGGCGGAGCCGGACCCCGCCCGCAAGCTCGCCCTCTACGCCGCCGCGATCCGGCGCATCCACGAGCGGCTCGCGCCGCTCGTGCGCGCGATCCAGGCGGCCGCGGCCGCGCACCCCGAGGTGGCCGAGCTCTGGAGCGAGATCTCGGCGCGCCGCGCGCGGAACATGCGCCTGCTCGCCGCGCATCTCGCCGAGACCGGTGCGCTCCGGCCCGCGCTCGGCGTGGACGAGGCGGCGGACATCATCTGGGCGACGAACGCGCCCGAGCTGTACCTCCTGCTCGTCGGCGATCGGGGCTGGTCGCCGGAGCGGTTCGAGGTCTGGCTCGCGGACGCGTGGCGCAGGCTCCTGCTCGCCTGACCCCAAGCGAGGGCTCTCCGAGCCCGGCGGCCACAGGCGCGCTACATCTCCCGGATGAGGACGCACCGGCTCGTCGGATCCATCGCCGAAGCCAGGCGTCGCACCCTGGAGCTCGCGTCGGCGCTGTCCGAGGCGCAGCTCCTCGGGCCGCGGCTCGCCATCGTGAACCCGCCCCTGTGGGAGCTCGGGCACGTCGCCTGGTTCCAGGAGCGCTGGGTGCTGCGCCACGCGGCCGGCAGCGCGCCCCTCCGCGCCGACGCCGACGCCCTCTACGACTCGTCCGCCGTCGCGCACGACACGCGCTGGGACCTCCCCCTGCCCGGCTTCGCCGAGACCACGGCCTACCTGCGGGACGTCGAGACGCGCGTGGCGACGCTCGCCGCGCGCGGCGAGGCGGACCCCTACTTCGTCGCGCTGAGCGTCTTCCACGAGGACATGCACTTCGAGGCGATGGCCTTCACGCGACAGACGCTCGGGTACGCACCGCCTCCGCTCTCCGGCGAGGCGCCCGCGGCGCCCCGGGAGACCGGCGATCTGCCGGGGGACGTCGCCGTGCCGGGGGGCGAGCTCCGGCTCGGCGCCGAGCGCGGGGACGGCTTCGTGTTCGACAACGAGAAGTGGGCGCACCCCGTCGAGCTCGCGCCCTTCCGGATCTCCCGGGCGCCCGTCACGCAGGCCCGCTTCGCCGAGTTCGTGGAGGACGGCGGCTACCGCCGGCGCGAGGCGTGGAGCGAGGCGGGCTGGCGCTGGCGCTCGGCGGCGGGGGTGGACGGGCCCGCCTACTGGGAGCGCAGGGACGGGCAGCTCGTCCGGCGCGACTTCGACCGCTGGGTGCCGCTGGAGCCGCATCGACCGATGGTGAACGTCAGCTGGTTCGAGGCGGAGGCCTTCTGCCGCTGGGCCGGGCGGCGGCTCCCGAGCGAGGCCGAGTGGGAGGCGGCCGCCGCGGGCGAGCCCGGGCCCGACGGGCACCTCTCGCGCACGAAGCGGCGCTTCCCGTGGGGCGACGCGCCGCCCGACCCCCGGCGCGCGCACCTCGGCGCCCGCCGGCTGCACGCCGTGGACGTCGCGGCGCTCCCCGCGGGAGACAGCGCCTTCGGCTGCCGGCAGCTCGTGGGGAACGTCTGGGAGTGGACGGCGAGCGACTTCGTGCCCTACCCCGGCTTCGCGCCCGACCCGTATCGCGAGTACTCTCAGCCCTGGTTCGGCACGCACAAGGTGCTGCGCGGCGGCAGCTTCGCCACCCCGGCGCGCCTCGTCTCGAACACCTTCCGCAACTTCTACACGCCCGATCGACGCGACCTCTGGGCCGGATTCCGCACGTGCGCCGCATGACGGCATCCCCGAGGCGACGGACACCGTGAACATCCTCGTCACCACCCCAGCCCCGCGCGGCTCGCACAAGGGCAACCGCGTCACCGCGCTGCGCTGGGCCGGGCAGCTCCGCGCGCTCGGCCACCACGTCGGGCTCGCCGAGGCCTGGACGGGCCAGCGGTGCGACCTCCTCGTCGCGCTCCACGCCACGAAGAGCCACCCGTCCGTCGTGCGCTACCGGGAAGCCCGGCCCGACGCGCCGCTCGTCGTCGGGCTCGCCGGGACGGACCTGTACCAGGATCTCCCCGCGTCGCCCCTCGCCCGCCGCTCGCTCGAGTTCGCGACGCGCCTCACCCTTCTCCAGCCGCTCGGGATGGAGGCGCTGCCGCCCGAGGTCCGGCACAAGGCGCGCACGATCTTCCAGTCGGCGCACCCCGCCAGGCCGGCGCCGGCGCCGCCCGGCGTGTTCAGGGTCTGCCTGCTCGCGCACATCCGCGCGGTGAAGAACGCGTTCCTCGCCGCGGACGCGGTGCGGCGCCTCCCGGCCCGCTCTCGCGTCGAGCTCGTCCACCTCGGCGCCGCGCTCGACCCGGGCGCGGACACGCGCGCCCGGCTCGAGACGGAGGAGAACGGCCGCTACCGCTGGCTCGGCGAGCGCCGCCGCTCCGACGCGCTCGCCACGCTCGCCGGCAGCGCGCTGCTCCTCGTGACCTCGCGGCTCGAGGGTGGCTCGAACGCCGTATCGGAGGCGCTCGCGTCGCGCGTACCGGTGCTCTCCACGCGCGTGGACGGGTCGGTGGGCGTGCTCGGCCCGGACTACCCCGGGTTCTTCCCGGTCGGCGACGCCGGCGCGCTCGCGGAGCTGCTCCTCCGCGCGGAGGAGGACGCCGCGCTCGCGGCCGCCCTCCGGGCCGGCGTGGAGCGCGCGCGCCCGCTCGTCGAGCCCGCCCGCGAGCGCGCGGCGTGGCGCGACCTGCTCGCCGAGCTCTGGTGAACCCTCCCGGACGCGGGTCAGGCCGGGGGGCTCGGTGAGGCGCCCTCGCCCTGCGACACGGAGGGCATGAGGTCGTAGTCCGGCGGGAACACCAGGTCGCCGTCCTCGACGTACGCGCAGATCTCCGCGCGCTCGACGCGCGGCTCCCCGTACATCGAGATCGCCGTGCGCCAGGCGTCGGAGCGCAGGAACGCCTCGGCGTCGTCCTGCGTCTCCCACACGTAGTTGCCGCCGTACTCGCCCCGCTCCGGCGCGAAGATGAACGCCTTCGCGTGGAGCCCAGGCATCCCGCGATACAGATCGAACGCGCGCCGGATCGCGATCTGCCGGAGCCGCTCCCAGTCCGTGTCCGCCGGCAGGGTGAAGCGAATCGTCGTCGCGAACATGGCTCGTCCCTCCTCCCGCCCTTCTTAGCCGCGCGAGCCTTCGAGGGCACCTCGAGGCGAGACCCCGTCTCCCCCGAGTCGGGCCGCACTCGCCCGGCTCGCCGGTCCAGGATCGACCTGCCTTGCGGCCCTGGAGGGGATCGCCTCGCGGGACCCCTCTCTCTCGTCTGGCTGCGCAGATGGTACGGTCCGTTGAACGGTCATGACGAGGCATGCGCACTCTGCAGCGCCGTCGGCGCCCATCGCGGCGGAGCGCTCGGCGCAGGCGCCGGACCTGCATTCGCCGCCCGTGGAGGAGCCGCCCGAGGTCCACCCGGACGAGCCGCCGACCTGGAGCGCGCACGCGCTCCGGTACGCGTTCGCGGTGGGCTGCGCCGCGGCCCTGCTCGCCGCGAGCGGCGCCCTCGAGGATCTCCTCCACGGCTTCGTCTTCAGCCTCCCCGTCGCGGGCGTCTCTCTCGTCGTGTACTTCCTCGGGCCCGGGCCGGCGCTGGCGTTCACCGCGATCGTCGGCCTCGGCTTCTGGAGATTCTTCCAGGAGCCCTTTCGCTCGCACCAGGAGGTCGCGCGCCTCGCCGCGTTCACCGTCGCGTCGCTCGCCATCGTCGCCGCCGTCCGGCAGCTCCAGCGGACGCAGCGGAGGCTCCTCGAGGAGAAGGACAGGGTGGACCGCGCCGAGCAGGAGCTGCGCCGCAGCAACGCGCTCCTGCGGGAGACGGACCGCCGCAAGGACGAGTTCCTCGGCGTGCTCTCGCACGAGCTCAGGAACCCGCTCGCGCCGATCCGCAACGCGCTGTCGCTGCTCGCGCGCGTGGACCCCTGCGGAGACGAGGCCGCGCGCGCGAGGGCGATCCTCGATCGTCAGGTCGTGCACCTGACGCGCATCGTGGACGACCTGCTCGACGTGACCCGCATCACGCGCGGGAAGATCCTCCTCCGGCGATCGCGCGTCGAGCTCGGCGACCTGGTCCGCCGGACCGTCGAGGACCACCGCACGCTGTTCGCCTCCCGCGAGATCGCGGTCGAGGTCAGCCTCCCGGAGGGCCCGGCCTGGCTCGACGCCGACGCGACCCGCGTCGCGCAGGTGATCGGGAACCTGCTGCAGAACGCCGCGAAGTTCACGGATCGCGGCGGCCACGTCGAGGTCACGCTCGAGCGCGACACGGGCGCGAGGGCGGGGATCCTGCTGCGGGTGCGGGACGACGGCGCCGGCATCGACGTCGAGATGCTCGACCGCGTGTTCGAGCCGTTCACCCAGGCCGACGACAGCCTGCACCGCTCGCGGGGCGGGCTGGGCCTGGGGCTCTCGCTCGTGAAGGGGCTCGTCGAGCTCCACGGCGGGTCCGTGGAGGCCCGCAGCGGTGGGGCCGGCCGCGGCGCGGAGCTCGTGGTCCGCCTGCCGCTCGCGCCGCCGGACGGCGGCAGCCCGCGCCACGAGCCGCCGGCGCCGGTCGCCGCGGTTGGCCCGCTGCGCGTGCTCGTCATCGAGGACAACGTCGACGCGGCGGAGACCCTCCGCGAGCTGCTGCTCATGTGGGGTCACGAGGTCGCGGTGGCCCACGACGGCGCCGCCGGCGTGGAGCGGGCCCGCGCGCTGCGGCCGGAGGTCGTGCTCTGCGACATCGGCCTGCCGGTGATGAGCGGCTACGAGGTCGCGCGCGCGATCCGCGCGGACCCGACGCTCGGCGCGACCTTCCTCGTGGCGGTGACCGGCTACGCGCTGCCCGAGGACCGGCGGCTCGCGGCGGACGCGGGCTTCAGCCGGCACCTCGCGAAGCCGGTCGCGGTCGAGACGCTGGAGCGGCTGCTCGCGGCCGCGCCACGCTCCCGGCAGGCGTAGCCGCGCCCCCGGAGGATCAGCGCCGCGCCGGCCGGTTCGCCTTCCAGGCGACCCACGTGAGCACCGCCGCGACGACCGGCGCGAGCAGCACCACCGCGGTCATCGCGAACAGCGCCAGCACGGCGGCCGCCGCGACCAGCGCCGGCACGCCCACCACCCCAGCGACGATCGCCGCCGCCTGCGCGGCGTCGCGGCGCGTGGCCCAGGCGTCCGGCGTCGCGACGCCCGGTGAGGGGCCGCCGGGGAGCGAGAGCTCGAGGGCTTGCACCGCCGCCACGAGGACCGGCTCGTTCGCGCTCATCGCGGCCTCCCTGCCCGGCGCGCAGACGACGCTGCATCGTTACTCACCCCGCGCCCGCCGCGTGAGACCCGCGCAGGCGAACACCGAAGGGCACTGTGCCCGAGACCTCCTACGGTCGCGCCGGCGGGTTGCGTCGCGCCCACGCCTCGAAGCGGCCGGCGGATCCGTGGAGCTGGCGCGACGCCGTGGCCCACGAGAACGACCGGACGAGGCGCAGGTCCCGCAGCGGCAGCACGCGGAGCGTCCCGGCGGCGACCTCGAGCTGCACGCTCCAGCGCGACACGAACGCGACGCCCAGGCCGGCCACGGCCGCCATCTTCATGGACTGGTTCGAGCCGAACAGGAGCTCCGAGCGGCGCACCAGCCGCGATCCCAGCACGCGCGTCAGCGCCTCCTCGACGACGGCGCGGGTGTTGGAGCCCGGCTCCCGCAGGAGGAGCGGGACCTTCGCGAGATCCGCGGCGCGCGCGATGCCGCAGAGATCGCGCGCGGCGCTGGCCGCGACGGCCACGAGCTCGTCCTCGAGGTAGGGCTCGAGGTGAACGCGCGGCGAGCGCTGGCGCCCCTCGACGATCCCGAGCGGCACCCTCCCCTCGGCGACCCACTCGAGCACGCGCGCCGTGTTGCTCACCTGGATGCGGAACGGCACCCGCCCGTGGATGGCGCGGAAGCCCGCCACGAGCGGGGGCACGACGTAGGCGGCGGTCGTCATGCTCGCCCCGATCACCACCTCCTCGCCGACGGCGGTCTCTCCCTGGAACTCCGTCTCCACGGCGCCGAGGACCTCGTGCACCTGCTTCGCCGCCTCGAGGAGCCGCAATCCCCAGTCGGTCGGCGCCACGCCCTTCGAAGACCTGAGCAGCAGGGCGCGCCCGCACTCCTCCTCGAGGGCGCGGATCTGCGCGGTCACCGCGGGCTGCGAGAGGTGGAGGAGCTTCGCCGCGGCGGAGATCTTCCGCGTCTGCGCGACGACGCGGAACGTCTCGAGCTTCCTGGGGTCGAGCCTGCTCATCGGCGGCGAGCATATCAGGGGACCGCGGTTCCGAGGAGCGGTCCATCAGCGGAGGTTATGGCTCATCCATTCTTGCGACGACGCGTTCGCGGCGGCCGCGCCCATGATGCTCGACGTGGCGCACCGGGCCCCTCCTCCCCCGGCCGCGCCCGCGGAGGAAACCCAGTCATGGCCTGCATCCAGAATCGAGTCGTTCGCGGCGTCGTCTCCCTCGACGAGTCCGCCACCTGCCGGGAGGCCGCGCGCCTCATGGCCGAGCGCGGCGTCGGCTCGGTGGGCGTCCGCCGCGGCGCGAAGCTCGTCGGCCTCGTCACCGAGCGCGACCTGGTCTCCGCGATGGGCGGCGGCGCCCACGCCTGCCACACGACGCTCTGCCAGGTCATGCGGGCCGACCTGCCGTCCGTCTCGCCGCAGGCGACCGACCGCGAGTGCGCCCAGCTCATGCGCACCGGCCACACCCGCCACCTCGCCGTGAAGGAGGGCGGCGAGATCGTGGGCGTCATCTCCATGCTGGACCTCGTCGACCTCGTGGTCGAGGAGAAGCAGTGGAGCATCGACCAGCTCGAGAGCTACATCCGCGGCGGGCGCGCCTGGCAGCTCAGCGAGCCCATCCTGACGATGTTCAGCCACGAGCCGACCGCAGGCTAGACGCGGAGCGAGCAGTGACCCCGGCGGGCCCGCGAGCGCGATCGCGGGCCCGCCGTCGTTCCAGGGGAGCGCGTGATGCGCGACCGGCGTCCTGCGCCCGCGGAGTACCGATCGCCGGGGCCTCGCGCGCCTCCCGTGCTTCCCGGCGGCGGCGGCGCTACCATCGCGCGATGGCGAGCGACGCGGGCGGGTTGCGGCTGTTCCACACGATTCGCGGAGCGGGCGAGCCCGTCGTGCTGGTCCACGGCTCCTGGGGCGACCACCACGGCTGGGACGCGGTGGCGCCCGCGCTGGCCGAGCGGCGCGCAGTCGTCGCCTACGACCGGCGCGGCCACGGCCGCTCCGCCGCCCGCGACCGCCCGGCCACGGTCCACGATCACGTGGCGGACCTCGCCGCGCTCGTCGAGGCGCTCCACCTCGGTCCCGTGCACGTGCTCGCGAGCTCCTACGGCGCGTCGATCGCGCTCCGCACGGCCTCGCTCCACCCCGATCGATTCCGCTCGCTCGCCGTGCACGAGCCTCCCCTCGTGCGTCTGCTCGACGATCACGCCCCGTCCGCGCCGGCCCTGCGCGCGTTCCGCGAGGCGTACCCGCGCATCGAGGCGTTCCTCCGCGCGGGACGGCCCTCCGACGCGGCGCGCACGTTCATCGACGAGATCGCCCTCGGCCCGGGCACCTGGGACCGGCTCCCGCCGCCGGCGCGCGAGGCCTTCCTCCGGAACGCGCCCTCCTTCCTCGCCGAGATCGAGGATCCCGACGCGCTCGACCTCGACCTCTCCGCGCTCCGCGCCTTCCCCGGGCCGGTGCTGCTCACGCAGGGGGACCGCAGCCCGCCGCTGTTCGGCCCGATCCTGGACCGGCTCGCCCCGGCGCTGCCGCATGCGACGCGCCACACCTTCACCGGCGCCGGCCACGTGCCGCACGCGAGCCACCCGCGCGCCTTCGTCGAGCGCGTCGAGGCGTTCTTCGCAGGCGCGGCGGCGTAGCGGCGAAGGTCCCCCGACCGGATCACCGCGCCACGGCGACTGCTGCGAGGCCGCCCGCGGTGGCGCACGCGATCCGAAGTGCAGGGGTGAAACCCCGACGGCGATCTGCCAGCCGCTGGCGAGGCGCAGGCGCAGCGACGGTCGAGACGACGAGCGTGCCGCGCGCCGCAGGGTGCACCTCGTCCGCTGCCCGGAGGGGCGCCGGCTGCGCGCGCCGCGAGGCGACCGCGCCGACGGCCTCCGCCGCGGCCGCGGGTCCGAGCGCGCGGTCCACGACCGCGTCGGCGCCGAGGGCGAGGAGCTGCTCGCAGAGCCCCCGCGCCGCGCCGGCGGCGAGGACCACGATGCCGAGGTCGCGCTCGCCTCCGGCGTGGCGGACGAGGTGGACGAACGACACGGCGTCGCGGCCGGGCAGCGCGGAGTCGACGACGAGCACGTCGAGGTCGAGGAGCTCGTCGAGGAGGAGGCCGAGGCCGCTCGTCGCATCCGCCGCGGCGCGCACCTCGAAGCCGCGCGCCTCCAGGGCCGCGCCGAGGAGCCGGAGCACGTTCGCGTCGTCGTCGAGGAGGAGCGCCCTGGGCCGCCGGATCGTCGTCGCGTTCATGCCCTGCCGACGCGCCGCCGCGCAGCGCTATTCAGCGCGTGAAAACGCGCCGAAATCGCCGTGACGGCGGGCGGTTCCGGAGCGTGAACGGCAGCCACAGCGTGAAGAAACGGCGCGCGTGCGCCGCTCAGGGCACGACGTAGGCGAGCACGGCCGCGACGAACACGCCGGGGAGGAGGTTGCCCACCGGCAGCCGCTTGATGCCGGTGAGATCGAGGCCGATCGCGGCGATGAGCAGGCCGCCGGCCGAGGTGAGCGTCGCGAGGACCGGGACCGTGAGGTAGGCGGCCACGCCGCTCGCGGCGGCCGTGATGCCACCCTGGTAGAGCGCGAGCGGCAGCACCGAGAGTCCCACCCCCGGACCCAGCGTGGAGGCGAGCACGATGGAGGTGACACCGTCGAGCAGCGCCTTGACGAACAGCACGTCGGGCTGGCCGGCGGCGTCCTGGATCGAGCCGATCACGGCCATGGCTCCGACGCAGTACAGCAAGGACGCCGTCACGAACCCCTCGACGAGGTCATGGCCCTGCGGCGCGGCGTGGCCCGCCGTGGCGGGCGCCCGCCGCGCGAAGGACTGCATCCAGATGCCGAAGCGCTCCAGCCGCAGCTCGAGCTGGAGCAGCTCGCCCGCGATCCCTCCCACCACCAGCCCGCCGATGACGACGAGCGGGTTGGGGTGGAACGGCCCGGCGCCCGCGTGGGCCAGCTTCGTCGCGTCGACGCGCGGATCGAGGGCCATCTGCAGCCCGACCCCGAGCACCGACAGCCCGATGGCGGCCATGGCGGTCGAGCGGACGCGCTCCGGGATCAGCCGGCCGAAGAGCAGCCCGACCCCGGTCCCGGCGACGATGGCGCCGACGTTGACGACGGTTCCGATGCCCTGCATTCGTTCTCCTGAGCCGCCGGGCCGCGACGTGCCGCCCGACGCAGTGCGCCGCAACCTACAAGAAACCCTCCTGGCGGGCGATGCGGAACCAACCCGCCCCGGGCTCGGGCGCGAGGGGATGACGACCCCCGGACCCCGCGACCGCCGGTCGGAACGGGCCCCCTCACGCGTTTCCGCTACCGGAGGGCGCCCGACTGGTGCTGAGATGTCGCCTCCCCGGGTTCAAAGGAGGACACATGACGAAGCCGATGAGACTCGCTGTCGCGATGTCCCTGCTCGCATTCGGATCCGCCCGCGCGGCGGACACGGTCAAGATCGGGCTGATGGCCCCGATGACCGGCTCCTGGGCCAGCGAGGGCCAGGAGATGAAGCGCAACGTCGAGCTGCTCGCCGCGGAGCAGAACGCGCGCGGGGGCCTGCTCGGCAAGCAGATCGAGGTGGTGCTGGAGGACGACGGCGGCGATCCGCGGACCGCGGCCCTCGCCGCGCAGCGGCTCACCACCCGCGGCGTCGTGGCCGTCATCGGCACGTACGGCTCGGCGGTGACCGAGGCGACCCAGAACATCCTCGACGAGGCCGGCGTCATCCAGGTGGCGAACGGCTCCACCGCCGTACGGCTCACCGAGAAGGGGCTCAAGCACTTCTTCCGGACCTGCCCGCGCGACGACGAGCAGGGGCGCGTCGGCGCCGCGACCCTCGAGAAGCTGAAGGCGAAGAAGGTCGCGCTGCTCCACGACAGCTCCGCCTACTCGAAGGGGCTCGCGGACGAGATCGCCGCGATCCTCAAGAAGCGCAACATCCCGATCGCCTTCTTCGACGCCCTCACGCCCAAGGAGCAGGACTACTCGGCCATCCTCACGCGCCTCAAGGCGGCCGGGCCGGACGTCGTGTTCTTCACGGGCTACTACCCCGAGGCCGGCCTGCTCCTGAAGCAGAAGAAGCAGATGGGCTGGAAGGTCCCGTTCATCGGCGGCGACGCGATCAACAACCCCGACCTCGTCAAGATCGCCGGCAAGGACGCCGCGGCCGGGTTCCAGTTCCTCTCGCCGCCCGTCCCGAAGGACCTCGACACGCCCGAGGCCAAGGCCTACGTGGCGAGCTACCAGAAGAAGTATGGCGAGGCCCCGAGCTCGATCTACGGCGTCCTCGCCGGCGACGGCTTCCGCGTCGTCGCGAAGGCCATCGAGGCGACGAAGTCGACGGACGCCGACAAGCTGCGGGCGTACCTCGTCGGCCAGCTCAAGGACTTCCCGGGCTTCACCGGCAAGATCGCCTTCAACGACAAGGGTGACCGGGTCGGCGAGCTGTACCGCGTGTACGCGGTGGACGCGGCCGGCAACTTCGTCCTGCAGAAGTAGTCCTGCAACCCGGAGCGGGGCCCCGCCGCAAGGGGCCCCGCTCGACCTCCGGAGCCGACAGACTTCATGGAGCAATTCTTCCAGCAGGTGACGAACGGGCTCGCGGTCGGGAGCATCTACGCCCTGATCGCGCTCGGGTACACGATGGTGTACGGCGTGCTCCGGCTCATCAACTTCGCGCACGGCGACCTCTTCACCTACGGCGCGTACCTCGGGATGACGCTCCTCACGTCGTTCCTCCTCCACGATCACCTCGGCCTCGCGCTCGCGCTCGTCGTGCTGGCGGTGATGGTGATGGGGCTCGTCGCCGTCATCGGGGTGATCCTGGAGCGGGCCGCTTACCGGCCGCTGCGGGAGTCGCCGCGCCTGTCGGCGGTGGTCTCGGCGCTGGGCGCCTCGATCTTCCTCCAGAACGCCCTCATGCTCGTCTACGGCGCCCGGTACCAGGTCTACCCGGACGTCCTCCCGCAGACGACGGTCTCGTTCCTCGGCCAGCAGATGCCGGTGATGCGCCTCGCGGTCGTGCTGGTGTCCGTCACCATCATGGCGGCCCTCTACCTGTTCGTGCAGAAGACCAAGGTCGGCACCGCCATCCGGGCCGCCGCCATCGACCAGGGCGCGGCGCGGCTCATGGGCATCGACGTGAACAAGGTGGTCACGATCGTCTTCGTGATCGGCCCCGCCCTCGGCGGCGGGGCGGGCCTCCTCGTCGGGCTCTACTACGGCCAGATCAGCTTCACGATGGGCTGGATCTACGGGATGAAGGCGTTCACCGCCGCCATCCTGGGCGGGATCGGCAACATCCCCGGCGCGATGGTGGGCGGGCTCCTGCTCGGCGTCGTCGAGGCGCTCGGCGCGGCCTACCTCTCCATCGCCTGGAAGGACGCGTTCGCCTTCCTCGTGCTCATCCTCATCCTCATCGTGCGTCCGTCCGGCCTGCTCGGCGAGCGCGTGGCGGAGAAGGTCTGATGGCGGCCCGGACCACCACCCGCCTCGCGGTCGGGTACGCCCTCGCGGCCGCGTTCATCGTGGCGGCGCCCCGCTTCCTCGACGCGTACTGGCTCGACGTGCTGAACAGCGTCGGGCTCTACGTCCTCCTGGCGCTGAGCCTGAACCTCATCCTCGGCGACGCGGGGCTCTTCAACATGGGGCACGCGGCGTTCTACGCGGTGGGCGCCTACACCGCCGCGATCCTCAACACGAGGTACCAGATCCCGATCCTCTGGACGCTCCCGGCGAGCGCCGTGGTGGCGGCGGTCTTCGCGGCGCTGGTGGCCCGTCCCGTCGTCCACCTGCGCGGCGACTACCTGCTCGTGGTGACCATCGGGCTCGGCGAGATCGTGCGGATCGCGCTCGTGAACGACGTGTTCGGGCTCACTGGCGGGGCGAACGGGATCTTCGGCATCTCCCGCCCGATGGTGTTCGGCTACAAGATCCGCCGCCCGCACGAGTTCCTCTACCTGATCTGGGCCTTCGTGGCGGTCACCGTGCTCCTGTTCCACCGCCTCGAGCAGTCGCGCTTCGGCCGCGCCCTCAACTACCTCCGCGAGGACCCCGTCGCCGCCGAGGGCAGCGGCGTGAACACCGCCCGCTACCGCCTGCTCGCCTTCGCGCTCGGCGCCGCCTGGGCCGGCATGACCGGCACCCTCTACGCCGCGAAGATGACCATCATCTCCCCCGAGTCGTTCGGGTTCTGGGAGTCGGTGGTCCTCTTCCTCATGGTGATCCTCGGCGGCTCGGGCTCCATCCCCGGCGTCATCGTGGGCGCGGTGCTCGTGGTGGTGCTCCCCGAGGTGTTCCGCGGCTTCGCGAGCGCGCGCATGCTCGTCTTCGGCCTCGTGATGATGGTGATGATGGTCGTCCGGCCCCAGGGGCTCCTCCCGTTCCGGCTCCTCCGCTTCAAGGAGTCCGACGTGCGCCGGGCAGGAGCGTCGTCGTGAGCGCGCTGCTCGAGGTCCGCGGCGTCACGAAGAGCTTCGGCGGGCTCACCGCCGTGAGCGACGTCACGTTCGACGTCCAGGCAGGCTCGGTCGTCGGCCTCATCGGGCCGAACGGCGCCGGGAAGACCACCACCTTCAACCTCATCACCGGCAACTACCGCGCCGACCACGGGACGATCCGCTTCCAGGACCGGGCGATCGACCGGATGCGGACGCACAAGATCGTGCAGGCGGGGATCGCCCGCACCTTCCAGAACGTCCGGCTCTTCCAGCAGCTCTCGGCCGTCGAGAACGTCCTCGCCGGGCGCCACTGCCGCACGCGGAGCGGCGCGCTCGGCGCGCTCCTCCGCCCGCCCTGGCAGGTCCGCGAGGAGCGCGAGGCCGCGGCGCGGGCGGTGGACGAGCTCGCCTTCGTCGGCCTGCGCGGGCGCGCCATGGAGCTCGCGAAGAACCTCGCCTACGGCGACCAGCGGCGCCTCGAGATCGCCCGGGCGCTCGCCGCGGACCCGCGGCTCGTGATCCTGGACGAGCCGGCAGGCGGGATGAACGAGCAGGAGACCGAGGAGCTCATCGGCCTCATCGGCCGGATCCGGGCGCGCGGCATCACCATCCTGCTCATCGAGCACGACATGAGCCTCGTGATGCGGGCCTGCGAGCACATCGTGGTGCTCGAGTACGGACAGAAGATCGCCGAGGGCTCCCCGGCCGCGATCCAGGCGAACCCGCGGGTCATCGAGGCGTACCTCGGCACGGAGGAGGTCTAGTGGACGCGCCGCTCCTCGAGACGCGCGGCCTGCGGGTCAAGTACGGCAACGTCGAGGCCCTGCACGGCATCGACCTCGCCGTCCGGCAGGGCGAGATCGTCAGCATCCTCGGCGCGAACGGCGCCGGGAAGTCCACCACCCTCCGCGCCATCAGCGGCCTCCTGCGCCCCTCGGGCGGCGAGATCCGCTACGACGGCAAGCCGGCGGCCGGCATCCCGGCGCACGAGCGGGTGCGGCTCGGGATCGCCCAGGCGCCGGAGGGCAGGCGCATCTTCGGCACGCTGACCGTGCGGGAGAACCTCGTCCTCGGGGCGTTCACCCGCTCCGACAAGGACGAGATCGCCGCCACCGCCGCCTGGATCTACAAGCTCTTCCCGGTCCTCGAGACGCGCCGGCTGCAGCTCGCCGGCACCCTCTCCGGCGGCGAGCAGCAGATGCTCGCCATCGGGCGGGCCCTGATGGCGAAGCCGCGCGTGCTCCTCCTCGACGAGCCGTCCCTCGGCCTCGCCCCGCTGCTCGTGAAGGCCATCTTCCGCACGCTGCGCGAGATCAACGAGCAGACGGGCGTGACGGTGGTGCTGGTGGAGCAGAACGCCCGCGCGGCGCTCAAGCTCGCCCACCGCGGCTACGTGATGGAGGTCGGCCGGATCGTGCTCGAGGGCCCGGCCGCGACCCTCGCGTCCGATCCGAAGGTGCAGGCGGCCTACCTCGGCGGGAAGACCGGCGCGTAGAGCTCCTGGAGCCGCAGGCGTGGACCTTGCGCGCGGTGGAGCAGGCAGCGGCCCCCGCGTCGAAGGATCGCCTCCCAATCAATAGCGGAGCGCCACGCCGAGGGCCGCGCCGGGGGCTCCGCGTCCCGGCGCGATCGGGAGCAGGGCCGGCATCGCCGTGACGGGCGGCGGCAGTGCCCGCAGCGCGCGCTCTGCCTCGCGGTGGCGCCGGCCGGAGAAGGTGAACGGGAGGATCACTCCCCCCACCCGGGAGCCGAGGATGAGCGCCGCGCCCGTCCCCAAGAGCACGGACCCGCTGCGGCTGGGCTGCGAGGTCCCGAACGCCGAGAGGACGCCCGCGAAGAAGAGCGTCGAGCCTGCAAAGTCCGCCGCCGCGAGCCACGCGCCGCGCGGGTCACGCGACGCGAGAGAGCCGAGCCCGTATCCCGGGTAGAGGTTGAGGAGCGGGGCCCACCAGCGGATCCCCTCCTCGAGCCCGTCGAGCAGCCGGGCCCGCTCCGCGTGCGTGAGCCGCACGAAGCGTGCGTCGCTCGCGATGACGCTGCCCGCGTCGTACGGACTCTCGGCGCGGAGGGCGGCGACGAGCGCCGGGACGGCGTCCGCGCCGTCTCGCTCGAGCGTCAGCGCGGCAGTGCTCTCGGCGTCCCCCTGCGTCGCCTCGGGCTCATCGTCCCAGGCGCCCGTCGGTGGCTCGGGATCGTGACGCGGTTCTGCCGGCGTCGAGGCGGAGACCAGGAGCGCGGCGATGCAGGGCAGGACGGCGTGCATGCGACCGATCGTACCGCACGCGATGCAGGTTCGATCCGCCTTCGAGCACGCCCCGAGCTCGGCGGCAACGCTCGGGAGGATTCTCCCTGGCCGGCGAGCGTCTCTTCACGGGGCCCGACGGTCGCGTCCCGTCACCCCGCCTGACGCCGAGCCAGCGCGAGCGCCTCGAACGAGTAGATCGCGAGCGAGAGCCAGATGCAGCCGAAGGTCAGGGCGTGCGCCGCGGAGAACGGCTCCCGGAAGACGAGCACGGCGATGGCGAACTGGACGGTCGGGTTCACGTACTGGAGGAGCCCGATCGTGGAGAGCCGGAGCCGCTGGACGCCGAGGGCGAACAGCATGAGCGGGATCGCGGTCACCACCCCGCTCGCGGCGAGGAAGATCGTCACGCGTGCGCTCGCGCCGAGGTGGCCCGCGTGCGCGGCCCCCAGCGCCGCGAGGTAGATCGCCGCGACGGGCGTGAGGAGCGCCACCTCCCCGAGGAGCCCGGCGGTCGCGTCCACCCGCACCCGCTTGCGGATGAGCCCGTACAGCCCGAAGGTCAGCGCGAGGGCCAGCGCGACCCACGGGAACGTCCCGGCGCGGACGACGAGCGCGACCACGCCCAGGGCCGCGAGGATCACCGCGATCCGCTGCGCGCGCGTGAGCGGCTCCCGCAGAAACACCACGCCGAGGACCACCGAGACGAGCGGGTTCACGAAGTAGCCGAGGCTCGCCTCCAGGACGCGCCCCGCGTTCACGGCCCAGACGTAGACGAGCCAGTTGGCCGAGATGAAGAGCGCGCTCGCGGCGAGGCTCGGAAGCGTCCCCGGCGCGCGGAGCTGCCGGAGGACGTCCGCCCAGCGCCGCTTCAGCGTCACGAGCGCCGCCACGAACAGCGTCGAGCAGACGATGCGGTAGGCTAGGATCTCGGGGGCGGGCACGCCGGCGAGGGCGTGGAAGTAGAGCGGGAACAGCCCCCACATGAGATACGCGGCCGCGGCGTAGCCGACCCCAGCCGCGCCGCGGGACCCTTCCGCGGGGACCGTCACCGGGACGCCGCCTCGACGCGCGAGAGGAGCAGCACGGCGCCGAGGATGAGCGCCCCGCCCGCGGCGCGCACGAGGGTCACCTGCTCGCCGAGCAGGACGGCGGCGAGGACGAGCGTGGTCACGGGCTCGAGGGTCGAGTAGACGGAGGCCCGCACCGGACCGAGCCGCTCGAGCCCGGCCAGGAAGAACGCGACGGCGAGCACGGTGCAGATCACCGCGATGGCGAGGACCGCGGCCCAGCCCACCGGCGTCCGCGGCAGCTGCGGGCCGCGCAGCAGGACCACGCCCGCGAAGACCACCGCCGCGGCCGAGCTGACCACCGTGGTCGAGGCGGTCGGCGTGATGCCGGCCGGGAGCCGGCCGCCGGTGAGGATGTAGACCGAGTAGATGAGCGCCGCGAGCACGCCGAAGAAGATCCCGAGCGGCGACCCGTCCACCGCCCGCCCGATGGTGAGCAGGCTCCCGAGGAGCGCCATGACGATGGCGACGAGCTGCGCGCCGGAGAGCGGGTGGCGGAGGACGACGCGCGCCAGGATCGCGACGAGGGCCGGGTAGAGGTACAGGAGCAGCGCCGCGAGCCCGGCCGACGCGAGGCTCACCGCGGTGAAGTACGAGAACGCCTGCCCGGCGTACCCGATCGCCCCCATGCCGACGAGCATGGCGAGCCCCTTGCCCCGCGGGACCCGGGCGCCGCGGAGCGCGAGCACGATCCACATGAGGGCGGCGGCGATCGTGAAGCGGAGCAGGAGGAGCGTCGAGGTGTCCACGCCCGACGCGTAGGCGAGGCGCGCGAAGATGGGCAGCGTGCCGAAGCTCACCGCGGACGCCGCCACGTAGGCGACCCCCAGCGCCGTGCCGCGCCCGCGCGGAGGCCGCGCGGGGGCCCCCGGCGGCACTGCCGCCGCGGGGTCCATCACCGTTCGCTCGGGCTCGGTCGCGGGCACGGCGCGAGGACATATCAGCCCGCGCGGAGCGGGGCAAAGGGCGCGGATCGCGACGGGCTCGGCCCAGGCGAGCAACGCCGTCACCGCGCGAGCGCGCTCAGCGCGCCGAGGCCCACGTAGATCGCGCCGCTCAGGTAGCGCTCCCTGCGCGCGAACGCGGGGTTCCGGCGCAACCAGCCCCCGAGCCCACCGGCGACGAGCACGTAGCCGCTGTCGGTGACGACGGCGAGCGCCACGAAGAGGAGGCCCAGGGCCAGGACCTGCGCCGCCATCGACGCGCGCGCGGGATCCGCGAACTGGGGCAGGAAGGCGAGGAAGAAGAGCGCCGTCTTGGGGTTGAGCGCGGCCACCAGGAAGCCCTGGCGGAGGATCGAGCGCGGCGCGGCGGGCGCCGCCCCTGCGTCCGCGGCCCCCAGCGAACCGCCGCGGTCGAGCACCCGGCGAACGCCGAGGAGCACGAGGTAGGCGGCCCCGAGGTACCTCACGAAGGAGAAGGCCACCGGCGACGACGCGAGCAGCGCCGCCAGGCCGAGCGCGGCCGCGGCGGCGTGGACGGTGTTCCCGAGCCCCACCCCCAGCACCGACAGGAACCCGGCGCGCCGGCCGAGGCTCATGCTGCGCGCCACGATGAACAGCACCGCCGGGCCGGGCGTGAGCGTGAGGGCGAGCGTGGCGGCGACGAAGAGCGCGAGCTTCTGCGGGGGGATGACCATCGCGGCGCGCTCGTCAGGCCAGGGCCTGCAGGGTCCACAGCACCGCCATCCCGACCGCGATGGTGAGGACCACGTTCCGCGTGCGCCACGCGACGAGGGCCGCGACGACGCCCGCCACGAGCCGGAGGTTCCCGGGGCGCAGGTCGAGCGCGCCGTCGCGCACGAGCAGCTCCGGGAAGACGATCGCCGAGAGCACGGCGGGCGGGACGAAGCGCAGCGCGTGGGTGACGATGGGCGGCAGCTCCACCTTCCCGAGGAGCAGGATGAAGGAGAGCCGGATCGCGAAGGTGACGAGCCCGGCGACGGCGAGGGCGGGCAGCCAGCTCATGCCCGCCTCGCGTCCACGAACAGCCCGACGAGGATCCCCACCAGCGCGGCGAGCACCAGGCCGAGCTTGTAGGGCAGCCCCACCACCATGACCGCGAGGAGGCCGGCGGCGATCGCGGCGGCGGCGGCCGCCACGTCCTTCAGCGCCGGGATGACGAGCGCGATGAAGGTGAGGGCGAGGGTGAAGTCGAGCGACCAGCTCCGCGGCACGGCCGCGCCGAGGAACACCCCCGCGGCGGTGCTGGCCTGCCAGGCGGCCCAGAGGGTCACGCCGGCCCCGAGGAAGTACCAGTGGAGGTGCGGCGCGACGTCGGGCCGGTCGCCGTCGCGCGCGTAGCGCGAGGCCGCGACGGCGTAGGCCTCGTCGGTGAGGAGGTAGGCGAGGAGCACCTTCCAGCCGGTCCCGAGGTGCTTGAGGCGCGGCGCGACCGAGGCGCTGTACAGCGCGTGGCGCAGGTTCACGACGAACACCGTCACGACGAGGACCACCGCCGGCGTGCCCTCGCGGATGAGCTGCGTCGCGATGAACTGCGCCGACCCGGCGAACACCACCGACGACATCGCCTGGGCGGTGAGCGCGGGGAGCCCCGCGCCGAGCGCGAGCAGGCCGTAGATCATCCCGAAGGGCGCGACGCCGAGCAGGATGGGGAGCTCGTCGCGGCAGCCGGCCAGGAACTCCCGGCCCTGCGCCGAGCGTGGTGAGGCGATGGACATCCCCGGAAGATAGCCTCCCGGCGCGCGCGTGGACACACCGCGCGCGCGTGGCCCGTCACTCCCCGAGATACGCCTTGCGGACCTCCGGCGAGGCGAGCAGCTCCTTGCCGGTCCCCTGCATCACGACGTTGCCGGTCTCGAGCACGTAGGCCCGGTGCGCGAGCTGGAGCGCCTTGTGGGCGTTCTGCTCGACGAGGAGCAGCGAGACGCCGGAGGCGTTCACCTCGCGCAGCACGCTGAAGATGCGCTCGACGACCTGCGGCGCGAGCCCCAGGGACGGCTCGTCGAGCAGCATCAGCTTGGGCCGGCTCATGAGCGCGCGGGCGACGGCCAGCATCTGCTGCTCGCCGCCCGAGAGCGTGCCCGCCACCTGGTTGCGGCGCTCGGCGAGGATGGGGAAGAGCGAGAACTGCCGCTCGGCGTCCTGGGCGATCCCGGCCCGGTCGCTCCGGAGGTACGCGCCGAGGTCGAGGTTCTCGCGCACCGTGAGGTTGAGGAAGATCCCCCGCCCCTCCGGCGCGTGGGCCATGCCGCGCGCCACGAGCGCGTGCGAGGGGAGCCGCGTGACGTCCTCCCCCTTGAAGTGGATCGCGCCGGTGCTCGGCTTGAGCATCTTCGACACGGCGCGGAGGGTGGTGGTCTTGCCCGCGCCGTTCGCGCCGATGAGCGCCACGACCTGGCCCTGCGAGACCTCGAGGGAGACCCCGCGCAGCGCCTCGATGGCGCCGTAGTGGACCCGCAGGTCCTTCACCTGGAGGATGAGGCCGTCGCCGCTCATCGCGCGCCCTCCGGGGTGATCGCGATGTGCTTCTCCTCGAGGTACGCGTCGCCGAGGTAGGCCTCGATCACCTTCGGGTTCTTCCGGATGGCCTCGGGCTTGCCCTGCGCGATGGTCACGCCGTGGTCGAGCACGAGGAGCCGCTCGGAGACGCCCATCACGAGCCGCATGTCGTGCTCGATGACGAGGATCGAGATGCCGAACCGATCGCGGATGTTGCGGATGAGCTGCATGAGCTCGACCTTCTCGGCGGCGTTCATGCCGGCCGCCGGCTCGTCGAGGCAGAGCACCTTCGGGCCGGTCGCGAGCGCCCGGGCGATCTCCAGCCGGCGCTGCTCGCCGTAGGGCAGGTTGCGGGAGATCTCGTCGCGCCGGTGCGAGAGCCCCATCACCTTCAGGTACTCCTCGGCGCGGGAGAGGATGCGGGACTCCTCGGTGCGGTGGCGCGCGGTGAGGAACAGCGCGTCGAAGAAGCCGCTCGTCGCCCGCGCGTGGCAGGCGACCCGGACGTTGTCGAGCGCGGTGAGCTGCTTGTAGAGGCGGATGTTCTGGAAGGTGCGGGCGACGCCCTTCCCGCAGATCTCGTGCGGGCGCTGGGCGTTCACGAGCTCGCCGGACACCCGGACCTCGCCCTCGCTGGGCGTGTAGACGCCGGTGATGGCGTTGAAGGCGGTGGTCTTGCCGGCGCCGTTCGGGCCGATGAGGCCGACGAGCTCGCCGGGCTCCATCACCAGGCTGAACTCGGAGAGGGCCTTGAGCCCCCCGAACCGCATGGTGACCGACTTCGCCTCGAGGGGCGCGCTCATACGACCCCCTTGGTCGAGTCGTCGCGGACCTCGGTCGGCGAGGCGCCGGCGGGTCCCGTCGCGGCGAGCTGCCGGGTCCGGAACAGCCGGCGGACGATGGCGAGGTCCCAGATCTCCCGCGTCCCGAAGATCCCCTGGGGGCGGAGCAGCATGAGCGCGATGAGGAGGATCGCGTAGACGACCATGCGGTAGGCCTGGAACTCGCGGAGCAGCTCCAGCGCGATGGTGAGGGTGCAGGCGGCGACGATCGAGCCCGTGATGGAGCCGAGGCCGCCGAGCACCACCATCACCACCACCTCGATGGAGCGGACGAAGGTGAACATGCGCGGCGTGGCGAGCAGGATGGCGTGCGAGATGAGCGCGCCGGCGAGGCCGGCGTACGCGGCCGAGATGACGAACGCCCGCACCTTGTAGCCGGTCGTGTCCACGCCCATCGCCTCGGCCGCGACCTCGTCCTCGCGGATGGCGAAGAGCGCCCGGCCCTGGGTCGAGACCGCGAGCCGGCGCGCCATCACCACCGTGGCGATGGCCGAGACGCCCACCCACACGAGGTTGGTCCGCGGGGGCAGGCCGGAGAGGCCCGTCGCCTGCCCGAGGGTCTTCATGTTCTCGATGACGGAGCGGATGATCTCGCCGAACCCCAGCGTGACGATGGCGAGGTAGTCGCCGCGCAGGCGCAGGGAGGGCATGCCCACCAGGAAGCCGGCGAGCGCCGCGGTGGCCATGCCCGCGCTGAGCGCCAGGGCGAAGATGGCCTGATCGGAGAAGGCCTGCGGGACGAAGGGGAGGTCCACGCCCACGAGCCCGGTGGTGATCTTCGCGGCGGTGTACGCGCCCACCGCCATGAACCCGGCGTGCCCGAGCGAGAACTGCCCGGTGAAGCCGTTCACCACGTTGAGCGAGACCGCCAGCACGACGTTCACGCCGACGCTCACCAGGATGAGCGCGTAGTCGGGCGGCGTCACCGACTGGATGGCGAAGAGGACGGGCAGCCCCAGGAGGAAGGGCAGGATCGACCGGAACACTGCCTTCGCGCGCGCCACTATACCTTCTCCACGGTGACGCGGCCGAAGAGGCCGGCTGGGCGGATCAGCAGCACGAGGATGAGCACCGTGAACGCGATGGCGTCGCGGTAGGACGAGTCCGTGTAGCCGGCGACGTACTCCTCGGTGAGCCCGAGCAGGAGCCCGCCCGCCATGGCGCCGGGGACGCTCCCGATGCCTCCCAGCACCGCCGCCACGAACGCCTTGAGCCCGGAGATGAGGCCGAAGAGCGGCTCGATCTTGGGGCGCGAGGAGGCGTTGATGATGCCGGCCGCCGCGGCGAGCGCGCTGCCCAGCATGAAGGTCCAGGAGATGATCCGGTTCACGGGGATCCCCATGAGGCCGGCGACCTGCGGATCGAAGGAGACGGCGCGCATCGCGGTGCCGAAGCGCGTGCGGTAGACGATGAACTGGAGCACGAGCATCAGCCCGAGCGCGACCCCGAGCCCGAGCAGATCGATCTTGGGCATCGTCGCGCCGAGGACCTCGATGGAGCGCTCGCCGCCGAAGTCGATGAGCGGCGGGAAGAAGCGCGGGCTCGGGCCGGGCGGGAACTGCACCGGGGTGCGGATCCAGGGCGACAGCTGGAACCCGTACTCGAGCAGGAACGAGACGCCGATGGCCGTGATGAGCGCGGTCAGCCGCGCCCGGTGGCGGAGCGGCCGGTAGGCGAAGCGCTCGATCACGAACCCGAGCAGCGCGCACGCGATCATCGCGCCCAGGGTGACGTACGCCGCCCGGAAGAACGACGGCTCGCCTCCCCCGCCGACGATCCCCAGGTAGTAGCCCGAGAACGCGCCCACCATGTAGACGTCGCCGTGGGCGAAGTTGATGAGCTTCAGGACGCCGTACACCATCGTGTAGCCGAGCGCGATCAGGGCGTAGATCGTCCCGACGGAGAGGCCGTTCACGAAGTGCTGAAGGAACTCGGTCACGCGGGCCACCCGGGGAAATGGGGTGCGACACCATAGAGAAGGGAAGGGGCCTCGATCAACCCCTCCCCTTCTCTACGGAAGGCGGAGCCCTACGGCTCGACGGTCGTGACGTACTTCGGGGTGTTCTTCTCGATGCCGATCACGACGGCCGACTTCACGGCGTTGTGATCCGCGTCGAGCGTGATGTTGCCCGCCACGCCGTGGAAGCCCTTCGTCTGCTCGATGGCGTCGCGGATCGAAGGGCCCGTGAGGTCCTTGGCGCGGTTCATGGAGTCGATGGCGACGAGGGCCGCGTCGTATCCGAGGGCGGCGAGCGCGTCCGGCACGGAGCCGTAGGTGTCCTTGTACTTCTTCACGAAGTTCTGGACCCGCGGGTCCGGGTTCTCGTGGGTGTAATGGTTCGAGAAGTACGAGCCGTCGAGCGCGCCCTGGGCGATCTCGTACAGCTTGGCCGAGTCCCAGCCGTCGCCGCCGGCGAGGGGACCCTTGAATCCCAGCTCGCGGGCCTGGCGGCCGATGAGCGCGACGTCGGTGTAGTAGGCGGGGACGTAGATGAGCTGGGGGTTCTTGTTCTTGATGGCGGTGAGCTGGGCCTTGAAGTCCTGGTCACCGGCCTTGAAGCTCTGGTCGCTCACGACCTCGCCGCCGAGCTCCTTGAACTTGGCGGAGAAGTAGTCGGCGAGGCCGACCGAGTAGTCGTTCCCGACGTCGCGGAGGATGGCCACCCGCTTCAGCTTCAGGTTCTCGTGGGCGAACTTCGCCATCACGGTGCCCTGGAACGGATCGATGAAGCAGACGCGGAAGACGTAGGGCCGCGTCTTCGTGCCGTCCTTCGTGACGCGCGGGTTCGTCGAGGTGGGGGAGATCTGCGGGACCTTGTTGGTGTCCGCGATCGGCGCGATCGCGAGCGAGCGGCTGGAGGCCACCTCGCCGAGGAGCACCGCGACCTTGTCCTGCACGATGAGGCGCGTCGCGGCGACCGCGGCCTCCTCGGGCTTGCCCTGGTCGTCATACGTCTTGAGCGCGAGCTTCTTGCCCTTCACGCCGCCGTTCGCGTTCGCCTCGGCGATCGCGAGCTTGATGGCGTTGTCCGTCGACTCGCCGAACGTCGCCTGCTCGCCGGTGAGGGACGCGACGTGCCCGATGAGGATCGTGTCCGACGGTGCCGCCGCCTGCTGCTGACCCGCAGCGGCGGGTTCCTGCTTCTTCTCGCAACCGGCTACGGCCAGGACCAGTGCCGAAACCGCCAACGCTCGCGCGAAACGCATGGGAGCCTCCAGGGGTGAAGAAACGGAAGCTTCCGTCATACAGAACGCATTTGTCATGGGCAATGTGCAACGCGCTTCCCGGCCCGCGGCGCCGTCCCGGGCGGTGCTCGTTTCGCGGGCACCCTCCTCACCCCCGGTTCTTTGCGCACCGCGCCGAGGTGACGACGAAAACGAGGGGGGCGGCGGCCTCGCTCGGCCACCGCCCCCCTCGGAAACCACCCGCCCCGCCTAGAAGAAGGTGTAGCGAGCGAGCGCGTTGACGCGGTGCTGCGTGCCCACGTCGTTGGACGGATCGGCGAGGGCCGCGGCGAAGACGGTCCGGCGGCCGTACGCGTACTCGAGGCCGAGCTCGACGTTCTTCACCGGGCTGTAGAACGAGTTCACGTAGCCGGCGTCGATGCGCTTGTTCGACAGGGGATCGCCCAGCTCGGCCGCGAGCGCGTCGTCCTTGTCGAAGAACGTCTGGGTCCAGATGAGGTTCGAGCGGAAGGTGGGCGACCAGTTGTGGGTGAGGCCCACGTGGTACGCGACCGCGCTCCACATCTCGATGTCGTTCCCCACGAACGCGGCGCCCTGGAACAGCGTCGTGAACATGTAGCGGCCGATGCCGTCGCCGCCCTGGACCGACCACACCACGCTGTCCAGCTTGCCGAGCTTCACGCTGCCGGAGACGCCGGCGCCCCAGGCCCAGCGGCTGTCGTGCACGCCGGCCGCGGTGCGGCCCTGGTACTCGAAGGTCACGGCGCGCAGGTTCAGGTGGCCGAGCGAGAACGGGACCGTGAGGTTCGCGGAGACGTCCGGGTAGCGGTCGAACTCGCGCCCGACGGTGAGCGTCCCGGGAGCCTTCTCCGTGTTGAGCACCAGGCTCTGCGGGTTCTCGAGGGCGACCGCGAGGGTCGGCCCGCCGAAGTTGGCGGTGTAGCGGACGCCGGGCGAGCGGGTCAGCGCGAACGCGCCGTGCGGGTTGAAGTCCACGGTGTCGGGGAGCGACCCGAGATCCATGAAGTTGGCCCAGGTCTGGCCGACCAGGAAACCGGCGTACTCGCCGTAGGCGTGGCGGATGCGGAAGTTCGTGCCGTTGGTGGTCGCCTCGGTGGAGTAGTTGAAGGCGGACGGCGAGTTGAAGTCGCCCTCGACGCGGACCACGAGGTTGCCGTGGTCGGTCGGCGTGGTGGTGGTGAGGCCGACGCGCGACGTGCGGGCGGTCACGTACAGGCGGTCCTTGTCGCGCTCGCCGCGGTCGAGCGGCTGGAACTCGAGGAAGGACGCCCAGTCGTCGCCGCGGATGTCCTCGTCGGCGCCGCTGAAGTCGTAGGTGGCGTCGAGCTCGACGAAGCCGTTGAGCTTGAGCGTGGTGTTGGTGCCGGGGATCTTGAACTCACCGGGCTTCGCGTCCTGGGCGTGGCCGGCGGCGGGCATGGCGAGCGCCGCGCTCACCAGGGCGATCGCCCTGAGCTTCGAGAAGTTCATCGTGCCTCCATTACGTTGGGTGATGCACCTCAGTACCGGGCTGCAGAGTGCGCGGCATTGAAGCACAATCGGAGGCTCCCGTTCACCCGCCTCGCGCTTTTTTCTCGAGGGCAAGCAACCGCGCGTCACGACGACGACGCGCCGCGCAAGTGAAAGCCGAGGGTTGCGTGCGATCAAGGACGGCGCGTCAGCGCGCCGCGACCCGGCCTCACGCCTGTCCGGCGGAGCCCGGCGCCATCGGGGACGCCGAGGAGGCGGCGGCGCGCACCGGCGCTCCGGTCGCGAGCCAGGAGCCGGCGAGGATGAGCAAGAACCCGATGACCGTGCCCGCCGTCAGCGGCTCACCCAGCACGGCGACCCCCGCGGCTACGGCGACCGCCGGATTGACGTACGCGACCACGGTGGCCCGCACCGGCCCGACCTCGGCGATGAGCCGGAAGAAGAGCACGAAGGCGAGCGCCGTGCAGAGCACCCCGAGCACGACCACCGAGAGGATCGCCTCGATCGACGGCAGCGCGGCGGGGAGCTGGGCGATCCCGAACGGCGCGTACCCCACGGCGCCCAGCACGAGCGACACCGCCACCACGTCCAGGGTCCGCACGTCGGTGAGGCGCCGGGACACGACCATGGGGCCCACCGCGTAGCCGATCACCACGAGCACCATCTCGCCCACCGCGCGCAGGTCTCCCCCGCGCACGTCGAGGCCGAGCAGCGCGACCACGCCCGCGAGCCCGACCCAGAGCCCGGCGAGACGGCGTCCTCCGAGCGGCTCGGGGACCCCGCTCAGGCGGGCCAGCACGACGCCGACCAGCGGCACCGACGCGACGAGGAGGCCCGCGAGGGAGCTCGGCAGGTGGCGCTCGGCGTCGGAGAGCAGGAGCCACGGGACCGCGAGCTCCGCCACGGTGAACAGCACGATGGGGCGCCAGCGCGGCAGGAGGGCGCGCAGGTCGCCCCGGGAGAGGAGCACCACCGGCAGGAGGACGAGCGCGCCGATGGCGGTGCGCAGGAAGACGAGGCTCGCCGGGGTGATCTCCCGGACCGCGACCTTGATGAGCAGGTACGGGATCCCCCAGATCACGCACAGCGCGACGAACAGCAGCCAGCCTCGACGGGACAAGGGTGCCACCCTCCTCGCCTCCGGGACCCCGGACGCTCGAGGCACGTGTACCGGAATCCGGGCCTCGACGCTCGCGCGGAGATGCACGGGGCCCGTGCACGGATGCACGCCCGTCAGGTCCGCTTGACCCGCTGCAGGAACTGCCGCGTCCGCTCGTGGCGCGTGCGCTGGAAGACGTCCTCGGCCGCGCCCTCCTCCACGATGCGCCCCTCGTCCATGAAGATCACGCGCTGGGCGACCTCGCGCGCGAAGCCCATCTCGTGGGTGACGACGAGCATCGTCACGCCGTCGCGGGCGAGGCCGCGCATCACGTCGAGGACCTCGCCCACGAGCTCCGGGTCGAGCGCCGAGGTCGGCTCGTCGAAGAGGATGACGTCGGGCTCGAGCGCGAGCGCCCGGGCGATGCCGACCCGCTGCTGCTGGCCGCCGGAGAGCTGGGACGGGAAGTAGGAGAGCCGGTTCGAGAGACCGACGCGCGCGAGGACCCGCTCGCTCGCGGCGCGGGCCTCGGCGCGCGGGAGCTTCCTCACCACGAGGAGCCCCTCCATCACGTTCTCGAGCGCGGTCTTGTTGCGGAACAGGTGGTAGTGCTGGAACACCATGGCGGTCCGCCGCCGCAGCGCCGCCGCCTCCGCCTTCGTGGCCCGGTGGGCGTCCACGGTGAGATCGCCGACGCGGATCGTCCCGCCGTCCGGGCGCTCGAGGAAGTTCACGCAGCGCAGCAGCGTGGACTTGCCGGAGCCGCTCGGCCCGAGGATGACGACGGACTCGCCCTCGTGGACCTCGAGGCTCACGCCCCGCAGGGCTGGCACGCCGTTGAACGCCTTCGTGACGTCGCGGAGCTCGATCATGCCGGCGAGAGCCCCTCGTACCGCCTCACCCGGCGCTCCAGCACCGCCATGCCCCGCTCGATGCCGATGCAGATGACCCAGTAGACGAGCGCGGCCACCAGGTAGACCTCGAAGAACTGCAGCCCGCGCGCCGCCTGGATCTTCGCCTCCCCCATGAGCTCCACCACCGACACGAGGAAGGCGAGCGAGGTGTCCTTGAGCAGCGCGATGACGGTGTTCCCGAGGCTCGGCAGGGCGATGGTGAGCGCCTGGGGGAGCACGATCCGGCGCATGCCTTGCCAGCGCGTCATCCCCACCGAGAGCGCCGCCTCCATCTGCCCCCGGTCGATCGCCTCGATCGCCGCGCGGAAGGTCTCGGAGGCGTAGGCCCCGACGTTCAGCGTGAACGCGAGGTAGATGAAGGCGATGGCCGGGATGCTGCTCACGTCGAGGGACCAGCCGTAGCGGTCGCCGAGGTGGTTCAGCACCTTCGGCAGGCCGTAGTAGGCGAGGTAGATCTGCACGAGGAGCGGCGTGCCGCGCATGAACGAGACGTAGAGCGCCGCCACGTGCCGGAGCACCGGGACGCGGGAGATCCGGACGAGGGCGGTGGCGAGCGCGAGCGGCAGCGCCAGGCTCATCGACACCACGGTCACGTTCAGGGTGACCGGCAGCGCCCGCAGGAGCGCGGGCACCACCGACACCATGAAGGGATAGTCGAGCAGCGGCTCCATGCCGGCGGCGTCCACGGGCGGGAGGGAGCGCTAGCGCGTGTAGTCGGCGCCGAACCACTTCACGGAGAGCTTCGCGAGCGTGCCGTCCCGCTTGGCCGCGGCGATGGCCGCGTCGAGGCGCTTCACGAGCGCCTCGCCCTCCGGCCCCTTGCGGACCACGAAGTGCGAGGGGACGAGCGCGAGCGGCGCCCCGACCAGCTTCACGGGGAGCGCGAGCTTCTTGACGTTGTACCCCACCGTCAGGCGGTCGTTCACGGTCGCGTCGAGGCGGCCCGCGACGATGTCCTGGAGGACGGTGGTGAGGGTCCCGTCGTAGTACTTGATGTCGATGGGCGGGGTGTGGCTCGCGTTGTAGGCCTCGAGCAGCTTGCTGTAGTTGCTGCCGACGCCGGTGCCGACCTTCAGGCCCGCGAGGCTCTCGAGCCCGGAGAACGTCCCGGCGCGCCCTTCCTTGACGATGATCTGTGCGCCGGAGACGAGGTAGTCGTCGGTGAAGAGGTACTTCTTCTCGCGCTCGGGCGTCTTGCCGATCTGGTTCGCGACCAGGTCGAACTTCCGCGAGTCGAGCCCGAGGAAGATGCTGTCCCACGGCGTCGGGGCGAACACCGGCTCGAGCCCGGCGCGCCGCGCGATCTCCCGGACGACCTCGACGTCGTAGCCGGTGAGCTTCCCGTCGGCGTCCTGGAACGTGAACGGAGCGTAAACACCCTCGGTGCCGACCTTGAGGGTCTGGGCCGGCGCCGCACGGGCGACGCCGGCGAGCGCGAGGAGTGCGGTGGCGAGGAGCGGGATCGTCCGGACGGCTCTCATGTGGGAGGTCTCCTTCCGTGATAACGGATGCTCATCCTATAGGGGAGATCGAGGCGCCGGGCAACGCGCCGATCGCCCCGCGGAGCCTGCCACGCCGGCCGGCCTCGCGCCGCGGGGGCTCCTCCAGTATAACGGACACCCCGCGTCCAGCCCCCCGCGAAGCACGATGATCGAGCTCCGAGACCTCACGAAGACCTTCCACGCCGAGGGCGGCCCCGTCCACGTCCTCAAGGGCGTCTCCCTCGCCATCCCCAGGGGCGAGGTGTTCGGCGTCATCGGCCGCAGCGGCGCCGGCAAGAGTACGCTCGTCCGCTGCATCAACCTCCTCGAGCGGCCCACGTCGGGTCGCGTGGTGGTCGAGGGCCGGGAGATCACCGCGCTCCGAGGCCGGGCCCTGCGCGAGGCGCGCCACGCGATCGGGATGATCTTCCAGCACTTCAACCTGCTCTCCTCGCGGACCGCCCTCGACAACGTCGCCCTCCCCCTCGAGCTCGCCGGCCGCTCGCGCGCGGACGCGCGCGCCGCCGCGGCGCCGCTCCTGGAGCTGGTCGGGCTCGCGGGCAAGCACGGCCGCTACCCCGCCGAGCTGTCCGGCGGGGAGAAGCAGCGGGTCGGCATCGCGCGGGCGCTCGCCTCGGAGCCGTCGGTGCTGCTCTGCGACGAGGCCACCTCGGCGCTCGACCCCGAGACCACGCAGGCGATCCTCACCCTGCTCCGCGACATCAACCGGAAGCTCGGGCTCACCATCGTCCTCATCACGCACGAGATGCCGGTCATCAAGGAGATCTGCGACCGGGTGGCGGTGCTGGAGCACGGCGAGATCGTGGAGCTCGGCCCCGTCTTCGACGTCTTCACCTCGCCGACCGCCGAGGTGACCCGGCGCTTCGTCCGCGACCTCGTGGACCGGGCCCTCCCGGCGAACCTCGTCGCGCGCCTGGCGGCGCCGCCCGAGGCCGGCGGCAACCCGGTGCTCCGGATCGTCTTCCGCGGGCCGTCGGCGAACACGCCCGTGATGGCCGAGGTCGTCCGCCGGTTCGGGATCCTGCTCAACATCCTGCAGGCGCAGGTCGACTACATCCAGGGTGAGCCGTACGGGAACATCATCGTCGAGGCGATCGGGCGCGCCGAGGACGTCGCGGCCTCCCTCGAGTTCATCCGCAGCAAGGACCTGAAGGTGGAGGTGCTCGGCCATGTCGCCGGCGATGCTCGGGCTGTTGCTTGACGCGTTCCTCGAGACCCTGCTCATGGTGGCCGTGTCGTCCACCCTGGCGGCGCTCGTCGGCGTGCCGCTGGGCGTCGTCCTGGTCGCCACGAGCCCCGGCCACATCCGGGAGCACCCCCTGCTGAACCGGGTGCTGGGCGCGGTGGTGAACGCCGGCCGCTCGACGCCGTTCATCATCCTGCTCGTGGCCATCATCCCGTTCACGCGGCTCCTCGTCGGCACCTCCATCGGCACGGCGGCGGCCATCGTGCCGCTGACGATCGCGGCCATCCCGTTCGTGGCCCGGCTCGCCGAGGCGGCGCTCCGCGAGGTGGACCCCGGCCTCATCGAGGCCGCGCAGGCCATGGGGGCCTCGCCGATGCAGATCGTGACGAAGGTCCTCGTCCCGGAGGCGCTCCCCGGCCTCGTCGCGGCCCTCACCATCACGGTCGTGAACCTGATCAGCTACTCGGCCATGGCCGGCGCCGTCGGCGGCGGCGGGCTCGGCGACCTCGGCATCCGCTACGGCTACCAGCGCTTCCTGCCGGAGGTCATGCTCGCGGTGGTGGTCGTCCTCATCGTGCTCGTGCAGGGGGTCCAGTCGGTCGGTGATCGCGTGGCGCAGCGGCTCAACAAGCGGCTCGTGCGCTCGCGGCCGAACGCCTAGGCGCCGCGGGGCGGAGGCGGTTCGGGCGCCTTCGACGAAGAGAGGCCCGCCCCAAACCCAGGGGACGGGCCTCGGCTCCGCCGGCGACGCTCCGCTCGGCCCTACCAGCCCGGGACCACGACGCCCGGCCACTTCGTGTCGATGAGCTTGCGCACCTCCGCCGAGTGGTAGGCGGCGACGAGCTTCTTCACCCACGGCTTGTCCTTGTCCGCCTGCCGCACGACGAGGAGGTTCACGTACGGCGAGTCCTTCGCCTCGCGGGCGATGGCGTCCTTGGCCGGGTCGAGCTTCCCCTGGATCGCGTAGTTCGTGTTGATGACGGCGGCGGACACGTCGGGGAGGAAGTTCGGGAGCTGGGCGGCGTCCGCCTCCACGATCTTCACGTTCTTCTTGTTCTCGACGATGTCGATCGCCGTCGGGGTGATGCCGCTGCCGGGGCGGAGCTTCAGGACCCCGTTCGCCTGCAGGAGCAGGAGCGCCCGGCCTCCGTTCGACGGATCGTTGGGGATGGCGATCTTGGCGCCCTGGGGCAGCTCCGCGAGCGACTTGATCTTGCGGGAGTACACGCCCATCGGGAAGACCACGCTCTTCGCCACGCCGACGAGCTTGTAGCCGCGCGCCTTCACCTGCTCGTCGAGGTACGGCTGGTGCTGGAACGAGTTGGCGTCCAGGTCGCCCTGGTCGAGCGCCGGGTTCTGCTGGGCGTAGTCCGAGAGCTCGATGACCTTGAGCTCGATGCCGTCCTTCGCGACGAGCGTCTTCACCAGCTCGGCGATCTCGGCGTGAGGCCCGTTCTCCACGCCGAGCTTGATGACCTGCCCCGCCGCAGCGGGGCGGGCGCCCAGCGCGCAGAGCGCGAGCACGGCGGCGGCGAGGGTGCGGATGGTGCGCTTCATGAGTTCCTCTCCTGGGCGGCCGGGGCCGCGCGTCGATGCGACCCCGTCTTCCTAAATGACGGACGTGCGTCCGGTCAAGCGGATAACGCCGGGGGGCTCCGCGCGCGGCTCCGCTCGGCTAACGGCGGAGCGCGAGGAGCGCGATCACGCCGGCCACGAGCCCCCAGAAGGCCGACCCGATCCCGAACAGCGAGACCCCGGAGGCGGTGACGAGGAACGTGAGGAGGGCCGGCTCCCGATCCGACTCGTCACGCACCGCCGCCGCGAGTCCAGCGCCGATCGTGTTCACGAGCGCGAGCCCCGCCACCGCCATCACGAGCTCCTTCGGGAACGCCGCGAACACGGCGCCCACCGTGGCGCCGAAGAGGCCGGTGAGCAGGTAGAAGCCGCCGGCGGCCACGGCGGCCACGTAGCGCCGGTCCTTGTCCGGGTGAGCCTCGTGCCCCATGCAGAGGGCCGCCGTGATCGCGGCGAGGTTGAACGTGTAGCCGCCGAAGGGCGCGAGGAGGACGGTGGTCGCGCCGGTCCAGCCGATGAGGGGCGACACCGGCGTGTCGCCGTACCCGGCCGCGCGCATCACGGCGACCCCCGTCACGTTCTGCGAGGCCATGGTGACGACGAAGAGCGGGATCGCCACGCCGACGAGGGCGCTCGTGCTGAAGGTCGGCGCCGTGAGCACCGGGCGCGTGAGCTCGAGGTGCACGCCCGACAGCCCGAGCAGCCCCAGGGCCGCCGCCACGGCGACGCCCACCGCGAGCACGCCCACCACCGCGTAGCGGGGCCAGAGCCTGCGGCCGACGAGGTAGGCCGCGACCATGGCGAGCGCGAGGCCGAGCTGCGTCCTCATCGCCACGAAGGTGTCCATCCCGAACCGGAGCAGGACCCCGGCCAGCATCCCGGCGGCGATCGGCATCGGGATGCGCGACATGCCGCGCTCGAACCAGCCGGTGACGCCGAAGAGGAGCAGGAGCGCCCCGCAGACGAGGAAGGCGCCGACGGCGGCCGACATCGGCAGGCCGGCCGCGCTGGTCGCGAGGAGCGCCGCCCCGGGCGTGGACCAGGCGGTGACCACCGGCACGCGGTAGCGCAGCGACAGGCCGATGCAGGTGAGCCCCATCCCCAGCCCGAGCGCCCACATCCAGGAGGCGATCTCCGCGGGGCCGGCCCCGCAGGCCCTCGCCGCCTGGAACACGATCACCGCGGAGCTGGTGTAGCCGACGAGGACCGTGACGAAGCCCGCCACGACGGCGGACGCCGAGAGATCGCGGAGGAAGCGCATGGCCCGGCAATGTAGCCCAGCGGCGCGCCGGCGCCGATGGCGAGACGTCAGCGAGTGAAGCGGATCCCGCGCGCGGGGGCGCAGGCCGCGAGCCACCTCACGCGTGCGCCTCGCCGAGGTACGCGTGGCGCACGCGATCGTCCTTCAGGAGGTCCTTGCCCGGCCCGTGGAAGGTGATGCGGCCCGTCTCGAGGACGTAGCCGTAGTCGGCAATCTCGAGCGCCGCCTTCGCGTTCTGCTCGACGAGCAACACGGTGACCCCCTCCGCGTTGATGGCCTTCACGATGTCGAAGATCATCTTCACGATGAGCGGGGCGAGGCCGAGCGACGGCTCGTCCATCATCAGGAGCCGGGGACGGGTCATGAGCGCGCGCCCCACCGCGAGCATCTGCTGCTCGCCGCCGGAGAGCGTGCCGGCCTTCTGGCTCACCCGCTCCTTCAGGCGCGGAAACAGCCCGAACACCTTCTCGCGGTCGGCGGCGATGCCCGGCTTGTCGGACCGCGAGTAGGCGCCGAGCGTCAGGTTCTCGTCCACCGTGAGGTTCGGGAAGACGTGGCGGCCCTCGGGGACGAGGCACACGCCGCGGGACACGATGTCCTTGGTGGGGAGCCCGGTGAGCACCTCGCCGTTCCAGGTGACGGTCCCGCGCGACGGCTTCACGAGCCCGACGATGGACTTGAGGGTGGTGCTCTTGCCCGCGCCGTTCGCGCCGATGAGGCTCACGATGGAGCCGTCGGGCACGTCGAGCGCGATGCCCTGGAGCGCGTGGATGCCGCCGTAATGAGCGGAGAGCTGCTCGACCTTCAGCATCACTGGGCTCCCAGGTACGCTTCGATGACCTTGGGGTCGTTCTGGATCGCGGCCGGATCGCCCTGGGCGATCGTCTGCCCGTACTCGAGGACGTAGATGCGGTGGCAGACCCCCATCACCACCTGCATGTGGTGCTCGATGAGGAGGATGGTCAGGCCGAACTGATCGCGGATCCGCCGGATGAAGTGCATGAGCTCGAGGGACTCCTGCGGGTTCATGCCGGCCGCGGGCTCGTCGAGCAGCAGCATCGTCGGCCGCGTCGCGAGGGCGCGCACGATCTCGAGGCGCCGCTGCTTCCCGTAGGGGAGGCTCGTGGCGAGCTCGTCCGCGTTCGACTCGAGGCCCACCTCGCGCAGCAGGTCGAGGGCGAACGCGCGGGCCTCGGCGTCCCGGCGGCGATAGCCCGGCAGGTGGAGCGTCGCCTCGAAGACGTTGGGGCGGAGCCGCAGGTGGCAGCCGACGAGGACGTTCTCGAGGACCGACATCTCCTTGAAGAGCCGGATGTTCTGGAACGTCCGCGCGACCCCGCGCCTGGCGATCTCGTGGCGCGGCATGCCGGTGATGTCCTCGCCGGCGAAGAGCACCCTCCCCTCCGTGGGCGTGTTCATCCCGGTGATCACGTTGAAGGCGGTGGTCTTCCCGGCGCCGTTCGGCCCGATGAGGCCGACGATCTCGTCCTTCTCGATGCGGACCTCGAGGCGGGAGACGGCGGTGAGGCCGCCGAACCGCATGGTGACGCGCTCGGTGCTAAGCAACGCCATGCGTCCCCCCGTCGGTGCCGGCCGGCCCGCTCCTCCGCCACGGCAGCCTCGCCCTCGACAGCATCGCCCACGAGAACTCGCGGCTGCCCATGAGCCCGCGCTGCCGGAAGATCACGACCGCCATCAGCAGCGCCGAGAACACCACCATGCGCAGGCCCGGGCGCGCGTCGAGCTGGAAGACGCCGAGGTCGAGGGGGCCGTCCAGGAAGCGGAGCGCCTCCATGAGGATCGTCACCGCGATGGAGGCGATCACCGAGCCGGTGATGGAGGCCATCCCGCCGAGCACGACCACGAGCAGGATGTTGAACGTCAGCATGAACGTGAACATCTTCGGGTCGATGGTGGTGAGCAGGTGGCCGAGGAGCGCGCCGCCGACTCCCGCCATGAAGCTCGAGACGGTGAAGCTCACCACCTTCGTGCGGAACACGTTCACGCCCATCGCCCCGGCGGCGATCTCGTCGTCCCGCACCGCCTTGAGCGCCCGCCCGTAGGCCGAGCGCGTGAGGAGGATCATGAAGAGGACGGACAGCGCGGCGCAGCCCCAGACCTCCCAGGTCCCGGCGAACTTGGGCAGCCCCTTGAGCCCCAGGGCGCCGTTCGTGATCGGCTGCGCGTTGGTGAGGACGACGCGGATGATCTCGGCGAAGCCGAGGGTGGCGATGGCGAGGTAGTCGTCCCGGAGGCGCAGCGCCGGCGCCGCGATGACGAACCCGAGCCCCGCCGCGACGAGCCCCGCCACCACGAGCGCCGGGATGAAGGGGATCGAGAGGTGCGCGAGCCACGGCGCGATGGGCTCGAGGAAGAAGTTCATCTCCTTCTGCTCGGCGGTCATCGTGAGCAGGGCGCTCGTGTAGGCGCCGACCGCCATGAAGCCCGCGTGGCCCAGCGAGAAGAGGCCGGTGAACCCGTTCACGAGGTTCAGGGAGAGCGCCAGCACGACGTAGATGCCGCACAGGTCGAGGACGCGCAGGGCGAAGGCGTCGAAGGTGGCGTCGGCGACGCCGAGGAACACGGCGAAGGCGGCGACGGCCGCGAGCGTGTAGAGGTGCGTGCGCTTCGGCTTCATGGCGTCACACCTTCTCGACGTGGCGCCCGCCGAGGAGGCCCGAGGGCTTCACCAGGAGGACGACGATGAGGAGCACGAACGCGAACGCGTCGCGGTAGCCGGTGAGCGTCGGCAGGAACGCGACGGTGAGGAGCTCGATCCCGCCGAGCAGGAAGCCGCCCAGCACCGCCCCCTGGATGCTGCCGATCCCGCCGATGACCGCCGCGATGAAGCACTTGAGGCCCGGCATCGTGCCCATGAGCGGGTTCAGCTGCGGGTACTTGTAGGACCACATGATGCCGCCGACCGCGGCGAGCAGCGAGCCGGCGCCGAACGTGAACGAGATGATGCGGTTCACGTCGATCGCCTGCAGGCGCGCGGCGTCGAGATCGGTCGAGACGGCGCGCATCGCCATCCCGGTCTTCGTCCGGTGCACGACCCAGAGGAGGATCGCCAGCACCACGAAGGTGAGGACCGGGATGACGACGCTCACCGACATGACCGAGACACCGCCCAGCCCGAGCTTGACGTTCATGACGTCGGGGACCAGGACGCCCTTGGGGCGGCCGCCGAACACCACGATGCCGACGTTCTCGATGAGGAACGAGGCGCCGATGGCGCTGATCATCACCGAGATGCGCGGGGAGTCCCGCAGCGGGCGGTACGCGACGCGCTCGAGCACCACGCCGAAGAGCGCGGTGACCAGGATGGCGAGGAGGAAGGCCGCCCACCAGGGAAGGAGGAACGTCGCCACGGCGTAGAACGCCAGGTAGGCGCCCAGCATGAAGACGTCGCCGTGGGCGAAGTTGATGAGCCGCAGGATGCCGTACACCATCGTGTAGCCGATGGCGATGAGGGCGTAGAGGCTGCCCAGGGACAGGGCATTCGCCAGGTGCTGCAGGAAGAGCGCGAGTGTCATGACGCCTCGGGGCCTCTGCGGCGGGCGCGGGGGGCTGCACCCGCCCCCCGGCCGCCGCGATGAGCTCCTGGCCCTACGGCTGAACCGTGGTCAGGTAGGTGAACTTCCCGCCCTTGACGACCTTGATGACCGCGCTCTTCGTGGCGTCGCGGTTCTGGTCGAACGTGATGTGGCCGGCCGCGCCCGGGAAGCGCTGCGTGGCGGCGAGCGCGTCGCGGATCTTCACGCCGTCGAGGCTGCCCGCCTTCTCGATGGCCGAGCGCACCACGAGGTAGCCGTCGAAGCCGAGCGCGGTCACCGCGGCGGGCTCCTTGTTGTACTGCTTGCGGTACGCGTCGAGGAACGTCTTGCTGGTCTCGGTGATGGGCACCTCGGTCGCGAAGAACGTCGAGAACACCGCGCCCTCGACCGCCTGCTTGCCGACGTCCACGAACTCGGGGGTCTCCCAGGTGTCGCCGCCGAGGAAGGGCGCGGTGATCCCGAGCTCGCGCGCCTGCTTGATGACGAGCGCGCTCTCCGTGTAGTTGCCCGGGGCGAAGATCACGTCGGGGTTCATGGACTTCGCGGTGGTGAGCTGGGCCGTGAAGTCCTGGTCGTTCGTGTTGTAGTTGAGCTCCGAGAGGATCGCGCCCTCGTCGCCGGTGAGCTTCTTGAAGCTGTCGGAGAAGAACCGGGCGAGGCCCACCGAGTAGTCGTTCGAGACCTCGCGGATGATGACCGCCTTCTTGGCCTTGAGGTCCTTGAAGGCGTAGTTCGCCATCACCGTGCCCTGGAACGGGTCGATGAAGCAGACGCGGAAGTAGTACTCGTTGCCCTTCGTGACGAGCGGGTTCGTCGCGGAGAGCGCGATGGCGGGTACCTTCTTGTCCTTGACGATCGGGCCGGCCGCCATGGACAGCGACGAGCCCCACGAGCCCAGGACGGCGGCGACCTTGTCCTGATCGACCAGCCGCTGGGCGGCGTTGGCCGCCTCGACCTTGTCGGACTTGTTGTCCGAGACGACGAGCTCGATCTTGAGCTCCTTGTCGCCGACCTTCACGGTGGGGAACATCTCGTTCGCGAGCTTGATCCCCTCCACCTCCATCGCCCCGCCGGCCGCGTTCGCGCCGGTCATCGGCTCGAACACGCCGATCTTGACGGTGGTGGGCGTCGAGGACTTCTTCTGGCAGGCGCCGAGCGAGACGAGCGCGAGGGCGCCGAGGACGAGACCGAGGGTGCGCATGTTGTTGCCTCCTGCCGAAGTCGAGACGCCGCTGCTCGGGTCTCGGTTGGGTACCGCCGGGATGAGGACCCGCGCAGGGTTGCACGCCGGCTCATGGCGGGCAAGGCGCGCGGGACCGCGCGTCAGTTCACGTAGTACTTCACCGAGAAGTCGAGGCGCTGATCCTCGCCCCGCTCGCCGGCGAGCGTCCTCCGCTGCGCCCAGATGCCCTCCACGCCGACGTCCACGCCCTTCACCGGCGTGAAGATCGGGCCGACGTGGAGCTGCTGCACCGAGCGGTTCACGCCGTACCGGCCGCCGTCGAGGCCGGTCGCCTTCGCCACGTCGGTGTAGGAGCCGTCGAGGTCCCGCGTAGCGCCGTAGACGAAGTTCACGCGCACCCAGCCCGCGGGCTTGAGCTGGTAGCCGGCGATGACGCCGACGGCGCGCTCGGTCCGGATCCGGCCGGCCGCCGCGTCGTAGAGGGCCCCCTCGATGTAGTTGAGGTAGCGGCCGATGCCGTCGCCGCCCGTGACCTGCAGCGCGAGCCAGTCGGAGCCGCGCACCTTGAACGAGGCGCTCGCCGCCGCGCCCCAGCCGCGCGCCGCGGCCTTCGTGCCGTCGCCGTCGTCGAAGCGGAGCTCCTGCGTCATCGCGCGGGCGCCGAGCGCGCCCCACTGGAACCCCTTGTCCCAGCGGACCACCACGTCCGGCACGCGCGAGAGGCTCGTGGGGATGGGGAGGCCGTAGTCCGGGTTCGGGCTGTCGGCGGGGCCGGCGCGGGAGTCGAGCACGTAGCTCGAGGAGTTCTCGAGCGCGACGGTGAAGCCGCCGGCCGACTGCGTCGCGTAGGTGTAGCGGATGACCGGCTGGCGGATGAAGGTGGCGCCCGTGGGGCCGTTGTAGTCGACGGTCTCCGGGTAGTTGTCCACGTCCATGAACGTGGACCACGTCTGGCCGACGAGGAGGCCGCCGAAGACGCCGTAGAGGTGGCGGACCCGGAAGCCGTAGCTGCTCGTCTGCTGCTGGGTGAAGAGGTTCTCCGGCGCGCCGTACTGGGCGGTGTTCCCGGTGCGCGGCTCGTTGTTGAAGTCGCCCTCGATCTTGACGCCGAGGACGCCGTACCGCGTCGGCGTGGCCGCGTCGATGCCGAGCCGGGAGGTGCGGGCGGTGAGGTAGTCCCGGTTCGTGCGCCGCCCCGCGGCCGTCCCCTCGAGCGGCAGGTACGGAGCGAAGGTCGCGTAGTCGATGTCCGAGTTGTCGGGGCCGAACGCGTGCACCCAGTTCAGCTCCGCGAACCCGTACAGCCGGAGCGAGAGCTCCGTGCCGGGCACCCGGAACGAGCCGGGGACGTCCCCCGCGACCACCGCGTCCTTCTGCTGGATCTCGACCACGTCCACGCGCTCCGCGAGCGCGGCCACCTGCTCCGCCGCCGGGGCGGGCGGCGGGGTGTAGGAGGCGGGCGTGGGCGCGGCCGCCCTCGCCTTCAGGGCCTCGAGCTCCTCCGCGAGCCGCTTCACCTCGGCCCGCAGGGCCTGGACGTCGTCCGGCCGGGCCGCCTCCTCGGCGCGGGCGGCGCCGCCGAGCAGCAGGGTCAGGAGGGAGATGCCGAAGATCGTGTTGCGCGTGCTCATCCGTGTCCTCTGCGAAAGCTCCCGCTCGCGGGCGAAGCGCCCGAGTGGAGATGTCACTGTCAGTGAGATATCTGGCCCAGGAACGCCCGGATCCGGTCGTTGCGCTGGCGCTCGAAGAACTCGTCCGCGGGGGCGTCCTGCAGGAGCTCCCCGTGGTCGAAGAAGAGGATCCGGTCCCCGACCTCGCGCGCGAACCGCATCTCGTGCGTGACGACGATCATCGTCATGCCGGACCGCGCCAGGTCCTTCATCACGTCGAGGACCTCGTTGATCATCTCGGGATCGAGCGCGCTCGTCGGCTCGTCGAAGAGCAGCACCTTCGGGTTCATCGCGAGCGCGCGGGCGATGGCCACGCGCTGCTGCTGGCCGCCGGAGAGCTGGAAGGGGTACTTGTGGACGTGGTCGGCGAGGCCGACGCGCGTGAGCAGCTCGAGCGCGGCGCGGGTCGCCTCGGCGCGCGGCGTGCCCCGGACCCGCCGCGGCGCGAGCGCCACGTTCTCGAGCGCCGTGAGGTGCGGGAACAGGTTGAACTGCTGGAACACCATGCCGACCTCGCGGCGGATGGCGTCGAGGTTGCGGACGTTGTCGTCGAGCTCGATCCCGTCCACCACGATGCGCCCGGAGTCGTGCTTCTCGAGGCGGTTCAGCGTCCGGAGGAAGGTGGACTTGCCGGAGCCGGAGGCGCCGATGATCACGGCCACCTCGCCCTCGAAGAAGCGCGTCGTCACGCCGCGCAGCACGTGAGCCGGGCCGAAGTGCTTGTTCACGCCCTCGGCGACGATGAGCGGCGGCCGGTCGGTGGCGAGCGAAGGAGCGGAGTGTACGAGCGACATGAGGTCCGTCCTGCCGCTCAGCGCCGCTGCTCGAGGTCGAGCCGCTGCTCGATCGCCCCGGAGATCCGGGTGAGCACGGTGGTGAGGACGAGGTAGATCGTGGCGGTCGTGGCGAGCGTCGGCACCGGCTCGAAGGTGGCGGCCTGGAGCCGGTTGCCCACGTTCGAGAGCTCCACCACCCCGATCACGTAGGCGAGCGACGAGTCCTTGAGCAGGGCCACCACGTTGTTCACGAGCGGCGGGAGCGCGATCTTGAACGCCTGGGGGAAGACCACGTCGCGGAAGGTCTGCAAGGGGGACAGGCCCAGCGCGCGGGCGGCCTCGGTCTGCCCCTTCGGCACCGCGACGATGCCGGCGCGGATCGCCTCCGCGTTGTAGGCGCCGACGTTCACCGCCAGCGCGACCACCGCCGAGGTGAAGTCGGAGAGCTGGAGGCCCGGGACGATCGCCGGCAGCGCGAAGTACACGAACAGCACCTGCACGAGGAGCGGCGTGCCGCGCACGGCCCAGACGTACAGGTCGGCCGCCCAGCGGATCGGCGGGAACGGCGCGAGCTTCGCCACGGCGGTGAGGACGCCGATGGCGATCCCGGCGAGGCCGGAGGCGAGCGTCAGCCAGACGGTGACGCGCGTGCCGCTCGCGAACTCGTCGGCGACCGGGCCGACGGGGTCCGGCATCCACGAGAGCGGCTTCGCCACGCCCCACATGAACAGCACGAGCACCACCGCCGACGCGGCGATGGTCGCGGTGCTGCGCTGCTGGCGCGTCCAGCGCGCGGGCCAGACGCCGAGTGCGACGTTCATGGGACCGGCTCGAGGGCGGTGCCGTCGGAGCGACGCCGGCTCACCGGCAGCGGACGTCCTCGTTCAGATACTTCCTGGAGATCTTCTCGTACGTCCCGTCGGCCATGATGTCCGCGAGGGCCTTGTTCAGCGCCGCCTGGAGCGAGCCGTTGCCCTTCTTCACGGCCATGGCGATGCGCTCCACGAAGACGAAGTCGCCGATCTTCAGCCCCGCGCCGCCGGCGGACTCGACCGCCGCCTTGGCCACGAAGCGATCGGTCACCCATGCGTCGACCCGCCCGGCCGCGAGCGCGGAGCGGGCGTCGGTGTCCTTGGGGAAGTTCTTGACCTCCTTGAGGCCGGGGATCTTCTGGACGTGCGCGAGGTAGGTCGTGCCGGTCTGCACGGCGACGACCTTCCCGGCGAGATCCTTCACCGTGCGGATCGCGGGGTCCTTCGCGACGATGACGCCGCCCGAGCAGTAGTGCGGATCGGTGAACGTGACCGCCTTGGCGCGCTCCTCGCTCACGCCGAACGAGGCGATCACCATGTCCCAGCGATCCTGCCGGAGCCCGGCGAGCAGCGCGTCGAACGACAGGGCCCGCCACTCGATCGCGACGCCCAGCTTCTTCGCGAGGGCCTCCGCGACGTCGATCTCGAAGCCGGTGAGGGTCGGCCCGCGGAAGAAGTTGAAAGGAGGGAACGCGCCCTCCGAGGCGACGACCATCGTCCCCGACGCCTTGATCTCCTCGAAGGTGCGGGCCTGGGCGGGCAGCGCGGCGAGGGTCAGCGTGAGGGCGAGGAGCTTCATGGGGGTCTTCATCGCGCGGTTCCCTGGAGTCGGAGTTGCGCGGACCCTCCGCGCCGGACGCACACGAGGTCTCGGTGGGGGGCGAGCGGGGCGCGCCCCTGGACCTCGGCGCGGGGTGGTAGCCCGCGTGGGGCGCGCTTGTCAATCGGTCGCGGGACGCCGGACGCCCGGCCCGGCGCGTCGAGCCGGACGAGGCGGCCGCGGGCGGTCGGCGGCGGGCGGCCGGGCCGCTTCGGTCACGCCGTGCGCACGGGGGAGAGCTCGACCTCGGGCCGGGCGCGGCCGCGCCCGATCGCGAGCGCCAGCAGCGCGGCGGCCATGCAGATCGCGCCGGAGGCGAGGAACGCCAGGCGGTAGTCGCCGAGCTCCGTCCGGACGAGGCCGGCGCCCAGCGCGGCCAGCGCGGCGCCCACCTGGTGGGACGCGAACACCCAGCCGTACACGATGGGCGCGTCGTCCTTGCCGAACGCGTCGGTCGCGAGCCTCACGGTCGGCGGCACCGTCGCGATCCAGTCGAGCCCGTAGAACACGCTGAACAGGCCGAGCCCGTCGCCGTGGTGGAGCGCGCCGGGGAGGAAGACGAGCGAGAGCCCGCGCAGCGCGTAGTAGGTGAACAAGAGGCGCCTGCTGTCCCACCTGTCCGTGAGCCAGCCCGAGGCGGTGGTGCCCACGAGATCGAAGAGCCCCATCGTCGCGAGCAGGCTCGCCGCGCGGACCTCGGGGATCCCGTGGTCGAGGCAGGCGGGGATGAGGTGCGTGCCGACGAGGCCGTTCGTGCTCGCGCCGCAGACGAAGAACGTCGCGGCGAGCAGCCAGAAGTCGCGGTGCCGCATCGCCCGGCCGAGCGTGGTGACCGCGAGCACCGCGGGGTTGCCACGCCGCGAGGGGGGCGGCGGCGCCTCCGTCGCGCCGACGGGCAGGAGCCCCACCGCGGCGGGCGACTCGCGCACCACGGCGAGGACGAGCGGCACCATCGCCAGGGCGGCGACCGCCACGGCGCGGACGGCCCAGCGCCACCCCTCCGCCTCCGTCAGGTGGGCGAGGAGCGGCAGGAACAGGAGCTGCCCGGTGGCGGTGCTGGCGGTCAGCGCCCCCATCACGAGCCCGCGGCGGGCGTGGAACCAGCGCGCCACCACGACCGCGCCGAGCACGGTGGCCGCCATCCCCGAGCCGACGCCGACCAGGACGCCCCACAGGACCACGAGCTGCCACGCCGCCCGCATCTCCGTGGCGAGCAGGAGGGCGCCCGCGAGGAGCGTCATCGCGACGGCCATGGTCCGGCGGAGGCCGATCCGCTCGGCGATCGCGGCGGTGAACGGGCCCATGAGGCCGTACAGCAGGAGGTTCACGCCGATCGCGCCGGAGATCGTCGCGCGCGACCACCCGAGGTCGTGCTCGAGCGGCACGATCACCACGCCGGGCGTCGCGCGGATGGCGGCGGCGACGAGGAGCACGCCGAACGTCGCGCCGAAGACGTACCAACCGTGATGGAGCCGCCGCATCCTGGTCACCTCGTCCTCGCGCGGCGGGCAGACGGCCGCCGCCCGGGCGATTCGCCCGGCCGCACCTCGGGATCGATCCGGCCCAGCGTCAGGCCAGGTCGTACTTCGGGATGGCGTCCTGCTCGGCCGCGGCGCCCGCGACCCACTTCACCACCGCGGGGTGGCGCCAGACCGCCTCGGCGTACTCGGCCTCCGGCCCGTCCAGCGCGATGCCGTAGGTGCGGAAGCGCCCGACGACCGGGGCGAACATGACGTCGGCGATGCCGAACCCGCCGAACAGGAACTCGCCGCCCCGCGCGCCGGCGCGGAGCTCGCGCCAGATCGCGCGGACGCGGGAAACGTCGGCGAGCACGTCCTCCGCCGGCGACGCGATCGTCCGCCGGAGCCGGAGGTTCATCGGCAGGCTCGAGCGCAGCGCCTGGAAGCCCGAGTGCATCTCGGCGGACACCGCTCGCGCCACCGCCCGCGCGCCCGGCTCCGCGGGCCAGAGCCCCGCCGCGGGGAACTTCTCGGCGAGGTACTCGCAGATGGCGAGCGAGTCCCAGACGAGGAGCCCCTCGTCGCGGAGCACCGGCACGCGGCCGGCCGGCGAGATCTCGCGGATCCGCCGCGCCGTGTCGGGCCGGTCGAGCGGGACGAGCAGCTCCCGGTACGGCGCCCCCGTCAGCTCGAGCGCGAGCCAGCCCCGCATCGACCAGGACGAGTAGTTCTTGTTGCCGATGACGATCTCGAGCACGCGGTTCACCCTCGCTGGTGGGAGGCCGGGAGGATAGCAGGGCACGGGATGGTCACGGACCGCTCCCGCCGCGGCTCGCGGACCGCGAGGCGCGAAGGAGCGAGCGCGAAGGCCACGACCAGCCCGCCGGCCGGGAGCCTGAGCTCCTCGCCGGCCGCGAGGACGTGGTCCTCGAGATCGCCGGACTGCGTGACGTGGACGAGCCCCGCCTCGGCGCGCAGCACCACCCCGCGGCGGCCCGGGCGCACCCGCGTGGTCGCCTCCGCCGGAAGCTCCCGGCTCCCCGTCTCTCGAACGCTCCACCCGAACGGCCAAGCTCCGAACATGACGCCTTCCTCGCTTCCGGGGCGGATCTCCCTTCCCCGTCGAGCCTGATCTTGCTCTCCCCGACTGGCGGCGTATCTGCACGTTTGTGCACTCCGGGCGTGCACGGATGCACGGCTTTGGACAGGATGGGCTCATGTTCGCCTGGGACGACCTCCGCATCTTCCTCGCCGTGCACCGCGCGCGCAGCCACGCCGGCGCCGCGCGCGTGCTGCGCACCGCCTCCACCACCGTCGGCCGGCGCCTCTCGGCCATGGAGGCCGCCGTCGGGGCGCGCCTCTTCACGCGGACGCCGGAGGGGCTCGCGCCGAGCGCCGCCGCGCAGCGGCTCCTGCCCTACGCGGAACGCGTCGAGGCGGAGCTCCTCGAGGCGGAGCGCGCGCTCTCCGGCGCCGACTCGCGCCCGACGGGCTCGGTGCGCGTCACGACCGGCGACGGCTTCGCCTCCTTCGTCCTCGCGCCCGCGCTGCCGGCCTTCCTCGAGGCCCACCCCGGCCTCACCATCGAGATCCGGGCCGACGTCCGCGCCCTGGATCTCACCCGCGGCGAGGCGGACGTCGCGGTCCGCCTCTTCCGCCCGCGGGAGCGATCGCTCGTGGCGCGCCGCCTCGGGCTCGAGCGCTACGCCTTCTTCGCCGCGCCCGCCTACCTCGCCCGGCGCGGCACGCCGCGCCACCCGCGCGACCTCGCGCGGCACGATCTCATCCTTTATGACCAGGACTTCGACCGGATGCGCACGCAGGCCTGGGTGCGCCAGACCGCGGCCGGCGCGCGCGTCGCCGTCCGCGCCAGCACGACCACCATGATGCACGCCGCCTGCGCCGCGGGCGCTGGCATCGCGCTCCTCACGGTGAGCACGGTGCGGGACGACCCGGCGTTCGCGCCGGTGCTGCCCTCCCTCCGGCCCCCGGCGAACGAGATCTGGGCGGTGACACACCCCGAGCTGCGATCCACCGCGCGCGTGGCGACGGTGCTGCGCTGGCTCGAGGCGCTCGTCCTCGCGAGCGAGGGGCCGGCGGGGGCGGCGGAGGCGCGCGCGCTCAGCGCCGAGCCATGGCCAGACGCACGCCGAACCCGATGAGCACGAGCCCGGTGAGGCTCTCCAGGGCGCGGGTCGCCCTCGGGTGCGCGAGCGCGCCGCGCATGCGGCCGACGAACAGGGTGACGAGCGACAGCCAGATCATCCCTTCCGTGAAGTGGATGCCGGCGAGGAGGATCGACTTCGCCAGCACCGGGTCGCCCGGGCCGATGAACTGGGGCAGGAACGCGAGGTAGAAGACCGCGACCTTGGGGTTGAGGACGTTGTTGAGCATCCCCTCGACGAAGGCGCGGTGGGCGCCGACGGGCTCGAGGCCGGGCGCCGCCGCGGGGACGCCGCGCACGGCGCTCCAGATCGCCTGGAGCCCCAGGAAGACGAGGTAGGCGGCGCCGGCGAGCTTCACGAGCTCGAAGGCCCTCGCCGAGCGCACGAGGATCACGGAGAGCCCGAGCGCGGAGAGGGTCGCGTGAACGAACAGGCCGGCGCAGACGCCCAGCACCGTGAGCATGCCGGCGCGGCGCCCGCGGACGAGCGCGCTGCGGACGACGAGCAGGGTGTCGGCGCCCGGGGTGAGGGTGACGAGCGCGGCGATGCCGGTGAACGCGAGGACGCGGGCGTCGAGCATCCCTCTGCCATACACCGGCGACCTCGAGCGGGGAAACCCCGCCGCGCGCGGCGCTCGCGCCGGTTAGACTCGCCTTCTGTTTCCAGGCTTCCTACCGAGGAGCGCCCATGTCCGGCGTACCGATGACCGCAGCGATCCAGGGCCTCACCTGCCAGCTCGCCCACGGCCCTTCCGGCTCGAGCCTCACCACCGTGCCGCCCCGCGACAACGGCGGCGACGGCTCGAGCTTCTCGCCGACGGACCTCGTGGGCGCGGCGCTCGCCGCGTGCGCCCTCAGCACGATGGCGCTCGTGGCAAAGCGCGAGGGGCTCGCGTGGGGCGACGCCCGCGCCGCGGTGGAGAAGCGCATGACGCCCCCGCCGCGGCGCATCGGCGAGCTCGTGCTCGTCATCGACATGCCTCGGGAGGCGCGCCCCGAGGAGCGGGCGCGGCTCGAGGAGATCGCGCGCACCTGCCCGGTGGCGCGGAGCCTCCACCCGGACGTGAAGGTGCCGATGGAGTTCCGGTACCCGGCCGGCGACGGCCCCGTCCGCTGAAGCTGGACGAGGCCGTCCCGGGCGAGCGGGCGCGTCAGTACGCGACGACGCCGTACGGCGCGAGCAGCCCCGAGCTGGCGTCCACCTCGAAGAGGACGAAGCGCCGGGTGCCGTCCCTGGAGAAGAACGCGAACCGGCCGTGCGCGAGGAAGCCCTTGCCGCCCACGCCGACGCGCGGGAACGCGACGGTGTCCTGCCTCGCGAGGAAGTCGTCGCCGAAGACGCGGAGCTCCGTATCGCCCGCCGGCTGCGGAGGATACGTCCACGAGTCGACGGCGGGGATGGCGAGGACCTGGCCCGCGGCGAGCGAGTGGTCCACCCAGCGCACGCGCGTGGTGGCCTCCAGCGCGCCGGCGTAGGTCATGTCCGCGCCCGACGTCGAGCCGGTCGTCGTGTTCGAGTGGAAGGTGTTCCCGCAGGCGGTGAAGATCCGCAGCCCGTCCTCGGAGATCCAGAGGTCGCCGCACATGGCGTAGTCGCCGTGGTACGGCGAGTCGTAGAGGTACTTCGCGGTGCCCGCGGCGATGTCGTACTTCTCGATGTCCGCGGGGGAGAGGCCGTTGTCGGCGCCGTAGATGAACGTTCCCCCGGGGTGCAGCTTCGCCTTGGTGCCGGCACGGATGGACCAGCTCGAGCTCAGCGTCTCGGCTCCGGTCGAGACGTTCAGGCAGTGGATCTCGACCCACTGATCGACGCGCGGGAAGGCGTAGACGAAGCCGTTCCCCGCGAGCACCACGTCGAGGACGTCCGAGGTGGTGGGGATGACCTTCTCCACCGCGAGCGGCGCGGGGGAGAGCCGCACGTACGAGACGTAGCCGTTGTGGCCGACGGCGGCGTGGAGCCCGTCCGGCGAGACGCTCACCGAGGTGGGCGCGAGCGAGAGATCCACGGACTGCTCGGTCCCTGCGACCGGATCGGCGACGTAGAGGCGGTTGGGCGTGGTGCCCACCGTCACCACCCGATCGAGCGGCCGCGAGTACTCGGCGTCCACGACCGAGTGGCCCAGCAGCCAGACCTTCTTGTGCACCGTGACCTGGACGGCGTCGGCGGCCACGCTCTGGAGCGAGCCGTCGCTCACGAGGAGCGAGAAGGCGTAGACGCCCTCCGCGTCGAAGGTGACGGTCGGGGCGCACGCGGTCGGATCGGAGAGCACGGCGGCGCTGCCGGTCGGGCGCGCGGTGAGGGTCCAGGCGCAGGTGAACGTGTCGCCGTCCGGGTCTGACGAGGCCGCGGCGGAGAGGGCCAGCGTGGCGTCTTCGTTCGACTCCAGGTCCGGGCCGGCGTTCGCCACGGGGGCGTGGTTGCGCACCGTGATGGTCACGTCGTCGAAGGAGGACACCACGCCGTCGCTCACCGTCAGCCGGACCACGTAGGTACCGAAGACGTCGGGGGTGAGCGAGGTGGTGGCGGCGGCCTGGGCGGACAGGGCGGCCGCGCTGCCGATCGGCCGCGTCACGAGGGTCCACCCGAGGACGAGGGGATCGCCGTCGGGGTCGTAGCTCGCCGAGCCTGAGAGCGACAGCTCGAGGCCGCGGCTGCCCTCGCGGTCCGCGCCGGCGCTGGCGACCGGCGCCTGGTTCTCGCAGGTAATGGTCACCTCGTCGTTCACGGGCGGGTTCACGCCGTCCGAGACCTGCAGGCGCACGACGTACGCGCCCGGGACGTCCGCCGTGAACTGGGTGACGTCGGAGGTGGGGCTCTGCAGGCGCGCGCTGCTCCCCGCCGGCCGCGAGACCATCGTCCAGAGGTGCGCGATCGGGAACCCCTCGGGGTCCACGCTCGCCGAGCCGTCGAGCGTGACGACGGCGTTCTTGCCGACCGAGCGATCGAAGCCGGCCTGCGCGATCGGCGGCTGGTTCCCCGGGACGACGGGGGCGGGCTTGCTGTCGCTGCTGCTGCAGGCGACGAGCGTGCAGAGCGCGAGGGCGGCGGCGCCGCGACACGTGACGTTCATGTTCTCTCCCAGGGGATGCGCGGCTCAACGCGTCGGGCGTTCCGCGCACGGACGGTTGCTTTCGACCGCCCGTGCATCGTAGCCGAGCCGGTCCGGGCTCGGCGAGCAAACGGCTCCGCGCGCGGAGCGCACGCGATCCCACCCGGACCCACCGGCGCGCACCCTCCGGAGCTCCCGGCGCGCCGGGGACGTCAGCTCGCCCGGCGTCCGCCGGAGGCCTGCGTCCGCTCGATGACCTCGGCGGTGTCCATCGCGATCATGAGCTCCTCGTTCGTCGCGACGACGGCCGCCATGGGCCGCGTGGTCCGCGTGATCCGGCCGCACAGCGCCTTGCCATGGGACGCGTTCGCGTCGGGGTCGAGCACGAGGCCGGTGAAGCCGAGCAGCTCGACCACCTGGGCGCGCACCTGCGCGGCGTTCTCGCCGATGCCCCCCGTGAAGACGAGCGCATCGAGCCGGCCGAGCGCCACGGTCATCCCCGCCGCCGCCTTCGCGACGGAGTGGCAGAACTTGTCGATGGCGAGCGCTGCGCGGGCGTGCCCGCCCTCGGCGGCGCGCTGCAGGGTCAGCATGTCCGCGCTGAGCCCCGAGAGGCCGAGCAGGCCGGAGCTCTTGTTCAGCTCGTCCATCACGTGGTCGGCGTCGCACCCGAGCGACGTCTTCATGTGCGCGATGATCGACGGGTCGATGGAGCCGCTGCGCGTGTCCATGACCACGCCGTCGAGCGGCGTGAGCCCCATCGTCGTGTCGAGGCTCTTGCCGTTGCGGACCGCCGCGAGCGAGCAGCCGTTGCCGAGGTGCGCGGTGACGATGGCGTGGTCGTCCGGATCCAGGCCGAGCTGCGACACCGCTCGCAGCGACACGTAGTGGTGGCTCGTGCCGTGGAACCCGTAGCGCCTCACCTCGTGCTGCTCGAACCACTCGTACGGGACCGCGTAGAGGTACGCGCGCGGCGGCATCGTCTGGTGGAACGCGGTGTCGAACACCGCGACCTGCGGCACCCCCGGGAAGAGCTGCTGCGCGAGGCGGATGCCGAGCAGGTTGGGCGGGTTGTGGAGAGGTCCGAGGTGGACGCACTCCTCGATCTTGGCGACGACCTCGGGGGTGATGAACCTCGACCCCGAGAACCTCGCCCCCCCATGCACGACCCGGTGTCCGATGCCGAGCATCCGGTCGGCGAGCCCCACCTCGCGCAGGACGTCCACCACCGCGCGCAGGGCCGCCTCGTGGTCGCCGCCGGCGAGAGGCCGCGACCGCTTGCGCCCCTCGTGCTGGAGCTCGAGCATCGCCTGAGGGGTCCCCAGGTGCTGCGCCGTGCCCGAGACGTGCTCGTGGCCGTTCGACGAGTGGACGACGGCGAACCTCACCGAGGTGCTGCCGCAGTTCAGGACGAGTACGTTCACCGGCTCTCCATGGGCGTGGCGAGGCGCCACAGTCGCACCCCGGGACGCCGCTTCGCAAGCCACGTCGGCGCGCTCCGTACGGCTGGAATGACACTGCGGGCCTGCGTGCTCGGGTCGGAATCACGGCGTCGCGCAGTCTCTGCGCGACTCATGCGTCGCGGTTATCGTCGCCATAGCCAGAATGACTTTTCCTTATCGGGCGCTGGTCGCTATGTTGCGCCTGTCGCGGGTGGACCCGCGCCGAGGAGAACGGTCGCCATGAACGTCGAGGACCTGCTGATCGCGTACGAGCCCGCGATCGTGGACGAGGCTGTGCACGCGACCGAGGAGAACGAGCGCTACGGGCGCGACGGCGACGAGGCGACGCGGCGGCGCATCGAGGAGCTCTATCACCGGCTGACCGCCGCCGTGCGCGCGCGTGACGTGAGCGAGCTGCTCGCCTACGTGCGGCGGATCGCGCGCGAGCGGTCCGCGGCGGGCTTCGAGCTCTCCGACGTCCAGGCTGCGTTCGACGCGCTCGAGGAGGCGATCTGGCACGGGGCGGTCGTCGAGCTGCCCGCCTACGACCTTCCGTTCGGACACGGCCTCGTCTTCACCGCGCTCGCGCACGGCAAGGAGACGCTGCGGCACGCCTTCGACCCCGCCGCCCCGCACGTCCCGGCGCCCTTCCCCGACCTCACGCCGCTCTACAAGGGCACCGAGGCGGTCCTCGCGCCCTGCCCCGCGGAGGAGATGGTCTTCGCCGCCTGAGCCTCCCGGCTCCGACGGCGAGACGCTCGGGCGGCCTACGCGGCGGGAGCGCCGTCGAGCCGCGCCGCCACGTACACCCCCTCGTACGTACCGCCGACCCCCGACTGCGAGTGAATGGCGCCGCGGACGCGCACGCGCGCCTTCCGCCGCCGCGCGAGCGTCGCGAGGAAGCGCTCCCAGTCGGCGTAGCCCGGCAGGGACGCCGTCGCGGTGAAGTCGCCGCCGACGGGCTCGTCGAAGTCCACCTCGCTGCGCTGGATGACGAGGCGCGCCTCGATGCCGCGCTCGCGGAGGGCGAGGTGCAGCAGCGTCCAGCCCGCGAGGATGGCGAGCGCCGAGAGGCTGCCGCCGAACGCGGTGCTCCGGTGGTTCAGGTTCGGCGCGAGCGGCGCCGCGAGGCGGACGGAGGTCCGGTCGTACGCCTCGACCACGGCCCCGAGGTGGCGCGTGAGGGGGATGTGGTCGTGCAGGTAACGCGTGGTCTCGTCGAGGGTCATGAGCGAGCTCGGAAGCGCGGCGGGCCTCCAGCATAGCGCGCGCCGCGCCCGGTCGCCGCTCAGGCCGCTTTCGCGCCAGCGAGCGAGCGGATCCAGCTCGCGGTCTCGGCCACCGCCTGCTCTCGAGCGGTCGGCTCGACCCCGAAGGCCTCGCGGAAGCGCCGGTCGTCGATGACGTAGGGCACCTTCCACTGGTAGGTCATCTCGGCGGCGGCGCCGAGCACGGGGCTCACGAGGCCCGCTGCGCGCATGACCCAGTCCGGCACTGCCCGCACCCGGCCGCGCCGGCCCAGCGCCGCCCCGATCGCCTCGACGAGGCCGCGCGTGGTGCCGGTCCAGGCCAGCGGCAGGTGCCACACCCGGCCGTCCGCCGCCGGGCTCGTTCCGAGCACCGCGAGGCCCCGGGCCACGTCGGGTCCGTAGCTGTATCCGTGGGGCTGGTCGGGGTCGCCGCCCATCTCGATGGGCTTCCCCGCGAGGATCCGCTCGGCGAACCGGGCGCCGAGGAGCGCCGTCGGCACCTCCGGCCCGAAGTAGTCGGAGGCGCGCCCGGTCGTCGCCCGGACCTCGCCGCGCGCGTGCGCCTCGACGAGCTCGCGCGCCAGCATCGCCCGCAGCTCGCCCTTGTGGCTGCAGGGGTTCATGGGCGTGTCTTCGTCGAAGGGCGCTCGGTCCGGCCGACCGTACATGTACAGGCAGTCGAGCACGACGAGCCGCGCGCCGGCCCGGGCGGCGGCGTCGCGCACGCCGCGCTTCAGCGGGGGGAGCACCTCGTCCCAGCGGTGGTAGTCCGCGGGGTTGGCGCAGTCGTAGACCACCGCCGCGCCGCGGGCGGCCTCGGTCGCGGCCTCGCGATCGGCGGCGTCGGCGCGCCGCCACTCCACGCCAGGGAGCGCGCGACCGGGCTGGCCACGCCGCACCATCCGGACCCGCAGGCCGCGGGAGAGGAGCTCCATCGCGAGGCGCGTACCGATCTGGCCCGCGCCGAAGACGACGTGCAGCGGGGGCGGGGCGAGCTCCACGGGGCCGTCGGCGTGAAGGGGGGACTGCGAGGGGTTCCGGAGGAGCGTCATGGGTGGAGGTCCTTTCGAGGTCCTTTCGTCTCCGATCTGACCTCCGCGCGAACGCATGGCAACGCGCAGTCCTGCGGGCTACCTCTGCATCCATGCAAAGGCTCCGCTGGGACAACGCGCAGGTCCTGCTCGCGCTCCTGCAGGCGCGCTCCTTCTCCGGCGCCGGCGCGCGCCTCGGCGTGAACGCCTCCACCGCCTCGCGCCGGCTCGACGCGCTCGAGGCGGCCCTGGGCGCCCACCTGTTCGATCGGACGCCGGACGGCGTCCTCCCCACCGCGCTCGCAGAGGAGCTGGGGCCACACGCGGAGGCGATGGAGCGGGCCGCCACCGGGCTCGCGCTCGCCGCGCAGGGGCGCGAGGCGCTGGCGGAAGGCGAGGTGCGGCTGACCGCGCCGCCCGGCGTCGTGGAGTTCCTCGTCGCGCCCGCGCTGCCGCGGCTGCTGCGCCGTCACCCGCGCCTGCGGCTCTCCGTCGACGCGAGCGTGACGTACGCGGACCTGACCCGCCGCGAGGCCGACCTGGCGCTGCGGACGACCCGCCCGGCGTCGGGGGACCTCGTCGTGAAGAAGCTCGGCGAGACGCGGGGAGGCGTGTACGGCGCCCCCGCCTACGCGGTCGAGCTGGGCGTGCTGCGCCGGCTCGACGAGGCCCGCTGGATCACCTGGGGCGACGACCTCGGCCACCTGCCGCCCGCCCAGCTCGTCACGCAGCGGGTGCCGCCGGCGGCGATCGTGCTCAGGACCAGCCACATGGGGGCGCAGCTCGCGGCCGCGGCCGCTGGCGCCGGGGTCCTCCTGTCCGATCCGCACACGGCGAAGGTCTGCGGCCTCGTGGAGATCCCGCTCGCGCCGGCGCTCCGGCGCTCGCTGCCGCCGCTGCGCGGGGGCGCGCTCTGGCTCGTGGCGCACCGCGCCTTGCGCGACGTCCCGCGCATCGCGGCGCTGTGGGCGTTCCTCGAGGAGGAGGCGCGCGGGGCCGGGCTCGTCCCGGATCGTGCCGGCGCGGGCACGGTCGGGCCGTAGCGCGGCGCTCCGGCGCCATCCCTCCGGGCGAGCGTCCGGCGACGCGCCTTTCGCTCAGGGTCGCGCGGGCCGGGGCCGGTGCCGGTGGTTAGGGTGAGCGCCGGGGCAATGTCATGGACGTCGGATTCGTCGGGCTGGGCTCGATGGGGCAGCCCATGGCGCGCAACCTCCTGCGCGCCGGTCACCACGTGACGGTCTGGAACAGGACCCGCGCGCGCGCCGAGGCGCTCGCGGGCGACGGGGCGACCGTCGCGGGCACGCCCGCCGAGGCCGCCCGCGGCGGCGTGGTGCTCACGATGGTCTCCGACGACCGCGCGCTCGAGGCGGTGGTCTCCGGCCCGGACGGACTCCTCGCCGGGCTCCCCCGCGGCGGGCTCCACGTGTCGATGAGCACGATCGGCGTCGCCACGGCGGAGCGGCTTTTGCGCGGGCACGAGGAGGCGGGCCGGCGGCTCGTGTCGGCGCCGGTGTTCGGCCGACCCGACGCCGCCGCGGCGGCGAAGCTGTCCATCGTCGCCGCGGGCCGCGAGGCAGACATCACCCTCGCCAGGCCGCTGTTCGAGGCGATGGGCCGGCAGGTGCTCGTGGTCGGCGCGCGCCCGCCCGAGGCGAACCTCGTGAAGCTCGCGGGGAACTTCCTCATCACCGCCGCCATCGAGGGGCTGGCGGAGGCGACCGCCGTCGTCGCGAAGGGGGGCGTCGATCGGCGCAAGTTCCTGGAGGTCCTGCTCGGCACGCTCTTCGATGCGCCGGTCTACCGCGGGTACGGCAGCCTCCTCGTGGAGGAGCGGTTCTCGCCGCCGGGGTTCGCCCTGCCGCTCGGCATCAAGGACAACCGGCTGCTGCTCGAGGCCGGCGAGCGGCTCGCGGTCCCCCTCCCCCTCGCGAGCCTCGTGCGCGATCGCATGCTGGCGGCGCTCGCGCGCGGCTGGGGCGACCTCGACTGGTCGGTCTTCGCCCGGATCTCCGCGGAGGAGGCGGGGCTCTCCGACGCCCCGCGCGCGGCAAGCTCCGGCGCGACCTCGCCCTGAAGCCGCCCTGCCCTCTCCCGCGCAGGCCCGGCCTGAAGCGAAGAGGCCCCGGCCGCCTTTCGGCGACCGGGGCCTCGAGCTTCGTTCGTCGCGGGAGCGCGCTACTTCATGCTGCCGACGAGATCCCGGACCGCCTTCACCGACTTGTCCATCATCGCCTGCTCCTCCGCGTTGAGCTTCAGCTGGAGGATGCGCTCGGCGCCGCCCGCGCCGATGACGACCGGAACGCCGACGTAGAGCCCGTCGACGCCGAACTCGCCCTTGAGGAACGCGCAGGTCGGGAGGACCCGCTTCTGGTCCTTGAGGAACGACTCGGCCATCGCGATGGCGCTGGAGGCCGGCGAGTAGAAGGCGCTGCCCGTCTTGAGCAGGGCGACGACCTCACCGCCCGCGCCACGGGTCCGCTTCACCATCGCGGCCATGACCTCGGCGGCCTTGGCGGCGCCGTACTTCTGCTCGAGGAGCTCCATCACCGGGATGCCGCAGACGCTGGTGTACCGGACGAGCGGCACCATGTCGTCGCCGTGGCCGCCCAGCGTGACCGCCGTGACGTCCTTCACGGAGACGCCGAGCTCCCAGGCGATGAACGCCGCGAAGCGCGCCGAGTCGAGCACGCCGGCCTGGCCGACCACGCGGTGGTGCGGGAACCCGGTGATGCGCTGGCAGAGCGTCACCATCGCGTCGAGCGGGTTCGAGATCACGATGACGAAGGCGTCCGGGGCGTACTGCTTGATGCCCTCGGCCACCGACGTCATGATCTTCGAGTTCACGGCGATGAGGTCGTCGCGGCTCATGCCCGGCTTGCGCGGCAGGCCGGCCGTCACGATGACGACGTTCGAGCCCTTGATGTCCTCGTAGCTGTTCGTGCCCTTGAGGCTCACGTCGAAGCCGTCGACCGGCGCCGCCTCGGCGATGTCGAGCGTCTTGCCCTGGGGCAGCCCCTCGACGATGTCGAAGAGGACCACGTCGCCCAGCTCGCGCAGCGCGGCGAGCTGCGCCAGCACGCCGCCGATCTGACCGCCACCAATCAATGCAATCTTCGGTCTAGCCATTTCTATCTCCTCGAGAAGATCTGGTTCGATTCCCTGCTACTACGCCATAGCGTCAACGATTGCATTCAACGTCGGGCTGGGGCGCATCGCCGCAGCCGTCTTCTTGGGATCCGGCCGGTAGTAGCCGCCCGTGTCCACCGGCTTCCCCTGGGCCGCGATCAGCTCCGCGTCGATCTTCGCGGCGTTCTCCCCGAGCTGCTTCGCCAGCTTGGCGAAGCGCGCCTGGAGGTCCTTGTCCTTCGTCTGCTCCGCGAGCGCCTCCGCCCAGTACAGGGCGAGGTAGAAGTGGCTGCCGCGGTTGTCGATCTGCCCCACCTTGCGGGCCGGCGACTTGTTGTTGTCGAGGAACTTGCCGATCGCCTTGTCGAGCGCCTCGGCGAGGACAGCGGCCTTCTCGTTCTTCGACGTCGCCGCGACGTGCTCCAGCGAGGCGCCCAGCGCGGAGAACTCGCCGAGCGAGTCCCAGCGCAGGTAGCCCTCCTTCACGAACTGCTGCACGTGCTTCGGCGCCGAGCCGCCCGCCCCGGTCTCGAACAGGCCGCCACCGGCGAGGAGCGGGACGATCGAGAGCATCTTCGCGCTGGTGCCGATCTCGAGGATCGGGAACAGGTCCGTGAGGTAGTCGCGGAGGGCGTTGCCCGTGACCGAGATCGTGTCCTGGCCCTGGCGGATCCGCTTCACCGAGAAGCGCATCGCCTCGACGGGCTCGAGGATGCGGATCTCGAGGCCGACCGTGTCGTGGTCCTTCAGGTACTTCTCGACCTTCGCGATGACCTGCGCGTCGTGCGCGCGAGCCTTGTCGAGCCAGAACACCGCCGGCGCGCCGGTGGCCCGGGCGCGGGTGACCGCGAGCTTCACCCAGTCACGGATCGCGGCGTCCTTCGCCTGGCACATGCGGAAGATGTCGCCCTCCTCGACCGACTGCTGGAGCAGCGTCGCGCCCGTCTCGTCGTTCACGACGCGGACGGTGCCGTTGCCCTGGGCGATGAAGGTCTTGTCGTGCGAGCCGTACTCCTCGGCCTGCTGCGCCATGAGGCCGACGTTCGGCACGCTGCCCATGGTCGCCGGGTCGAACGCCCCGTTCTTCCGGCAGTCCTCCATGATCTCCCGGTACATCGTCGCGTAGCAGCGATCCGGGATGACGGCCTTCGTCTCCTTGAGCTTGCCGTCCGGGCCCCACATCTTGCCGGACTCACGGACCACGACCGGCATCGACGCGTCGACGATGATGTCGTTCGGCGCGTGGAGGTTCGTGATGCCCTTGTCGGAGTCGACCATCGCGAGCGCCGGGCGCTTCGCGTAGACGGCCTTGATGTCGGCCTCGATCTCCGCCCGCGTCTCCGCCGGCAGCGCCTGGATCTTCTTGTAGAGGTCGCCGAGGCCGAGGTTCGGGTTGACGCCCGCCTGCTTGAGCGCGGCCGCGTGCTTCTCGAACACGTCCTTGAAGAAGACGGTCACGGCGTGGCCGAACATGACGGGGTCGGAGACCTTCATCATGGTGGCCTTGAGGTGCAGCGAGAAGAGGACGTCGTTCTTCTTCGCGTCCTCGATCTGCTCCTCGTAGAACTTGCGCAGCGCGCGAATGCTCATGACGGTCGAGTCGATGATCTCGCCCGCCTTGAGCGGCGCCTTCTTCTTGAGGACGGTGGCCTTGCCGTCCGCGGAGACGAACTCGATCCGGTAGTCCATCGCCTGCTGGACGGTCATCGAGGTCTCGTGGCCGTAGAAGTCGTCGCTCGTCATGTGCGCGACGTGGGCCTTCGAGTCGGACGTCCAGGCGCCGAGCTTGTGCGGGTGCTTCTTCGAGAACGCCTTCACGGACAGCGGCGAGCGGCGATCGGAGTTGCCCTCACGGAGCACCGGGTTCACGGCGCTGCCGAGGCACTTCGCGTAGCGCGCCTGGATCGCCTTCTCGGCGTCGTCCTTGGGGTTCTCGGGGTAGTCCGGGAGCTTGTAGCCCTTCCCCTGCAGCTCCTTGATCGCCTCCTTGAGCTGGGGGATCGAGGCGCTGATGTTCGGCAGCTTGATGATGTTGGCCTCGGGCGTCCGCGCGAGCTCGCCGAGCTGGGCCAGGTAGTCGGGGATGCGCTGGCTCTCGGTCAGGTTCTCCGGGAAGTTCGCGATGATCCGGCCGGAGAGCGAGATGTCCCGCGTCTCGACGGCGACGCCGGTACCCTGGGTGAAGGCCTGGACGATGGGGAGCAGCGAGTACGTGGCCAGCGCAGGCGCTTCGTCAATATCCGTCCAGATGATCGTGGAGGTCTTCGTCGTCATGTCCTCTTCCTTGGTGCCCCTGCATCTCACGAGCGGGGAACCTTCACTGTTCGTACTCGACTGCTTCTGATCTTCGCCCGGGGCGATTCTTCGGCCCAGAGAGCTGAGGCTCCGGCACCCGCCCCTGGGCTGCTTTCACGTCTGCGCCGGACAGTTCCTGGAAGCCGTGGAAATTACACGATGTGTCAGGCGACTGTCTTCACGTCGGCCGGCGGATGTGGACTTCGCGCGTCCGCGAGCGCCAGCGCGCAGGGGATGCGCCGCCGACGCTGCCCGCCGAGGCCGTCGATCTCCCCGACGACCGCCGGATGGAGCCGATCCGAGGTGCCCGGGCGCCGCGGCGAGCGCAGCTTCTGCGCGATGGACACACCGGTGCCGGGGGCGAGGACTGCTCCTCGACCCCGCACCGGCCGCCGATCGGGAACGGGCCGCCGACCCGGAATAATCCGCCCTCTCGGGTGTGGCGTCCCGTTACGCCCGCGGCGCCCCCTGCCCCGGCGCGGCGGCGATCAGCCGCCGTCCCAGCGTGCGCGGCGCGCGTCCAGCGCCGGGACGAGCGAGCGAGCGCCGAGCTCGTCGCACCACGCCTCGAAGCGCGCCCGCGGGATGCCCTGCCAGCGCACGTCCTCGAGCGACTCTGCGAGCGGCACGTCGCGGACGAGCGTGGCGAGCCGCCGGTAGAGGATGGCCGCCTCCCGTCCCGCGTCCAGCGCGCGCACGAGCGTCGCCGCGCCGCGGATACCGGCGGGCCAGCGCCCCGGGTCGAGGGGGATGTCCTCGAGGTGGACGAACCGTGCGAGCAGCGCCGAGGCGGTCCTCGCCCCGAACCCGGCGAGCCCGGGGATCCCGTCCGCCTCGTCGCCCACGAGCGCCAGGTAGTCGGGGACGCTCTCGGGCCGGATGCCGCGACGGGCGAGGAGCGCCTCCTCGTCGATCTCGCGCTTGCGGATGCGGTCGACCTGCACGACCTGGCGTCCCCACAGGCACTGCCCCAGGTCCTTGTCGGGCGTGAGGATGCGCACCTGGACCGCCGCGTCGCGGAAGCGGGCGGCGCCGGTGGCCAGCGCGTCGTCGGCCTCGAACTCGCGCATCGACCAGACGGTCACGCCCAGCGCACGGACCGCCGCCTCGGCGGCGTCGAATTGCGCGAGCAGCTCCCGCGGCACCCCGTCGTCGGTCTTGTACCCCGGCCAGAGGTCGTTCCGGAAAGAGCGGATGGGATTGTCGAACGCGACCGCGACGTGGGTGACCGCCTCGCCCTCGTCGTGCAGGAGGGCCAGGAGCGAGCTCGCGAGCCCGACGGTGGCCTTCGCGTCCCAGCCCGCCGGCGCGACGTGGCCGGGCCGCTTCGAGTAGTGCGCCCGGAAGAGCTCGAAGGTGCCGTCGACGAGGTGTACCCGCATCGCGGCCGAATATAGGAGCCCACCGGGAGACGCGCGGCCCGACGCCCGCAAGCCTGTCGGGGCGTGCCGCCGCAAAAAACCGTTCACCTGTGAGCGCAAGCTGCTGCTCGAGCGCGCGGCGGCGTGTGAGCGCGCGGCGCGGTGACAGAGGGGGGCGGCGGTCCGGCTACCTCAGGAGCCCGCGCCACCAGCGCCACGCGCAGACGTTCGCCTCGTGGCTCATCGCCATCGCGGTGCCGTCCGCCCCGACGAACGCCCAGGCGCAGCCTTCGAGCGGCAGCTGGATCTTCCCGCACGACGTGCCGGACGGCGTCAGGATCTCGATCTCGGCGGTGGAGGGACACGCGAGCTGGGGCCCGACCACCGCGTTCGCGCGCCCTCCCCGCACCACGTACACCCGCGTCCCCGGCCGATCCGCGAGCCACTGCGGGGCAGGAGACGCCGCCGCGTTCCCCGGCGCGAAGACGTGCGTCCAGACCCCGCTCACGCGCAGCGCCACCGTCCCGTCCGCGAGCGAAGCGGTGTCGTCGCCGACGCTCGTCGCTCCGAGCGGCGGCGTGAGCGGGAACCAGCCCGTGAGCGGGGCGGCGTCCCGCCCGAACCAGCGCGCGCCGTCGAGAGCGACGACGAGCGCCTCGCCGGTGCGGGCGACGCCGAGCTGATAGGGAGCGCGATCGAGCTCCGCCGCTCCGGCGCGCGACCCGTCCTCGCGCACGTACTCGAGCCGCAGGATGGGGCTCCCGTCCGGGTGGCGGTCGTTCGTGATCATGCCCTCCGTGGTCGTGAGGAGCGCGCTCCCGCCTCCCGGGACCGGGTGGAGCTGGCGCACGCGGCCGAGCGGCCCGTCCCCGCCGAGGAGGGCTCCGCGCGCGTCACGACGCTCGAAGAGGCCCGGCAGGTAATCGCCGCCGTGGTTCAGGTGATAGCCGTGCGGCTGCGGCGCGATGGGGAAGCCCTCTGCGAGCAGCGACACCTGGAAGGCGACGGTGTCGTCTCCCGCGCCGGTCGCGGCGTCGAGGAACCGGTACGCGCTCTGCTTGTAGCCGGTGCCGACGCCGATCCAGTCCCCCGTCCCGTCGGTGATCGGCTCGCGGCAGAAGTAGAAGCCGTCGAGCGGCAGGCTGTGCTCGACGGCCTCGCCCAGCGCGGCGGGCACGAGGCCCGCGCACGCGTCGGCGGCCGGCGCCGGCGGAGGGGGCGACTCCGGAGACGACGGCGGCGTCGCGGCGGGAGGCGGCGACGGCTGCGACGCCGGCGGCTCCGGCGTTGCGCTCGGGCCGGGCGCGGTCGGATCCGGGGACGGAGTCGGCTCAGGCGTGGGCTCGCGTGTCGAGGGACCGCCGCCGCACGCGGCGAGGAGGAGAACGACTGCCCAAAGCCCGACGCTCGCCGTGCCCCTCGCCATGCCTGCGCCCCCTCGCCCGAGCCTCCTGCAGCCCCGCGAAGCGAGGCGCCCCAGAGTGAATGTGCGCTCCCGGCGAATCCCGCGCCAGGGGCGCCCGCGGCGGGGCGCGGCGAGGACGGGAGTCGGGTCCGGGAAGTTGGGATCGGTCCTCTACTTCGACTTCCACAGGCCCAGGGCGGCGCCGGTCGGATCGACGATCAGGCTGAACCAGCCGGCGCCGGGCACCTCGGTGACGTCCTTCAGGATGGTGGCGCCGAGCGACTGAGCCTTCTTCGTCGCCGCGGCGACGTCGTCCACGAGGACGTAGGCGAGCCAGGACGAGGGCGCCCCGGGCATCGGGTGCTTCATGAGCCCGCCGCCCGTCCCCTCACCCACGTTGATCATCGTGTACGACCCACCGTGTCCCATCGGGACGTCTTCCAGCTTCCAGTCGAACAGCCTGCCGTAGAACGCCTTCGCCTTCTCGGGATCGGTCGTGTTCAGCTCGACGTGTACGAACGGGTTTCCCATCGCGGTGTCCTCCTCTCCGGCGCCTTGTATGTGCGGTGGCGCGATCACGCCGACGCTTCGCGGGGCCTGCCTCGTGAAGCCGGGCCCATCGCGCGCGGCGACGGTGCGCGAGCGGCGATGCCGGCGCCGGGAGGACCGCGCGCCGTCGGAGCGTCCGGTCCACGAGCGGCGCGGCGCCCACGCCCCCGCTCAGCGCGTCGAGGGAGACGCCGCTCCGCGCGCGAGCGCGTTGATGTCGCGGGTCTCGAGCACCGGGCTCTTCGCCCCGCCCTTCGCGACGGCGAGCATCGCCCGCCCGAGCCGCTCCGTGGTCGTCACGAGGTCCGGGAAGAGCGCGTTCATCACCGGGAAGAGCGGCGACAGCAGCGGGTAGAGCGCACGGTAGAGCCTCGTCCGCGAGGTGATGCCGTGCAGCGCCTGGATGAAGCCCGGCCGGAACATGTACGCCGACGCGAACGGGAGCCGCAGCAGCGCGTTCTCGGTCTCCCCCTTCACCCGCGCCCACATCGACCGCCCGCGCTCGGTGCTGTCCGTCCCCGCCCCCGAAACGTAGACGAACGTCATGCGGGGATTGCACGCCACGAGCGTCCGCGCGACCGCGAGGGTGAGCTCCTTGGTGACGCGCCGGTAGTCGCGCTCCGACATCCCCGCCGACGACACGCCGAGACAGAAGAAGCAGGCGTCGCAGGCGGCGAGCTCGCCCTCGAGACCGGAGAGATCCGAAGGATCCGCCCGGACGACCTCGCGGAGCTTCGCGTCACGCCGACCGGTCGGGCTGCGCCCGATCGCGAGGACGCGCTCGACGTCGGGATCGCGCAGGCACTCCCGGAGCGCACCCTGCCCTACCATCCCGGTCGCCCCGAAGAGAACGATCTTCACGTTGCCCCCTCGTCGCCGGGCCGTCCGCCGACCCGTTCCGGTGGGATGGTACACCCGCGAAGAGATGGCCGACGGCGCGTGGCGCGTGAGGAGTTGCGCGCCCCCGTCACGAGCGCAGCAGAGGGCGGGCAGGACCCACGGTACGTGGAATCCGGTGGGGTCACCTCGCTTGCGGGCTCCGCACGCTCCGTGCAAGCATTCCGCCGCTCGAGCACCTCCGGAGGAGACCTCCCATGCCCAGCTCCCTGGCCCGCGCGCCGCGCCTCCCTGCTCTCCTGCCGATCGCGATTGCGATCCTCGCGGCGACCGCGGCGTGCCACTCGTCCGGCGATGGCGCCTCGCTTCCGCCCTCCACGGAGTTCGCGGCGCGATGTGCCGCGCCGCGAGCCGGAATCGACCCCTCCACCGGCGCGCCGTACGCCGACCGGCAGGGGACGCTCGCCGACGAGAAGGCCTGGCTCCGCTCCTGGATCGACGAGCTCTACCTCTGGTACCGCGAGGTCCCGGACGCGGATCCCGCGCACTACGCGACGGCCGTGAGCTACTTCGACGTGCTGAAGACGCCCGCGTTGACCGAGTCGGGGCGCCCGAAGGACCGGTTCCACTTCACCTATCCGACCGACGCCTGGGTGGCGCTCTCCCAGTCCGGCGTGGAGGCGGGTTACGGCGTGCAGTGGGTGGTCCTGGCGCCCGCCCCGCCGCGCCGGATCGTGGCCGCGTACGTGGAGCCGGGCTCGCCCGCCGCGCTGGCCGGCATCGCGCGCGGCGCCGAGGTCCTCGATGTGGACGGCGTGGATCTCGTCAACGGCAGCGACGTCGCCACGCTGAACGCCGGCCTGTTCCCGGCGGCGGCGGGCGAGACCCACAGCCTGACGTTCGCCGACGCGCTCGGCACGCGCACGGTGTGGATCACCTCGGCGAACGTCGAGAGCGCGCCCGTCCCCACCACCCTCACGATCCCGACCAGCGGCGGCACCGTCGGGTACGTCCTCTTCAACGACCACTTCGCGACCGCCGAGTCGCAGCTCGTCGCGGCGATCGAGCAGCTCCGGGGCGCGGGGGTGGCCGATCTCGTGCTCGACCTCCGGTACAACGGCGGCGGCTATCTCGCCATCGCGAGCGAGCTCGCCTACATGATCGCGGGTCCCACCGCGACGTCCGGAAAGGCGTTCGAGCGCCTCGTGTTCAACGACAAGATCGCCACGCGGGATCCGGCCACGGGGCTGCCGTTCCCCCCCATGCCGTTCCTCGACGCGACGCAGGGCTTCTCGAGCGCGCCTGGCGCCGCCCTGCCCTTCCTCGGGCTCGACCGCGTCTTCGTCCTCACCGGCTCGGGGACGTGCTCGGCGAGCGAGTCCATCATCAACGGCCTCCGCGGCATCGGCGTGAGCGTGATCCAGATCGGCGCCACGACCTGCGGCAAGCCGTACAGCTTCTCGCCGCAGGACAACTGCGGCACGACCTACTTCGCCATCCAGGTCCAGGGCGTGAACGACCAGGGCTTCGGGAGCTACGGCGACGGCTTCGTGCCGGGCGGGAGCGGCGGCGCAGGCGTGCCCGGCTGCGCGGTGTCGGACGACTTCGACCACGCGCTCGGCGACGCCCGCGAGGGTCGCCTCGCGGCGGCGCTCGCGTACCGCGCGACCGGGAGCTGCCCGCTGACGGCGGCTGCGACGACGGCCGCGGCGCGGGCGCTCGTGTCGCAGGAAGCGCTCGCGGGCGAGGGCGAGGTGGTCAAGTCGCCCTGGCGCCAGAACCGGATCGTGACGAGGTGAGCGCGATGCGCGCCCTGACGACTCTCCTCGTGCTCGCGCCCGCGCTCCTCGCGGCCGGCTGCCGGACGGTGCGCTCCGAGCCCCACGAGGTGCCGGCCGTGATCGTCGAGCCGACCCCCGCGAGCCGCGCCGCGCTCGCCGCGGCCGTGAGCGCCGCCCTCCACGGTGCGCCGGTCACGCTCGCGGACGACGCGCTCACGCGGTCGAGCGCCCTCAGCGTCGAGCGAGCGCCGTTGCGCGATCCCTGCGGCCTGCCGGTCTCCGGACGCGAGCTCGGGATGCCCGAACGGTTTCGCCTCGTGATGCGCGGCGACGCGTGCCTGCTCGTGCACGAGGGCACCGGGCAGGCGGTGACGCTCGACTCGACGCGGTGCGTGCCGAGCGGGGACTGACGTTCGCTTCCCGCGCTCCCGCCGTTACGTCTCGAGCGGCGCGAGCGTGGCTCCCTCGCGCAGCCGGGCTCGCTCCGAGGGCGCGCCGCCGAGCGCGCGGGAGGCGTGACGATGCCGAGACGGATGTTCCCGCGCGCGAACGGCGCGCGCTCCGAGCGGCCCGCCGAGGGCGACCCCGAGCTCGGGTCCGGGCGCTCGGGCTCGCCGGTGCGGGTCACGATCTCGACGCACATCGACGCTGCAGCCGAGCAGGTGCTCGCGCTGTACGCGGACCCCGCCCGCTGGCCGACGATCTTCCCGGCGACCATCGTGGCGGCGCGCGTGGTGCGCGCCGAGGGCGGGGAGCTAGTCGTGGAGGTTCAGCACCGGCGCGAGGGCAAGGTGCCGAACCGGCTCCGCCAGGTCTCCCCCACCTGCCTCGCGCTCGAGGAGTCCAAGCGCCGCTACGACGCGACCTTCGTGAGCGAGTTCATCCCCGAGCCAGGCGGGATGCGCTACACGCTCCACGGAGCGGTGCGGATGAAGGGCGCCTACCGCCTCCTCTCCCCGTTCCTGCGGCCCGTCATGCGCGCGCAGATGCGCCGCTACGCGGTCGAGCCGCTCCGCGCCGCGGCCGAGCAGGAGGCGAGCGCCGCTCGCAGGAGCTGACGTTCGTCGGATCGCCCGGAGCCGCTCGATGGTCCGAGCGCGGCGCGGCGCACCCGACCCGGGCGCCGCGCAACCGCGCTCACGATCGCGGCAGCCGGAGCGTGAAGCGGGTCCCCTGCGCGTCGGACTCCGCGGTGAGCGCGCCGCGGTGCGCCTCGGCGATCGACCGCGCGATGTACAGGCCGAGCCCGAGGCCGGAGCGGTGCTCGCGGTCGGGCTGGTGGAACGGCTCGAACAGGCGCGGGAGCGTCTCGGGCGCGATCGGCGGACCGCGGTTCGCGTTCGCCACCACCAGGACGGCGTCGCCGCCGTCCGAGCGGAGCGTCACGCGCGCCGGGGGCGCGCCGTGCTCGATCGCGTTCGCCACGAGGTTGTGGACGAGCTGCTCGAGCCGGTCGCGATCCCAGAAGCCCGTGCACGCCGGACCGAGCGCGAGCTCGAGCGTCGCCGGCGTGTCGGAGACCGCGGCGTCGGTGGCGACCTCCTCGCACACCTCGCGGAGGTCGAACGAGCTCGGGTGGAGCGCCATCGTCCCCGACCGGCTCCGCGCGAAGTCGAGGAGCTGCGAGATGAGGCGTGTCATCCGGCTCACGCTCCGCACGGTCCGAGCGGCGATCCGCTGGACGTCGGGCTGCAGCGCCGCGGACGAGCGGAGGAGGAGATCGGCGCCGGTCCGGATGACGCCGAGGGGGCCGCGCAGGTCGTGGCCCAGCGCGGCGAGGAAGAGGTCGCGGTCCTGCTCGGCGCGCTGGAGCGCCTCGAGCGCGCGCTCGACGTTCACCTGGTCCGTGACCTTCAGCGTGAACGCGACCCCTCCGACGACCTTGCCGTCGTCCGCGATCACCGGCGTGAAGCCCCAGCGGTAATGAACGGTCTCCTCGCCCTCCCGGTGCGTGTAGTCCTGCCACTCGACCGGTCGGCCCGAGCGAAGGCGCTCCAGCTGCTCCCGCTCGGCAGCCACGCTCTCGGGCGTACCCCACACCTCGCTGGCCGTCTTCCCGACGACCTCCGAGGGCGAGCGGCGAGTCTGACGGCACCACTCCGCGTTCACCGCGCGGTGTCGCCCGTCCCGGTCGAGGATGGCGATCCCCACGGGGGCGTTTTGCAGGAGGGCGCGGACGAGCGGTGTGTCGAGGTCCAGGGAGGCCACCGCATGAGTCCTAAGGCCCGGCGGCCCCGCATGCATCGCCCCCGGGCGCTCTCGTGCCCGAGCGGGCAGCGAGGAGGCGGGAGCGAACCGTGGGTGGCCGGCAGCCTCCACGCAGATCCCGCGCGGGGCCCTCCTCGCGAGTGGGGCGGCGCGCGCGCACGGTCCGTCGCATGACTCCTGGTCGGTCTCTCTCTCTGGAGGTTCCTCGTGATGACGAAGCGTGTCGTTCCGCTCCTCGCAGCGCTCACCGCCGCCGCGCCCGCGGCGGCCGCGAACTCGGTGACGCTCGGGTTCGTGAACTCCGTGACCGGGCCTGAGGCACCCATCGGCGAGGCGCTCACGAACGGCGCCGACCTCGCGATCTCCGACCTCAAGGCGAAGGGCATCGACGTGAAGGCCATCCGCCAGGACGACACGGGGAAGCCTCAGGTCGCGATGAGCGCGACCGAGCAGCTCGTGTCCGGCGACGAGGTGCCCGCCATCGTCGGCCCGTACTCGTCGGCGCCCGCGAACGCGATGGCGAAGCTCGCGCAGCAGTACAAGGTTCCGCTCCTCATCCCGGTGGCGTCCAAGGAGGACATCACGCGGCAGGGGTACGACTGGGTGTTCCGGCTCTGCGCCCCCGCGCACGAGTACGCGGAGACGCTCCTCGACGCGGTCCTCGCGGCCGGGAAGCCCAAGACGATCGCCTTCATCTACGAGTCGACCGACTTCGGCACGTCCGTGAGCACGCTCGGCAAGGACCTGGCGCAGAAGAAGGGGCTCAAGGTCGTGGCGGACGAGGCCTACCAGAAGGGCGCGCCCGACTACCGCTCCACGCTCACGAAGATCAGGGCGCAGAACCCGGACCTCGTCTTCATGGTCTCGTACGTGGCCGACGCCATCCTGCTCATGCGCCAGTCGCGCGAGGTGGGCCTGAAGCCCCAGGCGTTCCTCGGCGGCGGCGCCGGGTTCGACACCGCGCAGTTCGAGAGCGAGAAGGACATCTCGACGAACGTGTTCTCCGTGACGCAGTGGACGCCGGACACCGGCTGGCCGGGGGCCGCCGACTTCGCGAAGCGCTACGAGGCGCGGTTCAAGAAGCGGCCGACCTACCACGCGGCGACCGCGTACGCAGCGATGACCATCATGGCGGAGACCGTCGCGAAGGTCGGACCCGACCGGAAGAAGATCCGCGACGCCCTCGCGACGGGCACCTGGTCGAGCATCATGGGCGACGTGAAGTTCCAGACGTACGAGGGCTTCACGAACCAGAACCAGCACAAGATGCCGGTCATCCAGTACCAGGGCGGCAAGGCCGTCACGGTCTACCCGCCGCAGATCGCGAAGGCGAAGCCGGTCTACCCGTTCCCGGGCTGGAAGTGAGGCGGCGCCCCGGCGCGTGAGCTCCGTCGTTCGCGGCGCCGTCGCCTCGCGCGCACGGCGCCGCGGACCGGAGGCTCCACCTTTCGCCGCCCGGGCGTGATCCTCTCGATGCGGCTCATCGAGAGGCGCCGGCGGCCCGTGTCGATCTTCAGGCCTCGCGTTCGTCGCGAGGGTGAACCTCGGTGAGCCGCGGAGGACCCCTTGAACGTTCCCGGTCCGGACACGCGCTGGCGATCCTGGACGCCGCAGTTGCTCAGCGTCCTCAGGATCGTCACCGCCTTTCTCTTCATTCAGGTGGGGACGGCCAAGCTGTTCGCGTTCCCGGGCGCCATCATGCCGGAGGGGGGAACGGCGCCGGTCGCGTCGCTGGCGGGCATCGCCGGCGTGCTGGAGACGTTCGGCGGCCTCCTGCTGCTCGTCGGGCTCTACACCCGGCCCGTCGCGTTCCTGCTCTCCGGTGAGATGGCGGTCGCGTACTTCTACGCGCACGCCCCGCAGGGCTTCTGGCCGGTGCTCAACCAGGGCGCGCCCGCAGCCCTGTATGCGTTCCTGTTCCTGTACCTCTCCGCGGCCGGCGGCGGACCCTGGAGCCTCGACGCGTTTCGCCGCCGCGAAGGGAAGGCCTAGCGAGATCATCGCGCCGCCCGCAGGGCTCGACGAGAGAGCGCCCGCTGCGGGCGCCCGCTCTCTCCGCCGCAGCCGCGGGCGCAGCGCCGCGAGCACGCCGCTCGAAAACTCTTGACCCCACCCCGGTTCGCCAGTAGAAACGCGCCTCGTTTCGACCTTCCCAACTGACGCGGGGTGGAGCAGCCAGGTAGCTCGTCGGGCTCATAACCCGAAGGTCGCAGGTTCAAATCCTGCCCCCGCAACTTCCCTTAGCTCCTACACGGCCGCCAGCGATGGCGGCCGTGGTGTTTCTGAAGGCCAGCGTGGCCTCGTACTCGTCGCCCACGGGCTTCAGGGTGACGCTCTCGACGACTCGGTGTAGCGCGTCCCGGGCAGCCGTCGGGTCCTTTTCGGTGAGGGTCCCGAGGGACCGCAGGTCCGCGACGAGGGCGTCGATGCTGATGACTGGCGGTTGCCTGGGCCTGCCGGTGCGGGCCAGGGCAGTGAGCTTCCCCCGCATTTCGACCAGCTTCGCCTCCTCGGCCTTCAAGCGCTTGTTGACGCCCTCGGAGCCCTTCAGGTCTCCCAGGAGGGCATCGAGGAGCCGGTCGACCTTGCGTTCCTGCGCCTTCACCTCCGCCTCCAGCGCCGCAACGTGGTCGTTCGCGCGAACGGCGGCGGACTGCGCCTCCTGTGCGCGACGGCGTCCGGCCTCGACCCAGGTCCTGAAGTCGTCCGACTGAAGGAACTCGATGGCGAACTGAACGATGGAGTGGCGCGCCTTTCGCTCGGAGATGCGCTTCGAGTTCGAGCACACCGTAGTGCCCTTGGCATGGTTCGTTGAGCAGCCGTAGTTCACGAGCCGCTTGTCGCCGCGGACTGTTCCGCCGACGATGCTCATCGGCCCGCCGCACTCGCTGCACCTCAGCAGCCCGGAGAGGATGGAGACGTGACGACCGGTGCCCGGCGGGCGTCCGCCTTTCGGGCTCGAACGGATGCCTCGTCGCGTCTGGACGCGGTCCCAGAGGTCGTCGGAGACGATACGTAGTTCCGGATTCGTCAGCCGCTTCCACTCGGACTCGTCGCGCAAGCGGGCGCGACGTTTCCGCGTTACGGGGTCGCGGTAGAACTCTCGCCTGTTCCAGATGATGACGCCGATGTACCGCTCGTTCCGTAGCATCGACGAGACCTGATTCTTCGACCATCCGCCTCCGGTCGGCTTCGAGTATCCCTTGCCATCATATGGAGCCGGGATGCCCTCCCGGTTCAGGGTCTCGACGATTGTCCCGAGGGCGGCTCCATCGGCGTACATCTGGAAGATGCGCCGGACGAGCTTTGCCTGCTCATCGTCCACGCGAAGAATGGAGCAAGCGTGCTCGGGGTCGGCGGGGGCTTCCTCTTCGATGCTGATGTATCCGAAGCACCGGCCGCCGGTGTGCTTCCCTGCCAAGGCCCGGCCTTCGAGCCCGCGATGCGTCTTCTTGCGGAGGTCGCGGACGTACTGCGCGTCGATGAGGCCCTTGACGCCCCAGAGCAACTCGGCGTTGTCGTCATCCGAGCGCGTTCGGCTGGAGACATCGTGGACCACCACGCCAGCCCCTCGCAGGGTCCGGAAGACGATGGTTTTGGCGTCGATGTCGTCGCGGGAGAGTCGGGACGAGTCGTCGACGAGAACGTGACAGAACGGGAGGGGGCGCTTCCGAAGGGACGACAGCAACAGTTCGAGTCCAGGGCGGTCCTGTCGGGACCCGCTGATGCCCTCGTCTTTGAAGTGGGAGACGACCTTCAGCCCCTCGGCGCCAGCGTATTCCTCGCACCTCCGGAACTGGTCATCAATCGAGCGGGGGTCCTGCTTTTTCGTCGAGAACCTTGCATACACCACAGCGCAGTCGAGGTTTTCGCGTTCTCCCATGACGTATTGTCTCACTCCAGTCCGACATCGGCTTCGACTGCACCGGCAGCCGCGTCATCGAGAGGGTGCATCGGCTCGTTCGCAGCCGGTGCGACCATCGCAGCTTCGACCATGCAGGAATACGTGAGAGCCGCCCACTCCTCCACGAGGTGACCGATGGCGGCCGCGGTGGCCTCGGGAGTTTCGAGCGGCACAATGCGAACCTTGATGGTCCCAACGGGCCCCGCCCGATTGGAAGTGCGGGCGCTGCTTCCTTCGCTTGCCTTGACCTTCGCGTCATTCTCGCTGGGGCTCATACCAATCTATATCACAACGGCGTGTCGCTTCTGGCGGACTCCTCGGAATGCTTCGGCTATCAAAACGCCAGCGGCAATCTATAGGTCATGGGCAGAGCCGACGGACATCGCGCGCGCGTCGCTCGGGGCTGGGCTGCATCCGGCCTCACCCAGGACGCCTATGCGAAACAGCATGGAATCAGCGCACGCACGTTGCGCGCGTGGCGCCGTCGGCATTCCGCGCGGCAGCCGGGCGGCACGGCCGACATCCCAGCCGACTCCGTAGAGGGGCTCAGGGCGTCTATCCAGAACGCGATAGACCAGCTTCGAGGCATCCTCGACCGGCTGCCGCCCGGCAGACCGCCGCCGCCATCGGCGCCACCGGCAGCCTATGTATCAACCGCCGCCGAACCCTCAGACGTCTGCGGCGCCGTCCCGCAGGACCTGCTTCAGGCGGCAGCGACGGCGAGACTCCACGAGGGAGCGCCGGAAGGATACGCGGACGTTTCGCAGGTCCGGCTCCACGCGGCAGCGGCGGCTCCTGCGCCCGACATCATCGGCGATGTGGACGACTGGGAGCGACGCTTGTCGGCGGCAGGTGGCCCTCGGAAGAGCGGAAGCTACTTCTCGGATTTGTGATGCTGTCAGCACCACCGCACCTGCTGCCCAAAGGCCGGCGCTGCCCTGGGTGCGAGGCGTTCTTCAGCCGCGGGCTCCACCGCACGCAGTCGCTTCCCGCTAGCGTGGAGGCGCCGCGCAGAGTGGCGCCGTCGCATACCCGCGATGCTTGCCGGCCGAAACAGAAGTTTCGCCCTAGCTGCCGCGACGGCTCGGTAGCAGTTAAGCTACTTTCTTCGCTCTTTGCACGTAACGGGCGGCCATCTCTCGGATGATTCTCTTAAGTAGGTGTTCGGGGTGTACATCCTCTCCGCAGAGGCGGTCGCGCGCGGCAATGAGGTCCTGGGGCGGGCACACCTCCGCAAAAAGCTGAGGCAGAATCTCATAGTCGCTGCAGACGCTCTGGAAGACGCCTTCCTGCACAGCCGCAGCGAGCATCTTCGGGTTCTTGACCACCTCGGGCAGGTCTTCCGGGCCACACCGGAGCGTGTCTCGTAGCACCTGCAGAGTGATGGCGTCGTCATCGTATTCGCCGAGCACACGCGTGTGCAGGAACTGGTGGCCGTCGATGTCAAAGCGCACGAGTTTATTGCTCGCCTCACCGGCCTCGACGGCAACCGCGAACTCCTCGTTACTGAGGCGAAGCTTTGCCTGGACCCAGTCGCACTCTTCGGGGATGTGCCGAACGAGCTTCACAATGTCGCTCACGTGGAATTCCTTCCTGAGAGCTTCCCATGCGTTCGGGTTGAACCGCGGAACAGCCAGTAGCGGCTGCACCGAGGGCTGCGCGGCCATCTCGATGCTCTCGCCGACACTCGGTTTCCGCACGATGTTGTCGGCGAACAGCGGTTCATAGTCGAGGTGCCCATCCACGAAGTCCGGGATATCAGGGACGTGCTCGTGGTTGGGCTTGCCGAACCCGGTGCGGGGCTTCTCTTGAAACAACATTTTCGGCTCGCCGAACCGCGGCTGACTGCAGTCCTCCTTCTTCGGACGGCCACGTTTCCCACCCTTGCCAGCAGCCCGCTTCGCCTGCCTCCACTCCGTGAAGCTCACCGGAAACATTGAGGGCACTTCCTCGACGGAGGCGAGCTTGGCGTTGAACTCGATGAGGGGCTTAAGGTCGTAGACGTTGTGGACCCTCCCGTTGCCGCGCTTTATGCTCCGAATCGGCAGGTAGCAGTGGTCGTTCAGGTAAGAGATGTGCTCCTGCACCGTATCTACGGACTTGTCGATTTCGTCAGCGATGGTCTGCTGGCTGGGCCATGCGGTTCCGTCGTCGCCGATGCACGCGAAGATGGACTCCACCACCAACACAGTAGTGATGGGGAGGCCCAGTTCCTTTCGATACTTCCGAAGGAGCTTCGGGGTGACGCTGTAGTGGCCATTCTGGAAGTGGCGAACGGTTTGCTTCTTCTGACTCTTCGGGGCCATGGTGTTCACCTAGTTCACGTCGCGACGGATGGCCGCCGCAATGGCTTCTCGGCTGCGTACAGAGGCGGTCGCTCGACAACCCTGGCAGACGGAATCGTTCAGGGAGTACGCGCCCTGGCTGGACACGGGCGGTCCGGTGCGACCGCTGCTGGTCGCCGTCTTCGGCTGGGTCGCGGAGCAGGAACGCTCCCGTCTCATCGAACGGACGAAGGCGGGCTTGGAGCGGGCGCGCCGGCAGGGGAAGCGTCTCGGACGGCCGCGGCTCTCGCCAGTGAAACTCGCCGCTGCCGCAGCGGACGTGGAGGCCGGCATGGCTCAGCGTGCGGCGGCCCGGAACCGGGGCATCTCTGAGGCGGCGCTGAGGGCGTATCTGAAGCAGATGCGGGCTGGGCCCCACCCCGCCGTGGAACTCTGACCCGCTGGGCTCCCGGCGGCAAGAGGCGTGCGGCGGCGAGCCCAGCAGCGGCTCCAGCACCCGCGTAGAAAACGGTTGCTCTTCCGCGCTTCGGGAAGGCTACCTGCGCGTCGGTCAGCGGGTGCGCGACAACCGGTCGATTTTCGCGCGCAGACGTCCGAGTTCACTCACGCGAGTGGAAGTTGTTGATGGCCCCGCTCTCTCCGGGGAAGTCGAGGAAGACAGCAGAAATCAGGAATGGCATCACGGGGCTGAGGTGTTGGCTCCTTCCCTCACTCGCGGCAGTGGCCTGAAACAGAGGTCTCAACTTTCCGTTCACGCCTGAACTGTTCTCGAAAACCATCACGTACAGCCGGTGAGTGAATACGGTGTATGACCGCGAGGCGAATCCCACGATGCCGAACTGGGGCGAATACGTCGTTGTTGCTGAGAAACCTCCGAACGAGTTCACGTACCCATTCGTTGTCGCGCTGCGGACACCCGTTTGCCCGAATACCGGAATCTGAACGGAATACGGCTTGCCGTCGTCTATGAGGTAATCGAATGCAACTACTACCTCCGCACGCTCCGGGGCGACCTCAGTCCAACCGCGTGCGCACAGCTTAGAGCGGACGATGTCTTGGTATGTGGCATATTCGAGGCTGTCTTCTTGGTCTCTTATGGGCAAGAACGCGAACTGAAACCGGGACTCGGGGGCAAGTCGGTGGAACGCTTGCACTGTCGCGTAGTAGCTGCTTCGCCCGCCCGCAAGCAGCGCACCGTTGCAGCCTGCAACCACGAGCAGAAGCGCGCCCATGGTGACGTGCCGCAGAACCTGGAATCGGGGACCGCTCGCGAGCATGTGTCCTCCGCGTCGTGAATGCGGCGAGCCTGGGCGCCGCTTTGGAAGGCTTCGGTATAGTTCGGGTGGTGCTCGGATTACGTGAACCGCCCACCAGCGTTGTCGACGAAGCCCCGTTGCGGTCCTTCCTAGTCCATTACCTACCTCGACTCGTATGGTCCGCACACCGTCGTGCCGTTCTCAGGCGCTACTTACCCACCGCCGCACGCTTCCGGACCACGGGAGGCTTCGCCTTGACGCGCGTAGCCGGCACCTGCGCCTCCGTCACAGCGGCTTCCGCCTTCAAGGCCGGCAGCGTTTTGCGAACGCTGCATTCGCACCGAACTTCGCAACGATGGCCTTCTTCGTATCGAGCCCGGTCGCCTCGATGACGAAGTTCGGCACGCGGCGAGCGCGCCTGTCTCCGGCCCAGCGTGTGATTTCTTCGCGGGTAGTCTTCCGGCCTGCCGCGGTGCGACCCCGCTTGGCTGTAGGAACAACCTCTCTCCGCAGTCGCGCATCCACGGCTTGGTTGATGGCGCGCTGTAGGCTGGGCAGCGCCCCCGCGACGACGGAACGCACAGTTTCATGGATGGCATCGGCGATGGATTGAGGTGCGGCGGAACGTGCCAAGAGCGGTCTCCTGCGGTGCGGTCTGCGGCAGCGTTGAGAAGCCTATCACTTCAGTCTGATTGGTCCCGTTCTCCCCACGAGCCGCAGCGTCGCCGGCGGTGAGACGACTCGACCCCTGAGCTTGGCTCCCACTTGTCACCTGCGGACGGGACGAGCGTGCGACATACGCTCCGCATCGTCTGCTCATCGAGTACGGCGGGCCGCTCCCGCAGCTTCACGGTCGCGAGACTCTCATCGAGTGCAGGCGCCGCCCGGGGCGACGATGGCTTGGTCCGATGGCGATGCCCCACGACGGCTATCTGCATCCTCACGGGAGCAGTGCCTCGGTCAGGCCCTGCCGCATCACCTCGGCAAGCGTATCGAGCGAGCCGCTCGTGTCGGTGTGGGTCGTCGCCATCGTGGGCGTCTGCGAGCGCGACTCGCCGCCTACCACGAATGGCAGCGGTCGACGACCGAGGCGCATCAGTCGCTCGTCGTAGAACGCGCTCTTCGCCTTCTGGCGCAGTCGCCGCGCTAGCTCGACCATGTTCCCGGTGCTGGATGGTTGCATGCCCGTCCCCAGGCGCGAGAAATCAAGTTGGGTTTCCGCGAGCGTTGCTGCTCGTCCACCGCGTGCGTAGACGAAAATCACCTGCTCGATGGCCTCCTCCGACGAGCGCACCGTCTTCGTGGAGGTGCGGGTCATCCTGAGCCCGCCCGTCATGACCGCGGTGCCGACCGAGAAGCTCTTCGACTTCTCGGTGCGCTTGACCTCGGAGCGCGACGCGCGGACGCCGCGCAGGATGGCCATCACGTTGGTCCACTCGAACACCATCGAGTCCCCGAAGCGGGGCGTGAACGTGATGCCCGCGTCGTCGATGGCAAAGGAGTGGGCGACAGTGCGGTCCTTGTCGGTCGGGCAACGGGCATCGACCGCGAGCGCGGCCAGCCCGGCCTTGCGCAGCGCGACGACGAGCAGGTTGGCCTTGGCCGGTTCGAGTCGAGCCAGGAGAGCAGGCGGCTCAGGCGCAAGGCGCATGCGGGCTTCTGCCAGCGTGAGACCCGCGGCGTCGGCCACTGCTTGCGCGGCCTCGTCGGGGCGCGTTACGGCGCGCACGATGGCCACGAGCTTCATCTCGTCAGCCTACCAGAACCGTTTGGACGGGGCGGACCTGTCGAGCCGAACGGCGGCCGTGGGCCCGGCCGCGCTTTCTCGGGGATGGCGCGCGGCGGCAGCTTCGTGACGTTCTATTGGAAGGGCGACGGGGAGCGTGCCTGCCGCCGAAAAAGGGGCGCTGCTACACCATCACCCCTCCACAACCTGCCGCGCCGCCCAGGTCGAGCAGCCCAACGCCTTCGAGACCGCGCGCCACGACTTACCGTCCTTGCGGAGTCGCATCACGTCGGCGCGCTCAGGGCGCTCGGACTGCGGGCGCCCGATGCGCTTTCCGGCCTCGCGGGCCTTCGCCATCCCGAGCCGCGTGCGCTCGCGGATGAGGTCGCGCTCGAACTCCGCGACGGCCGCGAGCATCGTCAACATGAGGCGCGACATCGCGTCGCCGCCCGGCCGGATGTCGATGCCCTGAGTCGCTGCAAGGAAGCGGACGCCGGCCGCATCGAGGTCGCGGATGTTCGCGAGCACGTCGAGCGCGTTCGTGTCGTCCTCGATGTTCACCCACTACTGTAACAGAGCGCGGAGAGGGGGCGGCTGAGGGGGGCGACGCCTGCGCGCGAATCCTGTTCGCTTGGTGGTCGGCAGCATGCGGCTGGGTCCCGGGCGGCCTGCGGCACTCGTTCGTGTCGTGGATGGTCGCGAACGGCGCGCCGCTGGAGGCCGTCGCCGCGTACACGAACCACGACGTGGCGACGCTGAAAAGGTTCTACAATTCCGCCGCCATCCCGAGGCCCAGGACGGCGGCGTAATCCCCTCCCCTCGGCCGGCCGTTACGGACGATGGCGAGTCGCCCGCGAGGTCGGCTCTCGTGCTTCTAGCCATCAAGGTCGCGGTGTGATGTGCCAACGCACCGGGCGGTCAGGGTCCACGATGACGCCCGGCCATGGGCCGAAGTCGGGGCGGAGCCGCACGAGGGACTCGTACACGGCCTGGACGACCGCGACCATGTTCCCCTCGTGAAACGCCACCTCCCGGTGCTCGTGCATGTACCTCCACTTCTGGAAGGTGCCCTCGAACTCCGCCAGGACCTTCGCCAAGCCCTCGACCGAGGCGGCGGCGCCGTCCAGCAACAGCGGTCTTACGATGTCCTCCTGCGCGGCCCGGGAGAGCAGGCCGAACATCGCGACGTACTTGTGGCCGTCCGGCCCCTTCGACGGCGGGTCCCCGCCGTCGAGGACAATGCGGGCCTTCAAGGCGAGTTCGAGCGCGAGGGCGGCGCAGGTGGCCTGCGACTGAATCGGGTTCGGAGCGCGGCCCTCCCGAGCCTCGGGGCTCTGCATGAACGCGCCCAGCACTTCGTACGCGAGGAAGAAGTCGCGGGAGCCTCGGAACATGTGGGCCGCCGTCACGATGCGCCGGACCTCCTCGCTCATGGCGGGGGCGTTCTCGCTGGTCATGTTCTCGCCCCCACGCCGTGCATCGCCGCCACGTAGGCCAGTGCCCGCGCCTCCTTCACCTGCTGCGGGAGGTTCCTGAACCTCTCCTCGTCCCAGCAGCCCATGTGCTTCGCGACCACCTCGGCCACTACCCAGGCGAACTTCGCCGCCTCCGAGGCGGCGCGGCCACCGAGGTACGGGACGGCCTCGGCGGCAACGTTGGCGATGCCAGCTAGTCCCGAGCCGTGGACGTTCCAGCACAACTCCGGGTAGCGCAGGCGGTAGAACTCCTCGAAGCCCTCCGCCAGGACCTTCTCGGCTTCCTCCGCATCCCGGGCGAGGTCACGGCCGGTCCAGCGCGGCGGGTGCTTGCCCTTGTGGTTGGGCCAGAGCGTTAGCCGCTGCTTCTCGATGCCGACCTTCTTGTTGCTGATGAAGGTCAGCATGTGCTGCTCGGCCTCGGTGGGCTGGCGCCCTACCGCCGCGATGTAGCCGGCGGCGGTCTGGGCGTGCTTCAACTTGGCCGACTCCTCCCAGGCGTCCATCTTCTCGGGCCCGTTGGCGGCCGTGTCGAAGTGCATCAGGGTCACGTCCACGGCGCCCTCGAAGATGGCCCTGGCGCCCGCCGTGACGGCCTGGAAGTCGGCGGGGTGGTCCAGCTTCCCGATGCTTCTGAGCCAGGCGATGGCACGAAGTAGCTGCCCTTGGAAGACCACGCCGTGCGGGATGGCGGGGACGCGCGCTTCCACTTGGGTCCGGACGTTCTCGTCGATGAAGCGGGCGACCGCCCCGGCCTCGGCGTAGAGCGCACGCGCGAGGGCCAGCGGTTCACCTGGTGCTAGCGGAGTGGCCACTTCCAACTCCTACCGCAACGGGACGCACTGCGAGAGCGCCCTCCCGGAGCATGCTACCGCGACCGCACCAGGCGCCGCGCCAGGTCGATGAGCGGCTTGGCCTGTTCGCACAGGCCGTGCACTTCCATGGCTGTCCACTCCGGGCAGGTGTCATCGCGGCCGACGAAGTCGGCGTTCATGTCCTTGGCAACGTCCGCGAACTTCACCTGGTCCCCGCCATCGGCGGCGAGGCGAAGCGTCACGTAGAGGAGAGCCTCGACGGCGTCGAGCGTCGCGGGGTCGGCAGGGCGGGTGAACCCCTCGTTCCGGACCAACCAGGAGTCCTCGGGCGTGTGATGCTCGCGGACGGCCTGGTCGTAGTACTGCGTGATGCTGGTGACTGCCAGGTGGAGCGCGTAGGGGGCGTCGTCGCCCCAGGGACGACTCGTTGCGTACGGCGAGCCCTGGACCGGGGTCTTGATGAAGTGGCTCTGCTCCCACGAGACGCCGTGACCGTGGGGCGCTGGGTACAGCCTGACGGTGATGTTGGGAGTGAGCGAGCCGACCTTGAACACGTACGTCCCGAGTTCTGTTGTGGGGCGCTGGACGACGTGAACACCGGGCTTGTTCAGGACCTCGTCGATGGCGTAGGGCATGCGTAGTCTCCGTGGGTTCCAGAGAACCGATTCTAAACGTCCCGGAAGCATCCTACCGGACCGCCCCCGGCTCGACCTCGTTCGGACTGGCGAATCAGGGCTCGCCGGACGAGGAGGATTTCGGGACGGCAACCCCAGGCACCCATTCCCCCCGGAGCCCGCACGACTCGCAGACGAGCGCCGGCCGGCCGTCCTCGGTCTCATCGGGGATGAGGGCGTAGGACCTGCACCTCGGGCACCGCGTCGGTCGACCCAACTCGTCTCGCACCGAGGCGGTCCCGAACGCGGCCAGCACCGCCCGAACTGGGTCACGCACGCCTCGAACGCCGCCCCGGAGCGAGCGTGTCACGATTCGCGCCGGGTGCCCGGCCGCGCTCCGCCGCCTCGACCCGGGCCATGAGGCCGATATGGAACGAGAGCGTGTAGTCCATGCTCGGGAAGACGGCCTGGGAGTACAAGTTCGTCGGCTGCGTGATGACCCACCACCTGTTCTTGTCGGTGTGGACATCCCAGACCTCGTGCCGGCGCCCGAAGACGGCTTCCGTCGTGACCCTCTCCGCGTGCTTCACCTTCTCGTCCTTGGCCTGCGACTCGACGTACTCCCTGATGCCGCGCGCCTTGTAGTCCGGCGTGTTCAAGGCGAACTGGGGCAGGACCTCCAGCGGGACCGGCGGAGGGATGACGCACTCGCCCTTCGAGGACGGGCGGCGGCTTCGCCGGGTTCGCGACGGCTTGCGGCTCCGCTTCATCGGGATGGCCCCTCCGGTCTGATGTGCCATCGAGGGTAGCATCGGCTGCGAGAGCATCTACAAGGCCATCGACGGCGGCGCGGCGCGAGGGCTAGCCTGGGCAGATGTCGAACGGAACGAACGACCTGTTCATGAAGGTCGAGATGCTCCGGAACCTGCTGGTCTCGCGCGCGACCACGCCGGGGCCCTGGAACGGTCGGCAGTACACGTTGGTGAGGCAGGAGTTGCTCGCCATCCCCGGTCTGAAGGAGAAGCTGCCGACGTTCATCCAGACGACTTTCACGCTCGACGACTTCTGGGCGCTCATCAAGCTGAAGGGGTTCGACACGTACCAGCAGCGCCGCGACTTCCTGCGGACCGAGTTCACCCCCGTCCTCCAGCACCTGGAAACCAAGCAGACCGCTCCGGCCGACCAGCCCATCACGTCGTCGCTGAAGACCTGGGGCACTGCCGAGGTCCATGCGGCCTGGGAGAAGGCGCTGGACCGCCGCCACTCCGACCCGGAGGGCGCCGTCACGGCGGCGCGGACGCTGCTGGAGACGACCTGCAAGTCCATCCTCCACAAGCAGGGCGTCACCTTCGACGAGGAGGCGGACCTCCCGAACTCTACCGGTCGGCGGCCATGACGCTGAATCTCGCGCCCGAGCAGCACCACGAGGACCTGTTCAAGCGCATCCTGGGCGGCTGCCAGACCGTCGTGACGGGGCTCGGCACCCTGCGGAACAAGATGAGCGACGCGCACGGCCGGGCACCGGGCAAGGGACGCCCGCTGCGCGTCACGCCGCGCTCGCGGTCAACCTCGCCGGCAGCGTCGCGATGTTCCTCGTCGAGACCTTCCAGGCGAAGATGACGCCGCAATAGACGCCGCCGAACACCGAGGTCAGCATGCCGACTCTGAAGGACCCCGCCCACACCGAGGGCGCGTTCACGCCGGTCACCATCATCGTGGACGACCGCGAGAAGAGCGCGGTCCCGGCTCTCCTGAAGAGCGACCCCGAGGTCGTAATGCGCCGCGAGCGCCTCGACCCGGGCGACTACGCGGTCGCGGATGGCCACGTCCTCGTCGAGCGGAAGAGCATGGCCGATTTCGTCGGGTCCCTCCGGAGCGGCCGGCTCTTCGCGCAGGTGGATGAACTCCGGCGCGTCAGCCACCGGCCCGTCCTCATCGTCGAGGGGGACTTCTACGAGTACCGCCTCATCGCGCACGAGGCGAGGCGGGGCGCCGCGCTGTTCGTCGCGCGCTACTGGACCGTGTCGTTCATCCAGAGCAAGGACGCGAAGGACACGGCGGCCTGGTTGAAGACTCTCGCCCGCCACGTCCTGGAGGGTGCGCAGGAGCCCCGCGTGCCGAAGCCGAAGGACCTCGCCGGCCAGCAGATGCGGATGCTCCAGGGCATCAACGGCATCGGCCCGGGGCGCGCGCGGGACCTGCTGGAGCACTTCGGGACGCCCGCTGCCGTTGTGAACGCCACGCTGGAGGAACTCGCGGCGGTCGTTGGTCCGGCCACCGCCGAGAAATTCTTCACGTTCGTTCGCGCGCAGGCGTCCGGGAACAGGCGGGCCGTGTAGACGCCATTCCCGTGAGCGTCACCGCCGTGTCAGGGCGTCAGACCTCTCTACCGTCTGGCGGAGCGCCTCCTTGGTTGCTTCAAGTTCACGCAGCGCCTCCGCGTGCTCTGCCGGGGTCACGGTCATCAGGCGGTTGTTCGCGTCGTCGAACCGCTTCTGCTCATTCCTGACCTGCTCCTGGGCACGCCGTTGGTACACGCCCAGACTCGGGTCATCCGCGAGCGGCTCTCCGCCTGTCGAGTCGATGAAGAGCGGTGTCGAGCTACGGTGAAGTACATCTCGAACCTGTGCGTGTTCAGCAGCTACCTGGACCCGGATGGTGAGACGCTCGGAGACATCGACCTCGGCTACTCGTGGGCGGCCAGGCCGGGCGTCGAGGGAGATGACTACCTGCGGGCGGGGAACTGGGACCGAGACTATCTGCGCTTCGTGAAGGGTGGCAGCGCGTACGTCGCGATGCACCCGATGAGCGATGTCGAAGGGCTGAAGACGCCGGTACGGGCGCTCATCACGGCGAGCGACCCCGACGTTCCCGCGTTCGACCGCACGCTGGCACAGTTCTTTCTGGCCGGGTGACCACCCAGCCACTCGTCTTCTGGCAGCCTTCGGCTGCTGCATGGGTGGCCCGGTGTCAGGGGATTCCCGGGCGGACCTTGGTTCGGTGCCAACACCTCCCCGTCGCACCGATGCGCTACGCTACGAACGGAGGAACAGCTTGACCATCGTTTTGGTCTCGGACCAGAGGGAGCGGGTTGGCATCGGGCGGCCGCACGTCGTGCTTCTCGGCGCAGGGGCAAGCCTCGCGGCGCTTCCGAACGGCGACAAGCGAGGCGTGAAGCCACCGCTCATGACGAACTTCATCTCGACGCTCGGGCTGGAACCGCTGCTCCGAGACCACGGGGTGAAGCACATCCCCGACAACTTCGAGGCCCTCTACAGTTCGCTCCACGGCAAGCCCGAGTACCAGTCGCTGCTCCCCGAACTGGAGCAAAGAGTCTATGAGTACTTCGCCGCGTTCGAGTTGCCGGACACCCCGACGCTGTACGACCACCTCCTGTTGAGCCTTCGAGAGCAGGACTTCATCGCGACGTTCAACTGGGACCCGTTGCTCGTCCAGGCGTACATCCGAAACCGGAAGGTTCTACGCGAACTGCCGACCATGCTCTTCCTGCACGGCTCGGTTGCCGTTGGGCACTGCCCAGACCACCTGGGGAAGGTTGGACCGGTCGGCTTTCGGTGCCCCGAGTGCCGCAACGGCTTCGTTCGGACGCCGCTGCTGTTCCCGGTCGAGAAGAAGGAGTACTCGGCGAGCCCGTTCATCGCGCGCGAGTGGGAGGCGGTGAGGTTGGTCCTGAAGGACGCCTACATGTTCACGGTGTTCGGGTACAGCGCACCGAAGTCCGACGTGGAGGCGGTCGCGTTGCTCCACGGCGCGTGGGACTCGAACTCGTCGAGGGAGTTCCTGGAGACCGAGGTCATCGACGTGAAGCCGAAGGAGGAGGTCGAGGCAACCTGGGAGCCCTTCTTCTTCTCCCACCACTATTCGGTCCACTCCAGCTTCTACGACTCCACGCTGGGAACCCATCCACGACGAAGCGGGGAGGCGGTGTTCAGGCGCACGATGCTGTGCGAGTGGCTGGAACAGGACCCCTTCCCGAAGCACCTCGACTTCCCGGCGTTGTACGACTGGTTGCAGCCGTTCTTGGCGGCGGAGCGCGCGCCGAACAGGAAGGGGTTCGATGCCCCGGAGAGCGTCGTCACGCCGCCCTCTTCGGCCTCCGCCGAGGCGGTCGGAGGGGCGTCAGGGCCACGCCGCGCCGCACCTGGTTCCGGTGGCCGTCGCATAACCCGGCGCCATGGAGAGGGCGGTCGCACCCGGGGAAGGAGCAAGCGCCGGAGGGGTTGATTCTTCGCGTGTACAGGGCGTTTTCAGTAGGAGAGAAGTCCTCCATCACGCCCCCGCAACCATCATTAGCAGACCCGGCCCGGCCGTCCGAAAGGACGGCCGGGTTCGTATTCAGGGCTCCGCGCGCTTCGTAGCGCCGCGTTCCGTTTCGATCCTGCACGGGAACGAGGGTGATCGGCACGAGGATGCGGGAGAGCGACAGGCTCGCCCGCTTGGGGGCGGTCTCCGCGATCTCGAGGACCTTCTCAAGGAACCGCGCCACAGCGTCCGGGTCGAGCACCGCGGCCGACCGCTCGCCGGCCGGCGTCTTCGCGGCAAGGCGCTGACGCAGCGAAAGCAGCGTCTCTTCCTCGAGGCCGAGCTGTTCCGCGAGCGCCTCGGAGAACCCGGACCTGGCGATCGCGGCGGTCACGTTGCGGACCCGTGCCTCCTGCGCCTTCACCTCCGCTTCGAGCGCCGCCCGCTCGCGGTCGTCGCGCGGGTCCTTGTGCTGGAGTCGCTTCGTGAACCCGTCGATGAACCGGGCCTGGATCTCCTTCGAGGCGAGGAGCTTCCGCAGCTCGTCGATGACGGCGCGGTTCAGCTTCCGCTCGGAGACGACGAGGCCGTTCCCGCAGATCGATGCGCCCTTCCCGTGGTGGGCGGAGCAGCCGAAGTTCGCGTAGGCGCGTCCGGCCTTCCGCTTGAGGCTCACGACGCGCATCGTCGCGCCGCACTCGCCACAGCGGAGGAGTCCCGTGAGCAGGTGGCCGGTGCTGCCGGTGCCGCGGGCGCGCCCCTTCGCGCCCTTCCGCTCCGCGAACCGAGCCTGGACGCGCCCCCAGAGGTCCTTCGTGACGATGGCGAGCTGCGGCTGCTCGGTCGTGACCCACTCGTCCTCGCCGCGCATTCGGTACGTTCGCGCGCCGGTCGCCGGGTCCGTGACCCACTGGCGCTTCTTCCAGACGGACCGGCCGACGTACCGCTCGTTCTTCAGCATGAACCGGATGGTGCCGGGTCCCCAGCCGCGGCCGCCCTGCTTGCGGTACGCGTCGTCGTACGGCGCAGGCACGCCTTCCTCGTTCAGGACGTAGGCGATCTGCTTCAGGCCGTAGTTCTCGGAGTACAGCTGGAAGATGCGGCGGACGACCGCCGCCTGGATCTCATCGATGACCGGGATGGCGCGAGGGTGCTCGGGGTCGGGGGGGTTCTCCTCGCGGACCGTCCTGTAGCCGTAAACGCGGCCGCCGGCCGAGAAGCCGGCCAGCGCGCGACCCTCTAGTCCGCGCAGCGTCTCGCTCCGGACGATCTGGAGCATGGTGTCGTTCACGAGCGCGAGCGCCCCGAACTGGATGCGGGCGCCGGCGGAGTCGGAGGCGATCCCGGTGCTTACGTCGATGACGCGGACGTGGGCAGTCGCAAGATCGCGGAATACGATCTGCCATGTGTTCCCGAGGTCGCGGGAGAGACGCGACAGGTCGTCCACGAGAACCGTCTGGAACGAGCAACGAGGGGAGCGCGCTTCGGTGAGGAGCCGCTGCAAGTCGGCGCGCTCGAGGTGAGCGCCGCTCTCTGCCGCGTCCTTGAAGACGCCGGCGATATCGAGGCCGCGAGCTTCCGCGAATGCTCGGCAGCGACGCACCTGGTCGTCGATGGATCGCGCGTCCTGCCGGTCCGTGGAGTAGCGGGCGTAGATCGCGACCGCGGCAGGGCCCTGACGGATGACGCGTTTCATCGCGTGCGTTCCTTCGTCGTGTGGGCGGGACGGCCCTGCTCGAGTGCGAGCTTACCCTCGGCGACGAGCTCGGCGGCGAGCTCGCCGAGGTCCATCGCCCACCGCGATGCGAGATCGAGGCGGCGGATGGCGCTGACCGGGTCTCGGGACGGTGGGATGACAAGCGCGAGCTTGTGAGATTCGATGCGCGCCTCGGGCTCGCGCACGACGAACGAGAGCTGCCGTCCGTCTTCGTTCGAGCCGCGGGTTGTGCGTGCTGCAGTGTTCCTTCGGTTTGCCACGTGTTCGCCTCGCGCAGGCCGGTCGTGCCTCCTGTGTAGGAGTGTAGGCGTGTATCTGACATCGCTGCGGCGTCGATGAGGGGCCTCCTCCTCCGTGGCGGGCGTGACGTGACAAGCGAGGACCCGGGACATTCCGTTGTACCGTCGGTTCATGAGCCCCGCCTTGGAAGTCGTCTTGTGGTGGGAGCGGCGCCGGATCCCGTTCAACCTGGCCGTGCTGGCAGCCGGGATCGTGTCAGGTCTGACTGTTCTGCTCATCGGCGGCCGCCTCGTTCACCCAGGCGAGGACGTCATCGAGCCGGTTGCTGTCTTCGCCGGGGTTGCCGCGTACGCGTTCGTTGCGAACGCCTGCTACTGCTTGGGCTGGGTCACCGAACTGCTGTGGAGCGGCGGAGACACTTCCCGCACTGCTCCGCTCAGGAAACGCGTGTTTCGCGTCGGTATCTGGTTCTCGATCGGCGTGACGCTCTTGCCCGCGGTGCTCGTTCCGGCCATGTGGGCGATCTTCGGGTTCCACCACGGCCCTTAGCCGGGACCCGCCTTTCACAAGGTTTCGGGACGTCAGATGGGCACTGCCGGCGTCGCGCCCCTATAATCCTGCCGATGCGTCGTGAAGATGCGATCTCGGCCTTGCGCGGCTACTTGCCGGCGATCCGGCGCGACTTCGGCGTGCGCCGAATCGCGCTGTTCGGGTCCACCGCGCGCGGCGACGCTCGAGAGGACAGCGACCTCGATGTCCTCGTGGAGTTCGAGAAGGACCCCACGTTCCTCTCGTTCATGGGGCTCAAGGCGTTCCTTGAGGATCACCTCGACCACAAGGTCGACCTCGTCACGCCCGACGCCCTGAAGCCGCGAATGCGCCCCATCGTCGAGCGCGAGGCGGTCGATGTCGCCCAAGGCTGAGCGCGACTGGCGTCTCTACGCTGACGACATCATCGAGGCGTGCGGCAAGGTCCGCCGCTTCGTAGCCGGCATGACCTACGACACGTTCGCGGTGGACGAGCGCACGCGCGACGCGGTGATCCGGAACATCGAGATCATCGGCGAGGCCGCGGGGAAGCTGCCGGCCGAGGTCACGGCGAGGGCGCCACAGATCCCGTGGCGCCTGATCTGCGACATGCGGAACGTCCTCGCGCACGCGTACTTCGGCGTCTCGCTGAAGGTCGTCTGGGACACGGCGACGACGCAGATCGACGAGCTCGAGCAGGCTGTCAGAGCACTGCTCGACTGACGATCGCAACCTGCGCTGCGGGCGGGCCGGTGCTGCGGTCGTCGAAGTCGCAAAGCGCCCGGGCGGCGTCGCTTGCGATCCGCGGTGAACGCGGTGCTGCTCGGGTACTGCAGGTTCCACCACGCTGGGCCCTCTCCTCTCCCTCCTCGCTGACTTGGGCCCACGCCGCGTATGTCAGCGTCCCCTGGTACTTTTCGAAATACGACCGATGTTCGTAGGCGCGCCCGCCTCGCCAACCGACCACCCACTCCCAACAACTCGGAGTGGGAAAGAACCGGGGTCAAGCCCTTCCACTTTCCACTTGTCCGTCAGCGAGAACCGGGGTCACGCCCTTCCACTTTCCACTTGTCCGTCAGCGTATTCGCCGCACACCGCGGCGAAGGACCGGTGACGACCCGCGAGACTACGCGTTCCAGCCTACCAGCGGGTCCCGCGACGCCTCGTTCTGTCGCAACTCGGCTCAGGATCCTGCCGCTTGCTCGACGTGGCCGGCTGCGCCCCGTGCGCCCCCGCGGTGGCGCAGGGATCGCGGCGTACGGACAACTCGACGTAGTCGTCAACGAGTGGCAAGTGGAAGGTCTTGACCCCCTGGATCGACGATCCGGTCGCGACGTGCCTGCCGGACCTCAGCGATCCCCCTCGTCGACCTCTCGCCGGTCTGCTCGTAGGCCCAAACGCGAACGGGGCGGCGACGTGGCACCGGGGTCAAGCCCTGGTTGGCTTCGATATGGCGTCCGAGGCGGCGCTCGACCGACCTCCTGCCTGCACCGTCATGGCTGTGGCGTTGCGCCGCGCCTAGATCCCGCGGCTAGGAGGGCGGCCATGGAGCAGCAGCATGGAGCCGCGGCGTCCACGCGGGCCACACCGGACCCGCAGGCGGTGGAGGCGTTCGGGAGCCGGCTCGTCGCCATGCTCGACGACGCCGGGACGGCGCTCATGACCTCGATCGGCCACCGCACGGGGCTCTTCGACGCAATGGCGCGCCTGCCGCCCGCGACGAGCGAGGAGCTCGCGCGCGAGGCGCGGCTGGACGAGCGGTACGTTCGCGAGTGGCTCGGCGCGATGACGACGGCGAGGATGGTCGAGTACGAGCCGCGAGGCGGCCGGTACCGCCTGCCCGCCGCGCACGCGGCGCTCCTCACGCGCGCCGCCACGCCCAACAACGTCGCGGTCTACGCGCAGTACGTCGCGCTGCTCGGGTCCGTCGAGGACAGGATCGTCGAGTGCTTCCGCAGGGGGAACGGCGTCCCGTACTCCGCGTTCGACCGCTTCCACGAGGTGATGGCGGAGGACAGCGGGCAGAGCGTCGTGGGCGCGCTCGAAGCGATCGTCGCCCTCGTGCCCGGGCTCGAGGAGGACCTGCGGAGCGGGATCTCCGTCCTCGACGTGGGCTGCGGATCTGGACGGGCGCTCGTCGCGCTCGCGGGCGCGTACCCGCGGAGCCGGTTCACGGGGCACGATTTCTCCGAGCAGGCGATCGGCGCTGCGCGCGCTGCCGCCGTCGAGCAGGGGCTAGACAACGTCACGTTCGAGGTGCGGGACGCCGCCGGGCCCGTCGGCGACGAGCGATACCAGCTCGTCACCGCGTTCGACGCGATCCACGACCAGGCAGATCCCGCCGCCGCGCTCCGCACGATCCGGTGGAGCCTCGCGCCGGACGGGATCTTCCTGATGCAGGACATTCGCGCGTCGAGCGCTCTCGAGCGGAACGTCGATCACCCGCTCGCGCCGTTCCTCTATGCCGTATCGGTCATGCACTGCATGACCGTCTCGCTCGCGCAGGGCGGGGCCGGGCTCGGGACGATGTGGGGCGAGGAGCGCGCGCGGGCGATGCTCGCGGACGCCGGCTTCGGCGAGGTGTCGATCCACACGCTGCCGCACGACATCCAGAACTGTTTCTACGTGGTGCACGCGGCTGGATGACCGCCCAAGGGGTCAAGACCTTCCACTTTCCACTTGCTCTAGCCCATTCCTCGCGGGTTCGCGTGGTGCTACCGGACCGAGCGGGCCTTCGCCCCGCTCTCCGGCCTCCTCGCATCCGGCGGGCTCGTGACGCGCGCCGCGACGAGGGCCGCCGCCGTCAGCCGGCGAGGTACGCTACCAGCACGGACAGGCGTACAAGTCACGGTGCCGCGCCCCCAGATGAACGGCACCCCGCTGCGGCGGACCCGCGCGTAACTGGTTCAACCAACGCGGAGGTGGCCGATGAGGCGCGCGATCTGGTGGATGGGGGCTGCGCTCCTGCTCGTCGCTTGCGGACAGGAGATCGCGCAGGAAAAGGAGGAGAGACTCGTTCAACGATCAGAAGCGCTGACGGTCGAGCCGGCCGGTATCGCAACGAATTCTCATTGCGCGAAGGTGGGCCGAATCTACTGGTGCTACGACCCGGACTACAGCACAGCCGGAACGGTCGGGTGCACGGCGATGTGTGAATCGATCGGGCAGCGCCTGATCCGCAATGACACGAAGTGGTTCAACGCGCAAAACTCGTTGGCTGAATGCAACGCGATTGCGACCGCGCTCGAGCTGACGACGGACGAGGCCAACTCCTACAGCAGCTATGCCTACGCATGCGCCGAGTACCTCCTTACGCTGGGCTCCCGGAAGCTGCAGTGCTCTTCGGATTCGTCCTGCCCGGACAGCGTGAAGACCGCTCACGACGGCGGCCAGGGGCTGGTCTGTCCTTGCCATTGACGGGCCTCGTCACGACGGAGCGTGTGTTGCACCCGCGGCGCAACCTCGTGCTGCGGGTGCTGCCGCTGCCGGCCCACACGGCCATCCTCTCGCTCGACGGCGAGCACCTGCGCTTGCGCGCCACCTGAGCCCACGACAGACCCTGCTCGCTCTGAGCGGCCGCCTCCAGTCCGCGAGGCCGGGCCTGCCCTTCACCCCAGGATCCGGTCATTCGACCAGCGGCTGGGTCGCGTTCCGCGCGTGGCTCCGGAGCGCCGCGGCGGTCCAGAGCGCGCCGGCGAGGTCGATCACGCCGACCAGGATGAGGATCGGCTTGGCCAGCCCGGCGAGGACGAACGCGACGAAGAAGACGAGCACCCCCACGCGCGCGTGAACGGTGAGCCGCGCGTGCGGGAGGAACTCCTCGCGCCCGAGCCGGACGTTGAAGTAGGCGATGACGAGCACCAGCACGCCGACGACGCGGATCCAGACCTCCTCCGTCGGCGGCAGGCCGAAGATCCCGAGCAGGAGGTTCGGAACGAGGACGAGCCCCATTCCGAAGCCTGCGAGATACCAGCCGAAGACGATGAGTGAACGAGCGACTCTGGACATGTACGCCTCCCAGGGATGAACGCGACACGCTAGCAGGAGAGCGCACGATGCGCGGCACCGGAGCGGATCGAGCAGGACTCCGGGCACCAGGACCGACTCGACCGCGAGCCTGGAAGATGGTCGCAGTGGCTGGGACTCGATGTCCGAACTCGCTCGAGGAGTAGCCGTCACCATCGCGTTGGCCCTCCCCCTGTCGCTCGCAGCCGCTCCCGCCGCCTCCGACCCTGCACGGGAGTGGCCCGGGCTCATCCAGGCTGGTGACCTCGCCGCCGTGAAGGCGACCTGTGAAGCCTGGCTCAAGGCCGTCGAAGGCCACACGCGAGCCGAGGGTCACAAGTGCCTCGCGAACGTAGAGGTCGGACTCGCAGCCCGCGCGGCCGGTGACGCGAAGGCGGATGCCAGGGCGGCGCGGACCAGGAGCTCGCGGGCTTCCGTCGCGCCGTGAAGCACCTCGACACGGCCATCGAGCTCGCGCCCGGCGACCTGAGCCTCCATCAAGGGAGGCTCCACCTGCTCCGGATGGCGGGGCTGATGGCAGAGATGACGACCGCGCTAGAGAGCAGCATCCGGCGTCATCCGGGATCGGATTGGCTCGACGCGTGGAAAGCCTACCCGCGCGAGTACTACGAGGCCCGGCAGTTCCAGGAGGCCGTCCTGCTGTACCGCGTGCTCGACCGTCACTTTCCGGACGACCACACCATTCTCTCGAACATGGGCGCCGCTCTCGCCATGCTCGAACGCGACGCCGAGGCCCTGGAGTGCTTCCAGCGGGCGGTGAAGCTCTCGCCGGACGACCCCATCGACAAACTGGAACCTCGCGCGTCTGTACGACTTCATGGGCACGCTCGACGAGGCGCAGAGCGGGTACGAGCACGCGCTCGCGCTCGCGCATGACGACGCCGCTCGCGCGAGGGGTATGTGCGCATACGCCGAGTTCCTGGAAATGAAGCGTGGCGACCGCAAGCGCGCGTGCGTGCTCCAGCGGAAGGCATCATGTCCGTCGCAGACGGCGTGCGTGGTATTGCCGGCGAGTCTCTGACGCGGAGGCTCGTTCGTGGTCGCCTCCAGGGTACCGATGGCTGGGAAGGTCCTGAGTTGCGACACGAGGCCATCGAGCTCGATGGCACGCCGGAGGATCGAGAGGAACTCGCCGGCCCACCATCAGGCGATGACCCTCAGAGGCCGTCGTCTGGAGCTGCTGCCTGCCACGCCTCGAGGCTGGCGGCCTCCCGCCCACAAGATGTCGTGTTTCACGACGTCGCTCGTTAAGAGGAGATGTTCATCCGGCCGCTCCACAGGCAAAGCGGCAGATCGAAGGGCGGGCGATGAAGAGTCATTCACGGGCAGCAGGCGAGGCGGCCTCGAGACTCATCAGCGAACGGATCGCCGAGCTGGGGGACTGGAGAGGCGAGACCCTGGCGAGGCTGCGCGCCCTCATCAGGGAGGCCGACCCTGAGGTCGTGGAAGAGTGGAAGTGGATGGGCACCCCGGTGTGGTCACATGACGGCGGCATCTGCACGGGCGAGTCGTACAGGTCGGTCGTGAAGCTGACCTTCTTCAAGGGCGCTTCGTTGAAAGATCCTGCCGGGCTCTTCAACTCGAGCCTCGACGGGAACACGAGGCGCGCCATCGACCTCCACGAGGGTGAGGAGGTCGACGCGAAGGCGTTCAAGGCGCTCATCCGCGCAGCCGTCGCTCTCAATGCTTCCGGCGGAAAGAAGTCCAGCAGACGCAAGTGAGCATCTCAGGGCTCATCCCGCTCGCATGGAGCCTGCTGCGACGCACGCTGCATGCCCCGGGCGGCCTCGTCGTCGCGCTCCTCGGAGCGCTCGGCTCGGCGACCGGCATCGCGCGTCTCGCGACGGCTCCACTCGAGCGGCGGACGCCATCAGGGACCCCACCCTGAGCCGGTCCGACGTCGGGCCTGCAGAAGAAGCTCGCGGTGCTCCGCCGGGCGGCGCCCGCTCGCGCGAGGCGCGGCGACGGCGCCGTCACTTCTTGTAGTAACCCACCGCGGTTCTGCGGAGGCGTCTTCATCGCGCGGCCGATCGCGGCCCGACTGAGAGCTTCGGGTGCCTGCCCTCGGCGCCGTCCCGGTTGGGGGTCGAGCGATGGACGTTCGTCGCCCGCGCGGTCGAATGGATGGGTCTTCTGCTGAGGTGGCACTCGTCTCTACGCCGAGCGCGTGCGTGACGCCACGTGCGTGCCTCGTTAGACGTTCCCCGTCCCCGTCGATGGAGGCACACCGATGACCGGCGTACGCGTACTGGTCGGCACTCGCAAGGGAGCGTTCGTCCTGACGTCGGACGGGAAGCGCCAGACCTGGGAGGTGAGCGGCCCGCACTTCGCGGGGTGGGAGGTCTTCCACGTGAAGGGCTCTCCGGCTGACCCGAACCGGCTCTTCGCGTCTCAGACGAGCGCGTGGTTCGGGCAGATCATCCAGCGGTCGGACGACGGGGGCCGGACGTGGCATCAGCCGGGGACGCCGCCCGGCGAGGCGACGACGACGCCGGATGGGTTTCCCAAAGGTGAGAGCAACAAGTTCGTCTACGACACGTCTCGCGAGACGGGAAAGCCGCTCACCACGCACCAGTGGTACGACGGGACTCCGCACGCGTGGGAGTTCAAGCGCGTGTGGCACATCGAGCCGTCGCTCACCGACGCCGACACGGCCTACGCCGGCGTCGAGGACGCGGCGCTGTTTCGTTCGACCGACGGCGGCAAGTCGTGGGACGAGCTCGCCGGGCTTCGCGGGCATGGGTCCGGCCCGCAATGGATGCCGGGCGCGGGCGGGATGGGGCTGCACACCATCCTCCTCGATCCCGAGGACCCGCGGCGGATGTTCGTGGCGATCTCGGCGGCCGGCGTGTTCCGGACCGACGACGGCGGAAGCACGTGGAAGCCCGCGAACCGCGGGCTCCGCTCGCAGTACATCCCCGATCCAGCCGCGGAGGTGGGTCACTGCGTGCACCGCATCGCGATGCACCGATCCCGGCCGCAGGTCCTGTTCATGCAGAAGCACTGGGACGTGATGCGCAGCGACGACGCCGGCGAGTCGTGGCGCGAGGTGAGCGGGAACCTGCCCAGCGACTTCGGCTTCGTCGTCGACGTGCACGCGCACGAGCCCGAGACCGTCTACGTCGTGCCGATCAAGAGCGACTCGGAGCACTTCCCGCCCGAAGGCAAGCTGCGCGTGTACCGCAGCCGCACGGGCGGGAACGAGTGGGAGCCGCTGACGGCCGGCCTGCCGCAGCGCGACTGCTACGTGAACGTGCTGCGCGACGCCATGGCGGTGGACGCCCTCGATCCGTGCGGCGTGTACTTCGGGACCACGGGCGGGCAGGTGTACGCCTCCGCGGACGCAGGCGACCGCTGGACGCCGATCGTCCGCGATCTCCCCGCCGTGCTCTCCGTCGAGGTCCAGAGCCTCCCATGATCCGGGTCGTGCTCCCGCACCACCTCCGCACCCTCGCGCGCGTGGACGGCGAGGTGGCGCTCGAGGTGAGCGGTCCGGTGACGGTCCGGTCGATCCTCGACGTGCTCGAGGCACGCTACCCGATGCTCCGCGGGACCATCCGCGATCACGTCACGGGAGCGCGGCGCCCGTTCCTGCGCTTCTTCGCCTGCAACGAGGACTGGTCGCACGAGAGTCCGGAGGTCCCGCTCCCCGACGCGATCGCCTCGGGCGCGGAGCCGCTCGTCGTGATCGGCGCGATCGCCGGGGGGTAGCCCGCAGCCGTGCGTCGGCGAGCTGCGCCTCCAGCTCCGCCGCGCGTACCCGCGGAACGCAGTCCGACAGCGCACGCCGCCCTTCGGCGTCTCCGTCCAGGCACCGGCTCACCGAACGTGAAGCCCGCCCCCGGGCTCGTTCGTGCTCGTGCCGGGCGGCGTGACCCACGAGTACTCGGCACTCCCCGCGAGGGAGCTCATCCGAAGCAAAACGCTGGCGCGACGTGCGTATCATTCTTGACCCGCACTCGTCGGCAATGAACCCGCGCGTGCGTCGAGAACGAGCCCGCTCGGGGTACGCGGCCGCGGAACCCCCACATCGGGTCCCCTTCGGCAGATACGATGAATATCGCTACTCCAGGAGAGAGGATCCTCATGCCGGACGCGGCAGGTGCGACACGGACGAAGACGGGCATTCGCGGACTCGACGAGATCCTGCGAGGAGGGCTTCCGAGCCGGCGCGTGCACCTCGTCCAGGGCAGCCCTGGAGCAGGGAAGACGACGCTCGCCCTCCAGTTCCTGCTCGAGGGGGCCAGGCAGGGGGAGCGGGGGCTCTACATCTCGCTCTCGGAGACGGGCGAAGAGGTTCACGCCGTCGCGGCGTCTCACGGCTGGGATCTCGGCGGGATCGCCATCTTCGAGGCGTCGCGGCTCGCCGAAGAGGACGAGAACACGCTGTTCGACACGTCCGAGGTGGAGCTCGGAGAGCGGATGGATGCCATCCTCTCCGAGGTCGCGAGGGTCGAGCCCAGGCGCCTCGTCGTGGACTCCTGCACGGAGTTGCGCCTGCTCGCGCAAAGCCCGGTCAGGTACCGGCGGCAGGTCCTCGCGCTGAAGCACCGCCTCGTCGAGGCGAATCGAACCGTCGTGCTCCTCGACAACCCTTCGCCAGGATCTCCGGACGTGCTCCTGCAGAGCCTGGCGCACGGCGTGCTCACGCTGGAGCACTTCCAGTCCGAGTTCGGCGGCGAGCGACGCCGGCTCTCCGTGACCAAGATGCGCGGCATCGCTTATCGCGGCGGCTATCACGACTACTCCATCGTGACCGGCGGGTTGGTGGTGTTTCCGCGTGTCGTGCCCGCGGAGCACCGCACGAGCCGTGTCGCGGAGCCATTCCCCAGCGGGATCGATTCGCTCGACAGAGACTCCTCGGCGGAGGGCTGGACCGCGGCACGAGCACCCTCGTCATGGGGCCGTCCGGCTCGGGCAAGTCGACGTTCGCGATGGTGTTCGCCCGGCGGTGCGCGGACCGCGGGGAGCGCGCGGCCGTGTTCCTCTTCGACGAGGCCCGCGAGACGATGCTCGCGCGGATGCGCGGTATCGGCATGGGCATCGACGCGCACGTCGAAGCGGAGCGCGTCGAGGTCACCCAGGTCGATCCCGCGCAGCTATCGCCTGGCGAGTTCCTGCACAGGGTCCAGGCTGCGGTCGACGAGAAGAAGTGCCGCGTAGTGATCATCGACAGCGTCAACGGCCTGCTCCAGTCGATGCCGAACGAGAGCTTCCTGCTGCTGCAACTGCACGACATGCTCATGTACCTCGGCCAGCAAGGCGTGCTGACGGTCCTCGTCTCCACCGAGCACGGCATCTTGGGGAGGCGCGTGGCAGGGTCCATGGACGTGAGCTACCTCGCGGACACGGTGATCCTGGCTCGCTACTTCGAGGCGCGAGGCGCCGTCCGCAAGGCGCTGTCGGTCATGAAGAAGCGCACCGGTGGACACGAGAAGACCATCCGCGAGTACGACATCACCAGCTCCGGGGTCGGCATCGGCGAGCCGCTCGTCGAGTTCCAGGGCGTCCTCACCGGCGTCCCGGCGTACACGGGCGAGAAGCGCGGGGCCGGTGGAGCGTGATCGACGGGGCGGATGGCGTGCCCGAGCGTGTCCTGCTCGTCGCTCCGACCGGGCGCGACGCGGCGCTCGCGGCATCGGTGCTGCGGTCGGATCAGATCCAGGTCACCACCTGCAGCGACGTGTCGCAAGCAGTGACGGAGCTCGGTGCTGGCGCGGGGGCGCTCCTCGTGGCGATGGAGGCGATGGATCCCGGCCGAGTGCAGCACCTCGCCCGGTGGATTGCACGACAGCCAGCCTGGTCGGACCTCCCTGTCATCGTCTTCACCAGCGCGTCGTCCCGGGACGCACGGGACATCGCCCTCGAGCGACTCGCTCCACTCGGGAACGTCACGCTCCTGGAGCGGCCGCTTCGCCGGACCACGTTCGTGACCGTCGTCCGAACCGCGCTGCGGGCACGGCAGCGGCAGTACGCGGCACGCGACGTGCTGGTCGCCCTGGAGCACGAGGTCGCCGCCCGCGATCAGTTCCTGGCCATGCTCGGCCACGAGCTTCGGAACCCTCTGGCCGCGATCATGATGGCGCTCCAGGTGACGGAGCTGCGCGCGCCGACCAACTCCCGCGAGCTCGGGATAGTCGCGCGTCAGTCGAGGCAGCTCGCGCGGATCGTGGACGACCTCCTGGACGTCGCGCGGGTCACCTCGGGCAAGATCGCGCTGCACCGGGTGATCGTGGATCTGTCCAGCCTCGTCACGAAGGCGCTGGAGGCGTTGCAGCCGGAGGCGGTGAAGAGCGGGATCACACTCGCGTGGACCGTTCCACCGCCCGGTCTGCTGGTCATGGGAGATCCCGTCCGGCTGGAGCAGGTGCTCGCGAACCTCGTCGGCAATGCGTTGAAGTACACGCCCCGGCGCGGGCACGTCTGGGTCGACCTGCAGCACGCCGGCGCGGAAGCCGTCCTCCGCGTGCGGGATGATGGGAGCGGCATCGCGCCCGATCAGCTTCGTCGCGTGTTCGAGACGTTCGCGCAGGTGGATACGACGCTCGACCGATCCCGCGGCGGCCTCGGCCTCGGGCTGACGGTGGCGCGCAGCCTCGTCGCGATGCACGGCGGCGCCATCGAGGCATTCAGCGAGGGGATCGGCAAGGGGAGCGAGTTCGTCGTCCGGCTTCCGACCGCCGTCGGCAGCTCGGAGCAGGAGCCGCAGGACGACGCACGCCGGCCGGAGCGGCGGCCGCGCCGGATTCTGGTGATCGAGGACGGCGATGACAACCGCGTCGCCTTGAAGGCGGCGCTGGAGCTGATGGGACACGAGGTGCAAGCCTCGGCGGACGGCGTCGAGGGAGCGGAGGCGGCGATCCGGCACGCGCCCGAGGTGGTCCTCGTGGACATCGGCCTCCCGGGACTGGACGGCTACGAGGTGGCCCGGCGGATCCGCGCAGCCCGTGGCAGCCGCGTGCTCCTCGTCGCGCTCACCGGGTACGGTCAGGCGGAGGACCGCCGCTTGGCCATCGCAGCCGGCTTCGACGTGCACCTCACGAAGCCAGTCGAGCTCGAAGCGCTCGCGGCCGTCATTCGAGAGGGCCGGACACGGGTAGAAGACCTTCTCCTCGCGCCAGGCCACGATGTGTCAAGTGGCAGGTCGTGACCCCGTTCGGGCAAGGCTGGAATTCGCGCGCGTTCAAGGGTAAGGGCAAGGCATGAAGATCCAGCTCGGAATGACCAAGGAATGGACCACCATCGAGCGTCGCAAGCTGAAGGTGGTGGACCTGCGAGAGTTCCTGATGCAGCACTACCCGCGGGACCACGGGTGGGCCGACGAGAAGGAGGCCCTCGTCTTCCTCCAGGACCATCTCCAGACCGAGTACCTGCACTCGGTCCTCAAGGCGATGAAGGACGACACGAACGAGGTCACCCGGGAAGCGCCCGAGCTCACCCACAAGAAGTTCTGGTTCGAGCTGCCCGAGGACCGGAAGTAGCTGCGCCCCCGCCCGGAACGTGAGGATCGAGCGCGGCGTCGCTCATCGGTCACTCGTTCCTTGGTTCCCCTGGCGTCCCGTACGGCGTCTTCCCCCGGGACGGGTGACGGGGGCATCTGCACGGGCGAGTCGCAAAAGTCCGTCGTGAAGCTGACCTGCATCCCAGGCCGCCGGCGAACGGTTGGCGGCGCCGCTGACGATGAGTTATCAAGTGCGGCCGCCCGAGAGCCGCATGCCCCATCTTCCGACGCTCTACGCCATCGACTTCGGCACGAGCAACTCGCTCCTCGCCGCCGCGAACGGGGATCGGGTGTTCGACCCGGTGCCGCTCGATCCCGACGCGTCCGATCCGACGATCCTGCGGAGCATCCTCTGCTTCCCCGACGCCGGCGGGGTGTTCGTAGGCGGCGAGGCGCTTCGCCAGTTCGTCGAGCACGGCGGCGAAGCCCGCCTGCTGCGCTCCATCAAGCACCACCTCGGCTCGCGATCCTTCCGCGGGACGATCCTCCGCGGGCGCCTCGTCTCCGCGGAGGAGCTGGTCGCCGCCCTGCTGCGCCACATGCGCGTGCGGGCCGACGCGCACTTCGGGACGGAGGTGCGGCGGGCGCTCCTGGGGCGCCCGGTCCACTTCGACGGAGAGGACGACGCCTTCGCCGAGGCCCGGCTCCGCAAGGCGGCGGAGCTCGCCGGCTTCGAGGAGGTCCACTTCCTGCCCGAGCCGGTCGCCGCGGCGCGCGCGTTCGGCGCCGCCGCGCAGCGCGAGGAGCTGGCGCTGATCGGCGACTTCGGCGGCGGCACCTCGGACTTCACCGTGCTCCGCATCGGGCCCCGCGCGCTCGAGCGAGGCGACGTGCTCGCCGTGGGCGGCGTGGCGGTCGCGGGCGACGCGCTCGACGCTTCGCTGATGCGGGCACAGGTCGGCCGGCACTTCGGCGCGGAGGTGCAGTACCGGGCGCCGTTCGGGAACAACGTCCTGCGGATGCCTCGGGGGATCGTGCAGCACCTCTGCTCCCCCGCGCACCTGTCGATCCTCCAGCGGCGCGACATCGCCAGCTTCCTCGCCGACGTGCGGCGGTGGTCGCTCTCCGAGGACGATCGCCGCTCCATGGATCAGCTCGCGATCCTCGTGGAGGACACGCAGGGCTTCCATCTGTTCGAGGCGATCGAGCGCGCGAAGCGCACGCTCTCCTCGGCGACGAAGTCCGAGATCGTGTTCTCCTACCCTGGCATCGAGGTGCGGGAGCGGGTCACGCGCGCGGGCTTCGAGGAGGCGAGCGGCCGGGAGGTGGACGCGATCCTGGGCAGCCTGGACGAGACGGTGCGCGCGGCCGGGGTGGAGCCCGCGGACATCGGCGTCGTCTGCTGCACCGGCGGCACCGCGAAGGTCCCCCGGATCGCCGCCGAGATCCGCCGCCGGCTGCCCGCGGCGCGCATGGAGCAGTTCAAGGGCTTCCACTCCGTGGTGGAGGGTCTCGCGCAGGAGGCGCGTGAGGTGGCGCGGCGCGGCCGCGACGCCTGAGCACGCTTCTCCATCCGCTACAGAGGTGACCGGAGACCGCCAGGGTAGCGCCACCGCCATTTCGCCGCGTACCGCAGGCTCCGCGCATCGCCGGCACGCTCGTCCGGTCCTCCGCCGGGGGCAGACCTCTCAAGGGATCGGTCATGACCCCCGACGGACCGCATAGGACCGCGGTGCCCTCCGAGCTCTGCGACCTCCGCCCCTCCGAGCGCTCGGCCGCCGCAGCGAGCCGCGAGTACGTCCGGGAGTGATCGCGTGCTCGCCGAGTTCCGCGCCATCGCAGAGCTCTTGCCGGACGCGCTCCTGCTCGTCTCGCGCGCGGGGGTGGTGCTCGGGGCCAACGAGGCCGCGGGCGAGCGGCTCGGCGCACCCGTCGCGGCGCTCGAGGGGCGAGCGCTCGTGGAGCTCGCCGGCGATCCCTCGCTCGCCGAGCTCGTGGCAAGCTGGCTGCGATCGACCGGACCGCTCCCCGGCGCGTTCACGCTCGCGGGGCGCGCCGAGCGGGTGCGCTGCGAGGGAGCGCGGCTGCCCGGGCCGGAGGCGCTCCTCCTCCTCCGCCTCGTCGCCCCGGAGCAGCCCGGCAACTTCGCCCTTCCGTCGGAGAAGCTCGCCGCGCTGAACCGCGAGGCGCTCCACCGCCACACCGCCGAGGCGCAGCGCGAGCGGCTCATCGACGAGCTGAACCGCGCGGTCCGGCTCTCCGAGACGTTCGTCGCCGTGCTCGGCCATGATCTCCGCAACCCGCTCGGCGCGGTCGTCGCCGGCGCGACGCTCGCGCTCAGGCGCAGCGAGGACGCGAAGGTGCGCGGCCACCTCGAGCGCGTGCTCCGCAGCGCCCGGCGCATGGCGCGCATGGTCGAGCAGCTCCTCGACGTCTCCCGCGTCCGGCTCGGCCGCGGGATCCCGCTCACGCGGGCCGAGATCGACCTCTGCGAGCTCGTCCGGCAGGCGGCGGCCGAGACCGAGCCCTCCCACCGGCAGCACCGCTTCGACCTGCGGCTCCCCCCGCGGTGCGAGGGAGACTGGGATCGCGATAGGCTCGCCCAGGTCCTCTCGAACCTGCTCGCCAACGCGTGCGAGCACTCGGAGGCGGAAGCCGTCGTGACGGTCGAGCTTCGCGCCAGCTCGACGAGCGCCTCGGTGGCGGTCCACAACCCCGGGCCGGCGATCCCGCCCGAGCTCCTCCCCTCCGTCTTCGACGCCTTCGCGAGCGGCGCGGAGGGCCGTGGCCTCGGCCTCGGGCTCCACATCGCGCGCGAGATCGCGCAGGCGCACGGCGGCGACATCGCGGTCGAGTCGGCGCCCGACCGCGGCACCACCTTCACGGTCACCCTGCCCCGCCGCTCCGCCGGGGCCACGGCGCGCACGATGACGCCGCTGCCCCAGCTCCTCGACGACGCGGCCGGCCCGGGCCGCGCCGGCGGGGCCCGCTGATCACCGCGCGAGGCGCCGCAGCGCGGCGGGCGCCGCGAGGAACGCGGCGAGCGCGACCATCGTCGCGCCGGTGGGGAGCTCCCAGATCCAGGAGAGGACGTACCCTCCCGCCGCCGCCACCACGCCGAGCGCCGCCGCGAGCGGGAAGGCGACGCGGAAGCGCGCCCCGAGGAGCAGCGCCCCCGCCGCGGGCAGCGTGAGGAACGCGAAGACCGGCAGCGCCCCGAGCGCCCTCGCCGTGACCGGGATGGCGAGGCCGATGGTGAGGAACAGCACCGAGTCCCAGACCTGCACGCGCATCCCCACCGCCTGCGCCGTCTCCGCGTCGAACGACGTGAACGCGAGCTCCTTCGCGAAGAGCTGGTGGACCACGGTGCAGAGCACCGCCACCCCGGCGATGACCGCGAGGTCGCTCGCCGGCACCGCCACCGCGTTGCCGAAGACCATCCCGCCGAGATCGTGCGCGGCGTGCACGAGGCGGCTCGCGCCGAGGACCACGAGCGCCGACGACACCACCCAGGCCGTGCCGACGGTCGCCTCGGCGGGGAGCCGGCGCGACCGGAGCGCGCCGAGCACGAGCGCGCCCACCACCGAGAACGTGATCGCGACGAGCAGCTGCTCGGAGGCGTGCTCGGTCTCGATGTGGAACCGCTCCTCGGCGAGGAGCGTCGCGACGAGGCCCAGCGTCGAGAGCTGCGTGAGGGCCGCCGAGACGAACACCGTGCGCCGGAGGACGACGTACACCCCGAGCGCGCCGAGGAGCGCGCCCGCGACGACGGACGCGGCGAGCGGGACCTGCCAGATCTCGCGCGCGGCGAGGAACTCCTGGAGCGCGCTCACGGGAGCACCTCCTCGCCGTTCGAGGAGAGCGGGTACACGAGCCGCCGCCCCGCCTCCTCGCGCACCGCCACCGCGCGGCCGTAGAGCGCGCCGAGCGCGTCCGGGCGGAGCATCTCGTCGAGGCTGCCCACCCGGAACAGCCTCCGGTCCTTGTCCACGAACGCGAGCGCGCGGGCGTAGTTGGCCACCGCCTCGAGGCGGTGCGAGACCATCACGATCGTGAGCGCGCCGTTGCGCTGCAGCTCCCGCAGCAGGTCCATGAGGCCCAGCTCGGCGGCGGGATCCATGCCGCTCGTGGGCTCGTCGAGCGCGAGGAGCTCGGGATCGGCGACCAGCGCCCGCGCGATGAGCGTGCGCTGGCGCTGTCCGCCCGAGAGCTCGCCGAAGCGCTTCTCCGCGAGGTGCTCCACGCCCACGCGGGAGAGCGCGCGCCGGGCCTCTTCCCGGTCGGCGCGGCGGGGCCGCCGCCAGGGCCCGAGGACCGGCACGCGGCCCATCAGCGTCACCTCCCCCGCGGTGAAGGGCCAGATGGTGTCCACGTGCTCGCGCTGCGGCACGTAGCCGACGCGCAGCCCCTCCCGCCGCACCACGCGGCCCGCCACCGGAGCGTGGGCGCCGAGCAGGGTCCGGAGGAGCGTCGTCTTCCCGCCGCCGTTCGGGCCGACCACCGCCAGGAACTCGCCCGGTCCGACGGCGAGGTCGAGCCCCTGGAGGAGCGGCCGGCGGCCGTACCCGATGGCCGCGCCCTCGAGGCGCACGAGCGCGCCGCTCATCGCGCCGCCCCGGCCACGCGCGTGACGAGCATGTCCACGTACTTCTCGTAGCCGTCGAGCCCGGGCTCGCCCCCGACGTCGCCGGGGATCTGCACCACCTTGGCGCCGGAGTACTTCGCCACGACGTCCGCCGACCGCCGGTCGTAGTAGTTCTCGAGCACGATCGCCTTCACCCCCTCGCGCTTCGCCAGGCCGACGAGGTCGGCGAGGTGCGCGGGCGGCGGCGGGACGCCGGGGCGGGGCTCGAGCTCGCCCACCGACTGCAGCCCCGTCCACTCGAGGAAGTAGGGCAGCGTCCGGTGCTGGGTGATGATCTTCCGCCCCTTCACGGGCGCGAGCGCCGCCTGCCAGCGCGGGATCGCCGCCTCGATCCTGCCGCGGAACGCGGCGAGGTTCTTCTGGTAGCGATCGGCACCGCCGGGATCCAGCGCCGCGAGCCGCCCGGCGATCGCCTCCGCGACCTTCAGCGCGCGGCGCGGGTCGGTGAGGAAGTGCGGGTTGCCGCCGGGGTGGAGGTCGCCGCGGCTGCGGTCGACGACGCCGGTCGGCACGTCGAGCACCTGGATCACGCTCGCGGCGGTGAGCCGCCGCGGGCCGCCGGGCTGGATCTGGGCGTTCCGGGACTGGTTCACGAGCGGCGGCAGCCAGCCGATCTCGAGGTCGAGGCCGACGTCCACGAGGAGGTCGGCGTTCCTGAGCTTCACCGCGAGGATCGGGTTCGCGTCCACGAAGTGCGGGTCCTGCACGCCGCGGGAGAGGCTCTCCACGCGGGCGCGATCGCCGCCGACCTCGCGCGCGAGCGCGGCGAGCCCCTCGGTGGTGGTGACGACCTTGGGCTCGGCGGCGGCGAGCGCGGGCAGGAGCAGGGCGAGCGATGCGAGCAGCGAGGTGCGCATGGTGATCTCCTAGAACGGGTGCGCGCCGTGCGCGCCGATGCCGAACTCGAGCTGGACGAGCGTCTCGAGGCCGTCCTGTCCGCCCGGCCGCCGGTCGTACGCGACCTGCAGCCGGAGCCGCTGGAACTCCGAGGGGAGCCACGCCGCGAGCGCGGCCACGCGCTGCTCGGTCCCGGGCTCCGCCTCCCCTGCCGACGGCGCCCACTCGTAGCGCGCGCCGTAGCCGAAGTAGCTCCCCTGCCGCCAGAACGCCTGCGCCCAGCCGCCGGTGTCCGTGCCGCGCGGCGCGTCCGGGACGCCGCGAAAGCGGCGCGCGTACAGCTCGCCGGAGAGCGCGAGGTAGGACCGGCTCTCGAGCGGGCGGAAGCGCAGGTACAGATCCACACCGCCGAGGTCGCGGAACGCTCCGCCGCCCGGCTCGTCCCGGCGCGCCGCGGAGAGCCCGAGGCCGAGCGTCGCCGTCGCCGCGAGCGGGAAGAACTGCTCGAGGCGCGCGATGCCGGTGAGCGCCTCGGCCTCCCCCGCCCCGGGCGCCGTGCTCTGGGCCGCGAGGTGGAGCGTCGCGAACCAGGGCAGGGGCGCGAGCCAGCTCGCGTCCACGCCCGGGCCCGAGAGCACCTCGTCGGCGAGGAGCCGCGAGCGCGCGAGGGGCGCGTCCACGAACTCCCAGACGTGCGGGTGCTGCTGGTTCTGGCGGCCGAAGGGGCTGAAGAGCTTCCCCGCGCGGAGCTGCAGGCCGGCGGGGAGCGAGAGCGTCGTCAGGTACGCCTCCTCCACGTCGGCGCCGTCCGGCGTGAACGAGACGAACGCGTCGGCGCGCGCGTAGGGATCCACGACGGCCTGGAGCCCGAGCTCGAGCTCCTGGAACTGGAAGCCCGGCTTGTCCGCCGGGCCGAAGGGCCCCGAGCGCGGGGAGAGCTTCCCGATGTCGTAGGTCCCGAAGGTCGCGGCGCCGCTGCCGATGGCGCTCACGTCGGGCAGGAGCAGCACGCGCGCGTAGCGGGCCGCGTCGGAGGGCGCGGCGCCCGCCGTACCCGGGGCGGCCGCCCCGCCCTGGCCCGGGGTCTCCCCGCCGCCGGCCGCCGGCTGCCCGCTCGAAGCGGGCGCACCGCCCAGCTCGCGCGTGATGTCCTCCTCGAGCTTCTTCTTCTCCGCCTCGGACTGCTCGGCGGGTGCTCCGGGAGGCCCCTGCGGCGCGCGCGCCGGCGGACTCGCCTCACCGCTCGCCGCGCCGGTCGAAGCTGCCGGCGTCTCCTGCGCGCCGCCTTGCTGCGGCAGCGCGAGGACTGCGGCGAGCACGCTCGCCGCGATCGTCGTTCTCATGTCGTCCTGCTCCCGGGCGCGCGAGGCGCCCCTGGCCCGTCGTCACGGCTGCGCGACGCACCCCTGGTGAATGGGGCGGCCGCGGTTCGCGAAAGGCAACCGGCTACGCGGGGACGGGAGGGGACTGACCGGGGACTGCGCCGAGCGGAGCGCCGGCCAGAGGCGGGAGCCCGGGCGGGAGGATCACCTCGCCCGTGACCAGCGGCGAGGGCCTGAGCTCGGGGGTGGCGCGGGTCGCGACGTCGCCGATGCGCGAGACGCACACCGCGCACGGGTGCCCGCCGCTCCCGGGGTCCTCGAGGTGGACGTGCGGCGCGATCGCCGTGAGCGCCAGGTAGGCCGCGAGGGCCGCGGCGATGAGCGCGCGCATCGGCGGGAGAGGATGTTCGGGCGACCGGGGTGCTGTCAAGCCAATCGCCCGGACGCCCGGACGGGCCGCGGGCAGTGTCGTCACGGACCGAGCGCGCCGGCCGCCCGCAACGACGCGAGCTCCTCCTCGGAGAAGCCGGCCTCGCGCAGCACCGCCTCGCCGTGCTCGCCCATCCGCGGCGCCGGCCTCCGGGGCGCCTCCTCACCGCGGAGCCGCACCGGCGTCGCGACGCCGCGGATCGCCCTGCCCTCCCACGGCGTCGGCACCTCGACGAACGCGCCGCGCGCGGCGAGGTGCGGATCGGAGCAGGGCTCGTCGCCCTCCAGCACCGGCGCGACGCACACGTCGTGCGCCGCCGCGAAGGCCGCCCACTCGTCGCGCGTCCGCGCCGCGAAGATCGCCTCCAGCTCGGCGCGCGGGCCCGCGCCGCCGCCCTCGAGCTGGCGCGGCGCGAGCTCCGGCCGCCCGACCGCCTCGCAGAACGCCGCGAAGAACTTCGGCTCGAGCGCGCCGAGCGCCACGAAGCGCCCGTCCTTCGTGCGGTACACGCCGTAGGTGGCCGCGCCGCCGGAGAGCAGCTCCCGCCCCCGGACGGTCGGCGCGCCGCGCGCCCAGGCCAGGGCGAGCGGGAGCGTCATGAGGGCGAGCGCGCCCTCCGCCATCGACACGTCCACGTGAGCGCCCTCCCCGGTCGCCGCGCGTCGGACGAGCGCCGCGAGGATGCCCGCCACCGCGGGCCAGGCCCCGCCGGCGAGATCGGCGATCTGCACGCCCGGCAGGACGGGCCGCTCCGGCTCGCCGTTCAGCCCGAGCACGCCCGCGAGGGCGCAGTAGTCCACGTCGTGCCCGGCGCGCCCCGCGTACGGGCCGTCCTGGCCGTAGCCGGTGATCGAGCACAGCACGAGGCGCGGGCTCGCGGCGCGGAGCGCGGCGTAGCCGAGGCCCATGCAGTCGAGGACGCCGGGGCGGTACGACTCGACGACCACGTCGGCGCGGGCCGCGAGCCGCAGGAAGGCGGCCACGCCCTCGGGGCGGCGCAGATCGAGGGCGAGCGAACGCTTGTTGCGGTTGAGCGCGTGGAACGCGCCGGAGGCCTCGCCGGCGAGCGGCGGGAGCGAGCGGAGGGCGTCGCCGTCCGGCGGGGCCTCGATCTTCACCACGTCGGCGCCGAGATCCGCGAGGACGAGCGTCGCGAACGGCCCCGGGAGCAGCCGGGACAGATCGAGAACGCGGAGTCCCTCGAGCGGCGGCACCGCTACAGGATCTGCTGGAGCTTCATCGCGAGGCCCATGTCGCCCTGGATCTTGAGCTTGCCGGACATGAAGGCCATCTGCGCGTTGAGCTTGCCGTTCACGATGTTCAGGAAGTCGGCGTCGGTGGCGGCCACCGTGCACTTCGCGTTCGGTGCGTGCCCCTCGGCGACCCGGCCGCCCGGCGCCGTGCAGTCCACCGTCCAGACGCCACCGCCCGGGCCCGAGATGTTGAACTGGTACACGGCGCTGATCTTCTGCACCACGTCCGGCTTCGCCTGGAAGCGACCCGGGATGTGGCGCTCGAACACGTCCTTCACGCTCGTCACTTGCTCGGCCATCGGGCGGGGCCTCCTCGGCGCGCACCGATTCGGAAATCGGCGCGGCGTCGATGATACGTATTGGCCCGCGGAAGGGCTGTCAAGCGAGGGCTGCAGCGCTACGGGCGAGGGCGGGCGCGGAGCACGTCGGCCACGGCGGAGGTGAGCGCGTCGGGATCGACGGGCTTGATGAGCACCGCGTCGACCTCCCGCCCGCGCGCTCTCGCGATGTCGTCGCGCTCCGCCCAGCCCGTGACGATCACCACCGGGACCGTGGGGGCGATGGACTTCGCGGCCTTCGCCATCTCGAGCCCGCCCATCCCGGGCATGCCGACGTCGGTGACGACGACGTCGATCGAGTGCTCGGAGAGCGTCTTCAGCCCTTCCTGACCGCTCGCGGCCGGAAGCACCACGTAGCCCGACGCCTCGAGGACCTCGGCCATCAGCTCCCGGTTGTCGTCGTCGTCCTCGACGAGGAGGACTCGAAGGCCGCTCTGGTCCACCTGGCCCCCCATGGGTTGGCTCGGCCCCCGCTGACCTGGTGCCGGCGACAGTAGAGCAATGCTCCCCCCGGGCGCGAGCGCCCGTGGGGGGGAGCCCCGGCTACTCCAAGTAGAACGAGTCGAGGAGGTCCTTGTAGTTCTGCGTGACGACCTTGCGCTTGACCTTGAGCGTGGGCGTCAGCTCCCCCGACTCCTGCGTGAAGTCCCGCGGCACGATCGCGAACTTCTTGATGGTGGAGTAGCTCGCCTGCTTGGCGTTGAGCGCGTCGATCGCCTTCTGGATCTGGGCGCGCACGCGCGGGTCCTCGTGGAGCGCGGCGCCCGCCGGGACGCCGGCGTCGGTCGCCCACTTGCGGGCGTTCTCCTCGTTGAGCGCGACGAGCGCCGAGAGGAACTTCCGCTTGTCGCCGTGCACCATCACCTGCGAGACGAGCGGCTCCGTCTTGAGCTCGTTCTCGAGGTTCTGCGGCGCGACGTTCTTCCCGCCCGCCGTGACGATGATGTCCTTCTTGCGGTCGGTGATCCGGAGGTGGCCCGCCTCGTCGAGGTAGCCGATGTCCCCCGTGTACAGCCAGCCATCCCGCAGCACCTCCGCGGTCGCCGCCGGGGCGTTGTAGTACCCCTTCATCACGCCGGCGCCCTTCACGAGGATCTCGCCGTCGTCCGCGATCCGCACCTCGGTCCCGGGCACCGGCGGCCCGACCGTGCCGATCCGGTTCTCGCCCGGGCGGTTCACGAACGTGCCGGCGGACGACTCGGTGAGGCCGTAGCCCTCGAGGATGGTGAAGCCGAGCACGCCGAAGAAGTGGGCGATCTTCGGGGAGAGCGGCGCGCCGCCGGACACGAAGAGCCGCATGCGCCCGCCGAACTTCTCCTCGAGCGCGTGCGTGAGCTTCGGGAACACCAGCTTCTTGCCCACGAGGAAGCCGAAGGACGAGTAGCTCTTCCCCTGCTCGGCCGCGGTCGCGTACTGCTCGAAGCTCTCCATGGCGAGCTGGAAGAGCTTGCCCTTGAGGCCCGGCGTCGCGAGGCCCTTCGAGATGACCGTGTTGTAGGCCTTCTCGAAGATGCGCGGCACGGAGGGCATCACCGTCGGCCGCACCTCCGAGGCGTTGTCGAGGATCTTCTCGAGCGACTCCACGAACGCGCAGGTCGCGCCCGTGGCGAACCAGACGGCCTCGATGACCTTCGCGAACGAGTGCGCCATCGGCAGGAACATGAGGACGAGGTCGTCCGGGCCGATGAGCCGGATCTGCTCGATCGCATACCCCTCGTAGACCCAGTTGCCGTGGGTGAGGACGACGCCCTTCGGGTTGCCGGTCGTGCCGGAGGTGTAGATGAAGCTCGCCGGCGCGTCCGGGCCGACCACCGCGAGGCGGGCGGCGTGCGCGTCGGGGTTCGCGCGCCGCCACTCCGCGCCCGAGCGCTCCAGGTCCGCGAGCGTGCGCTCGAACGGATCCGCCGCGATCCCGGTCGCGCGGATGATGCCCTCGAGGGCGGGCAGCTTGCCCCGCACGTCGCGGATCTTCGCGACCTGCACGTCGGTGTCGCAGAAGACGAAGCGCGCCCCGGAGTCGGCCAGGATGTACTGGCACTCGGCGGCCTTGTTCGACTGGTAGATCGTGACCGTGATCCCCGCGGCGCCGAGGATGCCCAGATCGGCGAGGATCCACTCGATGTTGGTCTCGCCGATGATCGCCACCCGGTCTCCGGGGTGGAGCCCGATGGCGGCGAGGCCGTCGGCGACGTCGCGTGCCCGGCGGGCGAGGTCCGCCCAGGAGACCTCCTGCCAGCGCCCCTCGCGCTTCATCTTCACGGCGGTGCGATCGGCGCGCGCCTTCGCCTGCGCCTCGAACAGCGCGACCAGGTTGCGCGCGGCGGGCGACCCCGTCTTCAGCTCGGCCTCGGCGATCATCGCGTTCTCCTCACTCGGCGAGCTTGCGGCGGGCGATCCCCTGCCAGCGCCGCTCCTCGGCTTCGTCATAGCGTCCGGGCGCGTCCGCGGCAGCCTTCTCGAGCTGCTCGCGCGCCTCGCGCTTCCGCCCCTGCTTGCGGTAGGTGTCCGCGAGGTAGACGCGCGCGCGGACGTTGTCCGGGTTGCGCCCGAGCGCGTCCTTGAGCGCCCGCTCGGACTTTCGCGCGTCGTACTTGGGCCAGGGCAGCTCGTACCAGAAGCGGCCCCAGGCGGTCTGGATGGCGCCTCCCCCGAACCCGGGGTCGATCTTCTCGGCGTGCGAGAGCCGGTCCTTGAACTTCCCCTCCAGGCCCTCGCGCAGCGCGCGCAGGATGCCGAGCCCCAGCGCGTACTGCCCCATGCCCGCGGCCGCGTAGTTCCATCCCTCGACGCGCGCCGGGTTCGCCCGGATCGCCCGCTCGCCGTAGTCCCAGGCGCGCTTGCCGAGCCGCGTCTGCTCGTCCTTCGGCAGCGAGGGATCGTCCGCGAGCCAGACCTCGAGGCGCGCCCGCCGCCAGAGCACCTCGTAGTCCTCGGGCCCGAGGCGCTCCGCCTCGTCGAGCGCGGCGCCCACGGCCGCGAGCTCGGCGGGATCCGCGCGGCGGACGTACGCGGCGTCGGCGCGCGCGACGAGCGACGCGAGCGTCTGACTCGACGCAGCGGCCGCCGGTCCTGCCGGGGCGGCCGAGGAGAGCGCGGTCGCGAGAACGAGCGCGAGGGCGGGGACCATGAACGAGTTGTTGCACACCCGCGCCCGGCCGCGCAGGCTCCGGACGGAGGTCTTCACGATCCGTCACCCGGCGGGTGCGGATGACCCGGTCAGCCGGCGCAGATCAGCTGGAGCTGCACGCGATCGCCCTGCTGGAGCCGGCACGCGTTCTGGAACGTGACGGTCGCGGGGCGCCCCGAGAGGGGGGGCGTGTAGACCGCGCCGGCAGTGGCCGCCTCGGCCGTACCGTCGAGCGCGACCGTGCAAGGGATGGTCTCGAGCCCCGCGCGATCCACTCCGACCGCGAGCATGCGCCAGTCCGCGGGGGTCCCCTGGAGCGGCACCGACTGGGCGACGAGCAGGCCGGCGATGTCCTCGAGGATGCTCTTGAAGCTCGCGTCGCAGATGGAGCCGGTCCGGGTCCGCACGCTCCCGAGCGCGCTCGCGAGCTCCGTGAAGCGGAGCCCGCCGTCGAGCGCGGTCCCGCACACGTCGTTCGCGCAGGTGGCGCACGACGGCTCACCGCTCGCCGGGTCCACGCCGACGATGGATGCGACCACGACCTCCCGGCGCTCTCCGTCGATCGGGTCGCGGAGGAAGGTCACGACGTCGCCGATCGAGTCGAGGCTCGAGGCCTTGAAGCCCGGGTTGTGGCAGTCGACGTCGTCGACGGCGAAGGGCGCGGCCGTGTCGGAGCAGTCGTCCTCGTCGGAGACGAAGACGACCGCGAGCCGCGCCCCGCTCCGCAGGAACCCGGCGTTCGTGCCGTCCGCGATGCGATCGGAGAGCGCCAGGCGCGCCGCGCGGAACGGCTGCTCCTTGAACGTGCCGTAGGTGCCGACCCGCACGTTCGCCTTGAAGTCGTCGACGAGCGAGGGCGAGGAGGCGGTGAGGATGCGCGTCCCCTCGAAGCCCGTGCCGGACTTCCAGAGGATGTCGCCGGGCACCGCCACCCCGGGGGAGCTCTGCTGGATGGCGATGAGCGCGCCGTCCGGGAACGGCTTCCCCGTGGCCGGGCCGCTCGTGTACGCCTGGCCGCTGGTGGCGGTGGCGCCGTAGTCCTCGACCGAGGTGGAGGTGATCCCGATCTGGAACTCGTTCGCCACGGGCGCGGCGACGAGCGCGGTGATGAACGCGTTCAGGTTGTCGCGCAGGTTCGCCTGCTCCTCGTCCATCGAGATCGAGTCGTCGATGACGAAGAGGATGTCCGTCTTCACCGCCGCCGGAACGACCTGCGTCGACTCGCAGCGGGTGACCGCCTGCGAGGGCACCTGCTCGCAGGCGGCGAGCGCGAGCGCGCCCACCGCGAGGAGCGAGCCGGCGCGGGCCGCCCGGCTCACGGCTGGCACTCCAGCGCCGTCGAGCCAGGCGCGCAGCACACGCAGGTGCCGCGGCCGGTCCCGGGCGGCGTGTAGCAGCCCCAGTCCTCGACCCGACCGCCGAGCGCCTGTTGGCATTCGGTGCGGGTCGTGCAGCCGCTCCGCGGGTTCAGGGCGATGTAGTCGGCGGAGTAGGTCTCGCCCGGATCGGCCTCGCAGTTGTTCGTCGCATGGTTGATGTAGATGAACGTCGAGACCGCGACCGCGTCGCCGGCGTCCTTGGTGGCGGTGAACCACCAGTCGCACCGCACCGCGGCGCCGGTCGCGTCCTTGCAGAGGTTCTGGTCCTGCGCCGCGGCGAACGCCGTGCCGGCAGGCGCGGGCCCGTTGCAGGTCTTCCTCGGCTGGCCGTTCGCCTTGGCGATCCGGAGCAGCGCGATCTGGCCCTCGGCGGGCTCGGTATTCAGCTCCAGGCCTGCGGGCGGCTTCAGGATGTCGGCGACCGACTCGAGGAGCGTGCCGAAGTCCGGGTCGCACACCGAGCCCGTGATGACGTCCGCGCCCTTGCCGCGCAGCGCGTGGGCGGCGTCGAGGAGCCGGTTGCCGGGAGCCTGGGCGCCGCAGTTCGCAGAGCCGCAGGCGCAGTCGGTCTGGCAGCAGAGCCCCGCGGTGCACGAGTCCCCCGAGCAGGAGGTCTGCGCCGCCGGCAGGATGAACGCCGCGCCGAGCGGGCGGCCGAGGCTCGCGAAGTAGTCCACGATCTCGCCGACCCCGAACTCCTTCTTCTTGGTCGGGTCCGTCGACTCGTAGTCGCGCACGCAGGCGTCGGCGCCGGTCGGATCCGCGCGCATGACGATGCCCGCGCTGGCGTCGTTGGGGGAAGAGCAGTCGTCCTCGTCGCCGACGAACACGAGCACGAGCTTGGAGTCCTTGCGCGGCCACTCCGCCGGCGCCGTCGCGTTCGTCCCGTCCCACGCCGGGGCGCCCGACATCGTGTACGCGTCCTTCTGCTGTCCCCCGAGCGCCTTCTGCAGCGCGAGCCGCGCCGCCTGGAGCGCTTGCTCCTGGCCGGAGCCGCAGGTGCCGACGATCACGTTTCCGCCGACGCTCGTGCCGCCGACGAACCAGTCGATGAGCTGCTGCCGCGTGAAGCCCTGGCGGTTCTTCGCTCCCGCGCCGTAGAGCTCCTTGTCGAAGTGCAGGACGCGCGGGTTGCCGTGCCAGCCCACGAAGTCGCCCTGCGGGTAGCGGGCGCCCTCCACCGCGACTCCGACCGGGCTCTGCTGGCTCGTGCAGAAGGAGAAGTCGTAGGTGTGCGTGAGCTGCCCGCAGCCCGCGGCGCCGTTGGCGCCGAGCTGGTCGGCGAGCACGCTCGTCTCGCGGGTGCACTTCACCACCTGCCCGTCGTCCCCGAGCAAGGGGGTGCCCGACGAGTTCACGCAGGTCCCCGCCTGGCACGTGTACGCGAAGGAGCTCCCGTACTCCGGGTTCCAGAACACCGACGTCGTGGTGACCGCGATGTGGAAGTCGATCGGCAAGCGCCCGGCCGCCGCGCGCTCCGCGTTGAACTGATCGATCCTGGAGACGAACCGGGTGAAGTTCTGGGCGAGCTTCGCCTGCTCGGCTGCCATCGACCCGGAGTCGTCCACGACGAACAGGATGTCCGCCGACGAGAGATCCGAGAGCGTGACGCGCTCGTTGCCGGGCTGCACCAGGCAGTGGCCGACGGGGTTGAAGTTGTAGTCCTGACACCCGGCCGCCGCGAGCATTGCCAGCGGGGCGAGCGCGCGGACCGCGGACGATCGCGCCATCTTGGAAGCCTCCGATCCGGCGGGATGATAGCCCTCTGCCGCCAGCCGGCAAACTAAGGAAGCGAGCAACCTCGCGCCTACACCGGCGACCGGGTGGGCGCGCCGCGCCTCCTCTGCGAGGCGAGGCCCCGGCGGTGCCGGGGCGCTTCCCGGCGCGCGCTACTCCCACTCGATCGTGGCGGGCGGCTTCGAGGAGATGTCGTACACGACGCGGTTGATGCCGCGGACCTCGTTGATGATGCGCGAGGACATGCGCCCGAGGAGGTCGTAGGGCAGGCGAGCCCAGTCGCCGGTCATGCCGTCCGTCGACTCGATGGCGCGGATGGCGCAGGTGGCCTCGTAGGTGCGCTCGTCGCCCATGACGCCGACGCTGCGCACCGGGAGGAGCACCGCGAACCCCTGCCAGAGCTTCTCGTAGAGGCCGGCCGCGCGGATCTCCTCCTGGACGATGGTGTCCGCCCTGCGGAGCACGGCGAGCCGCTCCTCGGTGACCTCGCCGAGCACGCGGATGGCGAGCCCCGGGCCGGGGAACGGCTGGCGCTGGACGATGTGCGGCGGCAGCCCGAGCTCGATCCCGAGCCGGCGCACCTCGTCCTTGAAGAGCTCGCGCAGGGGCTCGACGAGCCCGAGCTTCATCACCTCGGGGAGGCCGCCGACGTTGTGGTGGCTCTTGATGGTGGCGGACGGTCCCTTGAAGGAGACCGACTCGATGACGTCGGGGTAGAGCGTGCCCTGGACGAGGAACTGGGCGCGCTCGCCGCCGGCGGCGAGGCCCTCCACCTGCTCCTCGAACACCGCGATGAACTCGCGGCCGATGATCTTGCGCTTTTGCTCGGGGTCGGTGACGCCGGCGAGCTTCGCGAGGAAGCGCTCGGAGGCGTCCACGGTCACGAGCGGCAGGTGGAACATCCGCCCGAAGACCTCCTCGACCTGGGCGCGCTCGCCGGCGCGGAGCACGCCGTTGTCCACGAAGATGCAGCGGAGCCGGTCGCCGATGGCGCGGTGGACGAGGAGCGCCGCGACGGCGGAGTCCACGCCGCCCGAGAGCGCGCAGAGGACGTGGCCGTCCTTCACCTGGGCGCGGATCTGCTCGACCGCGATCTCCACGTAGGCCCGCATCGACCAGCTGCCGGAGCAGCCGCACACGCGGTAGGCGAAGTTGCGGAGGATGTCCTTGCCGAGCGGCGTGTGGACCACCTCGGGGTGGAACTGCACGCCGAAGAAGCGCCGGCGGCGGTCCTCGACGGCGGCGAACGGCGCCGAGGACGTCGCGGCGATGGGCTCGAACCCGGGCGGCAGCGCCTCGACGCGGTCGCCGTGGCTCATCCAGACGTCGAGCTTGCGCGGCAGCCCCTCGAACAGCTCCGCGCCCTCGCGCGTCTCGATGGTCGCCGGGCCGAACTCGCGGTGCGCGGCCTTGTCCACGCGCCCGCCCAGCTCATGGGCGAGGAGCTGGAGGCCGTAGCAGATCCCGAGGACGGGGACGCCCAGCTCGAAGGCGAGCCGGTCGGCGCGCGGGCTGCCCTCGGCGAGCACCGACATCGGCCCGCCGGAGAGGACCACGCCCCGGGGCGCGAACGCGCGCATCGCCTCGGGCTTCATCGTGCACGGGTGGATCTCGCAGTAGACGCCGAGCTCGCGCAGCCTGCGCGCGATGAGCTGCGTGTACTGCGACCCGAAGTCGAGGATGAGGATCTTCTCTGCGTGGATGTCCAACGCGGGCCTCCGGCTCCGACGTCAAAGACCGCTCGCCTCGCCGCCTGTCGGGTGCGAGCGGCAAAAGCCGCGCTGCGCCGGCTCGTGGTCCGACAGGCTCACCACGAGCGGAGGGAATCAGTCCGCCCGGTAGTTCGGCGCTTCCTTCTCGATGATGACGTCGTGCACGTGGCTCTCGCGCAGGCCGGAGGTGGAGATCCGCACGAAGCGCGGCTTCACCCGCAGCTCCGCGATCGCCTTGCAGCCGAGGTAGCCCATGCCGCTGCGCAGGCCGCCCACGAGCTGGAAGAGCGTCATCTCGACGGTGCCCTTGTACGGCACCCGCCCCTCGATGCCCTCGGGCACGAGCTTGTCGGCGTCCGAGACCTCGGCCTGGAAGTAGCGGTCCTTGGAGCCCTGCTTCATCGCGCCGAGCGAGCCCATGCCCCGGTACGACTTGTAGCTGCGGCCCTGGTAGAGGATCACGTCGCCGGGCGCCTCCTCGGTGCCCGCGAGCAGGGACCCGATCATCACGCTCGACGCGCCGGCCGCGATGGCCTTCACGAGGTCGCCCGAGAACTTCACGCCGCCGTCGGAGATGACCGGCACGCCGTACTTCTCGGCGGCGCGGGTGCAGTCGTCCACCGCGGTGATCTGGGGGACGCCGACGCCGGAGACCACGCGCGTCGTGCAGATGGAGCCGGGGCCCACGCCGACCTTCACCGCGTCCACCCCCGCCTTGCAGAGCGCCTCGGCGGCCTCGGCGGTCGCCACGTTGCCGGCGACGAGCTCGACGTTCTTGAAGTTCGTCTTGGTCGCCCGCACCGCCTCGAGGACGTCCCGGTGCGCGCCGTGGGCGGTGTCGATGGCGATGACGTCCACGCCCGCCTTGAGGAGGGCCTGGATCCGCTGCTCGCGATCGGCCCCCACCCCCACCGCCGCGCCGCAGAGGAGCCGGCCGAGCTTGTCCTTGGCGGCGTTCGGGTGCTTCTGGATCTTCTCGATGTCCTTGATGGTGACGAGGCCGCGCAGCTCGAACGCCTCGTTCACGACGAGGAGCTTCTCGATCCGGTGCCGGTGGAGGAGCTCCTTCGCCTCCTCGATCGTCACGCCCTCGCGGGCGGTGACGAGGTCCTTCGTCATCACCTGCTCGACGCGCTGCTCGAGGTTCTTCTCGAAGCGGAGGTCGCGGTTCGTGAGGATGCCGACCAGCCGGCCCTTCTGGACGACGGGGATGCCGCTGATCCCGTTCTCGCGCATGAGCGCGACGGCGCGGTGGATGGGCGCCTCGGGCTCGATCGTGATCGGGTCCCCGACCACCGCCGACTCGTACTTCTTGACCTTGTGGACCTCGGCCGCCTGCTGCTCGACGGTGAGGTTCTTGTGGACGAAGCCGAGCCCGCCCGAGGAGGCCATCGCGATGGCCATCCGCGCCTCGGTCACCGTGTCCATGGCGGCCGAGACGATCGGGATGTTGAGCTGGAGGTTGCGGGTGAAGCGCGTCGACGTCTCGACCGACTTCGGGAGGACGTCGGATTCCGCGGGGAGCAGCAGGACGTCGTCGAACGTCAGCGCGAGGCGGAGGTCGTCGCGGTTGAGCATGGGGACGTATAATCGAGCGCGCTCGGACCGGTCAAGACGCCCGGTTCCCCTACGGATCCGGCGGGAGCGGGCCGGGCGCGGGTCACCCCGGCGCGAGGGGCCGGCGCTCGACGCCCGCGCGCCTCGCCCCCAGCGCCTCGGGAGGTGCGCGGGGGCCCACACACGCCGCGCGGACGCTGCGCCGCAGGGTGAACACCCGCTTGCCCGCCCGTCCGCCGGAAGACGATAATCGCCGCGGTGGAGGGGCCACACGACAAGCGCGGCGGGGGCCGCACGCCGGTGGGCCTCGCCGTCCGGCTCTCCTACGGCACCATCGACGAGCTCGTGGAGCGCTTCGCGGTGAACATCTCCCGCGGCGGCGTGTTCATCCGCACGCGCGCGCCCAGGCCGGTCGGCACCCGGCTCGCCCTGGAGCTCCGGCTCTCCGGCGGCGAGGCGGCGATCCGGGGCGAGGGCGTCGTGCGCTGGATCCAGGCCGAGGATCCGGCGGCTCATCCGCGCCGCGCGCCGGGCATGGGCGTGCAGTTCACGAGGCTCGACGACGCCTCGCGGGCGCTCGTCGAGCGGATGGTGGAGCTGAAGGAGCGCCGCGGCGTCGCCCCCGGCGTGATCGCCCCCGCGCCGATCGCCGCCCGGCCGGACGGGACCCCCGCGCCCACGCGCGCGCCCGACGCGGCGCTCCCTACGCCGCCCCCACCGTCCGCGCCGCCGGTGCTGACGCCGCTCCCCGCCGCGCCCTCGCCCGCCCAGGCCGACCTCGCCGCGAGCCACCGGGTGGAGCAGCTCCAGGCCGGACCGGCGCGCATCGACCTCGGCCTCCCGGACGCGCCGCGGCCGGTCACCCGCCCCTCGCGCGCGATCATCGGGATCGACCTCGGGACGTCCAACTCGTGCGCGGCGGTCGTGAAGGACGGGCGGCCGTACGTGATCCCCTCGCGCGAGGGGCACGCCACCGTGCCTTCGATCGTCGGGCTCAACGCGCGGCAGCGCGTCGTCGTCGGTCACCTGGCGAGGTCGCAGCTCCTCACGAACCCCAAGACGACCGTCTCGGGCGCGAAGCGCCTCATCGGGCGGGCCTGGGACACGCCGCTCGTGCAGGAGATCCGCGAGAAATACCCCTACGAGATCGTGCCCGGCGACGAGGGCCTCGCGGCGGTGCGGCTCGGGCCCGAGACCGTCTCGCTCGAGCAGATCTCCGCGCTCGTGCTGGGAGAGGTCCGCGACGTCGCGCAGAACCACCTCCACGAGGAGGTGAACCGCGCGGTCGTCACCGTGCCCGCGTACTACAACGAGCGGCAGCGCGCGGCGGTCCGCCACGCGGCGGCGCTCGCGGGGATCCAGGTCGAGCGCATCCTGAACGAGCCGACCGCGGCCGCGCTCGCGTACGCCTACGGCCGCCACCTGAACCAGCGCGTCCTCGTCTACGACCTCGGCGGCGGGACGTTCGACGCCTCCGTGCTCGAGCTGTCCGACAACGTCTACGAGGTCGTCTCGACCGGCGGCGACACCTTCCTCGGCGGGGTGGACTTCGACGACCGGATCGTCGAGCGGCTCCTCGCGATCTGGGAGGAGCGGACCGGCGCGCCCTTCCCGGACGACCGCGTCGCGCTCTCCCGCCTCGTCGACGCCGCCGAGCGCGCCAAGTGCGCGCTCTCCGAGCGCGCCGAGTTCCCGGTGAGCCTGCCCTTCCTCGCCCTGCGCGACGGCGCGCCCGTCGCCCTCGAGGCGGTGCTCACCCGCGACGAGATCGTCGCGCTGGTCGAGCCGCTCGTCGACCGCACCCTCGACGTGTGCCGGGAGGTGCTCCTCGCGAAGGGGCTCGGGACGAAGGACATCGACGAGGTGCTGCTCGTCGGCGGGCAGTCGCGGATGCCGCTCGTGCACCGGAAGGTGGCGGCGTTCTTCGGCCGCCCGCCCTCGCACGCGGTCCACCCCGACGAGGCCGTCGCCCTCGGCGCGGCGCTCCTCGCCCACTCGCTCGGCAGCGCCGAGGGGGTGGTCCTCATCGACGTGCTGCCGATGTCGATCGGCATCGGCCTGCCCGGCGGCCGCGTGAAGACCATCATCGAGCGGAACACGCCCCTCCCCGCCCGCAAGCAGTACGGGCTCACGACGACGCGCGACGGGCAGACCGAGTTCGAGCTCGCCGTCTTCCAGGGCGAGAGCCGCGCGGCGTCGGAGTGCGAGTACCTGGGCACTCTCCGTCTCGAGGGGCTCCCGCCCGGCCCGCGCGGCATGGTGAAGATCGCGGTCAGCTTCGAGCTCGGGCCGGAGTGCCTCCTCACCGTCACGGCGCGCGAGCTCAACACCGGCCGCGAGGTGCAGGCGGTGATGTCGGCGGGCGAGGGGGCGGAGGCGGCGCGGCGCAAGCTCGAGCAGGGCGGCGGGGCGGACGCGGCGCGGGCGCAGACCGGGAACTTCCCGGCGCCCGGGAACCTGGCCGCGGGCGCTGCGGATCCCGCCGTCGCGGCGGCGAGCGCCGGCGGCGCGCTCGGCGGCCTCTTCCGGAGGATCTTCGGCCGGCGCCCGGAAGCGCGCTAGAGCCTCGCGTCCGGTCGGTTCCGCTACTCCCGCTCCGCCTCGGACGCCAGGGCGGGCGGGGCGGAGCGACGTCCTTGCGCCCATCGGAAGACGAGGGCGAGGAGCACGACGAGGACGCCGAGCAGGATGTAGTTCGAGAATCTCCCGGCGACGCGGGTCGCGGCGTGCAGGTCGGAGCCGAACCAGAAGCCGACGCAGACCCACAGCGGCGCGGAGACGAGCGCCGCGACGCCGTCGAAGAGCAGGAACTCCCAGTACGGCATGCGGGCGTGGCCGACGGTGAAGAAGGTCGGCGCGCGCAGGCCGGGCAGGAAGCGCGCGAACATCACGACCACGTTGCCGCGCGTCCGCACCTTCCGCTCCACGAGCTGGAGCTTCTCCGGAGTGATGAGCCGGCGGAGCGGGCGGAAGTCGGCGATGCGCGCCCCGAACCGCCGCCCCGCGAAGAAGATCACCGAGTCGCCGGCGAGGATGCCGCCGAGCCCCATCACGATCATCGTGAGGAGGCCCTCGTCGTGGAGCATCCCGGAGAAGGTCGCGTGGCTCAGATCGGACGCGAGCCAGGCGAGGACGCCGGCGGTCACGAGGACCACGTCCTCGGGCATCGGCAGGCCGAACCCGCAGAGGACCAGCATGACGAAGACGACGCCGTAGCCGACGTGGAGGGAGTGGCCTCCCAGGATGGCGACCAGGCGTTCGAGCATGCGGCCTTCCGTTCTCCCCGAATTACCCCGAAACCGCCCGAGCGTCACGCGCTAGCCGCGCGGCGCGCGCCTCGATATCGCGGGACCCCCGACGAGAACGATGCGCGCGCCCCGGCGCTTCCCGCCCGCTCGCCCGGAGGGCGGGCAGGGAGGCAGCCCGCGCGTCCCTAGCTCATACGACGGGCGGCGAGCTCCCGGAGGGCGTCGCGGTTCTCCGCGACCTTCTCGGCGAGATCGCCGCCGATGGCCAGCGCGAGCTTCAGGCAGGCCTGCGGCTTCTGGGGCTGCAGCCGCACGAAGTCGCGCTGCGTGATCTCCACCACCTCGCAGGCGGTCCCGGCGACCGCGGACACGAGCCGGACGCTCCGGCCGAGCAGCGCGAGCTCCCCGAGGTGCTCGCCCGCGCCGAGCACGGCGAGCTCCTTCTCGCCCTCGGGCGTGCGCTGCGTGACGCGGACGGTGCCGGACTTCACGATGAAGAGCGACTCGCCGACCATGTTCTCGACGAAGAGCGGCGTGCCCGCCGGGATCGCCTTCTCGAGCGCGATGCCGGCGAAGATCCTGAGGCCCGTCTCGGTGAAGTCCTTGAAGAGCGCCGCGCGCCGGAGCGCCTCGAACGCCGTCATCCCCCACCCCCCTCGCCGCGGTAGCGCGCGGCGTACCCCGCGTACCGCTCCGCAGAGGTCCGGAGGAAGGCGCGCTCCTCCGGCGTGAGCTCGCGGCGCGGCCGCGCCGGCGAGCCCAGCACGAGCGTGCCCGGCGGCACGATGGTCCCGGGCGAGACGAGCGCCCCCGCGCCGACCATCGCGTCGGGGCCCACCACCGCGCCGTCCATGACGATCGCGCCGATGCCGACGAGGCAGCGCTCGCGGATGGTGCACCCGTGCAGCACCGCGCGGTGACCCACGGTCACGTCGTCGCCGATGACGGTCGGGTGCGTCCCCGAGGTGACGTGGACGACGGTGAGGTCCTGCAGGTTGGTGCGCGCGCCGATGCGCACGTGGTTCACGTCGCCGCGGACCACCGTGCCGAACCAGATCGACGAGCCCTCGCCGATCTCCACGTCCCCGACCACGACCGCGTTCTCCGCCACGAACACGGATCCGTGCAGGCGGGGCGCCCGCCCGGCGTACGGCGCGATGATCGGCATCAGCCGTCGATGCTAGCCCGCGCACCTACACGCCGCAAGATGACCGCCGCCACCGCCGCGCCTGCCGCGACGCCGAGCGCGTCGGCCGCGAGGTCGAGGAGATCGGGCGAGCGGTTCGGCACGAAGGCCTGGTGCCACTCGTCGGACGCCCCGTACGCGGTCCCCAGCGCGATGGCGAGCCCGAGCGGCACCCAGGCCGGGAGCCGCCACCCGCCGAGCGCCGCGCGCACGAGCGCGCCGAGCACCGCGTACGCGGAGGCGTGCAGGAGCTTGTCGTGCTCGAAGAGGCCCTGCGGCAGCTCGGGGAACGGGTGCGACTGGGAGGACGCCCAGAAGATGAGCGCGGCCCAGGCGACCGCCCCCGCGGCGAACAGCGCCGTGCGCGGGCGCGCGGTCACGCGAGCGTACCGGAGAGCGAGCTCCCGCCGGCGCGCGTGATGCGCGCGTGGACGAGCGCGCCGGTCGGCGCGGCCTGCTCGTCGGCAGCGAGGTGGACGACGGTGTTCTCCGGCGTGCGTCCGAGGCGCTCGCCCGGCTCGTCGGAGGGTCCCTCGACGAGGACCTCGACCACCTTCCCGAGCGCGGCCGCGAGCGCCTCCGCGGCGATGCGCCGCTGCGCGCCCTGAAGCCGCTCGAGCCGCTCGACCGCCACCGCGCGCGGGACCTCCTGCCACTCGGGCCCCGAGCCGAGGCGCAGGCCCGCGACCGTCTTCGGGCGCGGGCTGAAGAGGAAGCTGAAGCTCTGCTCGAAGCGCGCGCGCTCGAGGAGCGCGAGCGAGCCCTCGAAGTCCGCGTCGGTCTCGCCGGGGAAGCCGACGATGAAGTCGGTGGTGACGGCGATGCCGGGGCGGGCGGCGCGCAGACGATCGAAGCGGTCGAGGTACTCCGCGACCGTGTAGTCGCGGCGCATGCGGGCGAGGACGGGATCCGAGCCCGCCTGCACCGGCAGGTGGAAGTGGGGCATGACCTTGGGCTCGTCGCGGAACACCTCCACGAGCGCGTCGGAGAGGTCGTGCGGGTGACTCGTGGTGAAGCGGATCCGCGCGATCCCCGGCACGGCCGCCACGCGGCGGAGCAGCTCCGCGAAGGTGCAGCCGCCCGCGTAGGAGTTCACGTTCTGGCCGATGAGCGTCACCTCGCGCACGCCCACCTCGGCGAGCGCCGCGCACTCGGCCACGATCTCCGGGAACGCGCGCGACACCTCGCGGCCGCGGGTGTGCGGCACGATGCAGAACGCGCAGACGTTGTCGCAGCCCTTCATGGCGGTGACGAACGCGGTGGGCCGGCCGCGCGCGGCCTCGGGGTCCGCCTGCGGGAACACGTAGTCGTGCGAGTCCATCCAGCCCGTCTCGGCGAACCGCTCGCGCTCCGCCCGGGCGACCATCTCCGGGAGCTTGCCGATGTTGTCCGGGCCGAAGACGAAGTCCACGTACGGCACGCGCGCGAGGAGCCGGTCCTTCTCCTGCTGCGCGACGCAGCCGGACACCGCGATGAGCGCGCCGCGCCGCGCCTTCACCTCGCGGTAGCGCCCCAGGGCCGACAGGAGCTTCTGCTCCGCCTTCTCGCGCACCGCGCAGGTGTTGAGGAGGATGAGGTCCGCGTCTTCCGCGGTGTCGGCGCGCTCGAACGCGTGGCGGCCGAGGAGCTCGACCATCCGGTCGGAGTCCGACGCGTTCATCTGGCAGCCGAAGGTGTGGACGTACACCTTGCGGGGGGCGGCCGGGCGATCGCCGGGCGCGGAGGGGGCCTTGCGGGAGAGCGAGACGAGGTCGGACACGCGGGCGGAAACTAAGGAAGACCGGGGCGCGGAGTCAACCGGCGGCTATCCGCCCTCGCGCACCGCGACGAGCTCGATCCGGCTCTTCGCCTTCCGCTTCAGGGGGTAGACGAAGCCCTTCGGCTTGAAGTTCGCGTCGAAGGCCACGCCCGCGACGGGGACGGGCGGGATGACCGAGAGCTCGGTGACGAACGCCCACTCCGTCGTCGTGCCCGCGAGCCGGCGCGAGGGCGAGCGGCCGATGAGCCCCCGCGCCTGCGCGAGCGCGAGGCGGTCGTGGGCGGGGTTCCCGCTCGACGCGACGACCCTCGCCTCCGTGACGACGCCGTCGCCGTCCTCGGTCACCGCGACCACCGTGACGAGCGCCTTCGACCACGCGAGCCCCTTGCCGCCCGTCGCGGCGAGCGCGTCGATCCCCGCGACGAGGGACTCGCGCTCCCGGTCGCCCTCCGCCGCGGCGTGCACCGTGGCGTCCGTCCCCGGCGCGACGCCCCCGGGGGCGTCGGGTCCGTTCTCGAACGGCCGCCCCGAGCGGCCGTAGGCCTCGGCGGCGCCGAGGTAGGCGCCGGCGGTGTCCGCGAGGAGGTCGCGAGTCCCCTGCCCGCCTCCGCGCAGCACGCCGAAGTCCGGCGCGAACCCGCCAGCGAGCGCGTCCCGGAGGTCCATCCACGACGCGTCGGGGTAGCGCGCGAGATCGCGCGCGCGCATCTCGGCGAGCATGCCGTCCACGCGCCGCTTCGCGCGCGCGGCGGGCGCCTCCTCGCCGTCGCCGCCGCCCGGGGAGAAGAGCGACGCCGGGGGCGAGACCGCGAGCGCCTCCCGCCCGGCCGGCGCGCGCTCCGCGCCGAGCCCCTGCGCCTCGAACCAGCCGCGCGCCGCGGCGGCGTCGCCGGGCGGGAGCTCGCCCTGCGTCGCTGGCGGCGCCCTCGGCGCGGCGCGCTCGCGCGCTCCCGCCTCCGCGCCCGGGGCGAG
>NZ_JAKZLF010000010.1 GCF_022808855.1 Anaeromyxobacter soli
CGCGCCCCCCGGACCCCCGGCTCGCTCCCGCACAGCCTCATCCGGCTGCGGAGTGCCGAGGCGTCCGAGCGTGCCCCCGGCTCGGGCGGCGCGGGCGCCGACCTGTTAATCTCTCCCGCCTTTCGGATGACGAAGCTCTCCTCCGCTCCCCTGCTCCTCGCGCTCGCCCTCGGCGCGCCCTTCGCGGCCATGGCCGAGGAGGCTGCCCGCGGCGCCGAAGCCGGAGCGCACGCGGGCGATCCGGCCACGGGCGCGGCGGCGCCGGAGACGCCCGCGGAGCCGGCCGCCAAGGCCGCCGCCGAGAGCGTCGGTGCGCCGCCGAGCGGCGTGCGCGGGTTCGCCCTGCCCGTGCTCTTCTGGCTGCCGGAGACGAAGCTCGGGCTCGGGGCGACGGGCGGCCTGCACCTGCACGTCGGCGGTGCGCCGCGCGCGTCCTCCGTGTTCGCCGCCCTCGTCTACACGCTCGAGGGGCAGGGCTCGGTCGACGTCGCCGGAGACCTCACGACGCGCAGCGGGGCGTTCCTCGGCGGCCGGGTGCGCGCGCTGCACTTCCCGGACGTCTTCTACGGCCTCGGGCCGCGCTCGTCGGAGGGCGCTCGCGAGCCGTTCACGCGCCGCACGGTGGAGGGGTACCTCGTCGCGGAGTGGCCCATCGCCGGCACCGCGCTCCGCGCCGGCCCGCGCCTCGACTTCCGCGCCGAGGAGATCCGCGACCTCGAGGCCGGCGGGGCCCTCGCGTCGGGCGACGTCCCGGGCGCGCGCGGCTTCCGCGGGGCGGGCGCGGGGGCGAGCCTCACGTTCGACACGCGGGACAGCGCGTTCTGGCCCTCCCGCGGCGCGTTCGCGCAGGCCTGGTACACGCTGTACCCGCGCGCGCTCGGCGATCACGGAGGGCTCGGGCGCGGCCTCGCGGAGGCGCGCAGGTTCCTGCCGCTGGGCGGCGGCCGGGTCCTCGGCCTCGCGGGCATCGCGGAGTGGTCGAACGGCGACGTGCCCTTCACGATGCTCCCGCGGCTCGGCTCGACCCGCTTCCTGCGCGGGATCCGCGAGGGGCGCTATCGCGATCGGCTGTCCTGGGCCGCCCAGACGGAGCTGCGCGTGCCCGTTCGCGGGCGGCTCTCCGCCACGGCCTTCGGCGCGCTCGGCGAGGTCGCGCACACGCCGCGCGACCTCGGGCTCGACACCGTCAAGGTGGCCGGCGGCGTGGGCCTTCGCTGGCGGCTCACCGACGAGGGCGCGAACATCCGCTTCGACCTCGCCGCCGGGCCCGCCGGGCCGGAGGTGTACGTGCTGGTGCTGGAGGCCTTCTAGACGGCCGATCATGTCGCGAGCAGGACGTTCCGATGCTCCCGTAGCTCCCTGGAGCGCCCCCCCACGTGCGAGTCCCCGAGCCTTTCGATCTCGATCTCACCGTGCGCAGCCACGGCTGGTACGACCTGCCGCCCTGGCGTTACGACGTCGATCGCCGCGTGCTCGGCCGTCCGGTGCTCCTGCCGGGGGGCCGGACGGCGTACGCGGAGGTCGCGCCGGGGGAGGGTGGGCTCGCGTTCCGCGCCTTCGGTGAGGGCCGGCTCGGCGTCGAGGAGGCGCGGTCGGCCCGGGACGCGCTCCGTCACTGCCTGGCGCTCGACGACGATCTGTCCGCGTTCTTCGCGCGGGCGGCGGCGCTCGAGGCGCGGCGCGCCGCGGGGGAGGGGAAGGACCTCCCCGATCTGCGCTGGGCGCTCGCCCGCGGCGCGGGCCGCCTGCTCCGCTCCCCGACCGTGTTCGAGGACGCGGTGAAGACGCTCTGCACGACGAACTGCTCCTGGGGGCTCACGCGCGCGATGGTGACGCGCCTGTGCGACGCGCTCGGCGCCCGGGCGCCCCTCGGCACGCGCGCGTTCCCCACGCCCGCCGCGATGGCCGCGATGCCGGAGCGCTTCTACCGCGAGGAGATCCGGGCGGGGTACCGGGCGCCGTTCCTCGGCGCGCTCGCCCGCGACGTGGCCTCCGGCGCGCTGGAGCTCGAGGCACTGCGCGTCTCGGCGGAGCCGACCGACGCGCTCGCGCGGCGCATCCGCGCCCTCGCGGGCTTCGGCCCCTACGCGACCGAGCACCTGCTCCGACTCCTGGGGCGGCACGATCACCTCGCCCTCGACTCCTGGACGCGGCCCAAGCTCGCGCGGCTCCGCGGCCGGCGTCGCGTCCCGACGGACCGCGCGCTGCGCCGCTGGTATGCGCCGTACGGTCCGTACGCCGGGCTCGCCATGTGGCTCGAGGTGACCGCCGACTGGCACGGCGAGCGGCCGGCCTGGCCGTGAGCCGATGGCAAGCGCCGCTTCCGGGCCCGGCCGGCGCGGGGCCGAGCGTGGTAGAACGCTCTCGGATCCCCCCGACCGGAGAGCCCGCGATGAAGGCTGCGTTCGTTCTCGTGAAGTGCGAGCTGGGACGCCTCGAGGAGGTCGCGAACGCGATCATGGAGATCGAGGGCGTCTCCGAGGTGCACTCGATCACCGGCGAGCACGACCTGCTCGTGAAGCTGTACGCCCCCACCTACGAGGCGTTCGGCGATCTCATCCCCGATCGGCTGCAGAAGGTCGCCGGGGTCGCGCACACCGTGACGATGCTCGCGTTCCGGGCGTTCAAGCCGACGGCCTGAGCGCCGGGCGGTGCGGCGCGCCGCGCGCTACTGCTCGGGCCTCACCCCGCGCCCGTACTCCTGCTCGTACATCTTCAGGATGGCGAGCAGGAACGTGACGATCAGCGGTCCGAGCACGAGCCCGATGCCGCCGAACATGGCGAGACCGCCGAGCAGCGCGAAGAACACGACGCCGCCGTGCAGCTCCATGCCGCCCTTGAGCAGGTAAGGCCGCACGGCGTTGTCGACGATCGACACGACGCCGAGGCCCCACGCGGCGAGGAACGCGCCGGCGACGAGGTGGCCGGTCGCGAGCAGCACGACCGCCACGGTGATCACCATCAACGTGGCGCCGAGCGCGGGCACGAGCGCGATGACGAAGGTGGCGAGCGTGAAGAAGATGACGTTCGGCGCGCGGGCGATGAGGTAGCCGACGAGCGCGGTCACCGTCTGGATCCCGGCGGTCGCGAGCGTCGCGGTGAGGACGGAGACGCTCGTCTTGCGGAACTCCTCGATGAGCTCGCGCAGGAGCCCGGGCCTGAGCGGCACGTGGCGGTCGAGCCAGGCGACGAGCCGCGCGCCGTCGACGAGCATGAAGAAGAACGCGATGAGCATCATGGTCGTCTGGAAGACGGCCGTGCCGGTGGCGGAGATCACGCCGGTGACGACGCCCGCGGCCTGCTGCCCCTGCTCGGCCATCCGCTGGATCTGCTGCTGCGGCTGCGGCGTCGACGCGAGGAGCCTCCGCGCGGCGCGCTCCACGGGATCCGGGAGCCGCGTCAGGAGCCCGCCGAAGCCCTCGCTCGCGATGAGCTCGCGGAGCCAGGCGATGCCGTCGAGGACCTGGCGGACGAGGAACGTGCCGATCCCCGCCACGGGCACCACCACGGCGAGCAGCACGGCGAGGGTGAGGAGGGTCGCGGCGAGCTGGCGGCGGCCGCGCAGCTTGCGCGTGAGCCACTCCATGGGGCTCCGCAGCGTCGCCGAGAGCACGGCCGCGAGGAAGAACGCGACCCAGAACGGCCAGATCAGCACGGCGGTCAGCGCGATCGCGGCGACGAGCATCGCGACGAGCAGGCGGCGCGCGTGTACGGGAGGGGGCATGCGGGTCCCTAGAAGTTCGCGTGGACGCGCCCGGGCGGGATCCCCGCCTGCGCGAGCGTGTGGCGGACGTCCTCCACCATCGCGGTCATCCCGGAGACGAACGCCACGGCGTCCCCGGGCGCCGCCCCGCCGAACGCCAGCGAGCGCGCCACCTTCTGGACGCGGCCGCGGAGGCCGAGCCACGCGTCGTCCTCGGCGGAGGGGCAGAGGATCACGCGCACGCCGCGGCGCTCCCAGGCCAGGTGCTCGCCCACGTACGCGAACTCCGCGCCGAGGCGCTGGCCGTAGAAGAGGGTGATTCGCCCGAAGCGGTCCCGCTCGCGCACGAGGTGCTGCACGAGCGAGCGGACCGGCGCGATCGCGGAGCCGGCGGCGAAGAGGAGCACGTCCCTGCCCTCCGCCTCGGCGACCGGGAATCCCTTCCCGAAGGGGGGCGTGAGCTCGAGGTGGCCCCCGGGGACCGCGCGGGCGATCACCGCGTCCGCGACGTGCCCGCCGCGCTTCACGAGCAGGTCGGCGGATCCGCTCGGGTCCGGGGCGCTCGCGAGCGCGAAGAACCCCTCCCCGGCGTCCGTGCGGATCTTGACCACCTGGCCGGGGAGGACGTGCGCCGCCGCGAGCGGGGGCGGCAAGGCGACGCGCAGGCCCCGGAAGGCGGAGGTCTCGTCCCAGGCCGCGAGGACCGGCACGGCGGCGTGCTGCGTGGGGCCCGTCATCGCGCGAAACCTATCACCGGGCGCGCTCCACGGCGCGCCCGCGGCGGCGGGAGGCGGCCGGCTCGGGAGGGGCGTGTCACCGAGCGTCATCTCCTCGCGGGCGAGGAGGGACGCGCCGGCGCTCCGCCGCGGCCTCGAGCTCGGTCAGATCGAGCAGCCAGCCGTCGCGCGCCGCCACCGTCGGGACGCCGGTGCGCCCGGAGATCGCGAGCGCGAGCTCCTCCGCCCGCCCCCGCGCGAGCTGCATGCCGAGGTGCGTGAGCACGGCGATCCGGGGCCGGATCTCCGCCACGAGCGCCTCCGCGTCGTCCGCGCCGAGGTGGAGGTACCTCCGGTCGCGGCCGTGCTCGCGCGTGGTGTTCACGACGAGGAGGTCGACGCCGGCGTACGCGCGCGGCAGCGCGTCCAGCCAGAACGTGTCCACGACGTGACCTGCCGTGAATCCGGGCGCCGAGAGCCGGTAGCCGTAGGTCTCGATCCCGTGGTCGTGCGCGAGCGGCGTCTCGAGGAAGACGCCGGGCGCGAGCTCGTGCCGGCTCCCCTCGGCGAGCACGAGCCGCCGCGCGACGAACCGCTGCGCGTAGCGGAACACCACCGGCTCCTCCTCGAGCGCGTCGCGCGGGGCGAGGAGCGTCCCGCGGGGTGCGAAGCCCCCCTTGCTCATCGCCTCGACGATCGCGGTCGCGTCTCCTGCGTGGTCGAGGTGCCGGTGCGTGACCACCAGGGCGTCGACCTTCGCCGGGTCCACGCGCGGTCTGGACGCGAGCGCGCGCACGAGCGCGCCCGGCCCGGGATCGACCCACACGACCGTGCCATCCAGCGTCCAGACGAGGCCGCCGGAGTGGCGGAGCTGCGTCGACACGACGAACCGCGCGCCGGCGGTGCCGAGGAACTTGAGCGTGCGCGCGGGCGAGGTCGGGCTCACCGGCCGTTTCTAATCCGGTGGGGCCGCGCCGGCAGCGCGCGATCGGTCAGTAGGAGAGGAGCGCGTGCACGTGCTCGCGGCCGAGCCGCTTCGCGCCGCCGAGGAACCCGAGCTCGACCAGGAACGAGTACGCGACGAGGTGAGCCCCCTGGCGCGTCACGAGCCGTCCGACCGCGTCGGCGGTGCCGCCGGTCGCGAGCACGTCGTCCACCACGAGCACGCGCTCGCCGGCCTTGACCGCGTCGATGTGCAGCTCGAGCGCGTTCTCGCCGTACTCGAGGGAGTAGACCTCGCGGATGGTCTCCCACGGGAGCTTGCCCGGCTTGCGCGCGATGGTGAGCCCGGCGCCGAGCGCGTAGGCGAGCGGAGCCGCGAAGAGGAAGCCGCGCGACTCGATCCCCACGACCTTCGAGATCCGCTCGTCCTTCCAGCGGGCGACGAACGCGTCGATGACCTCGCGGAAGGTGGTGGGATCCGCGAGGACGGGGGTGATGTCCTTGAAGACGATTCCCTTCTGAGGGAAGTCGGGGACGTCTCGGATTCGGGCGCGGACGGCTTCCATGGGCGCGGACATTACCACGGCCCAGCACGGGTATCGCGCCGGAGCGAGGCCGAGGGCCGCGGCGGGCGGGGCGCGCCGTCACGGCAGGAAGAGGAGCGGGTTCCGCGGGCGGGTGGCCTTGCGGACCTCGAAGTGGAGGTGGGGACCGGTCGTCCGGCCGGTCTGCCCGACGCGCGCGATCGGATCGCCGCGCGAGACCCGCTGGCCGTCCTTCACCAGGACGCGCGAGTTGTGGGCGTAGAGCGTCACGAGGTCGTCCGCGTGCTTGAGGATGACGATCGCGCCGTAGCCGGGCTGCTCGCCCGCGAAGATGACGACGCCGTCGGCCGCCGCGGCGACCGGCGCGCCCTCGGGGGCGGCGATGTCGATCCCGTCGTGGCGCTGTCCGGCGCGGACCCCGTAGCGTCCGTAGAGCACGCCCTTGAGGGGCCACGCGAGCGGCGCGCCGTCGTCGCTCGCCCGTAGGCCGGCCGGGGCGGGGGCGGCGCTCGCCGCCGGGGGCGGAGCGCGAGTCGGGAGGGAGGCGGCCGCCGGAGGCTCTGCGCGGGGGTCGGCGCGCGCCGGGTCTGGGAGCGGCGCGGGTCCGGCGGCGAGCGGCGAGGGTCCGGCGGCGAGCGGTGCGGGCCCGGCGGCGAGCGGCGCGGGTGCCGCGCCCGCGTCAGGGGGCGAGAGGGACACGACCCGGCTCGCTCCCGCGATGAACAGCGCGGTGCCCGCCGCCACGGCGCGAGGATCGGAGATGCCGTTCGTCTCCATCAGGTCGGCCGCGTCGACGCCGTAGGCGCGGGCGATGCGGTAGACGGTCTCACCGCTCCGCACGATGTGTACGACGCCGACGACGCCCGGCTCCTCGTGGTGCGGCGCCGACTCGAGCGGCACGGGCAGGGCGCGGGCCGGCGGTGGCGCGGGGTCGGGCGCCGGGTCGGGCGAGGCGCGGGAGGGCGCGGCGGCGCGGGGCGCGAGCGACGGGGGCGGGGCGCAGGCGGCGAGGGCGAGCGCGAGGGCGGCGGCGCCGAGCGCGGGCCGGGAGGGCGCCGCGCCGCGGACGGCGCGGGGCTTCGTCAAAGCGCCGGCTCCTTCGTGTACCCGGGCAGCGTCCAGCTCCGCAGCTCCTGCAGCACGGCGTCGTTCGTGGAGTCGAGGTGGAGCGGCGTGACGGCCACGAGACCGTCCTTCAGCACGCAGTTGCAGTCGGAGCCCGGGATGTCCTCGTTCGTGGGGCCGCCCTCGCCGCCGATCCAGTAGTACTTGCGGCCGCGCGGATCGGTCTTCTCGATGACCTCGTTGCCGTAGGTCCGCCGGCCGAGCCGGGCGAAGCGGAACCCGCGCACCGGGCCGGGCGGGACGTTGACGTTGAGCAGGAGCGGCGCCGGCGGCGGGCGCGCGACCACGTGCCGCGCGAGCGCCGCCACGAAGCGGGCGGCCTCCTCGAAGACATGGGTCGGGGGCGACGCGAGCGAGGCGGCGATCGCGTGCACCCCGAGGAGCGCCCCTTCCATCGCCGCCGCCACGGTGCCGGAGTAGAGGACGTCGTTGCCGAGGTTCGGGCCGTGGTTTATCCCCGAGACGACCACGTCGGGCCTTGCCGCGCGGAGCACGTGGTTCAGGCCCATGTACACGGCGTCCGTCGGCGTCCCGTCCACCGCGTACCAGCGCGGCGCGAGCTCGAGGAGCCGCAGCGGGTGGTGGAGCGAGATCGCGTGCGACGAGGCCGACTGCTCGCGGTCGGGCGCCACCACCCACACCTCGTCGCCCTCGAAGGCGGCGGCGAGCGCCTTCAGCCCGGGCGCATGCACGCCATCGTCGTTGGAGAGCAGGACTCGCACGCGCGTGAATGTACCACCGGACCGCCAGGCGGGCAGGGGGCTCAGTCCGCCCGCGCGAGCTCGGCCGCGAGCACCTCGGCCACCTCGCGCGCGTGCTGCACGGTCGCGGGGCGCACGCGGGTGAGCGCGCGCCGGACCGCAGCCTCGACCGTGCCGCTCCGGAGGTCGTCCACCGTGCGCCCCTTCGCCGTGAGGGAGAAGAGTGCCCGGCGCGCGTCGGCGGGATCTCGCCGGCGCTCCAGGAGACCGCGGTCGCCGAGGCGCTTCAGGATCCCGGTGAGCGTGCTCGGGTGGAGGTGCAGGATCTCCGAGAGCTCGCCCGCCGAGATGCCCGGATAGCGCCCGAGGATCCGGACCACGAGCCGCTGCGGCGCGGTGATGCGCAGCCGTGACTCCATCCGCTTGGAGGCCGACTGGAGCGCGTGATCGAGGGCCCAGAGCGTCCGCATGAACTCCAGGACGGGGCCGAGGGCCCTCTTCCCGTTGACCTGGAGCTCTGCGTTCTTCTGGGCGCGCCTGGACATGACGACCATTTCACCTCGATCCCGAAGCGATTACCACGGGCGAGGGGACGCGGGTCATGCCCGCGCACACTGGCCTTGAATCCGCTCACCCGTTCTGGGTTAATGGCGAGCCAAACACGCAGTCCGTGTCCGGGGGGACAATTTGGACTGGCGAGAGGGATTCACCGCGTCTCCGCGCGCGGGCGGCACCGCTCCCTCCTTGGAAGCGGAGCGAATCGCGCGTGCGGACGCAGAGGCGTCGGCCGCCCGACTGGAGCGGCTGCAGTCCGTCACGGCCGCGCTCTCTCGCGCGCGGACGCCGGACGAGGTCGCGGAGGTCACGCTCGGGCGCGGGGTCCTCGCGCTCGGCGGGGCGCGGGGCCTCCTCCTCGTGCCCGGCGCCGGCGGCGGCATGGACGTGCTCCCGTACGGCGCGGAGCCGGGGGTCGTGGCGTCGGCGCGGCTCACCGAACCGGGGCCGGTCCGGGACGCGTTCCATTCGCGGGCGCCCGTGTTCCTCGAGGATCGCGCCGCGCTCGTTTCCAGGTACCCGGGGCACGAGGGGCTCGGGGGGGAAGCCTTCGTCGCGCTGCCCCTGCCGTCGCAGGGGCTGCCGCTCGGCGTGCTCTACGTGGGCTACGACGCCCCGCGCGTCTTTCCGGAAGTCGAGCGCGCGCTCGCAGTCACGATCGCCTCGCAGTGCGCGCAGGCGCTGGACCGCGCGCGGCTCTTCATCGCCGAGCGGCTCGCCCGCGCCGAGGCGGTCGCGGCCCAGCGGCGCCTGGCGTTCCTCGACGACGTGTCGGCGCACCTCGCCGCCACCCTCGACGAGGCCGAGATGGTCGCCGGGGTCGTGCGCCTGGCGGTGCCCGCGCTCGGCGACTGGGCGGGGGTGCTGGCGCTGCGCGAGGAGGGCCTCGTCGACGTGGCGCGGCTCGGCCCCGAGAGCCTGGGCGCGCCCGTCGAGGCGCGGGCGCGTGCGCTGGCGGTCGAGCGGCTCCTCATCGCCGGCGAGCCGCCGCGGCCCGAGCCGATCGACGAGTTCCCGGACCACTCCGGGCCCGGGCCGGCGCCGCGGTCCGCGGTGGTCGCGGCGCTCGTGGCCGACGGCGAGGCGCTGGGCCTCCTGGCGGTGGCGAGCGCCGATCCCGGCCGGCGGTACGGTGCGGCGGATCGGGTCCTCATCGGCGAGGTGGCGCGGCGCGCGGCGCTGGCGATCGCGCACGCGCGGCTCCTCGGCGACGCGAGGGCGGCGGCGCGGGCACGCGAGGAGTTCCTCCAGGTCGCCTCCCATGAGCTGCGGGGGCCGCTCGGCACGCTGCGGCTCGGAGTGCAGCTCTTGCTGCGGGACCCGCACGGCGCAGCCGCGACGAGGCCGCCCGAGGCACGGCTCCGGATGATCGAGCGGCAGGCCGATCGATTGGTGCGGCTCTCCGAGGCGCTCCTCGACGTGTCGCGCATCACGGCCGGCCGGCTCGTGCTCGCGCGCGAGGAGGCGGATCTCGCCGCGCTCGTCCGCGAGGTGGCCGGCCGCTACGCCGAGGAGGCCGCCGACGCCGGGTGCGCGCTCACGTGCGACGCGCCCGGGCCGGTCCGCTGCGCCTTCGACGCGGCGCGCGTCGAGCAGGTCGTCTCGAACCTCGTCTCGAACGCGCTCAAGTACGGCCACGGGAAGCCGGTCCGCGTGGGCGTCTCCGCGTCGAACGGCACGGCGCGCGTGACGGTGGCCGATCAGGGCATCGGGATCGACGCCGCCGACCAGGCCCGGATCTTCGGGCGCTTCGAGCGCGCCGTCTCCGGGCGGCACTACTCCGGCCTCGGGCTCGGCCTGTGGATCGTGCAGCAGATCATCGCCGCGCACGGCGGCGGCATCCGCGTCGCGAGCGCGCCGGGGCAGGGCTCGACGTTCACCGTCGAGCTGCCGCTCGACTGACCTGAAGATCGCGTCGCAGCCGACGACGGCTCACCCGATCGGACGATCGGCCGAGGCGCGTTCGAGCTCCCGCGCGGCCACCTTTACGGGGACGCCCCGTGCGTGACAGAGTGCGCTGACGCGCGCGGGGAGGGGAGCGCCGCCGCGCCATGCACTCCATCGTCCGCCTGCCTGCCGCGCTGTTGCGCGGGCTGTTCCTTGCTGCCTCCGCGCCCGCCCTCGGGCTCCTGCGCGGCGCTCCGCCCGCGATGGGAGGCGGGCGCGCCACAGGGTCCAAGAGCCGCGTCCGCAGCTCGCTGCGCGCCTCCTCGGTCGAGGGGGCCTTCGCCGAGCTCGTCGCCGCGACCGCCGGTCCCACCGTGCTCACGGCGTGGGCGCTCCACCTCGGCGCGACGCCGCTCGAGGTCGGGCTCATCGCCGCGCTCCCCCAGCTCGCGCAGGTCGTGCAGCTCCCTGCCGCCTGGACCACCGCGACCTTCGGCCGACGCCGGGTGGCCGTGAGCGCCGTGACGCTCTCGCGCCAGGCGCTCCTCCCGCTCGCCGCGCTCCCCTTCCTCCCGCTGTCGGCGCCCGCGGCGCGGGCGCTCCTGCTCGTGGTCGCGGCGCTCTCCGCGGCCCTCGCCGTGGTCGGGAACAACGCGTGGGTCGCGTGGATGGGCGAGCTCGTCCCGGAGCGCCTCCGCGGCCGCTACTTCGGGCGGCGCACCGCGCTCTGCACCGCCGGCGGCACGGTCGCGGGGCTCGGCGTCGCGCGGCTGCTCGACGCGGTCGGGACCGGCAGGGCCGCGCCGCTCGCGCTCGCGGGGCTGGCGCTCGCCTCGTCTGCGTTCGGCGCGGTGACGACCGCGCTCATGAAGCGCCAGCACGAGCCGCCCGCGCCTTCCCCCTCGCCGCCGTCGCTCGGGGACGCGCTCCGGCCGCTGCGGGATCGCGACGCGCGCGCCGTGCTCGTCTACCAGGTCGCCTGGAACGCCTCGGTGGGCCTCGCGGGCGGGTACTTCACGCTCTACCTGCTGCACGACCTCCGGGCCGGCTTCATGCTCGTCGCCGCCCACGCCGCCATCGGGGCGGTCACCCGCTTCGTGACGGCGCCGCTGTGGGGGCGGGTCCTCGATCGCGCCGGAGCGCGGCCGGTGCTCGCCGCCTGCTCCTTCGCCGCCGCGGGGCTGCCGCTCCTGTGGCTGGCGAGCTCGCCGGACCGGCTGTGGCCGATCGCGCTCGACGCCGCGATCGGCGGGGCGGCCTGGGGGGGCCACGCGCTCGCGACGCTCGCGCTCCCCCTCGAGATCGGCGCCCGTCGCGACCGCCCGTTCCACCTCGCCGCGTTCGCGATGGCGGGCGGCCTGGCCTACGCCGCCGCCGTGACGCTGGGGGGGCTCGCCGCGGTCGCGCTGCCGCCCTCGCTCGCCACGCTCGGCCGGGCCGGAGGGACCGGCCTCGAGCTCGTGTTCGTCGTGTCGGCCCTGGGCCGGCTCGCGAGCGCGCTCCTCGCCCTCCGCACGGACGCGCGCGGCGCCGTCTCGCTCGCCGAGGTGCACCGCGCCGCGACCGGCGCGGCGCGAGGAGCCCTCGCGTACGTCAGGATCCTCCGGCGGTGACGGCGCCGCGCCCTCGGCGCTCGCCCGCTCAGAACGGATGCAGGCCGAGCCGCTCGACCGGCACCACGTGCTCCTCGCGGAGCCAGGCGGCGGTGTCGAGGCGGAGCGCGTCCTCGTGCGTGCCGCCGCGGACGACGATCCACGCCTCGTGCGCGAGCGCGTCGTCGACGTAGATGGGCATCCCGAAGAGCCCGAGCGGCGGCTCCGCGCCGACCTCGCACGCCATGAACATCCCCGAGAAGGCGGTCTCCGGCGCCAGCGCCGCGCGCGCCGCGCCGGTGGCGCGCCGCAGCGCCTCGAGGTCCACGCGCTGCGTGGCCGACACGACGGCGAGCGCGAGCTTGCCGTCGAGGTCGACCACCACCGGCTTCGCGATCCGCTCGCCGGAGACGTGCTCCGCGGCGGCGAGCCGCTGCGCCGGAACGGCGCGGACGTGGACCGAGTGCTCGTAGGCGAGGTGGTGCTGCTTCAGATACCGGTCGATGGGCTCCGGGATCACGGCGACCTCCTCCGCTTGGCGCGGGCGGGTGGCGTTGACCTTTCCCTAACCGCGCCCCCCGCCGCGGCGAGCGCGACGGCTGACCACGGGTGGGTAGGGACGCGGGAGGGCGAGCCCGTCCGCGGGCGTCCTCTGCAGGGGCCCTTGCTTCCCGCGCCCGGGGGGCGAATGGTTCGCCCGTGATCGCCGAGGCGCCGACGGACGGGCGCCGCCAGAGCGGGGATCGCACCTCACGAATGGCCCTCGACACCGTTGCTCCGACCCTGGGGCGCCGACCGCGCGCGTCCCGACCGTCCCCGACCGCCCGCGAGCTCGCGCGGGAAGCCCTCGGCGAGGTGCGCGACGCGGAGGTGCTCGTCGCGGCCGAGGAGGCCGGCCCCCTCGCCGCGGCGCTCGAGCGGGACGGCGCGCGCGTGACGCCCATCTCGCTCGGTGCCGACGCGCTCGCGGCCCCGGAGCCGTGGCGCGCGATCGAGCTGCCGACCTGGTCGTTCGACGCGGTGGCCGCGGAGGGGCTGCTCTCTCGCGCGGCGGACATCGAGGCCCTCCTCTACCGCCTGCGGGCCTGGGTGAGGCCCGACGCCCCGTTCGCCTTCGTGGAGCCGCTCGCCCCCGCGGCGTGGGACAGCAGCCCGCCGCGGGCCGCGACCGCCGGCGCGCTCGGGGCGCGGGAGCTCGAGCTCGTTCGACGTCACCTCCCCGGGATCCGCGTCCTGCGCCTCCCGGCGCCCGCGGCGGGGCGCCCGGTCTCGCCCTGGGCCGACGCGCTCTGGTCGGCGGTGGAGAGCGCGGCGACGTGGCTGCCCGGCGTCGGTCGCGAGGTGCGGCTCGCGGTGCTCACGGGCCGGCTGCCGCCCTGATGGCGACACCTGATGACGCGATCGCCGCGACGCACCGGGTACCCCGACGGACTTCGCTCAGAGTGACGACGGCCGAGGCCGGGCGCGCGCGCCGTGGCCACGTTCCGCCGCGGTGGCGATCCTCACGTACGATCTCGACCCGACGGAGGGGCTCGCGGGCCCGCGGCTCAAGGCGCTCCTCGACCTCGGGTTCCCGTGCAACCTGACCTGCGGCGGATGCGCGCGGGGGCGCCAGCGTGGCCGCCCCAACCGCGCCGCCGCCCTCGCGGTGGCGGAGCGGCTCGCCGACCTCGTCGCCGAGACCGCCGCAGGGGCGGTATCGCTCGTCCTGTTCGGGGGGGAGCCGCTCCTCGACACGGACGTCGTGGTCGCCAGCTCCGCGCGGGTGCGCGACGCGTGTGCGCGCGACGGGTGCGGCTACGACGCGACGGTGATCACGAACGCGACGCTCCTCGACGGCTTCGGCGCGCGCCGCCTGTCGCGCGCGGGGGTGACGACGCTGCAGGTCACCATCCCCGTCGCCGCGCGCGCGGCGTCGCGCAGCGCGCTGGATCAGCAGCGGTTCGCGCGCATCCTGCGGAGCATCCGCGAGGCGCGCTCGGAGCTCGAGGTGCTCATCCGCTTCGAGGTGGACGGCGCCGAGGACCTGCGCGAGGCGCTCGCGACCGTCCGGGTGCTCGAGCGCGAGGGGATGCTCGCCTCGCCCCACCCCGCCGCCGTCCTGCTGGGGCCGCGCGCGAGCTACGCCGCGCAGGCGCGGGCGTTGTTCCTGGCCCGCCCGGCGCGCGCGGCCGCCGTCACTCGATGCCCATGAGCCGGTAGGCGAAGCGGAACGCCGCGGCGGGCAGGCTCGTCTCCCAGAAGCCGGTCGCGCGCGCGATCGCCCAGAAGCCGAGGAGCGTCGAGAGCGCCACCGCCGGGACGAGCCACGGGGAGAGCGCCCGCGCCCCCTTGCGCGTCACGCCGAGGCAGTCGGGCGTCGTGCAGGCGGCCACGCACGACATGCAGCCGGTGCACTCGGTCGAGATCACCCGGAGCCGCGTGTGCACCGGGATCTCCGCGGGGCAGGCGCGCGTGCAGGCGCGGCAGTCGTTGCAGGCGTCCGGATCCCGGCGCACGGAGAGCGGCGAGAGCAGGCTCGCGACGCCGAGGAGCGCGCCGTACGGGCAGAGATAGCGGCACCAGAAGTGCTTCACGACGAGCGAGAGCGCCGCGAGCGCCCCGATCACGAAGAGCGACATCGTCCCGGGGTGCCGGAAGAAGAGGAGCATCTTCGCGTCGGCGGCCGTGTTGAACGGGGACCGGAGGAAACCTTCGATCGCCTCGAGCGGCATCTGCCCGACGGTCCAGACGAAGAAGCCGAGGAGCAGGTACTTGAGCGAGGAGAGCGGCAGGTCGAGCCAGCGCGGCACCGCCGGCCAGCGGCGGCGCCACAGGGTTCGCCTGCCGATCCACTCGAGCGCCCGCGAGATCGTGCCGACCGGGCAGACCCACGAGCAGAACGCCTTCCGCGCGAGGAACGCGGTCGCGAGGGCCGCGAGGAGGATGGTGAGGCCGGCCGGGTGGACCTCGTCCCAGTAGCGGGTGAGGAGGAAGCGCTTCAGGCCCAAGAGCGCCGCGATGGGGAGGAAGGCCTCGACCGCGGGTGGGCGCGAGACGGTGAGCGGTCCGTCGCTCGTCGCCTGCGAGACGAAGCGGGCGAACTCGAGCCCGACGAGCGCCAGGAAGGCGAGATACGCGATCTGCACGGCCCAGCGGACGCGCGGGAGGAGCCGGTGCGGGTTCGTCCACCGGGCGGGCGTCACGCCGAATCGAGGGACGGCGGGCGAGGGAGCGGGCGGCGGCTCGGGGAGAAGCTCGTGGTTGGGCGTCGACATGCTCGGGTGGTGCTCCGGCGGGCGGCGAACGTTATCTCCTCGGGCCCGGCTGGGACAACGCAGAGGCCATGCGTCCCGCGATCATCCCTTCCGGGGCTGGAGCCGTGGCCTCCCTTCCGACGGGGGCCGCGATGCGTAACATTCCGCTTTTCCCAAAATTCCAACTACACGGAGCGTAACGATGGCCGTCAACCTCATCCACCTCCCGCGCATCCTCGAGCGTCACGGCGAGGCGCTGCTCGCGGACTGGATCCGCGAGCAGCTACAGTCGAGGTCCCGGACCGGCGCGATCAAGGAGGGGGAGCTGCGCGAGCAGTGCGCCGAGTTCCTGCGCCTGTTCCGCGAGGCGACGACGAAGGGCGGCGTCGACATGACCCGTCCCGAGTACGGGCCGCTCCGCGAGCTGCTCGCCAACGTCTCCGCCTCGCGCGGTGCGCAGGGGTTCTCGCCGAGCGAGACCGCCAAGTTCGTCTTCTCGTTCAAGCGGCCGCTCTTCATGCGGCTGCGGGAGGAGCTCATGCGGGACCCGGTCGCGCTCGCCGACGAGACCTGGGCGGCGACGGAGCTCCTGGACGAGCTCGGCCTCTACACGACCGAGGTGTACCAGAAGGCGCGCGAGGCGGTGATCGTGCGCCAGCAGGAGGAGATGCTCGAGCTCTCGACCCCGGTCGTGAAGCTGTGGGACGGCATCCTGGCGCTGCCGATGATCGGCACGCTCGACTCCAACCGGACGCAGGTGGTGATGGAGACGCTCCTCGAGAAGATCGTGGAGACCGGCTCCGAGGTGGCGATCATCGACATCACCGGCGTGCCGACGGTCGACACCCTCGTCGCGCAGCACCTCATGAAGACGGTGGCGGCGGCGCGGCTGATGGGCGCCGAGTGCATCATCAGCGGCATCCGCCCGGCGATCGCGCAGACCATCGTCCACCTCGCGATCGATCTCGGCACCGTCGTCACGAAGGCGAACCTCGCCGACGCCTTCAAGGCGGCGCTCGACAAGCTGGGCGTGGCACAGCTCCCCGGTCGCTGACGAGGTCGGAACATGGACCGCATCCCGATCCTGCGGATGGGCGAGTTCCTGCTCGTCACCATCCAGGTGGACATGCACGACCAGCTCGCCCTGACGCTGCAGGACGACCTCACGGCGCAGATCACGCGCACCGGCGCGCGCGGCGTGCTCATCGACATCTCGTCGCTCGACGTCGTCGACTCCTTCATCGGCCGCATGCTCGGCTCGATCGCCTCCATGGCCCGGCTCATGAACGCGGAGACGGTGGTCGTCGGCATGCAGCCGTCGGTGGCGATCACCCTGGTCGAGCTCGGCCTCACGCTGCACGGCATCCGGACCGCCCTGAACGTGGAGAAGGGGATGGCGCTCCTGCGGGCGGGCGCGGCTCGGAGGAGCCGCGCGTGAGGACGACCGCATGCCCGTCGTGAAGGAGGAGACGGTCGCGATCGGCTCCGACGCAGACGTGGTGCTGGTCCGGCAGCGGGTCCGGCGCCGCGCCCAGGAGCTGCGCTTCTCGCTCGTCGACCAGACCAAGCTCGTCACCGCCGCGAGCGAGCTCGCGCGCAACGCGCTCGAGCACGGCCGGGGCGGCGAGATGCTGCTCCAGGTGCTGGAGGAGCCGCCGCGCTCCGGGCTCAGGCTCGTCTTCGTCGACCGGGGCCCCGGGATCTCGAACGTGGAGCTCGCGATGAAGGACGGTTACACCACGGGCGGAGGGCTGGGCCTCGGGCTGGGCGGGGCGAAGCGGCTCGTGAACGAATTCGCGGTGGAGTCCGCCCCCGGCGCGGGGACCCGCGTCACGGTGACGAAGTGGCATTGACCAATGGTGACACGATCCTCGTCCGCGTCGACGAGGCCTCGCAGATCGGGGAGGCGCGCCGCACGGCGCGCCGGCTGGCGGGCGACCTCGGGCTCGACGACGTGGTCGCCGAGCGGGCGGCCATCGTGGCGAGCGAGGCGGCGAGGAACCTCGTCGCGCACGGGGGCGGCGGCGTGGTCTGCGTCCAGCCGCTCGGCCACCCGCCGCGTGGGGTCGCGGTCGTCGCGCTCGACCGGGGCCGCGGCATCGAGGACCTCCCGCGCGCGATGCGCGACGGCCACTCGACCGCTGGGACGCCGGGCGAGGGGCTCGGCGCCATGGCGAGGGTCGGCGACGCGTTCGACGTGTGGAGCGCGCCGGGGAAGGGCACCGCGCTCGTCGCCGAGGTCTGGGCGGAGCGCCCGCCCGCGAGCCAGGTCGCGACGGGCGCGATCTCGGTCGCCACGGCCGGCGAGCGCGTCTGCGGCGACGGGTGGCTCGTGGTGGAGCAGGCCGGCCGGGCGGTGCTGGCGGTCGTCGACGGGCTCGGCCACGGGCCCCACGCGGCGGACGCGGCGCACGTCGCGCTCGAGGCGATCCGCAAGGCGGCCGACGAGCCGCCACGCGAGATCGTCGGCCGGGCCCACGCCGCGCTCCGCGCGACCCGTGGCGCCGCGCTGGCGGTCGCCACGCTCGACCTCGGCACCGGCGCACTGCGCTACTCGGGGCTCGGGAACGTGGTCGGCGCCATCGTCGGCACCGGCGCGGTGCGCCGGCTCGTGTCGCTCGCAGGGACCGCCGGGCACGCGGCGCGATCGATCCACGAGTACGCCTACGAAGTGCCGGAGGGCGCGGTCCTCGTCATGCACTCGGACGGCATCGCCACCCACTGGGACGCCGCGGCGTACCCGGGGCTGCTCGCGCGGCACCCCGCGCTCGTGGCGGGGGTCCTGTTCCGCGATCACGCGCGCGGCCGCGACGACGCGACCGTCCTCGTCGCGCGGAGGGGCGTGTGAGGAGCCAACCGGGCGGCACCGGCCCCATCCTCACCGTCGCGATCCGGCGGGAGGAGGACGTCGTCCTCGCGCGGCAGCGCGCGCGGCAGGTGGCGCGGCTGGTGGGCGTCGCGGCCTCGGAGCAGACGCGCCTCGCGACGGCCGTCTCCGAGATCGCGCGGAACGCCTGGAAGTACGCGAGCGGCGGGAAGGTGGAGATCGCGCTCGAGGACGGCGAGGAGGCGAGCGCGCTCGTCGTGCGCGTCCGGGACCAGGGACGAGGGGTGAAGGACCTCGACGCGGTCCTCTCCGGCCGCTACCACTCCCCCACGGGCATGGGGCTCGGCATCGCCGGGAGCCGGCGGCTCGTCGACCGCTTCGACATCCAGAGCGGACCTTCGGGCACGACGGTGACGCTCGTGAAGGACCTGCCGCCGGGGGCGGGGCCGGCGACGCCGCGCGAGCTCGCGGCCCTCCTCGACGCGCTCTCGCGGGAGCGGCCGCACGACGCCCTCGAGGAGCTCACCACCCAGAACCAGGAGCTGCTCGGCGCGCTCGACGCGCTCAAGGAGCGCGAGCGCCAGCTCGTCGAGCTGAACCGCGAGCTCGAGGACACGAACCGCGGGGTGGTCGCGCTGTACGCGGAGCTCGACGAGAAGGCCGACTACCTGCGGCGGGCCTCGGAGCTGAAGAGCCGGTTCCTCTCGAACATGAGCCACGAGTTCCGGACCCCGCTCAACACCGTGATCTCGTTCTGCGGGCTGCTGCTCGGCGAGAGCGACGGCCCCCTCAACGACGAGCAGCGCAAGCAGATCGGGTTCGCGCGCCGCTCGGCGGAGGGGATGCTCGACCTCGTGAACGACCTCCTCGATCTCGCCAAGGTGGAGGCGGGGAAGACCACCGTCCGCGCCGCGCCGTTCGAGGTGAGCGAGCTGTTCGGGGCGCTGCGTGGCATGCTGCGGCCGCTCCTCGCGACCACCCAGCTCGCGCTCCACTTCGAGGACCCGGTGGGGCTGCCGGCGCTCTACACGGACGAGGGCAAGATCTCGCAGATCCTCCGCAACCTCATCTCCAACGCGCTCAAGTTCACCGAGCGCGGCGAGGTGCGCATCGCGGCCCGGCGCGAGGGCGGCCGGGCGATCTTCTCGGTGTCGGACACCGGCATCGGGATCGCGCCGGAGGACCAGGAGCGCATCTTCCAGGAGTACGGTCAGCTCGACTCGCCGGTGCAGCGGCGCGTGCGCGGCACCGGCCTCGGGCTCCCGCTCTCCAGGCGGCTCGCCGAGCTGCTCGGCGGCCGGATCACCCTGCAGAGCGAGCCGGGCGTCGGCTCCACCTTCACCTTGGACGTGCCGCTCTTCTACGGGGGCCCCCCCGAGATCGGCGCGGTCCCCGACATCGCCGCGCTCCACGATCCCACCCGGTACCCCGTGCTCGTGGTCGAGGACAACCCCGAGACGATCTTCGTCTACGAGAAGTTCACGAGCGGGACGCCGTTCCAGGTGCTCTCGGTCGGGACGCTGCTCGAGGCGCGGCGCGCGGTGCAGCGGCTCCGGCCCGTGGCGGTCGTGCTCGACGTCATGCTCGGCGCCGAGACGGCGTGGCCGCTCCTGTCCGAGCTCAAGGGCTCCGCGCTCACCCGCGGCATCCCCGTCTACGTCGTGACCATGGTCGAGAACCGCGGCAAGGCGAAGGGGCTCGGGGCGGACGACTTCGCCGAGAAGCCGCTCGAGCGCGGCTGGCTCCTGTCACGCCTCGAGGAGGCGGCGGGGCTCCTGCCGCGCGAGGAGCTCCTGATCGTCGACGACGACGAGGCCTCGCGGTACCTGCTCCGCTCGCTCCTCTCGGAGACGCGCTACGCGGTCGTGGACGTCGCCTCCGGCGAGGAGGCGCTGCGGCGCGTCGCGGAGCGCCGGCCCGCGGCGGTGTTCCTCGACTGGAAGATGCCGGGGATGGACGGGGGGGAGGTGCTCGCGCGGCTCCGGGCCGACCCGCGGACGCGCGACGTGCCGGTGCTCGTCTACACCGGGGAGGAGCTCGGCCCCGAGCAGCGCGCGCGCGCGGCGGGCGCCGCGGCGATCCTCGCCAAGGGCCGACCGCGGCTGTCCGCGCTGCACGAGATCCGGGAAGCGCTCGCGCGCCTCGGACGAGGGGTCGATCCGCCGTGAACTCCCGGGCGCACATCCTGTTCGTCGAGGACGACGAGGCGACCCGCTACGCGGTGAACCGCATCCTCGCGAACGCCGGCTTCCGCGTGAGCGTCGCCGCCACGGGCGCCCAGGCCCGGGCGCTCGCGCGCTCCGCGCGCCCCGAGCTCGTGCTCCTCGACGTGCAGCTCCCCGACGCGATCGGCTTCGACGTCTGCCGCGACCTCAAGGCGGACCCCGCCACCGCCGCGCTGCCGATCGTCTTCCTCTCCGCGCGTCGGGCCGACGCGGACGACGTCGTGCGAGGGCTCGAGGGCGGCGCGGACCTGTACCTCACCCACCCCGTCGAGCCGCACGTCCTCGTGGCGGCGCTGAACGCGCTCCTGCGCGTCCGCCTCGCGGAGGCGCGCCTCCGGCGGTTCGTCGACTCGAGCATGTTCGGGGTCGCCGAGTTCGACCGCCGGGGTGGCTTCCTCGAGGGGAACGACGAGCTCCTCCGCATCCTGGGGCTCGCGCGGGCGGACGACCTCGCCCAGGTGAACGGCGTCTCGCTCGCCCCCGGGCTGCGCGCCGAGCAGGGCGAGCTGACGCCCTCGGAGTGGCGCGCGCTGGACGCCGCCGCCGAGGAGCAGCTCCGGTCCGGCGGCGTCGTGCGGCCGTACGAGAAGGAGTTCTGGCGCAAGGACGGCAGCCGCGTGCCGGTGCTGGTGGGCGCCGCCGCGGTCCCCGGCGGCGGCGGCCACGTGGCGTTCGTGCTCGACCTCACCGAGCGCAAGCGGGCCGAGCGCGAGCGCGAGGACGCGCTCGCGCGCGCCGAGGCGGCGCAGCGCCGGATGTCGTTCCTGCTCTCCGTCACGAGCGCGCTCATGGTCGCGCCGGGGGAGATCGCCACGGCGATGCGCCGGCTCGCGGTGCTCTGCGCGGGCGAGATCGGGGACTGGTGCATCGTCGACCGGGTCACCCAGGACGGGACGAAGCGGCTCGCGGTGGCGAGCGCCGAGCCGGCGCGCCTGCCCGACGCGGCGGTCGTCGAGGCCCGCGCGCCGGGAGGAGCCGGCGCGATCGCGCGCGCGCTCGCCGCGGGCGCGCCGCAGCACCTCCAGCCCGTGGACGATCCCGACGCGCTCGAGCCGGCGCAGGACGCCGCCCACCGGCAGGCGCTGCTCACGCTCCGCGTCGGCGCGGCGGCCGTGTTCCCCATCGCCCACGGCGGCCGGGTCCTCGGCGCGCTCACGCTCGTGCGCTCGGCGCGCGGGGTCGAGCTCGCGCCCGTCGAGCTCGCGCTCGGCGAGGAGATCGCGGATCGCGCGGCGATCGCCCTCGAGAACGCGCGCCTCCACGACGAGCTCGCGCGCTCGCTGCGCGCCCGCGAGCAGACGCTCGCCGAGGTCTCGCACGACCTGCGCAACCCGCTCTCGTCGATCGTCCTCGCGGCGGCGCAGCTCGAGCGCTCCGCCGATCGCCCCGACCTGCGCGAGGTCGTCTCGCGGCGCGCGGCGAGCATCCGCCGCGCCGGCGACCGGATGAACCGCCTGGTCCACGACCTGCTCGACCTCGCGCGTGCGGAGACGGGGCGGCTCGAGCTCGACCTGGGCGAGCACGCGGCGCGCGACCTGCTCGACGACGCGCTCGACGGCGTCGCGCCCGCCGTGCGCGAGCGCGAGCTCCGGGTCCGCACGGTCGCCGAGGGGGTCGTGGTCCGCTGCGATCGCGAGCGGGTGCACCGCGTCCTCTCGAACCTCCTCTCGAACGCCGCCAAGGTGAGCCCGCGCAAGGGCACCATCGAGCTCGCCGCCCGGCGTCGGGGAGACGAGGCGCTGTTCACCGTCACGGACGAGGGGCCGGGCATCGCGCTGGAGGAGCAGACGCTCATCTTCGAGCGCTACTGGCGCGGGCGCGAGTCCGGCGCGCACGGCGTGGGGCTCGGCCTGTCGATCGTGAAGACGCTCGTCGAGCGCCACGGCGGGAAGGTCTGGGTGGAGAGCGAGCCCGGCGACGGGGCGCGGTTCTCGTTCACGCTGCCCGTGGCGGGGTAGAACCCATCGACCACCCAGGCGAGGTGCGCGGCTGGCGCGCAGGCGAGCGCAATCCGGGGCCGCGGCGGGGAGCGGCGGGTCTCGCGGGGCGGACCCGCGCGAGGGGCGGCCGCGGGGCTTACACTGGCGCGGGAGGAGCACCCCGATGCCGACCGCCGAGTGGAAGCGGATCTGCTGCCCGATCGACTTCTCCGACGCCTCGCGCGCCGCGATGGAGGTCGCCGCCGACCTCGCGCGGCGGATGGGCGCGGAGCTCTGGCTCCTGCACGCCTATCCGGTCCCCGGCTACACCTTCCCCGACGGCTCGGTGGTGGCGAGCCCGAAGATGCTCCAGGATCTCGCAGAGGGCGCCCAGCGCCACCTCGACGAGTGGCGCGTGAGCGCCGAGGCGCTCGGCGCGCCCCACGTCGAGACCGCGAAGGAGGCCGGCGAGCCGGCGGCGGAGATCGTCGCGTTCGCGCGGGCGCGGGGGATGGACCTGCTCGTCCTCGGCACGCACGGGCGCACCGGCATCGAGCACGCCCTCATGGGCTCCATCGCGGAGCGCGTCGTCCGCAGGGCGCACTGCCCGGTGCTCACGGTCCGGCCGCCCGCGGCGTAGGCGGGACGGGCGCGAGGAGCTCGGCGATGCGCGCCGCGCGGTGCGCGAAGATCCGTGCGAGCGAGGGGCGCACGAGGAGCGCGTGCGCGAGCGTGCCGAGGGGACCGAAGGGCAGCTCGTAGTCGACGCGATCTCGCACTAGCGTCCCCCCCGGCGCGTCCTCGAACGTGTGGAGGTGGCGCCAGCGCCGGTAGGGGCCCGCGAGCTGGACGTCCACGAATCGCTCGCCGGGCACGAGCTCGTCGATGCGCGTGCGCCACGAGAACGGCACGCCGAAGAGCGACAGCCGGTACGCGATGAGCGCGCCGGGCGCGAGCTCGATGGGGCCGGGCGTGACGACACGGAAGCGCAGGAACCCGGGCGTGATGGCCTCGAGGTTGTGCGCGTCGGAGAAGAAGGCGAAGACGTCCTCGCGCCGGCGCGGCACGAGCTGCGCGCGCTCGAGGACCCAGCGGCGGGCCATGGGGTCTCTCCGGGGTGGGCCTTCGCCGCTCCCGATAGCGCCCGCGCGCGGGGTTTGCTGGCGCCGCTCGGGTCCGCTCGGTAAACCCGGAGAGGAGGGCCTCGCGGAGATCACATGGCCGAGCTCGTCACCGAGTACATGGGGCTCGCGCTGCCCAGCCCGCTCGTGCTCGCGAGCTGCGCGCTCTCGAACCGCCTCGAGAACCTCGAGGCCGCGGAGGGGCACGGCGCGGGGGCGGTGGTGCTCCGGTCGCTGTTCGAGGAGCAGCTCGAGTCGTCGACGAGCGCGCTCGAGGAGGAGCTCCTCCGCGGCGCCGAGTCGAACCCCGAGGCGCGCACCTACTTCCCGCCGCAGCGGGTCGGGCCGCACGACTACCTGTCGCTCGTCGAGCGCGCGAAGCGGGCGCTCGAGATCCCGGTCATCGCGAGCCTCAACTGCGCGGCGCCCGGGAGCTGGACGGAGTACGCGCGCGACATCGAGCAGGCGGGCGCGGACGCGCTCGAGGTGAACCTGTACGCGGTGGAGGCGGATCCGGCCGTGTCGGCGGCGGAGATCGAGGCGCGCTACCTCGAGATCGTCGCCGCCGTTCGCCACGCGGTGCGCATCCCGATCGCGGTGAAGCTCTCGCCGTACTTCACCTCGCTCGCGAACTTCGCCTCCCGGCTCGACGCGCTCGAGGTGGACGGCCTCGTCCTCTTCAACCGGTTCCTGCAGCCCGACATCTCGCTCGAGCGCATGGCGGCGGCGCCGACCATGACCCCTTCTTCACCGGCGGAGTCGCTCCTGCCGCTGCGCTGGATCGCCCTGCTGCACGGGCGGGTGCGCGCCCACCTCGCCGCGACCACGGGGGTGTACGACGCCGCCGGCGTGCTGAAGCAGATCCTGGCCGGCGCGCACGTGGTGCAGCTCGCCTCAGCGCTCATGAAGAACGGGATGCCGCACCTCGGAAAGGTGCTCGCGGAGCTCGAGGACTGGCTGGACCGCCGCGGCATCTCGACGCTGGACGAGCTCCGGGGGGCGCTGTCCCAGCGCGAGGTGAGCGATCCCGGGGCGTTCGAGCGAGCCCAGTACGTGCACCTCATCCTGTCGCAGAACATCTGATCCACGGCCGTCGCCCCGTGGCAGCATGTCGGGCGATGGCCACCCCCTCGCCCAGGCCGCCCCCCGCGCCGGCCGCCCTCGTCCGGGCCTTCGCCTGCGCGGGCGCGGGCCTCGCCGACGCAGCCCTCCGCGAGCGGAACCTCCGCATCCACCTCGGGCTCGGCGTCCTCGCGACGTGCGGCGCGGCGGTGCTCGAGCTCACCGCGGCGGAGCGCGCGCTCGTCCTCGCCTGCGCGGGCGCGGTCGTCGCCGCCGAGGCGGTGAACTCGGCGCTCGAGACGATCGTCGACGTGGTGCTGCCCGGTCCGGATCCGCGCGCCCGCTTCGCGAAGGACGCCGCCGCCGGCGCCGTGCTCGCGCTCGCCGTCGCGAGCGTCGCGGTCGCGGCCGCCGTCCTCGCGCCCCGGATCGCGGCGCTCGCCGAAGGAGCCCGGGCGCTCGCCCCGTCGGTGGCAGGGGCCGCGGTCGCCGCGCTCGCCGCGTGGCGGCTCCCCGCGCCCGTCGAGCGCGGCGGGGTTGCGCGGCTCGCGCTCGCCCTCGCGGGCGGGCTCGGCCTGGGCCTCGTCGCCCCCGCCGTGCAGAGCGGGGTGGCCCTCGCCGTGGCGGCGCTGCTCCTCGCGCTCGGCGCCGCGGCCGCCGCCCGGCGCGCCGCGGGGGAGGGACCCCCCGTCCACCGAAGGTGAACGCCTACCCCTCCGGCAGCGGATCGCCGGGGTGCTCGGGGATCTGCCGGCGCGAGGCCTCCCGCGAGCGCTCCTCGTCGTGACCGTGGACGCGCTCCGCCTCGCGCTCGTCCTGGTCCGACGTCCAGGTCGTCCCCGCGCCCTCCGGAGACAGCCCCTCCAGCGGCCGTTCCCCGTGCCGGCTCTCCACGTCGAGGTCCTTCTTCTCGTTCTCGCGCCGACGCGCGAGCTCGCGATCGAACATCGGATCCCTGCGCTCGGACATCGCACCCTCCTGCTCGATCCTCACGCTGGCCACCCACCGGGGGCGATGCAATCCCACGTCGCTCCGATAGGTTCCCCGCACCGATTCCGCTCGCCCGACGCCCGCACCCCGCGGGCCGGATCTCGAGCGTCCCCCATCGCCTCGGAGGCGAGGAGACACCATGGCGAACCTCAAGGGCAGCAAGACCGAGCAGAACCTCAAGGACGCGTTCGCGGGGGAGTCCCAGGCGAACCGCCGCTACCTGTACTTCGCGAAGATCGCCGACGTGGAGGGCTACCCGGAGGTCGCCATGAACTTCCGCGAGACCGCGGAGGGCGAGACCGGCCACGCGCACGGTCACCTCGACTTCCTGAAGGCGGTCGGCGATCCCGCCACCGGCCTGCCGATGGGCGACACGGCGACGAACCTCAAGGCCGCCATCGCGGGCGAGACGCACGAGTACACCGACATGTACCCGGGCTTCGCGAAGACCGCGCGTGACGAGGGCTTCACCGAGGCGGCCGACTGGTTCGAGACGCTCGCGAAGGCTGAGAAGTCTCACGCCGGCCGCTTCGACAAGATGCTGAAGAGCATCAGCTGAGGGCGCGCACGCTCCGACCGCGACCCGGCGCGCCCCCTTCGCGGGCGTGCGCCGGGTCGTTCCGCGTCGAGCCGCCCCGGAGAAAACCGCCGCCATGACCACGCCCGAGCAGCCGAAGAGGATCTCGTACCAGCCCACGCCGGGGCTCTCCTACGATCCGTCCGAGGCGAGGTACTGGGATCGGGCGGCGCTCGAGGGGGAGGTCCGCCGCGCCTTCGAGATCTGTCACGGCTGCCGCATGTGCTTCAAGTACTGCGACAGCTTCCCGCGCCTGTTCACCCTCCTCGACCAGAAGTACGACGGCGACGTGCACGCGCTCGGCGCGGGCGACGTCGCGCACGTGATGGACGCGTGCTTCCAGTGCAAGCTCTGCGAGGTGCAGTGCCCGTACACGCCGCGGGACGGCCACGAGTTCCAGCTCGACTTCCCCGCCCTCGTCCACCGCTACCGCGGCGTCCACCAGCGGGGCAAGCCGCGCACGCTTCGCCAGCGCGTGCTCAACGATCCGGACGGCGCCGGGCGCCTGGCGCGGCTGTCCCTCGGCGCGGCGAACGCCGCGAACCGCTCGCGGCCCCTGCGCGTGCTCATGGAGAAGACGGTCGGGATCCACCGCGACAAGAAGCTCCCCGACTTCGCGGCCCAGCCGTTCGACCGGTGGGCCGAGGGCCAAGGCTACGTGAAGGCGGAGCCGGGCGGCGAGGCGGTGCTGTTCCAGACCTGCTTCGTGCAGCACAACGAGCCGGACATCGGCAAGGACGCGCTCTTCGTGCTCCGGCGCTGCGGCGTGGACGTGCGCGTCGTGAAGGGGCTCGTCTGCTGCGGGATGCCCGCGTGGGAGCACGGCGACCTCGAGGCGCTCCGGCGCCAGGCGCACCGCGATCTCGAGCTGCTCATGCCGTACGTCGAGCGGGGCGCGAAGGTGCTCGTGGTGAACCCGACCTGCTCGATGATGATGCGCCGCGAGTGGCCCCACCTGCTCGAGGGCGCCGACCGGGGGAGCGCGGAGCGGCTCGCGCCCGCGGTCATGGACGTCTCCGAGTACCTCTGGTCGATCCGCAACGAGGAGCGGTTCTCGACGGCGTTCCGCTCCGCGCCCCCCGGCGGAAAGGTCGCCTACCACGCGCCGTGCCACCTGCGCGCGCAGGGGGTGGGCTTCAAGGGCCGTGACCTGCTTCGCAAGATCCCCGGCGTCACGGTGACCGCCACGGTGATGGAGTGCTGCGGGCACGACGGGACCTTCGCGCTGACGGTCGAGGGGTTCGAGCCGTCGCAGCGGATCGGCAGGAAGGCGTTCGACGGCATGAAGGCCGCGGAGGCCACGACCTGGGCCACGGACTGCCCCCTCGCGGCGCTGCAGTTCGAGCAGCACGCGGGGAAGAAGCCGCTCCACCCGCTGTCGCTGCTCGCGCGCGCCTATCGCGACGACGGCTTCGGCGAGGGCGGCGAGGGAGGCACGCGATGAGGCCGGTGCGGCGCGAGGAGCTCCTCGACGTCTCCACCTACGAGCGCTCGCGGGCGGAGCTCCGCCCCGGGATCATCGAGGCGAAGCGGCGCCGGCGCGTGCACGTCGGCGGCGTGCTCACCTTCCTCTTCGAGAACGCCGCCACCGTCCGCTACCAGGTGCAGGAGATGATCCGGGCCGAGCGGATGACGCGCGAGGAGGACATCCGGCACGAGCTCGAGACCTACAACGAGCTGCTCGGCGGGAAGGGCGAGCTCGGGGTGTCCCTGCTCATCGAGCTCCCCGAGCCCGCCGAGCGCGACCGCAGGCTGCGCGAGTGGCTGGACCTGCCCCGCCACCTGTACCTGAAGCTCGCCGACGGCCGGAAGATCCGCCCCCGCTTCGATCCGCGCCAGATCGGCGACGACCGGCTGTCCTCCGTGCAGTACCTCAAGTTCGACGTCGGGGGAGAGGTGCCCGTCGCGGCGGGCGCGGATCTGCCCGGCTTCACCGTCGAGGCGCCGCTCGAGGTGGAGCAGCGCGAGGCCCTGCGCGCGGATCTGTCCTCGGACTCGTGATGCGCGACACCATCGTGCGCCTCGCGGCGGTGACCCGGCCCGAGGGGGCGGTTGCGCCCGCGCGGGGCCCCGGCTACCTCTCAGGGAGGCGGGCGCGCGCTCGCTCGCCCGGAGGTAGACACCGATGCGACGCCACCCGACCTCTCCCCGCGCCCTCGCCCTGGCCGTGCCGCGCCCCGCCGCGTCCGAGTGGGAGGAGTGGGCGGTGACGCTCGCGGCGGTGACGCTCCTCTTCGCGGCGCTGCTCGCGCACTGACCTGCTCGCCTCAGCGGAGGTCGCGCAGCGTCTTCGCCGCGAGGCGGCGGCGCAGGACGAGGAACAGCTCGGCCGCGGAGACGGCGTCCATGAGCGCGTCGTGCGTGCCGTACTCCGGCAGGTGGACGCGGCGCCGCGCGGCGGCGAGGTTCAGCTCCGGCTCGATCTCGGGCGCGTCCGGATCCACGAAGCGCGCCCGGCGCGCGGCCTTGAGCAGGAGCGCGACGGTGTCCACCACGGGCGGCCCCGGCCAGCGCATCCCCGCGCCGCGATAGGCGCGGCGGAGGAAGCGGACGTCCACCGCCGCGTTGTGCACGAGGAGCGCCCCCTCGCCGAGCCGGCGATCGACCTCCCTCAGCACCTCCTCGAGCGGGGGGGCCTCGCGTACGTCGTGCGGGACGAGGTGGTGCGCCCGCATCGAGTCCGGCCGGATTCCCTCCGTCGCCGCGGGGCGGACGAGCGTCGCGTAGGCCTCCCCGAGCCGGATCGCGCCTGCCCGGATCGGGACCATCCCGACGGCGAGGATGGGATCGGACTTCACGTCGAGCCCGCCGGTCTCGAGGTCGAGCGCCCAGTAGGTGATGCCGTCCCAGGGCGGCGAGGGCCAGAGCACGAGCCCGTTCCTAGCATGCGCCGCGCCCGCCGTCGTGTCGCCCGACACGGGCGACGGCGGCCCGCCCCCTCGTCAGGCCTCTCGCGGGCTCCGGCACCTCCGGCGCCCCTCTCCGCGCGGCCTTCGCGTGAGCGTCGTGTCCGCGGCGGTTGGCGAGGGCCCCCGGCGTGCGAAACGTCTCCGGTTGAACCCCGGGGGAACACATGGCTCGCATCGCCTTCATCGTGGACGACATGTTCGAGGACTCGGAGCTCCGCGTGCCGTACGACCGGCTCCGCGAGGCCGGGCACGAGGTGGTCATCGTCGGGCTCGAGCAGGGAAAGAAGCTCGAGGGCAAGCAGAAGAAGGAGAAGGTGACGGTCGAGCGGGCGGCGAAGGACGTCCGCGCCGAGGAGTTCGCCGCGCTCGTCGTCCCCGGCGGCTACTCGCCGGATCACCTCCGCACGAGCCTCGACATGGTGCGGCTCACGCGCGACATGTTCGTGGCGGGGAAGCCGGTCGCCGCCGTGTGCCACGGCCCGTGGATGCTCGTCGAGGCCGACGCCATCGACGGCCGGACCGTCACCTCCTGGCCGTCGCTCAAGACCGACCTCATCAACGCGGGCGCGCGCTGGGTGGACCGCGAGGTGGTGGAGGACGGGAACCTCATCACCTCCCGCAACCCCGGCGACCTCGCCGCGTTCTCCGCCGCCATCCTGCGGCAGCTCGACCGCACCGCCGAGGCGCGCCGCCCGGCGGCCGGCGGAGAGCACGGCGAGACGCCCACGATGCACTGACCTCGGGCTGCGGGCGCGCCTCGGCTCCGGCCGTCGTCGCGCCCGGCCTGGACGCAAGGCGCACGAGACCGGAGCCGAGACGGGGAAGCGCAGCGACGAGCGGCGAGGCGTACTGCTTCCGTCTCAGAAGGCGCCTCCGCAGCTCGTGGTCGATTGTATTCACCGTGGGTGACAACTATCGCCAGCGGTAGTGCCGGCCGGTGTCGCGGCTCTTCTCGCGACGAGGCAAGACGTCCCAGTTGCGGTGGGTGAAACATGTCCCGTTGACGCCTTCTCGCCCCGATCGCGCTCCGGCATACAGGCGGCGCGGAAAGGCTGCTCTCGCGCACGCTTCTTGCGCGTGGCAGGCGCGCCGACCGCCGGAGTGCCTCGACGAGGGCGACGTGGAGAACGCCGCGCAGGCGCGAGCCTGGAGCGTCTCCGGAGCTTCGAACTGGGCAGGCTGAGACGACGACCGAGCGCGGCACCGCGAAGCCGACCCTCGAACCGGGACCCGCGGCCGGCGCGCTGCCGGCGCCCCCGCCCCCCGTCGCGCAGCCGAAGCGACGGGCCGAGACGCTCGCCGTCTCGGAGAGCCACTGGTCGCTCCGTGTCACCCTCGACCGCGCCTGCAAGGAGGACCTCGAGACGCTCCGGTCGCTTCTGTCGCACAAGGTCCCGGACGGCGACCTCGCGGCGGTGCTCCACGAGGCGATCCGCTGCGCGATCGAAAAGCACGGCAAGCGCAAAGGCGCTGTCGCGTCGAAGCGGAAGACGAAGGAAGTGAAGCAGGCCGGGACGACGAAGGCCGCCGCGACGAAGAAGACCCCGGCGAAGCCGCCGGCGGAGAGGACCACGATCCCGGCGATAGTGCGCCGCGCGGTGTGGACGCGCGATGGCGGGCGCTGCGCCTGGGTCGGCCCGGACGGCTGTCGCTGCAACAGCCGCTGGAAGCTCGAGCTCGACCACATCCAGCCCGCCGCCCTCGGGGGGCCGTCCACGATCGAGAATCTTCGGCTCGCCTGCCGAGCTCACAACCTGCTTCACGCAGAGAGCACCTTCGGGCGCGAGCACATGGATCGCTTCCGCCGCGACGCGGGCGACGGGCCATCGTCGCTCTCGCTCGCTGACGTGGCGCCGCTGCGTCCCGTCAGGCAGCTGGGAATGTGGGCGCCGTGACCCTGCGGCAGCCGGCCCGGAGTTGGGAGAACCTCCGGCGAACCGGGGTTGGGTCGCATGGCCGCGCGGCCAGAGCGACGACTCGCCGCTCGCGTACTTCCGGGCTTCCGAACCCCTGCGCCCCCGCCGGTGACGCTCACCGCTCTGTCGCCCGCAGTGCTCCGCCCGGAGCGTTCCCGGCGCGCGCGTGCTGACCCGTCGATGCCGAGCCGGAGCGCGCGGTGCGCCGCTCGGCCGACCGAAGCCGCTCCCTCGGGTCAGCAGCCGAAGATGTGACGAATCCTGAGACTGCCTCGGTACGCCGGAGCCGCGAGGAGCGAGCACCCCCGTCGCAGGCCCGGGATCGTGCGCCGGGTCAGAACATGTCGGTGCGGTAGTGGTAGGCCGCCCGCTCCTGCCAGTCCTCGATCGCGCGGAACGTGTCGCGGAGCCGGCTGCGCTCCAGCGAGGACAGATCGGCGATCGAGACGACGTTCACGGGCGGGCGGCCCTCGGCGATCATCCGGAGCTGCTCGCGCAGGCGCAGCCTCAGGAGGAACCCGTACGCCTCCGAGAGGTTCTCGAGCGTGTCCTTCGCGATGAGCCCCGCCTCGCAGGCGGCGCGCAGGCGGCCGAGCGTGTTGGACGTGCGCGCCCCGGCCTCGAGGCCGTAGACGCGGGCCAGGAAGACGATCGAGCTGATGCCCTTCAGCTTGAGGTCCACCTTCGAGGCGTCGCCGCGGATCCGGAGCACGAGCCCGCCCGGCGGTCGGAAGGTGAGGGCGCTCTTCGCCATGGCGGAGAGGAAGGTGCGCGCGCCGGCCGCCCGGCCGGCGAGCGCGTGGAGCATCGACACGTCGAGGCCGCCGTACACGGGCCGGAAGTCGAAGAAGATCGACGCCTCGAGGAGCGCGGTGGGGGTGGGCTTCTCGAGCCAGCCGCGGAACCGCTCGCGCCACTCCTCGAGCGGGCCCTGCCAGCGCGTCGCCATGTAGCCGCCCGGGCAGCGCGGGAACCCGGCCGCCTGCAGGTCCGCGATGGCGCGCTCGGCGAAGCGCGCGAAGTAGGCGCGGGCGGCCGGCGTGTCCTCACCGTAGACGAGCGCGTTGTCCTGATCGGTGAGGAGCGTCTGCTCCATGCGCCCCTCGGAGCCGAAGGCGAGCCAGGTGTAGGGCGTCGGGGGCGCGCCGAGGTCGGCCTCGGCCATGCGGAGGATGCGGGCGAGGAGCGTGTCGTTGAGGCGCGCCACGAACCCGCCGATCACGATCGGCTCGAGCCCGCCCGCGAACAGCGCCGACGCCATCTCCGCGACGCGCGCCCCGTACCCCGGCAGCGCCTCCCGGCTCGCGAGCCGCTCGACGCTGCGCATCACCGCCACGGGTCCCGCCGCGGTGAAGCGCAGGAGGTCGGTGGACGAGAGCACGCCTGTGATCTCTCCGCCCCGCGTGACCGGGAGGTGGTGCACCCCCGAGTCGAGGAGGATGCGCCACGCCTCGTACACCGGCGTCTCCGCCGGCACGGTGCGGAGCGGCGCGCTCGCGACCTCGACCACGGGCGTCTCGGGGCCGCGTCCCATCGCGAGCACGCGACGCCCGAAGTCACGATCCGTCACGATGCCCGGCGGCTCCGAGTCCACGAGCGCCGACCCCACGCAGCGCTCGGCCATGACCCGCGCCGCCTCGCCCACCGTGGCGGTCGCCGGGACGCGCACGGGCCCGCGGCCGCGTAGCAGGGTCGCGACGGGGACGCCGAGGTCGGGCTGGAAGCTCGCCACCTGCGAGCGCTCGAGGCTGTTGCGGAGGCGCTCGGCGAGCCCCGAGGCGAAGTGGCCCGCGAAGGCCGCGTGCGCGAGCAGCTTCTCGAACTCCGACTGGGGCAGGCGGTAGGCGAGCAGATCCTCCTCGACGGTCACGTCGAGCGTCGCCTCGCCCGAGATGAGCGAGGTGAAGCCGAAGATCTCGCCCTCCTCGAGGAGCTGCACGGTCTGGCCCTCGCGCTCGAGCCGGACCGCCCCCTTGCGGATCACGTACAGGTGCTGCGAGGGCTCCCCGCCGCGGGTGAGGAGCCGCGTGCCGGCCGGGTGGAACACGATCTCGATGGCGCGCGCAGCGTGGTCGAACGCGTCCTGCGGGAGCCCGTCGAACGGCGGGGTCGAGCGGACGAACGTGACCGGATCGAGAGCGACCATGTGGGCGAGGATAGCAGAGCGGCGCCGCGGGCCCGCCGCCGAACCGGGCGCGGCGGTGCGGTTCTTGCTCCACGCCTGCCCATCCCGTCGAATGGGCGGGATCACGCCCCGGAGGCGCCGCCGCCCTGCGAGCGGAGCTGACCGGGACGGACGACATCGTGGTTCTTCGACGACAGGAGTGGCTCATGCGCACCCCCCGCCTCTTCATCATCGCCGCTGCCCTCGCCCTCGCGGGGCCTCGCCTCGCGGCCGCCGACACCGCCCCCAACTCGGGCTGGTCCCTCACGCTCGGCGTCTGGGGCGGCGCCTCCCGCTACGACGTGCTCGGGCTGAAGCACGGCGTGGAGACGCTCGATCGGGACACGCTCGACGGCAACCTCGACACCTACGGCGCCTCCGCGCTCCTCCGCCTCGGCTGGCTCGACGTGGGCGCGCTGTACGAGGGCTCGTTCCGCGAGGCGACGGACAGCTTCGTCCTCACGCCGCTCGTCGGCTTCAAGTGGGACGTCACCGACCTCGTCCGCGTGGACTTCCTCGGCGAGCTCGGCGGGCACCGCATCACGAACATCGGCACCGACGCGCAGTCGGTCTGGCTGCCCTACGTCGGCGTCCGCCCCACGCTGTCCCTGCGCCTGCCGCTCGGCCCGACGCGCCTCGTCCTCTCCGGCGCGCCGTTCGCGCGCTGGGATCTCGTGAAGAAGGACGTCGCGGTGCCGTCCTCGGGCGGCGCAACCACGACGCGCTCGACCTACGAGGCCGGCGGCACGACCTTCGGCGTCGTCGGAGGGGTCGGGATCGAGCTCTGATGATGAGTCTCACCCGAGCGCCGCCAGCGCGGCCTCGAGCGCGGCGTCGTCCTCACCGCCCGTCGCGACCACCTCCGGCGCGACGGGCGGCTCGTACGCGCGGCCGGCGCCGGGGAGCTCCGGCGCCTCGCCCGCCCGGGCGCGCGCCCACAGGCCCTTCGGATCGCGCGCGGCGCAGAGCTCCGCGGGCACCGCCAGGTGGACCTCGACGAAGCGGGGCGCTCGCGCGCGCACGCGGTCGCGGAAGGCGCGCCGGCTCGCGGTGGCGGCCACGACGGCGACGAGCCCGTCCGCCGCGAGCAGCAGCGCGAGATCGCCGAGCGTCTCGTAGAACGCCGCCCTCGCGGCCGGCTCGTAGCCGGGCGCCGGGTGCAGCGCGGCGCGCACCGCGTCCCCGTCGAGGAGCGCCGCGGGCCGCCCCCGGGCGGCGAGCCGCGCCCGCAGGCGGCGCGCGAAGGTGGACTTGCCCGACGAGGGGAGCCCCGTCACCCACACGACCGCACCGCCGCCGGGCCCGTGCGTCACGCCCCGTCCTCCGTGAAGAGCGCCGCTGGCGCGTCGAGGTCGAGCCGCCCGGCGTCGAGCGCGCGCTCGGCGAGGCCGAGGAGGGCGTCGCGCGAGGCGGCGGTGAGGCGCGGGTAGAAGCGCGGCGAGGCGAGCACGAGCGCCCGCCAGGCGAGGTAGGGCGGCGCGCTCTCGAGCACCGCTGCGTCGCCGCTCGCGGCGAGGTAGCGGCCCCAGAAGCGGCGCCACAGCAGGCCGAGCGCGCGCCAGGCGCCGGGGTGATCGAGCGCGAAGAACGGGTAGTTCACCGCCAGCGCGACGACGTCGTCGGCGGGATCGCCCTTGCCGCCGCGGGAGGCGTCGAGGAGCGCGAAGCCCGAGCCGTCCTCGCCGGCGCCGGGCGGGCGGAACACGATGTTGAAGGGGTGGAAGTCGCCGTGGGTGCGGGCGAGGCGCGCGGGCCGCTCGCGGAGCCGCCAGCGCCAGGCGAGGCAGCGCTCCTCGATCGCCCGGAGCCGCTCGGGCGGCGCGGCGGGCACCGCGGGCGGATAGCCGTCCACCATCCCGAAGATCCCCTCGCCGTGCCCCACCAGATCGCGCACCGCGCGCCGCCACGCGATCGCGTCGTCGAGCTTCTCCCCGTGCAGCGCGGCGAGGTAGCCCGCGAGCGCGTCCGCGCGCGCGAGGTCGAGCGGCAGCGCGGCGCCTCCGCGCGCGAGGCGCCGCAGGTCCTCCGCATACAGCGCGCCCTCCGCGAAGTCGGTGACGAGGTAGGGCTCGCCGGTCCCGGAGAGCGAGAGGAAGCGCCCGTCCGCCTTCGCCACCCCGACGTCGAGCGCGCGGACGTGGGCGGGCAGCGCGTTGAAGAGCTCGTGGGAGAGGAGCGCACCCTCGAGGCGGTCCGCCCGGCGGTCGTGGCCGAAGGCGTCGGCGCGCTGCGTCCGGAAGACGAACCGGCGGCGCGCGCCGTCCGGGAGGCGGACCGTGACGCGCAGCGGCTCGCCGTAGCCGATCGCCTTCTCCGCCTCGCCGCCCGCCGCGTCCGCCGCGAGCGGCTCGACCGCCTCGAGCGCTGCGCCCGGGAAGAGCGTCGCCGCGAGCTCGCGCAGGCCTTCCGGGATCTCCGCCATGCCCTCGCTCCCCCCCTGCGCTCATAGCGCACGCGCGGGCTCGGGACGCCACCGCGGCGGGGCGCCACGTTCGCGAGGGACGCGCCCGGGGGCTCGGGCGGCGCGGAGGGCCCGCTGGCGGAGGCCGCCGAGCGGCCGCGTCCGTCAGGGGGAGGGAGGGGTCAGCATTTTCTCTTGGCCGGGCGAGTGGTCGGTCGTAAACACGGGCCCGATGCCGCTCGCCCTCATCCCGTGGTTCGAGTTGCCGAGCCTGTCGCTCGGTCCCTTCACCATCCAGTCCTTCGGCGTGCTGTCCGCGCTCGGGATCCTCGCCGCGGTGAAGCTCGCCGCGCGCGGCGCCGGCGAGACCGGCAGGAACCCTCAGGTCATCCTGGACTTCGCGGTGGTCGGGGTGCTCACGGGGGTCCTCGCCGGGCACTTCGTGCACCTCTTCTTCTACCACCCGGAGGAGCTCGAGGATCCCTGGCGCATCCTCAAGTTCTGGGAGGGCCTCTCGTCGATGGGAGGGCTCCTCGGCGGCGTCCTCGCCGCGGCCTTCTACTTCCGGCGCAAGAAGATCCGCTTCCACGACTACGGGGACGCGTTCGCGCTCGGCGTCGCGCCGGGCTGGGGCATCGCCCGTGTCGGCTGCTTCACGGTGCACGACCACCCAGGCATCCACAGCGACTTCTTCCTGGCGGTGCGCTTCCCGGACGGCGGGCGCCACGACCTCGGCCTCTACGAGGCCATCGTGCTCCTGTCGCTCGGCGCGGTGCTGTGGGTGCTCCACCGGCGCGGGATCCTGCGCGGCCGGCTGCTCGGTCTCCTCGCGGTGGTGTACGGCCTCGCCCGCTTCCTGCTCGACTTCCTGCGCGCGCGCGACGTGGCCTACGCGGACGCGCGCTACCTCGGGCTCACGCCCGCGCAGTACGCCGTGATCGTGCTCGTCGCCTACGGCGCGTGGCAGCTGTCCCGGCGCCCCGGGCCGGCGAGCGAGGCGGGGCGGTTCGCGGCCGGCGCCGGCCGGTGATAGAACGGTCGCCGATGGGCGACTCGCGGGCGCGCTCGGCGCTGGTGCACGTCGGGCGGCCCGCCCCCGACCCGGCCACGCTCGCCGCCGAGGCGCGGCTCCGCTCGACGCTCGAGGAGGTGACCGCGCTCGACCTCGAGGTCGAGGCGCTCTCGGCCACGCTCGCCGACTTCGCGCGCGCCTACGAGCGGTCGCTCGGAGAGGCCTTCCAGGAGCTCCACGCCGCCGAGCGGCTGGTCCGGCGCATCCAGGCCCTCGAGGGCCGGCTCGCCGTGCTCGAGGGCGAGCTCCGTGACGGCGGCGCGACGGCACCGCAGGCGGGGGCACGACGCTCCGGCGGCCCGCTCTCCGCGGCCGCCGCGGCGGCGCGCGCCGCCCGGGTTCGGCGCTCCGAGGCCGAGGACGACGACGGAGCCGAGCGCGAGGGCGAGGCCGGTGACGGGGGGGACGCGGAGGAGGCAGCCGCGATGCTCGAGCCCGAGGCGCTCGCGCTGAAGCGGCTGCACCGGAGCCTCGCCCGCCTGCTCCACCCCGACCTCGCGCAGGAGGACGGCGCGCGCGAGCGGCTCGGCGAGCTCATGGCGCGCGCGAACGCGGCGTACGAGGCTGGCGATCTCGCCACGCTCGAGCTGATGGCGGAGCGGCTCGGCGCGGGAGAGCTCGACCCGGACGTCTCGCCCGAGGAGCGGCGCGCCCACCTCGACCGGCGGACGAGCGCGCTCGAGCGGATCCGCGCGGCGCTCGGGCGCGAGCGGGAGCGGCTCCTGCGGAGCGACACGGCGCGGCTCCTCGCCGAGTCGCGCCGCCGCGCGCAGGCGGGCGGGGACCTCCTCGGGGAGACGCACGTCGAGCTCGCCGACGAGGCGCGCGCGGCGTACGCGGACGCGCTCGTCCGCCTCGGGCTGCTGGGCACGGCGGCGCGCGCGGTCGCGCGCGCGAGGACGGCGTTCATGACGAAGATCGAGAGACGCGGACCGACCGGCGCGCGGCGGGCGTTCGACCCGCTGGCGGAGGGCGGCCTCGTGCGGATGGGCGCGGCGCGGCTCGAGCGGCAGCGCGCCACGCCCGCGGCGCGCGACCTCGCGCGCAAGCTCGAGGATGCGGCGCAGGCGTCGCCGGCCGAGGCGGCGCTGACGCTCCTCGCGTTCTTCGCGGAGGAGGCTGGGGGACGGCCGCCGGACGCGATCGCGCGGGCCGAGGGCTGGAGCGCGGCGTGGGAGCGGCTGCGTCCGGCGCTGCCCGACGCGCCCGAGCTCGCGCGCGCGCTCGCGCGGCTGCCGCGGCACCTCGTGCTCGGCGCTCGCGCCCACGGCGAGGAGGTCGTGGCGGGTGTCCAGCTCGCCGAGGCGGAGCTCCTCGCAGGCGTCCGCATCGCGCTCGAGCGCGAGCAGGTCGCGGCGCTCGCGCGCGCGGTGCTCGCCACGCTCGGGCCGGCCGAGGCCTGCGCGGGCTGCGGCGCGAGCGGTCCGGCGCAGCACCTCCTCCGCACCCGCGGGCTCGACGAGCGCCACGGCGTCGTCTGCCCCGGCTGCGGCGCCATCCTGCGGAGCTACTGGCGATACGGCGAGCTCGACGGGCTCGAGGCGCTCGCGCCGCACGCCCTCAGGCTCGGGCTCGTCGCGGAGGTGACCGCGCAGCTCGCCGGCACGGCGATCGGGTTCCAGATGCTCCCGGCAGAGCGCGAGCGGCTGACCGCCGGAGAGCTGCTCCGCCGCTTCGCCGAGCTGTACCTCGTCCAGTACGGCGTCGACGTTCCCGGAGAGGCGCTGTCGCTCGGCACATCCCGCGGCGGGGTGCTCTCCGCCGACGCGCCGGTGGCGCCCGGCGCGAAGCTTCGCCTCGCGGTGGATCCGTCCTCTGGCACCTCGCCCGAGGCACTGCTCGACCAGCTCCGCCACCGCATCGAGAGACGCTTCCGTCCCTGAAGCGTCCGGTTCGTCCGCGAACGCACGGAGCGTGCAAAGCCGAGCCCCTACCGGGCGCACGTGCAGCCGGGCTGCGAGACTAGGTCGCGCTTACATCGATCTCCAGGGGTGGGGTTTCCCCTCGCCCGGGAGGGGTCATGAAGCGCTTTGCCGTCGTCGTCGCGGCCTTGGCCCTCGGGGTCGTGATCGGTTCCGCCCGCCGCTCACACGGCACGGAGACCGACCTGTGCTCCGGGCTCACGGCAGCCCGGATGCTGCAGGACCCCGAGCTCGCCCGGGAGTACTTCGCTGCCCTGCACGGCGGCGACGCGAACGCCCGCGAACGGTTCGAGGCGATGGTGGGCGAGCTCCGGGCGGTGCACGGCTGCGGCGGGCCGGCGGGTGAGAGCGCGTCCCAGGAGCCGCTCGGGCATTCTCCCGCCGCGCCCCGGCTCCCACCGGGCCACCCGCCGATCGGAGGCGCGCCCGCCGTCCCGATCTTCGAGACGCAGCCGGGGAGCACGCTCGAGATCTGAGCCACCGTCCCGCTGGACGCCGGCGTGTCACCGGGTGGGGCGCCGATCGCCTGCTCCAGTGCACGGTTCCCCATCGGAGCCGGCCGTCCCCTCGGGGGGCAGGGTATAACTGCCCGTCCCGACCCATGAACATGAACCGCTCCATCCTCCTCGTCGAGGACGACGACGGCATCAGAGACAGCGTGGCCGAGTGCCTCGTCTCCGAGGGCTACGCCGTCGCGCCGGTCGAGAACGGCAAGGAGGCGCTTCGCTGGCTCCGCGACGCGGCGCCCCCCGACCTCATCGTGGTGGATCTGGTGATGCCGGTCATGAACGGCGCGCAGCTCATCGACGCGCTGCGCGAGGACGCGACGCTGCGCGACATCCCCATCGTCCTCATGACCGCGGCGGCGTCCACCCCCGCGATGCCGCTCCCTCGGGTCAACGGCTATCTCTCGAAGCCGTTCGAGCTGGGCGTGCTGCTCGACACGATCGAGCGCCACTCGGCGCCGCCGTCCAGCGCGCGATGCGCGTCCTCCTGACCGGCGCCACGGGATTCCTCGGAGGCGCCGTCGCCCGCGAGCTCCTCGCGAGCGGGCACGCGGTCCGCGCGCTGGCGCGGGAGCGCTCCGACACCTCGGGGCTGGAAGCCCTCGCCTCGCCGGAGGGCGATGCCGCGCCGCTGGAGCTCGCGCGCGGCGACGCGCTCGATCCGGAGGCGGTCCGGGCCGCGCTCGACGGCTGTGACGCCGTGGTCCACACCGCCGGTCTCGCCGGCTTCCGCGCCGCGCCCGAGGCGCTCATGGCGGCGAACGCGCGCTCCGTCGAGGTCGTGCTGGGGGCCGCGAGGGAGTCGGGGGTCGCGCGCGCGGTACTCACCTCGTCCACCGCGGTGCTCGGGGGGACCCGCGACGCGCGGATCGCCGACGAGACCTCCGCCGGCAACGCCGAGGCGCTCGGCATCCCGTACTTCGTCTCGAAGCTCCGCGGCGAGCAGGTCGCGCTCGCGCTCGCCGCCCGCGGGCTCCCCGTCGTGGTCGTGCGCCCCGCCTACGTGCTCGGGCCCGGCGACGTGCACGGCTCGTCCGCGGCGACGGTCGTGGCGCTCGTGCGGCGGCGCATCCCCGCCTACGTGGAGGGCGGCGCGTCGTTCTGCGACGTGCGCGACGTCGCGCGCGGTCACGTGGCGGCGCTCCTGCGCGGGAGGCCCGGCGAGACCTACGTCCTCGGCGGCCACAACCTGCGCGTGAGCGAGCTCGTCACCCGGGTCGCCGAGCTGTCCGGCGTGAAGGCGCCGCCGCGTATCCCGCTCGCCGCCGCGCTCGCCGCGGCGGGGTTGCAGGAGCTCTTCGCCCGCCTCGGCGGCGGCCAGGCCGCGATGACCCGCGAGCTCGTCCGCGCCGCCGCGCTCTACACGTTCGTGTCGAGCGCGAAGGCGGAGCGCGAGCTGGGCTACGGGATCCGGCCCTTCGACGAGATGGTGAAGGACACGCTCCGCTGGGCGATCGCCCGCGGCCGGCTGCGGGCGGAGACGCCGGAGCTGAGGGCGCTCGGCGCAGGGTAGGCGAGCGAAGCGAGCCCGCCGGGGCGACGCCGCGGAAGCGGCGAAGCCGCTCGCGGCGGCGCACGGGACCCGGCGAGCGGGGGCGCAGCCCCCGTGCGAACATGCCGAGCCTACTCCCCGGCCGCCTCGTCCTCCTCGCTGCTCGGGGCCTTCGGCCGGATCCGCACGAGCCGCACCAGCCGCGGCGACGCCTCGACGATCTCGATCTCGGTCCCGTCGTCGGTGCGCAGCCGCGCGCCGCGCTCGGGGACGGCGCCGGCGAGCGCGATGCACAGGCCGGCGACGGTCGTGTAGTCCTCGCCCTCGGGTAGGTCGAGCGCGAGGCCGCGGTTCACCTCGCGGATGGGCGCCTCGCCGCGGACGAGCGCGGCGCCGTCCGCCTCGGTGTGCCAGAGCGCCTCGGGCTCCTCCGTCTCGCCGAAGATGTCGCCGACGAGCTCCTCGACGAGGTCCTCGAGGGTGAGGAGCCCCGCGATGCCGCCGTGCTCGTCCACCACCGCGGCGATCTGCGTGCGGCGGCGCTGGAGGTCGCGCAGCACGTGGACCGCCTTGGCGGCCTCCGGGACGAAGTGCACCGGGCGGAGGAGGTCGTCGAGGACGATCAGCTGCCGCTCCCACGCCATCGCGGCGAGGTCCTTCGCCATCACGTAGCCGATCAGGTTGTCGAGGGTGCCGTCGAACACGGGCATGCGCGAGTGCCCCTCCTCGAGGAGCATTCGCTTCAGGTCCTCCTGCGACGCGTCCCGCGGCAGCGCGACCACCCGGCTCCTCGGCACCATCACGTCCCCCGCCGTGAGATCGCGGAAGGCCAGCGCGCGCGAGGCGATCTCGGCGGTCGGAGCGTCGAGCGCCCCCGCCCGCCCGGCCTCGTCGACGAGCTGCTCGAGCTCCTCGGCGGACAGGCGCGACTCCGTGAAGGTGGTCCGATCGCCGAACGGCCGGAGGAGCAGGTTCGAGGACTGCGTCAGGACCCACACGAGCGGCCGGGCGACCTGCGCGAGGCCGAGGAGCGGCCGGGCGACGGCGAGGCCGTAGCGCTCGGCCGCCCGCAGCGCGATCGACTTGGGGACGAGCTCGCCGAGCACGAGGGACAGGTAGGAGACGGCGGCGACGACGAGGCCCAGCGCGATCGCCTCCGCGTAGTGCGCGAGGCCGGGGAGGGTGGCGATCGCGGGGGCGATCCTCCGCGCGAGCGAGGCGCCGCCGAACGCGGCCGCGGTGGCGCCGATGACCGTGATGCCGACCTGCACCGTCGCGAGGAACTGCTCCGGCCGGTCGCGCAGCTTCCTCACCGCGCGCGCGGACGCGCTGCCCTCCTCGACGAGCTGGGCGAGCCGCGTCCTTCGGATCGAGAGCACCGCGATCTCGGCGCCGGAGAAGACGCCGTTCGCCAGCACGAGGGCGAGGACGATGGCGAGCTCGACGAGGATGTCGTTCAGGATCGGGCCTCCTCGGGTGGTCTACCACGCGATCCGGCGCGGCGCGGGCGTACCGCCGGCGGAGTCGCCCGGCAGGGGACTCGCGCGGGGCAGGGCGCGGGCATAGCCACAGTATCACCAGCCCGGCTCCGGGCTGACGCGGAGCGTCAAATGCGCAGGGAGCACGCGGGGCACCCCGCGGAGGGAGGGTTCCGCGAGGGCGACGGGGCCGCGGATCGCCTGCGGTCACTGCTCCGCTACGCGGTGCTCGCGCCGTCGCGCCACAACACCCAGCCCTGGATCTTCGAGATCGAGGGGGACGAGGTCCGAGTCTTCGCCGACGCCTCGCGCGCGCTCCCCGCCGCAGACCCCGATGGCCGGCAGCTCCTCATGGCGTGCGGCGCGGCGCTCGTGAACCTGCGCGTCGCCGCCCAGCACTTCGGCCACACCCTGTCGGTCGAGACCATGCCCGCCCATCGCGCGGACGGCCTCGTCGCGCGGGTGCGGCTCGAGGAGCGCTGGGCGTCCACGCCGGAGGCCGAGGCCATGTTCCGCGCCATCCCGCTGCGGCGCACGAACCGGCTCCCGCTCGACGGCCGCGAGCCACCGGACGGCCTCCTCACGGCGCTGCTCCGCGAGGCGCGCCGGGAGCACGTGTCCCTGCGGGTCGTCGAGGAGCGCGAGCGGCGAGCGGTGTCGGAGATCGTGGCCGAGGGCGACCGGCTCCAGTGGGCGAGCGGCAGGTTCCGGGCCGAGCTCGCCGCCTGGACGCGCTCCAACTCGTCGAGCCGCCAGGACGGCCTGCCGGGCTACTCCTACGGCATGAGCGACGCCGCCGCCTTCGTGCACCCGCTCGCCGTGCGCTTCGCGGGGACCGGCCGCGCGGAGGCGGACCGCGACCGGCGCCGGGCGATCGGGACGAAGGCCCTGCTCGTCCTGTCCACGCCGGACGACGCGGAGGCCGGCTGGATCGCCGCCGGCGAGGCGCTGCAGCGCGTGCTGCTCCGCGCCACCTGCGCCGGGCTCTACGCGTCGTACTTCTCCCAGGTCATCGAGCTCCCCGACCTGCGCCACCGGCTGCGCGAGGCGATCGGGGAGCGCGGCGCGCCCCAGATCATGTTCAGGCTCGGCTATGGTCTCGAGGTGCGCGCTCCCCCGCGGCGGCCGGTGGAGGGCGTGCTCCGCGCGTTCGCCGCCACGCCCGCGCGGCCGCAGCCCCTCGCGCTGCGCGCCCCGCCGCTCGCGCTGCCGCGGCCCGGCATCCTGACGGGCGGCGCGCGGCCCACCCGGGCTCAGCCCGGGGGCGCCGCGCCGAGCCGGTAGAGGCGGGTCCGCTCCGCCGCGCGCGCGGCGTGGAGCGGGTCCTCGCGATCCTGGACCCGCGGATGCGCCGGGCGCGTCTCGCGCACGTCGCGGACCACGAGCCCCGCGGCGACGGCGAGCGCCTCGACGGCGCCGGGGGGCCGGAGCCCGAGCCGCTCGGCGAGATCCGAGATGACGATCCAGGCCTCGCCGCCCGGCGCGAGCCGCGCGGGCAGCGTGCGGAGGAGCCGGTCGAGGAACCTGCCGCCGGGGTCGTACACCGCGCGCTCCAGGGGCGAGGCCGCCTCGGCGGGCAGCCAGGGCGGATTCGAGACGACGAGCTCGACCGGCGCGCCGTCCTCGGGGAAGAGATCCGCCTGCACCACCTCGACGCGATCCGCGAGCCCGAGCCGCGCCGCGTTCTCGCGGGCGCACGCGACCGCGGCGGACTCGACGTCGGTCGCGACGACCCGCGCGCCGGCGCGGGCGAGGACGAGCGCCAGCACGCCCGTGCCGGTGCCGACGTCGTAGGCCCGCTTCCCCGCGACCGGCCACTCGGCGGCCGCGGCAGCGACGAGGTCCACGTACTCGGCGCGCACCGGAGCGTAGACGCCATAGCGCGGGTGGACGCGCGCGCCGAGGGCCCGCACCTCGACGCCGCGCCGCCGCCACTCGTGCGCCCCGACGATCCCGAGCAGCTCCCGCAGCGGCAGGAGCCCGGGCCCCTGCGGCATGGGGCCGAGGGCCTCCTCGCAGGCGGAGGCCACGTCCGGCGCCCGGGGGAGCGCGACGCGCCAGCCCGCCTCGACCGGTACGACGAGGCGGGTGAGCACCTCGTGCTCGAGCCGCTTCAGCGCGCGCTCCCGCCGGAACTCCGACGCAAGGTCCTGGGTGGGGGGAGGGAGCGGGAGAGCGGGCCGCCGGGCGCCGGGCGCAGGGCGGCCGCGCCGTCTGGCGCCGGAGGGGGCCTGGCCGGGGCGGGCGAGCCGCCGCGCCATGGCGGTGAGGAGCTGTCGCGCATTGTGATAATCGCCCTCGTACACGAGGGCCTCCCCGCTGCTGGCGCGCGCGACGGCGACCGCGGCGGTGGTGCGGTCGTCGGCGGCGCCCGCCCGCGCCGGCGCAGGCACGAGCTGCGAGAGCCACGCGGCCCGGCGCTCACCGGACGGGGTGCGCCAGATCAGCAGAGGGGGCGAGATCACCGGGGAAGCTCGTTGCGGCACCGTTCCACGAGGCGGCGTTCGGTCGGCCAGTTAAGTTATGTCGCGACATGTCATCACCCGAGACCGATCTTCCCGTCCCGGCGCCGAGCGCCAACAACCTGAGCTTCGTCGAGAAGCTGTACTACGAGTGGCTCGCCGAGCCCAGCGCGGTGGACGAGCGCTGGCGCAGGTACTTCGAGGCGCTGCCGGCCTCCCCGGGCAGCGAGCCGGCGCCGGAGGCGTTCGCGCCTCGGCGGCCGAACGGGGCCGCGCACGCCGCCCCTGCTGCTGCGGCGACCGCGTCGGCGGACGCCGCGTTCCAGGCGCGGGTGGACCGGCTCGTCACCGCGTACCGCGAGTACGGCCACCTGCGGGCCGACCTCGATCCCCTTGCGCTCACCCGCCGCGCGGAGCGCTTCTCACTCGCGGCGTTCGGGCTCTCCGAGGCGGACCTCGACCGGCCCGCGGCGGACCCGGAGGGGCACCGCGGTGACACGCTCCGGCAGCTCGTGGCGAGGCTGGAGGAGACCTACTGCCGGACGATCGGCGTCGAGCTCGCGCACATGCACGACGCCGACCTGCGCGGCTGGCTCGAGCAGCGGATGGAGCGCACGCGCAACCGCGTGTCGCTCGACGCCGGGGTGAAGAAGCGGCTGCTCGAGAAGCTCGTCGAGGCGGAGACGCTCGAGCAGTACCTCGGGACGAAGTTCCTCGGCGCGAAGCGCTTCAGCGTGGAGGGCGCCGAGGGGCTCCTGCCGCTCTTCGAGCTCGCGGTGGATCGGGCCATCGGCCACGGGGTGCGCAACGTCGTCATCGGCATGGCGCACCGCGGGCGGCTCAACGTGCTCGCCAACGTGGTCGGCAAGCCGCTCCGCGACATCTTCGCCGAGTTCCGCGACGCGGCCATCGTGAACGCCGGCGGGGGCGACGTGAAGTACCACCTCGGCTACTCCTCGGACCGCGAGAGCGCCGAGGGCGTCCTCGTGCACCTGTCGCTCGCGTTCAACCCGAGCCACCTCGAGTGGATCGACACGGTGGTGCAGGGGCGGGTGCGCGCGAAGCAGGATCGCTACAGCGACACCGGGCGCCAGCGCTCGCTGCCCATCCTCGTCCACGGCGACGCGGCGTTCGCGGCCCAGGGCGTCGTCGCCGAGTCGCTCCAGATGTCGGAGCTCGAGGCGTACACGGTGGGCGGCACGATCCACGTCATCGTGAACAACCAGGTCGGCTTCACGACCTCGCCCCGCGACGCGCGCTCGACGACCTACAGCACCGGCCCCGCGCGCATGCTGCAGATCCCCATCATCCACGTGAACGGCGAGGACATGGAGGCGGTCGCCCAGGCGGTGCTGATCGCCGTCGACTTCCGCCAGCGCTTTCACCGGGACGTGGTGATCGACCTGTGGACCTACCGGCGGCACGGCCACAACGAGGGGGACGAGCCCGCGTTCACCCAGCCCGTCATGTACCGGGCCATCGCGCGCAAGCCGACCCTGAAGGCGCTCTACGCGCAGGCGCTCGTGAAGGAGGGGACGCTCGCGGCCGGCGAGCTCGAGCAGATGGTCGCGCGCTACCGCGCGCGGCTCGAGGAGGCGTACCACGACTCGGCGAAGATCGCGGTCCAGGCGGGCGCCCCGCCGATGACCGGGTTCTGGAAGGACTTCCGCGGCGGGGCGATGGGCCGCGAGGAGCCGCAGACCGGCGTCGCGCCGGACGTCTTGCGGAAGGTGGGCGACCTGCTCGTCGAGGTCCCGCGCGGCTTCCGCGTTCACCCGAAGCTCGCGAAGGTGCTCGAGGCGCGCGCCCAGATGGTGCGCGGCGAGAAGCCGGTGGACTGGGCGATGGCGGAGGAGCTCGCGCTCGGCACGCTCGCGTGGGAGGGCACGCGCATCCGGCTCTCCGGCCAGGACACGCGACGCGGCACCTTCAGCCACCGGCACGCGGTGCTCTACGACCACGAGTCGGGCATCCCGTACTCGCCGCTCGCCCATCTGCGGAGCGGCCAGGGTCCGGTCGAGATCCGCGACAGCCTGCTCTCGGAGGCGGGCGCGCTCGGGTTCGAGTACGGCTACAGCCTCGAGATGCCGGACGCGCTCACCGTCTGGGAGGCGCAGTTCGGCGACTTCGTGAACGCGGCGCAGGTCATCATCGACCAGTTCCTCTCCTCCGGAGAGGCCAAGTGGAACCGGCTCTCCGGGCTCGCGCTGCTCCTGCCTCACGGCATGGAGGGGCAGGGTCCGGAGCACTCGTCCGCGCGGCTCGAGCGCTTCCTCGAGCTCTCCGTGGACGACAACTGGCGCGTGGTGAACCTCACCACCCCCGCCCAGTACTTCCACGCGCTGCGCCGCCAGGTGCGCTCGCCGTACCGCAAGCCGCTCGTGGTGATGTCGCCGAAGAGCCTCCTCAGGCACCCGAAGGTCGTGTCGCCGCTCGATCAGCTCGTGCAGGAGCGCTTCCGCCCCGTGATCGACGACGAGTGGGTCGACCCAACGGAGACGACGCGGGTCGTCCTGTGCTCGGGCAAGCTCTACTACGACCTCGCCGCCGCGCGGGAGGCTCAGGGTGCGCGGCACGCGGCGATCGTACGGCTCGAGCAGCTCTACCCGCTCGACGTGGAGTCGGTGCGGACCGCCATCGCGCGCTTCCGCCCGGGGGTCGAGATCGTCTGGTCGCAGGAGGAGCCGTCGAACATGGGCGCGTGGGACTACGTGAACGCCCACCTCGCGCCGCGGCTCCCGTCGCGGATCGCGCTCGTCTCGCGCGGACCGTCGGCGAGCCCGGCGGCCGGGTCGGCGACGCGCCACCGGCTCGAGCAGGAGCAGCTCGTGCGCGAGGCCCTCGGAGAGCCCGTCTCGCGGATCCGCGCGGAGCGCGCGGCCGCCCAGGAGCGCTGAAGATCATGTCCATCCAGCTGAAGGTCCCGTCTCTCGGAGAGTCGGTGACGCAGGCCACCATCGGCGCGTGGCTCAAGAACGAAGGCGAGCGCGTCCAGGTGGACGAGCCGCTCGTCGAGGTCGAGAGCGAGAAGGCCACGGTGGCGGTCCCGGCGCCCGCCGCGGGCGTCCTGAAGCGGGTGCTGAAGCGCACCGGCGACACCGTCGCGGTGGGGGAGGCCATCGCGGAGCTCGAGGAAGGCGCCGCCGGCGAGGCGGCCGCGACATCCCCGCTCGGCTCGGGCCCCACGCCGGGTGGCGTCGTCCCCGTGGCGCGGGCCGAGCCTCCGCCCCCTGCTCCGACCCCGCCTGCAGCGGCCCCACCGACCGTGCGTACCGCGCCGGCGGCCCCCGCACCCTCCGCGGGTGCGCGCCGGGCCCCGCCGAGCGCGCGGCGGCTCCTCGCCGAGCACGGGCTCGAGCTGGGCGCCGTGGCGGGCTCGGGCCCCGGAGGCCAGGTGCGCAAGGAGGACGTGGTGCGCGCCCTCGAGCGGCCGGCGGCCGCGCGCGGTCCCGCGCCCGCGCCCGCCCCGGCCCCCAGGGACGGCGCGACCGCCCGGGAGCGCGTCGTGGCGATGACGTCGCTCCGGCGCACGGTCGCTCGGCGGCTCGTGGAGGCCCAGCAGACCGCCGCGATCCTCACCACCTTCAACGAGATCGACATGTCGCGCGTGCTCGCGCTGCGCGAGCGGCACGGGGAGACGTTCCTCGCGAAGCACGGCGTGAAGCTCGGCTTCATGTCCTTCTTCGTGAAGGCGGCGGTCGAGGGGCTGCGCGCGTTCCCGGTGGTGAACGCGGAGGTGCGCGGCACCGACATCGTCTACAAGGACCACTACGACATCGGGGTGGCGGTCGGCGGCGGCAAGGGGCTCGTGGTCCCCATCGTGCGCGACGCGGACGCGCTCTCCTTCGCCGACGTGGAGAAGACGATCGGCGAGCTCGCCAGGAAGGCGCGGGACAACCGCATCACGATGGACGACCTCGCCGGCGGTACGTTCACGATCTCGAACGGCGGCATCTACGGCTCGCTGCTCTCGACGCCCATCCTGAACCCGCCGCAGTCCGGGATCCTCGGGCTCCACAAGATCGAGAAGCGCGCGGTGGTCGAGGGGGACGCGATCGTCGCGCGGCCGATGATGTACGTCGCCCTCTCGTACGACCACCGCATCGTCGACGGACGCGAGGCGGTGCAGTTCCTCATCGCGGTGAAGAACGCCATCGAGGATCCCGAGCGGATCCTGCTCGAGATCTGAGGCGGGACGGGTCGGCGGCCGGGCGTCCCCGGAGCCCTCGAGAGGGGCGAGGATCGCCCGCCGTGCTCAGCGCTGCCCGGCTCCCGTTCTCGCACCGCCGCGGGCGGCCGGGGGCGCGGCGCCGGGTCGTCCGCCGGGCAGGAAGAAGTAGACGCGCGCGTCGAGCACCATCCACTGCCCGGAGTCGTCCTTCTTCATGAGGACGGAGGCGTGGGGGTGGGCGGGACGGGGAGCGGCGGCCGGGAGGTTCGGCCCCGTGACGTCCTGATCGAGGTCGAGCAGCACGGCCTCTCCGAGCGTCCGGACGCGCTCGATGCGGATGCGGTGCTTCGAGCCCTTGAGCGGCCCGGCGAGATCCTCGCGGAACCGCTCGAGCACCTGTTCCCGCCCGAACGCGCGCTGACCGCGCGGGTTGACGAAGGTGCCGTCCGGCGCGAAGAACGCGGCCAGGGCGTTCGCGTCGTGGGCGTTGAACGCCGCCTCGAGCTCCCCCACGCGCTTCTCGAGATCCGGCGCCGCGGCGGCTCGCTCGCCCTCCGCCGCTGCGGGGATCGCGATCGCCAGCGAGAGTACGGCGGCTGCCATCCGCTTCCTCATGGTGAACCTCCCTGGCACACGGTGCGTGACGGCGTGCCGGATGGTCGCAGCCATATCGCGGGCGCGCTCGCGCGCCCGCTCACGCGTGGGGGAGCACGCCGCGCTGCGTTCGCACGTGCTGCGGGCGAGCGGGCGGCTCGGCGCCGGGGCGGGGGCTCGCGCCGGGCACGGGCGTCACGGCGACGCGCCGAGCGCCGGGCGCTCCTCGCCCACGAGGGCGAGGAGCGTGAGGGCGTCGTGCACGGCGTGCCCGCCGAGGTCGTTGTTGAAGTAGACGAACGCGTCGCCGCCGCTCTCCGTCCACGCGAGGAGCTCGGCCGCGAACGGCCGGAGCGCCTCCACCCCGTATCGCCCCGAGTAGCGCCCGGTCGTGCCGTGGAAGCGCACGTAGCGGAAGCGTCCCGTGAGGCGGGGGGGCGGGCGCCTGATCTGGTCGTGCTCGCAGAAGGCGGCGCCGTGACGATCGAGCACGTCACACGTCTCCTCCGAGTACCAGCCCTCGTTCCGGAACTCGACGACGTGGGGGCCGGCGGGGACCCGTCCGAGGAACCGATCGAGGCGGGGAAGGTCGGGCTTCATGTGCGGGGGAAGCTGCCAGAGCACCGGCCCGAGCTTCCGGCCGAACCGCGACACCGGCGCGTAGAAGCGCTCCAGCCCGGTCTCGGCGTCGAGCAGCCGCTTGAGGTGCGTGAGGTAGCGGCTGCCCTTCACCGCGAAGGTGAACCCGCGCGGCACCACCGAGCGCCACCGCTCGACCGCCTCCGGCGTCGGGAGCCGGTAGAACGTCGCGTTCATCTCGACCGTGTCGAAGAACCGGGCGTAGTGCGGGAGCCACTCGCGCTGGGGCAGCCCCTCCGGATAGAGGACGCCGCGCCAGTGGCGATACTGGTACCCGCTCGTGCCGACGCGGACGCGTCCCATGTCGGCAATCTAACGGCGGCGCTCGATTCGGGAACGCCCGGCGGGAGTCGCTCGCGGGCCGGTCGAGCGCCGGCGCCGGCGCGGGCCCGGGGTCGACTTTCGGGTCGAGGAGGCCGAGCGGCCAGGGGTCGAGCTCGCGGTGGGGGAATCGTTCGGGGACGAGGTCGGGGTCGCCCCCGGCCGCTCGCGCACGACGTCCTCCGGTCGCTTGTCCTCCCGGAGCCCCTGGAACGACGGGTGGCGGATCTTGCCGTCGTGCGTCCACTCGGTGAACGCGACCTCGCAGACGAGCTCGGGCCGGACCCAGTGCGCGCTGCGGCCCAGCCCGCCGGCGGGCGGCGGCGTGAACGGGGACTCCTTCCGTGAGAGCGGCGCGAGCCGCTCCCGCAGGGCGCGGGCGCCCTCGTTCGTCCACCCCGTCCCGACCTTCCCGGCGAAGCGCAGCGCGCCGCCCTCCGGGTAGCCGACGAGCAGCGCGCCGATGGCGTCGCGGGCCGCCCCCTCGGGATCGGTGAAGCCGCCGACGACGAGCTCCTGCCGGAGCACGCACTTCGCCTTGACCCAGGTGGCGTTCCTCCCGGGACGGTAGGGGCGGTCGATCCGCTTGGAGACGATGCCCTCGAGGCCGAGCCGGCACGCCTCCCGGTGGACGTCGCGGCCGCTCCCGGAGAAATGCTGTGCGTAGCGGATGATCCCGGCGCCCTCGCCGACGAGCCGCGCGAGGACGGCCTTGCGCTCGAGGAGCGGGCGCTCGGCCAGATCCTGCCCATCGAGGTGGAGGAGGTCGAAGACGAAGTAGAGGAGCTCGCGCCGCCCCGCGCCGAAGGCGTTCTGCAGCGCCTGGAAGCTCGTGCGCCCGTCGGGCAGTACGGCGGCGACCTCCCCGTCGAGGAGCGCCGAGCGGACCTTCAGCTTCCGCGCGGCGGCGGCGACCTCCGGGAACTGGGCCGTCCAGTCCTTGCCGTTGCGGCTCCAGAGCGTGACGGCGCCGTCCTCGATCGCGCAGCCGATCCGGTAGCCGTCGTACTTGATCTCGTGGACCCAGGCGGCGCCCTCGGGCGCCTCGTCCACGAGCTGCGCGAGCTGTGCGCGATAAGGCTGGACCTTCGTGCGTGAGGCCACGGATCCGAAGCTCGCAACGCGAGGAGGCCCGGCCAAGCCCCGGAGGTTCCGCCCGCCGCCCGCCGAGGCCGCGCTCGAGGCGCCCGCTACCTCCGCGCCGGCGGCGGCGAGGCGTGGCGCGGATCCTCCGGCCACGCGTGGCGCGGGTAGCGCCGGGCGAGCTCGCGTCGGATCGACGGGTAATGCCGCTCCCAGAAGCCGGCGAGGTCGGTCGTCACCTGCACGGCGCGCTGGTTCGGGGCGAGCAGATGCAGGACGAGCGGCACCTTCCCGCCGGCGAGCGCCGGGCCCTGCGCGAGGCCGAAGAAGTCCTGCAGGCGGCTCTCGATCCAGGGCGGCTTGCCGGCCTCGTAGTGGACGCGGGTGCTGCGCCCGCCGGGCAGCGTCAGCCGCTCGGGCGCGAGCCGCTCCAGCGCGGCGCGGGCCCTCGGGTCCTGGCGGGCGAGGATCGCGCCGGGCAGGTCCGCCTCGCGCAGCTCCGCGAAGCTCCGCCGCCCGGCGCACAGGTCGCGGAGCGCCGCGGCGAGCTCCTCGTCGGAGGGCGGCGAGAGGCCCGCGTCCGGCGCGTGCCGCGCCGCGAAGGCGAGGCGCGCGACGAGCCGGTCCACGGCGCCCTCCGGCGCGAACGCGCTCGGCCCGCGGGCCAGCGCCTCCTCGGCGAGGAGCGCGGCGACCTTCTCCGGATCCGCCTTCGGCGCGCGGACCTCCTCCAGCACCAGGTCCTCGTACACGAGCCGCTCGGTCGCCTCCACACGCTCGGCGGCGCCGTTCCATCCGACGGCGTCCTCGTAGCGGAGCGCCGCAGGGAACAGATCGAGCAGCATCTCGTCGGTCACGGCGCTCGCGACGCGCACCCGCGCCTCGGCGGCGCGGGCGCCCGGCGGGCGGCGATCGCCGCGGCGCTCCTCCGCGTCGACCGCCACGAGGAGCGGCGCCTCGCGCACCACGCTCGCGGGGTCGAGCCGCGCGCTGCCACCGCCGACGAGGACCACCTCGTCCGACCCCGGCGCGCGCCGCCGCGCGACGCGATCCGGATAGGCGGCGAGGGTGGCGAGGAGCAGCGCGTGCTCCTCGGAGGTGGTGCCGGCGAGCGGGGAGGAGGGCGCGGCCGGGGACGGGGACGACGTCGAGGGCGGCCCGATCGACCTCAGCAGCCGCTGCAGCTGCCTCCGGCTCCGCTCGACGGCCTGCACCGCGCCCGGCTCGAGCCCCATGCGCCGGAGCCGCTCCGGCGCGAAGCGCGCGCGCGCGGCCTCCTCGAACGCCTGCGCGAGCTCGAGCAGGTCGGAAGGGCCGGTCGGCGGGAGCGCTCCGCCCGCGAGCGCGCGGCGATCGCGCACGTCGCGCTCGCCCAGGAGGGCGGCGAGGAGCGCGCCGGCGTCGGGGGCGCCGCGCGCGGCCGCCTCGATCGCGAGCCGCGCCTGGCGGGGGTGGACGGGCAGGCGGAGCATGCGCCGACCGGCCTCGGAGATGGCGCCGCGCGGGTCGATGGCGCCCAGCCGGACGAGCAGCCCGCGCGCGGCCTCCCACGCGGCCGGAGGCGGCGGCTCGAACCACTCGAGCCCCTCGGCGGCGTCGAGGGCGGCCAGGGCGAGGAGCGTCTCCGACAGGTCCTCGCGGAGGATCTCCGGCACCTCGAACCCGGGGCGGGCGTCGTGATCGTGGCGCGTGTAGAGGCGGAGCGCGCGCCCGGGCCGGGTGCGGCCGGCGCGGCCGGCGCGCTGTGCGGCGGAGGCCCGGCTGATCTTGCGGAGCTCGAGGGTCGGGAGCCCCGACCACGGGGAGTGCGACGCGACGCGCGCGAGCCCCGAGTCCACCACGGCCACCACTCCTTCCAGGGTGACGGAGGTCTCGGCGACGTTCGTCGAGAGGATCACCTTCCGGCGCGGCCCGGGCCGCACGGCCCGGTCCTGCTCCTCGGGCGGCAGATCGCCGTGCAAGGGCAGGAGGTCCACCTCCGCGGTCGCTGCCCACGCCGCGAGCGCCTCCCGCGCCCGCCGGATCTCCGCGGCCCCCGGGAGGAAGACGAGCACGTCGCCGTCGATCCCCTCGCGGTGAAGCCGGCGCACGGCGCGCGCGACCGCGTCCTCGAGCCGGACGTCCGGCCGGGCCGCCTCCTCGGGGGAGAGGTACTCGACGGCGACCTCGAAGCGCCGGCCCTCCGAGCGGAGCGAGGCGGCGCCCAGGAACCGGGCCACCGGTCCGGCGTCGAGCGTCGCCGACATCGCGACGAGCTTCAGATCGGGCCGCGAGGTCCGCTGCAGGCGGCGGAGCAGGGCGAGCGCGAGGTCGCCCTGGAGATGACGCTCGTGGAGCTCGTCGAGGACCACCACCCCGACGCCGGGCAGCGACGGCTCGGCGAGGAGCCGGCGCGTGAGGAGCCCCTCGGTCACGAAGCGGATGCGCGTGCTCGGGCCCGCCACCTCCTCGAACCGCACCTGGTAGCCGACCGTCTCGCCGGCGCGCTCGCCCCGCTCCTCCGCGACCCGCCGTGCCGCGAGCCGCGCCGCGAGCCGCCGCGGCTCGAGCACCACGACCTCGCCCTTGCCCGCGAGCCCGGCGGCGTGGATCGCGGGGGGGACCCGGGTCGTCTTGCCCGCGCCCGGCGGCGCCTCGATGACGAGGGACGGCCCGGCGCGGAGCGCCGCGACCGCGTCCGCCAGGATGTCGTCGATGGGGAGCCGCTGCACGCGCGGGGGTTGTACCCGAGGGAAGGGGCCGACGCGACTGCGCCCGGGATCGGGGGGGGGTGGCGGGGCGAGTCGGGGCCGAGGGTTCGTTCACCCTACGTCAACGCACATGCGAGCGATATCGGCTCTACAGGCAAATCCCGGGTCGCGGCCATGTCGCTCGCCGACGGGGGCCGATCGGAGTTTGCACACCCCCTCCGGGATGCGAAACTCGGTGCGCCCCCAACTGGAGGTCGCTCGCCGTGCGCACCGCATCGCTCAGGAACAGGTTCCTCGTCTCGCTCGCCGCGGTGCTCTCTCTCACCATCGCCCTCGCCGCCCTCGTCACGCGATCGGCGCGGGAGCGCCAGCTCCTCGACGCCGCCTCCGGAGAGATGCTGGCCGACGTGGCGGCGTTCGACGCCGCGGTCGCCGCCGACGCGGAGGGGCTCTCGCGCGCGCTCACCGTGCTCGCGCACCAGGAGCGCCTCCTCGCGCCGTTCGCCACCCACGATCGCGACGGGCTCCTCGCCGCGGCCGCCCCGCTGTTCGCCGAGCTGAAGGCGACGAACGCGATCACGCACATGTACTTCATCGATCCGGACGGGCGCGTCTTCCTGCGCGCCCACAAGCCCGAGCAGCGGGACGACGTCCTCAAGCGCGCGACCTTCCTCGCCGCCGCGAAGACCGGCCGGAACGCGCACGGCATCGAGCTCGGCAAGAACTTCTTCTCGCTGCGGAGCGTCCGGCCGGTGTCGCTCGGCGGCGCGCCGCTCGGGTACCTCGAGGTGGCCGAGGAGATCGACCACCTCTTCGCCCAGACGAAGGCGGTCACCGGCGAGGACGCCGCGCTGTTCCTGCGCACCGACTACCTGCGCGCCAAGGGGGCGGAGCCGACGAAGGAGGTCGTCGGCGAGTTCCAGCTGCTCGAGGCGACCGACCGGGCGCTCGCGCACGAGCTCGGCGGCGCGGTGGGGCTCGCCGGCGGGCTCGAGGCCCCGGTCGCGCGGCTCTTCCGGCGCGGCGACGCGTGGTACGTGGCCGGGATCGGTCCGCTGCGGGACGCGAGCGGGGAGGTCGCCGGGGTCCTCTTCTTCTTCCGCGACGCGACCGCGCTCCACGCCGCGTCGGTGCGCGACGGCTGGACGACGATGGCCCTCATCGCCGCGATGATGGTGGTCGCCGGGGCGCTGCTGTACGGCTCGCTGCGGCGCAGCCTGTTCGCGCTGCGCGAGGCGGCCGCCGCGTCCGCCCGGATGGCCGCGGGCGACCTCTCGATCCGGATCGAGGCGCGCGCCCTGGACGAGGCGGGGCAGGTGCTCTCGGCCATGCGCGACACCGTCGGCCAGCTGCGCGGCGCGGTCGGGCAGGTCCGCGACGCGGCGGACGGCGTGGCGTCGGGCAGCGAGAAGCTGCGGGGGGGCGCGGAGCTCATCGCCCGGACGACCTCCGAGCAGGCCGCCGCGGCGGAGGAGGCGGCGGCCAGCGTCGAGGAGATCTCGGCGACGATCGTCGCCACCGCGCGGGACGCCGACGCGGCGGAGCGCTCGGCGCTCGCGTCGGCTGCGTCGGCGGAGGAGGGCGGACGCGCCGTCACCGAGGCCGTGGCCGCCATGCGGCAGATCGCGGAGAAGACCGGGATCGTGGAGGAGATCGCCTACCAGACGAACCTCCTCGCGCTGAACGCCGCCATCGAGGCCGCCCGCGCCGGCGAGCACGGCAGGGGATTCGCGGTGGTGGCCTCCGAGGTGCGCTCCCTCGCCGAGCGGAGCCGCGGCGCGGCGCAGGAGATCGGCGAGCTCTCGGACTCGACGGTGGCGGTCGCGGAGCGGGCGGGGGCGGTGCTCGGCCGGCTCGTGGCGGACATCCGCAAGAGCGCCGAGCAGGTCCGTGACATGGCCGCTGCGACGCGCGCGCTCGCGACGGGCGCCGCGCAGATCAGCGGGGCCGTGCAGGGGCTGAGCTCCGGCGTCCAGCACACCGCGGGCGCGGCCCAGGAGATCGAGGCCACCGCGCAGGACCTGGAGCGCCGCGCCGACGAGCTGCAGGCGGCGATCGCGTTCTTCCGGCTGGGCTCGGCGGGCGAGGAGCCCGCAGCGCGGCCGGCGCCTCGCCGCGCCGCCTGAGCGAAGCGCCGGACGGCGCGGTCAGGCGGGCTCGGGCTCCGGCACCCGCGGGGCCGGCACCGCCGCATTCACCACGAGGCGGAGCTTCGAGCCGTCCGGCTCCACCTCCACGCGGACGGTGCCGCCGTCGTGGAGCTCGCCGAACAGGATCTTCTCGGCGAGCGGCTTCTTGACCTCGTTCTGGATGAGCCGGGCCATCGGCCGCGCGCCCATCTTGCGGTCGAAGCCGTGCTCCGCGAGCCAGGCGCGGCCCTCGAGGCTCAGCTCGACGTGCACCTTGCGCTCGGCGAGCTGCGCCTCGAGCTCCTTCACCATCTTGTCGACGACGCGGGCGATCACCTCCGCCGGCAGGGAGTCGAACGCCACCCACGCGTCGAGGCGGTTGCGGAACTCCGGGCTGAAGGTCCGCTCGATCGCGTTCCGCGCGTTGCCGGGCTCCGACAGGTCCGAGCCGAACCCGACGCGCCGGGCCGAGAGCTCCTGTGCCCCCGCGTTCGTCGTCATCACGAGGATGACGTGCCGGAAGTCGGCCTTGCGGCCGTTGTTGTCGGTGAGCGTCGCGTGATCCATCACCTGCAGGAGCAGGTTGTAGATGTCCGGGTGAGCCTTCTCGATCTCGTCGAGGAGCAGGACCGCGTACGGCGTCTTGCGGATCGCGTCGGTGAGGAGCCCGCCCTGGTCGAACCCGACGTAGCCGGGGGGCGCGCCGATGAGCCGGGAGACGGTGTGCTTCTCCTGGTACTCCGTCATGTCGAAGCGCAGGAACTCGACGCCGAGGATCCGCGCGAGCTGCTTCGCGAGCTCGGTCTTCCCGACGCCGGTCGGGCCGGAGAAGAGGAAGTTGCCGATGGGCCGCTCGGGGGCGCCGAGCCCGGAGCGCGACAGCTTGATGGCGGAGACGATCGCCTCCACCGCCGGGTCCTGCCCGTAGATGACCTTCTTGAGCTCGGGCTCCAGGTTGCGCAGCTGCGTCTCGTCGTCCGCCGACACGGTGCGCTCGGGGATCTTGGCGATCTTCGCGACCACCCGCTCCACGTCGCGGGCGGTGACGCGGTGGCGACGGCGCGCCTCCGCGCGCATCCGGTCGCGCGCGCCGGCCTCGTCGAGGACGTCGATGGCCTTGTCCGGGAGCTGCCGGTCGTTGATGTGCTTGGCCGAGAGCTCGGCCGCCGCGCGGAGGGAGCGGGGGGTGAACACGACGCCGTGGTGCTCCTCGTAGACCTTCTTCAGGCCCTTGAGGATGCGGATCGTGTCGTCGACGCTCGGCTCGTAGATCTCGATCTTCTGGAAGCGCCGCGCGAGGGCGTGGTCGCGGTCGAACGTCTGCTTGTAGTCGTGGAAGGTGGTCGAGCCGATGCAGCGCAGCTCGCCGGAGGCGAGCGCGGGCTTCAGGAGGTTCGACGCGTCCATGGACGAGCCGGTGGTCGCGCCCGCGCCGACGATGGTGTGGATCTCGTCGATGAACAGGATCGCGTTCGGCGTCTTCTTCACGCCGGCGATGACGCCCTTCAGCCGCTGCTCGAACTCGCCGCGGAACTTGGTGCCCGCGAGGAGGGCGCCCATGTCGAGCGAGTAGATCGCCGCCTTCTCGAGGACGGACGGGACCTTCTTCTCGTGGATGCGGAGCGCGAGCCCCTCCACGATCGCCGTCTTGCCCACGCCCGGCTCGCCCACGAACACCGGGTTGTTCTTGCGCCGGCGGCAGAGGACCTGGATGGTGCGCTCGATCTCCGAGTCGCGACCGATGAGCGGGTCGATGAGCCCCTGCGCCGCGCGCTCGACGAGGTTCACCGTGAAGGTCTTGAACGGATCCTTCACCGTGCGGGGCGCGCCGGACTCCTCGCCCCCCTCGTCCTGCGGCTCGTCGTCGCCGCCGCCCTCCTTGCCGATGCCGTGCGAGATGTACTGGAGGATGTCGAGGCGCCGGACGCCCTGCTTCTCGAGGAGGTAGACCGCGTGCGAGCCGCGCTCTCGCGTGATCGCCACGAGCACGTCGCCCGCGTTGAGCTCGGTGCGCCCGGAGCCCTGCACGTGCCAGGCCGCCCGCTGCAGGACCCGCTGGAACGCCGCGGTCTGCTCGGGATCCTGCGACGTCCCGAGCGACTCCAGCGTGCGATCGAGGTACTCCTCGAGCTCGCGCTCGAGGAGCTTCAGGTCGGCGCCGCAGGCGAGCAGCACCTCGGAGGCCACCTTGTCGCGCGTCATCGCGTGCAGGAGGTGCTCGAGCGTCACGTACTCGTGGCGTCTCCGTCGCGCCTCCGCGACCGCGGCCTGAAGCGTCTGCTGCAGCTCCTTCGACACCGTCACCATGCCTGCTCCGCTACTCCGGCTCGACCGTCACGAGGAGCGGGTACTCCGCCTCGCGCGCGAGCTCCATCGTCTTCTCCGCCTTCGTCTCGGCGATCTCGAATGGATAGATACCGGCGACGCCCACCCCGTGCATGTGAACGTTCAGCATGATGCGGTGCGCGCTCTCGGGATCGTGGTGGAACACCGTCACGAGCACCCAGTCCACGAACTCCTGCGTGGTGTAGTCGTCGTTGTGCAGGAGTACCCGGTACAGGGACGGCCGCTTCGTCTCCTTCTCCGCCTTCGTCCGGGGGACGACGACGTCCGTGTCGCCCCCGGGGCGGGACCGCTCTGCCATGGCCTCACATTCTAAGCGTACGGCCTCCCCGCCGCGCGGGCCCACCGCGCGCGGCGGAGGGCCCGCGGCCGCGCGGTTCCCGTGCTCCGCGCGCTGCGGCACGGGGGTGCTCCGCCCCCGCAGGGGGCGCTCCGGGGAGGGGAGGGGCAGGGGAGCGGCGGCGCCACGTGGGCGCGACGGGCCGGACGCTTGCCGGGCCGAGGGGCTGGCGGGCATTCCGGAATCAGGGGCTCGCATAGGGGGCGGCGGGCCCGCGCTCACGAGCCGACGGTTCCAGCGGCCGCCTCGAGATCCCATCGCCCGCGCAGGGTGGGCTTCTCGAGCGCCCGCGCCAGCCGCGCGAGGAAGTCCGCGCGCGGGATCTCTCGCGCGCCGAAGCGCGAGAGGTGCTCGGTGCGCACCTGGCAGTCGACGAGCCGCACGCCCCACGACGCGAGCCACTCGATCGAGCGGACGAACGCGACCTTCGAGGCGTCCGGCCGATCGGCGAACATCGACTCGCCGAAGAAGGCCGCGCCCAGCGAGACGCCGTAGAGCCCGCCCGCGAGCCCGTCGCCCTCCCACGCCTCGAACGAATGGGCGAAGCCGAGCCGGTGGAGGCGCACGTAGGCCTCGACCATCTCCGGCACGATCCAGGTCCCGGACTGCCCGGGCCGCTCGCGCGCGGCGCAGCGCCGGATCACGTCCTCGAAGGCGCGGTCGGCCGTGACGCGGTAGCGGCCGCGGCGCAGGGTGCGCGCGAGCGAGGCGGAGACGTGCAGCCACTCCGGCTCCAGCACGAGACGCGGGTCGGGCGACCACCAGAGGATGGGCGTGTCGTCGCCGTACCACGGGAAGATGCCCGTGGCGTAGGCGGTGAGGAGCCGCTCCGCCGAGAGGTCGCCGCCGACCGCCAGCAGCCCGTCGGGCTCGGCGAGCTCCGGATCCGGGAACGCGACCTCGCGCGAGAGCCGGTAGATCGACACGGCGCGAGTGTAGTGCGAGGCGGGCCCCGCGGACAGCCGTGCCGGGGGGACGCCTACGCGCGTCCCCCCGGCACCTACTTCGCTATCGCCTAGAAGTGACCCGCCCAGCCGACGTAGGTCGGCGCCTCGAGGACCGGGTCGCGATCGGTCGAGCCGAGGCCGTCGCGCACGGCGACGCGCCGCTCGCGCCGGTCCGCCTCGCGCGCGTCGTACGTCGCGTGGACGGCGCCCACCGCCGCGCCGACGAGCAGCCCCACGCCCGCGCCGATCATCATGTCGCGCTGCCAGTTGTCCCACTCGTTCACGAGCGACACGCCCGTGCCGACGAGGAGGCCTGCGACGCCGCCGTAGGCCGCGTCGGTGGCGACCGTGGCCATCGGGTTCGGCCGCTCGCGCCGCTCCACGATGACCTCGGTCGCGGGCTGCGAGGCCGGCGGCGTCACCACCGTCGTCGAGGTCGGCGGCGGGGGCGGCGTCACCGTGGTGGTCGTCCCGCCCGACTGCCCGCTCGGCGGGTTCACCACCACCTGCTGCGAGGCGCCCCCCGGCGCCGCGGTTCCGCCGGTCGCGGGTTGCTGGGCGGGCGGCGGGGCCGGCTGCTGCGCCGGCGGCTGCTGCGGCTGCGTCTGCTGCTGCGGCGGCGTGTACGGCTGCTGGTACGTCGTCCCGGACTGAGCGAGCGCCGGGCTCGCGACGGCGAGCGCCGCCGCGAAGAGTGTCCCCTTGTCGAGCATCCCCTCACCTCCCGACCCCAAAGATGGGGTGAGGAGGGGAGGGCGGCAAACCGCAGGGTCCGCGAGCGCATCCGCCGCGCCCCGGACGCGGCGGATCACGGGCGCTGCAGCGAGAGAAACTCCTCGAGCGCCGACCGGACGGACGCCTGCACGGCCGCGGGGACCTCCGGGTGCGGCGCGGCCTTGCAGAGCGCGAGCGTCCGCTGGAGCGACTGGCAGCGCGCGTCGCAGCTCGGGCAGCGGGCGAGGTGGCGCTCCATGTCGGCGCAGAGCGTGGCGCTGATCTCGCCCTCGAGGTGCTTCGAGAAGAGCTCCACGATGTCCGGGCAGGGCTCCGCGGCGGGCTCGCCGGGGGCGGCCCTGCCTGCCGCGGCGGGCGGGGCGGCGGCGCCGGGGATCCCGAGCAGCGGCGCGACGGCCTCGCGCACCGCGACCCGCGCGCGGTGCAGGCGGCTCTTCACCGCCTCCACGCTGAGCCCCATGACCTCGGCGACCTCGGGGGCGGTGAGCCCCTCGACGTCGCGGAGCACGAGGACCTCACGGTACATGGGGTCGAGCGCGGCGATGGCCTGCTCGAGCGCGGCCTCGATCTGCCGGCCCGCGAGCGCGTCGTCGGGCGGGCGCGTCGGGTCCACCACCTGGCGCGCCGCCTCCCCGGAGACGCGCGCCTCGAGCGACTCCTCCTGCTCCGGCGCGAACTTCGAGCGCCGCCGCTTCTTGATGCAGAAGCTCCGCGCGATCGTATAGAGCCAGGTCGAGACGGAGGACGCGCCGCGGAAGTCCTTCACGTTTCGTGCGACCGCAAGGAGGGTCTCCTGCAAGACGTCCTTTGCGTCCTCCTCGTCACGGCACATCTTCAGCCCGAAGCGATACACGCTCCGTTGATGCCGTGACAGGAGCGCCTCCAGCGCCCGGCGGTCGCCCTCGCGGGCGCGCTCGAGCAGCTCGGTGTCCTTGGGGTCCATGAGGGGTGGGTCGTAACTCGGAGCGGTCGATGGAACAAGCACCGCGTCGTCGCTGCGGCCTCCGTCCGCTCCCTGCAGCCCGCCGCGGCGGCGGCAGCGGGCGTCGTCCCTCCCGCACGGAACGGCCCGCGCACCGGCGGGTGCGGCGCGTCCCGCGCGGGCTTGCGACCGGGCAAGAACCCGAGCCCCTCGCCCCTTCCGAGACCTTCCGTCGATATTTGATCCAAGACAATTTACGCCCCAGCGCGGGCCCGGTCGTACCTGCACGACGTCCAAGGGGCCCGCGCGCCATGCGATGAGCGCACTCTTTTCTCCCAGATCCAACGGCATCTTCCGCATCGTCATCGCGATCCTCTTCGCCGGTGCGGCCGGGACGGTGGGCGCGTTGATGGTGTTCGCCCGCATCCCGGCGGGCACCGGGCAGGCGGAGCAGGTGGGCCAGCCGGTGCAGTTCGACCACCGCCACCACGTGCAGGACGACCTCATCGACTGCCGCTACTGCCACACGACCGTCGACAAGGCCGCCAGCGCGGGCATCCCGCCCACCGAGCTCTGCCTCAACTGCCACTCGCAGGTCTGGAACAAGAGCCCGCTGCTCGACCTGGTGCGCTCGAGCTGGTTCGCCAACAAGCCGATCGAATGGGTGCGGGTCCACCGCCTCCCGGGCTTCGTCTACTTCAACCACGCCATCCACGTGAACAAGGGGGTCGGCTGCGTCGAGTGCCACGGACGCGTCGACCTGATGCCGGCGATCGAGCAGGTCGCTCCACTCACGATGGGCTGGTGCCTCGACTGTCACCGGAACCCCACCCCGCGTCTCCGCCCGCTCGAGGAGGTCACGAACATGACGTGGCAGCCGGAAGGCGACCCCGTCGCGCTCGGGAAAGAGCTGGCGAAGAAGTACGACGTGAAACCCCGCACGAGCTGCTACACATGCCATCGCTAGGGCTTCCCATCTACGGTCAGAAGACGGCGCTCGAGACGCGCCGCTGGAAGAGCATCGACGAGCTCGCGGGGCGAGCGGACGCCGAGCCCGGCGAGTTCCCGGAGGGCGCCGCCGAGACGCCCGCGGGGTTCTCCCGGCGCGGCTTCCTCCAGATCCTCGGCGCCTCCGCGGCGTTCGCCGGCCTCGCCTGCAAGCCGCCGCGCGAGAAGCTCGTGCCCTACGTGCGCAAGCCGGAGGCGGTGACGCCGAGCGTCCCCGTGGGCTACGCGACGGCGCGGAGCGACGAGGGCTACGCCGTCGGGCTCGTCGTGCAGGCGTTCGAGGGCCGGCCGGTCAAGGTCGAGGGGAACCGCCTGCACCCGGCGAGCCTCGGCGGCACCGACGCAATCACCCAGGCGATGGTGCTCGACCTCTACGATCCGGCGCGCCTCGCGGGGTTCACGCGCGGCGGCCGCGCGCTCGCGTGGTCGGCGGTCCTCCAGGAGATCGCGGCGCTCGCCCGCGAGCACGACAAGGACGGCGGTGCGCGGCTGCGCTTCCTCGTCGCCCCGACGAGCTCGCCGACCGTCGCCGACCTGCGCCGCCGGCTCCTCGAGCGCTTCCCGAAGGCGCGCTTCGACACGTGGGCGCCGGCGGGCGGGGACGCGGCGCAGCGCGCCGGCGCCGCCATCGCGCTCGGCCGCCCGCTCGACGCCACCTTCGAGGTCGCGAAGGCGGACGTGATCCTGTCGCTCGACTCCGACTTCCTCGCCACCGAGGGCGAGCACCTGCGCAGCGCGCGCGAGTTCGCCTCGCGCCGCGAGGGCGAGCGCATGAACCGGCTCTACGTGGCCGAGCCGCGCTTCTCGGTGACGGGGGGCATGGCCGACCACCGGTTCCGCATGCGCGGCGCCGAGGTCGCGGCGTTCGCGCGGGCGGTCGCCGCGGAGCTCGCCCAGGCGGGCGTGGCGGGACTCGCGCCGCTCGGCGCGCGCGCCGAGGGCGAGCATGCCCGGGCCGCCAGGGCCGTCGCGAAGGATCTCGCCGGCGCCCGCGGGCGCTCGCTCATCGTCGCGGGTGCGCGGCAGCCGCCGGCGGTCCACGCGCTCGCCGCCGCGATGAACGAGGCGCTCGGGAACGTCGGGCCCGTCGTGCGCTGGCGCGCGCCCGTGCTGGTCGATCCCCAGGCCGGCCCGGATGCGCTCCGCGCGCTCGCCGCCGAGGTGCAGGCCGGCAAGGTCGACACGCTCGTCGTGACCGCCTGGAACCCGCTCCACACCGCGCCCGCCGACCTCGAGCTGCGCAAGGTGTTCGGCAAGGTGAAGAACTCGATGGTCCTCGCGCTCCGCGACGACGAGACGGTGCGGGCGGCGAGCTGGCGGCTCGCGGCGAGCCACCCGCTCGAGTCCTGGGGCGATCTCCGCTCGCGGGACGGCACCGTCACGGTCGTGCAGCCGCTCATCTCGCCGCTCCACGAGAGCACGACCGAGGTGGACCTCTTCGCCGCGTTCCTCGGCGAGGGCGAGCGCGGCGCCTGGCGCCTCGTGCGCGACGGCTGGCGCAGCCGCTCCGGGGCGCCGCCGGCCCCGCTGCCGCTCTCCGGCCCCGCCGCCGCCTCGAACCCGGCCGACACCAACCGGCCCCGCCCGCCGGATCCCTTCGACAGGACCTGGGACGAGTGGCTCGCGGCCGGCCTCCTCACGGAGAGCGCCGGCCGCCCGGAGGACGCGAAGGTCGACCCCGCCCGCGTCGCGGACGCGCTCGGGAAGCTCCCCGCCCCCGCGGGCGGCATCGAGCTCGGCTTCGCGCCCGACTACAAGGTCTGGGACGGCCGCTTCCTCGAGAACGCCTGGCTGCAGGAGCTGCCGGATCCCATCACCAAGCTCACCTGGGAGAACGCCGCCCACCTCTCGCCCGCGACCGCCAGGCGGCTCGGGCTCGAGTCGGGCGAGCTCGTCGAGCTCGCCCGCGGCGGCCGCGCGGTGGTCGCGCCGGTGCTCGTCGTCCCCGGCCACGCCGACGACGCGGTCACGGTCGCGCTCGGCTACGGCCAGCGGGTCGCCGGGGCGGTCGGCCAGGGCGCGGGCTTCGACGCCTACGCGCTCCGCACGAGCGACGCCCCCTGGTACGCCGGCGGCGCCACGCTGAAGAAGACCGGCAAGACGACCGAGCTCGCCATCACGCAGGGTCACTTCTCGATGGAGGGCCGCGCCATCGCGCTCGCGCTCGATCACGAGGAGCTCCCCCGCGCGAAGGCCGAGCTCGACGAGCACCGCGGCGAGGCGCCGACCATCCTCCAGCCGGTCGACTACTCGGAGAAGGACTACCGCTGGGGGATGGCGATCGACCTGTCGAAGTGCATCGGCTGCTCGGCGTGCACGGCGGCGTGCCAGGCCGAGAACAACATCCCGGTGGTCGGCAAGGAGCAGGTGCTCCGCAGCCGCGAGATGCACTGGATCCGGGTCGATCGCTACTTCGAGGGGCCGGCGGAGGATCCACAGTCGGTCACGCAGCCGCTCGCGTGCGTGCACTGCGAGATGGCGCCCTGCGAGTACGTCTGCCCCGTGAACGCCACCGTCCACTCGGACGAGGGCCTGAACGAGATGGTCTACAACCGCTGCGTCGGCACGCGGTACTGCTCGAACAACTGTCCGTACAAGGTGCGCCGCTTCAACTTCCTCGACTACCACGGGGACATGGCGCCGACGCTCCAGATGCTGATGAACCCGGACGTCACCGTGCGGGCCCGCGGCGTCATGGAGAAGTGCACCTACTGCACCCAGCGCATCCAGCGGGCGCGCATCGACGCGCGCGTGGGCGGGCGGAAGATCGGGCCGGACGAGGTCGTGCCGGCCTGCGCCCAGGCCTGCCCCTCGGAGGCGATCGTGTTCGGCAACCTCAACGACGCGCGCTCGCGCGTGTCGCGCAAGCACGCCGACGCGCGCCGGTACGACCTGCTCCACGAGCTGGGCACCCGGCCGCGCACCGCCTACCTCGTCAAGCTCCGCAACCCCAACCCCGAGCTCGCATGAGCACCGCCGAGAAGACGATCCAAGACGCCCACGCGCTCGAGGGCGCGCCGGTCCTCGTGGGCCGCCCGGACGATCGGGCGTTGACCGAGAGCCTCCTCTCCCCCGTCCTCGGCCCGACGCGCAAGGGCTGGCTGCTGCTCCTCTTCGCGCTCCTCGGCGGGGTCGGGTTCTGGACCCTGTCGCTCGTCACGACCCTGTTCGTGGGCATCGGCGCCTGGGGCAACAACATCCCCGTCGCCTGGGCGTTCGACATCACGAACTTCGTCTGGTGGATCGGCATCGGCCACGCCGGCACGCTCATCAGCGCGATCCTCCTCCTGTTCCAGCAGAAGTGGCGCACCTCCATCAACCGCTTCGCGGAGGCGATGACGCTCTTCGCGGTGGCGATGGCGGGCGTCTACCCGGTCATCCACCTCGGGCGGCCGTGGCTCTTCTGGTGGCTCATCCCGTACCCGTCCACGAACCTGATCTGGCCGAACTTCAAGAGCGCGCTGCCCTGGGACGTGTTCGCGATCTCGACCTACGCGACGGTCTCGTTCCTCTTCTGGTACCTCGGCCTCATCCCCGATCTCGCGACCCTGCGCGACGCCGCGAAGACCCGCGGGCGCCGCATCGTCTACGGGATCATGAGCTTCGGCTGGCGCGGCTCGGCGCGCCACTGGCGGCACTACCGCATCGGCTACCTGCTCCTCGCCGGGCTCTCCACGCCGCTCGTCGTCTCCGTCCACACCATCGTGTCCTTCGACTTCGCCATCTCGCAGCTGCCGGGCTGGCACACCACCATCTTCCCGCCCTACTTCGTGGCCGGCGCCATCTTCAGCGGCTTCGCGATGGTGCTGACGCTCATGATCCCGGCGCGGCGGCTGCTCGGGTACCAGCACGTCGTCACCGAGCGTCACCTCGACAACATGGCGAAGGTGATCCTCGCGACCGGCCTCATGGTGTTCTACGGCTACATGATGGAGTGGTTCATGGCCTGGTACTCGGGCAGCGCGTCCGAGGCCTTCGCCTTCCTGAACCGGTTCCAGGGGCCGTACAGGGGCATCTTCATCGCGCAGATGTTCTGCAACGTGGTCGCCCCGCAGATCCTCTGGTTCCCGTCGATGCGGCGGAACGAGTACGTGCTCTTCCTCGTCGCCATCCTCGTCAACGTCGGCATGTGGGCGGAGCGGTTCGTCATCATCGCCGTGTCGCTCCACCGCGACTTCATCCCCTCGTCGTGGGGCATGTATTACCCGACCTGGGTGGACTGGGGCCTCTTCCTCGGCTCCATCTGCATGTTCGGCGTGCTGTTCCTGCTGTTCCTCCGGTTCCTGCCCGCCATCCCGCTCTTCGAGGTGAAGGAGCTCCGCCGCGAGCTCGAGCACTACGGCGACAACGCCCACCCCGGCTCGGAGGAGGAAGGATGAAGGCCTACGTCCTCGGTGAGTTCGAGCGCGAGCAGCCGCTCTACGACGCCGCCCGCGCGCTCCGCGCCCACGGGCACGAGAGCCTCGACATCCACTCTCCGTACCCGCTCCACGAGGCGGATCACGCCCTCGGCCTGAAGCGCTCCACCGTGCCGATCGTCGCCCTCGTGGGCGGCCTCGCCGGCGCCATCACGGGCTACCTGCTGCAGTGGTACACGGTCGGTCACGACTGGCCGCTCAACGTGGGCAACCGCCCGCCGCACAGCGCGCCCGCGTTCATCCCGGTCACCTTCGAGCTCGGCGTCCTCTTCGCCTCCCTCGCCATCTTCGTCGGGCTCCTCGCCGGCTACTTCGGCTTCCCGCGCACGCACCACCCGGTGTTCGAGGTGGAGGCGTTCCGCTCCGCGTCCATCGACGGCCTGTGGCTCTCGGCGGAGGTGGAGGGGAAGGACGCCGAGCCCGTCGCGCAGGAGCTGCGCCGGTTCGGCGCGCGCAACGTGTCGATCGTGCCGGAGGCGAAGTGAGATGAAGACCGCGCGCCTCGCCGCCCCCCTGCTCCTCCTGCTCGCCGCCTGCCCGCGGCTCGATCCGATGTGGGATCAGCCCAAGGTGAAGGCCTACAAGGCGAGCAAGTACTACCCGGACGGCCTCGCCATGCGCACCCCGCCGCCCGGCACCGTGCCGCACCGGGCGCCGATCGAGCCCGCCGTCGCGACCGGCCGGGGCCCCGACGGCCGGCCGCTCGCGGTGTCGCCCGTCGCGGCCACGGCCGAGCAGCTCGCGCGCGGCCGGGCCCGGTTCGACGTGATCTGCGCGACCTGCCACGGCGTGCTCGGCGACGGCGAGAGTCAGGTCGCGCTCAACATGTCGCTCAGGAAGCCGCCCTCGCTGCACCAGTTCCGCGACCTCGCGGACGGCTACATCTACCAGGTCATCTCGGAGGGGTTCGGCCTCATGCCCTCGTACGCCGCGGAGCTCTCGGTGCAGGACCGGTGGGCGGTCGTCGCCTACGTGCGCGCCCTCCAGCTCTCCCAGCACGCCGCCATGGAGCAGGTCCCGCCGGAGGCGCGCGAGCGCCTCGAGAAGGAGGGGCGATGACGCTCACCCCGTACCAGGGCGGCCGGCGCCTCATGGCCCCAGCCCTCGTCGCCGCCGTCGCGGGCCTGGCGCTCACCGCGGTGGGCGGCCTCGTGGACCCGCGCCGCGCGCTCTTCGCGTACCTCGTCGCGTTCGTCTACTGGCTCGGCATCGCGCTCGGCGCGCTCATCCTGCTCGGCGCGTTCCACGCGTCGAACGCGCGCTGGCCGGTGGTGCTGCGGCGCTTCGTCGAGACCGTGCCCGCCGCGCTGCCCCTCTTCGCCGTGCTGTTCGTCCCCATCGCGCTCGGGATGAAGCACCTCTTCGTGTGGATGGCGCCGCCGGAGACGCTGGCGCCGGAGATGGCGCACGCCGTCCACCACAAGCTCCCCTACCTGAACGCGGGCTTCTTCCTCGGGCGCGCCGCCGTCTACTTCGTGTTCTGGATCGTCGTCGCGCACCTGCTGCGGAGCTGGTCGATCCGCCAGGACAGCGCCGGGGGCGCGACGCTCACGCGGTGGCAGCGCCGCCTCGGCGCGGGCTCGCTCCCGTTCCTCGCGCTGACGCTCACCTTCGCGTCGTTCGACTGGATGATGTCGCTCGACCCGCGCTTCTTCTCGACGATCTTCGGCGTGTACTGGTTCGCCGGCAGCTTCATGGCGGCCTTCGCGGTCACGATCATCGCCGCCACGCTCTCGCGGCCCGATCCGACCGCGTTCGGGCACCACATGAGCCTCGAGCACTTCCACTCGCTCGGGAAGTTCCTGCTCGCCTTCACCGCCTTCTGGGCCTACGTGGCCTTCTCCCAGTTCATGCTCATCTGGATCGCGAACGTCCCGGAGGAGGTGCCCTGGTACATCCTCCGGATCGACGGCGGGTGGAAGTGGGTGGGGATCTTCCTCGCGCTGTTCCACTTCGTCGTCCCGTTCTTCCTGCTCCTCTCGCGCGACCTGAAGCGGACCCCCCGGGCGCTCTCGCTCGTGGCGGGCTGGCTGCTCCTCGTGCACTGGGTCGACCTCTACTGGCTCGTCATGCCGCACCTCGACCCCGCCGGCCCGCGGCCGTCGCTCTGGGACCTCGCGGCGTTCGTGGGGGTCGGCGGCGCGGCGGTCGCGTTCACGCTCTTCCGCCTGCGCGGCGCCTCCCCGGTGCCGGTGCGCGACCCCTACCTCGAGGACTCGCTGAGGTACCTGCCGCAATGAACGATCCGCACATCGATCCCACGCACGCCCACGCGCACGAGGGCGGTCACGGCCACGGGGTCCGGTCGGAGGAGGACCGGATCTCGAGCGGCAAGGTGGTCGCGGTCGGCGTCGGCGCGCTCGTCGTCTTCTTCTTCGCCTCGCTCGCGGCGGTGAGCTACCTGCGCCTGCGCCAGAGCGAGCAGCCGCCCCCCACGATCCCCGCCGAGCTCGGCCAGTCGAAGATCGGGATGGTCGAGCAGCAGATCTTCGACGTCGCGGTGCGCGGCACGCGCGATCGGGCCCGGCGGCTCGAGAAGCTCGGGTCGTACGGCTGGGTCGACCGCGACGGCGGCGTGGTGCACATCCCCATCGACCGCGCGATGGACCTCGTCGCGAAGGGCGTCCGGCCCGCGCAGGCGCCGAAGGGCGAGGCGCCGCCGCCGGGAGGGCAGCCATGATCCGGCGCACCGCCCGGCTCGCCGCGCTCGCCGCGCTGGCCACGCTCGCCTCGAGGCCGAGCCCCGCCGCGGCGCAGTTCTGGAATCGCCCGGACCCGAAGGGTCCGCCGACCGACCAGCCCCCCGCGATCCTGGAGGAGGTCGGCGTCGACGAGCGGCTCGGGAACCGCGTGCCGCTCGACCTCGAGCTCACCGACGGGAACGGCCGCCCCTTCCGGCTCGGCGACGCGTTCCGTGGCCACCGCCCCGTGGTGCTCACGCTCGTCTACTACGACTGCCCCATGCTCTGCGGGCTCATCCTCTCCGGGATGGCCAAGACCATGCGCGAGAACGGGCTCGTGCTCGGCAAGGACTACGAGGCGGTGACGGTGTCGTTCGACCCGAAGGAGAAGCCGGCGCAGGCGGCGGAGCGGCGCCGCGGCTACCTCCAGTCCCTGGGGCGCGCGGAGTCCGAGCCGGTGTGGCCCTTCCTCGTCGGCACCGAGGCCGCCTCCCGCCAGCTCGCCGAGGCGGTGGGCTTCCGCTACAAGTACGACCCGCAGACGAAGGAGTGGGCGCACATCGCCGCGGTCTTCGTGCTCGGGCCGGACGGCACCGTCTCGCGCTACCTGTACGGCATCGAGTATCCGGCGAAGGACTTCCGGCTCGCCGTCGTGGAGGCGGCGGACGGGAAGGTCGGCACCAGCTTCGACAAGTTCCTCCTCACCTGTTACCGCTACGACCCCGCGTCGCGGAAGTACGAGCCGTACGCGTGGGGCTTCGTGCGCGCGGGGGGCCTCGCGGTGCTCCTCGCGCTGTCGGGCCTCATCGGCGGCCTCGTCTGGCGCGAGCGCCGGGGCAAGGCGAGGCGCACGGCATGAACGAGCTCCTCCGCAGGATGCTGTTCCTCCCCGAGCAGGCGTCGGACTACGCGCGCCAGGTCGACGGGCTCCACTACTTCATCATCATCACCACGATGATCGCCGCCGCGGGCGTGTTCGCGACCGCGATCTTCTTCTTCGTCCGGTACCGCCGCCGCGCGGACACCGATCTCACCCCGCACGTCGCCCCGCGCACGATCCACGAGGTCGTCTTCGTGGGCCTGCCGCTCGGTCTGTTCCTCGTGTGGTTCGCGATCGGCTTCCCGCAGTACGCGAAGCTGTCGCTCCCGCCCAAGGACGCGATGGACGTCTACGTCCAGGGCAAGAAGTGGATGTGGAAGTTCGCCTATCCGGGCGGGCCGAACGCGATCGACACGCTGCGCGTCCCGGTGGGGCGCCCGGTGCGGCTCCTCATCACCTCGCGTGACGTGATCCACTCGTTCTACGTCCCCGCGCTGCGGGTGAAGATGGACGCGCTCCCGGGCCGCTACACGCAGTCGTGGTTCAAGGCGGAGAAGCCCGGGCGCTACGAGATCTTCTGCGCCGAGTACTGCGGCCTGGGCCACTCCGCCATGCTCGGCGAGCTCGTCGTCATGCCGCAGGAGGAGTTCGACACCTGGATCGCGGAGCAGCGCCGGGGGGCGAACGCCGTCGCCCAGGACGCGGGGCCGTCGGGGGAGCGGGCGCTGCCCGCCGCCAACGTCGCCGAGGAGGGGCGCCGGATCGCCTCGGAGCAGGGGTGCATGAAGTGCCACAGCGTGGACGGCACGCGGCACATCGGCCCGACCTGGGTGGACCTCTACCTCCGCCAGGAGAAGCTCAAGGACGGCAAGAGCGTCGTCGCGGACGAGGGCTACCTCACGAAATCGATGATGGACCCCGCGGCGGACATCGTCGCCGGCTACCAGAACGTGATGCCCACCTACCAGGGCAAGCTCTCTCCGCCCGAGGTCGCGGCGGTCGTCGAGTACATCAAGACCCTCAAGACGCAGGCGGTCCGCTCCGGTCCGTCGGAAGGCCCGGTCTATGAATCCATCCCTCGCCCGCAGTGAAGTCCCGGTGTGGAACCCCCGGAACTACCTGAACTCGCCCGAGACCGGCCTCAGGTCCTGGCTGCTCACCCAGGATCACAAGCGGATCGGGGTGATGTTCCTCGTCGCCACCACGATCGCGTTCGCGATCGGCGGGATCTTCGCGCTCCTCATCCGGATCGAGCTGCTCACGCCCGGCCCGACGATCATGAGCGCGCAGACCTACAACCGCATGTTCACGCTCCACGGCGTGGTCATGATCTTCCTCTTCATGATCCCCGCCATCCCGAGCGGCTTCGGGAACTTCCTCGTGCCGCTCATGATCGGCGCGAAGGACGTGGCGTTCCCGAGGCTAAACCTGCTCAGCTTCTACGTGTACCTCGCCGGCGCGGTGATCGCGCTCTTCGGGATGGTGCAGGGCGGGGCGGACACCGGCTGGACGTTCTACACGCCGTACTCCACCACCACGATCACCAAGGTCGTGCCGGTGCTCCTCGGCGCGTTCATCCTGGGCTTCTCGTCGATCCTCACCGGCCTCAACTTCATCGTCACCACGCACACCATGCGGGCGCCCGGCCTGACCTGGACGCGCCTGCCGCTGTTCGTGTGGTCGATCTACGCGACCTCGGTGATCCAGATCCTCGCCACGCCGGTGCTGGGCATGTCGCTCCTGCTGGTGGCCGTGGAGCACGCGTTCGGCTGGGGCATCTTCGATCCGGCGCGCGGCGGCGACCCGGTGCTCTTCCAGCACTTCTTCTGGTTCTACTCGCACCCCGCCGTCTACATCATGGTGCTGCCCGCCATGGCCGTGATCTCCGAGGTGGTCTGCGCCTTCTCGCGCAAGAACATCTTCGGCTACAAGGCCGTCGCCTACTCCTCGCTCGGCATCGCCTTCGTCGGCTTCTTCACCTGGGGCCACCACATGTTCGTGTCCGGGCAGTCCGCCTTCAACGGCGGCGTGTTCGGGGTGCTCTCGATGTTCGTGGGCATCTTCACGGCCATCAAGGTCTTCAACTGGACGGCGACCCTGTACAAGGGGTCGATCCTGTTCGCCACGCCGTTCGCCTACTTCGTCGGCTTCCTGTTCTTCCTGGTGTTCGGGGGCATGACGGGCATCGCGCTCGCCACGGTGTCGCTCGACGTCCACTGGCACGACACCTACTTCATCGTCGCGCACTTCCACTTCATCATGGTCGGCGCGACGCTCATGGCGTTCCTGGCGGCGCTCCACTACTGGTTCCCGAAGATCGCGGGGAAGCGCCTGCCCGAGGGCTGGGGCCTCGTCGCCGCGGTCATGATCATCCTCGGGTTCAACTTCACCTTCATCCCGCAGTTCCTGCTCGGCAACGAGGGGATGCCGCGGCGCTACTTCTCCTACCCGGAGAAGTTCTGGCCCCTGAACGTCGCCTCGACGGCGGGCGCGTCCGTGCTCGCGATGGGGCTCGTCATCGTGCTCGTCTACACGCTCGTCGCGCTGAAGTGGGGCCCGGTGGCCGGCGCGAACCCGTGGAACTCGCGGGGCTTCGAGTGGAACACCCCTTCGCCGCCGCCGCCGGAGAACTACGAGACGACGCCGGTCTACACGCACGGCCCGCACGAGTACGACCTGCCCGGCGTCGAGACTCCGCCGGCCGCGACGCCCGAGCCGAAGCATGCCAGCTAACACGACCTACCTCGCGCACCACTTCGAGAGCCTCGAGAAGCAGACCTACGCCGCGCGGCTCGGCATGTGGCTGTTCCTCGCCACGGAGGTGCTGCTGTTCACGGCCCTGTTCGCCGGGTACGGGGTGTACCGGTACCTGTACCCGGAGGCCTTCCGCGAGGCGAGCCGCGGCCTCGAGACCTGGATCGGCTTCGTGAACACGCTCGTGCTCGTCACGAGCTCGTTCACCGTCGCGATGGGGCTCGAGCGGGCGACGCGCGGCGACGGGCGAGGCACGCGCCTCCTGTTCGGCCTCTCGATCCTGCTCGCGCTCGCGTTCCTCGGCCTCAAGGCGGTCGAGTACACGCACCACTTCCACGCCGGCGAGCTGCCGGGACGCTACTACGCGAGCGACGCGGTGCAGGGGCCGGGCGGCCCGATCTTCTTCGCGCTCTACTTCCTCATCACCGGGCTGCACGCGATCCACGTCGTGATCGGCATGACCGTGCTCGCGGTGATCGGCTGGCGGGCCGGCCGGGGCGCCTACGCCGCCGAGTACCACGTGCCCGTGGAGCTCGGGGCGCTGTACTGGCACCTCGTCGACCTCATCTGGATCTTCGTCTTCCCGCTCATCTACCTCGTCTAGGAGCCGCTCATGGCCGCCCACGGCAACGCCTCGACCGTCGAGCACCACGGCGCCCCGCACCACTCGCACGTGAGCCGGTACGTGGCGGTGTGGATCGTGCTCCTCGTCCTCACCGTCTCCACCTGGGCCCTCGCCAAGGTGCACCTGCCCGGCCCGCTCCACGTCCTCGTCGCCCTCGCCATCGCGATCGCGAAGGGGGCGCTCGTGGCGCTGTTCTTCATGCACCTGTACGACCAGCAGGGCGCGAACCGGCTCGTGTTCGTCACCTCGCTCGTGTTCGTGGCCCTCCTCGTGGGGCTCACGCTCAGCGACTACGCGACGCGCTACCCGCTCTCGAAGCCGCCCGGCAGCGAGGGCGCCCTGCCCGCGCCCGACTACGCCCCGCCGCCGACCTCGCGGACGCATTGATCTCCGACCAGGGGGCTGTCACGAAGGGTGAATCACGGGTCAGGTCCCGGCCGCGGCCAGGACCCGCTCGTACACCTCGCGGTCGGCCGCGGAGAAGCAGCAGAACACCACCCGCTCCGGCAGCGGCGCGGCGAGCGCGGCCACGACCTCCGCCACCGCGATCCGCGTGGCGCGCTCGAGCGGGAAGCCGTACGCGCCGGTGGAGATGGCCGGGAACGCGATCGAGCGCACCCCGTGCTCGGCCGCGAGCCGCATCGACTCGCGGTAGCACCGGGCGAGGAGCGCGTCCTCGCCCGCGCCGCCGCCCGTCCACACCGGCCCGACCGCGTGGATGACGTGGCGCGCCCGAAGTCGGTGGCCGCCGGTGAGCTTCGCCTCGCCGGTGCGCGCGCCGCCGAGCGCGCGGCACTCCTCGAGGAGGCCGGGGCCCGCCGCCCGGTGGATCGCGCCGTCCACGCCGCCGCCGCCGAGGAGCGACGCGTTGGCCGCGTTCACGATCGCGTCCACCGCGAGCTGCGTGATGTCGCCTTGCACCACCGTGATCCGCCCGCTCGCCCAGGTCCGGTCCATCGGTGCTTCGTAGCGGATGCCGGACGCGGAGGCAGGTGACCTCCCGGGCCCGGGTGATCCCCCGCCCGGCGTGCGCCGCGGCGCGGCGCCCGAGCGGGCGGATCCGAGGGGCGACGCCGAGTGGATTCGTGAGCGGTGGCGCGAGGTTGAAGACGGGCGAGCCCTCGCGCGGCGCCGGGAGCGCGCCCCGCGTCCCCGCAATTCCTGCACGAAAAAACCCGCAAAACCCGGGTACGGAGCTTGCTACGGCGTTCGACCGGTTTCATGCCTCGCGATCGCATTCTCGTCATCGACGCCAACCCGCTCGAGGGGGCGTCGCTCCGTGCCGCCCTGTTCGAGCGCGGGTTCGACGCCGTCGAGGCGTCGACCGCGGAGGGCGCGCTTGCGCTCGTCCCCACCTTCGGTCCGGGTGCGGTCCTGACCGACGCGACGCTGCCCGGCTGCGACGGCGCCGCGATGGTCGGCCGCCTGCGCGCCTCCCGCTCGGACGCGTCGGTCGTCGTCTCCACGCCGCTCGACCGGCTCGACGCCGCGGTCGCGGCGATGCGCGCCGGCGCCGACAGCTACCTCGTCCGACCGCTCGATCCGACGCAGACGGTGATCGTGATCGAGAAGGCGCTCGAGCGGCGGCGCCTGCGCCGGGACCGCGCGGCGCTCCGCGAGCGCGCCCGTGCGCGCGCCTCGATCGTCGGCTCCGCCCCCGAGCTGACCGCGCTCGTCGAGGTGCTCCGCCGCGTCGCGCCGACCAAGGCCGCCGTCCTCGTGCAGGGCGAGGTGGGCTCGGGGAAGGCGCAGGTCGCGCAGGCGCTCCACGAGTGGTCTCCGCGCCGCGAGCGGCCGTTCGTGCGCGTCAACTGCGCGGCGCGCTCCGAGGCGCTGCTCGAGGCGGACCTGTTCGGCCACGAGGCCGGCGCGTTCGGCGACGCCGACGAGCGGCGCCCCGGCCGGCTCGAGGACGCCGACGGCGGGACCCTCTACCTCGATGAGGTCGGCCGGCTCCCCGCCGCGCTCCAGGTGAAGCTCCTGCGCGTGCTCCAGCAGGGCGAGCTCGAGCGCGTCGGCGGGCGCACGACGATCCACGTGGACGTCCGGCTCGTCGCCGGGACGCAGCACGACCTCGCGGAGGAGATCCGGGCGGGCAGCTTCCGCGACGACCTCTACTACCGGCTGAACGTCGTGTCCCTGGCGCTGCCGCCGCTCCGCGCGCGCAAGAGCGACATCCCCGCGCTCGTGCAGCACTTCCTCGAGACCTCCTCCTTCGCGGCGGGCAGGCGGATCACCGGGCTGACGCCCGGCGCGCTGTCCGCGCTCTTCGGCTACGACTGGCCGGGCAACGTGCGCGAGCTCGCCTCGGTGGTGGAGCGCGCGCTCTCGCGGACGCAGGGCACGGAGATCGCCGCCGAGGACCTCTCCCCGGTGCTCCAGGGGGGCCGCGTCGACGAGGCCGGCGCCATCGCGCTCATCCCCGGCGCGTCGCTGTTCGAGATCGAGCGGGAGGCGATCCTCCGCACGCTCGAGCAGGTGGGCGGCTCCACCGCGCGCGCGGCGGAGATCCTCGGCGTCTCGATCCGCAAGATCCAGTACCGGCTGAAGGAGTACCGGTCGGGCCGCGTGCCGCACGACCTCGCGCTCGGCAGCTGACCGCCGCTCCGCGCCACCCCGCCCCTGCGGCCGAACGGAGGAGCGCTCTCCTGAGCGACCTCGTCGCGCCCGGACGAGTCGCCCTCCCCGAAGCCCGGGCCCTACCTTAGGGAATGGCTTCCGACCGGATCGAATTTGGCAGCGTCCTCGAGAGCAAGGGCTCCAAGGGCAAGCTCTGGCTCTTCATCATCCCCGTGATCGTCGGCGTCTTCGCGCTCGCGGGGTACGGCATCATGCAGGTCTCGAAGGCGGGCTCGGTGGAGCGCGAGGCGAAGGCGGCGCAGCAGGAGGTCGCCGAGCTCCACAAGACCGTCGAGCAGCGGGACAAGCTCCTCACCGACGCGCGCGCCGAGGAGGGCCTCCAGCGCTCCGCGGGCGCCGCGGCGGCGCTCTTCTACGGCGTGAACCCGAAGGCGCAGGAGAGCGGGATCGCCTTCGCCCACCCGTCCGAGAAGGCGGTGCGCGTGTACTTCTACGGCCTCGCGGCGCCGCCCGAGGGCCAGGAGTACGTGGTCGCCGCGCGCACGAAGGGCGGCCAGACGAAGGCGCTCGGCTCCGTGCTCCCGGGCAACGACGGGACGGGCTTCCTCCTCGCCAAGGACGTCCCCGAGGGGACGTCCACCGTCGAGCTGCTCCTTCGCCCGCGCGATCAGGAGAACCTCGACGGCGCCGAGCCTCGCGTCGCAGCGCGCTACCCGGCGAACGGCGAGCGCGGCATCCTCGCGGAGGCGCCGCCCGCGCAGGCGCGCCGGGGCCGCGGGCCCCGCGGGTAGTCTGCCGGAAGACTCGCGGCTTCACCGGAGCGGCGTAGGGCGGACGGGCGGGCGGCAGCGCGCGGCGCTGCCCGGCGGCCGGGCAGGCTCGCCCCTGGCAGCGGGCCCGGGCCCGATGATCGAGCAGGCGCGACGGGGGTGCCCAGTCGACGGGCAGCCCCGTCGCCTGTCTGCACGTCGAACGAGCAGCAGCGCGCCCGGATCTCGGGCAGTGCGCCGATCGGGGCGGGCCGGTATTGACTGAGACGCTTCCCCTTGGCGACACTCGATTTTCTTGCTCGTGCAGCGTGCCGTAGCCGCACGGCTCGCCGGTCGCTCCCCGCGCCCCGAGTGGAGCGGAGGCGGCGCACGGTGTGCATCGCGATCCGGAGATCCGATCGAGCGGAGGCGCCGCGGTTGCCGCGGCGTGAAGGCGTTTCGCAAAGGGTGAAGTGAGAATGATCGAGACCGGGTATCCAGGGAAGCAGGGCCTCTACGACCCCCAGCACGAGCACGACGCCTGCGGCTTCGGCTTCGTGGTCGACATCAAAGGCCGCCCCTCGCACGACATCCTCTCGAAGGCCCTCGAGGTGCTCGTGAACCTCGAGCACCGCGGCGCCGTCGGCGCCGAGAAGAACACCGGCGACGGCGCGGGCATCCTCTTCCAGCTCCCCCACGCGTTCCTCGCGGCCGAGTGCGAGCCGCTCGGGGTCCGCCTGCCGCGGCCGGGCCACTACGCCGCGGGCATGGTCTTCCTGCCGCCGAACCCGGCGGGCAGCGCCGAGTGCGCGCGGATCTTCGAGGCCGTGGTGCGCGAGGAGGGCCAGCAGGTGCTGGGCTGGCGCGACGTCCCCACCGACGACTCCACCCTGGGGCCCACCGCGCGCGCGAGCCAGCCCGTCGTCCGGCAGATCTTCGTCGGCCGCGGCTCGAACTGCCCCGACGCGATGAGCTTCGAGCGGAAGCTGTACGTCATCCGCCGGCTGGTCGAGAAGAAGGTCTCGCGCTCCGCGATCCCCGGGCGCACGCACTTCTACGTGCCGTCCCTGTCCCACAAGACCGTCGTCTACAAGGGCATGCTGAACGCGCCGCAGCTCCGCGCGTTCTACCCGGACCTGTCGCGCTCCGCGCTCGTCACCGCGATCGCGATGGTCCACTCGCGCTTCTCGACGAACACCTTCCCGTCGTGGTCGCGCGCCCACCCGTACCGCTACATCTCGCACAACGGCGAGATCAACACGCTGCGCGGCAACATCAACTGGATGCACGCGCGCCAGTCGATGATGCGCTCGTCGCTCCTCGGCGAGGACCTGCAGAAGGTCCTCACCGTGGTCGACACCGAGGGCTCCGACTCGGCCATGTTCGACAACGTGCTCGAGCTGCTCACGCTCTCGGGCCGCGAGCTCCCGCACGCGATGATGATGATGATGCCGGAGCCCTGGAACCGGCACGAGTCGATGAGCGCCACGAAGCGCGCGTTCTACGAGTTCCACTCCTGCCTCATGGAGCCGTGGGACGGGCCGGCGTCGATCGCCTTCACCGACGGCGTCCGCGTCGGCGCGCTCCTCGATCGCAACGGGCTCCGCCCCTCGCGCTACTACGTGACGAAGGACGACCTCGTCGTCATGGCGTCCGAGGTCGGCGTCCTCGACATCCCCCCCGACCGCGTCCTCCGCAAGGGCCGGCTCCAGCCCGGGCGCATCTTCCTCGTCGACACCTCCGAGGGGCGCATCGTCGCGGACGACGAGCTGAAGGAGCGGATCGCCAGGCAGCATCCGTACCGCGAGTGGATCGAGCGCTTCGCGGTGCGCCTCGACGAGCTGCCGAGGCCGCAGCACGTCATCGAGCCGGATCACGAGACGGTCCTCCGCCGCCAGGAGGTCTTCGGCTACACCGCCGAGGACGTGAAGATGATCGTCACGCCGATGGCGACCGACGGCACCGAGCCCCTCGGCTCCATGGGCAACGACGCGCCGCTCGCGGTGCTCTCGGAGAAGCCGCAGCCGCTCTTCGCCTACTTCAAGCAGCTCTTCGCGCAGGTGACGAACCCGCCGGTCGACGCCATCCGCGAGGAGATCATCATGGCGGTGGAGACCGCCGTGGGGCCGGAGGGGAACCTCCTCGAGCCCGGTCCCGACGCCTGCCGGCAGCTCTCCCTGCCGACCCCCGTGCTGCGCAACGAGGAGCTCGAGAAGATCCGCGCGCTCGACGGCGGGCCGGGATCGAAGGGCCTCCGCGCCATCACGCTCCCCATCCTGTTCCGCGCCAAGGACGGCGGCGCGGGGCTGCGCAAGGCGCTCGAGGACCTGCGCTTCAAGGCCTCGGAGTGCATCGCCGAGGGCTACAACCTCATCGTCCTCTCCGATCGCGGCCACGACGCCGAGGACGCGCCGATCCCCTCGCTCCTCGCCGTCTCGGCGGTGCACCACCACCTCATCCGCGAGGGCACCCGCACGCGCATCGGCCTCGTCCTCGAGACGGGCGAGCCGCGCGAGGTGCACCACTTCGCGCTGCTCGTGGGCTTCGGCGCGTCCGCGGTGAACCCCTACCTCGCCTTCGAGACCATCCACGACCAGGTGAACCTGGGGCTCATCCCCGGCCCGGCCGCGGAGGCCGAGAAGAAGTACGTGAAGGCCGTGAGCAAGGGGATCGTGAAGGTGATCTCCAAGATGGGGATCTCCACCATCCAGAGCTACCACGGCGCCCAGGTGTTCGAGGCGGTGGGCCTGAACCAGGACTTCATCGACGAGTACTTCACCTGGACCTCCACCCGCGTCGGCGGCGTCGGCATCGACGTCGTCGCGAAGGAGGCGCGGCTCCGCAACGAGCGCGGCTTCCCCCCGAAGCGACCCATCTTCCACACGAGCCTCCCCGCGGGCGGCCAGTACAAGTGGCGCGCGAACGGGGAGCACCACCTCTTCAACCCGGAGACGGTGCACAAGCTCCAGTACGCGTGCCGCTCGAAGAGCTACGCGCTCTTCAAGGAGTACACCTCGCTCGTCGATCACCAGGCGAGGCACCTCAACACGCTCCGCGGCCTCATGGACCTCGTGCCCGGCCCGAAGCCGGTGCCCATCGACGAGGTGGAGCCCGTCGAGTCGATCATGCGCCGCTTCAAGACCGGCGCGATGAGCTACGGCTCGATCTCGAAGGAGGCGCACGAGGCGCTCGCCGTCGCGATGAACCGCATCGGCGGCAAGTCGAACACCGGCGAGGGCGGCGAGGATCCTTCCCGCTACGCGCGTGAGCCGGGCGGGGACTCCAAGAACAGCGCCATCAAGCAGGTCGCCTCGGGCCGGTTCGGCGTCACGAGCGAGTACCTCGTGAACGCGCGCGAGCTGCAGATCAAGATGGCCCAGGGCGCGAAGCCGGGCGAGGGCGGCCAGCTGCCCGGCTCGAAGGTCTACCCGTGGATCGCCAAGGTGCGCCACGCGACGCCGGGCGTCGGCCTCATCTCGCCGCCGCCGCACCACGACATCTACTCGATCGAGGACCTCGCCCAGCTCATCCACGACCTCAAGAACGCGAACCACCGCGCGCGCGTCTCGGTGAAGCTCGTGGCCGAGGTCGGCGTGGGCACCATCGCCGCGGGCGTCGCCAAGGCGCACGCCGACGTGGTGCTCGTCTCCGGCCACGACGGCGGCACGGGCGCCTCGCCGCTCACCTCGATCAAGCACGCGGGCATCCCCTGGGAGCTCGGCCTCGCCGAGACGCACCAGGTCCTCGTGATGAACGACCTCCGCTCCCGCATCGTGGTGGAGGTGGACGGGCAGCTCAAGACGGGGCGCGACGTGGTCGTCGGCGCGCTCCTCGGCGCCGAGGAGTTCGGCTTCGCGACCGCGCCGCTCGTCGTCCTCGGCTGCATCATGATGCGCGCCTGCCACCTCAACACCTGCCCGGTGGGCGTCGCGACGCAGGACCCGAAGCTGCGCGCCAAGTTCACCGGCGACCCGGACCACGTGGTCACCTTCATGCGCTTCGTGGCGCAGGAGGTGCGCGAGCTCATGGCCGAGCTCGGCTACCGCACCATCGACGAGATGGTCGGCCGGTCCGAGCGGATCGAGCTGCGCCGCGCGGTGGACCACTGGAAGGCCCGCAACCTCGACTTCAGCCGCATCCTCTTCAAGCCCACGGTGCCCCGCAGCTACGGGCGCACCTGCCAGATCCCGCAGGATCACGGCATCGAGCAGACGCTCGACGCGACGACGCTCCTCGACCTCGCGCGCCCCGCGCTCGAGGAGAGGAAGCCCGTCCGCGCGACCCTGCCCATCCGCAACACCATGCGGGTCGTCGGCACGATGACGGGCAGCGAGGTCACCCGGCGCCACGGGGCCGCGGGCCTCCCCGAGGACACGATCCAGCTCCACTTCCAGGGGTCGGCGGGCCAGTCGTTCGGCGCGTTCATCCCGCGCGGGATGACGCTCGTCCTCGAGGGCGACGCGAACGACTACGTCGGCAAGGGCATCTCGGGCGGCAAGATCGTGGTCCACCCGCCGCGCGAGGCGACGTTCGTCCCGGAGGAGAACATCATCATCGGCAACGTCGCCTTCTACGGCGCGACGGGCGGCGAGGCGTACGTGCGCGGCCTCGCCGGCGAGCGCTTCTGCGTGCGCAACTCCGGCCTGCAGGCGGTGGTCGAGGGCGTCGGCGATCACGGCTGCGAGTACATGACCGGCGGCCGCGTCGTCGTGCTCGGGCCGACCGGCCGGAACTTCGCGGCCGGGATGTCCGGCGGCGTCGCCTACGTCCTCGACGCGGACGGTCAGTTCGGGAGCCGCTGCAACAGGCAGATGGTGGGGCTCGCGCGCATCGAGGACGAGGAGGAGCTCGCCGCGGTGCGGGCGCTCGTCGAGAAGCACGCCGAGTGGACCGGCAGCGCGCACGCGCGGCGCCTGCTCGAGCGGTGGACGGACACGGCGAAGCGGCTCGTGCGCGTGCTGCCGAACGACTACCGGCGCGTCGTCGAGGCCCAGGCGAGGATGCGCGAGAAGGGGCTCTCGGCCGAGGAAGCGGAGATGGCGGCCTTCGAGGAGAACGCGCACGACGAGGCGCGCGTCGGCGGGAACTAGGGAAGACAGCGATGGGAAAGCCGACTGGATTCATGGAGTACCCGCGGGAGCCGAAGCACGAGCGGCCGCCGCGCGAGCGGATCGGGGACTGGAGCGAGGCGCACCCGCCGTACGCGGAGGAGACCCTCCGGCAACAGGGCGCGCGCTGCATGGACTGCGGGATCCCCTTCTGCCACACCGGCACGCTCATCGCCGGGATGGCGGCCGGGTGCCCGGTGAACAACCTCATCCCGGAGTGGAACGACCTCGTCTACCGCGGGCAGTGGCAGGAGGCTTACATCCGGCTCGCCAAGACGAACAACTTCCCCGAGTTCACCGGGCGCGTCTGCCCGGCGCCCTGCGAGGGGAGCTGCACGCTCGGCATCAACGAGCCGCCCGTCACGATCAAGCTCATCGAGCACGAGATCGTCGAGCGCGCCTTCGCCGAGGGCTGGGTGAAGCCGCAGCCGCCGGCCGCGCGCACCGGGAAGCGCGTCGCCGTCATCGGCTCCGGCCCGGCGGGCCTCGCGGCCGCCCAGCAGCTCAACAAGGCGGGGCACACCGTCACGGTGTTCGAGCGCGCCGACCGCGCCGGCGGGCTCCTCATGTACGGCATCCCGAACATGAAGCTCGACAAGGCGGTGGTGGAGCGGCGGGTGCAGCTCATCGCGGACGAGGGCGTCCGCTTCGTCACCGAGACCGAGATCGGCAAGCACATCCCCGCGCAGCGGCTCCTCAAGGACTTCGACGCGGTGGTCCTCGCGGGCGGCGCGACGCAGGCGCGCGATCTCCCGGTCGAGGGGCGGAACCTCGAGGGCATCCACCTCGCGATGGAGTTCCTCCACGCCAACACGAAGTCGCTGCTCGACTCGCGCCACGCGGACGGGCGGTTCATCTCGGCGAAGGGCCGGGACGTCGTCGTCATCGGCGGCGGCGACACCGGCACGGACTGCGTCGGCACGTCGATCCGCCACGGGGCGCGGAGCGTCGTGCAGCTCGAGATCCTCCCGCAGCCCCCGCTCGAGCGCGCGGCCGACAACCCGTGGCCGCAGTGGCCCAAGGTCCTCAAGCTCGACTACGGCCAGGAGGAGGCGAAGGAGCTCTGGGGTGCCGACCCGCGCCGCTTCCAGGCGCTGACGAAGCGCTTCGTCGGCGACGCGCAGGGCAGGGTGAAGGAGCTGCACGTCGTGGACGTCGAGTGGACGAAGGGACCGGACGGCCGGTTCGGCCCTCGGGAGGTCGCCGGCTCGGAGCGCGTCGTCCCGGCCGACCTCGTGCTCCTCGCCCTCGGGTTCGTGGGGCCGGAGAAGCCCATGCTGCAGCAGCTGGGCGTGAAGCTCGACGACCGCGGCAACGTCTGGACGGACGAGAGCAAGATGACGAGCGTCCCCGGCGTGTTCGCGGCGGGCGACATGTCGCGCGGCCAGTCGCTCGTGGTCTGGGCGATCCGCGAGGGGCGGGAGGCGGCGCAGGGCGTCGACCGCTACCTGTCGTACGGGGAGACGGTGCTTCCGTAGCCGTCGCGGCGCGCGTTCGCCGGGCGCGGCCGTGGCCCGACGACGCGCGGCTCGCTCGCGCGCGCAGTGAGGGCGCGCCCACGCGCCGCCGCGGCGCGGCGGCGACCGCGTGCGCCGCTCCTCCGCGGTGAGGGAGGCTTCGAGCTTCTGCTCGAGCTCGGGCCGTCCCGCGGGGATCGTACGGCGTTCACCGTAAGATGAACTCGGCGCGAGCCGGTCATCCGAGCCGAGCGGCTCCCGCGCCGAGGTCCCGCGCGCTGCCACGCCGAGCTCGCAGTGCCGCGGGCGCACGCGACGCGCTCGGCCGCAGGGCCGCGGCGTCGACGCGGCTCGAGCGCCGGGCGTGCCTGCCCCGTCGAAGGCACACGTCTCAGATTCCACGATGCGGGCCGACCCATCAGAAATGGGCGAACGCACGCCGAGACTCCTTCTCAATGCGTGCGCCTCGACGCACAGTCTCATCGACCACCAGCTATTGCCAATCGCCATTCCTGCGCCGCGCGCGTCGGAGCGACCCCGCGCCGGCAACGCAGGAAGGTTCGCGCGCGACGTTTCAGCGCGCGGGAGGAGGTCGTATGCGCGTGAAGGGAATGGTCGGGCAGTGGCTCGGGTTTGCGGTCGTCGCGCTGGCTGTCCTCGGGCCAGGGATCGCCCGGGCCGGGAGCCCGCACTTCGTGAGCGTGACCGTCGAGCGAGACGGGGACACGCTGATCGCAGACGGGAAAGAGGCCGGTCTCGGGAGCGAGACCCAGGTTCACATCGTGCTGAGCGCCGATGCCGCGTGCATCAATCCTGGCGATCACCACCCCAAGGCGGACAACAAGGAAGCCTTCTCGGCGGAGGGCGACTTCCCGGTCCAGAACGGGAAGGCGGTCTTCTTCCTCGAGCTCACCCCCACGTTCCAGCCGGACTGCTCGCCTCCGATGTCGGTGGTGTTCACCAACGTCAAGGTGTGCGACGAGGAGCACAACGTCTGCACGAGGTTCTCCGGCACGTACTAGCGGCGCGTGGGAATGCCTGGGGGCCGCGCCGCCCGTCGGGCGGGCGGCCTCTGGCGGGCGCCCTGCCCCTGGCTGGAGGGTTCATGGAGGCTGCGCTAGCGGCGACGCCGCGGCACGAGGGTGAGCGCGATCCCGGCCAGGATCGCGGCCGCGGAGAGGACGAGCCGCGGCGTGAGGCGCTCGCCGAGCAGCGCCACGCCGCCCACCGCCGCGAGCACCGGCACGCCGAGCTGGAGGGCGGCCGCACGCGTCGCGCCGAGCGCCGGCACGACCGCGTACCAGAGCGTGTAGCCGCCGCCGGACGCGAGCGCGCCGGAGGCGACGGCGAGCGCCGCGCCGGCCGCCGTGAGCCGCGAGCCCCACGCCCCGAGGGCCGCCGCCGCGAGCGGCAGCGCGAGCGCCGCCGCCCGGGCGAAGTTGTCGGCCGTCGTGGCGAGCGGATCGCGGGCCGATCGGCCGCGCAGGCTGTAGACGCCCCACGCCGCGCCCGCGACGATCATCAGGGCCGCGCCCGCCGTCTCGACGCCGTGCGCGCCCGGTCGCGTCAGCGCGGCGAGCCCGCCGAGCGCGATCGTCACCCCCGCCCACTGCCGCGGCGCGGGGCGAGCTCCCTGGGCGACGGCGAGGCCGATCATCGTCACCTGCACGGCCGCGAACAGGAGCAGCGCCCCCGCGCCGGTCGGGAGGCGGACGTACGCGAACGAGAACGGCGCCGCGTAGACGACCAGGATGGCGGCCGAGGCCCAGCTTCCGCTGCCCCGCCGCCCGCCACGCGCCGCGGCGAGGGCGACGAGGAAGGCCGCGCCGGAGACGATCCGGAGGCCCGTGAAGCTCGCCGGGTCCGCGAGCGACCCCCGCAGCGCCGCGCGGGCGAGGAGCGAGTTCGCAGCGAAGCAGCCCAGCGCGGCCGCGGTGAGCAGGGCGACCGCGGCAGGCGGCGGTCGAGCCGCGCCAGGCGCGGCGGGCGCCCTCATGCGGGCCCGATCGGCCGGATCGCTGGGTTCCTGCAACTCTGGCCTCCAGGAAGAGGGACGGCCGGGCGACCATAACGCGCCGCCCGGACGCGCGCGTGCGCCGCTGCGTTCGCCTCCGCCCCGGAAGCGGCGCCCGCCGGGCGTGCGCGCGGCGCGCCGTTCCGCTACGTCACTGTTCTCCATGCGTGCGCGAGTCGCCCTCGTGGTCGTCGCGGTCCTCGCCTCCGTCGCGTGCGTCTCCTCGCGTGAGGACAGGGTCGAGCGGCGCGCGGTGAAGGTGCTCCCGGCGGCCGCGCCGCTCGAGCCCCCGGCGATCCGCATCCTCTTCTTCGGGGACTTCGGGGCGGTCACCCCCCAGCAGGGCGCCGTCGCGCGCGCGATGCTGGCGGAGAACGCCGCCGCTCCGTTCGACCTCGCGATCCACGTCGGCGACAACCTCTACGCCTGCGGCCCCGACCCGCGCGTCCGCAACGCCGCGAGCTGCGCCTTCGAGGCGGACGGGAACACGGTGCGCCCCGGGCAGGACATCGGCGCGGACGGGCGCTTCGCGCGGTCGTTCGAGCGCCGCCTCGAGGGGCTCTCGCGCGGCGGCGAGCCCGTCCCGGTGTACCTCGCGATCGGGAACCACGACGTGAGGGTGGACGGGCCGTGCCGCCGCGAGCTCCGCGGGCCGCCCGCCACCGAGCAGCGCGTGAAGGCGTGCCTCGAGGTGCAGCACCAGGGTCCGCACTGGAGGATGCCCGGGAGGCACTACGTCGTCGAGCGCGGGCCGGCGCGGCTCATCGTGATCGACACGCTGCTCCTCGCGGGCGACTACGGCGGGTTCCGGTGGGAGGACGAGCTCGACTTCGTCCGCCGCGCGTCCGCGGGCTGCGGAGGCGAGCGTCACTGCTTCGTGGTGGGGCACTACTACGCCGACGTCGCGGGCGACCCGCGGAACCGCGCCGCCATGGTCCGCCAGCCGGAGTATGTGCGCAGGGTGCGGCAGCTCGAGGACGCGATGGGGGACCGCATCTCGGGGTGGCTCGCCGGTCACGCCCACGACCTGCAGCACCTCCGCACGGCGCGCGGTCACGACGAGTTCATCGCCGCCTCGACCTCCTCGACGCACCCCAAGCCGTTCGCCGGGCCCTTCGCGGGCGGCCGGTCGCTGTACTGGTCGCAGCGGTGGGGCTTCGGGGTGCTCGAGGTGAACGCCGCCGGCTGGGAGATGAGGCTCGTCGGGCGGGATCGCCGGAGCCTCTACTGCTGCCGGGCCGTCGGCCGCGGGCATTGCGAGCCGTACGCCTGCAACCCGGTCACGGCGACCCCCGGCCCCGTGCGAGCCCGCCGCGCTCCTCGGGCGTGAGCTCGCCAACGGAGGAGCGAGCTCCCGGGCGGCGCCGCGGGGCGGCGTCCCTCACCTCACGGTGAAGTACACGCGCGCGCCCTTCTCCTTCTCCGCGCGCTCTCCGCCCTGCGTCAGGAAGAGGCGGCCCTGGTCGATCCCGGCCGCGAGCAGCGCCTCCCGCGCGCGCTGCGCCCGCTCCGCCGAGAGCGAGCGGTACGCCTCGGCCGGCACCTCGACCGCGGCGGCGAGGCGCTCCTCCATCTCCTGCGGCGAGGGCGGCGCGGCCGCAGCCTCGCCGGACTTCCGCGGCGCGGCGGGGAAGGCGGCGTCGTACGCGGCGCGCACCAGCCGGGCCCGCTCCTCGGGCGAGAGCGTCACCTCGTCCGCGGACGGCGGAGGCGGCCGCATGGACGCAGCCTTCGCGCGCCGGAGCGACCGCTCCAGGGCGGCGCGCCGCAGCGCGGGGCCGTCCTGGTCGGGATCGGCGGAGCCCTCCAGCTCGAGCCCGAGGGCCGGCCGCTGCGCGAGCGACCTCGCGAGGAGCCCGAACCGCTCCTGGGCGCTCGGCAAGGCCTCGGCGGCGCCGGGGGCGAACTCCACCAGCGAGAGGTCCGCGTGATCGCCTCCGGCGAGGGCGGCGAGCGCGCTGAAGGGCGAGGTCGCGACCTTCACGAGCACGTTCAGGACCGTCCGCCAGATCACCTTGCCGAGGTGGAAGTTCGGGTCGTCGAGGTTCCCCTCGATCGGGACGTCGAGGAGGATGACCCCGTCGCGATCCTGGAGGAGCGCGAGCGCGAGCCGCACCGGGATCTTCGTCGCGTCGGGGCTGTTCGTGGGGTCGCCGAGCGTGAACTGGTTCACCCTGACGACGTTCGTGGAGGCGAGGTTCCGGTTCTCGATCTTGTAGCGGAGGTCGAGGTCGAGCTTGCCCTTCTGGATGCCGTAGCCGAGGAACTTGCCCGAGTAGGTCGCGAAGGGCGACAGGTCCACGCCTTGCGAGGCGACGACGAGCTCGGTGAACGCCTCCTTCTGCAGCGGGTTGAGCGTGCCCGAGATGCGCACGGGGGACGCGCCCTCCACCTGCAGCTTCACGTCCACGGTGGACCGCACCCGCGGATCCGAGGAGAGCTTCGCCACCGCCGCGTCGGCGCCGGTGACGTTCACGATCGCGGGCGGGCTCACGGAGCGATCGACGAAGGCGGCGCGCCCGCGCACCACCTGGACCGCTCCGATCGCCGTCCGCCACTCCGGGCCGGGCGGGGGAGGCGGCTTCCCCGGCGCGGGCGCTGGCGCCGCGCGGAGGGCGCGCGCGAAGCTCGTCGCGCCGTCCTCCCAGACGTACGCCTTCACCCGCGGCTCCACGAGGCGGACGAGCCGCACGGAGGCGCGCGGCGGCGTGGACGCGGCGTCGATCCCGGTGACCTCGAGGGATCGCCAGCGCAGGAGGTCCTCGTTGCCCCTCTCGGCCACCGCGAGCCCGTCGAGCCGGACGTCGCCGGCGAAGGTCCAGCGCGGCGCCTTCCCGGACGCGTCGAAGTCCACGGTCGCCCGGGCGCCGGCGCGCCCGCCGGTGAGCCGCGCAGTGACGTCGGGCTCGAGGTAGGGCTGGAGCGGCACGAGGTCGAGCTCGGCCGCGTCCACCTCGAGCTTCCCCTTGCTCCCGAACGGCTGGACCGGCCCCTTCACGGCGAGCCGGCCGCGCCCGTTCCAGACGAGCGACAGCGAGACGGGCCAGGTCGCGTCCGCTTCGGGCCGGAGCCGCTCGATCCGGAGCGCCACGTCGGTGAGGGGCAGGGCGACCGGCCGCGACGGGGTGCGGTCCTGGAGGTCCAGGGCGAGCCCGGAGACCGCCAGCGCGCCGATCGACCACTTCCACGGGGACGGCGGAGACGGGGGCGGGGCCATCCGCGAGAGCTCCAGGCTCCCGTCGGCCTCGCGCAGCACGCGCACCTTGCCGCCGCGGAGCGAGACCTCGTCGATCTTCGCTCGCTGTGCCAGCGCGTCCACCTCGATCCCGGACACCTCGATGCGCGACAGCTTCACGGCAGGTTCGGCCACCCCGCGCGGCCCCATGGCGAGCCGGTCCACCGTCAGCTTGCCGCCGGCGAGCGCGAGGACGCGCCGGGCGGTGCCCCACTCGAGCTCGTAGCGCGTCTCGAAGGCGAGGCGCCCGTCGTGCAGATCCGCCGGGAGCTCGTCCTGGATGTACGGCGCGTACTTGGGGAGGTGGATCCCCTCGAACGCCAGCGTCCCCGCCGAACGAAGCGGCTCCGTCCGCACCGTGCCCGTCCAGCTGAACGTCTCGCCGGACTCCGTCGTGCCGGTGAAGGCGTAGGGGCTGTCTCCCCCGCCCCGCGTCCGGAACGAGTCGAGCCGGATCGTGACGGGGCCGAGGATGGTGTCGAACGCGGGGCTGCGGGTCGCGTCGCGGAACACCACGCGCGCCTCCTCCACCGCGAGCCGGCCGATGGAGACGCGAGGTCCACCCCCGGACTTCGCGGGCGCGGCGGGTGCCGCCGGCGGGGCCTCCGGCTCGAGCAGGTCCTGGAACGTCAGCGCACCCTTGCGATCGAGGCCGACGTTCAGGGACGGCTTCACGAGGCGGATCTCCGCGAGGCCCACCTCACCGAGCACGAGCCGCTGCGGCGCGAGCCGCACGTAGAGCGACTCCCAGCCGGCGAACGGCGTTCCGTCCGGATGCGCGACCGCGAGCCCCTCGATCGTGATCGAGAGGGCGAGCGGGTTCACGCCCACCTTCGCGACGGTGACCTGGCGGTGCAGCGCGGCCGAGCCCTCCTTCACGAGGACGCGCCGGAGGAGGGCGGGTGCGGCGAGAAAGCCGAGGGCGGTGTAGGCGACGAAGATCGCGGCGACGACGACGGCGGCTCGGAGGAGCCGCCGCCGCCGGGCGGGGGTGGGAGAAGGGGCTACCATGGCGCCTTTTAACCATCGGAGGCCCGCGACGCGCAATGGCCCCGCTCGGCGCGGCGCGGCCGAGCCGCGGCGATCCGGCGCGCCTCACAGCGATCGCAGGAACTGCACGAGGTCGGCGCGCTCGTCGGGCGTGAGCTCGAGGCCGAGCGTGTCCGCGTAGTGCGCCACGACCGACTCGAGCGTCGGGAACCGGCCGTCGTGGTAGTAGCCGCCCTTGGCGCGGGTGAAGAGGCCGGCGAGAGGCGTCGTGCGGTAGAAGCGCTGCTCCGGCGAGCGGCTCGCCTGGAAGTCGTCGATCCCGAGCTCCGCCGCGGTGTGCATCGCGAAGCCGGGCTCGGTGTAGAGCGGCGGGACGTGGCAGGTGGCGCACTTCCCCTTGCCCTCGAAGACCGCCTTCCCCCGCGCGGCGGCGTCGGCGTCGAACGAGCCCTCCGGCGGCTTCGGGGCCGGGATCGCGAGCTGGTAGAAGTGCAGCGCCGCGAGCCTCGGCGTGATGCGGTCGTCCGTCGAGCGCACGTCCGCGAAGCCCGCCTTCGCGGCGATCGGGAAGCGCGTCGCGTCGGCGAGGCGCGGGTCGAAGAACATGCCCTTGCCGTGCATCTGCGTGTTCGCGACGAACGCGTTCCAGTACGTCACCGAGCCGAAGCCCGTGTACGTGTGCAGGTTCACCCCGGCGAGCCCGAACGCGGCGGGCAGGAGCGTCGCGCCGGTCTTGCCGTCCGGGCGGAACGCCTTGCCGTCGAGGGCGAGCTCCGCGTCGTAGCGGCCCGGCCCCCAGCTCCGCAGCACCGTGCGGACCGTGTCCTCGTCCGTCCCGAGGAGCGCCGCGAACGGCGCCAGCGTGGGCGCGCTCGCGACGATCGCGCCCACGTCGAGGTCGCGGTTGGGCCAGCCGTCGAGCCGCCGGCCGATGCCCGTCGCGAAGGAGTCGTCGACGGTCGAGTGGCACAGCGCGCAGGTGATCCCCACCGAGCGGAGCGTGCCCGCGTCGTCGAACTGGCCCTTCACGCCGAGGACCGCGTCCGCGCGGAGCAGCGCCACGGTCACGGCGGGATCGTCGAGGTTCACCTCGCCCCTGCGCACGGCCTCCGCCGTCGCCGGCGGCACGGCGCCGGCGTCCACCTTGAGCCCGAGCGAGAGCGCTGCGCGCGGGGAGAGGCCCGGCCCCACGCCCCCGTTCGCCTGCCCCGCGATGGCCTCGTGCAGCCGGAGCTGCCCACCCCAGAAGTCCTCGTCGCCGAACGTCTCGTCGCGGAAGACGCGCCGGCCCTCGTCGAGCAGCCGGTCGGCGTGATCGAGGATCGGGTCCTCCGCCGCGGGGCGCGCGGGGTGATGGCTGCTGCGGGCGGGCTGCGGTCCGGCTGCCTTCGGGAAGGAGAGGTACAGGGCGAGGGCTGCGAGCGGGACGGCTGCGGCGAGGGCACGTCTCATGGATCTCTCCTCCAGGCGCGGCTCAGCGCCCAAAGCCGCCCGAGCCGCGGGGCGCGGCAGCGGGTGGCAGTCGAGGGATTGGATGCGGGGGGCGGAAGGAGGTTTCAGCGGACGGGATCGTCGCGGTCGGGGTCGCGGTCGTCGAGGGTCGGGTCTCGAGCGTGCCCCCAAAAACGCGGCGGGGGCCGCGCCCCAAAGGCGGGGCCCCCCCCGGCGGCCCCCCCCCCGCGCAGCGCGGCGGCGGGGGGACGCCCTGCTGCGAGCTGCCCTGCTGTCCGCCCGCGCCTCCCTGCACCTCGATCCGGAGCGCCTGCGGCGCGCCGCCCTGCTCGGTGAACGCGGCCCGGACCTGCGTCCCTTCCTTCAGGTCGCTCACGGTGCGCTGCTGGCCGTCGATGAGGACCGGTGTATCCGGGCCGACGCGGAGCTTGATGTCCGGCTCGGCGCCGCCCTGGCGCACGACGACCTCCTGCGCGCTCGCGCTCACGACGGTGCCGCTCGCGGTGCGCTCGGCGGCCGCCCCGCCCGCGGGGCTCGCCGGCGGAGGCTGCGGCTGGGCTCCGGTGGGCTGCTGGGCCGACTGCTGCGCGCGCTCCTGCTCGCTCTTCGCGAGCTGCTCGTGCTCCTGCGCCGCCTGCTGCTGGGCGTTCGCGGTCGCCTGCGCGGCCTGCTGGTTCGACTGCCGGGCCTGCTGCTGCGCGCCCTGCGCCGCACCGAGCTCCTTCTGCTCCTTCGCCCGCGCCTTCTGGAGCTCCTGCTCCTTCTCGCGCACGTCCTTCTGCGCGTCGGCCACCTGCTTCTGCGCGTCGGCCGCCTTCTTCTGCGTCTTTGCGGACGACTCGGTCGCCTTCTCGGCCTGCTCCTGCGAGGCGACCGCGCCGCCGGTGTCTCCGCGGCTGCTCGCCTTCCTCTGGTCGTCGCCCCGCTGGCAAGCCGCGGCGAGCAGGGCCGCCGCGCCAGCCGCGACATACGCACTTCGAGTCCAAGAAGATGCCATTCGTCTCCCTCCGTCGCGTAAAGGTGGTGACCGCGACGGTGCCGTGCGAGCCGGGCCGGACGGCGGGGGCAGCGGGCGGGCGGCGCCCGCCAGGTCGAGGCTCCTCCTCCCCCCGCGCCGGGGGCAGCGGCGGTCGAGCGAGGCGCGAGCGGCGCTCAGGCGTGGACGCGCCGGTTCGGGAACAGGTGCGCCCAGCGGCCCGCGCCCTCGCGCTCCGCGCCGGGGCGCCGGGTCACGATGGGCAGGATCGCCGCGACGAGCAGCACCACCGCGATGACGGGCAGCGCGCCGGAGAACGATCCGGTCGCGTCCTTCACGAGCGCGACGAAGATCGGGCCGACGACGCCCCCGACGCCCCACGCCAGCAGGATCCACCCGTAGTTCACGCCCATGTACTTCGTGCCGAAGTAGTCGGCCGTGAACGACGGCATCGTCCCGAACCCGCCGCCGTAGTCGAGCAGCACCACCGCGAACAGGATCGCCACCACCGGCAGGGCGTGGATGCCGCCCACCACGAAGAAGATGACGACCTGCGACCCGTAGATGAGGAGGTAGGCGGCGTTCCGCCCGATGCGGTCGGAGACGGCGCCCCAGAAGAACCGGCCGAGCCCGTTGAAGAGCGCGATGAAGCCGTAGATCGCGAGCGCCGTCTCGGGCGAGGTCCCCGTGAGCTCGCGCATGATCGGCACCGCGTTCGAGATGAAGAGGATGCCGGCGGTGACGTTCAGGAAGAGCATCATCCAGAGCGCCCAGAACTGCGGGGTCCGGAGCGCCTCCGAGGGCGGGTAGTCGCGCGTGGCGCGGGAGGCCACGGCGGGCGAGGCCGCGGCCGCGGCCACCGCGGCGGGCGGCGGGTTCCGGATCACGAGCGCGCAGAGCCCGCCGAGGATCGCGAAGACGACGCCCGACACGATGAACGTCCGCATGAGCGTGCCGGTCGCCCCGGCGGAGAGCACCGCGTCGCTCGCCCCTGCGGCCCGCGCGGCGAGCACGCGCCCCGCCTCGCGCGACGCGCCGGCGAACGCCGGGATCGCCTTGAGGACGTTGTTGTAGAAGAACGCGCCCAGGCCGAAGCCCATCACCACCATGCCGCTGCCGAGCCCGCGGCGGTCCGGGAACCACTTCGTCACCGCGGCGACCGGCGTCACGTAGCCGAGGCCGAGGCCGAGCCCGCCGATGACGCCGTAGGTGAAGTAGATCCACGGCGCGCCGAGCGCGGTCGTGCCGAGCCCGGCGAGCACGTTGCCGAGCCCCCACAGGACGAGGCCGGTCACCGCCACCGGGCGTGGTCCCTTCGCGTCCTGCCAGCGCCCGCCGATCACCGCCCCGATCCCGAGGAACAGGATGGCGAGCGCGAACGTCCAGGTGGTGGTCGTGTTGGACCAGCGGAAGGCCGCGATGAGCGGCTGGGTGAACAGGCTCCAGGAGTACACCGTGCCGAGGCACGCCATCGCGACCGTGCCCGCTGCGGCGATGAGCCACCGATTCGACGTCATGACGTCTCCCTCCGGCGGAGCGCCTAGCCCCCGATGCCGCGCATTGCCAGCAGCACGAGCCCGGCGCCTGCCTCCTCCATGTGATGACGCGGCGCCTTCCTCCCCAGCGCGCCCGCCACGGCGTCGGCGAGCGCCTCGTCCCCGTCGCCCGCCCGCATCCGATCCTTGAGCTGTACCCGATCCTCGCCCCCCAGGCAGGCCTGGAACCCGCCGTCGGCCGCGATCCTCGCCCGGTTGCAGTCCTCGCAGAAGTTCTCGGTCATCGCGCCGATGAAGCCGACGAGCCCCTCGCGCCCGTCGCGGTCGCGGGCGCGCATGTGGCGGGCCGGACCCCAGCCGCGGAAGAGGTCGGGGGCGAGCGAGAAGCCCGCCTCCTCGAGCCGCCGGCGAACCTCCGCGAGCGGCACGGGCGCGCCCCCGCCGAACGGCATCTGCTCGATGAACCGAGGGAGGGCGCCGCGGTCCCAGGCGTAGCGCACGAGCGACCCGAGCTCGTCCTCGTTCACGCCCGGCATCACCACGGTGTTGAGCTTCAGCGAGCGGAACCGGCCCGCCGCGGCGTCGATGCCGGCGAGGATGCGGTCCAGCCGCGCCGCCTGGCCCGAGACGCCGCGGAGCCGCTCCGGCGCGAGCGTGTCGAGGGACACGTTGAGCGCGCCGAGCCCCGCCGCGTGGAGCGGCTCGACGAGCTCTGCGAGCCGGTGGCCGTTCGTGGTGATCGCGACGTCCTCGATCCCCGGCGTCGCGGCGGCGTCCGCGACGATCTCGACGACGTCCCTGCGCAGCGTCGGCTCGCCGCCGGTGAGCCGGATGCGGCGCACGCCGAGCGCGGCGAAGAGCCGGAACAGCCGGGCCAGCTCCGCGCGGGAGAGGAGGGCGTCCGGCGGCTCGTACGCCGCCGGCGAGCAGTAGGTGCAGCGGAAGTTGCAGCGGTCGGTGAGCGCGACGCGCAGGTAGCGGATGGTCCGGCCCTGCGCGTCGACGAGCGAGCCCCGCGGACGGCAGGCGGCGGCGTTCACGCGCTCCGCAGGGGCCGGGCGCGCGGCGGTGGCCGGGACGACGGGCTCAGGGAATCGCTCCATGTTCCACCGATTCCTCACCCGTCGCGTCGATCCCGCTCGGTGCGGGCATCCGTCCGGGCGCCTCCCCCTTCCTAGTCAGCTCCGCGGCGCCGCGCCCGGCGCGCTGCAGCTCGAACGTCGCGTGGGGATCCCGGGCGGAGGCACGTCCCGCGGCCAGCACCCCGAAGCGGAGCGCGAGCGTCCCCAGCGTGCCGAGGGCGCCCGAGGCGATCCGCAGCGCGGGCGAGCGGCGGCGCACGAGGTCCACGACCGCCGAGGCGCCGAGCAGGATGCGCGCGCCGCGAAGGAGGGCGCCTGCCGCGCCGCGCCGGAGCGGCCGCTCCACCCGCTCGAAGCCGGCCTCCCGGTGCAGCGCCCGCGAGAGCGCGATCTCGGCGCCCTTCGCGACGAGCCCGAACCGCTGCGCCATCTCCGCCCCCGGCCCCGCGGGCGGCCAGAGGTCCAGCGCCGCGCCGGCGCTCACCGCGCCGGAGAAGGCGAACAGCATCGGCAGCGTGTTGCGCGTCTCCTGCCACACCGGCACCGCGGTGTTCGCGAGCAGGACGCCGGTGTAGCCGACGAGCGGGAGGCCCAGCGCCCCGGCCGCGAGCCCCGCGGCGTCGCCGGCGCGCCGGAGCGCGCGGGACGACGGGAGGAGCGCCGGCAGCGCCGCCGCGCCGCTGAGCGCGCCGAACGAGGCGAGCACCCAGGTGCCCATGTTCATCGGCGAGGTCGGACGGAACACGCGCATCATGGCGATGAACCGCGCCGGCCGGCCCAGGTCGGCGATGAGCAGCCCCGCGCTCGCGACCGCCCCGCCCACCGCGAGCGTCCGGCAGCGCCGCACGAGGGGAAAGGTGCCGCGCCCGCCGGCGAGCTGCGCCGCCGCGCCGAGCACCCCGCACGCCCCCGCGAGGCCGCCCGTGTAGAAGTACGCGGGGATCATCCACCTCCACACCGGCTCCTTCAGCACGGGCAGCCCGTGGTAGCTCGGCCCCTCCACCTCCTCCTCCGGGAGGGAGGCGGTCCGCTCCGCCGCGCGGTCCGCGCGCGCGAGCGCGGCCGCCGCGCGCTGCCCGGAGGCCTCGCCGGTGAGGCGCCCCACCTGCGGATCCACGTTGCGTCCGTCTCGGAGCGTCGAAGCCCGTCTCAGCGGATCCATCGCGTCCATCACGCCCTCCGCGCCGAGAACACCGCGCCCATGGCGAGCGCCGCGAGCGAGAGCACGCCCGCGGCCATCGACCGCCACGACCGCACCACCTTCGCGGTGGGCACCACCGGGTCGGGCGGCAGGTTGTAGACCTCGGGGCGATCGCACAGCAGGAAGAACGCGTGCAGCCCCTCGGTCCCGGGCTGGCTCGCGGCGTCCTCGCCGTAGAGGTGGGCCTCGGCCACGCCGCGCGCGTGCAGTTGCTCCACGCACCGGCGGGCCCGCGCGCGCAGGTCCTCGAGCTCGCCGAACTGGATGGAGGCGGTCGGGCAGGCCTTCGCGCACGCCGGGACCATCCCGCCCTTCAGCCGGTCGTAGCAGAGCGTGCACTTCCACGCGCGACCGTCCTCCTCGCGCCGGTCGACGACGCCGAACGGGCAGGCGGAGACGCAGTACCCGCACCCGTTGCAGACGTCCGGCTGGACGTAGACCGAGCCGAACTCGGTGCGCACGATCGCGCCGGTGGGGCAGGCCTCGAGGCAGCCGGCGCGCTCGCAGTGCTTGCAGACGTCGGAGAGCATCAGCCAGGAGAACTTCCCGAGCGCGCGCTCGGTGGGCCCGAGCGCGACCGGCGTCTCGAGGTGCGTCGGCTGGATGTCGTGCCCGAGCAGGCTCGTCGGCCCCGGCTGGCCCGCGGGGAACAGCTCACCGAACGCGCGCGCGCCGCCCTCGACGCCGTCGCGCGGGCTCCCCTGGCCCGGCAGCTCCGCCGCGCGCTCCACGAACGCGACGTGGCGCCAGGTGGAGGCGCCGAGCATGCCGGTGTTGTCGTAGCTCATGCCGGTGAAGTGGAAGCCATCGTCGGGGAGCTGGTTCCACTGCTTGCACGCGACCTCGCAGGCCTTGCACCCGATGCAGAGCGTGGTGTCGGTGAAGAAGCCCATCCGCTGCATGGCTACTTCCTCGGCTCGGTCGGAGGGTGGCGGTGCGCGGTCCGGATCCCCGGCAGATCGCGGGGCGGCGGGGCGCGCGGGGGCTCCGGTTGCCGGAGCTCGAGCCCGTCAGTTGCGGAGCGGCGCCCGAGGGAGTGGCGGCCCGCGCGGATGTTCGCGGTGAGCGCCTTGGACTCCTGGATGGAGACGTTCGGGTCGGCCACGAACGGGATGAGCTCGTTCGCCGGGTCGCCGCGCACGCGCCCGACGTAGCTCCAGTGGTAGGGGAGGCCGATCGTGTGGAGCGTCCGCCCCTTCACCCGGAGCGGCTTCATGCGCTCCGTCACGAGCACGCGGCACTCGATCTCCCCCCGCGCCGTCGTGATCGTGGCCCAGCGCCCGTTCGCGAGCCCCTTCTCCGCCGCGAGCTCCCGCGAGATCTCGCAGAACATCTCGGGCTGCAGCTCGGAGAGCCACGAGAGCCAGCGGCTCATCCCGCCGGCGGTGTGGTGCTCGGTGAGGCGGTAGGTCGTGACGACGTACGGGAAGCGCGGGTCGCCGAACGCGCGGTGGTAGGGGTTGTCGGCCCGGTGCCACTCCATCCGCGCCGGGTTGCACTGCTGCGGGTAGAGCGGGTTCTCGAGGACCGACTCCTCCGGCTCGTAGTGGGTCGGGAGCGGGCCGTCGAGCAGGCCGGAGGGCGCGAAGAGCCAGCCCTTGCCGTCGGCCTGCATGATGAAGGGATCGTCGCCCGAGAGCGTGGCGAGCCCCTCGGCCCCCGGCGGCGGCCGGTACGAGGGCGGCCGGTCGGGGATGAAGTCCGGGACGTCGTAGCCGGACCACGCGCCCTTCTCGGCGTCCCACCAGACGTAGCGCTTCCGCTCGGACCAGGGGCGCCCCTCGGGATCGGCCGAGGCGCGGTTGTAGAGGATGCGGCGGTTCGCGGGCCAGGACCAGCCCCACTCCGGCGCGACCCAGTGCTGCTCGGACTGGGGCCGCCGCCGGGCGGGCTGGTTCACGCCGTCCTTGTAGCACCCGGAGTAGATCCAGCAGCCGCACGCGGTCGCGCCGTCGTCGGTGAGCTCCTTGAAGCCCGCCACCGGCCTCCCGTCCCTGATCGTGAAGCCGTTCACCTCGCGCAGGACGGCCTCGGCGTCGGGATCCTCGTCCTTCCCCTTCGTCGGGTAGTCCCAGGTGAGCGCCCGGATGGCCTCGGCGTTCGGCCCCGGCGCGTCCGCGTAGAGGCGCTTAAGGCGCTTGCCGAGGTGGTACACGAACCAGAGATCGCTGCGGCAATCGCCGGGCGGCTCGATGGCCCGGTGGTGCCACTGCAGGCAGCGCTGCGTGTTGGTGAACGAGCCGTCCTTCTCGGTGTGCGCGGCGGCGGGGAAGAAGAACACCTCCGTCTGGATGTCCTCGGTCCGGACCTCCCCGCGCGCGATCTCCGGCGCCGTCCGCCAGAACTCGGCGGTCTCGGTGAGGGCGAAGTCGCGCACGACGAGCCAGTCGAGCTTGCGCAGGCCCTTGCGGTGCAGGCTCCCATGCATGGAGCCGACCGTCGGGTTCTCGCCCACGACGAGGTACCCCTTCACCTTGCCGTCCGCCATCTCGGAGACGGTCGTCATGTGCGAGTGGTTGCCGGAGAGGCGGGGCAGGAGATCGAACCCCCAGTCGTTCTCCCGCGTGGCCGCGTCGCCGAACCACGCCTTGAGGAGCGAGACGACGTACTTCGGCATCTCGCTCCACCAGCCCGAGGGCGAGCGGTTGTTCTTCACGTACTGCTCGAGCCCGCGGTCGGGCAGGAGCGAGTGGGGCATCGGCAGGTAGCCGGGGAGCAGGTCGAACAGCGTCGGGATGTCGGTCGATCCCTGGATGGAGGCGTGCCCGCGGAGCGCCATGATGCCGCCGCCGGGGCGCCCGATGTTGCCGAGGAGGAGCTGGAGGATCGACGCGGTGCGGATGTACTGGACGCCCACGGAGTGCTGCGTCCAGCCGACCGCGTAGCAGAACGCGCCGGTGCGCTCGCGCCCCGAGTTCCGGCACAGCGTCTCCGCCACCTCGAGGAAGAGCGGCTCGGGGATGCCGCACGTCTCGGCGACGACCTCGGGCGTGTAGCGGGAGAAGTGACGCTTCAGGATCTGGAACACGCAGCGCGGGTCCTGCAGCGTCGGGTCGGTCTTCCGCTCGAGGATGTTCGCGCCGTGCAGCGACTCCTTCCCCGCGCCCTTCTCGGCGTAGACCTCCTTGTGGCCGGCGGCGGGCACCACCCCGTCGACGCCGTCGTACGACCAGGTCTCCGGGTCGTACGAGTTCGACTTCGAGTCGAACCCGCTGAAGAGCCCCTCCAGGTCCTCGGTGTCCCGGAAGCGCTCGCCGACGAGCGTCGAGGCGTTCGTGTAGTGGAGGACGTACTCCTTGAACCAGCGCTCGTTCTCGATGACGTGGCGCACCAGGCCCCCGAGGAAGGCGATGTCGGAGCCCGGGCGGATGGGGACGTGCAGGTCGGCGACCGCGCTCGTGCGCGTGAAGCGCGGGTCCACGTGGATGATCGTCGCGCCGCGGTTCTTCGCCTCCATCACCCAGCGGAAGGCGACCGGGTGACACTCCGCCATGTTCGAGCCCTGCACGACCACCCAGTCGGCGTTCTGCAGGTCGCCGGGGAAGGTCGTCGCGCCGCCGCGTCCGAAGGAGATCCCCAGACCGGGGACCGTGGAGCTGTGTCAGATCCGGGCCTGGTTCTCCACCTGCACGACGCCGAGCGCGGTGTAGAGCTTCTTGAGGAGGTAGTTCTCCTCGTTGTCGAGGGTCGCGCCGCCGAGGTGCGCGACGCCCAGCGTGCGCCGCACCCGCGCGCCGTGGTGCTTCGCACCGGGATCCTCGATGCGCTCCTCGAACGTCTCGTCGCGCGAGCGCTTCACGCGCTCGGCCACCATGTCCATCGCCCGCGCGAGCGGGATGCGCTCCCACTCCCTGCCGCCGGGGCGGCGGTACAGGACGTGCTGCTCGCGGTGCGAGCCGGTGACGAGCTGGAAGGTCGCGGCGCCCTTGGGGCACAGGCAGCCCTGGGACATGGGCGAGTCGGGATCGCCCTCGATGTCGACGATCCGCTCGTCCTTCACGTAGACGAGCTGGCCGCAGCCGACCGCGCAGTAAGGGCAGATGGAGCGGACCACGCGATCCGCCGAGGCGGTGCGAGGCACGAGCTCGCGCGTCCGCTCGCTCATGGCGCTCGCGCCGAGGCCAGAGGTGTCCCCGGAGACGAGCTGGCGAGCGACGGGCCACTCGGAGAGCACGGGTAGCTTGGGCATCGGGTATTCCCCCGAGTGGAGACGGTGGACACGCTCGGGGCGCGACGCCAGCGCGCGCCCGCGACCTCGTCGCACCGCGCCTTGCGCGCGCCGGCGTCAGGGTCGAGGGTAGGATGCGCCGCCGCCGAACCAGCGTGCGATCGCCCTGGCGCCGCGTTAGAAGGACCGCCCCTTGCCGATCCGGACTCCACAGGCGATCCCCCCGGCGTCCGACGCCCTCGACGCCCGCGCACAGGACATCGTGGCGGAGGAGGAATCCCTCCTCGCGGCGGTGCACGGGGCGCTCGGCGCGCGCGCGTCCGTACGGGCGGAGAGCGACCTCGCCGGACGCCTCCGGGAGCTCCGCGACGAGGCGCTCGAGTCCACCTCCAAGGACCTGCCGACCGTGTTCCAGGAGATGGGACTCGTTCGCGCCGTGCTCGAGCGCCAGCGGCCGGACGGGTTCCCAGATCCGAGCGCGCCGTACTTCGCGCACCTGCGGGTGCGCGAGGGGGGCGAGGTCCGGGACTACTGCCTCGGCCGGCACACGTTCGTGGATCGCGGGGCGGGGGTGCGCGTGGTGGACTGGCGCTACGCGCCGGTCGCCGCGATCTTCTACCGCTACCGCGAAGGCGAGGAGTTCGAGGAGGCGTTCCCCGGCCGCGTCGCGGCGGGGGTGGTGGAGGCGCGCCGCGTGGTGGTGGTGGAGCGCGGCGTGCTCACCCGCGTCTCCGCGGGAGAGCTGACCGTCGCGCGCGGCGCCGACGGCGTGTGGCGGCGGCTCGCCGTGCAGGGCGCCGCGCTCGGGGGCGGCGCGGGCAAGGCGGCGCGCGCCGGAGCCCTCGGGACCGGCGCGGGCGCGCGCGGGAGGGTCTCCGCCCCGGACATCACCGCCCTGCTCGACCCCGATCAGTTCGAGGCGGTCTCCGCGCCCCCGGACCGGCCGCTGCTCGTCATCGGCAGCGCCGGGAGCGGCAAGACCACCGTCGCCCTGCACCGGCTCGCGCGCATCGCCTTCGAGGACCCGCGGCGCTTCCCGCCCTCGCGGATGCAGGTGGTGGTGCCGGAGCTCGGCCTCGCGCAGCTCGCGGCGCGGCTCCTCGAGCCGCTCGGCCTCGATCGGGCGGCGGTCCGGACGCTGGACTCCTGGTCGCGCGGCGCGTTCCAGAGCGTCTTCCGCGCCCCGCCGCCGCGCCTGTGCGCCGACACGCCGTCGCTCGTCTCGCGGCTCAAGCGCCACCCCGCGCTGTACGAGACGCTCCGCCGCCGCCCGCGGCTCGCCGGCGCGCGGCCCTCGCTCGCGAAGCTGCGCCAGGAGCTCGGCGATCTGTGCGTGGACCCGGCGTTCCTCGCCGGCGTAATCCGGGCGGCGCAGGGGGATCTCCCCACCACGGCCATCGAGGAGACGGTCCGGCACACGCGGCTGCAGCTCGCGCCGCCGACCGACGAGCTCGTCGCGGGCGTCGATCCCGACCGGCGCGAGACGCTCGACGGCCTGGGCCTCTCCGAGGACACGCCCGAGGCGATCGCCGGGACGCTCGACCCGGAGGATCTCCCCATCCTCCTGTTCCTCGCCACCCTCGCCGGCGCTGGAGGCGGCAGGTCGCTCGCGCACCTCGTGGTGGACGAGGCGGAGGACGTCTCGCTGTTCGAGCTCTCCGTGCTCGGCCGCCACCTCGACGGCCGCAGCGTGACCCTCGCCGGCGACGACGCGCAGCAGACGTTCTCCTCCTACGCCGGCTGGCCGCAGGCGCTCGCGGCGATCGGCGCGGAGCGCGCCGCGACGGTCAAGCTCGAGACCACCTACCGCTGCCCGCGCCCCATCGCGGAGGCCGCCCACGCCATCCTCGGCCCGCTCGCGCCGCCCTCTCCGCCGCGCGCGGGCCGCGACGGCGCGCCCGTGTCGCGGTTCGACTTCCCGACGGAGGCCCACGCGCAGCTGTTCCTGGTGGGGGCGATCCGTGATCTCGTCGAGCGCGAGCCGGACGCGTCCGTGGCGGTCGTCGCACACTCGGCCGAGGTCGCGCGCGCGTTCCACCGCCTCCTCTCCGACATGCCCGAGGCCCGCCTGGCGATCGACGGCCGGTTCTCGTTCCGGCCGGGCGTGGACGTCACCGACGTGGCGAGCGTGAAGGGGCTCGAGTTCGACTACGTGGTCGTGCCCGACGCCTCGGTCCGCGCCTACCCCGACGCGGACGAGGCGCGCCGCCGGCTGCACGTCGCCGTCACGCGCGCGGCGCACCAGCTCTGGATCGCCGCGCCGGGCACGCCGTCGCCGCTCCTGCGCGCCCTCCCACCGGCCTGAAGCGCCTGCGCGGCCCGGCCTCACCGGCACGCGAGGAACCGCACCGCCGCGCGCGAGGCGGCGAGCGTCTCGGCGATCCGCGCCAGCGCCTCGTCAACGTCCGCCTCGGTCTGCCCCGCCCCGAGCGAGAAGCGCACCGAGCAGTGCGCCTCCTCGGGCGTGAGGCCCATGGCGAGGAGGGTGCGCGACGGCTCTGGATCGCCGGAGTGGCAGGCCGAGCCGGAGGAGAGGTGCACGGCGCGGCGGCCCAGCGCGAGCACGAGCGACTCGCCCCGGATCCCGGGCAGCGTGACGTCGAGGGTGGTCGCGATGCGCGCCCCGTCCCCGTTCCGCCGCGCCTCCGGCAGGAGCCTCAGGAGGCCCGGCTCGAGGCGCTCGCGGAGCGCCGCGAGCCGGTCCATCTCGCCGCCGCCGAGTCGCTGCATCGCGAGCTCGCAGGCGCGCCCGAACCCGACGACGCCCGCGACGTTCTCGGTGCCCGCCCGCAGCCCGTGCTCCTGCCCGCCGCCGTGCACGAGCGGCTCGAGCGAGACGCCGGCGCGGACGTAGAGCGCGCCCACGCCCTTCGGGCCGTGGATCTTGTGCGCCGAGACCGTGAGGAGGTCCACCCCGAGCGCCTCCACGTCGAGGGCGACCTTGCCGAGCGCCTGGACCGCGTCCGCGTGGAGGAGCGCGCCGCGTGCCCGCACCGCCGGCGCGAGCGCCGCGACCGGCTGGATCGTGCCCACCTCGTTGTTCACGAGCATGAGCGAGACGAGCACGGTGTCGTCGCGGAGGGCGCCGAGGACCCGCTCCGGCGAGACGTGCCCGTCGCGCTCGACCGGCACCACGGTGAGCTCGAACCCGTGAGGCACGAGGGCGCGGCAGGCCTCCAGCACGGCGGGGTGCTCGATGGCGGAGGTGACGACGTGGCGGCCGCGCGCGCGGCACGCCCACGCGGCGCCCTTCACCGCGAGGTTGTCCGACTCGGAGCCCGATCCCGTGAACACCACGCGCCGCGCCGTGCACTCGAGCGCGCGGGCCACCTTGCGGCGCGCGTCCTCGACGGCGGCGCGCGCCTCGGCGCCGCGGGGGTGGACGCTCGAGGGGTTCCCGAACGCGCCCGCGAGGAACGGCGCCATCGCCTCGGCGACCGCCGGCGCGACGGGGGTGGTCGCCGCATGGTCGAGGTAGATGGGGCGGAGCGGGGCCGCCTCGATCCGCGGTCCCCTCGGCGCGTCGCGCTCGGGCGCGCCCTCCGCCGGCTCCGCGGCCGCCGCCCCGTCGGCGCGGCGCACCTCGCAGAGGAGCGCCTTGTAGACGGGGAAGCCCGAGATCGGATCGCACTGGGCGAGGTCCGTGAGGGCGTTCACGTTGCAGGCGCGCCAGGACTCGCTCCCCAGCGGCCCGCCGCCTCCCATGCTCGCGTCGATGGCGCCCGGGACGAGGTCCGTGGTCACGTGCGCGCGGAAGGGGGCGCGCCCGCGCGGCGTCTCGACCCAGACCGGATCCCCGCTCGCGATCCCGCGCGCGGCGGCGTCCTCCGCGCTGAGCGTCGCGAGCGGCTCGGGCGCGCGCGCCGCGAGGCCGGGCACGCCGTGGTGCTGGCTGCGGAAGTCGTGGAAACCGCGCGCGCCTGAGTTGAAGACGAGCGGGTGGCTGCCCGCGAGATCGGGCCGGCTCGCCGGGCTCTCCGGCGGCTCGACGTAGACCGGCAGGGGCTCGTAGCCGTGCTCGGCCAGGATCGACGAGGCGATCTCGAACTTGCCGGAGGGCGTGTCGAACCCGGGCTCGCCGTCGGGCCGGAGGAGGCCCTTCTCCCACTTGCGATACTGGAGGAACGGGGCGGGCACCCGCGCCTCTCCCCCCGCGGCCCGCACCGCCTCGAGCGTGAAGCCCGTCCCCTCGAGCGCGTGGCGCAGGAGCGCCTCCTCCGTCTGCGGGTAGAGGTGCCCGTAGCCGAGCCGGTCGGCGAGCCCGGCCATGATGAGGAAGTCGTTGCGCGCCTCGCCGACGGGCGGCACGAGCGGCTCGCGGATCTTGAAGAGCGGGCCGTACCGCATGTACGAGGTGATCTCGTACCCCGTCGCCGCCGGCAGGACGAGGTCCGCGAACGCCGCGTCCGCGGTGAGGAAGCGATCGACGCAGACGAGGAAGTCGAGGCCGGCGAGGGTCCGGCGCCACAGGTCCGGGTCCGGCCACGCGGTGAGGATCGACGCACCGTGCACGACGAGCGCCCGGATCCGGTAGGGATCGCCCTCGAGCACCGAGCGGGGCAGGGCGATCGCGTGGGACTCGCCGCGGTAGCGCGTGTAGAGGGGGAAGCGCTCGCGCCCGAGCGCCTTCCCCACGGCGGGGTTCGGCTGGAGGTGGCGGCGGTTCTGCGGGAACGCGCCGTCCCGCATGCGGAAGACGAGGCCGCCCGGGACGTCGAGCTGTCCCGCGAGGCCCCACAGCGTGAGGAGCGCGCGGATCGCCTGCACGCCGTTCCCGGAGTACTCGAGGCCGGTGTAGGTGACGGGGCACGCGCCGCGGGCGGCCGCGATGCGGCGCGCGAGGCTGCGGATGGTGGCGGCGGGCACACCGGTGATCCCCTCGACGCGCTCGGGCCGGTAGTGCTGGGCGAGCCGCGCGAGGTCCTCGAACCCCACGGTCCAGTCGCGCGCGAACTCCTCGTCGTGGAGCTCCTCCTCGAGGAGCACCTCGATGAGGGCGAGCGCGAGCGCGCCGTCGGTGCCGGGGCGGATCGGGATCCACTCCGCGTCGACGGCCCGCGCGGTGTCGTTCCGGCGCGGGTCGATGGCGATGACCTGGGCGCCGCGCTGGCGGGCGCGCACGACCTGGTGGTGCGCCGTCGGCGGCGAGTCGGTGGCCGGGTTCGCTCCCCACAGCACGACGAGCTCGGCCTGGTCGAGGTCGGCGTCGAGCCCGAGCAGCATCGCGCCCATGGTGACGTGCGGCGCGATCATCGCGAACGCGACGTAGCAGAGCGCCCCCACCCCGAGCGCGTTGGGCGAGCCGAACGGGAAGAGGACGCTCGAGGCGGACGAGACGGCCACGCCGGCCGGCTGGAACACGTCGCAGAGCGAGAGCTCGAACGCGCCCCGGCCGGTGTAGACCGCGGTCGCCTCGGCGCCGTGCTCCCGCTTGATGCTGGCGAGCCGGCCTGCCAGGAGCGCGTACGCGGCGTCCCAGGAGATGGGCTCGAAGTCGTACCTGCCCTTGGGGCCAGTGCGGCGGAGGGGGCGGTTCACCCGGTCGGGCGAGTGGACGATCTCGGGCGAGTGGCGCCCGATCGTGCAGAGCATGCCGAGCGGGTGATCCGGGAGCGGCTCCACCCCGACGAGCCGGTCCCCCTCCACGTGGGCGCGCACCCAGCAGCCCGCGGGGCAGATGCCGCACAGCCCGTCGCGGACCCGGACGCCGCCGCGCGCCCCGCGCGTGCTGGCCTCCCGTGCCTCGGGTGCTCCCATCTCCGCCTCCGGTCCGGAGATGGATGCGGCCTGAGTCGGGTAGCGGCCAGCCGCCTCGCCGGGTGCGGCCGGGTGGCGCGACGGTGAGTGTGTCCCCGCTGGGGACGAGCGGCCACAATCCCGGCGCTCCGGGTGGGCGTGGGTTAAAACCGCGCGAACTCGAACGGAGGATTCATGGCCCAGGTGACGCTCAAGGGGAACCCGATCCACACCAGCGGCGAGCTGCCGGCCGTCGGCGCCAAGGCGCCCGACTTCAAGCTCACGGGGGGCGATCTGAAGGACGTCTCGCTCGCCGACTTCAAGGGCAAGCGCAAGATCCTGAACATCGTCCCGAGCCTCGACACGGCCGTCTGCGCCACCTCGACCCGCAAGTTCAACGAGAAGGCGGGTCAGCTCCCGAACACGGTGGTGCTCGTCGTCTCCGCGGACCTTCCGTTCGCGGCGAAGCGGTTCTGCACGACCGAGGGGCTGCAGAACGTCGTCACGCTCTCGCTCATGCGTGACAAGAAGTTCGGACAGGACTACGGCATCCTCCTCACGGACGGCCCGCTCGCGGGCCTCTGCGGCCGCGCGGTCGTGGTGCTCGACGCGGACGACAAGGTGATCTACCGCCAGCTCGTGCCGGAGATCGGGCAGGAGCCCGACTACGACCCGGCCCTGAAGGCCGCGCAGGGCTAGACGGCGTCGTCGTCGAGGCAGCGGGCACGAGGCCAGCGGGGCGACCCGCTGGCCTCGTGGCGTCTCAGCCGAGGCCCTGCGGCGCGCCGTAGGCGCTCGCCTCGGTGTGCGACTTCATGATGGCCCGCAGCCGAGCCGCCACGTGAGCCGGTCGGGCGCCGCGCCGTGGATCTCGACGAACCCACCGTGCACGCCCCGCAGGTGGTGGGCGGCGCGGCTCCGCCTCGATCTCCGGCGCAGCGCGATGCAGGTCCTGCCCTCCGCCCGGCGGCTCCAGTCCTCGGCGGTGATGGAGCGACTGGCGGTGAATACCGGAGGTGACTTCCCGACCCCGACCCGACCCCCGCCTTGTCCGCCGTGGCCCGTCCTAAGTGCCCTTGCTCTCGACCGCCGCGTCCAGCGGGAAGGTCAGGGAGCTGCGCGTCCCCACGAACGTCTTCCGCAAGCCGAGCTCCGGGAAGTCGACGATCTCGATCGTGCTCCGCGACCAGGCGTCTCCGCCGAGCAGGTAGACGAGCTCGCCCTCCGGCGAGGCGCGAACGTTGTGTGCCGGGTCGCCGGCGGGGAAGCCGAGGAAGTCGCCGGGGCCGATGGGCTCCTCGCGGTCGCCGATCACCGCGACGCCGCTCCCGGAGAGGACGTACATCCACTCCTCGTCGTGCCGGTGCACGTGCTTCACGAAGGACTCCCTGCCGGCGGGCACCGCGGCGACGCCTGCCGAGATGCGCTTCAGCGCGGGGCGGGAGAGCCAGGTGAGCCCGACCTCCGAGCGCGGGTTCTGCGGGTGGTGGTAGACGCGCGCCTCGCCGCGCTCGCCGGCGCGGACGAGCAGGCGCGGCCGCTCTCCCGGCGGCGGGAGGCCGACCAGCTCGCGCGGCAGCTCCTTCACTCCCGGGAAGAACTCGATCTCCGCGTCCATGGGGTAGACCGCGAAACGATTGCCGAGGCGGACCATCCGGCGTCGCAGGCGCGGGAAGTCCGCCACCTCGACGTCCGGGATGATCTCCCCGCCCTCGAGCAGGAGGAGCCGCTCATCGGCGGAGGCGTTGCGGACGTGGTGCGCCACGCCCGGCGGGAGGGCCACGAAGTCGCCCGGGCCGACCTCGTGCTCGGCGTCGTCGAGCTCGATCACGCCCCGCCCCTCGAGGACGAAGACCCATTCCTCCTCGCGGTGGTGGACGTGGAAGATGGCGGACTCCTTGCCGGGAGGGAGCCACGCGAGGTTCACCGCGATCCGGCCGAGGCCGGCGGCGCGGGAGATCATCCAGCCGTGGATCTCCGAGCGCGGGTTGTACGGGTGGCCGCTCGACTCGGCCTGTCCGCGCTCGCTGGCGCGGACGAGAGTGCGGGGAAGGGATGCATCGGACATGACCGCAGCGTAGCGCGGCACGGCTGCGACGCCAGGGGACGAAGCGGGTGCACGGCGGCATGGCGGTGGGTCCCGACATCGAGCTGCTCCGACCCACCCACCGCCGCTCGATGGACGCTCACTCGACGGAGCTCAGTCCAGGGACCGCGTCGGATCCCGCGCGCCGAGCCGCCACGTGAGCCGGTCCGGCGCTACGCCGCGAACCTCGACGAGCCCACCGTGTACTCCCCGCAGGTGGTGGGCGGCGCAGAGCGATGCGAGGTTCGCCGGGTCGTCACCGCCGCCGCGCGAGCGATAGACGACGTGGTGCGCGTGCACGGCCGCCCGGCTGCAACCCGGCACCTGGCAGAGTCCGCCGTCGCGCGCGAGGGCCCGCCGCTGCGGCGTGCTCCGCTCCGCGAGCGCGGGTTTCCAGGTCGAGATGAAGTGCTCCGCCATCCGCTCGAGGCACTCCGCGGGCGTGAGCCAGCGGTCGGCCGCTGCGCGGGCCGCCCGGAACGCTTCGTCGAGGAGGCGCCCGACCCGCCGAGGCACGCGCAGGTCGAGCTCGGCCCGCGCGCACATCTGCGCCTCCTGCTCCGCCTCGATCTCCCGGCGCAGCGCGATGCAGGTCGTACCCTCCGCCCGGCGGATCCAGTCCTCGGTGGTGAGATCGTCCGCGACCTCCGCCACGAGCCGCGCCTGCTCGTAGGACACGCGCCCGTCGCGCATCGCCTGCTCGAGCGCGGGGAGCGCGTAGAGCCTACGCTCCAGCTGGACCCGCTGCTGCACCGTGCGCGTAGCCATTCCGAGCCGCTCCTCGCAGTAGTGGCCGAACGAGGCGAAACCCATGTCGCGCCACAGTCGCAGCGTCCGGAGCAGCAGGCCGAGGTGCCCGACGAGCGCGTCCCAGCGATCGCGCATCGCCGCGAGCCGCCTCAGCTCCTCGTCGACGCGCACGTCCGCGCCGCCGTCGAGCTCGGCGCTCACCTCCGCCTCGACCGGAGCGACCGCTCCGAGGAACGCCCAGCGGCCATACTCCTCCTCGAGCCCCGCCCTCGCCGCCTCGAACCATTCTGCGGCCGGCCCGCGCAGGACGCCTTCGTCCGTGACCTCGTCCCCGCCGTCCGAGAGCGCTTCCACGGGATGGGCGCCGAGGAACTCCTCGCAGATCGCCTCGAGCCGCTGCCACCTCGGCGCGGTCGCTCCGAGAACCTTGCCCGCGAGCGCCATCGCCTCGTCGAGCTTCGCGCGACCCGCGGGCGTGAGCTGGAGGGACACGCGCTCCCGCGGCTCCTCGTCCGCCTTCGCCTCGGCGGCTGCTTCGGCCCGCACCGCCGCCGCGAGCGCGCGCACCGTCTCGGTGCGGGCGATCGAGACCCAGCGCGCCTCCGCCTCACCGCGGGCAACGGGGAGGACCGTCTCGGCCTTGCGCGCGCTCACCTCGCCGCGCCGGACCGCGTCGGCGAGGAGCGGGCGGTCGCGGAGCGCCCGCGCGAGCCTCACGAGCTTCTGCGCCGTGCTGGCCGCGATGCCCAGCCGCTCGCGCGCGTAGTCACCGACGCTCGCGTACCCGAACCGCATCGCACCGTCCCGGTCGGCGAGCGCCGCGAGCCCGCGGCCGATGGCGATCTCGAGCGCGCCGTGCCCACGCGCGACGCGGCTGAGGAGCCGGTCGATGAGGAGCGCCGCCTCGTCCCGCAGGATGCCCTTCCGCTCGTGCGGCGGCGGCGGCTCGAGCAGCCACGCCTCCGCCGCGAGCGCGTCCAGCGCGGCCGCCGAGGCGATCGCGAGAGGAGCGGGAGGGCTCAGGGGCACGACGTCCATCGAGTGAACCCATACCATCTGTGTCTGACGGTCGGGCGGACTCCAGCGCGACGGTGGGTGAATATCAGACGTGACCGCGACCCCGACCGCGACCCCGACCACGACGACCGACGCCGAGCCTTCCACCCACCCCGGCTCCAGCGCGCCGCCCCCACGTGGCGGGACCTCGCGCCCGGAGGCGGGCCACTGGACGCGGGAGGCACCTCCCCGACCCACGGACCGCAGGTAACGCGGATTTGAACCCGCTTCCGGGCCGACCTACTTCTGGCTGGCGATCTGGATGAGGTTCCCGCAGGTGTCGTCGAGCACCGCGATCGTCACCGGGCCCATCTCGGTGGGCGGCTGGACGAAACGAACGCCTGCCGAGCGGAGCCGCTCGTACTCGGCACGCACGTCCTCTACGGCGAACGAGGTGAACGGGATGCCGTCCTCCACCAGGGCCCGCTTGAACGGGCGCGCCGCGGGGTGCCCGTCCGGCTCCAGCACGAGCTCGGGGCCATCCGGGGCTTCGGGCGACACGACGGTGAGCCAGCGCACCTCGCCCAGCGGGATCTCGGTCTTCTTCACGAACCCGAGGACCTCCGTGTAGAACCTCAGGGCCTTCTCCTGGTCATCGACCAGGACGCTCGTCAGGTTGATTTTCATCGCCGGGTCCCTTTCAGCCCCTCGACCGGCCACCGCTCGAAGATACTCCGCAGCGGTGCGGTGTCGAGGTGATGGAGCTTGCACCTGCCTTCACGCCGCGTGGTCACGAGGCCGGCCGCCTCGAGCACCTCGAGGTGCTGCGAGATCGCCTGCCTCGACATCGCGAGCCCGTGCTTCATCGTCAGCCGCGTGCACAGCTCGAACAGCGACTGACCGTCCCGATCGGTGAGCTCGTCGAGGATCGCCCGCCTCGTCGGGGCGGCGAGCGCTTCGAACACGTCGGCCACCCGGCGGAACATAGGCAAGCTACGACTTGCCTGTCAACCTCGAGACGCCCGGCGGGCCGACCCCCTCACGGCGTCACGGCGAGCGAGCCCGCGCGCCACGTCACGCCACCGACGAGATCGCGCGCGACCACCCACACCGTGGGAGCCCCGGCTGCCGGCGTGGTGAGCTCCGCCGCCTCGTCGGGGTGGTTCGTGTGCAGCTTCTCGAGCTCGCCCGCGCTCGTGAACCAGGAGAAGGTCCAGTCCTCCTTCCGCGTCGCGATGGGCTGGCCCGCCGCGTCGCTCTCGACGTAGGTCTCGCGCAGCTCCTCGAAGCCCGCCGGCAGGAGCGGCAGGAGCGGCACCTTCGCGCTCGGCGGCACGGCCGCGGGCGTCTCACCGGGCGCCGGGAGCGCCGCGCCCTCGAGCGCCACGCCTGACAGGACGGGGTTGTGGTTGGGCGCGGAGGGCGCCGCCGGACCGCGGACCCGGATCCGCTTCAGCGCCGCGACGTGGGGGCGGCGCGACCACTCCGCCTCGAAGCGGGCGGCGACGGCGCCGAGGAGCTCGCAGTCGCTCCCCACCGCGCTCGCAGGCGCGAGCTCGTCCGGCGTCGCGTCGAGCGCGAGGGCGAGGTCGGTGACCTCCAGGCCGAGGACGCGCTCGGGAGACGACGCGGGCAGCGCCGACAGCGTGTAGTCCGCGGGGAGCTCGTAGGCAGCCCCGGGCAGCGCCACCGCGGAGCCCGGGTCGGCGGGATCCCGCCTCACCGCCAGCGGGCCGCAGCCGTCGCGTCCGCACGCCTCGAGGCCGGCGAAGGAGATCCCTCCCGCGACGCCGACGCCCGGGGCGGCGCAGGCCGCCGCGAGATCGGCGCCCGCGAGCAGCGTCGAGGGATCCGCCAGCTCGGAGAACAGGGTGCAGGGGGAGGGGCCCGGGTCTCCCGGCGCCGGGGTGCAGGCGACGTGGAGCACCACCGCGCGCCGGGCCTGGTCCGCGACGAGGGCCGGATCCACGACGAGCGTCCCGAAGTCCGCGCGGGCGGGGGCCGAGCCGTCGGAGGGCGGGGCGATCTCGGGCGGCTCGGCGCGGACCGCGAGCACGCGGAACCCCTGCACCTCGGAGGCGGGATCGAAGTCCGGCCCGCAGGCGGCCGTGAGCGCGAGGACGGGGACGAGGGCGGCGAGCGTGCGGTTCATGGGCGGTCCTAGTACTCGGCGCGCAGGCCGAAGGAGGGGAAGAGCGGGAGGCCGGAGTACCAGCCGCGCCGCGAGTAGTCGAAGCTGTACGCGGCGGCCTCGGGGTTCTCACGGTTGGTGACGTTCTGGACCTCCAGGTAGGCCGCGAACGTCCAGGTGCGGGCCGTCCACTTCTTGTCGACGCGGAGGTCGAGCTGGAAGAACGGGGGCATGCGCCCGGTGAGCGCGCCGGTCTGGATCGGCTGGTAGCGGTCGGCGTCGGCGTCGTACACGGCGGCGCGGACCGGCTCGTAGGGGTTTCCGCTCGTGTAGCGGGCGCGGAACCCGGCGGAGAGGCCCCGCCAGACCTCGGGCAGCTCGACGGTGCCCACCGCGACCACGTTGTGCGGCTGGTCGTAGGCGTCTCCCTCGCTGTCGAGCCGGCCGCCCGCGACGGACTCGCCCCGCTCCGCGCGCGAGAGCGAGTAGGAGATCCAGCCGAAGAACCGGCCGTCGGGATCCCAGCGCAGGAGCAGCTCCGCGCCGTAGGACCGCCCCGTCCCCGCGCTCCGGTAGCGCTCGGAGACGAGCTGGCCATCCCGGGTGATCACGGCGTCGGAGGGGAGGGCGAGGTCGAACAGGCGCTTGTAGTAGAGCTGCGCGTCGAGGAGCAGCCGCGGCAGGAGCCGCTGCTCCGCGCCGAGCGAGTACTGCCAGGCGCCCTCCTCGCGGAGGTCGGGGTTGCCGAACTCCTCCGTGACGTACGGGAACGGCGGCGCCTGGTGATAGAGGCCGACCGCGCCCTTGAGCGCGGTCCCGGGCCTGAGCTGCCAGCGGACCGCGAGGCGCGGGTCCACCCAGGAGAGGTTCGCGAGCGCGCGGTGCACGTCCGCGCGCACGCCCGGGACGACGAAGAGCCCGTCGACCGGCTCGAGGGTCGCCTCGACGAACGCGCCCGCCTCGAGCCCGTCGATGGTGGCGGCGTAGCGGCGGGTCTCGGCGTTCGGGTTCGGGACCTGACCGGGCGGGAGGATCGGCGGCGCGTCCACCTCGATCCTGACCCGCGGATACCACTGCCCGTCCACGCCCGTGACGAGCTTCACCCGCGGCGTGAGCTCGTGGTTCACCTCGGCGCGAAAGTGCGTGCTCCAGAGCTCCTGGCGCATCCGGAACAGCTCGTCGGCGTCGATGTCCATGTCCTGCCAGCCACCGCCGAGCGCGAGCCTGAGCCGGGTCGCCTCGCTCGCGCGGTGATCCCAGCGGAGCCCGGCCCGGTAGAAGCGGGTGCCGTACTCGAGGAAGTCGAGGTCCTCGAGCGACTGATCGTCCTCGACGCCCGTGAGGACCATCCGGTCGTCCGAGCCGAACACGTCGAGACGGACGGTGTCGTCGGCGGTCGCCTTCCACGCGGCCTTCGCCTGCAGGTCGTAGTAGCGGGGCGCGGTGCTCACGCCCGGCGCGTCGTCCATCGACTCGAGCGCGCGGGTCACCACCGCGTCCGCGTAGGAGCGCCGGGCCGCGATGGCGATCCCGAGATCCTCGCGCGGCCGGCCCTCGTAGAGCGCGGTCGCGTGGTACAGGTTCACGTCCGCGAGCGTGTGGGTCCGCTCGCCGGGATCGCGCGTGACGAGGTTCACGCGGCCGCCGATCGCCCGCCCCGAGCGGACGCCGAAGTTGCCCGCCTCGAACTCCACGTCCTTCAGGAGCTCGGACGAGTAGACGCTGGTGAGCCCGCCGAAGTGGAACACCGCGGGCACCTCCTCGCCGTCCACGTACACGCGGGTGTCGCGGGCGTTGCCGCCGCGGACGATCATCTCGCCGCTCAGGAAGGTGCGGGCCATGCCGGGGAGGTTCTGGATGACCTTCACCGCGTCGCCGGAGGCGCCCGCGACGCGCCGGATCTCCCCGGCCGCGATGGCGACGTGCGAGACCTCCTTCTCCTCCCGCTCGCCCACCACGACCGCCTCGTACTCGCCCTCCGCGGCGGTCCGCTGGAGCCAGTAGGTCACCTGGGTCGCCTTGCCGGGCTCGACGGTCTCCTCCGACTCGAGGCGGGCGTGGTCGACGTCCGTCACGACCACCTGCACCGCCCCGTCCGCCACCCCGGCGAGCGCGAACCGGCCCTCGCCGTCGGTGTGGGTGAGCTGGCCGCCCGCCTCCACCATCGCGCCCGCGACGGGCAGCCGGGTGCCGCGCTCGAGCACCCGGCCGAGGAGGTTCAGCGGCGGCGGCGCGGGGGCCGCGGGCGGCGCGGCCAGCGCGAAGGTGAAGCGATACTCGATCCGCACCGGCGCGGGCGCCCCGTCGATCTCCGCGGGGGAGAAGCGGAGCTTCCGCGCGGCGGCGACCGCGGCCTCGTCGAACCCCTGCCCGGCGGGGCCGGTCACCACCGCGTCGGTGACCTCGCCGGTCTCCGAGATCTCGAGCTCGAGGGTCACGACGCCGGTCAGCCCCGCCGCGCGGGCGGCCTCCGGGTACTCGGGCTCGGCGGGCTCGACCACCGCCGGAGCGCGCGTGAGGACGCCGGTCTCCGCCGGTGGCGTCTCGGCGCGAGCGGGGCGGGCGCTCCCGAGGAGGAGGCCGAGCAGGGCGAGCGCGGTGGCGAGCGAGCGGCGCATGAGGTTCACTCCAGGACGAAGGTGTAGGTGAAGCGGATCTCGGTCTCGACGGCCTCGCCCTCGAGCAGGGGAGGCGTGAAGCGGAAGCGGAGCGCGGCGGCCCGGGCGGCCTCGCCGAGGGCGGCGCCCGGCGCGGAGAGGAGGCGCGCCGCCGCGACCCGGCCCTCGGCGTCGATCCGCAGGAGCAGCACGACCTGCCCCTCGAGCCCCTCCCGCCGGGCCTCCGGGGGATACGGGATCTCCGGCCGCTCGAGGAGGCGGGGCTGCGCGGAGAGCCGGGCGGGCGCGGAGCGCGGGGCGGCGTACGGCTTCACCGAGGCGGGATCGGCGGCGGTCTCCGAGGCCCTGCCGTGGAGCGTGTTCCCGACGCCCACCGCGAAGCCGCCGCCGGTCGCGGTCGAGGAGAGCGACACTCCGACGCGGGGGACCGCGCGCGCCGGCGCGGCGGGCGGCGGCGCTTCGTTCGGGGGCGGCGGTGGAGGCGGCTCGGCCGGAGGTGGCGGCAGCCTCGCGATCGCGACCCGGCGCGGCGCAGGCCGCTCCGACGGTGGAGGAGGCGTCGGGGCGGGGGCGGGCGGCGGAGGGGCGGCCTCGAACTCGACCACCACGGGCGCGGCCCTTGCGGCCTGACGCGGCTCGAGGCGACCGGCCCAGGCGAACCCGCCGGCGTGGAGCGCCAGCGAGGCCAGCGCCATCGCGGCGAGCGTGCGGCCCCGCGGCGGACCGTCGGAAGGCGCCGGGGTCACGGCGCGCCTTCCCCCGACGCGTCGTGCTCGATCTGGATCGCGAAGCGGGTGAGCCCCTCGCTCTTCACGAGATCGATCACGGACACCACCTCGCCGTGAGGCACGGCCCGGTCCGCGCCGATGAGCGCCCGCGCGTCGGCGCTCCGCGCGAGCGCCGCGCGCACGGCGGCGCGGGCCTCGGCGCGGCCGACGGGCCTTCCGTCGAGGAAGAGCTTCCCGTCCCGATCGAGCGTGAACGCGAGGGTCGGGCCGACGGTCTCGCCGCCGCTGGCGGCGCGGGGCAGGTCGACCTCGATGCTCTCCTTCACGATGTAGGAGGCGGTGACCATGAAGATGATGAGGAGGACGAGGGTGATGTCGACGAGGGGCGTCACGTTGATGCCGGTGATCGCCTCGTCGCTGCCGTTCGAGTGGGCGGCCATGGTGGGCTCCGGTGCGCTCGCGGCCGCCGCTAGGCGGCGCCCTTCGACTCGTGGGGCTCGGGGCGCCGCGCGGACCTTCCGTGGTCGAGCCGGGCTCGGGCCGCGGCGCGGACGTCGTCGTGCTCGAGGTGCGACGCGAGGGCGTGGCCGATCGCCTCGGCGCGCGTGATGAGCGTGCGCAGCCAGCGCTGGAAGCCGTTGAACGCGACGACCGCCGGGATGGCCACGAAGATGCCGACCGCGGTCGCGACGAGCGCCTCCGAGATGCCGGACATCACCGCCGCCGCGCCGGCGCCCTTCGGGCCGCCGACGGCGAGGTCGGAGAAGGCCCGGATGATCCCGACCACCGTGCCGAAGAGGCCGAGGAAGGGGGCGTTGTTGCCGAGCGTGCCGAGAAAGGAGAGCCCCCGCTCGTAGCCGAGGCGGCGGTCCGCGATGGTGCAGGCCACCGCCTCCTGCACCGCGGCGGGGCCGCCGCCGGCGGCGTCGAGCGCCGCCCGCGCCACCTCCGCCTCGAGGCCGCGGCGGCCCTCGATGCGGGCCCGCGCCTCCTCGAGCCGCCCGTTCATGAGGAGGGTGAGGAGGTCCGGAGAGGTGCGGCGGCGGAGGGCGAAGTACAGGGCCCGCTCGAGGATGACCGTGACCGAGGCGGCGGAGAGGGCGACGAGGAGCAGCATCACCCACTCGGCGCCGGCGCGCGTGAAGAGCTCGAAGAGGGACTTCGTCATGGGTGACGCTCCGTTGACCGCGAGAGTGCGGCGCTCGTGTTGTGCGAGGGAACACCGCGGCGCGGAGATCGCGCTACCGCCCCCTCGCCGAGGCGGCGCGGAGCATGGCGGCGGCAGGTTGCCCCGATCTGGTCGGAGCGTGAAGAAATGTGAATCGTCCGCGCCGCGGTAGCGCGCGCGGCAGGCAGCGGTGTTCCTCCTTCCGACCCCGCCGACCGCCCCTCGGCCACGGAAGAAGGACGACGCCCATGCGGAACCCGCTTCGCACCACCCTCGCCGCGCTCGCGGCGGCCGTGCCCGCCCTGGCGCTCGCCGGCGCGGCGGTCCCGGAGCCCCCCGCGGCCGCCCCGACCGCGCTCCGCGTGGTCCCCGTGGACCTGTCTCTCGTCCCGCCGCTCAGCCTGAACGGTGAGGGGCGGGTGGAGAACCACCTCTCGATCGGCGTGGTGGCCCGCTCCACCGTCCTGCGCGGCCTGGCGCTCGCGCCGGTGCACCTCGCCGACGAGGACGTCTCGGGCGCGCAGGTGACCTGGGCCGCGGCCAGCGCGGGCGGGGTCGTGCGCGGCGTGCAGCTCGCGACCGTCACCACGGTGGCGCGAGATCTCCGCGGCCTCCAGGCGTCGCAGATCGTGAACGTGGTCCGCGGCGGCGGGGAGGGCGTCCAGCTCGGCGGCGCGGCCAACGTCGCGCGACGCCTCGACGGCCTCCAGGCGGCGGCGGTCAACGTCGCCGGCGGGGTGCGCGGGGTGCAGCTCGCCGTGGTGAACGTGGGCGGCGAGGTGAGCGGGACGCAGCTCGGGCTCGTGAACGTGGCCCGCCGCGTGCGCGGCGCGCAGGTCGGGCTCGTGAACCTCGCCGAGGAGGCGGAGGGCTCGGTGGGCGTCCTCGCGCTCGTGCGGAACGGCCGCCACGAGGTGGAGCTCTACGCGACCGAGCTCACGCCGCTCGCCGCTGGCGTGCGGCTCGGCGGGCGGCGCGCCTACGGCGTCCTCGGGGCGGGCGTCCAGCCCGACCCGCAGGAGCGCTCGGGCAAGACGCTCTCCGCCCTGGGCGGCGGCGCCGGCGTCGGGTTCGAGCCGGCGCAGCGCCTCGCGCTCGACCTGGATCTCGTCGCGCAGGCGGTCTCGCTCGACGGCACCCCCGAGGCGGTGCTCGGGGTCCTCCGCGCGGTGGCAGCCTACCGGCTCACCGAGTGGATGGGGGTCCTCGCCGGCCCGACGGCGAACGTGCTCGTCTCGGACGAGGACCAGCCCGACCTGCACCTCGGCTGGAAGCTCGGCGGCCGCCACGCGCGCGTGTGGGTGGGCTTCGTCGCGGGAGTGCGGATCTGACGGCGGTTTCCGGCGCTGCTCACGGCCGGACCGGGGTTCGAGGTAGAAGCTCGTCCGGCCCAGGGGCCGGAGAGAGGGGAGCGGGTGGCGGTCGACGTCGACGCGTACTACCGGGACCTCGCGCCGATGGTCCTGCGCCGCTGCCGCCGCCTCCTCCGTGACGAGGAGAGGGCCGTGGACGCCATGCACGACACGTTCGTGAACCTGCTCCGGGCGGAGGAGCGGCTCCGCGACGAGGCCCCCGCGTCGCTCCTCCTCCGCATCGCCACCCGCGTCTGCCTGAACCTGCTCCGCACGGAGCGGCGCCGGCCGGAGGACCGGGACGAGGCCGCGCTCCTCGCCATCGCGGCGGCGGACGAGCCCGAGGCGCGCTCGCTGTCGCGCCTCGTCGTCGGACGGCTGCTCGGGCGCGAGCAGGAGTCCACCCGGGTGATGGCGGTGCTCCACTACGTGGACGGCCTGACGCTCGAGGAGGTCGGTCGCGAGGTGGGGCTCACGGCCGCCGCGGTCCGCAAGCGGCTCGGCGGGCTCCGGCGGCGCGCCGTGGAGCAGGCCGCCGAGGCGCCCACCCAGGAGGTGCAGCGATGAGCCCGGATCGCGTTCCCGACTACCTGGTCGAGCGGCTCCACGCCGGCGACCTCCCGCCCGACGAGGCCGCCCGCGTACGGGGCCGCCTCGAGGCGGAGAAGGGCGTGCGCCGGCTCGAGGCGCTCGCGCGCGACGCCGCGGCGTTCCGCGAGGCTCACCCGCCTGGCCCCGCGCTCGGGGAGATCCGCCGCCGCGCGGCGCTCGCCGCGAGCGCGCCGCGGCCCTCCCGGCGGCGGCCGCTGCTGCTCGTCCCCATCGCGGCAGCGGTGGCGGTGGCGTCAGCGCTCGTGCTGCACGTCATCCCGTCCGGCCTTCTCACGCCGCGCTCCGCCATCGAGGACACCCGCCTCAAGGGCCTCGCGCCGCGCCTCGAGGTGCACCGCAGCCGGCCGGACGCCGGGCCCGAGGAGCTCCGCGACGGCGCGGCGGCGCGGGCGGGAGACCTCCTGCAGCTCTCGTACGTGGCGGCGGGCAGGCCGTTCGGGGCGGTGGTCTCGGTGGACGGCCGCGGGATCGTGACGCTCCACTGGCCCGAGGAGGGCGGCCCCGCCGCCCCGCTCGCGGGGACGGGCGCGGTGCCGCTCCCCCACGCCTACCTCCTCGACGACGCGCCCGGGTTCGAGCGGTTCTTCCTCGTGACGGGCGCCGCCGCCTTCGACTCCGCGACGGCGGTGGAGGCCGCGCGACGGCTGGCCGCCTCCGGCCGCGCCCGCGAGGATCCCCTCGTCCTCCCCGCGGGCCTCGAGCAGCACGCCCTCCTCCTCGTGAAGTGAGAGCCCCGACATGATTCGACCCGTCCTCGCGCTCGCCGCCGTCCTCCTCGCCGGCGCCGCCGCCGCACAGGGGCCGTCCCGCGCCGAGCCGCCCGGCGCGGTGCGCCGGCTCGCCCTCGTGGCGGGCGCCAACGACGGCGGCCCCGCGCGCCCGCGGCTCCGCTACGCGATCTCCGACGCGGAGCGGGTCGCGCGGGTGCTGCAGCAGATGGGCGGCGTCGCCGGCGAGGACACGATCGTGCTCCTCGACCCGGGCGAGGCCAGCCTGCGCGCGGCCCTCGAGGAGCTCCGCTCGCGCGTGAGGCGCGCGCGCGCCGGCGGGCGCACGGAGGTGCTCTTCTACTACTCCGGCCACTCCGACGAGGAGGGGCTGCTCCTGCGCGGCGCGCGCGTCCCGTATGGAGAGCTCAGGCGGTGGCTCACGGAGCTCGGCGCCGACATCCGCATCGCGATCCTCGACTCGTGCTCGTCGGGCTCCTTCACCCGCGGGAAGGGAGGCGCCCGCGCCGCGCCGTTCCTGGTGGACGCCTCGTCGCGGGTGAGCGGTCAGGTGATCCTGACGTCCAGCTCGGCCGACGAGGCCTCCCAGGAGTCGGACCGGGTCGGCGCGTCGTTCTTCACCCACGCCCTCGTCACCGGCCTGCGCGGCGCGGCCGACGCGAGCCAGGACGGCAAGGTCACGCTCTCGGAGGTCTACCAGTTCGCGTTCGACGAGACGCTCGCGCGGACGGAGCGGACCCGCGGCGGCCCGCAGCACGCGGTCTGGGACATCCAGCTCGTCGGCGCGGGCGAGGTGGTGCTCACGGATCTGCGCGGCTCGGGCGCGACGCTCGTCCTGCCGGCCGCGGCGGCGGGCCGGTTCTTCGTGCGCGACTCCGGCGAGCGGCTCGTCGCGGAGCTGCGCAAGCACCCCGGCCGCCCGCTGGAGCTGGCCCTCGACCCGGGCGGTTACCGCGTCTCCCGCGAGGAGGACGGGCGCCTCGTGGAGGCGCGCGTCGCGCTCACCCAGGGCGGCCGGACCGAGCTCGCCGGCGCGGGCTTCGCCGCGGTGCCGCGGGAGCTGACGGCGCTCCGCGGCGACGGGGTGGAGGAGCTCGCGCGCGTGCCGGTGGACCTCTCGATCTTCCCGCCCGTGTCGTTCAACGGCGATCGCTACGTCGTGAACCGCCTCCAGCTCGGCCTCATCGCCTCGCGCACGACCCGGCTGCGCGGGATCGGGCTCGCGCCGGTGCTCTGGGCGGACGAGGACGTGGTGGGCGGCTTCTTCTCGTACATCGGGAGCTCCGCGCGCGGCCGCGTCACCGGCGTGCAGGTGGGGATGGTCGCGAACGTGGCCGGCTCGCTCCGGGGCGTGCAGCTCACCCAGGGCCTGAACCTGGTGCGGGGCGACGTCGTCGGCTGGCAGCACTCCAGCGTGAGCTGGGCGGCGGGAGCGGTGACCGGGCTCCAGTCCGCGCTCGTGGGCTACGCCGGGTCCGTCTCGGGGGCGCAGCTCGCGCTCGCCTCGGTGTCGGGCGAGGTGCACGGCGCGCAGATCGGGCTCGTGAACGTGGGGAGCGGCGTGCGCGGCGTGCAGGTCGGGCTCGTGAACGTGGGCGGCCACGTCCGCGGGGCGCAGCTCGGGCTCGTGAACGTCGCCGACGGCCTGGACGGCGTGTCGCTCCGGCTCCTCCCCATCGTCCGCGGCGGCGAGCACAAGCTCCTCGTCCTGGGCGACGAGAACGGGATCCTCTCCGCCGGGCTCCTGCTCGGGAGCCGCGCGTTCCACACGATCCTCTCCGCCGGCGCGCAGCGCGCCGACAGCGGCGGGCGTCTCTGGTCCGGCTTCGGGCTCGGCGCGCACCAGGCCCGCGGCCGGTTCCTGCTGGACGTGGATCTCCTGAGCCAGCAGGCGGTGGACGCGGGCGCGAACGTGCTCGCCACGGCGCGGGTGCTCGCCGGGTGGCAGGTCACGCGGAGCGTGGCGGTGGTGGCGGGGCCGAGCGCGAGCCTGTTCTGGGCGGAGGAGGGCTTCCGCCCGGGCCTGGGCGGCCTGCTCGAGCACGACCTCGGCGCGGACGGCGGCCGGCGGGCCTGGCTGGGCTTCGCGGCGGGGCTGCGGCTCGGGCCGCCGTGAGCGGCGCGCGTCAGCCGCCGGGCTGGAGCGCGGCGAGCTCCTCCTGCGCCGCCTCCCACTCTCCGTAAAGCCTCGCGAGCTCCTCCTTCGCCGCGTGCTGCCGCTCGATGAGCGGCTTCGCGCGCGCGAAGTCCTGGTACAGCGCCGGGTCGGCGAGCGCCTCGGTCGCCTCGCGCTCCTCCTGCTCCAGCCCCTCGATGCGGGCCTCCAGCGCGGCGATGCGATCGCGGAGCGGCTTCTCCAGCCGGTAGCGGGCGTTGCGCGCCTCGGCCTCGAGCCGGCGGCGCTCCCTGTCGCTCGCGGGCGCCGCCGCCGCCCCGGGACCCGTCCGAGCGGGGTCGCCGCTCGCGCCCGCGGCCGCCGCGGCGGCCTCGAGCTCCTTCTGGTGGTAGAGCCAGTCGTCGAGGTTCCCGGGGAACGGCAGGATCCCGCCGTCCTTCACCTCCCAGATCACCGTCGCGAGCTGGTTCAGGAAGCTCCGGTTGTGCGAGACGAAGAGGAGCGTCCCGCCGTAGCCCTTCAGCGCCTGGATGAGCGCCTCCGACGAGTCGAGGTCGAGGTGGTTCGTCGGCTCGTCGAGCACGAGCAGGTTCGCCGGCACGAGCAGGAGCTTCGCGAGCGCGACGCGCGCCCGCTCGCCGCCGGACAGCACGCCGAGCTTCTTCTCGACGTCGTCGCCGGAGAAGAGGAACGAGCCGGCGACGCCGCGCACGTACGCCTCGCCCTGTTCCGGGACGAGATCCCAGAGCGTGTCGAGGACGGTGCGCTCGGGATCGAGCGCGCCGAAGGTGCGCATCGCGCCCTCGGCGTCGCCGTCGTGCTCCGCGCGCTCGAAATGATGCTGGGCGAAGTAGCCGGCGAGGACGCCGTGGCCGAGCTTCACCTCGCCCGCGTCGGAGGCGAGCTCGCCCGCCACGAGCTTGAGGAGCGTGGACTTGCCCGCGCCGTTCGCGCCGATGACGCCGACGCGCTCGCCGCGCTGGATGGCGGCGTCGAGCGAGCGGTAGACGACGCGCGGCCCGAACGCCTTCCGGACGCCCTCGAGCCTGAGCACCTCCCGGCCGGAGCGCGGCGCCTCGGCGAAGCGGAAGCGGACCGTGGCGCGGTGCTCGAGCACCTGCACCTCGTCCATCTTCTCGAGCAGCTTCTCCTTCGACTTCGCCTGGCGCGCCTTGGTCGCCTTGGCGCCGAACCGCTCGATGAACTCCTCGAGCTGCGCGCGCTTCGCGCCCTGCCGCTTGGCCTCCGCGAGGAGCCGCTCCTCCTCCTGCGCGCGCTGGCGCTTGTAGTCCTCGTAGTCGCCGGTGTACGCGCGCAGCCCCTCCGGCTCGAGCGCGAGCACGCGGTCGATCTGCCGGTTCAGGAACTCGCGGTCGTGCGACACGAGCAGGAGCGCCCGCCGCGAGCCGCGCAGGAACGCGTCGAACCACTCGAGGGTGGGGACGTCGAGGTGGTTCGTGGGCTCGTCGAGGAGCAGCAGGTCGGGATCCTGGAGCAGCAGCCCGGCGAGGGCGGCGCGCATCTTCCAGCCGCCCGAGAACGTCCGGGCGGGCCGCCCGAGATCGTCCGCCGTGAACGCGAGCCCGCCGAGGATGCGCTCGGCGCGGTGCCGCCCGAAGCGCTCCTCGAAGTGATCGAGCGCCTGGTGCAGCTCGGCGAGCGCGGCGGAGAGCTCGAGCTGCTCCTCCGGCGTGCCCGCCGCGGCGAGCGCGTCCTCCGCGGCGCGGAGCCGGCGCTCGAGGTCGGCGCGGCCGGGGACGGTGGCGAGGACGGCGTCGACGAGCGGCAGGTCGGGGAGCGCCGCGACGTCCTGCGGGAGGTAGCCCACGCGGGCGCCGCGGCGAAGGACGAGGTCGCCCGAGTCCGGGGAGAGCTGCCCGGCGAGGATGCGCATGAGCGACGACTTGCCGGTGCCGTTCGCGCCGACGAGGCCGATCCGGTCCTGCGGGCCGATGGCGAAGCTCTCCTCGTCGAGGAGGACCTTCGGCCCGTAGGCGAGGGAGAGCGCGTTTCCGGCGACGAGGCTCATGAGGCGCGAGGAGTTAACGTTTCTTCAAGCCGCGAACAAGCCCGCTCAACGCGGGGCGCCCATCCTCCGTACCGTCGGCACGCCTCTCAGGGCGGCCGCGACCGGCGCTCTAGCCGCGCCGGACGAGAGGAGAACAGCACATGCGCAAGACCATCTTCCTCGGCCTCGTCCTCGCCGCGGGCGTCGTCGCCCTCGCGGGGTTCGCCCGGGGCTGGCACCACCGGCACGACCCCGCCCGGATGGCCGAGTTCGTGACCGCCCGCGTCGACGAGGCGCTCGACGAGGTGAACGCGACGCCGGAGCAGCGGGACCGGATCCACGCGGTGAAGGACCGGATCCTCGCCCGCGCACAGGAGCTGCACGGGACGCGCGGCGAGGACCGCGCCGCCTTCCTCGCGGCGTGGAAGGCCGACGCGCCCGACGCGGCGGCGCTCCACGCCCTCGTCGACCAGCGCGCGGACGCGATGCGCGCCCTCGCGCACGAGGCGGTGGACGCGGGGCTCGAGGTGCACGGGATCCTGACGCCCGACCAGCGCGCGAAGCTCGCGGAGAAGCTCGAGCGGCGGATGCACCGGTAGCCGACCGCGGCGCGGCCGGGGAGGAGCCGCCCCGGCCGCAGCCGCACGGTTAAGATGCCCATCGTGACCGCCACCACTCCCGATCTCGTCCTCCTCGTCGAGGACGACCGCCGCCTCGCCGCGCTGACCCGCGAGTACCTCGAGGGCCACGGCCTCGCGGTGGTGCACGTCGCCGACGGGAAGCGCGGCCTCGAGGAGGCGCTGTCGGGCCGGTACGAGGCGGTGCTGCTCGATCTCATGCTGCCCGGCAAGGACGGCCTCGAGGTCTGCCGCGAGCTGCGCGCCCGCTCCGACGTGCCGGTCATCGTCCTCACCGCGCGCGGCGAGGAGGCGGACCGCGTCATGGGGCTCGAGCTCGGCGCGGACGACTACCTCTCGAAGCCCTTCTCCCCGCGCGAGCTGCTCGCGCGCATCCGCGCGGTCCTGCGCCGCGCCCGGGGACGCGCCGGCCCGGCGGCCTCGACCGTCCGCGTGGGGGCCCTCGTCGTCGATCCGGGCGCGCGGCGGGTGACGCTCGAGGGACGCGAGATCGCGCTCACCGGCTACGAGTTCGCGCTGCTCGACGCGCTCGCACGGCGGGCGGGGCGGATCCTCTCGCGGGAGCAGCTCATGGAGCTCGCGGGCGGCAGCGCCGAGGAGGCGTTCGACCGCTCCATCGACGTCCACGTCTCGCGGCTGCGGCAGAAGCTCGGCGACGATCCCAAGCGCCCCCGGCTCATCAAGACGGTGCGCGGCGCCGGCTACCTGCTCGCGGCGGAGGGCGAGTGACCCCCGCGCGGCCGCGCCGCCACGGGCGCCTCTTCTGGCGGATCTACCTGCACGGGCTGCTCCTGCTCTTCCTCGTCGCGCTCGCCACCGCCGCGGTCGGCTGGGCGCTGCGCCACTCGGACGTCTCGGAGCGTGGCCGCGGCGCGACGGCCTACGCGGCGTCCCGGGTGGCCGAGCTCTCGGCGGATCCGGCCCGGCTCCGCGACGAGCTCGCGCGCTGGCGCGAGGCGTTCGGGCTCGACGCGTCCGTGTACGGGCCGGACGGCGCCCTGCGCGCCACGAGCGTCGAGCCGCCGCTCGACCCCGCCCTCGCGGGCCTCCCGCCGCCGCGCGATCACCCCGTCCGGCTCCACCGGCACGGGTTCGGCCGGGCGGTGCCGCTCGCGGACGGCGGCCTGCTCCTCGTCTCCGGGGGCCCGCCCAGCCCCGATCCGCTGCGCGGCCTCGCCTTCATCGGCGCCGTCCTCGCCGCGCTCGCGCTCGGCTCGTTCCCGCTCGCCCGCTCGATCGCCGCGCCCATCGAGCGGCTCACGCTGGCCGCCCGCGCGCTCGGCTCGGGCGATCTCTCGGCGCGCGCCCGGGTGAAGGGCCGCGCCGAGGTGGGCGAGCTGGGGCGTGCGTTCGACGAGATGGCGGAGCGGCTCGAGCGGCTCGTGCGCGGCGAGCAGGAGCTGCTCGCGAACGTGTCGCACGAGCTCCGCACGCCGCTCGCGCGCATCCGTGTCGCGCTCGAGCTCGCGGCCGAGGGGGACGTCGAGCGGGCGCGGCGCTTCCTCCGCGAGATCGGGACGGATCTCGACGAGCTCGACCGGCTGGTGGAGGACGTCCTCGCCGCGGCGCGACTCGATCTCGCCGCCGGCGGCGGCCCGGCCTGGCCGCTCACCCGGGCGCGCGTGGAGCTCGACGGGGTCCTCGCCGAGGCCGCCGCGCGCTTCCGCGAGGCGAACCCCGACCGGACGCTCGAGCTCGTCCTGCCCGAGTCGCTCCCGGAGGTGGACGGCGACGCCGCGCTGCTGCGCAGGCTCGTGGCGAACCTGCTCGACAACGCCGCCAAGTACTCGGAGCCGCCGGCGCCCGTCACCCTCGCCGCCGCCGCCCTCGGCGGCGGGGTCGAGATCGAGGTCCGCGACCGCGGCATCGGCATCGACGCCGAGGACCTCCCGCGGGTGTTCACCCCGTTCTTCCGCACCGACCGGAGCCGCGCCCGCGGCACCGGCGGCGTCGGGATGGGGCTGGCGCTCGCGCGGCGCATCGCCGAGGCCCACGGGGGGACGATCGTCCCCGAGAGCTCGCCGGGCGTGGGCACGACGATGCGGGTGCGGCTCCCGGCGGCGCCCGACGCGGCCGCCGCCTGACCGGGCGTCACAGCACCTCGGCCGCGCGGTCGCGCTCGAGCGCGGTGTTGGCTCGCGAGAGCGGGCCCACCACGCCCACCGCCACCCAGCTCCAGAGCGACAGCCAGACCGCGAGCACCAGCGCGCCGCCGAGCAGGTCGCGCACGAGGCGCCAGCGGTCGCGCCAGGTGTCCCGCGGGGTCGCGGGCGGGGAGAGGAACAGCTTCATCGAGCGAGCAGCCATGACGTCCTCCGTCTAACCGGCATGATGCGGTGTGCAGGTTAGATCTGCCGCCGCCCGCATAACCTGTCAAGTGCCGTTATGATGGTTATGTGGCGACCCTGGAAACGACCCCCTCGCGGGTATTCGACCTCTCGGGCGGCCGGCTGTGCCTCGACTTCACGAACACCGTGAGCTCGCGCGACGTGAAGCCCCGGGAGCGGCTCGCGAGCTACGCTGACCTCCTCGCGTTCGCGCGCGCGACGTCGGCGGTGGACGAGCGGCTCGCGAGCCGGCTCCTCGACGAGGCGCGGCGCCGGCCCGGTGACGCGGAGGGCGTGCTCCGCCAGGCGATCGCGCTGCGCGAGGCGCTCTTCCGGATCTTCCTCGCGCGCGCCGAGGGACGGGAGCCCGCGCCCTCCGACGTCGCGCACCTCTCCGCCGCGCTCTCGAGCGCGCTCGCGCACCGGCGGCTCACGCGGCAGGGCGAGGGCTACGCGCTCGGGTGGGACGACGCGAGCGCCGCGCTCGAGGCGCCGCTGTGGCCCATCGTCGAGTCCGCGATCGAGCTCCTCACCTCGGGCGAGCTCGAGCGCGTGCGGGTGTGCGGCCTCCACGAGAGCCAGGAGTGCAGCTGGCTCTTCCTCGACCAGACCCGCGCGCGGACGCGGCGGTGGTGCTCCATGAAGGACTGCGGCAACGTCGCGAAGGCGCGCCGCCACCAGGCGCGGGCGAAGGGCGGCGGCGGCGCGTGAGCGTTCTCCCTCGCGGCGTCGCCGCGTGCGCGCTGCGGAAGCCTCGCGCCTAGAACCTCTCCCCGCAGCGCGGGCACCGGACCTTGCGCAGCAGGAGATCGCCGCGCGAGGAGGGCGTGCCGCAGCTCGGGCACAGGAGCCCGAACCAGGCCTGGGCGCTCCGGCGCCCGAACGCGAGGCTCACCGCGAGCATCGGGCCGGCGAAGCCGAGGGCGAGCGCCGCCACCTCGGACGCCCGCATCCGCGAGGCGTTCGCGACGACGCCCACGAGCGCGACGGCGAACAGGAAGAACCCGAGGAACCGGCCCCACAGCCACGCGATGCGCCGGCGCGTCAGGATCCCGGCGAGGAGCGCCGCGAAGAGCGCCGCGTAGAGCCCGAGCTGACCGACCTGCGCAAGGCGGGGCTCCGGGGCTCGCAGGACGAGCACGGCGCCGGTGACGAGCACGAGGACGACGAGCGCGACGGCCGCCGTGGCGACGCGCACGCTCCAGGGCATCGGGCGCTCCATCGAGAAGGTCCGCGCCCGGCTCACTTCTCGCGCATGTACGGGTACTCGAAGCGCGTCGGCGGGTCGAAGGTCTCCTTGATGGCGCGCAGCGAGACCCAGCGCATGAGGTTCGCCATGGAGCCCGCCTTGTCGTTCGTGCCGGACGCGCGCGCGCCGCCGAACGGCTGCTGGCCGACCACCGCGCCGGTGGGCTTGTCGTTCACGTAGAAGTTGCCCGCCGCGTCGACGAGCCGCTTGCCCATGTCGAGGATCGCCTCCCGGTCGCGCGCGAAGACCGCCCCGGTGAGCGCGTACGGCGAGGTCGAGCCGCACAGCTCGAGCGCCTCGTCGAGCCGGATGTCGGCGTAGACGAAGATCGTCAGCACCGGCCCGAAGATCTCCTCCTCCATGAGCTGGAAGCGGGGGTTCACCGTCTCGATGACGGTGGGCTCGATGAAGAAGCCCTTCGAGTCGTCGCAGCGGCCGCCGAAGAGGAGCTTCGCCTGCGAGGAGGCGCGGGCGATCTCGATGTACTTCTTGATCCGATCGAACGCGGGCTGGTCGATGACCGCGCCCATGAACGTGGTGAAGTCCTCGGTCTCGCCCATCTTGATGGCGGCGGTCATGCCGAGGAGCTTCTCGCGGAGCTGCGGCCAGAGGCTCTCGGGCACGTAGGCGCGGGAGGCGGCGGAGCACTTCTGACCCTGGTACTCGAACGCGCCGCGCACGAGCGCGACGGCGGCGGCGTCCACGTCCGCCGACGGGTGCACGAACACGAAGTCCTTGCCGCCCGTCTCGCCGACGATGCGGGGGTAGCCGCGGTAGCGCTCGAGGTGCTCGCCGATCGTGCGCCACATGCCGTGGAAGACGCCGGTCGAGCCGGTGAAGTGGAGGCCCGCGAAGTCCGGGCTCGCGAGGGCGGGGTCGCCGACGGCGCGCCCGCTGCCCGGGACGAAGTTGACGACCCCCGGCGGCAGGCCGGCCGCCTCGAGGAGCTTCAGGATGTGCCAGGCGGAGTAGACGGCCGAGGACGCCGGCTTCCACACCACGGTGTTGCCCATGATCGCGGGCGCCGTCGGCAGGTTCGCGGCGATCGAGGTGAAGTTGAAGGGGGTGACCGCGAAGACGAACCCCTCGAGCGGCCGGTACTCGAGCCGGTTCCACTGGCCGGGCGGCGAGTGCGGCTGATCCTCGAGGATCCGCTGCATGAAGTGCGGGTTCCAGCGCCAGAAGTCGATGATCTCGCAGGCGGAGTCGATCTCGGCCTGGAAGGGCGTCTTCGACTGGCCGAGCATGGTGGCGGCGTTCAGCACCTGCCGCCACGGGCCGGCGAGGAGGTCCGCCGCCTTGAGGAAGATCGCCGCGCGGTCGTGCGGGTCCATCGCCGCCCAGGCCTTGCGCGCCTGCATCGCCGCCTCGATCGCGGCCTGGACCTCGGCCGGACCGGCCTGGTGCCAGCGCGCGAGCCGCTGCCCGTGCCGGTGCGGCACGCGGGCCTCGGCGAACCGGCCGGTGCGGACCTCGCGTCCGCCGATGACGAGCGGGATCTCGATCTCGTGCGCCGAGAGCTCGGCGAGCTGGGACTTGAGCGCGGCGCGCTCCGGCGTGCCGGGCGCATAGGAGAGGACGGGCTCGTTGCGGGGCTCGGGGATGCGGAACAGGCCGTTCGCCATGGGCTCCTCCGGGTGCGGGGCGGGCGGAAGATAACCCAGAAGCCCGAGCTCCGCCTCGCGGCCGCGCGGGGGGCGCCGGGCGCACCCACGGCGCCGGATCCCCCCTCACCGTCATCGCCGGCGATCAGCGATCCAGGCACATCGGGTAGAGCGGCTGCGCCTCCGCGACCACGTCCGCCGCCGGCCGCGCGGGGCCCGGAGGCGTCGCCCGGCCGCCCGGATCCTGCCGGACGACGGGCCGCGCCCGCGGGCCCCAGTGGAGCCCCACCGAGCTCCCGGCGGCGACGCCGGCGAGCTGCACCGGGATCACCACCCAGAAGCGCGGCGCGGCGAGGTACCCCGCGCCGAGCGCGGCGGCGTGGCCCAGGTTCGCGAGGAGCAAGGCCTTCCAGAAGCCGCCCGCGGCGGGGCTCACGCGCGCCAGCCGCGCGGCCACGGTCGCGCCGAGCGGCGGCAGGAGGAGCGCGGCGCCCGCCAGCGCGAAGGCGGCGGTGCGGAAGTTGCCGGCGGTGGGCGAGAAGGTGTCGTTCGCGAAGAGCTGGAGCGTGGCGTAGCCGAGCCCCACCACGAGCGCGTCGCCCGCGAGCACGCCGAGGCCGGCCGCGGCGAGCTCCCGCCCCTGGAACGCGCCGGCGTCGAGCGAGGGCTGCGGGGCAAAGGAGGGGCTCGCGGCGACGAGCTGCAGGGCGAGCGCGAACGCGACCATCGCCTGAACGATGGCTCGCCCGCGCCGGCGAGGAGCGCCTGCGCGGGGAGGCAAGACGGGGAGGCCCCGACGGCGGCGCGTGGCGATGCACCGCGGGTGTATGCGCGTCGGGGAGCGGCCGCGCGCCCGAGGGGCGCCGGGCTCAGCGCCCGCCCGGCTCCTCGCCTCCCCCGGCGAGCCCGTACTTGCGCAGCTTGTCGTGCAGCGTGACGCGCGACATGCCGAGCCGGCGCGCCGCCTCGCTGCGGTTCCCCTCCGCCGCGCGCAGGGCCTCGACGACGAGCCCGCGCTCGAACGCCTCGACGCGCTGCTTGAGCGAGGGCGCCGCGCCGACGTCGCCGGCCGGGACCGCGCCGCCGGGCAGGAGCGAGAGGTCGAGCCCCTCGGGCGGGGAGAGCGCGACGAGCCCCTCGATCGCGTTCTCGAGCTCGCGCACGTTCCCCGGCCAGGCGTGGGCGGCGAGCCGGTCCACGAGCGCGTCCGGCACCGCCAGCGAGGCGAGCCCGAAGCGCTCCGCGAAGCGCTGGAGGAAGTGGCGCGCGAGGACCGGGATGTCCTCGGGCCGGTCGCGCAGGGGCGGGACGCGGAGCTGGACCACGTCGAGCCGGTAGTAGAGGTCCTCGCGGAACCTCCCCGTCCGCACGAGCTCCGGCAGATCGCGGTGCGTCGCCGCGAGCACGCGCACGTCCACCTTCCGCGTCCGCTCCTCGCCGACCGGGCGCACCTCGCCCTCCTGCAGGACCCGGAGGAGCTTCCCCTGCGCCGAGGGCGCGAGCTCGCCCACCTCGTCGAGCAGGATGGTCCCGCCGTCCGCCTCGCCGAAGAGGCCGGGCCGCGCGCGCACCGCGCCGGTGAAGGCGCCCTTCGCGTGCCCGAACAGCTCGGCCTCCGCGAGCTCCGGCGTGAGCGCCGCGCAGTTGAAGCGGACGAAGGGCCGGTCGGCGCGGCGCGAGGCGCGCACGATCGCCTCGGCGACCCGCTCCTTGCCCGTGCCGCTCTCGCCCGTGATGAGCACGGTCACGTCGCGCGGCGCCACCCGCGCGACGAGCACGGCGAGCCGCCGCATCGCCTCCGAGGCGAACACCATGGAGCGCGAGAGCACGAGCTCGCCCTGCAGCCGCTCGTTGTCGTGCGTGAGCCGGACCGCCTCGAGCGCCCGCCGCACCACCGCGAGCAGCTCGTCCGTCTCGAACGGCTTCTTGAAGTAGTCGTAGGCCCCCGCCTTCATCGCCTCGACGGCCTGCCGCTCCGAGCCGTGCGCCGTGACGAGCACGACGCGCGGCGCGCCCGGCCGTCCGGCGACCCGGCGCAGGAGCTCCATGCCGTCCATGCCCGGCATGCGCAGGTCCGTCACGACGAGGTCGGCCGGCGTGGTCTCGAGCCGCGCGAGCGCGGCGGCGCCGTCCGCCGCCTCGTCCACCGCGAGCCCCTCGCTCTCCAGGATCTCGCGCAGCGTGTAGCGGACGCCGGGATCGTCGTCGACGACGAGGACGCGCGCGAGCGGGCTCATGCCGCGTACCCCCCGCTCCCTGCCGCGGGCGGCAGGACGAGCTCGGCGATCGTGCCGCCCCCGGGCCGCGGGGCGAGGACGAGGTCGCCCCCGTGCTGCCGGGCGAGGGCGCGCGCGATGGTGAGCCCCAGCCCGGAGCCGCGCGGCTTCGTCGTCGCGCCTGGCGAGAAGAGCGAGTCCTGTACCGCCGGATCGACGCCGCGGCCGCGGTCGAGCACCCGCACGCGCGCCGCGCCGTCCGCGCCGCGCGCGACGTCGAGCTCGACCGCCGCGCGCGCCGGGCTCGCGTCGAGCGCGTTCTGCACGAGGTTCATGAGGATCTGCTTCACCTTGCGGGGATCGCAGCGGGCGGAGACGCCCTCGGCGCGCACGGTGACCGCGACGTCCCGCTCGCGCGCCATCCCCTCGTGCAGCGCCGCGACCTCGCGGCACAGCGCGCCCAGGTCCGCGTCGCCGAGCGCGAGCGGGACGAGCGGCCGAGAGAAGTTCAGGAACTCGTCGAGGATCGCCTGCATGCGATCGACCTCGCGCCGGAGCACCTGCAGCCGCTCGGAGGCCTTCCCCTCGTGCACCCCGGGCGCCAGCAGGCCCGCGAGGCCCTTCACGCTGGCGAGCGGGTTCTTGAGCTCGTGGGCGATCTCCGCCGAGAGCGCGGTCAGCTCCTCGGCGCGCTGCGCGTGCGCCTCGAGCGAGGCCTGCTGCGCCGAGAGCGCGCGCAGGATCATCCGGTCGAAGGACCAGCGCAGCGCGCGGCCCGCGCCGCTCGAGAACAGGAACACGAGCGAGAGCATCGCGGCGTGCGTGTAGAGGTAGGCCGGCGGTCCGACCCGCGCGCCGCCGCCGAAGACGTGGAGGTTCAGCTCGGCCGGCGCGCCCGTCGCCCCGAGCGCGGCGAGGGTGAACACCGCCGCGATCTGCACGCCGGAGAGGAGGAAGCTCATGCGCCAGGGCAGGAAGACGCCGGCGATCATCCCGAGCGGCACGGCGATGTAGAGGAACGGGCTCGCGAGCCCGCCCGTGACGGCGGTGATCGCCATCTGCCAGAACGTCGCGACGACGAGGTTCCGCGGGATCGCGCCCGGCCGGAACCCCACCCGCCGGAAGCGCACCCACTCGGCGACGAAGAACACGCACATCCCGACGACCGCGACGAGGAGCGCGACGCGGCGCCAGGCGGCGGGCTCCACCCAGGCGAGCCAGAGCGCCAGCACCACGATCGGCGGGAGCGCCGCGAGCCTGCCTCCGGCCATCTTCCCGAACAGCCGGGAGACCTCCTCGTGCTGGATCTCGCGGTGGCCGGGGGGAGTGGGCATGGGCTCGTTCCGGCCCGGAAGGATACGTTCGCCCGTGCGCCGCCGCATGATTCTCCTCAGGGCGCCCGGCCCGCGGCCCGGTCGAGGGCGATGCGCGCCTGGGCGGCGCGCGCGCGCGCGTCGGCGAGCTGGATGTCCGCCGCGTACTCGCGATCGTTGGCGTCGATGACGTCGAGGCTCGAGGCCACGCCCGCCTCGTAGCTGCGCCGCGCGGACGCGGCCGCGTCCGCGGCGAGGCCGCGCTGCGTCCCCGCGAGCCGGAGCCGCTCGACGGCGACGCCGAGATCCCGGTGCGCGTCCTCCACCTGCTGCACCACCCCGAGCCGCTCCGCCTCGGCCGCCGCCTCCGCGCCGGCGCGCTGCGCCTCGGCCTCGCGGCGCTTCCCGTAGCGGAGGCCGCCGTCGTAGAGCGGCCAGGAGAGGTCCACCGTGGCGCGCCAGCCGTCCTTCTCGCCGGTGGGGTACGCGACGTCCGAGCGGAAGATCGAGGCGCCCGCGGAGAGCTGCGGCGCGAGCCGCGCCCAGGCGCCGCGCACCTGCGCGTCGGCCGCGTCCACCCGGGCGCGCCGCGAGGCGAGCTCCGGGCGGCCGGCGAGCGCCGCCGCGACGAGGCCGTCGCGCTCCTCCGTCGACGCGTCCGCCGGCGAGGCGGGGACCTCGATCCGCACCGGCGTCTCGCGGCCGAGGAGGATCCCGAGCGCGAGGCGCGCCCGCTCGAGCTCGGCCCGCGCGCGCACGAGATCGCTCTCCCGCCGGACCTGCTCGGTGCGAGCCCGCAGCGCGTCGAGCGGCGCCGCGGTGCCCGCGGTGACCCGCCGATCGGCGCTCCGCGCGAGCTCGGCCGCGCTCGCGGCCGCGTGCTCGGAGGCGGTGACCGCCTCCTCCGCCGCGATGGCCGCGTGCGCCGCCTGCGCGAAGCCGGCGCGCACGTCGCTCCGCGCCGCGTCGGCCGAGAGCGCCGCCGCCCGCGCGCCGCTGCGCGCGGCGGAGAGCTCGAACCAGGCGTTCGGCACGAGGATGGGCACGCGCGCCGCGCCGGAGACGACGAGCTGCTCGAGCGGCTGGATCGCGATCGGCGCGGGCGGCTTCTGGCCCGGCTGCAGCGGGAGCAGCGCGCCGAGAGAGACGATCGCGTCGTCGCTGTTCCGCGTGTAGGTCGCGCCCGCGGAGAGGGTGGGGAGGAGCGGGGCGGCGGCCTGCCGCGCGACGCCCGAGGCCTCGTCCGCGCGGGCGCGGGCCTGGGCGAGGGTGAGGTTCTGCGCGTCGAGCTCGGCGAGGGCGGCGGAGAGGGACAGCGTGGCGGGGGCGGGCTGGGTCGAGCCCGGCGTCGGGGCCGGGGTCGGAGTCGAGGTCGAGGTGGGCGCCGGCCCCGAGGTCGAGGTCGGCGTCCCGGTCGACGCCGCCGTCGCCCCTGCCGCTCCGGTCACCATCCACACCATCAGCACGGTCTCGATCATCCCGTTCCTCCCTCGGCGCGCTCGCCGGGCAGCGGCGGTAGAGCAAGCCCGGTGCCCATCGGCGCGCGCTGCGCCAGCGCGCACTTGCGTGCGTGCAGCCCCGAACGAGCTGTGAACCAATCCGAACGGGCCTGTCGGATTTCCTTACGATAGAGCGAGGTCTCCTCGCGGAAACAGGGGCTTCCGGGGCGGCGGGGGACGGGGACCCGCGCGGCACGCGCCTTGCGCTCTGGACAGCGCCCCGCCCGGCGGCGGGACAGGAGAGCCCACCGATGCGTCGAGTCGTCGTCATCCTCGTCGTGCTCACGGTCGTCCTCGCGAGCCTCATCGCGCTGCGCCTCTGGACGCAGGCGCGGGCGCTCGCCGCGCCCTCCGGCGGGTCGGGGGAGATCGAGGGGACGGACGTCGACCTCTCCTCGCGCGTCGGGGCGCGCATCCTCGAGCTCCGCATCCGGGAGGGCGATCGCGTGAAGGCCGGTGACCTGCTCGTCCGGCTCGACTGCGCCGACCCGGCCGCGCAGCTCGCCGAGGCGGAGGCGCGGCTCGCGGCGGCGAAGGCGCAGGCGGTCGCGGCGGGCGCGCAGATCCAGGCATCGCAGCGCGCGCGCACGGCGGCGGGCGCCTCCGAGGAGGCGGCGCGGGCGCAGGCGTCCGCGCTCGCGGCGCAGCGCGACGCGGCGGCCCGGCAGGCGAAGCGGCTCGAGGCGCTCCCGCAGGACGTGCCCGCCTCGAGCATCGACCAGACGCAGGCCTCCGCGGCCGGGCTCGAGCACCAGACCACGGCGGCGAAGGCGCAGGCGATCGCGAGCGCCGCCCAGGTCCGCGCCGCCGAGGTCGGGATCCGCTCGGCGAGCGCGCAGGCCGAGGCCGCGGTGGCGCAGATGCGCGCGGCCGAGGCGTCGGTGGAGCGCGCGAGGCTGCTCGTCGGCGAGTGCGAGGTGCGCGCGCCGCGCGACGCGGAGGTGGCGACGCTCCCGCACGAGGCAGGGGAGCTCGTCTCGCCCGGCGCGACCCTGGTCCGGCTCGTCGATCTCACCGAGGTGAAGGCCACCTTCTACCTGCCCAACGCGGAGGTGGGGGCCGTGAAGCCCGGCGCGAAGGCCACGGTCGTCGCGGACGCGTTCCCGGACGAGCGGTTCGAGGGCACGGTCCGCACGGTGGCGCTCGAGGCCGAGTTCACGCCGCGCAACATCCAGACCCGCACCGACCGCGACCGGCTCGTCTACCCGGTCGAGGTGACGGTGAAGAACCGCGACGGCAAGCTGCGCGCGGGGATGCCCGTGCAGGTCACGATCGGCGAGGGGAGGCGCTAGGTGCAGGAGCTCCACGCCGCGCGCGGCGAGGCCGCCCCGGAGGCGGGCGCGGGACCGGCGCTCTCGGCGCGCGGCCTCTCGCGCCGCTTCGGCGAGGTGACGGCGCTCGACGGGCTCTCCTTCGAGGTCGGCCGCGGTGAGCTCTACGGCCTCGTCGGGCCCGACGGCGCCGGCAAGACCACCGCCATCCGTGCGCTCGCCGGGCTCATCCGCCTCGACGGCGGCGAGGCGCGGGTGCTCGGGCTCGCGGCGGACGACCACGCGGTGCGGGAGCGGGTCGGGCTCATGCCGCAGCAGTTCAGCCTGTACCGCGATCTCTCGGTGGGCGAGAACCTCCGCTTCTTCTCGCGCGTCTTCGTGCTGCCGCGCGAGGTGTACCGCCGCCGCGCCGAGCGGCTCCTGGAGATCACGCGCCTCGCGCCGTTCCTCGACCGCCGCGCCGACGCGCTCTCCGGCGGCATGTACAAGAAGCTCGCCCTCGCGTGCGCCCTGCTCCACGAGCCGGAGGTGCTGCTCCTCGACGAGCCGACGAACGGCGTGGACCCGGTCTCGCGCCGGGAGCTGTGGGCGCTCCTGCACGAGTTCGTGCACGGCGGCATGACGGTGCTCGTCTCGACGCCGTACATGGACGAGGCCGAGCGCTGCGGGCGGGTGGGGCTCATGAACCGCGGGCGGCTCCTGCTCGAGGGCGCGCCGCCCGCGCTCATCGCCGGCTTCCGCGACGAGGCGTACGAGGTGCGCGGAGGGGAGCGCGACCGGGTGGAGGCGGAGCTGGCCCGGACGCCGGCCGTGCGCGCGGCCTCGCCGGCCGGCGAGCGGCTCCGCATCGTGGTGGCCCGCGGCGCCTCCGCGGAGCTCGCGCGGGCGCTCGCGCCGCTCGGCGCCACGCTGGCGCCCGTGACGCCGGACTTCGAGGACCTGTTCCTGTCGCGGATCCGGGAGGAGGAGGCATGAGCGCGCCCGGTCCCGGCGCGCCCGTCATCGAGGCGCGAGGGCTCACCCGCCGCTTCGGGGCCTTCACCGCGGTGGACGCGGTGAGCTTCGAGGTGGAGCGCGGCGAGATCTTCGGCTACCTGGGCGCGAACGGCGCCGGGAAGTCCACCACCATCCGCATGCTGAACGGCCTGCTCGCCCCGACGAGCGGCACGGCGCGGGTCGCCGGGCACGACGTGGCCGCCGATCCGGACTCCGTGAAGGCGTCCATCGGCTACATGTCGCAGAAGTTCTCCCTCTACCTGGACCTTCCGGTGATGGAGAACCTGCTCTTCTTCGGCGGCGCCTACGGCCTCTCCGGCAAGGCGCTCCGCGTGCGCGCCGGAGAGCTGCTCGAGCTCACCGGGCTCGCCGGGCAGGACGCGGCGATCACCGGCTCGCTGCCCGGGGGCATGCGCCAGCGGCTGGCGCTCGCCGGCGCCATCCTCCACCGGCCCGAGGTGGTGTTCCTCGACGAGCCCACCGCCGGCGTGGACCCGGTGGCGCGCCGCGCGTTCTGGCGGCTCATCCGCCAGCTGTCCTCGGGCGGGACCACGGTGTTCGTCACCACCCACTACCTCGACGAGGCGGAGTACTGCCGGCGCATCGGGCTGATGGTGGACGGACGCCTGGTGGCGCTCGACTCGCCGGCGGGGCTGAAGCGCACCTGGGTCCCGGACCGCGTGCTGGTCGCGCGGGGACAGGGGCTCGCGGGCGCCGCGGCGGCGCTGGCGGGGCGCGACGGCGTCCGGTCCGTGCAGCCGTTCGGCGCCGGGCTGCACCTGCGGGTCGATCCGGCCCGCCTCGACGAGGCCGGGGTGGCCCGGATCCTCGCCGCCGCGGGCGCGCGCGAGGTGGCGGTGGACCGCGCCGAGCCGTCGCTCGAGGACGTGTTCCTGGCGGTCGTGGGGCGCGAGGCGCGAGGGGAGGCCGCGACGTGAAGGGTCGAATCGGTCGGTCGCTGGTGCGGATCTACGCCATGGCCGCGAAGGAAGGGCGCCACATCGTCCGCGATCCGCGGACGCTCTACATGTCGCTCGGGATGCCCGTGCTGCTGCTGTTCCTCTTCGGCTACGGCGTCGCGTTCGACATCGATCGCATCCCGCTCGCGGTCGTGGACCAGGACCGCACCGAGTCGTCGCGCGCGCTCGTCCACGCGCTCACCGCGTCGCGCGAGCTCGTCTCGGTGGGCGAGCTCCCGGATCCGGCGGCCGCGCTCGGCGCCTTCCGGAAGGAGCGGGCGGTGGCCGCCCTCGTGGTCGAGAAGGGCTACGAGCGCGCCCTGCTGGCGCGCGAGGTGGTGCCGGTGCAGCTCCTCGTCGACGGCGCGGACGCGCTCGTCGCGAACCAGCTCCTCGCCAAGGCCGACGCGCTCGTCCGCGCCGAGTCCCAGCGCCTGGCCACCGCGGAGGTGGGGGAGAGGACCCCGCCCGTGCGGGTGAAGGTCTGGACCCGGTACAACCCCGACGGCCGCTCCGCGTTCTACATGGTGCCGGGGCTCGCCGCGTACCTCCTCGCCATCACCGCCGTGCTGCTCACCGCCCTCACCATCGCGGGCGAGTGGGAGCGCGGCTCGATGGAGCAGCTCTTCGCGTCGCCCATCGGCCGCCTGGAGATCGTCCTCGGCAAGCTCTTGCCCTACCTCGGCCTCGGGCTGCTCGAGTTCCTGCTCGTGGTGGCGTTCGGGATGACGGCGTTCGACCTGCCGATGCGGGGCAGCGGCTTCGCGCTCGCGACGCTGGGCCTCGTCTTCCTGCTGGGCATGCTGGGGCAGGGGCTGCTCGTCTCGGTGATCGCCAAGAACCAGACCGTCGCCACGCAGGCCGGCACGATGTCCTCGCTGCTCCCCTCGCTCCTCCTCTCCGGGATGATCTTCCCCATCGAGAACATGCCGGTGGTCCTCCAGCAGATCTCGCGGGTGATCCCCGCGCGCTACCTCGTCCACGGGCTCCGCGGCGTGCTGCTCAAGGGGAACGGCCTCGACGTGCTCTGGCCGGACCTGGTCGCGCTGGCCGTCTTCGCGGTGGTGGTGATCGGCCTCGCCACCGCCCGCTTCCAGCGGAGGCTCGCGTGACCGGCCCCGTCCGTCCCTCCGCCCGCGTCCAGCTCGCCGCGATCTTCCGCAAGGAGGTCCAGCAGACGGTGCGCGATCGCCGCATCATGTTCATGCTCGTGGTCGCGCCGCTCATCCAGACGGTGGTGTTCGGCTTCGCGGTGGACTTCGAGGTGGACCGGGTGCCCACGCTGGTCGTGGACGCCGATCGCAGCGCCACCTCGCGCGAGGACGCGCGGCGGCTGCTCGCCGACGGGACGCTCCTGTCGGTGGGCGAGGAGAGCTCGGCGGAGGCGGCGAGCGCGGCCCTCGACGCCGGCCGCGCGTCGGCGGCGCTCGTCTTCGAGCGGCGCGCCGAGGCGGACCGCCTGTCGGGGCGCGGCCAGGAGGTGCAGGTGCTGCTCGACGGCACCGACCCGAACCGCACCACGGTGACCTCGGGCGCGGTGTCGCGCTTCTTCTCGGAGCTCGGCGAGCGGCTCGCGCGCGAGCGGATCGAGGCGAGCGGCCAGACCCCGCCGGCCCAGCTCCGGCCCATCCCGCGCGTGGCCTTCAACCCGGGCCTCGCGACCGCGCCGTACATGGTCCCCGGGATCGCCGCCATGCTCCTCGTGATCGTGACGACCTTCACCTCGGCCATGGGGCTCGCGCGCGAGCGCGAGATGGGCACGCTCGAGCAGGTGCTCGTGACCCCGATCCGGCCGGTGCACCTGCTCGTCGGGAAGATGGCGCCCTTCGTGGTGATCGGCCTCGTCGTGGTGACGCTGCTGGTCGGCGTGGGGACGTGGCTCTTCGCCATCCCCATCCGCGGGAACCTGGGGCTTTTGCTCGTCGGCACCCTCCTGTACCTCCTCACCACCCTGGGGGCGGGGCTCCTCATCTCCACCGTCTCGGCGAACCAGCAGCAGGCCTTCCTCGGCGGCTTCCTGTTCACCATCCCTGCGGTGCTGCTCTCCGGCCTCATGACGCCCATCCTCGCCATGCCGGGCTGGCTGCGGCCGCTCACGCTGCTGAACCCCATCCGCTGGTACGCCGAGATCATGCGCGGCGTGCTGCTCCGCGGGGCGGGGTTCGCGGACCTGTGGCTCCAGTTCGTCGTGCTGCTCGTGATCGGGGTCGCCATCGTGGCGGCGGCGACGCTCCGGTTCCAGCGCAGGCTCGGGTGAGCGGCGGGCGGCGCGCGCGGGCGCCGCGCCATAAACCCGCCTCCGCGGCGCGCCCGCGTTAGAGTGCCGCCCGTGGACACCGTCGTCGCGATCCGCGGAGTCACGAAGAGGTACGGCCCGCTCGTCGCGGTGGACGGGATCGATCTCGGCATCCGCCGCGGCGAGATCTTCGGGCTGCTCGGCCCGAACGGCGCCGGCAAGACCACCCTCATCTCGATGATCGCCGGGCTCCTCCGCCCGACCTCCGGCGAGATCTCGGTGCTGGGGCACGACGTCGTCCGCGACTACCGCGAGACGCGCCGTGCGATCGGGCTCGTGCCGCAGGAGATCAACTTCGACCCGTTCTTCAACGTCGAGGAGACGCTCCGCATGCAGGCCGGCTACTTCGGCGTGCGGCTCTCCGAGGAGCGGCTCGTCGAGATCCTGGGCGCCCTCGACCTCCTCGCGAAGCGCACCACCAACAGCCGGGCGCTCTCGGGCGGCATGAAGCGGCGGCTGCTCATCGGCAAGGCGCTCGTCCACGATCCGGCCGTGCTGTTCCTCGACGAGCCGACCGCGGGCGTGGACGTCGAGCTCCGGCGCGCGCTGTGGAGCTACGTGCGCCGGCTGCGCGAGCGCGGGACGACCATCGTGCTGACGACGCACTACCTCGAGGAGGCGGAGGAGCTCGCCGACCGCATCGGCGTCATCGACCGCGGACGGCTCCTCGTCGTCGAGGACAAGGACGTGCTCCTCTCGCGCCACGGGGCGAAGGTGCTGCGGCTCTCCCTGGCGCGGCCGCTCGCGGCCCTGCCCGCGCCGCTCGCGGCGGCGGGCGCCCGCCTCGAGGCCGGCGGCTCGGTCGTGTCGTTCGAGGCCTCGGGGGGCGACGCGCTCGGGCCGCTGCTCGCGGCGGTGGCGGAGGAGGGGCTCGCCGTGCGGGACGTCGAGACGCGCAGGACGACGCTCGAGGACGTGTTCGTGCGGCTCGTGTCGCGCGACCGCGAGGGGGCGCCGGCGTGATCTCGCTCGGGCTGTGGACGCTGCTGCAGAAGGAGGTGCGCCGGTTCCTGCGCGTGCCCGGGCAGACGCTCCTCTCGCCGGTCATCACCACGGCGCTGTACTTCATCGTCTTCGGCTACTCGCTCGGCGGCCGGCTGCGCGAGGTCGAGGGCGTGCCCTACGCGCGCTTCATCGTGCCCGGGCTCGTCACCCTGGGCGTCGTGACGAACGCGTACCTCAACACCGCGTCGTCCATGTTCGTCATGAAGCTGCAGGGGACGATCACGGACCTCCTGGTGTCGCCGCTCTCCTACGGCGAGATCCTCGCCGGGTTCGTCGTCGCCGCGGTGCTGCGCGGGCTGCTCGTCGGCGCCGTCACGTGGGCGGTCGCCGGGGCGTTCAGCGGCTTCGAGGTCGCCCACCCGCTGCTCGCGCTCGCGCTCGTCGTGCTGGCGGCGGTCGCGTTCTCCGCGTTCGGGCTCATGACGGCCATCTGGGCGAGCTCGTTCGAGCAGGTGAACTTCTTCCCCACGTTCTTCATCACCCCGCTCACCTTCCTCGGCGGCGTCTTCTACTCGATCGAGATGCTGCCGGCGCCGTTCCGCGCCTTCACGCACGTGAACCCGATCTTCTACCTGGTGGACGGCGTGCGGTTCGGGATGCTCGGCATCTCCGACGCCCCGCCCGCGGCCGGGGCCGCGCTGCTCGTCGTCGTCGCGACGGGCGCGGTCGGCGCCGCCTACGCCATGCTCCGGTCCGGCTACAAGCTGCGCGGCTGACCCGGGGCGACCTGCCTCTTAGGGGGTAGAGCACGCCTTCCCGCGCCGACAGCTTTGCAGCCGCGGGCCGCGGTGATCAGGCCGGGCGCAAGGCCTGCGCGACCCTTCACATGGCGTGCCGTGAGCGGCTTTTCCGGGATCGAAATCGTCCCGACATGGGTTTATGCTACGGCCCCCTCGAAGCAGGGGTCTCGCGCAACTCGCGATACGGAGGTTTCTCCACATGCGTCGTTTGTCCGTCGTGATGCTCGTCTCGCTGGCCGTGGCGGGATGCAAGAAGCAAGAGCCCGCCCTGCCGCAGAGCAACGCGGCGCAGCCGAGCGCTCCGGCGCCCCAGGATGGGGTCGCGGCCCCGTCCGCCGGGCTCCAGGGCAAGGTCCTCGAGCGACTCGATGCTCCGCCGTACAGCTACCTCAAGCTCAAGACCGCGCAGGGCGAGACCTGGGCGGCCGTGCCGAAGACCGACGTCGAGAAGGGGAAGGACGTCACGGTCGCGGGCGCGATGCCGATGAAGGACTTCGAGTCGAAGACCCTCAATCGCAAGTTCGACGTCGTCTACTTCGGCACGCTCGGCGGCGGCGAGGCCCCCGCGGGCGCTCCGGTGGGCGGCGGCATGGGCGGCGGCGGGATGATGGGCGCCGCGCCCGGCGGCCAGGGGCCCGAGTCGATGGCGGCGGCGCACGCGGCCGCGGCGGCCGGCCCGAAGGAGGTCGGCGACGTGAAGGTCCCGAAGGCGGGGGGCCCCGACGCGCGGACCGTCGCCGAGGTGTGGACGCAGCGCGCGGCGCTCAAGGAGAAGAGCGTCTCCGTTCGCGGCAAGGTCGTGAAGTGGAACGCCGGCATCATGGGCAAGAACTGGCTCCACCTGCGCGACGGCTCCGGCACGGCCGGCAAGGACAACGACATCACGATCACGACGAACGACGACGCCGCGGTCGGCGACGTCGTCCTCGTGAAGGGCACGGTCCGCGTCGACAAGGACTTCGGCGCCGGCTACGCCTACCCGGTGATCATCGAGGACGCGAAGCTCTCGAAGTAGCCGCTCCTCGAGCGTGAGCCCAGGCGGGCGCGGTCCTCGCGGGCCGCGCCCGTTTTCCTTCCGGGCGGCCGACGTGTAGATTCGGCCGCCCGTGGCGACCGCTCCCGAGACCCTCTTCTCCGCCGCGGACCGGCGAGCGCTCGAGTCGGAGGTCGCGGACCTCGCCGACGTCTCGAGCGGTCTCGGGCGCGCCGAGGGCGAGCCTGCCGGCGCCGAGACGCCGGAGGACGCCGCGCTCCGCCGGAGCTGCGCCGCGCGGCTGGAGGCGCTCCGCGCGCGCTGGCGCGAGGCGCCCGAGCTGTTCGGCCCCGCCACCGTCGGCCGGCTCCGGACGCTCGCGGAGGCGATCGGCCGTCCGTCCGCCGCGCCGCCGCCCCCGGCGACGCCGTCGGGCGCGCGCCAGCTCCTGCGCGAGGTGTTCGGGCACGAGGCTTTCCGGCCAGGCCAGGAGGAGATCGTCACGGCCGTGCTCGCCGGACGCGACTGCGTGGGCGTCATGCCCACGGGCGCCGGCAAGTCGCTCACCTACCAGATCCCGGCGCGCATCCTCGGCGGCACGACCCTCGTCATCTCGCCCCTCGTCGCGCTGATGAAGGACCAGGTCGACGCCATGGGGCGCGTCGGGCTGCGGGCCGCGTTCCTCAACTCGACGCTCTCCCCCGAGGAGCGGCGCGACCGCGTCCGCGCGCTGCGCCGCGGCGAGCTCGAGCTCCTGTACGCCGCGCCGGAGGGGCTCGAGGCCTCGGTCGGCAGCGCGCTCGAGGGCGTGCGGCTCGCGCTCATCGCGGTCGACGAGGCGCACTGCATCAGCCACTGGGGCCACGACTTCCGCCCCGCCTACCGGAACCTGGCGGGCCTCAAGGAGCGGTTCGGCGCGCGCGTGCTGGCGCTCACGGCCACCGCGACGCCCGAGGTGACGCACGACATCGCCGCGCAGCTCGGCATGGAGCGGCCGCTCCTCGTGCGCGGCTCCTTCCTGCGCAGGAACCTGTCGCTCCACGCGGTGAAGAAGGGCGAGGGGCTCAAGGCCCGCGACGCGATCCTCCGGCTCGTCCGCGCGCGCAGGGGTGAGAGCGGCATCGTCTACGCGCTCTCGCGCAAGTCGGTGGAGGAGACCGCCGAGCTCCTGAAGGACCACGGCGTCCGCGCCGAGGCGTACCACGCCGGCCTCGAGCCAGAGGTCCGCGCCCGCGTGCAGGACGCCTTCCGGTCGGGCGAGATCGACGTCGTCACCGCGACCGTGGCGTTCGGGATGGGGATCGACAAGCCGGACATCCGCTTCGTCATCCACCGCGACCTGCCGCGCTCGATCGAGTCGTACTACCAGGAGATCGGCCGCGCCGGCCGCGACGGCAAGCCGAGCACCTGCGTCCTCCTCTACTCCTGGGCGGACGTGATGAGCTGGGAGCGGCTCCTGGGCGACGTCGAGCCCGAGCTCGCCGAGGCGCAGAAGCGGCAGGCGCGGGCGATGTACCGGCTCGCGGACGGCGACGGCTGCCGGCACGAGCGGGTGGTCGGGCACTTCGGCGAGGTGATCGCGCCGTGTGGCGACGCGTGCGATCGCTGCACCGGCGAGGACGTCGTCGAGACCGCGCCGGCGGTGCGGGCGTCGCGCGCCGGGCGCGGCGGCTCCGGTCGCAAGCGGGACGCCTCCCGGGGGCGCGACGCGGCGCTCGACGCCGAGGTGGATCTCGAGCTCTTCGAGGCGCTCCGCGCCTGGCGCGGGGAGGCGGCCCGCGCCCGCGGCGTGCCGGCCTACGTGGTCTTCGCCGACGCCACCCTCGCCGAGCTGGCGCTGCGGCGGCCCGTCACCCGGGACGAGCTCCTCGAGGTGAAGGGCATCGGGCCGCGCAAGCTCGAGGAGTACGGGGAGGCGCTCGTGAAGATCCTGAAGCGGTAGACGACCTCGACCTCGACCTCAGCCCACCTGCAGACTCCGATGGCGCTCCCCTCGACCCTCCACCACTTCGACCTCCGCGTCACGCACGCCGACACCGGCGTCGAGGCGACCGTCGCGCTCAAGGTCGCGCGCCATCCCTCCGAGACCGCGGAGCGGCTCTGGCTGCGCGTCCTCGCCTACGCCTGGCAGTGGCGCGAGGGGATCGCGTTCGGGCCGGGGCTCTGCGAGCCGGACGCTCCGGACGTGCTCGCGGCGCTGCCCGACGGCCGCACGGCGCTCGTCGTGCGGGTCGGCAAGCCCGAGCCGCAGCGGATCGAGCGCGACGTGAACGGGAACGCGGGCGCGCGGGTGGCGGTGCTGTTCGAGTCGCCGCGCCGCCTCGAGGCGTTCCTGGCAGAGGCGCGCGAGCGCCGGCTCGCCCGGGTCGCCCGCGCCGATCTCGCAGCGGTGGATCCCGGGCTCCTCGCCTGGCTCTCACGCCATGAGGACCGCCGCGCACGGGTCGGGCTCACGTTCGTCGCCGACCACGTCTACGCGGAGCTGGACGGTGAGTCGGCGGACGGGCCACTCGGCCGGGCGAGCCTCTGAGTCCCTGATCCCACAGGGGTTTTGGCGCCGCCCGTCGATGGGCATGAAATCCGCTGCCGCAGCGTTTAATCATCCGTAAGTGGACTGTTTCGGTCCATGATGGATCGGCCCGCGGAGGCGGACGGATGATCAGAATGTCCAAGCTCACCGACTACGCGATCGTGCTGCTCGCGCACCTCGCGCGCAGCGGCCGCACGCTCGCCGCGCAGGAGCTCTCGGGGCGCTCGGGTGTGCCGCTCCCCACCGTCTCCAAGCTGTGCAAGGAGCTCTCGAAGGCCGGGCTCGTCGTCTCGCACCGCGGCCGTCACGGCGGGTATGGGCTCGCGCGGCCTGCGGAGCGCATCTCCGTGGCCGAGATCGTCGAGGCGCTCGAGGGGCCGATCGCGCTCACCGACTGCACCTCGCCGGCGAAGGTGGCCTGCGGCATCGAGGCGACCTGCCCCGCGAAGGCGAGCTTCGACCCCGTCACCCGCGCGATCCAGGGGGCGCTCGCGGGCCTGCCCCTCTCCGCCATCGCCCCCTTCCGCGCGCCGGCCGACGAGTCGCCCGCGCCCGTCACGCTGGGAGTCCACGCGTCATGACCACCGCGCAGCAGCTCAAGGAGCTGACGCAGCAGAAGTACCGCTACGGCTTCGTCACCGACATCGAGGAGGACAGGGTCCCGCGCGGCCTGTCCGAGGACATCGTCCGCCTCATCTCGGCGAAGAAGAACGAGCCGCACTTCATGCTGGAGTGGCGCCTCAAGGCGTACCGGAACTGGCTCACGCTCGAGGAGCCGACCTGGGCGAACGTGAAGTACCCGCCCATCGACTACCAGGACATCGTCTACTACTCGGCGCCCAAGCAGAAGAAGCCGCTGGCCTCGATGGACGAGGTGGACCCCGAGCTGAAGCGCGCCTTCGAGAAGCTCGGCATCCCGCTCGCGGAGCAGCAGCGGCTCGCCGGGGTGGCGGTGGACGCCGTGTTCGACTCGGTGTCCGTCGCGACCACCTACAAGAAGAAGCTCGGCGACCTGGGCATCGTCTTCTGCTCGTTCTCGGAGGCCGTGCGCGAGCACCCCGCGCTCGTCGAGCGGTGGCTCGGCTCGGTCGTGCCGTACAGCGACAACTACTTCGCGGCGCTGAACAGCGCGGTCTTCTCCGACGGCTCGTTCGTCTACGTGCCGAAGGGCGTGCGCTGCCCGATGGAGCTCTCGACCTACTTCCGGATCAACGCGAAGGACACGGGGCAGTTCGAGCGGACCCTCATCGTCGCCGACGAGGGCGCGTACGTCTCCTACCTCGAGGGCTGCACCGCCCCGCAGCGGGACGAGAACCAGCTCCACGCCGCCGTGGTCGAGCTCGTGGCGCACGAGGGCGCCCACATCAAGTACTCCACCGTCCAGAACTGGTACCCCGGCGACGCCGAGGGCCGGGGCGGCATCTACAACTTCGTGACCAAGCGCGGGAAGGCGCTCGCGCGGGCCAAGATCAGCTGGACGCAGGTCGAGACCGGCTCGGCGATCACCTGGAAGTACCCGTCCTGCATCCTCCAGGGCGATGACTCGGTGGGCGAGTTCTACTCGGTCGCGCTCACCAACCACCGGCAGCAGGCGGACACCGGCACGAAGATGATCCACGTCGGCAGGAACACCCGCTCGACGATCATCTCGAAGGGCATCAGCGCCGGCCGGGGCCAGAACACCTACCGCGGGCTCGTGAAGATGATGAAGGGGGCGGTGGGCGCCCGCAATTACTCGCAGTGCGACTCGCTCCTCATCGGCGACCGCTGCGGCGCCCACACGTTCCCGTACATCGAGGTGCGCAACCCCTCGGCGAAGGTCGAGCACGAGGCCACCACCTCGAAGATCAGCGAGGACCAGCTCTTCTACTGCAAGCAGCGCGGCATCTCGGACGAGGACGCGGTCTCCATGATCGTCAACGGGTTCGCGAAGCAGGTCCTGAAGGAGCTGCCGATGGAGTTCGCGGTGGAAGCGCAGAAGCTCCTCGGGATGAGCCTGGAAGGGAGCGTCGGCTAGCGATGGGAGGGAACGTCCAGGTGAACGGCGCGAGGGACGCCGCGGCGCTGCTGCGGGTGAGCGGGCTGCGCGCGAGGGTCGCGGGCGGGGAGGGCGAGATCCTGAAGGGCGTGGACCTCGAGATCCGGCCGGGCGAGGTGCACGCGATCATGGGGCCGAACGGCTCCGGCAAGTCCACGCTCGCGGGCGTGCTCGCCGGCCGCGAGGCGTTCGAGGTGACGGGCGGGTCGGCGACCTACGCGGGCCAGGACCTCCTCGCGCTCGCGCCCGAGGCGCGCGCGGCGGCGGGGCTGTTCCTGGGCTTCCAGTACCCGGTGGAGATCCCCGGGGTCGGGAACCTCTACTTCCTCCGCACCGCGCTCAACGCCATCCGGCGCTCGCGCGGCGAGGAGGAGCTCGACGCGATGGACTTCCTCGCGCTCGCCAAGGAGAAGATGAAGCTCGTCGAGCTCGACCCCGCCTTCGGGAGCCGCTCGGTGAACGAGGGCTTCTCCGGCGGCGAGAAGAAGCGGAACGAGGTCTTCCAGATGGCGGTGCTCGAGCCCAGGCTCGCCATCCTCGACGAGATCGACTCGGGGCTCGACATCGACGCGCTCCGCGTGGTCGCGCGCGGGGTGAACGCGGCGCGCGGCCCGGAGCGCGGCATCCTGCTCGTCACCCACTACAAGCGGCTCCTCGAGTACATCCCCCCCGACGTCGTGCACGTCATGGCGAACGGGCGGATCGTGCGCTCGGGCGGGCCGGAGCTCGCGGACGAGCTCGAGCAGACCGGCTACGCGTGGACGGACGGCATGCGGCCGGAGCTCGCCCAGCCCGCGGGCGCGTGAGGAGCGCGATGACGCCCGTCGAGTCGAGCCTCGTGGAGCTGTTCGCGAAGGACCCGCGCGAGCCCGGGTGGCTCGCCGAGGCCCGCCTGGAGGCGCTGGCGCGCTTCCGCGCCCGCGGCCTGCCCACCTCGCGCGACGAGGACTGGCGGTTCACGAGCCTCGCCTCGCTCGCGCCCGTGGTGCTCGAGCGGACGCGCCCCGCGGACGCCGAGGCCGGCGCCGCGCGCCTGGGGGCGCTCCTCGCGCGGGCGCCGGGCGGCGGCCCGCGGCTCGTGTTCGTGGACGGCCGGCTCCGCCGCGAGCTCTCCGTGATCGAGGGGCTGCCCGCGGGCGCGATCGTGTCCTCGCTCGCGCAGGCGCTCCTCGAGGCGCCGGCGCTCGTGAAGCCGCACCTCGGCCGGCTCGCCCGCCCCGAGGAGCACGCGTTCGTCGCGGCGAACGCCGCGCTCATGGCCGACGGCGGCTTCGTGCACCTGCCCGCCGGCGCCACCCTCGACGCGCCCATCGTCCTCGTGTTCCTCGCCTCCGGGGCGCGCCCCGCGCTCGCGAGCCCCCGCACGCTCGTCGTCGCCGGCGAGGGCGCCCGCGCGACCGTCGCCGAGGTCTTCCTGGGGGAGGACGGCGTCTACCTCACGAACGCGGTCACGGAGCTCGTCCTCGGCGAGGGCGCCGACGTCGAGCACGTGCGGCTGCAGGACGAGTCGCCGCGCGCCTTCCACGTGGGCGTCGTCGCCGCAGAGCAGCAGGCGAAGGCGACCCTCGCCGCGCACGCGCTGTCGCTCGGCGGGCGCCTGTCCCGGAGCGAGCTGCGCACCCGGCTCGTCGGCGAGCAGGCGAGCGTCGCCGCGAACGGCCTCTACATGGCGGACGGCGAGCGGCTCGTGGACAACTTCTCCTGGGTGGAGCACGCCGTGCCCCGCTGCTCGACCACCGAGACGTACAAGGGCGTCCTCGACGGCCACGCGCGCGGCGTCTTCTCCGGCCGCATCCGCGTGATGCCGGGCGCGCAGAAGACGGTCGCCCGTCAGATGAACTCGAACCTGCTCCTCTCCGACGACGCGATCGTCGACACGAAGCCGCAACTCGAGATCTTCGCGGACGACGTGAAGTGCGGCCACGGCGGCACGGTCGGCCAGCTCGACGAGGCCGCGCTCTTCTACCTGCGCTCGCGCGGGCTGCCCGCGGCCGAGGCCCGCGGGCTCCTCATCTATGCGTTCGTGGCGGAGATGGTGGACCTCGTCCGCGCCGCCCCGCTCCGCGCGGCGGCGAAGGGCCTCGTCCAGGCCCGGCTCCCCGCGGGCGCGCGGCTCCTGGAGGCGGCATGAGCGTGAGCGGAACGAGCGCGGCGGGCGAGAAGCGGCTGAGCGGGGCGGCCCCGGCGCGGCGGCCCGCGCCGGCCTTCGACGCGGCGCGCGCGCGCGAGGACTTCCCGATCCTGCGCCAGCGCGTCCACGGCCGTCCGCTCGTGTACCTCGACAACGCCGCGACGACCCAGAAGCCGCGCGCCGTAATCGACGCGATCTCCCGGTACTACGAGGAGGACAACGCGAACGTGCACCGCGGCGTGCACCTCCTGTCCGAGCGCGCCACGCGCCGCCACGACGAGGCGCGCAAGCGCGTGGCGCGCTTCATCGGCGCCCCGGATCCGCGCGAGGTGATCTTCGTCCGCGGCACCACCGAGGCGGTGAACCTCGTCGCGCAGACGTTCGGGCGGACGCGGGTCGGGGCCGGCGACGAGGTGCTCGTCACCGAGCTCGAGCACCACTCCAACATCGTCCCCTGGCAGATGCTCTGCCAGGAGAAGGGCGCGCGGCTGCGCGTCGTGCCCGTGACCGACACGGGCGACCTCGACCTCGACGCGCTCGAGGCGCTCCTCGGCCCCCGCACCCGGCTCCTCGCGGTGACGCAGGTCTCGAACGCGCTCGGGACGGTGAACCCGCTGCCCGAGATCATCGCGCGGGCGAAGGCGAGGGGCGTGCCGGTGCTCGTGGACGGCGCCCAGGGCGCGCCGCACCTCGGCTTCGACGCCGCCGCCTCCGGCGCGGACTTCTACGCGTTCAGCGGCCACAAGCTGTACGGGCCCACCGGCGTGGGCGTGCTGTGGGGGCGCCGCGAGCACCTCGAGGCGATGCCGCCCTGGCAGGGCGGGGGGGACATGATCCTCTCCGTCACCTTCGAGAAGACGATCTACAACGCGCTGCCCCACAAGTTCGAGGCCGGCACGCCCGACATCGCCGGCGCGATCGGGCTCGCCGCCGCCATCGACTACGTGGACGGCCTCGGCCTCGAGGCGATCGCCGCGCACGAGCGCGAGCTCCTCGCGCTCGCGGTGGACGCGCTCGAGGCGGAGGAGGGCGTGCGCCTCGTCGGCACGCCGCGCGAGCGCGCGGGGGTGGTCTCCTTCCTCGTCGGGGACGTCCACCCGCACGACGTCGGCACCGTGCTCGACCGGCACGGGGTGGCCGTCCGCGCCGGGCACCACTGCGCCCAGCCGCTCATGCAGCGCCTCGGCCTCGCGGCGACGGCCCGCGCGTCGTTCGGGCTCTACAACACCCCCGAGGACGTCGACGCGCTCGTGCGCGGGATCCGCGCGGTCCGGGAGATGTTCGCCTGAGCCGCGCCTCGCGGCGGCCGGAGTGAGGACATGTCGGAGCTGACGGATCTGTACCAGGAGGTGGTGCTCGACCACGGCAAGCGACCCCGCAACTACGGGCCGCTCGAGGGGGCGACGCACCGCGCGGAGGGCCTGAACCCGCTGTGCGGGGACCGGATCGCCGTCCAGGCGCGGCTCGAGGACGGCGTCGTCCGCGACGTCCGCTTCGAGGGGAGCGGCTGCGCGATCTCGAAGGCCTCGGCCTCGGTCATGACCGGGTTCGCGAAGGGCAGGACGCCGGCCGAGATCGACGCGGTGTTCGAGCAGTTCCACCGCCTGGTCACGGAGGGGCCCGGCGCGGTGGACGCGGAGTCGCTCGGCAAGCTCGCCGTGTTCGGGGGCGTGCACGAGTACCCGACCCGCGTGAAGTGCGCGAGCCTCCCGTGGCACGCGCTGCGCCAGGCGCTGCGCGGCGGCGGCGAGGCGATCTCGACGGAGTGACCATGGCCTTCTCCCGCACGCCCACCTCCACGCGGCGCGACGTCCCGGCCGTCCGGGTCCCGGACGGCGACCGTGTCCTGCTCCCCTCCGGCACGTGGCTCGTCGTGCAGCAGGCGCTGGGCGGTCAGTTCACCGCCATGACCGAGCTCGGCGGACTCGTCCGCATCGACGGCACCGACGCGGACGCGCTCGGCCCGGAGTTCGAGGCGGAGGCCCGGAGGTTCGCGGCAGAGCGCGCCGCGGCGGTGGAGGGCCCGTTCGACGAGGAGAAGGTCTGGGAGGCGCTCCGGACGGTCTACGACCCGGAGATCCCCGCGAGCATCGTCGAGCTCGGCCTCGTCTACGCGCTCGCCGCCGAGCCGGTGGAGGGCGGCCACAAGGTGCACGTGAAGATGACGCTCACGGCGCCGGGCTGCGGCATCGGTCCGGTGCTCGTGGACGACGTGCGGCGCAGCGTGCTCGGCGTGCCGGGCGTGAAGGACGTCGACGTCGAGCTCGTCTTCGATCCGCCCTGGGACCCGTCGCGGATGAGCGAGGCGGCGCGGCTGCACCTCGGGATGATGTAGGGACCCTCAGCTCTCCACGACGTACTTCAGCACGGTCGAGGCGATCCGGACGACGTCCCCGTGGCGGAGCGTCTGCTCCTGGACGAGCTTCGAGTTGAGGAACGTCCCGTTCGTCGAGTCGAGGTCCACGAGCACGTGGACGCCCCCCGAGACGAAGATCCGCGCGTGCCGGCGCGACGCCTGGTCCGAGCCCACCACGACCGTGTTCCCGGCCTCCCGGCCGATCGTCACGTCCTCGTCGCCCAGGGCGTAGGTGCGTCCCTTCTCCGCCCCGTCGGCGGCGTGGACGACGACGAGGGAGGCTTTCGCGGTTCGGGCGCGGCCGGTCGCCTGGGGCGCCGCGCCGACGCGGGTCTCGTCGAGGCTCATGCCATCGCGTTAGCACGGCCGGGAGGGAGCGAGAAAGGGGGCGGGGTACGCACAAGGTGGGCCGGTTTCCGTGCGCGCGGGCGTGCGCTCCCGCCGCGAGCGCACGATCCCGCGCCGCGTGCGAATCGCGTGCCTCCTCTACAGCTTTTGCCCTGAGCAATTCACGGATCCAAGGGGGAGGGCACCATGAACAATCGGTGGAGGAGAGCCGCGATCCTCGCGGCGCTGCTCGTCGGGGCGCCTGCCTACGGGCAAGGCGCCGGGTCGCAGATGGGGACGGGCGGCCAGCGGTCACCGGGTGACGACGCGCCGCGGAGCTCGACGAGCAACCGGGGCACGGGATCGAGCGCGACCGAGCAAGGCTCGACCGGCAGCCGCGGGTCGACCAGCAGCACGATGGGGACCGGGAGCGCCGGGACCGAGTCCGGCAAGGCGCTGAAGAAGGATCTGGTGAAGGCCGTCCAGGAGCTGCACGCGGCCAACCAGACCGAGGTGCAGCTCGGTCAGCTCGGCGCCCAGAGCGCCCAGGCGCCCGAGGTGAAGCAGTACGCCGAGAAGCTGGCCCAGGATCACCAGAAGAACGACGACCAGCTCCAGCAGCTCGCGCAGACGATGGGCGTGAACCTGCAGGGCGAGGAGACCCGGGAGAAGACGAAGGAAGGCCAGGAGCGCGTGACGGACCTGCAGAAGAAGCAGGGCGCCGAGTTCGACAAGGCCTTCATGAAGGACATGGTCAAGGACCACAAGAAGGACACGAAGGAGGTCGAGAAGGCGGCGAAGGAGGCGCGCAAGGAGAACCAGACGCAGCTCGCCTCGTTCTTCGAGACCACGCACACGACGCTCCAGGGCCACCTGCAGGAGGCGCAGCGGATCGAGAAGCAGCTCGAGCGGGGCGGCTCGCAGGCGCGCCACGGCTCGCGAGCCGGCGAGATGGGCACCGGCAGCGGCGCGGCAGGCAAGGGTGGCGGGACCGGCGGCGCCGAGGGCCCTTCCGGCTCCGGGACGGGCAGCGGCAGCGCGCCCACCGGCGCGGGCGGGACCGGCGGCGGGTCGGGCGGCGGCAAGTAGCGACGCTCGAAGAAAGTCGCGAGAGCGAGACGGCCGGGCACGGCGACGCGCCCGGCCGTTTCGCGTCCGCGGCGCGCCATCAGCCGCGCACGATCCGCCGCGGCACGCGCACGTCGAACGTCGCGTCGCCGCGGCGCACCGTCAGGACCACCGCGGTCCCCTCGGGCCCGCGGATCGCGTCCACCGCCCCCGCGAAGCCGAGCTCGGTCACGGCCCGCCCCTCCACGCGGATCACGAGATCCCCGGCGGCGATGCCCACCTCCGCCGCCCCGCCGCCGGGCACCACCTGCGCGACCTGCAGCCCGTCGTCGCGCGTCGCGAGGACGATGCCGATCCCGGCGAGATCCACGCGCGGCTCCTCCCCCGCCTCGACCGGCCGGAGCCGGACCTCGAGCGCGCCGGCGCCGCCGCCCGGGGGGGCGTCCACGCCGACGATGCGCGCGTGGTGCCCGGCCGCGGCGACGAACAGCGAGGCGCGGCGCGGCAGGCTCGAGAGCGCGAAGCGGCCGTCGTCCCCCGTGGTCGCCTCGGAGAGCGCCGGGAAGGTCGAGGCGGCGCTCTCGGCGAAAGTCCCTTCGACCGAGATGCGCGCGCCGGCGAGCGGGGCGCCCGTCGCGTCGTCGCGCACGATCCCCTCGACGCGCCCGCCCGGCTCGAGCGCCGCGTCCGCCACCGCCTCCGCGTCCGGCGCGGGGACCTCGACGGCGAGCTCCCGCGAGGGCGCGTACCCCGGCGCCGACACGGTCACGACGGCGGGACCGGGCGCGAGGTCGTCGAGCGCGTAGCATCCGGACGGATCGATGACCGAGCGGCTCGCCTGCGGCACGAGGCGGAGCGGCCCGCGGCGCTCGAGCACGGTCACCGTGAACGGCGCGACCGGCCGTCCGGAGGCGGCGTCGCGGACGCAGCCGCGCAGCCGGCCGCCCGCGCCGAGCTCCAGCAGGAGCTCTCGCGCGCCCGGGCTGACGCGCCGCGCGGTCGCGGGAGCGCGCCCCTCCGCCCGCGCCGTGACGCGGTAGCGCCCGGCGGCGAGGTCCGCGAGCGCGAAGCGGCCCTCGTCGTCCGTCAGCGATTGCGCGGCGGGGGGGCCGGCGCCCCCGAACGGCCCCTCGGGCGCGGCGGTGACGAGCGCCCCCGCGATCGGGCCGCCGCCCCTCTCGACGACGCGCCCCGCCACCGGGCCGGGCGACCCGAGCGAACGGTGGGCGGGCCCCAGCGTCACGGTCACGCGGCCGTTCAGCAGGGCGAGCCCGTCCACGGGGGCGCGCCCGGGGAGGAACCCGTCCTTGCGCGCCTCGAGGACGGCGCCCTCCGGCGCCGAGAAGTGGAACTCGCCCGCGGCGTCCGTCGTGAAACGGTCCGCGATGGGCACGAGCGCCGCCTCGGCCGCGGCGCCCGAGAGCCGCACCTCGGCGCCCGCGATCGCGTGCCCCTCGCGGTCGACCACGCGGCCGGCGATCGGCGTCGCGGGTACGAGGTGGATCTCGAGCCCGCGCACCGGACGCCCCGCGCGCGCGTCGAGCTGGACGGGGCTGTGCCCCCACTCCGGCGCGAACGGCAGGAAGCCCGGAGCCACCACCGCCGCGAGGAGCCAGCGACCCTCCGCCGGTGGCTCGAAGCGAAACGCGCCGTCCGGGCCGGCGCGCACCGAGGCGGCCGCCCCGGCGCGCGAGAAGGTCAGGTCGGCGCCGCCGACGCCGGCGCCGCTCGTGCTCGCGATGACGCGTCCCTCGAACGTGGCCGGACCCGGCGCGGCGGAGTCCGCGCCCGCGGCGGGGACGGCGGGGACGCGGATGGGGAGGCGCGACGGTGGGTGATCCGGCGCCGCGCGCGCGGTGTCGGTCGCGGGCGCGGGCGGGCGGGCGTCCGGGAGCGGAGCGGCGCGCTGCGGCTCGCGCATCGCCCACCAGGCGAGGAGCGCGGCGAGCGCCGCGGCGAGGAGCACGAGCCCGGCTGCGACGGGCGCGCGGCGGCGATCCGGCATGGCGCAGGTATAACGCGCGGCCGGGCGGGACGAGGGCCGGAGAGCGCCGGGGTCCGGCCGGGGTCGCCCCTACGCCGCCAGCGCCGCCGGCCTCGGGCGGATCTCCACCTGCCGCAGCCCCCCTCCGCGCAGCACGTCCACGCGCAGCGCACCCTCGCCGCCGAGCACCATCGCCCGCACCAGATCGTCGAGCGTCTCGACCGGTCCTCCCGCCGCGCCGACCACCAGGTCCCCGCCGCGGAGCCCCGCCGCCTCGGCGGGCGAGCCGGCGACGACCTCCATCACGCGCACGGCCCTCCCGTGCCCGGCGGCCTGCGCGTCGGCCGGATCGAGGTCCTCGCCGCGCGCGGAGACGCCGAGGAAGGGCCTTCGCACCGAGCCGTCGCGGATGAGCACCGAGGCGATCCAGCTCGCGGTGTGCGCCGGGATGGCGAAGCCGATGCCGTGCGCCCAGGGGAGCATCGCCGTCGTGATGCCGACCACCGCGCCGTGGGCGTCCACGAGCGGCCCGCCGGAGTTGCCGGGGTTCACCGCCGCGTCGGTCTGCACGAGCCCCTCGAGCACCTCGCCCCGCGCGGCGGGGAGGTTGCGGTGCAGCGCGGAGACGACGCCCGTCGTGACCGAGCGCTCGAAGCCGAGCGGGTTGCCGATGGCGAGCACGATCTCCCCGACGCGCAGGCGGCGCTCCGCGAGCGGGAGCGGAGGGAGGTCGCGCGCCTCGGCCCGCACGACGGCGAGGTCCGTGCGCGCGTCCGCGCCGGCGAGCTCGCCCTTCACGGTGCGCGCGCCGGAGAGGCGCACGCGCAGCGGGCCGGGCCCCGCCGCCACGTGCGCGTTCGTGAGGATCCAGCCGTCCGGCGCGAGCACCACGCCCGACCCGAGGCCGCGCCGGTGCTCGACCCCGACCACGCTCGGCGACGCGAGCGCGACGAGGTCGGCGAGGCCGCTCGAGAGGTCCGCGATGGGGATCACGACCGCCTCCCGTGCCCGCGCGCGCCGACCGTGACCGTCACGTCGCGCACCTCTCCGGCGCGCAGCAGCTTCATCGGGACCGCATCGCCGATCCGGTCCTCGGCGAGGAGCCCGAGGAGCTCGGACGGATCCTGGAGCGTGTCTCCCCCGAACGAGAGGAGCGCGTCGCCGAGGAGGATCCCGGCGCGCTCGGCGGGGCTCTCCGGCTCGACGCGCGTGACGAGGAGCGCCACGTGCTCGCCGGTCGCCGCGCGGAGCGGGGCCGGGAGCGGCACGGGCATCGTCGCGAGGCCGAGGTAGCCGCGGCGCACCTCGCCGTGGGCGAGGAGCGACTTCACGACCCGGCGGAGCGTGGCCGGCGGGACGATCATCGCGCTGCCGCGCACGAGCCCCGCGGAGAGGAGCCCGAGCGGCGCGCCCCCCGCGGACACCGCGAGGCCGCCCGAGACGCCGGGGTGCAGCGCGAGCGTGGTCTCGAGGAACCGGTCGATCCGGCCGCCCCGGCCGCCGCGGTACTCGCCCGCTGCGCGCGCGACGAGGCCGAGCCCGACGCGCGGGCTCTTGCCCGGGCGCGTCACCCCGAGGACGAGCGAACCGGCCGCGAGCGGCGCGTCGGTCCAGGGGGCCGGGGCGATCCCGCCGCCGCGCAGGCGGAGGGCGGCGAGGTCGGTGGTGGGATCGCGCCCGACGACCTCGGCGACGGCCGTCTCGCCGGACGGCAGCCCGACGTCGATCTCCTCGTCGCGATCGAGGACGTGATGGGCGGTGACGACGATGCCGTCGGCTGACCAGGCGACGCCGCTCGCCGCGCGGCCGCGGCGGCCCTCGACGCGGACGACGTGCTCCTGGGCGAGGCGGACGAGCGCGGTGAGCTCGTCGGACAGGGCGGACAGGGTGTGGGCTTCCATGGCTTCTCGCTCTCCGTGGGCGCCGGGGACGGTTGGCGCCCGGGGGAAAGCGTAGGAAGGCGAGCGGGGCGGCACATCGGCGGGAGGGACGGGAGCGCGACCTAATCGATTGGGTAGGATCCGGCGACGCGACGGCGAGATCGGGGGCGGGGACGTGGCCGGGGTCCGGTCGGGGTCGAGGTCGAGGTCTGCGCACTCGTCGGATGTTCGAGGTCCCTCCCTCGTCGCGCGCGGTGCGCCGAGCGCCGTTACATCCGCCTCATGTCCGTCCGCGTCCTCCTCGTCGGCGACGACCCGCTCGCTCGCGCGGGGCTCGCGGCGCTGCTCGCCGGCCGCGCGGATCTCGTGCTCGCGGGCGAGTCCGACTCCGATGCCGCGGCGGAGTCGATCGTCGCGACCGGGCCGGACGTGGTGCTCTGGGATCTCGGCGTCGCGGGCGAGGCGGCCGAGGCGCTGAACGGGGCCGGGACCGCGGCGATCCTGGCCCTCGCGGCGGACGAGTCGCACGCCTCCGAGGCGCTCCGCGCGGGCGCGCGCGGCGTGCTCCTCCGCGGCGTCACGCCCGACGCGCTCTCGGCCGCGCTGGTCGCGGTCGCGCGCGGGCTCGCCGTGCTGGAGGCGCCGCTCGCGGGCGAGTGGCTGCGGCTCCCCGACGCGCCGCTCGCCGCCGAGGGGCTCACGCCCCGCGAGCGCGAGGTGCTCTCGCTCCTCGCCGAGGGGCTCGCGAACAAGGCCATCGCCGCGCGGCTCGGGATCTCCGACCACACGGCCAAGTTCCACGTGAACGCGATCCTGGGGAAGCTCGGGGTCGAGAGCCGGGCGGAGGCGATCGTCAGGGCCGCGCGGCTGGGGCTCGTGGCGCTGTAGAGCGGTCGCGAGCGCAGGCGCAGCCGGATGAGGCTGCGCCGGAGCGAGCCGGGGGTCCGGGGGGCCGCGCGGTGTGCGTCTCCCTGGCAACGACGTAACCCGCCGGGGAGCGGCGTCGCGCGTCGGCGGGCGACACGAACAGCGCCAGGGGGACGCCATGGCAGAGGATCCAAGGGAAGCCGCCGAGAAGAAGGCGCAGGCGCGGGTGGAGGAGATGGGCGGGGCGGAGGCGGCGCGCGCGCTCCTGCGGGCGGAGAAGGTCGCGGTCCTCACGACCCTCTCGCAGCGCAAGCCGGGCTGGCCGGCGGCGTCGCTCGCGCCCTTCGCGCTCGACGCGCGCGGGGCGCCGATCCTGCTCCTCTCGGCGCTCGCGCAGCACACCCGCAACCTCGAGGCGGATCCGCGCGCCTGCCTGTTCGTGTACGACGCGGCCGCCGCGGTGAAGGACGCGCGCACGGCGCCGCGGCTCACCCTCTACGGGAAGGTCTCGGTGCTGGAGGGCGCGGACGAGACCGAGGCAAAGACCGCATACCTCGCCCGCCACCCCGACGCGCGCGGCCTCATCGGCCTCGACTTCAAGCTCTACCGCCTCGCGGTCGAGGAGGCGCAGTGGGTCGGCGGCTTCGCCGCGGCGGGCTGGCTCACGCCTGCTGAGCTGTTCTGACGGGCAGCACGAGTGCGGGTACTGGCCGGACGAGCGTGGGTGTTTCGACCGCCGTCTTACGTGCGCTTGCCGGATTCCGGCATCGACGGGGTCGGCACACGCGCTTCGAGCGCGACACCATGAACGCGAGGGTGGCGGCGGAGCAGGCGAACGTCTCGCCGTGTGTCGGGACGGCTGGGCGCGGCGCAGAGGGTGAATGCGGACTTCTCGTAGGCGCTTCCGCAGCTCGCGCCGGCGCACGGCCGGAGCGTCGCGGGAGGTCCTCTGTTCACCTACCGTAACGACTATCGCCAGCGATAGTCCGCCGGAACTTCGCAGCGTCGCTCGCGCTCAAGGCGTCCCAGTTGCGGTGGGTGAAACAATTCCCATTGACGCCTTCTCGCTTCGATCGCGCTCGGCATATGGGTAGGCGCGGGAGGGCCGCTCTCGCGCACGCGCCTCGCGCGTGAAGCGCGCGCCGATCGGTTTGAGGCTCCGACGAGGGCGCAGCGGAGAACGCCGCGCAGACGCGAACCTGGAGCGTCTCTGGAGCTCCGGAAATCGCGTGCTACGAAGGGTGTACTGGAGGTGCACCCCATGTCTGCGCTCGCCCCCGCTTCACTCGAGTCGAACGTTCTCGCCCTGCGCCTGCGCGAGCTCGCCGGAGAGGAACGAAACGTCCAGGTCGACTTCCTCCTGCACCTCGACGAGTTCGATCGGCGCCGCGCCTTCGTTGAAGCCGGCCATG
>NZ_JAKZLF010000011.1 GCF_022808855.1 Anaeromyxobacter soli
CACGGGCGGTAACGGCGGCGCCGGCGCGCGAGGCGGAGCGGGCGGCGCCGGCGGCGCGGGTGGCCTCGGGGGAACCGCGGGCACGGCCACGGGCGGGCGCGGCGGCGACGGCGGCGTCGGGGGCACCGGCGGAGCGGGAGGCGCCGGCGGCGGGGGCGCGGGCGGGCCGTCGATCGGGATCTTCCAGGACCCGTCGAGCGCGAGCACGCGCCAGAACGTCGACTTCACGATCAGTTCGGGGGGCGCCGGCGGGGCGAGCCCGGGGATCGCGGGGCAGCCCGGCGTCGCGGCCAGCTTCTACCAGCTCTAGAGCGGTCCCGAGAGTCGAGCCCCGCCTCCTCTGCCCGAGGGGCGGGGCTGCTCTTCTTCTGCGTCGCCGGCAGGCGCTCAGCACCAAAAGAAAAACCCCGCCTCCTGGACAAGGGAGGCGGGGCAAATGGTGACCCGTACGGGACTTGAACCCATGCTCTCGGCGTGAGAGGCCGATGTCCTAACCGCTAGACTAACGGGCCAACAGCGGGCGCTTATGTATCCGCGAGCGGTTCGGCAGTCAACGCTCGCCGTGCTTCTTTTTGATGCTGGCTGGGGGACTAGGATTCGAACCTAGATAGCCAGATCCAGAGTCTGGCGTCCTGCCGTTAGACGATCCCCCAGAAACCTATTTCCCCTTCACGAGCACGAAGACGCGGGTCTCGCCCTTCAGCTCGTAGACGTTCAGCCCTTCCCACTGCCCCGGCTTCGAGTCCGGGTTCTCGATGTGCACGGCCTTCACGGCGGGCTGGTCCGCGATCGGCCGTCTCCTGAACTTCCCCGGCGAGTAGACCGACCGGAAGAACTTCAGCGTGTCGTCGTAGCTCTTCGCGACCCGGTACCGGTTCTCGCCGACCTTCACCGCCTCGTCGGGGAGGACCGCTCCGGCGACTCGCTCCGCGAGCGCGACGCCCGGCAGCGTGAGGAGAACCGCTGCGAGCGCGGCCTTATAGCGAGGCGGAAGGGGCACAGTCAAGCGGCACGTGTACCGGTCCGGGCCGCCCGCGTCAACCGCCGAGATCGGCCCCGGCCAGCGGCCCGCGCTCACCGCCAGACCCCCACCAGCTTGCCCTTGTGGCCGGCCTCCCGCAGCTTCAGCTCGCCCCGCTTGAAGGCCGCGCCGGCGTGGGGGCCGACCCAGAAGCCCTTCGGATCGCTGCGCCGCCAGTTCTTGCGGAACAGGTCGTGGATCTCCTGGAAGAGCGCCTTCAGCGCGAGCGGCTTGCCGAGCTTGGTGTTCGCGTCGTCGGTCACGTCGAGCTCCGCCCAGACCCTCCCGGCGACGAGCTCCCCCTCCGCGTTGGGCAGCGAGCGCTCGTAGTGGAGCACGGGCGAGGGGACCTCCTCGATCGCCAGCATGCCCCTGTCTCGCCCGCGCTTCACCGGGTGGACGATCACGGGCCCGAGCCGCTCCATGGCGAGGTAGTAGGCGGACTGGTCGAGGTTCGCGACGAGGTCCGGCGCGACGCGAGGCGCCGTGTAGCCGGGCGGCACGAGCTCGGGGTAGACCGTGAGGTCGCGTCGCTCGAGGTGGCGGAAGAGCGCCCGCTCGTCGTCGGGGAGCATGAAGTAGTGGAGGGTCGCAGCCATGGGGTTCCGGAGGCCGGCGAGGGGCCGGGGGGCCCGTTCTACCGCACGCGGGCGACGAGCGTCTCGTAGCTCTTCGCGATGCGCGTCGCGAGGATGAGGAGCTCCCCCACGCCGCCCGCGTCGACGAGGCCGCCCCGCCCGTTGTCCGCATAGAAGACGTTCACGACCCGCCCGAGGGCCAGGATGGGGACGAGGAACGCGTTCCCCGGCACGCCGCCGCCGAGCCGCTTGAGGAGCCGGATGTTCGCCTCGGTCTTGGGGAGCGGCCCGAGGACGTGCGCCCGGGTGCGGACCACGGTGTCGCCGACGCCCGGGGCGCCGAGCGCGAGCCGCAGGCGGCGGACCTGCTCCGCGTCCACCCCCTCGCCCAGCCCCGCCCAGCCTCGCAGCTCGCCTCGATTCACGGTGAGGAGCACGGCCCGCCGGAAGCGGGAGCGCGCGTGGCGCAGCACGATCCGGGCGATGGCGTCGCGCTCCGTGACGCCCTCGAGCGAGCGGAGCGCCTCGTCGAAGCCGAGCGGTGAGGGCTCGGGCTCCGCGCGCCGCGGCGCGGGCGCGACGAAGCGGACCGGCGGCGCGTGCCCGGGCGCCCCCGCGAGCGACGCGAGCACCTCCGCCGCGAAGGGCGGCGCAACGGCGTCGTCCGGCAGCACGAGGTCGTCGAGCTCGATGATCTCCTCGTCGTCGGCGGGGACGGCCGGGGCAGCGGCGGCCGAGGGCGGCGCGAGCGCGAACGCGCCGGTGCCCGCGTAGAGCGCGTCGAACTGCCCCTCTCCGAGCAGGTCCTCCGGCGCCTCGGCGACGGGCGCCGCGGCGCCCTCGAGCGGCACCTCGGCCGTGAGCCGGCGCCGGAGCGACCCGAACTCCACCTCGATGCCGCGGAGCTGCCGCTCGATGCCGTAGCCTTGCTTGAGCAGCGCCCAGATCCGCGCCTCGGGGGCGACGATCGGGTGGACCTGCTTGCCCGTCGCGAAGGCGACCTCGTCGAGCATCGCGAGATCGGAGGGATCGCAGGCGAGGATCGCGAGGCGGCGATCGGCGACGAGGTACGGGACGACGTCGTGCCGGTCGGCGACGTCGGCGCGCAGGAGCGCCAGCGCCTTGGGATCGAGCGGGAGCTCGCCCGAGAGCGCCGGCAGCCGGTGACGCCTGCCGAGGGCGGCCGCGAGCGCCTCCTCCGTCACCGCGCCCATCTCCAGCAGGTTCGTGCCGAGCCGCCCGCCGAAGATGACCTGGTTCTCGAGCGCGCCCCGGATCGCCTCGGGATCGCACGCGCCGTCCTGCAAGAGGATCTCGCCGAGCCGGGGCACGGCGCGATGATACCCCGGATCGGGTCAGGCCCTCCCCGGCCGCGTGAGCTTGGCCGCGTCGAGGATCCGGCGCACCTGCCGCGCGGGGAGGCCTCCGCGCTCCACCGCGACCTCGACGATCGACCGCCCGGTCCGCACCGACTCCTTCACGATCTCCGCGGAGGCGGCGTAGCCGAGCCGCGGCGCGAGGGCCGTCGCGAGGCTCACGGTCCGCTCGGCGTAGTGCCGGCAGCGGGCCTCGTCCGCCTCGAGGCCCCGCGCGCAGCGCTCGTCGAAGGCGCGCACCGCGTTCGCCAGGATCTGGAGCGCGTGGCAGAGATCGGCGGCCACGAGCGGCATCATGACGTTCAGCTCGAGCTGGCCCCCGCTCGCGGCCCAGGCGATGCCGGCGTCCATGGCGACGACCTGGTACGAGACCATCGCCAGCATCTCCGCCATCGAGGGGTTCACCTTGCCCGGCATGATCGACGAGCCCGGCTGGACCGGCGGGAGCCGCAGCTCGGCGAGGCCGGTGTTCGGGCCGCTGCCGAGGAGCCGGACGTCTCCGCCGATGCGGAGGAGCTCGAGCGCGGCCGCGCGGAGGGCGCCGGAGAGCGCCACGGCAGGGGCGAGGGACTGCATGGCGTAGAAGAGGTTCGGCGCGGGGGTGAGCGGGATCCCGGTCAGCCGCTCGAGCTCGCCGACCACGAGCCGCCCGTAGCGCGGATGTGCGTTCAGCCCCGTGCCCACGGCCGTACCGCCGAGGCCGATGACGGACAGCTCCGGCAGCGCGTCGCGGACCCGTCCGCCCGCGGCGCGGAGCGCGGCCGCCCACCCGGAGACCTCCTGGCCGAGCCGGATGGGTGTCGCGTCCATGAGGTGCGTCCTACCCGACTTCACGACGCCGTCCCACGCCCGCGCCTTCTCCTCGAAGGTGCCGGCCAGGCCGGCGAGCGCCTCGATCACGGCGGGGGCGAGCTCGAGCGCGGCGAGCCGGATCGCGGTCGGCACGACGTCGTTCGTCGACTGCGCCATGTTCACGTCGTCGTTGGGGGAGACGAGCGGCGCGCCGCGGCGCCCGCCGAGGAGCTCGCTGGCGCGGTTCGCCAGCACCTCGTTCACGTTCATGTTGTGGGAGGTCCCCGCCCCGGCCTGGTACACGTCCACCACGAACTGGTCGCGGTGCCGGCCCGCGAGGACCTCGCGCGCGGCGGCCTCGATGGCCCGGGCCTTCGCCCGCTGGAGGAGGCCGAGCCTCGCGTTGACGCGAGCGGCGGCGAGCTTGACGCGCACCGTCGCGTCCACGAAGGCGGGGTGGGCGTGGAGCCCGGAGATGGGGAAGTTCTCCACGGCGCGCGCCGTCTGCGCGCCGTAGAGCGCGCCGGCGGGGACCGGCACCTCGCCCAGGGTGTCCTTCTCGATGCGCGTGCGCGGGCTCGCCCGCGGCGCGGGGCGCGCCGCGGGGCGGCGCGAGGATCGGGTCGTCGGCATGAAACGGATATTCACGGTTCGTCGCGTCCCGCGCAATCGCGCACGCGCGCCGCGAAGGGGCTCGGCGCTCGGTGGGCCGGGAGCCGGGCAGGCGCCGGCAGCGGGGTTGCGTGCGCACGTTCTGCGCCTACATTCACCTCGCGTGGTGGGCGCGCGACAACGCGCCCCGTTCGCCCGCCCGAAGCGCGGCCCGGCGATTAGCTCCGCATGCGTCTCGCCCCGCCGCGGGGTCTGCCTTCTCTCCCCAAGGTGGTGCAACGTGGCGTGAACGCGGGGCAACTTTCGCCTGCGGGGCACGTCGCGCATCCGGCGCTCCAGCGCTTCTCTCCGCGTCACGTGACCCACGGTGCACGTAAGGAGGACTCGATGACGTGGCGTGTGCGAGGCGCGGCGTGGAGCATCGCCGCTGCGGTGGTGATCGCGGCGATGGCGTGCGGCGACAACAACAACAACAAGGGCGGAGGTGGAGGCGGCGGCGGCGGCGGCGGCACGGGCGACACGTCCTCGAACCAGAACGGCGCGCTCAAGGTCGAGATCCAGAACGTCGAGGTGCCCGAGAGCGGCGCGCCGGTGCTCACGTTCCGCGTGACCTCCGACGGGACCGCGGTGACCGACCTCGCACAGGAGGTGAAGAACGGCGTCGTCCCCTCCGGCTCGCCCCCGTCCACGACGTTTCCGTGGGTGAGCCCGATCCGCGTCGTGCTCTCGAAGTACGACCCCACGACGTCCGAGTTCACCTCCTATTACACCGTGAACGCGACCGGTCAGCCGTTCACGCCACCGGGCGGCACCGCGCAGCAGCCGAAGCAGGCGACCGCGACGCAGGCCACCTTCGACGCGGGACCCACGGACGCCACGCTCGATCAGCGCCTCACGCACCAGGGCGACGGCGTGTACAAGTACACGCTCGCGGCCATCCCCGCCGGCGCGCAGGTGGACCGGACGAAGACGCACACGGCAGGGATCTGGCTCACCCGGCACACGGCCGCTGGTGAGCCGGGCACGTCGTCGGCGACCTCGACCCGGAACTTCATCCCGGCGGGCGGGACCCCGAAGCGTCTGCAGATCGTGAGCAACGACGCGTGCAACGCGTGCCACGCTCCCGCGATCGCCGCGCACGACGAGCGGCTCGGCGCGACCGTCTGCCAGACCTGCCACTCCCCGCAGTCCACCGATCCCGAGTCGGGCAACAGCGTCGACTTCAAGGTGATGGTCCACAAGATCCACATGGGCGGCGACCTGCCCTCGGCGCAGGGCGCGACGGGCCAGCCGTACACGATCGTGGGCTTCCGCCAGAACGTGTTCGAGTTCGACAAGTCGTGGATGCACGACGTGCGCGACTGCACCGTGTGCCACAAGGGCACGGACGCCGACCGCTACAAGACCAACGCCAACCAGGCGGCGTGCACCTCCTGCCACGACACCGTCAAGTTCGACGGGTCGGGCGCCGCCGCGTGCGCGCTCGGGACCACCGAGACGGCGCCGTGCAACCACGCGCAGGTCGGGGCGACCGCGTGCACGACGTGCCACACGGCGGACGCGGCCGGCATCGGCGTCGCGACCGTGCACGTGCCGCTCGCCAAGAAGGCCGAGGCGTACAAGTACGAGATCGTCAACGTGACCACCGGCGCGGACCGTAAGCCGGTCGTGCAGGTGCGGGTCACGAAGAACGGGACGCCGGTCGACCTCGCAGCGGACCCCGCCTACAAGCAGACGCTGAGTCGGCTCAACGTGAAGATCGGCTGGCACCAGCCGGGCGCCGCGGACTACACGAACGTGGGCAGCGGCGCGACGTCGCCGGGGCAGCCGGTGGACATCCCGGTGGTCGGCGCGACCGGCCTGACGCCCGCGGCCACGCCCGTCTCCGGCCAGACGAACGTGTACCAGGTGACCTCGCCCACGGCGATCACCGACGGCGTCACCACCTACTCCGTCTTCATCGACGGCCGTCCCATCGAGAACGGGGAGGAGCTCCCGGTCAAGAACGTCATCCAGGACTACGCGATCGGCGGCGGCCAGGCGGCGGCGCGGCGCCAGGTGGTGGACATCGCGAAGTGCGACTCGTGCCACGGCCAGCTCTCGGCGCACGGCGCGAACCGGAACGACGTCATCCAGGTCTGCGCGGTCTGTCACAACCCGCGCGCGACCGACAAGGGCCGGCGCACGGCGACGGCGACGAACCCTGCGTGCGCCGCCACCACGACCGAGCAGTCCATCGACTTCAAGCGCATGATCCACGAGATCCACGGCGGGTCCATCCGCGGGAACGACCTGACGATCTGCGGGTTCGGTAGCAACCCGATCACCTTCGAGGCGGGTGCGGAGGTGCCGCAGCTCGACACGGTGCAGAACTGCACCCTCTGTCACACGGGCGAGACGTATCAGGTCCCGCCGGCGGGGAGCACGGTGCCGCTCGACACCACCTATGTCGCGAACGTCGTGGCGGACCAGACCGACGACACGACCACCCCGGCCGTCATCGCGGTGTGCACCGCCTGCCACGACAACGCGAAGTTCACGGCCACGGCGGGGCTGCCCTCGTGCAGCTCGCTCGCGACCGTGAACAGCGAGCCGTGCGCGCACACGGGCGGCGAGGCGACCGTCGGAACGACCTGCGTCGCCTGCCACGGCAAGGGGGCGCCGTTCGACATCGTGAAGTTCCACGACATCAAGCCGTAGCGCGAAGGACCCCCGAGCCGCGGGGGCGGCGAGGGCCCGGCCGGACATCCGGCCGGGCTCTCGTGTTTTTTCGGCACGAGCTGCCCGACCGGGGATGGCGTTCGGTAGGCGCCGTCACGAGCGTTTGGGGCCGCGGAGGGGCACATGCGCACGGGACGGAGCGGGTCGTGGATGGCGGCGCTGGCGGCGCTCGCGGTGGGCGCGGCGTGTGGCGACGCCCGCGAGGTGTCCGACGGCGGCGGCTCCAACGCGGGGGACCTGACCCCGTCGCCAGGGGCGCAGGCGTCCTTCGAGCAGCAGATCCACCCGCTCTTGCAGGGGAAGTGCGGGGCGTGCCACGGCAGCGCCTGGGGCTCCAGCGACGTGAACGCGTCGTACCAGGCGGCCCTCGGCGAGGTGAACACCGCGAGTCCGGCCCAGAGCCCGCTCTACGTGCGTCCCACGGGCGGGAGCGGCCACGCGAAGGTGCTCTCCGACGCGGAGGCGCAGCTCGTCCTGGAGTGGATCCAGCAAGGGGCGAACGGACCGACCACACCGACCACGCCGACGACGCCTACCACGCCGACCGTCTCGTTCTCGACGCAGGTCCACCCGTTCCTCGTCGCGAGCTGCGGCGGCTGCCACGGGAGCGCGTGGGGCTCGAACGACACCGCGATCTCGTACGCGGCGGCGCTGCAGAAGGTGGACACGGCGAATCCCACGCAGAGCGCGCTCTACGTGCGCGGGACCGGCGGAAGCGGCCACGCCAAACGGCTCTCGGACGCGGACGCCCAGACGCTGCTCACGTGGATCCAGGAGGGGGCGAAGAACGACTGAGCTCCGGAGACGGCGGCGCGGCTCAGGCGCCCAGGCGCGCCGCGAGCCGCCGCAGCGCGAGCTCGGTCTTCCCGTCCTCGATCTCCCCGGCCTCGCACGCCGCGATCGCCGCGTGGAGCTCGCGCCAGGCGAGCAGCGCTCCCTCCTCGAGCGGCGAGCCGTCTCCCTCGTGCGGCGCGTCGTGGATCCCGTCCACGTCGGGCCGCGGCACCTCGCCGGCGAGGAGGTGGATCTTCTCGGACACGATCCCGGGCAGCGGGAAGAACGGACCGCCGAGCAGCTCGAGGCGCTCCGGGACGATCTCGACGCCGGCCTCCTCGCGCGCCTCCTCCGCGCCGCGGCGGCGCAGCGCCTCGAGTCCTCGCTCTCCAGGCTCGAGCACCCCCGCCACGATCTCCTCCACGAGCAGGTACTCGGGCTCGGGGAGCGCGGCCGGCTTGCCGCGACGGAAGTACGCGGCGGGCCGCAGCCCGCGGCGCGTGAGGATCTCGATCCCGCGCGGCGTCCGTGCCCAGAGCACGACGGCCACCGCGTCCAGCGTCGGCCGGTCGATGACGTCGATCGGGTAGACGGGCGAGGTCGTCCCGTCGGCGCGGCGGTTTTGGGCCCGGTAGCGCTTCAGGCGGAGGAAGCCCTCGTCGCAGCGGGCGCGCCCGGTGTAGTCCTCGACGATCTCGATGGCGGCGATCTTCGGCATGCGGGAAAGCCTGCACGCGCTCCGCCCACGCGCAAGCGCAGACCTCGCCGGGGCACCCGCCCTGCTCTTCGCGATCGTCCGAGCGTCCCTCCGTCTCCCCGCCGGGGGGTAGTGGACTGGATCCATCGATGACAACCTTTTCCGCAGGAGGAACCGATGAAGCAGTCGGAGGTGAGCAGGGAGCTTGCGCGGCTGCTGGCGCTCGAGATCGACGCACTCCACGCTTACGACGCGGCCATCGCCTGGGTGGGCGGGCCGAGCAGCGCGATCGGCGGGGAGCTCGCGCTGTTCAAGGTGGAGCACCAGCGGCACGCGCTCGCGCTGCACGAGGCGCTCCTCGGGATGGGTGCCCGCCCCCCGGAGGTCGAGCCCGACGTGAAGGGGGTCGTCATCGGCGCGCTCACCCCGCCGCGGCGGCGCCTGAACCCGCAGGAGGTGCTCGAGGCGATGCGCAACAACGAGCAGCTCACGACTGCGGTGCACCGCAAGGTGCTCGCCGTGCCGTTGCCCGAGGACGTCCGCGCGCTCGTGGAAGGGGCGTACGCGGACGAGGAGCGCCACCTCGCCTGGATCGAGGAGGCGCTCGCCCGCGCGCTCTGGTTCCAGACGTCCCCCGTCGCCGCCCTGCCGTAGCCGGGGGCGCCCGTCCGAGGCGCGATGCGCCCGCCGCGACGCGTCACCAGCTTCTCGACGGGAGGACCGCAGATGAACGTGCACGAGATCGCCGAGGAGCTGACGAACCTCTTGCAGCTCGACGCCGACGCCGTCGTCGCCTACGACCGCGCCATCGAGGCGATCGGCGACGGCTGGATCGCGACGGAGCTGGCGCGCTTCCGGCTCGACCACCAGCGCCACATCCTCGAGCTCTCGAAGGCGCTGCTCGACATGAACGTGCGCCCGCCCGGGGCGAAGCCCGACATGAAGGGGGCCCTCCTCGGCAGCGTCACCGGCCTGCGGGCCCGGCTCGGGATGGAGCAGGCGCTCCGCGCGATGAAGCCGAACGAGGAGCTCACCACCTCCACCTACGCCCGCGCCGTCGCCAAGCCGTTCCCGGACGAGATCCTCGAGCTCGTGCGCAGGGGCTACGCCGACGAGCAGCGGCACCTCGCCTGGATCGAGCGCGCCATCGACCAGAGGACCTGGGAGCAGCACCAGCCCGGCGCGGCGACCTGACCCTCGACGCGCAGGTGCGCGTCGCAGAAACGAGAACGGCGCGCCGTCCAGGACGGCGCGCCGCTCAAGATCGCAGGCCCGGTATCGTGTGCCGCAGGCTACGCGACGACGCGGAGCCCCTGATACCCCTCGAGCTCGTCGAACTGCAGGTACCGGTACACCTGGCCCGCCTTCGGGGCGATCTTCTCCTGGTACGCCGCGAAGTACTCCGCCGGCGTGGGCAGGCGCCCGAGGGTCGCCGCGACGGCGCCGAGCTCCGCGGAGCCGAGGAACACCTTGGCGCCGTTGCCCATGCGGTCGTCGAAGTTGCGGGTCGAGGTCGAGAAGACCGTCGCCGCGTCCGGCACGCGCGCCTGGTTGCCCATGCAGAGCGAGCAGCCGGCGATCTCGATCCGGGCGCCGACGGCGCTGTAGGTCGAGTAGTACGCCTCGTCCTTCAGCTGCTGCTGGTCCATGCGCGTGGGGGGGCAGATCCAGGTGCGCACCGCGGGGTTGAACTTCTGGCCCTTCCAGAGCTCGCCGGCCGCGCGGAAGTGGCCGATGTTCGTCATGCACGAGCCGAGGAACACGTCGTCGATCTTGGTGTTCGCGACGTCGCTGAGCTTCTTCACGTCGTCCGGGTCGTTCGGGCAGGCGAGGATCGGCTCGGTGATCTGGGCGAGGTCGATCTCGATCACCGCGGCGTACTCGGCGCTCGCGTCGGCGGAGAGGAGCTCCGGCTTCGCGAGCCACGCCTCGGCGGCCGCGATGCGGCCGGCGAGCGTCTTCGCGTCGCCGTAGCCGTCGGCGATCATCTTCTTCATGAGCGCCACGTTCGAGCGCAGGTACTGGGCGACGCTCTTCTCGGAGAGCTTCACCGCCGCCGCCGCCGCGCTCCGCTCCGCCGCGGCGTCGGTCAGCTCGAACGCCTGCTCCACGGTGAGGTCCGGCAGCCCCTCCATCTCGAGGATCCGGCCGTTGAAGACGTTCTTCTTGTTCTTCTTCGGGACGGTGAGGAGGCCCTGCTGGATCGCCCAGAACGGGATGGCGTTCACGACGTCACGCAGCGTGATGCCGGGCTGGAGCTTGCCCTTGAAGCGGACGAGCACCGACTCCGGCATGTCGAGCGGCATGAACCCGAGCGCGCCCGCGAAGGCGACCAGGCCGGAGCCCGCCGGGAACGAGATGCCGAGGGGGAAGCGCGTGTGCGAGTCGCCGCCCGTCCCGACGGTGTCGGGCAGGAGCAGGCGGTTCAGCCACGAGTGGATGACCCCGTCGCCCGGGCGGAGCGGCACGCCGCCGCGCTCCTGCACGAACTGCGGGAGCGTGCGGTGCATCTTCACGTCGGCCGCCTTCGGGTAGGCCGCCGTGTGGCAGAACGACTGCATGAACATCGGCGCCTGGAACTTGAGGCAGGCGAGCTCCTTCAGCTCGTCCGCCGTCATCGGGCCGGTCGTGTCCTGCGAGCCGACCGTCGTCATCCGCGGCTCGTAGTAGCCGCCGGGCAGCGCGCCCGGGAGCCCGCACGCCTTGCCGACCATCTTCTGCGCGAGGGAGTAGCCCTGGCCCGGCTTCGGCGTCGGGTTCGTGACCTTCGCGAAGAGGTCGGTCGGCGGGAGGCCCGCGGCCTTGCGCGCCTTCTCGGTGACGGCGCGGCCGATGGTGAGCGGGATGCGGCCGCCGGCGCGGTACTCGTCGGCGAGCGTGTTCGGGGAGAGCTTGAAGGTCGAGAGGACCTCGCCCGCCTCGCTGCGGAGCTCGCCCTTCACGGTGTCGACGATGACGACGTCGCCCGTCTTCAGCTTCGTCACGTCGGCGCGGATCGGGAGGGCGCCGGAGTCCTGCGCCGTGGCGAAGAAGATCGGGGCGATGACGCCGCCGATGATGACGCCGCCGCGCTTCTTGTTCGGGACGAACGGGATGTCCTCGCCGATGGCCCACTGCACGCTGTTGCAGGCGGACTTGCGGGAGGAGCCGGTGCCGACCACGTCGCCCACGAAGGCGACCTGGAAGCCCTGCGCGCGGAACTCCGCGATGGTCTGGAGGCCGCCCTTGAAGCGGGTCTTGCCCATCGCGAGCGCGTGGAGCGGGATGTCGGGCCGCGTGGACGCGTCGCCCGCGGGAGAGAAGTCGTCGGTGTTGATCTCGCCGTCGACCTTGAAGACCTTCACCTTCACCTGGGCCGGGACGCCCGGGCGGCTCGTGAACCACTCCGCCTTGGCCCACGCGTCGAGCACCTTCTTCGCGGCGGCGTTCGTCTTCGCGAGCGCGACGATCTCGTCGAACGCGTCGTAGACGTAGGTCGTGTGGGAGAGCGCCTTCGCGGCCTCGTCGGCCAGCGCCGGGTCGGCGAGCGCCGCGACGAGCGGCGGCACGTTGTAGCCGCCCATCATCGTGCCGAGGAGCTGCACCGCCTCCTTCTTGGAGATGAGCGGCGAGCTCTTCGCGCCCTTCGCCACGTCGGCGAGGAAGCCGGCCTTCACCTCCGCGGCCGGGTCGACGCCCGGGGAGACGCGGTCGCGCAGGAGCCCGAGGAGGAAGGCCTCCTGGCCCTTGGGGGGGCTCTCGAGCAGCTTCACGAGCTCGCGCGTCTGCGCGGGGTCGAGGGGCTTGGGCGGGATGCCCTGCGCCTTCCGCTCCGCCTCGTGCTTCAGGTACGCCTCGATCACGGTCGCTCCTCCTCCCGACGGAACGTGGCGCCCGCCAAAGGGCGAGAAAGCCGGCGGCGAGCGCAGGTCGGGAAAGCTCGGGCCGTATAGCACGTCGGGTCGGCCGGCGTCACCGGCGACCCTGCCGAAAACCTCGCGAGAACGGGTGTTTGCGGGACCCCACCGGTCCACTTTCGAGCGGATCCGCGCGCGTGGACCCGGCCGGCGCGGCCGCGCCCTGGCGAGCTGCGGCGGGAGGGACGGGACCCCGAGGCCGGGTCAGGCCTTGCCCGGCGTCGTCTCCGACCGGTACTCGTACCGGCGGTACCGGCCCGAGCGGCCGTAGCGGCCGCGGTTCGTGTCGACCTGGTTGAGGATTGCGCCCTGGACCCGCACGCCCCCCTGGCCGAGCTGCTTCACCGCGAGCGTGATCTCGTGCACCGAGTGCGCCCCCGCCCGGAGGACGAGCAGGTTGACCCCGGCGTGGCGCGCCACGAGCGTGGGGTCGGTGACGGCGAGCACGGGCGGCGTGTCCACCAGCACGAGGTCGTAGCGCTTCGAGAGCTCGGCCAGCAGGTGCTGGAAGCGGTGGCTCGCCAGGAGCTCGGCGGGGTTCGGCGGGATCCGCCCCGTCGAGAGGACGTCGAGCCGCTCGACGGACGTGCGCCGGAGCGCCTGCTCGAGGGTGACCGCGCCGCTCACCACGTCGGAGAGCCCGGGGGCCCGCTCCAGCGAGAAGTAGCGATGGAGCCGGCCGCGGCGAAGGTCCCCGTCGACGAGCACGACGCGCCGGCCGGCCGCAGCGAGGAGGTGCGCGAGGTTGACGGACACGAAGGACTTGCCGACCGCGGGCGCCGGCGCGCCGAGGGCGATGATGTTGTTCCGGGCCTCCACGAGCGCGAACTGGAGCGCCGTGCGCAGGCTGCGCAGCCCCTCGACGGCGAGGTCGTCGGGGGCGGCCTGGGCGAGGGCCGCGCGGAACGAGCCGGGGATCTGCCGCGCCTCCCGATCGAGCTGCAGCTCCACCTCGGAGTGAGGGACCATCACGAACACGGGCAGGCCCGTGCGCGCCTCGATCTCGTCCGGGTCGTCGGAGCCCTCCGTGAACGCGTTGCGCGCGAGCGCGACCCCGACGCCGAGGCCCAGCCCGACGAGCAGCGCGACCACGAGCACGAGCGGCTTGTTCGGCCGGGCCGGGTCCTTCGCCGTCTCGGCGGGATCGAGGACCGTGACGTTCCCGATCACGCCCGAGCGGGCCACCTTCAGCTCCTGCGCCTTGTTGAGCACGAGGACGTAGAGCTCCGACGCGACCTTGACGTCGCGCGCGAGGCGCGCCGCGTCGAGCTCCAGCTCGGGCAGCGCGCGCATCTCCTCGTCGAGGGAGACGTGCTCCTTCTGCATGCGCGCGATCTTCTGCTGGACCGCGATGACCGCGGGGTGGCTGTCGGTGAAGCGCTGGCGCAGGTCCATGAGCTGCAGCTGCAGCTCCTGCAGCGCCGTCTCGATGCGCACCGCGCGGCCGAGCACCGCCTCGGTCGCGGCGGAGATGTCCATCGAGCGCTTCTGCTGCTGGTAGGCGTTGAGGGCCGCCTCGGCCTGGTCGACGTTCCCCTTGAGCTGGGGAAGCTGCGACTCCAGGAAGGCGAGCATCTGGCCGTTCTCCGCGTTCTTCCGCTCCACGTTGCGGCGCAGGTACGCCGCCCCGATGGCGTTGAGCGTCGCGGCGACCTGCTGCGGGTCCCTCCCCTCGAGCTCGGCCACGAGGACGTTCGTCTTCTTCGCCGTCTCCCGCACGGTGAGCGCGTCGCGCAGCTCGGTGATCACGTCCGGCCGGTCCCGCTTCAGGAGGACGAACTCCGTGCCGGGCCGGGCCACGAGCTCGCGGATCACGACCTCGACGGCGGCGCCCCCCTCCCCTCCCGACGCCCGGGCGCCCACCGCCCCCTCGACGAGCGCGGACCCCTCGGCAGCGAGCCGGTAGCGCCCCCCCTCGAGCGCGGTGAGCACGAGCGGGACGTCCACGAGATCCTCTCCGACCGCGAGCTCCTGCACGCGGACGCGCTCGCCGCCCCAGCCGTAATGCGCGAGCCCGAGCCGCGGCGCCGCCGGAGCGCCGCCGCGCCAGTGGCGCGCGAGCGTGGCGCCCACCAGGGGCGCGCGGCGCGGCTCCGCCTGCACGTCGAGCCCGAGCTCGTCCACGACCGCGCCGATGAGGGTCCGCGAGCGGATGATCTCGATCTCCGTCTCGGCCGGCGACGCGGCGTCGCCGATGAACCCCGAGAGGTCCTCGAGGCCCGTCAACGTCTGCTTGCGATCCTCCATCTGGAGCACGAGCGCGGCCTGGTACACCGGGGTCGCGAGGATGAGGTAGGCGACGGCCAGCGCGACCACGGCGAGCGCGACGCCCACGACGCCGCGGTGGCGCTCCCGCAGGACGCGGAACACGTCCGTCAACGGCACTTCCTCGCGCGCCCGCGGCAGCGGCGGCGGCAGCTGCTGCTGCTGCACCACGTCGCCGATCGTCCCCGCTCCGAAGTTCACCTCGACGACCGCGTCGTCGTTCGCCCGATCGTGTGGCATCTCTGGTTCCTTGCGCATCACAGCGGCGATGCGACCCCGGAGTCCCTGCCGTCCAGGCCGCCCACGCGGCCGCGTGGACCGCCGCGCTCGGTCGTCGCGCGCGAGCTCGTGCCGTCGCGGCCGTTCCGCGCCGGGCCGCGGTAGGTGGGGACGATCGTGCGCAGCGCGGCGAGGATGCCGGCGGCGTCCCCGCGGTCGGCGAGCCGTTGCAGCTCGTCCATCCGCTCGCGGAGGTCGGGCGGCGGCGCCGGGCTGTGCGTCACCCGGATGCGGTTCCTCACCACGAGCGAGCGCTCCTCCTGCTCGGTGAGGACCTCCTCGCACAGCTTCTCGCCCGGGCGGAGGCCGGTGTAGACGATGTCGACGTCCTCGCCCGGCACGTGGCCCGACAGCGTGATCATGCTGCCCGCGAGGTCGGCGATCCGGATCGGCTCGCCCATGTCGAGCACGCAGAGGTCTCCGTGGCCGCCGAGCCCGGCGAGCAGCACGAGGCCGCACGCCTCCGGGATGGTCATGAAGTAGCGCGTGCAGTCCGGGTGCGTCACCGTCACCGGACCGCCGCGGGCGATCTGGCGCTTGAAGATGGGGACGACGCTGCCCGCCGACCCGAGCACGTTCCCGAACCGGACGGCGGTGACGCGCACGCGGGAGCGCCGGGCCAGGTCGCGCACCACGAGCTCGGCCACCCGCTTGGTCGCGCCCATCACCGAGGTCGGGTTCACCGCCTTGTCCGTCGAGATGAGGACGAAGCGCTCGGCGCCGCACGCGTCCGCCATCCGCACCGCGTTGAGCGTGCCGAACACGTTGTTCTTCACCGCCTCCGCGGGCGCGTCCTCCATGAGGGGCACGTGCTTGTGCGCCGCCGCGTGGAAGACGTCCTGCGGCCGGTAGCGCAGGCCGAGCCGGCGGAGCGGCTCCGCCTCGCGCACGTCGGCCACTTCGGCGTGGAGGTCGAGGCCCGGGAAGTCCTCGGCGAGCGCGAGCCGGCGGAGATAGAGCTCGTTCTCGTTCATGTCGACCATCACGAGCTGGTCGACGCCGTTCCGCGCGAGCTGGCGGCACAGCTCGCCGCCGATGCTCCCGCCGGCGCCGGTGACGAGGGCTCGCCGGCCCTCCACGAGCCGCCGGACCTCCGACTCGTCGAACGCGACCGCGGCGCGTGGGAGGAGGTCCTCGGGCGAGATGTCGTCGAGCCTCGCCCCGGAGAGGCGCCCCTCGAGGTCGGCCCACGACGCGGGGACGATCTTGAACCGGACGCGCGAGGTGGCGCAGAGCGCGATGATCTCGCGTACGCGCGCCGCGGGGGTTCGCGGATCCGCGAGGAGCACCGACGCGACCCGATGCTGCCGGATGATCTTCGGGAGGTGCTGGATCCCGCCCAGGATCGGGATCCCGGCGATCCGGCAGCGCGCCATGTGCCCGTCCTCCTCGACGAACCCGACGAGCTGGTAGCCCGGGTTCGGGGAGCGGAGCAGGTCGCGTGCGAGCAGCTCGGTGGCGTGACCGGCGCCGACGATGACCGCGCGCGGCGCGCCGGCGAGCGACTGGGACCAGATCCCCGCCCACCGGAACGCCGCCCGGGGCAGGAAGCGCGTGGCGCCGAAGGCGCTCGCGGAGAGGAAGAGCTCGAGCGCGAAGACGGTCCGCGGCAGCGGGAGCTCCAGGAGCTTCGTCGCGGCGACGAACAGCACGGAGCCGGCGACGCAGGCCGCGGCGATCCGGAGCGCCTCGGCGAGGCCCGCGAGCCGGAAGGACCAGCGGTGCAGCCGGGCGAAGCCGTTGCACGAGACGCGGATCGCCATCAGCGCGGCCGTCGCGACCGGCAGCATCTGCTCGTACCGCAGGGGGATCTCGCCGTCGAAGCGGAGCCAGATCGCGGTCCGGAGCGCGACCATCGCCGCGATGCCGTCCACGGCGAACATGACCGCGTAGCGCGCCCCCGCGGACGCTCGCGCGCCCGCCTCGGCCACGCGCATCGCTCCCGCCACGACGGCGCGCAGCCTGCGCAGGGAAGCCTCCCCGCCGTCCAGCTGGACGGATCCCCCTTGGCCCATCCTTCCTCCCTCCCAACCCGTACCCGTCCTTCGATGGTGCACGCTTGCAGGTATGCGCGTTGTGCTCACACGTCGAGTCCTTTGGCCCTCGGGCATGAGAGTTCGCCCGGCCGGCGCAATCTGAATGGGGCCGACCTCGTCCGGTGCTCTCGCGACGGCGGCGGTGAAGCGTTCGTTTCCCGCGCGATGGCGCGCGCGGTGAGTGAACGCAAGCCCACGCGGGCGCGTCCCACGAACCACATGCACGCTCGGTGGATGCCCGCCTGCTCGGATCCCCGGGAAGGCTCGCGATCGAGGAGCGCGCACGCGGCCCGCCCGTGGAGGCGAGGGCGTCCGGGCCCATCCGGCGGCGCGTGGACGTCGGTCCTCACGCGCGTACGATGCGCGGGCCCTCGCGCCCCGTGAACAGCGGCGCGACGGCGTTCCGGGTGTCCACGACGAGGCGCACCCCCTCGTAGAGCGCGGGGTCCTTGAACACGTCGTGCGCGGTCGAGACCACGACCGCGTCGTGGCTCGCGAACGTCGCCGCGTCGCACCGGACCGAGCGGAGCCCGAGATCGTGCTTCCGCACCTTGCGCGCCGTGGGGAAGTGCGGATCGCAGTACGCCACGCGCGCGCCGCGCTCCTGGAGCAGCTCCAGGATCTCGTACGAGGGGGACTCGCGATCGTCGTCGATATTCGCCTTGTAGGCGAGCCCGAGGACGAGCACGGCGGAGCCCCGGAGCGCCTTCCCGTCCTCGTTCAGGGCCTCCGCGATCCGCTCCACCACGTACCGCGGCATGCGCGAGTTGATCTCCCCGGCGAGCTCGATGAACCGCGCCCACTCACCGTGCTCGGCCGCCTTCCACGCGAGGTAGAACGGATCGAGGGGGATGCAGTGGCCGCCCAGCCCCGGGCCCGGGTGGAAGGGCATGTAGCCGAAGGGCTTGGTGGACGCGGCCCGGATCACCTCCCACACGTCGATCCCCATGTGCTCGAAGATGACCTTCAGCTCGTTCACGAGCGCGATGTTCACCGACCGGAAGACGTTCTCCAGGAGCTTCGTGGACTCCGCCACGCGCGCGCCCCGCACCGGGACCACCCGATCCAGCGCCCCCGCGTACAGCGCCGCCGCGATCTCCGTGGACGCGGGGTTCACGCCGCCGACGACCTTCGGGATGGTCTTCGTGGTGAAGTCGCTCCGGCCCGGGTCCTCCCGCTCGGGCGAGAAGGCGAGCAGGAAGTCCTCGGGGGTGCGGAGGCCGCTCTCCTCCAGGATCGGAAGCACCTCCTCGTCGGTGGTGCCTGGGTAGGTGGTCGACTCGAGCACGACGAGCTGTCCCCGCCGGAGCCTGGGCGCGATCTGCCGGGCCGTCGCGTGGATGAACGAGTTGTCCGGCTCGCGGTGGCGGCCGAGCGGGGTGGGCACGCAGATGAGGATGGCGTCGCAGTCGGCGAGCCGGCCGAAGTCGGTCGTGGGGGTGAACCCGCCGCTCGCCACGGCCGCGCGGACGCGCTCCGGGCCGATGTGGCGGATGTAGCACTCGCCGCGGGTGAGCGCCGCGACCTTGGCCGAGTCGACGTCGAGCCCGATCACCGGGAAGCCCGCCTCGCGGAAGACGAGCGCGAGCGGCAGCCCGACGTACCCCTGGCCGATCACGCCCACGACCGCGGTGCGCGATCGGATCCGTTCCCGGAGCTGTTGCATGGAAGCCTCCTCTAGGCCGCTCGGCGGCGGAGCGAAGCTGGGCACGACGCACCTCACGCGAAGGCGCCCCAGGGGGTCTCGTGTTGACCGAGGGTGGGGCGTGCGACCGAGCGGACGACCTCGACGACCCGGTCCTGCTCCTGGCGCGAGAGGCTGCTCGAGCTCGGCAGGCACAGCCCGTGCTCGAACAGCGCGGCGGCGACCTCGCCGCCGTACCGCTCGCACGTACGGTAGAGGGGCTGGAGGTGCATCGGCTTCCAGAGCGGCCGTGCCTCGATGTCCCGCGCCTCGAGGGCACGCAGCAGGTCGTCCCGGGAGGCGCCGAACGCGCGCGGCGCGACGAGGAAGCAGGAGAGCCAGTTCGTGTGCAGGCCGTACGGCGCCTGCGGCATGAGCCCGATGCCGGGCAGATCCGCGAAGGCGTCGCGGTAGCGGAACGCGACGGCGCGGCGCTGGGCCACCCGCTCGTCGAGCACCTCGAGCTGGCCTCGACCGATCCCCGCCAGCACGTTCGAGAGCCGGTAGTTGTGGCCCACCTCCGTGTGGTGGTACGCGGCGCCCGGCTCGCGCGCCTGCGTGGACCAGAACCGCGCGCGGTCGACCCAGTCCCGTCGCGCGGCGACGAGCATCCCGCCGCCCGTCGTGGTGATGATCTTGTTCCCGTTGAACGAGAACGCGGCGACGTCGCCGAACGACCCCGCGGGCGCCCCGTGGTACGTCGCCCCGAGCGCCTCGGCGGCGTCCTCGAGCAGCGGCACGCCGTGCGCGCGGCACGCCTCCAGGATCGGCGCGAGGTCGGCGCACTGGCCGTAGAGGTGGACCACCACGACCGCCCGCGGCGGCCTCCCTCGGCGGGCGCGGTCCTCGAGCGCCTCGGCGAGGAGCGCCGGGCTCATCATCCAGGTCGCGGGATCGCTGTCCACGAACACGGGCGTGGCGCCGAGGTAGCGGATGGGGTTCACGCTCGCGACGAACGTGAAGTCCGAGACGAGCACCTCGTCGCCGGGCGCGACCCCGAGGAGCCGCAGGCCGAGGTGCATGGCGGCGGTGCCGCTCGCGAGCGCCACCGCGGGCCGCCCGATGCGCTCCGCGAACGCGCGCTCGAAGGCGTCGAGGTTCGGGCCGACGGTGGAGAGCCAGTTCGAGGCGAACGCCTCGCGCACGTAGCGCTCCTCGCTGCGTCCCATGTGCGGCACCGACAGGTACGTCCGCGTCATCCGCTCGCCCTCCCCCGTCGCGCGACCCCGCCCTCAGCCCGCGGCGTGGCGCGCGGCGAGCTCCGTCCGCAGGAGCTTGCCCGCCTCGTTCCGAGGCAACGCCTCCACCCACGTGAACGTGGCGGGGACCTTGTAAGGCGGCAGCTGCTCGCGGCAGTGCCGGCGCAGGTCCGCCTCGCTGGGCGTGTTGCCGGGGCGACCGACGACGAACGCAGCGGCGACCTCGCCCATCAGGTCCTGCTTCACGCCGATGACGGCCGCCTCCGCGACCGCGGGGTGGGTCGCGATGACGTGCTCGATCTCCACGGGGCTCACCCGGTGACCGCCGATCTTGAGGATCTCCTTCGAGCGCCCCTGGTGGAAGAGGAAGCCGTCGGCGTCGCGCAGCGCGAGGTCACCCGTCCAGAGCCACCCGTCGCGGAGGATGGCCGCGGTCTCGGCGGGCTCGTCGAGGTAGCCCTGGGTCACGTTGTCGCCGCGCGCCACGAGGTGGCCCACCGCTCCAGGCGGCAGCTCGCGGCCCGCGTCGTCCACGACGCGGAGCTCGACGCCGGGGATGGGGACGCCGATGGAGCCCTTCTTCTCCTCCGCGCGGTCGGGCGGGAGGTAGGCGAGCCGCGCCGTCGCCTCCGTCTGGCCGTACATGACGAACAGCTCCGCGGGTCGAAAGGCCTCGCGCACCCAGGCGATCGTGTCGGGCGCCATGGCGCCCCCGGCCTGCGTGAGGTAGCGCAGCCGCGGGAACGCCATGGACGAGACGTCCACCTGCCTGCGGACGATCTCGAACGTGAGCGGGACGCCGGCGAACCCCGTGCACCCCTCCGACGCGAGGGACTCCAGGACCACGCGCGGGAAGGCGAAGCGATTGTCGAGGAACACCGAGCCGCCCGCGAACAGGTGCGTCTGCAGCACGCTGCGGCCGTAGCAGTAGTAGAGCGGCAGGACGAGCAGCGCGCGATCGTCGGCGCACAGCCGGAGGTACTGCACGATCGAGCGGGTGTTCGCGTCGACGTTCCGGAACGTCTGCACGACCCCGCGTGGCCTCCCCGTGCTGCCCGAGGTGTAGAGGATGAGCGCGGGCCAGTCGGCGCGCGGCTCGGCCCGCGGCGGCGGCGGCGCGGGCTCGACGCTGCCGTCCTCGAGGACGAGGGACACCGGCGCGCCGCGCAGCCCGTCCGGAACCGTTCGGGTCGCGTCGCCCTGCAGCACCCAGAGGTGCTCGAGCCGTCCCTGCGCGAGCACCTGCCCCCAGAGGCGCGCGTCGCGGCCCCAGACGACCGCGTGCCGGGCACGGCTCTGCGCCACTACGCCCGAGAGCACCTCGGCGCCGAACTCCCGGTTCACCTCGACGCACGTCCCTCCGAGCATGTTCACCGCGAGCCCCGCGACGACCGTGGCGGGGGTGTTGGGCAGCGCGAGGACGACCCGATCGTGCGGCCCGACGCCGTTCGCCGCGAGGTGACCCGCGAGGGCCCGCACGCGCGCAGCGAGGTCGCCGTAGGTGAGGCGCACCGCGGGGGTGGCGATCGCCGGCGCGTCGGGCTGGCGCTCGGCGTGCGAGAAGAGCCACTCGTGCAGGAGCGAGGATTCCACCGGGCCTCCGTCGCGGACGCGAGCGCGTCGCGCGCCGCGTACGTACGCGTCCCAACGTGTGCACCGGAACGGCTCGCGTGCACGCCTCGCGAGGAGTCCCGTGCTCGCCCGAGGCGCTCGGGGACATCGCGCCGCGCGCCCCAGGATTGCGATCGCATTCCCCCGATGCCCGGGACATGTCGCCGAACCCGTCGTGATTATTCTCGACCGCACGATGTTCTCGCGAGACGTGCTGCGGATCGACCCTGCCGGTGTCGCCGAGCAGATCCAGACGACCCTGCGGGAGCAGGTCCTCGGGTCGCTGCGCCGGCGGGGCGCCGTCGTGGGCCTGTCGGGCGGGGTCGACAGCTCCGTGGTGGCGACGCTGTGCACGCGCGCCCTCGGCCCGGATCGCGTGGTCGGGCTGCTGATGCCGGAGCGCGACTCCTCGGGCGACGCCCTCAGGCTCGGCGCGATGGTGGCGGACCGCCTGGGGATCCGCCACGTCGTCGAGGACGTCGGCCCCGCCCTGGAGGCGCTCGGCTGCTACGAGCGGCAGCTCGAGGCGATCCGGGCCGTCTACCCCGAGTACGGGCCCGGATGGCAGTGCAAGCTCACGCTGCCTTCCCTGCTCGAGGGCGATCGCCTCAACGTCACGACGCTGACGGTCGCGGACCCGCGCGGGATGCAGCGGAGCTCGCGGATGCCGCCCGCCGCCTACCTGCAGCTCGTGGCCGCCACGAACTTCAAGCAGCGGGTGCGCGCGATGGTGGAGTACTACCACGCGGATCGCCTGAACTTCGCGGTGGTGGGCACCCCGAATCGCCTGGAGTACGACCAGGGCTTCTTCGTGAAGCAGGGGGACGGCGCCGCCGACCTGAAGCCCATCGCGCACCTGTACAAGACCCAGGTCTACGCGCTCGCCGAGCACCTCGGGGTGCCGGCGGAGGTCCGCAGCCGACCGCCCACCACGGACACCTTCTCCCTCGCCCAGACCCAGGAGGAGTTCTACTTCGCGTTGCCTTACGCCGACATGGATCTGTGCCTCTGGGCGCACGACCACGGCACGGCGCCCGCGGAGGTCGGCGCCGTCACCGGGCTCACCGCCGAGCAGGTGGAGCGGGTCTATCGCGACATCGAGGCGAAGCGCCGGGCGAGCCGGTACCTGCACCAGGCTCCGCTGCTCGCGGACGACCGCCGGGGGCCGTAGGGATGTGCGGGATCGCCGGCTTCGTGGCGCTGCGCGAAGGCCTGCCTCCGCAGTCGCTCGACGAGCTCACGGCCATGGTCTCCGCCCTGCGCCATCGCGGGCCGGACGAGTTCGGCCTGTATCGGGACGCGCACGCGGGCCTGGGCCACGCGCGGCTCTCGGTCATCGATCTCCTCACCGGGCAGCAGCCGCTCTGCAACGAGGACGGATCGCTGTGGGTGACGTTCAACGGAGAGATCTTCAACTACGTCGAGCTGCGCGCGGAGCTCGAGGCGCTGGGGCACCGCTTCCGGACCCGGAGCGACACGGAGGTCATCGTCCACGCGTACGAGTCGTGGGCCGAGCAGGCCTTCGAGCGCTTCAACGGACAGTTCGCCATCGCGCTCTGGGACTCGGCGGAGGAGACGCTGATCCTCGCCCGCGACCGGCTCGGGGTCCGCCCGCTGTACCTGTGCGAGCACGGCGGCCGGCTGTGGTTCGCGAGCGAGGTGAAGGCGATCTTCGCCGGCGCTCCCGCGCTCACGCGCGCGTTCGACCCCGTGGGCCTCGCCGAGACGTTCACCTTCTGGACCGTGGTGCCCCCCCAGTCCGTGTTCCAGGGGGTCACGGAGCTCGAGCCGGGTCACGTGCGCAGGATCTCGCGGCGGGGCACGGTGGACCGGGCGTTCTGGACGCCCCGCTACGCCGAGGGGGCCGCGCCGGCGAGCTCGCCGGGCGAGGCCGCGGAGCGCGTCCGCGCGGCGCTCGAGGACGCCGTGCGCCTGCGCATGCTGCGCGCCGACGTGCCGGTGGGGAGCTACCTCTCCGGCGGCCTCGACAGCTCGCTCGTGGCCGCGCTGGGACGCCGCGTGAGCGGCGGGAGGTTCTGCACGTTCTCGGTGCGGTTCGAGGATCTCGAGTTCGACGAGACGCCCTACCAGCGCGCCGTCGCGGAGCGCCTCGAGAGCGAGCACCACGAGCTCGTCGTCAGCCGCGAGGACATCCGCGCGGCGTTCCCCGCGGTGGTCGCGCACGCGGAGCGTCCGCTGCTCCGCACCGGTCCGGCGCCGCTCTTCCTGCTCTCGCGGCAGGTGCGAGAGGCGGGCATCAAGGTGGTCCTGACCGGCGAGGGCGCCGATGAGATGTTCGCCGGGTACGACCTCTTCCGGGAGGGAAAGATCCGGCGCTTCTGGGGTCGCCAGCCCGAGTCGGCGCTGCGCCCGCGCCTGCTCGAGCGGCTCTACCCCTACCTGGTCCGTTCACCGGTCTCGCAGCGAACCCTCGCCCGCGAGTTCTTCGGGCGCGGGCGAGCCCAGTGGGACACACCCGGCTTCGCGCACCAGCCGCGCTGGCAGAGCGCGGCGGCCCTGCAGCGGCTCTTCAGCGCCGAGCTGCGAGATCGGCTGCGGCGCGTGGACGTCGTGGAGCGGCTGCTCGCCTCGGTTCCCGCCGAGTTCCCCGGCTGGTCTTCCCTGGCCCAGGATCAGTATCTGGAGGCGCGGACCCTCCTCTCCGGCTACCTGCTCTCGTCGCAGGGCGACCGGATGCTCATGGCCCACTCGATCGAGGGCCGGTTCCCGTTCCTCGACGCCCACGTGGTGGAGCTGGCGAACGGGCTGCCCGACGCGTTCAAGCTGCGCGGCCTCGACGAGAAGCACGTCCTGAAGCGGGTCGCGCGAGGCCTCGTCCCGGACGGAGTCGTCGAGCGATCCAAGCAGCCCTATCGCGCTCCCGACGCGCAGGCCTTCGTGGGCCCCGGCGCTCCGGGCTGGATCGAGGACCTGACGAGCGAGCGGGCAGTCGGGGACGCCGGCGTCTTCGATCGCGGCGCGGTCGCGCGCCTGTGGCGCAAGTGCCAGGCGTCGGCGGCCGGCGGGCAGCTCTCCAATTTCGACAACATGGCCCTCGTCGGCGTGCTTTCGACGGCGCTGCTCCATGAGCAACTCATCCGGCAGGTGCCTTCGCGGGCGCCGGGGGTGGAGTTCCGGACGTTCGTCGACAGGTTGTCCGGAGCGTGCGGCCGGCCCGGATCGGGCATCGCAGCGGGGGTGTGAGGTGACGGTCCAGCAACGCATCAGGGCGTTCATCCTCGAGAACTTCTACGTGAGCGATCCGGCGGAGCTCGCCGACGACGCCCTCCTGGTCACGAGCGGATTGGTGGACTCCACCGGGGTGCTCGAGATCATCGCCTTCGTCGAGGAGGAGTTCGGCATCCGCGTCCGCGACGACGAGACGACGCCCGACAACCTCGAGTCCATCGAGCGGATCGCCTCCTTCGTCGCGCGGAAGCGGCAGGCGAACGGCCCGACGTCGTTCACGAGCGGGGACGTCTCAGCGGCGTGAGGGACGCCGCGGAAGCGGCGAAGCCGCTCGCGGCGGCGCACGGGACCCGGCGGGCAGGGGCGGGGGCGCAGCCACCGTTCGAACAGCCGGCACGCTCACAGGTTCCTCCACGAGAGCCCCGCCAGGTTGTAGCCCGTGAGCAGCTTCTGGATCTGGAAGCCCAGCCCCATGAACGCGTTGAGCGACGGGATGTTGTCCTTGCGGATGTAGGCGTTGCAGGCGCGGAACCCCTCGCGCTTCGCGAGGTCGAGCACGAAGTGGTTCACGGTGGGGAACACCGACAGTCCCCTGAACCGGGGGAAGATGAAGATGTTCTCGACCATGGCCTCGTCGCTCCGCAGCGGGTAGTAGAGGCGCCGGCGCTGCCGCTCCAGCAGCGCGTTGTCCTGCGGGCGGAGCAACCACTGCATCGAGACGAGCTCGTTCTGCGGGCTCCGCCCGATGTAGCAGCTGGAGAACCCGGCCCGATGGAAGAGGACGCGGGCGACGACCTCCTTGCGGGAGGCCAGGTCGAGCGCTCCGAGACCTCTCACGATCTCGTCGAGGTCCGCCTCGGTCGCCAGCTCGCAGCGAATGTCGGAGCGCAGACGAGGGAAGCGAAGGCGTCCCATCGGCGCTCTCAGATGATAGAAGTGATCCTGATAGGCGACGCGCTTCAGCAGGTACACCAGCGGGACGGTGAACCCCAGGCTGGACACGACCAGGCGGACTCTGTCGAGCGACGACGAAGCTGGCATGTCGACCACCTTCCACCTCGCCAGCGCCCGGAAGTCGTGCCGGTGGGCGCGATCCCTCTTCGCCTCTCCGTGCGCGTCAGGCACGGTACGCAGGGAAGAAGCCGGTCCTCGGGCGCCAGGGTTTCCCCTCGCGTGAGGCGTGCGCCGCGCGAGCGTCGGCGAGCTCGCGGCAGGCGACCTCGTCGTGGACGAGCGCGGCGACGCGAAAAGGCACCGCTCCGCGCCGATCGAAGGCCCGCTTGTACCGGTACAGCCCGTCGTCCGGCTCGTGCCCGCCGCCGAGCACGTACCGGCGCTTCCCCTCGCCCATCGACCACTCGGCGATCCGGTGCTTGACGAGGTAGCTCGGTCCCAGCGCGAACGCCTCCTCGAGCGTCCCGCCGAGGAAGTAGTACACGTGCTCGTCCGCGCAGAGCACGAGGTCCGAGGAGACCACCTTCCCCCCCGCGCGCGCGTGGAAGAAGACGAAGCGGCCGCCGAGCCGCGTCACGATCGACTCGAAGAACGACCGAGGGAAGAAGTAGAACTCGTCCGCGCACCGCCGCTGCATGGTGTGCGTGTACACCTCGAAGAACGCGTCGAGCCCGCTGCCGTCGCGATCGACCTCGACCGTCACGCCGGCGGCCTCCGCGAGCCGCACCCACTTGCGCACCTTCGACTCGTAGTTGCGCCACAGGCCCTCGCCGCCGCCGTCGAGGGTCACGACCACGTTCTGCGATCTCACCTCGACCCGACCCGGCATGGGGGCGAGCTGCTCCGCGAACAGCGACAGGCGGGCGAAGGTCGTGACGATCCGCTCGTCGCGGCACCACTCCCCGTACGCGGCCCAGAACGCGGCCTGATCCCGCACTCCGCCGCCGCACACGAAGGGACCCCCGTAGCCATAGGGCGTGATCGCGTCCCGGCGCAGCTCGCCCCGGCGCGCCCAGGGCTCGAGGGCGAGCGGCCGGAGGATGAGCGGGAACAGGATGGCGCCACCCTCGTCCTCCCCCACCACGCACACGGCGCGATCCCCGGGCCGCGCGAACAGCTGCGCGTATTCGGGGCGAGTCACGACCTCCTTGGCCGGCCAGGCGCTCCAGATCGCGAGCCAGGTGGCGACGTCGCCCGCGTCTGCTGCGTCGAGGACCCGGAACCTCACCCGCGGCCACCTTCCGCGCCCGGGGCGCTGCGCCCGCCCGCCTGCATCCCGGGCTGCGCGCGCGCGGCGGCGGGCTCGCCGCCCGCGGGAGCGCCGCTCGTGCGGACCGCTCCTGGGAGCGGGAACCCGATCTCGGCGATGTCCTGCGTCTCGTGGACGTCCGAGCGGCGCAGCACCTGATACACCGTCAGCGCGAGGATCCGGAGGTCGAGCCGGAGGCTCCAGTGGTCGACGTACCAGACGTCGAGCGCGAGCCGCTCCTTGAACTTGAGCGCATGGCGGCCGTTGACGGCCGCCCACCCCGTGACCCCCGGGCGCACGTCGTGCCGGCGCCGCTCGTCCGGCGTGTACTGGTCCAGGTACTCGACGAGCAGGGGCCTGGGCCCCACGAGGCTCATCTCGCCTCGGAGGACGTTCCAGAGCTCGGGGAGCTCGTCCAGGCTGGTGGCGCGCAGGAAGCGTCCGAGGCGAGTCACCCGCTGCGCGTCCGTCTGGTACCAGACCTCGTCCGCGCGCGGAGGGCGCATCGTCCTGAGCTTGTAGATCGTGAAGGGCGCGCCGCCGAGCCCCGGCCGAGCCTGACGGAACAGGATGGGGCGCCCCTGCGTGACGAGGATCGCGGCTCCGGCGACCGCGAGGACCGGCGAGGCGAGCACGAGCCCCACCCCGGCTCCGCAGACGTCGAGCGCCCGCTTCACCTTCAGCGCGATGCCCCTGCTCACGTTCAGGACGGGCTCCCTGCCGGGGTGAACCGGCCGCTGGAGGCGAGGGCGCGAGCCCTGTTCCACCCGGCGTTCCCTTGCGCGGCACTTGACGGTATTGCCGGAGCCCTCCCCTTACACGAGCCATCATGGGACCGGACCGCGGACCGCGGCCCGCGCGGCGCTCCGCGGCGGCCGGGCTTCCGCGCGCGATCCGCCCGAAGCGGTCGCCCCGCTCGAGCTCGCCTCCTCGCCGCCCCATTCGCGCTCATTGCCGTTCGCCTGCCGCGCCCAGATCGTCGGCGGTGCGGTCTCGTCGAGGTCGGGCCAGCCGCGAGGACCCATGCCGCCCGTCTCCATCCACGCCCGGCTCGTCTCCGGCACGCCGTGCAGCACGCCCCCCGGCGGGCGCGCTCCCCATGCACCGAGCGTGACCCGAGCCCCGGGGACACGCGCATGACCTCGGGCACTCGCTCGGTCGAGCGCCGGGACGCGCCGGAGTCCGGGCGGCCGGCACCGCACGTCGTCGCCCTCCCCCCGGAGCAGGCCGCGCCCGCCGTGGCGGTGCCCCGGGCCCGCATGAGCCTCAGGCGAAACGTGCTGTGGACCCTCGCCGGCAACGGCGTCTACGGCGGCTGCCAGTGGGCGATGCTGATCGTGATCGCGAAGCTCGGGACGCCCGAGATGGTCGGCCAGTTCGCGCTGGCCTTCGCGGTGACCGCCCCCGTGATCATGGCCGCAAACCTGAACCTGCGCGGCGTGCAGGCGACCGACGCGCGCGAGGCCTACGGCTTCGGCGACTACCTCGCCCTCCGCCTGCTCTCGCTGTCCCTGGCGGTCGCGCTGCTCGTGACGCTGGCGGTGGTCGTGTACCCCGGCGCCACCGGGATCGCGATCGTGACCGTCGCCGCGGCCAAGAGCGCGGAGTCCCTGAGCGACGTGTACTTCGGGTTCATGCAGCGCCACGAGCGGATGAGCCTCATCTCCCGCTCCCACATGGTGAAGGGGCTGTCGTCGCTCGCCGGGCTCGCGGCCGGCCTCCGCTTCGGACGGTCCCTGACGTGGGCCGTGGTCGGCGTGGCCGGCGCCTGGATCGCCGTCCTGGTGCTCTACGACATCCCCCAGGCCAACCGGCTCGCGAGGGCCGTGCACGGCGGCCCGCTGCGCGCCCGCTGGCGGTGGCCGGCGTTGCGCACGCTCTCCCGGATGGCGCTGCCGCTCGGGTTCGCCGCGCTCCTGTCGTCGCTCCTGACGAACATCCCGCGCCTCTTCGTCGAGCGGCTGCTCGGGGCGCGAGAGCTCGGCTTCTTCGCGGCGGCCGGGTACCTCATGATCATCGGGGCGCGCTTCATGACGGCCCTCGGCGAGTCCGCGAGCCCCCGGCTGGCGTCGTACCACGCGAGCGGCGAGGGGCGGCGCTTCCGTCGCCTCCTCCTGCGGATGATCGGGCTCGTCTCGGGCGTCGGCGCCGTCGCGCTCGCGGTCGTCGCGCTCCTGGGCCGGCCCCTGCTCGCGGCGCTCTACCGCCCGGAGTACGCCACGCAGGCGTACGTGCTGCTCGTCCTCATCCTCGCCGCCGTCATGGGCTACGCGGCCGTGCTGCTCCAGTACGCCATGACCGCGCTGCGCGCGCTCCGGATCCAGCCGCTCATCCTGGCCGCCAGCGCGATCGTGTCGGCGCTCGCCTGCGCCGTGCTGGTGCCGCGCCACGGCAACATGGGCGCGGCGGTCGCGATGTGCTGCGGGGCGGCCGTCCAGGTGGCGGGGAACGCCTGGGCGACCCGCGTCGCGCTGCGGGACCTCCGGTCGGCGGCATGACGGGCACGCCTGGCACCTCGAGGCTCGCTGCCGCCGCGTGCGGCGTGCTCACCGCGGTGTACCTGCTCGTCGGTCGCTGGACGCTCTCCCGCCTCGGCGACGCCGCCACGGAGCACCCGTTCTACACCGAGGTTCGCTTCTGGGTGGTGCTGCTGCTCGTGTGCGTGTCGCTCATGGCGAAGGCCCAGCCGTCGGCGGGGGCGCGCGGCCGCGGAGGGCTGACCGTCCCGGCCCTCTTCGTGTTCTTCACGTACTGGGTGGCCACGGCCGCGTGGGCTCCGGACCCCGTGCTCGCCGCCGTCAAGCTGTACGAGGTCGTGCTCGTCGCGGCGGCCACCTTCGGCCTCGCCCGGGCGCTCTGGAGCGACGACTCGGGGCGGGTGCTGCGCTGGATGTGGGCGGGCGTGCTGGCGGTGGCCGGGCTCCTGGCGACGGTCGCGCTGGTGCGTCTCGTCACCTCTGGCGCGGTCGGGGAGCGCCTGTCCGTGATGGGCGGCGGGCCGAACTCCTTCGCGCGGCTCATGGGCTACCTCGCGCTGGCGGCGCTGTTCTTCTGGAGGCGCCACGGCCGCTCCTGGCTGTTCATGCCGATCGCCGCGATCTCGCTCGTGCTCGTGATGCTGAGCGGCTCACGCGGGGGGCTCATCGCGCTCGTCCTCGGGGTCGGCGTGTTCCTCGTGTCGGAGCTGCGGAACGCGAGGCGCCTCGTGCCCGGCTTCGTGCTCGCCGCTGTGGTGTTCGCGATCACCGCCACCTACTCGCCCATCGGCGCGGCGGCGCTCGAGACCTACGAGCGCCGCGTCAATCAGCTGCTGCTGCAGGAGCAGTACACGTCCGGACGGACCCGGCTCTACCGCTCCGCCTACCAGCTCGCGCTCAAGGAGCCGGTGTTCGGCGACGGGCTCGCCGCGTTCTCCGGGCGGCGGCTCGGGGTGTACCCCCACAACCTGTTCCTGGAGGCGTTCTGCGAGGCCGGGATCCTCGGCGTGGCGCTGCTCTCGCTGACGTTCGGGGCGGGCGCCGTCGCCTCCCTCCGGGGGGAGCGCCGGCCGGACGGCTCCGCGCTCGCGGGGTTCGCCTTCATGCTCGTCGCGGCGCAGTTCAGCGGCGACCTGTTCGACAGCCGGGCGCTGTTCGCGTTCCTCCTGCTGTCCAGCGTCCAGCCGCCGGCGGCGGCCCCGGTCGCCGCCGGGCCGCCATCACTCCGGGCGGAGCTCGCCTCCCGAGCCGGTCCGTGATCGGACGCGGCGTAGAGATGAGGACATGCGCGAACGAAGAAAGATCCTGCACGTCGTCGGGGCGCGGCCGAACTTCATGAAGATCGCGCCCGTGATGCGGGCGATCGCCGGCGCGGGGTTCGCCGATCAGCGGCTCGTCCACACCGGCCAGCACTACGACGCGGCGATGTCGGACGTGTTCTTCTCCGACCTGGGGCTCCCCGAGCCCGACCTCCACCTCGGAGTGGGCTCGGGCTCGCACGCGGAGCAGACCGCGAGGGTCATGGTGGCGTTCGAGCGCGTGTGCGTGGACGAGCGGCCCGACCTCGTCGTGGTCGCCGGCGACGTCAACTCCACGATGGCGTGCGCGATCGACTGCGCCAAGCTGCGCATCCCGTGCGCGCACGTCGAGGCGGGGCTCCGGTCCTTCGACCTGGAGATGCCGGAGGAGGTGAACCGGATCGTCACCGACCGCCTCTGCGACGTCCTCTTCACGCCCTCGGCCGACGGCGACGAGAACCTGCGGAACGAGGGCGTCGATCCGGCCCGGATCTTTCGCGTCGGGAACGTGATGATCGACTCGTTGCTCGAGCACCTGCCGAGGGCGCGCGAGACGCGCGCGCTCTCGAGGGCGGGGGTCCGGGCCGGCGACTACGCGGTCCTGACGCTCCACCGGCCCTCGAACGTGGACGATCCGGAGGTGCTCCGGGGCATCTTCGACGCCCTGGAGGAGGTCCAGCGGCGGCTCCCCGTCGTGTTCCCCGTGCATCCGCGCACGCGCGCCCGGCTCCAGGAGTTCGGCCTCGGCGGGCGGGTCGAGGCGCTGCGCGGACTGCACCTCTGCGAGCCTCTCGGTTATCTCGACTTCCTGGGGCTCACCTCGCAGGCGAGGCTCGTCCTCACCGACTCGGGCGGTCTCCAGGAGGAGACGACGGCGCTGGGCATCCCCTGCCTCACGCTCCGCGAGAACACCGAGCGCCCGATCACCGTCACCGAGGGGACGAACGAGCTCGTGGGCACCGACCCGGGGGCGATCGCCGCCGCGGCGTCACGCGCGCTCGACGGAGGGAGCCGGCCGGGCCGCGTCCCGGCCCTCTGGGACGGGAAGGCGAGCGAACGGATCGCCCGCGTGATCGCGAGCCTCGCGTGGACACGAGCCGGAGAGACGGACGGGCCGGGCGAGCCGCCCCGGCTGGCTGCCGGCGTGAGGCACGGGAGGGGAACGTGAGGATCCTCGTCATCCACCAGTACTACGGCATGCCCGGGCGCGCCTGCGGGTCGCGCTTCAACGAGCTCTCGCGGCTCTGGTCCGAGGCCGGTCACCACGTGACGGTCGTGGCCGGGACGATCCAGCACTCCACCGGCAAGGTGCCCGAGCAGTACAAGGGGCGCTGGAACACCCGCGAGCGGGACGGCAAGGTCGACGTCTGGCGCTGCTACGTCCCGGAGCTCTACGGCAAGGGCTATCTCGGGCGCGCGTGGGGGTTCTTCGCCTTCATGTTCTCCGCCGCGTCGGCGGCGCTCCGCGCCGGAAGCCCCGACGTGGTCATCGCCACCTCGCCGCCGATCGTGGTGGCGGTGCCAGGCTGGCTCGCAGCCAGGGCGCGCGGCGCGCGGCTCATCTTCGAGATCCGCGATCTCTGGCCCGAGAGCGCGGTCACGACGGGCGTGCTCCGCGAGAAGGCCGTCTTGACGCGCCTCCTCTACCGTCTCGAGCGCTGGTCGTGCCGGGTGGCGGACCGCATCAACGTGCTCACCCCCGCCTTCCGCGACGATCTCCTGCGCCGCGGCCTCGCCCCGGCCGAGAAGATCATCTGCGTCCCGAACGGCGCCGATCTCGACCAGTTCTGGCCGGGCCCCCGGGAGAACGCGGTGCGCCGCGAGCAGGGCTGGGGCGATCGCTTCGTCGTCATGTACGCCGGCGCCCACGGCAGGGCCAACGCCCTCGGCCAGCTCGTCGACGCGGCGGAGCGGCTGCGGGACCGCCCCGACATCCTCATCGCGACCGTCGGAGACGGCACCGAGCGCGCCAGGCACGAGCGCGCGGCTCGCGAGAAGGGCCTGACGAACATCGTCTTCTGCGGAGAGCAGCCGAAGGCGCGCATGCCCGAGTTCGTCAACGCCTGCGACGTCGGCGCCGCGGTGCTGCAGGACAACCCGACCTTCCGCACCGTCTACCCGAACAAGGTCTTCGACTACATGGCCTGTGCTCGCCCGACGCTCCTCGCCATCGACGGCGTGGCGCGCGCGATGGTGTGCACGGACGCGCGCGCCGGGGTCTTCGTTCCCCCGGAGGACGGGCGGGCGATCGCCGAGGCGATCCGGCGGCTCGCCGACGATCCCGTGGCGTGCGCGGAGATGGGGCGCAACGGGCGAGCCTGGGTCGAGGCGAACGCCGCTCGCCAGGCGCTCGCGGCGCGGTATCTCGAGTCGATGAAGGAGCTGGTCGGCACGCCGCGAGCCGGCCGCCGGCCGCACGAGAGCGCCGCCCAGACCTGAACGCGCGAGGGCCTCCAGCGACCGGAGCCGCTGGAGGCCCTCATCGCGGATCGAGGACGACCCGCGAGCCGCTACCGACCGTTGAGGATCTTCGCGTTCAGCGCCGCGTTCCCGTAGAGCTGCATGCCCTGCCCGACCGGATGCGACTCGAGCCGCTTCTGGACGGCGACGTCGTAGCGGCCGAGCTTGCAGAAGCCGTCGTTGAACCAGCCGTTCCCCGCGCCGCTGCCATCCACGTACTGCCCGTACTGGTAGCCGGTCGAGGTGGAGATCCAGATGTGGTCGAGGAGCGTCTTCGACAGCGCGTGAACGTCGGCGTCGGTCCACTCGATGCCGAGGTCGTGCGCCTCCACGATGTAGGCGATGACGTTGTTGCCGTGGCTGACGTCCTGCCCGGGGGCGGCGCTGGAGCCCCAGACGTCGCTCCAGAAGTACGCGCCCGGGTCTCCGGCGGCGGGCTTCATCTGCTGCCGCAGCGACGAGGAGTAGTTGGGCAGGTGGAGGTTGACGTTGTCTACCACGGTCCGGTACGTCGCGCGCTCGGCGGGATCCGAGCTGAGCACCCAGAGATCCGCCGCGATGAACGCCCAGTGGGACGCCATGTGGGTCCTGCTGCGGTACAGGTTCTCCGAACCGCGGGTCGCCCACTTCTCGAAGATGTTCTTCTTCGTGAACGCGAGGACGTCGTCGTAGGTCTTCCGGTAGCCGGGATCCGCGTAGACCGCCGGGTTGTTGCGCATGACCCGGAGCAGCTTCGTCACGTACCTGAAGCAGTAGCTCTCCGTGAGCGGGTACTCGCCGCCGACCAGGCTCGTGTCGTATGGGTGATCCCACGCCCCCCAGCCCAGGTAGCCGTCCTTGAACTGGCTGTTCGGCAGGGACGAGGAGGGGACGGCGCTGGCGATGACGTTGTGGATGTAGAGGAGCGCGCGATCGAGGTACTTCGTGTTCCCCGTCGCCTCGAACATCGCGGTCAGGCCGTCGATGCCGTACGCGAGGTTGTAGTACTTCCAGCTGTTCCCCGAGGTGCTCAGCGGGAGGTACGTGTTCACGTTCTCGCTGTCCCAGCTCTGCAGGAACAGGCTCTCCCACTGCGCCACGGTCCGCAGGCTCGGGTCCGCGGGGGTCGTCGGGCCGGACGGCGCGGGCGTCGGGGCGACCACCGGCGCGGACACCGTCACGGAGCCGGTGGCCTTCCGGGTCGGGTCGGCGACGCTCGTCGCCGAGACCCGGTACGTGCCGCCGGTCGCGGGCGCGGTGTAGACGCCGGTCTGGGCGTCCACCGTGCCGAGGGAGCCGCTCTCCACGGCCCACCGGACCGAGCGATCGATGGTCCCGACCACGACCACGTCGGCGACGAGCTGAACCGTCTGCCCCGCGGCCACGGCGGTATCACGTACCGTCACGCTCGTGATGCTCGCGGCGGGGACGCCGGTGCCCGCGAAGTCGACGGCGGCGAGCGGATCCGCCTGGGTCGCGCTCTTCACGACGAGCCTGCCGCTCGACGGCCCGCTGGCGGTGGGCGTGAACCTCACCGTCACCGTCGCAGCGGCGCCGGGCGCGAGGGTGGTGGGCAGGCTTCCACTGGAAGCCGTGAACCCCGTCCCGGTCGTCGCGACCTCGGACACGGTCACCGGCGCGCTGGAGGGGTTCGTGAGCGTGACGCTCTGCGCGCTGTAGCTCCCGATCGTCACGTCCCGGAAGTCCAGGGCGGTCGGCGTCGTGCCGAGCGACACGGCCGGGGACAGCCCGTTCCCGCTGAACTCCACGACGGCGAGCGGACGCGGCTGGGTGCCGTTGATGGACACGCTGCCAGCCACCGCGCCCGCGATGCTCGGGGCGAACGCGACCGTGAGGGTGGCGCTCTCCCCCGCCGCGATGGTGGCGGGCAGCGTGAGCCCGCTGGCGGTGACGTCCCGGCCGAGCACCGAGATGCTCGTGACCTGGGCGGGGCGGCTCGAGGAGTTGGTCACCGTGACGACCTGCTGGGCGATCGCCCCGACCGGCACGTCCGGGAAAACGAGCGCACCCGGTGCCGCGTCCAGCTGGTTCGCGTACTTCACGCCCCTTCCGTTGAACCGGACGAGCGTGGTCGAGCCGGTCTGGGCGGAGCTGCTCACAGAGATCGCGCCGGCGACGTCACCCGACGTCACGGGGGCGAGCTCCACGAACAGGCTCGTCTGCTCGCCCGGGGCGAGCGTCACCGGCAGCGCTCGACCGGAGGTGATGGCCCACTTCCCGGTGGGGGTCACGTCGGTGATCGTGAGCGGAGCGGCGGAGGTGTTGGTGAGCGTGACCGTCTGCGCCGCGTCGCCAGCCACGTCCACCTCGCCGAAGGACACCTCCGACGGGGTCGCCGTCACTGGCTGTGACGACGTATCCCCGCCGCCGCAGGCGACGAGAGCGAGCAGTCCAGCGAGTGTCAGCAAGGCAGCGTGTCCGGCGAAGAACTTGTGCATTCGGGCGTTCCCTTTCATCCCTCTTGGCGGCTCAGCTGCAGGCCCAGCAGGGCTTTCCACGGCTGCTTGCTCCGTGGTCCTGGGGCCGTAGAGACCACGGCAGCCGTGTAGGAGCGAAAGGGCAGTAGGTACGAATATGGCGGAGATTGCTCAGGATTTTGGCAAAGGCCCTGATCTGAATGTCATAGCCGTAAACTTATCGTACGGGTACAAACGAACCCCTGAGTGCATGCGCACTCAGGAATTCGCTCGTGGTACCGGTGAGTTGACGACCCGCTGCTCCCTCATCCGTGGAGCCCGTGCCGAGAAGGCGCTCGCGGTGCGGGGCGGCGGCCAGGCGGAAGGACGCCGACGAGCTTTGACGATGCGGGGGTGGTGCGAGGGGACGCCGCAGCGACCTGGCAGCGACGACGCGCGCCCGCCGGGCCCCGGCGGGTCCGCGTCTGCGCCATCCGCGCCCCGAAGCGCACCGTCCGCAGTGGGGGCTTGCCGGGCGTGGACGCGAGACGGAAACAAACATCCACTCCACGCGCCCGTGGCGGGCTCGAGGGTGGAGTCACGGCCTCCGGCGCGGAGGCGACGCAATGAGCATGAAGAGGAGAATCGGATGACGGGAGGCGAGGTGCGTCACGCGGTCCGAGGCTTCATCACGGGGGAGCTCATGAGGGCCTCGGAGCACCTCCGGATCGGAGATCGTGACGACCTCATCACCGCAGGTGTCATCGACTCGATGGGGATCATGCACCTCATCGGCTTCCTGGAGTCTACCTTCGCGATCCGGGTCCGGGAGAGCGAGATTCTCCCCGAGAACTTCTCTTCGGTGGAGGCGATCGCGTCCTTCGTGGCCCGCCACCGCTGAGGCGCTCTCCGCTCCTCGGGAACGACCATGACCCCCTCGCTCCCGGTCGCACGGCACGCCTCGCTCGGCCCCTCACAGCGCGACCGCACGGAGGTCCTCGCGCGCGTCCCGCCGGAAGACGAACGGAAATGACCAGCGCCTGGCGGTTCCGGTACCTCCAGTTCCGCGAGTACGCGCGCGACCACGGCCTCGCCGCGGCCTGCCGGTTCGCGCTCCATCGCAGCGAGGAGGCGGTCCCGATCGAGAAGGACCTCTCCGCCCTGAAGCCCGTCGCTGCGCCGCCCGGTCCCGGGCTCGAGCTCTTCGAGATCGGCCCGGAGAACGTGGACCGCTTCGAGCTGGACCACCCGGAGGAAAGCCGCGGCGCGCGCGTGAAGCGCTACGTCGAGCGCGGCTACCGCACCCTCGTGATGACGCGCGGCAGGAAGGTGATCGCCGACTACTGGTACGTGGGCCGGCGCACGGCCCGGACGCGCGGGATCCACCCGCACCTCCGGTGGTTCGGGATAGACCTCGGCGAGGACGACGTCTACATGTTCGACATGCACCTCGCCGCGGACGAGCGCGGCGGCGGCATGGCCACCTACTTCATGTCGCGCGCGCTCCACCACCTCCGCGCCGCGGGCGTGCGCAGGGCGTACGGCTACTACGACGCCGGCAACCTGCCGGCGCTGTGGGTTCATCGCCTCCTCGGCTACCGGGAGCTTCCGCGCGTCACGATCCACAAGTTCCTCTGGCTCGAGACGGCGTTCCCGAAGGTCGCGCGCGTCTCCGGGCGCCCGGCGGGTCCCGACGCGGCCCCTGCGCCCCCGGCGCGCTCGCCATCGTCCGGCGTGGACACCCCGCAGCCCTGACGGATGATGGCCTCACGCGCCGAGATGCGTCCGGTCCTCGTCATGGCAGGGTGGCTCCTCGGCTCGACCATCCTCGCCGGGCTCGCCCTGCGCCCCGCGTTCGGCGACGCGTTCCTCGTCACCCGCTACACCGGCTACGTGATGCCGTGGCTGCTCGCCGTCCTCGTACCCGGCGCCGCCGCCGCGTGGCTCACGCACCACCGGGCCCTCGCGGCCGTGGCGGCCGCCTCGATCGCCATCATCACCGCCGCCCATGCGCCGCTGTTCCGATCGAAGCCCGCCCCTCCGGCTTCCTCCGGCTTCTCCCTCCGGGTGATGAGCTACAACACCTGGTCGAGGAACCTGGACGTGCAGCGGATCGCGCGCGCCATCGAGCGACAGCGCCCGGATCTCCTCCTCGTTCAGGAGATCCGGCCGAAGATCTTCGCGGGGGTCGTCGAGGCGCTCCGGGAGGCGAGCGGCGGCGCGGAGGTCCACGTCGCGTACGACCCGCAGCTCCTGCAAGGGATCGTGAGCCGGTACCCCGTGGAGGCGTCGGGCAGCATGAGGACGAAGGGCAAGGCGCAACGAGCGGTGCTGCGATCCCCTGCGGGTCCCATCGCCATCTACAACGTCCACCCGCTGCGCCGCGGCGGATGGCATGACCGTTACTCGCAGATCGAGGCGCTCCTGCAGGAGGACGTGCTCCGGGAGACGGGGCCCGTGATCCTGGGAGGAGACTTCAACGCGCCCGACCGCTCCCAGCTCTACGGCATGGTGACGCGCGCGCTCCACAGCGCCCACGACGATCGCGGGTTCGGGTTCGGCTTCACGTATCCGGCGCACGTCTGGCTCCCGTTCGGCGCGGTCCCCGCCGTGCCGCTCGTGCGCATCGACCACATCTTCTTCTCGGAGGCGCTCGTCGCGATCCGGGCCGAGACGCTCGACGACAGCGGCGGATCCGACCACCGGCCGGTCCTCGCGGAGCTCGCGCCGCGCGCCGCCGAGCCGCAGGGCGTGACGGGCCGCGCGCTCGGCGCGGCCGCCCGACGCCGCCCGTGAGGGCGTTTCGCCCGCGCGACCCTACCCGCCGCCGCCTCCGGGGGGCGGCCGCGGCGCCTCCCCGCCCTCGCGCGGCGGCGGCCTCTCTCCTTCGTCGTCGTCGAGCATCCGGTACTTCGGCCCCTCGGGATCGTCGTACTGCCCGCTCCTCACCGTCCAGATGAAGAACAGCCACGCGGCGACCCCGAGCGCCAGCGAGAGGACCACGAGGAAGCCGATCGACATGGAAGGTCTCTAGCCCAGCGCGCCGCGCAGGCGCACCGAGTTCAGCACGACGAAGAGCGAGCTCGCCGCCATCGCCCCGGCCGCCACGATCGGGTGGAGCAGGCCCGCCATCGCGAGCGGGATCGCGACCGCGTTGTAGAAGAAGGCCCAGAACACGTTCTGGCGGATGACGGCCAGGGTCCGGCGCGAGAGCCGGACGAGCTCCGCGACGAGCCGGAGGTCGTCGCGGACGAGCACCGCGTCGGCGCTCTCCATCGTCACGTCGGTGCCGCGCCCCATCGCCGCTCCGACGTCGGCCTGCGTGAGCGCGGGGGCGTCGTTGATGCCGTCGCCCGCGAAGAGCACGCGCCTGCCCTTCGCCTGGCGCCGGGCGACCACGGCGCGCTTCTCCACCGGGCTCGCCTCGGCGATCGCCTCCACCCCGAGCGCGGCAGCGACGGCACCGGTCGTGATCTGCGTGTCGCCGCTCACGAGGGCGACGCGGACGCCCAGCGCCCGGAGGCGCGCGATCGCCTCGGGCGCCTCGTCGCGCACCACGTCGGCGACCGACAGGAGCGCGGCGACCGCGCCCCGCACCGCGAGGAACGCCACCGTCTCGCCGCGCTCCTCGAGCCCCCGGGCGCGGGCGTCGGCGTCCGCGCCGAGGGAGACGCCGTGGTCGGCGAGGAGGGCGCGGTTGCCGATGAGGATGGAAGCGGCGTCGGCCGGGGTCGAGGTCGGGGTCGGCCACCCGCCCATCTCCCGCACCCGCGCCACCACTCCCCTCCCCGGCACCGCCCGGAACCCCTCCACCTCGACCGCGGCCTCGGGCAGCGCCCTTGCCGCCTCCACGATCGCCCGGCCGACATGGTGCTCGCTGCGCGACTCCACCGCGGCCGCCAGCGCCAGCGCCGCCTCCCGCCCGAGCGCGGGGTCCACCACGACCACCTCGCGCAAGACCGGCCTGCCGCGCGTGACCGTGCCCGTCTTGTCGAGCAGCACGTCCGTCACCCGCCCGGCGCGCTCGACCACGTCTCCCCCCTTCACGAGGAGCCCGCGCTGCGTCGCGAGCCCGGTGGAGACGATGACCGCGATCGGCGTCGCGAGCCCGAGGGCGCAGGGGCAGGCGATCACCACCACCGAGATGCCGGTCATGAGCGCCCGGTCCACGGGCGCGCCGCGCGCCAGCCAGAAGACGAGCGTCCCCGCGGCGAGGACGAGCATCGCCGGCACGAACACGCCGACGACCCGGTCCGCCACCGCCTGGATGCGCGGCTTCGCGACCTGCGCCTCCTCGACGGCCCGGACGATCCCGGCGAGGACGGTGTCCTTCCCGACGCGCGTGACCTCCACGACGAGGGCGCCCGTCCCGTTCACCGTCCCGCCGATCACGGCCGCGCCGGGCGCCTTCGCGACCGGCCGCGACTCTCCCGTGACGAGCGACTCGTCCACCTCCGACGCGCCGTCGACGACCGTGCCGTCGAGCGGGATCAGCTCGCCGGGCACGACCGCGAGGCGATCGCCCGGACGGATCTCCGCGACCGGGACGCTCCGCGGCTCCTCCCACCCGCCGGCGCCGCGCGCGAGGCGCCGCGCCTCGCGCGGCGCGAGCCGGGCGAGGCGCGCCACCGCCTCGGAGGCCCGGCCCTTCGCGCTCGCCTCCACGAACCGGCCGACGAGCACGAGGGTGGGGATCATCGCGGCGGTGTCGAAGTAGACCTCGCCTCCGCGGAGCATCTGGAACACGGAGTACACGAGCGCCGCGCCGGAGCCGAAGACGACCAGCGAGTCCATGTTGAAGCGCAGGTGGCGGAGCCCGCTCGCGGTCGCGCGGAGGAACGGCGCGCCCGCGTAGAAGAAGACCGGCAGCGTGAGCCCGAGCGAGATCCACTCCATGAGCCGGCGCGTCCCCGCGTCGATCCCCTGGAAGTACCCGGCGTAGAGGGCCGCCTGGTAGATCATGAGCTGCGAGGCGAGGAACCCGGCGGTGCCGAGCCGGACGAGCAGATCCCTCGCCTCCGCCCGCTGCGCCGCCGCCTGCTCCGTGTCGGACCACGGCTTCGGGAGGTACCCCGCGGCGCGGATGCGGCCGAGCACCGTCTCGAGCCCGGCGCGCGCCGGATCCCAGCGCACGCGCGCGCGGTGGGTCGCGTAGTTCACGCGCGCGAAGGTGACGCCCGGCGTCCGCGAGAGGAGCCGCTCGTTCAGCCACACGCACGACGCGCAGCGGATGCCGTCGACGTAGACCTCGATCTCGTCGCCCTCCTCGCCGTGGCGGACCGCCTCGCGGAACGCGGGCAGGTCCGCCTCGAGCCCGTCCGGCCTCACTGGCGCGCCCGGCCCCTCCCACCGCCGCGTGTCGTAGTAGGCGCCGAGCCCCTCCGCGTGCACGAGCTCGAAGACGCCGCGGCAGCCGCCGCAGCAGAACACGTGCGCCCGCCCCGCGATCTCGACGCGGACTTCCTCGCGCTCGGGGAACTCGAGCAGGCAGTGGTCGCAGACCGGCTTCACAGGCCGAGCCCGCGGGCGACGAACACGCCGCCCAGCACCGCGACGAGGAGCCCGCCCGCCCGGTAGAGGACGCCCCGCGCGCGCGCGCCGAGGAGCGCCCCCAGGGCGCCGGCGAGGAGCAGGGCCGGGACGGTGCCGAGCCCGAAGGCGAGCGCGAGGAGGAGCCCCTCGGACGGGCTGCCCGTGCCCGCCGCGCCGAGGAACAGGGTCCACGAGAGGCCGCACGGGAGGAGCCCGAGCGCGAGGCCCGTCGGGTAGAGCCGCCCGGGGCCGCCGCCGGAGAGGAGCCCGCGCACGAGCCGCACGACCCGGGCGGACGCGCGCGCCTCCAGGCGCTTCAGCCCGCCCGAGAGGCCCGCCGCGCCGAGGCCGACCAGGATCATGAGCACGCCCGCGACGACGGCGACGACGTCCTGCAGCCCGGCCAGCCTGCCCGCCACGTTCACGAACGAGCCCGTGAGCCCCATCACCGCGCCGAGCGTCGCGTAGGTGGTGACCCGGCCCGCGTGGTAGGCGAGCTGCCCCGCCAGCGAGCGGCGCGGTCCGAGCGCACCGCTCGCGAGCGCGAACGAGCCGACGAGCGGCCCGCACATCCCGATGCAGTGGCCGAACCCGCCGAGCAGGCCGGTCACGAACGCCATCGCGACGGCGTCGGTCACTCGGCCACCGTGAGCTCGAACCTCGCCGTCCGCGCCGGCGCTTCCGGCGAGGTCACCCTGACCTCCGCCGTCCAGTCCCTCCGCCCGCTCGGGCAGCGCACGAGCACCGCCTTCCCGGCGTGGCGCCCCTCCCCCGCGGGCGCGAGCGCGCTCGCGTTCCGCCCCATCTCCATCCCGTTCATCGCGAAGGAGACCTCCACGGCGGCGCCCGGCGCGCCGCGCACCTCGGCGGCGACCGCGAGCGTGCGCATGGTGCGCAGCGGGCGCGGGCCGAGCTCGAGCGTCACCTCGCCGCCGCCGTCGAGCGGGCGCGTGCAGGGGCCCCGGCCCAGATCGCAGGGGGCCGCGCTCTCCCCTGCGGCGGCGCGCCGGGGGTCCGCCGTGGGCGCGCCGACGTGGACGACCTTCTCGATCCGCACCCGGTCGCCGCCGCGCCGCACGTCGAACCGCAGGAGCCACGGGCCGGCGGCGGGGAGGTCGACCTCCGCCGCATACCGCCCGATCCCGTCCGGCCGCGCCGCCACGGTCTCCACCCCCCGGCTCGTGTCGAGCCGCGCCACGCTCACCGCGATGACGGCCCCGGCGACCGGCCTGCCCTGCCCGTCGGCCACGGCGAACGGGAGCGTCACCTCGCCCGGCGAGGACGGCTTCGCGGCGAGCGACACGTCCCAGCCGAGCGTCGCGCGCGCGTGGCGCTCGGCGTCGTAGCGGAGCCCTTCCTCGTAGGGGTCGGCGACGATCGTCTCCTCCTTCACGCGGGCGCCGATCCAGATCGTCCCGACGACGGCGCCGAGCCCGGCGACCACCGCCCCCGTGAACGCGAGCTTCGTTGCGTGGATCACCTGACCTCCGGGACGACGAGGGAGACCGACTGGCGGTCGCGCTCGACCGCCGCGCCGCCGCGGCGCACCTCGGCGACGAGCTCGGCCGGCACGCGCCCCGCGCGGTCGAGCCCGCGCGCGCTCGCGACGAGCCGGACCTGCCGCCGCTCGCCCGGGCCGAGCTCCACGACGTCCGGGCGGACGGCCACCTCGGCGGCGCCGGCGCGGAGCGCGAGGCCGACGGTGACGGGCGCGCGGCCGTGGTTCTCGAGCGCGACGCTGAAGGCGTTCACGACCCGCCCGTCGGCGGCGCGCCGCGGCGCGAACGCCGCCTCGGCGAGCGCGTTCATGTCCACGAGCCCTCGTCCCGCGACGACCGCGACGAGGAGCGCGAGCGCGGCGGCGGTCGCGCCGGCGAGCGCGAGGACGCCCGGGCGCGCGAGCCTGCGCGGGGTGCCGGGCTCGCCGAGGAAGTAGCCGACGAGATCCGGCGGGCGGCGGAGCTTCGCCATGATGGGCGCGCACGCGTCCACGCACGCGGCGCAGGCGATGCACTCCATCTGCAGCCCGTCGCGGATGTCGATGCCGGTCGGGCACACGCGCACGCACGCGCCGCAGTCGACGCAGTCCGCGGCGCGGCGCCGGTCGTACGCCACGACGAGCGTGTGCCGGTCGAAGAGGACGCCCTGCAGCTTCGCGTACGGGCAGACCGTGGCGCAGAACGTCTGGCGCAGGAAGACGAGGTCCGCGAACAGGACGCCACCCATCGCGAGCCAGGCGCCGCCGAGCACCGGCCCGAGCGTGCCCGCGCCGAGCCTGCGGAAGAACTCCCCGGGTGGCACGAAGTACCAGAGCAGGTTCGCCGCGACGAGGGCGGACGCGAGCGCGACGAGCGCGAGGCCCGCCGGGCGCCGCCAGCGCGGGCGCTTCCGCCGGGGGTCCGGCTCGACGAGGCGGGTGAGCTCCCCGAGGAGCGTCTGCGGACAGGACCAGCCGCACCACACCCGCCCCAGCACGAGCGTCACGAGCAGGAACGCGGCGGTGAGGAGGAGCGTCGCGGCGAGGACCACGAACGCCTCGTCGATCGCGAACGACGCCCCGAAGGCGTGCAGCCGCCCGGCCGGCACGTCGAGGCGCAGCGCGCTCTCGCCCCCGACGGAGACGAAGGGCAGCCCGAGCCAGAGGAGCCCCTGGGCGGCGAGAGCGAGCCGGCGCCACCGCTGGAAGCTACCGCTCGTCGTCATCCTCCAGCATCCGGTACTTCGCCTGCTCCACCGTGTGCTTGCGCTTGCGCGAGTAGTAGAAGAGCGCGATCCCCGCGAGCGCGGCGCAGAGCGTGAGGCCGAACACGAAGTAGGCGGTCTCCGGGCTCATGCCTGCTTCTTCCCCTTCCGGCGCTGGGCGGCGACGAGGAGGACCGCCGCGGTCGCGGGGATCACGGTGAAGGCGAGCGTGGCGAGCACGTTCAGGCCCATCGACGCCCCGCCGCCCTCGAGGTCCTGCGCCTGGGACCAGCCGCCGAGCCCCGGGGTGAACGACCACGCGTACCAGACGCCCCAGACGACGAGGCCCCAGAACAGGACGAGCCAGCCGACGGGGAGCTTGTTCGCGGTCTCCTTCGGCGCCTCGAGCTGGGAGAGATCGTCGTCGAACTGCGGATCGAGCTGCTGCCGTTCGGCCATGGCGTCTCCCTAGCGGTTCCCGTGCTCCGCCGCGTCGTCGTGGTGCCCCTCGGAGGCCTCGTGCGCCTTCTGGTTCCGGAGCCACGCGACGATCGACCAGATGTCCTCGTCGGACAGCTCGCTCCCGAACGGCTGCATGCCGCCGTCCGCGAGCCCGGGCCGGCCGAGCTGCCGCTTCACGTCGCTGCCGCCCTTGATCATCCCGAAGTACGCCGCGTCGGGCAGGTCGCCCTTCGCGCCGAGGAACGCGTCGTCGATGAGGCTCGGCGCGACGCCCTCCTGCCCCTGCGCCTCGTCGCCGTGGCAGGCGGAGCAGCCCTGCGCGTCGAAGAGCTGGCGCCCCTTCGTGATCGCGGCGACGTCGGTCGCGACGGGGTTCTTCTCCTCGAGGTCGAGCTCGAGCCCGCCCTTTCCGCCCCGGTCCACCGCCTTCCCGAGCGACAGCATGTACGCCACGATCGCGTCCATCTCGGTCTTGCCCTGGAGCGCCGCCGCGGCGCCCTCGAGGTCCGCGTCGGTGTACGGCACGCCGAGGCGCCGGAGCGTCCGCATGTGCGCGCGGAGGTCGTCCCCGTCCACCGCGGCGTCCTTCAGGAACGCGTACGCCGGCATGTTCGACCTCGGCACGACCGACTGCGGGTTCTCGAAGTGCGCCACGTGCCAGGCGGCGCTCTTCAGCCACCCCTCGAACGCGAGATCGGGGCCCGTCCGCTTCGAGCCCCACAGGAACGGGTGGTCGTAGGCGAACTCGCCGGCGAGCGAGTAGCGCCCCGACGGCTCGGCGGCGCGGTTGCCCTTGTAGCGCACCACCTCGCTCTGGAGCGGGCGGACGGTCTGCGTGTGGCAGTTCACGCAGCCCTCGCGCTGGTAGATGGCGCGCCCCGCGAGCTCGAGCGCGCCGAGCGGCACGAGGCCCTCGACCTTCGGGTGCATGTCCGAGCGCAGCATCGGGTAGGCCATCATGACGATCGAGCCCGCGAGCACGGCGAGGGTCGCGGCGATCGAGAAGGCGAGCGGCTTCGAGTAGATCTTTCCGGCCATGGTCGTCTCCGCTCCTACGCCGCCGTGACGTGGGCCGCCGGCGTCGCGGGCGCGGCCTGCCGCTCGAGCGCCCTGCCTTTACGGATGGTCATGAGGACGTTGTAGACGAAGAAGAGCATGCCGACGGTGAAGACGATCCCGGCGAGCGTGCGCGTGTGCCAGTACGGGTAGTTGCCCGCCACGGTGTCCACGAAGTTCCGGTAGACGAGCTTCCCCTGCGCGTCGGTCGCCTTCCACATCCAGCCCTGCCGGATGCCGGTGATCCACATGGTGATCGAGAACAGGAGCTGGCCGACGAGGACCAGCCAGAAGTGGACGTTCGCGAGCTTCACCGAGTGGATCTCGGTCCCGTAGATCTTCGGGATGACGTAGTAGACCGACGCCGTGATCACCATCGTCACCCAGCCCATCGTGCCCATGTGCACGTGGCCGGGGACCCAGTCCGTGAAGTGGATGAGCTGCGAGACGACGCGGAGCGCCTGCGTCGGGCCCTGCACGGTCTGCAGGCCGTAGAAGGTGATGCCGAGGATGAAGAACTTGGTCAGGTAGTTCGACCGCATCTTCGACCAGTCCTGCCCCACCGTGTAGTAGCCGTTCACGACCGAGCCCCAGCTCGGCGCGATGAGGAACAGGGTGAACACGATCGCGAGGGTCTGGATCCAGTCCGGCAGCGGCGTGTAGACGAGGTGGTGCGCGCCGGTCCAGAGGTACGCGAACACGAGCGACCAGAACGCCACGATCGACAGGCGGTGGCTCCAGATCGGCAGCCCGGTCGCCTTCGGGAGGAAGTAGTAGAACATCGCCAGGATCGGCGTCGTGAACACGAAGCCGACCGCGTTGTGCCCGTACCACCACTGCACGTTGGCGGAGTTCACGCCCGCGAACACCGGGTAGCTCTTCGTGAGGCTCACCGGGAGGGCGAGGTTGTTCACGAGGTAGAGGACGGCCACGGCGATGACCGTCGCGATGACGTACCAGAGCGACACGTACATCTGCTGCTCGCGCCGCTTCAGCACCGTCCCGAAGACGTTCACGGCGAACATCACCCACAGGACGACGATCGCGACGTCGAGCGGCCACTCGAGCTCCGCGTACTCGAGCGACTGCGTGTACCCCGCCATGAGCGAGAGCGCCGCGAGCGCGATGCCGGCGTTGAAGAGCCAGAGCTGGACGCGCGCGAGCCGGGGGAACAGGAGCGGCCGCTTGCAGAGCCGCATCACGATCCAGTAGCTCAGCCCGAAGATCGCGCCGACGCCGAGCCCGAACGCGAGGCCGTTCGTGTGCACGGGCCGCAGCCGGCCGAAGGTGAGGTACGGCGGGAAGTTCGCGGCGGGCAGCCACATCTGCACCGAGATGAGCAGCCCGATGAGGATGCCGACGACCCCCCAGAAGATGGCCGAGAGGATGAACCCCTGGACCGTCCGGTGGTCGTAGCGATACTCGTTCATGTGCACGTCCCCTGTGGGTTGATCGCGCGCAAGAATACAGGACCTCCCGGCCGCCGAGTAGAGGCTCGTTGCGCACCCGTTAGGGCCAGCAATTCCCCGCAAGACGCAATGATTTCGCGCTGATGGCTTACCCTTGCGCCAGCAGGTCCGCTGGCGCAAATGCTGCGGCAAGTTGCCGCCCTTGATGGGAGTCAGCGTCCGATGACAGCGGCACCGGCCAAGCGGGAAGCCCCCGCGGCCTGCGCCGGCGGGAACGTGGACGCCCGGCGAGCGCTCGGGCCTAGGCGCCGCGCACGTCCACCCGGTTGTCGTAGAACGTCGAGCCGCCCGCGGCGTCGGTGAGCCGCTGCGCGGTGAGCGCGTTCACGTTCCGCGCACCCGGCGCGTGCGCGAGCCACCACACGCCCTCGGCGACCGCGATCCCGTCGGGAAGGCCGGGCGTGACGCGGAGCGCGAAGGTCGCCTCGCCGAGGCCGTTCCAGGCGACCACCGCGGCGCCGTCCGCGAGGCCGCGCGCGGACGCCTCGGCGGGCGAGAGCCTGAGGCTCATGCCGCCGTTGCGCTCGCGAAGCTCGGGCCGCTCCATGAACGTCGAGTTCAGCGTGTGGATCGCGGGCGCGGTGACGAGCCGGAGCGGCAGGCCCCGCTCCTCGTGGGTCGGGAGGTGCCGCGGCAACGGCTCGGCGAGCGCGTCGTTCCGGAGCTCGATCTTCCCGGAGCGGGTACGCCAGCGCGGCCCGGCCGGCGGCCGGAGCGTCACCGCGCGCCCGGCGGCGAGCCGCTCGAGGTCGAGCCCCGCGCGCCAGGACGGGGAGAGCCGCTCCAGCACCGCGTCGATGAGGGCGTCCTCCGTCATCCGGAACACCGGCTCCTCGAAGCCCATCGCGGCGGCGAGGAGGCGGAACACCTCCCAGTTCGCCTTCGCCTCTCCGGGCGGCGGCACGACCGGCTGCGCCCGCTGCAGGCAGTACTGGCCGTAGGAGCGGTACAGGTCGGCGTGCTCGAGCGAGTACGTGGCCGGGAGCACGACGTCGGCGAAGCGCGCGGTGTCGGTCATGAACCGCTCGTGCACGACGAGGAACAGGTCCTCGCGCGCGAGCCCGGCGAGCACCGCGTTCTGATCCGGGGCGACCGCGGCCGGGTTCGCCGCGTAGACCATCATCGAGCGGATCGGCGGATCGCGGAGCTCCGCGAGCGCCGCGCCGAGCTGGTTCATGTTCACGACGCGGGTGGGCCTCGGCAGGAGGTCCTCCCGCGTCACCGGCGACAGGTCGAGCGCCTGGGACGAGCTCGCGTCGGCGAAGCAGCCCCCGCCCTTCCTCCCGAACGCGCCCAGCACCGCCGCGAGCGAGACGATGCAGCGGACCGTCATCGCGCCGTTCGCGTACCGCGAGAGCCCGCTCCCCACCCGGAGGAACGGCGCCCGCGCGCGCGCCAGCGCCCGAGCGAGCTCCTCGATCTCCGCCGGCGCGAGGCCGGTCAGCCGGCTCACCGCCTCCGGCGGGTACTCTGCGAGCGCCCGCGCGCGCAGCTCCGGCCACCCGACCGCCTCGGCCGCGAGGAACGCCTCGTCCGCGAGGCCCTCGCGCGCGAGGACGTGGACGAGCCCGAGCGCCAGCGCGCCGTCGGACCCGGGCCGGACGAGGATCGTCCGGTCCGCCACCGCCGCGGTCTCGCTCGGCCACACCTCGACGAGCAGCACCCTCGCGCCCCGGCGCCGCGCCTCCTTCACGCGCTGGACGAAGTGGAGGTTCGTCGCGACCGCGTGGATGCCCCATAGGACGACGAGGTCGGAGTCGAGCACCTCGTCCGGATCCGGGCCGGCGGTCGCGCCCATCACCTGGCTCCAGCCGGCGCCCTTCGCGGGAGAGCAGATGGTCCGGTCGAGCCGCGACGCGCCGAGCCGGTGGAAGAACGCGTGCCCCGCGTTCCGCTGCACGACACCCATCGTCCCCGCGTACGAGTAGGGGAGGATCGCCTCGCTGCCGTGCTCGCGGGCGAGGTCCTTCCAGCGCGCGGCGACGAGCTGGATCGCCTCCTCCCAGCTCGCGCGCCGGAACCGGCCCTCCCCCTTCGCGCCGGTGCGGACGAGCGGGTGGAGCAGCCGATCGGGCGAGCCCACGCTCCGCTCGTAGCCGTTCATCTTCGGGCACAGCGTGCCCTGGCTGTACGGGTGCTCCGGGTCGCCGCGCACCTTCACTGCACGTCCATCCTCGACCTGGACGAGGAGCCCGCAGGCGTCGGGGCAGTCGAACGGGCAGACGGAGCGGAGCGCGGTCATCCCCGGAGGATAACAAAAGGGCAGGGCCGGCTCCCGCCGGCCCCACCCCAAGGCCCCTCCCGCTGCGGCGCCTCAGAAGCGCCGGGACAGGAGCCCCATCGTCACCTTGTTGCTCTGGTCCCTGCCGCGGTTCAGCGTGAGCGACTGGCCGTCGTGGACCGGTGTCCGCGCCGCGTAGGTCGTGTCGGAGGCCGACGCGGCGTCGACGATGCCCCACACCAGGCCGGCGCCGAGGCCGATCACGGCGCCCCACGCGAGCGTGCGGCCCCAGTCGTAGTTGTCCTCACCCTGGATCCCCATGTTGTAGAGGATCACGCCTCCCGACACGGCCGAGCCGACGAGCCCGCCGGCGATCGTGTCCTTGAGGACGATGCCCGCGGTGCTGTGCCGCCGCTCGACTCGCACCACCTCGTCGGCGTGCGCCACCCCGAACCCGAGCAGCGTCGCCGCCACCACCAGCGCCTTGGCAATCCTCATCCGTTCCCCCCCTTGTCGTTCCCCCGGGCCCCTCCGGCCCGTCCTTCCGGGCCTCCCCGGCCCGTCCTCGTAAAAAACTGTAAGGACGCCCCTCCGAGAGCGACAAGGGACCCCAGCGCACGCACGCACGCACCGGGGGCGCACGGCGCCGGGAGGGATTGACGGGCGCCCGGCCGCATGGTTCCGTCCGCCGGCGATGCGCGCGCTCGTGACCGGTGCCGGCGGGTTCCTCGGGTCGGCGCTCGTGCGCCGGCTGGCCGCGCGCGGCGAGCGCGTGCGCGCCCTCGTCCGCGCGCCGGCGCCCGCCCTCGAGGCCCTCCCCGGCGTCGACGTCCTCTTCGGAGACGCGACGAGCCCGGCGTCGCTGCGCGCCGCGGTGCGCGGCTGCGACGTCGTGTTCCACCTGGCGGGCGTCCGCCGCGCGACGGCTCCCGACGAGTTCCTGCGGGTGAACGCGGGCTCGACCCGGCTGGCGCTCGACGCCTGCCTCGCCGAGGCGCAGGGCCTCTCGCGCTTCGTGCTCGCGGGCTCGATCGCCGCGGCGGGCCCCTCGCGGACGCCCCGCGGCGAGGACGAGCCGCTCGAGCCCGTGGAGCCCTACGGCGCGTCGAAGGCGGAGGCGGAGCGGATCGCCTTCGCCTACGCCGATCGCCTGCCGGTGGCGGTCGCCCGGCCGCCGCGGATCATGGGGCCGGGCGATCGCGAGAACCTCTTCCTGTTCCGGCTGGCGCGTGCCGGGCTGGCGATCGGTCTCCGCGGCCCGGAGCGGCCGCTCTCCTGGATCGACGTGGACGACTGCGCGCGCGGGATGATCCTGCTCGCCGAGAAGCCGGAGGCCGCCGGGGAGGCGTTCTTCCTCGCCTCCCCGGTCACCACCGACGCGCTCTCGATCCAGCTCGAGGCCGCGCGCGCGCTCGGCGTCCGCGCGCGGACCGTGAAGGTGCCCCCCGCGGCGGTGCGCGGCGCCGCGGCGCTCGCAGAGCTCGTCACGAGCACGACCGGTCGCCGCCTCCCGCTGAACCGCAAGCTCGCGGCGCAGGCCCTCGCGCCGGGCTGGGTGTGCGATCCTGGGAAGGCGCGCGCCCGGCTCGGCTTCGAGGCGAGGACGCCGCTCTCCGACTCGATCGCCCGCGCCGCCGCCTGGTACCGCGCCCGCGGGTGGCTCTGACGCATCACGGCGCGGCACCGCACCGAGGGGCCCCTCGCCGCGCTTGCCAAGCCGCACCACGACAGTCTACAGAGGCTCACCTATGGCGGGAACGGAGAGGGCCGCCTTCTTCGACGTGGACGGGACGCTCGTGCGCACGAACATCGTGCACGCGTTCGCGTTCTACGCGATGAACCAGGGCTCCATCCTCGGCACGGCCTGGCAGACCGCCCGGACGGTGCTGTCGCTGCCGCTCTTCGCGGCGGCGGACCGGATGAACCGGAAGCTCTTCAACGAGGTCTTCTACCGGTACTACTCCGGCCAGAGCGAGGACCGCCTGGAGACGCTCGCCGGGGAGCTCTTCGAGGACGTGCTCCGGCCGGCGATCTTCCCCGGCACGCCGCGCCTCATCGACGAGACGCGCCGCGCCGGCTGCCGGGTGGTCCTCGTGACCGGCGCCCTCGACTTCACGGTGCGGCGCCTCGCCGAGCACCTCGGGGCCGACGACCTCATCGCGAACCGGATGCGGTTCGTGCAGGGCGTCGCCACCGGCCGCGTCATCCCGCCCATCATCGAGGGCGCGCACAAGGCGCTCGCGATGCGCGACTACTGCGTGCGCGAGGGGCTGGCGCTCGAGAAGAGCTTCGCGTACTCCGACTCCTTCTCCGACTACCCGATGCTCGCCGTCGTGGGCCACCCCGCCGCGGTGAACCCCGACGTGCGGCTCGCGCGCGTCGCGCGGGCCTACGAGTGGCCCATCCTCAGGACCACGGAGGCGTGACGCATGCGTGACCCGAAGAGCCTCGCGCGGTTCTACGAGACGACCGAGCAGATCGTCACCATCGACAAGGACTCGCCCCCGCGCGTCCTCTTCTCCGGCGAGGACCTGCTCGTCGAGGACCTGCCCGTCGGCACCCGCGTCATCTACCCGAAGCCGCCGCTCGAGGGGCTGCCGAACGTGAAGGCGGCGATCCGGAGCGCGATCAACCGGCCGGAGGGCTGCGATCCGCTGCACGCGCTCCTGCGCCCCGGGATGCGGGTGACGATCGCCATCGACGACATCTCGCTCCCCCTGCCCCCGATGCGGACGCCCGACGTCCGCCAGCAGGTGCTCGAGGTGATCCTGCCGCTCCTCGCGGAGTCCGGCGTCGACGACGTCCACCTCGTCATCGCGATCGCCCTCCACCGCCGCATGACCGAGGCGGAGATGCGGCGGATGGTGGGCGACCAGATCTTCGACGCCTACTACCCCGACCGCTACTACAACCACGACGCCGAGGACCCCGACGGCTGCGTCGTCCTCGGCACCACCGCGCACGGCGAGAAGGTCATCGTGAACCGCCGCGCGGCGGAGTCGGACCTGCTCATCTACGTGAACCTGAACCTCGTCCCCATGGACGGCGGCCACAAGTCGGTCTCGACCGGGCTCACCAACTACGAGGGCGTGAAGGCGCACCACACGCCGCACCACATCCGCAAGAGCCACTCGTACATGGACCCGGAGCGCTCCGAGATGCACCGCTCCGTGGACCGGATCGGCCGCTACGTCGACGAGCACCTCCAGGTCTTCCACATCGAGACGACCATCAACAACCGGATGTTCGACGGGCCGCTCGAGTTCCTCATGAAGAAGGAGGAGGACTACACCGAGCTCGATCGGCTCAAGCTCGCGGGCATGCGCGCGACCCTGAAGCGGCTCCCGCCCGTGGCGAAGCGCAAGATCTTCCAGGCCGTGCCGGCGCCGTACGACGTGATCGCCGTGCACGCGGGCCTGACCGAGCCCACGCACGCGAAGATCCTCGAGAAGAGCTGGGCGCAGTACGCCGTGGACGTGGACTTCCAGGCGGACGTGCTCATCTACGGCATCCCGTACGTCTCGCCGTACAACGTGAACTCGATCCTGAACCCGCTGCTCGTCCAGGTCATGGCCTGCGGGTACTTCTTCAACTTCTACCGGGGCAAGCCGCTCGTGAAGAAGGGCGGCACGCTCATCGTCACGCACCCGTGCTCGGACTCGTTCGACCCCGAGCACCACCCGAGCTACATCGAGTTCTTCCACCGGCTCCTGCCGGAGACCCGCGACGCGCAGGTGCTCGAGGCGCGCTACGAGCGCGAGCTCGCCGAGAACCCGACCTACGTCCACATGTACCGGACCGGCCACGCGTACCACGGGGCGCACCCGTTCTTCATGTGGTACTGGGGCGAGAACGGTCGCCAGCACGTCGGCAAGGTGATCGCCGCCGGGGCGGACAACGCGCACGTGCCGCGCATGATGGGCTGGGACCACGCGGAGACGCTCTCGGAGGCCATCGACATGGCGCGCGCGATCCACGGCCGCAGCGCGTCCATCGCGCTCCTCCACCACCCGCCGATCGTCATGACGCAGAACCTCGGATGAGCGAGCGCCGCGACAGATCCCGCCCCGCGCACCAGCACCCGGGCCCGCGCCCGGGCGCCGGCCGCACGGCCTCGACCGCCGCCGACCCTCTCGACGTCGGCCGCGCGCTCGCCGGGCGCAAGATCCTCGTCACCGGCGCGACCGGCTTCGTGGGCAAGGTCGCGCTCTCGATGCTCCTCGACCGCTACCCCGACGTCGGCCGGGTCTTCGTGCTCGTCCGCCCCGGGACCGGCGGCACCGCCGAGGCCCGCTTCTTCGACAAGGTCGCCCCGAGCCGCCCGTTCGACACGCTGCGCGCGCGCCACGGGGCCGGCTTCGAGGCCTTCCTCCGCGAGAAGTGCGTGCCGCTCGCCGGCGACGTGACCGATCCGCTCCTCGGCCTCTCCGAGGCGGACCTCGCGCGCCTCGAGGGGCTCGACGCGGTCGTGAACAGCGCCGGCCTCGTCGACTTCGACCCCTCGCTCGAGCTCGCGCTCGCCGTGAACGTCCGCGGGCCGCGGAGCGCGGTCGAGCTCTGCCGGACCACCGGCGCGGCGCTCCTGCACGTGTCCACCTGCTTCGTCGCGGGGAACCGCGACGGCGTCGTCCACGAGGACGAGGAGCTCCCGGGCTACTTCCCGCGCCGCGAGGGCGTCGAGGGCCGGCCGAAGGCGGGCGCCCTCGCCGCCGCCGACTTCGACGTGGACGGCGAGCTCGCCGACGCCACGCGGCGCATCGAGGAGCTCCGCGCGCGCGCCGACGACCGCGTGCTCCAGTCCGAGTTCCGCGATCGCGCGCTGGAGCGGCTCCGCGCCGAGGGGCGCGCGGGCGACGAGAAGGCCCTGCGGCTCGCCGTCGGCCGCGAGAGGCGGCTGTGGCTGTCCGGGCAGCTCGTCGAGGCGGGCATGACCCGCGCCCGCCACTGGGGCTGGCCCAACACGTACACCTACACGAAGTCGCTCGGCGAGCAGGTCATCGCCGCGAGCGCGCTCGGAGGCGCCCGGGGCGAGCGGGTGGTCTGGTCGATCGTCCGGCCGTCGATCGTCGAGAGCGCGCTCCGCTTCCCGTTCCCCGGCTGGAACGAGGGGTTCACGACGAGCGCGCCGCTCGCCTTCATGGCGCTCAAGGGGCACCGCAGCTTCCCCGCCGCGGAGAAGGCGATCCTGGACGTCGTGCCGGTCGATCTCGTCGCGGCGGCGATGATCGCGGCGACCGCCGAGCTCGTGGAGCGCCGCGACGCCTCGCGGGCGTCCGGGGCCGGGGAGCTCCCGGAGGGCCGCGTCTACCACCTCGCCTCGGGCGACGTGAACCCCCTCTGGGCGCGGCGCGCGGTCGAGCTCACGGCGCTCTACCGGCGCCGCTTCTTCCGCGAGCGCGAGGAGGGGAACCGCACCTGGAACCGGCTCCTCTCCCGGCTCGAGCCCTACTCCGTCTCGCGCGCCCACTACGAGGCGGCGAGCGCGCCCGCGATCTCCGCGCTCGCCCGCGGGGCGAAGCGGCTCCTCCTGGAGGCGTCGCCGCGCTGGGGCGCGCCGCGGCTCACGGCGCTCGCCGAGGGGGCCGCCGAGAGCCTCGACGAGCTCGGCAATCGGCTCGAGAAGACGAAGGCCATGTGGGACCTCTACATGCCGTTCGTCTGGGACAACCGCTACGTCTTCCGCTGCGCCGCGATCCGCGCGCTGTACGCGCGGCTCGGCGACGCGGACCGCGCGCGCGTGCCGTGGGATCCGGAGGCGCTCGACTGGCGGCGCTACTGGCTCGACGTGCACATGAAGGGCATGGAGGAGTGGGTGTTCCCGGGGCTCGAGGAGGAGTCCGGCAAGCGCGTCCACGCCCCCAAGGCCCACCGCGACCTGCTCGAGCTCCTCGACGCCGGGTGCGAGCGCTGGAAGGACCGCGTCGCGCTGCGGATGCAGGGCGCGGCGAAGACGCGGGTCACGTACGGCGAGCTGCGGCGGGGCGCCGGCGCGGTCGCCGCGTTCCTGCACGCGGCCGGGGTCGCGAAGGGCGACCGCGTGCTGCTCGCGAGCGAGAACCGGCCCGAGTGGGCGATCGCCTACTTCGGGATCCTCCGCGCCGGCGCGGCGGCGGTCCCGGTGGATCCGCAGCTCACCGAGCGCGAGCTCGCGAACCTCTGGCGGACCGCCGGAGCGCGCCTCGCGCTCCTCTCCGACGACGCCGCCGAGCGCAGCCCCGGCCTCGCGGCGCTCGCCGCCGCGGCGGTGCCCGGCGCGCGCACCGCGCTCCTCGGGGAGGCGCTCGCGGGCGGCCCCCCCGGCGCGGGCGCGCCGCCCGTGAAGATCGGCCCGGACGACCTCGCCTCGCTCATCTTCACGAGCGGGACGACCGGCACGCCCAAGGGCGTCATGCTCTCGCACCGCAACTTCGCGAGCCTCGTCGCGAAGCTCGTCGGCACGTTCGAGCTCGGCCCGGGCGACGGCATGCTGTCCGTGCTCCCGCTGCACCACACCTTCGAGTTCACCTGCGGGCTGCTCGTGCCGCTCTCGCGCGGCGCGGAGATCGAGTACCTCGACGAGCTCACCTCGGACCGCATCTCCGAGGCGCTCTCCGCCGGGCGCGTGACGGCGATGATCGGGGTGCCGGCGCTCTGGTCGCTCCTCCACCGCCGCATCACGCAGGAGCTCGCGGCGAAGCCCGGCGTGGTCGAGGCCGCGTTCCGCGCGCTCATGAAGGGCAACGCCGCGCTGCGCGACTCCGAGCTCGGGGTGAACCTCGGCAAGCTCCTCTTCTGGCCGGTGCACCGCCGCTTCGGCGGCCGCCTGCGCCTGCTCGTGTCGGGCGGCTCCGCGCTCGATCCCGAGGTCCAGAAGGCGTTCCGCGAGCTCGGCTTCGACCTGTACGAGGGCTACGGGCTCACGGAGGCGGCGCCGGTCCTCGCGGTGTCGCAGCCCGAGGAGGAGGCGCCGAAGGGGAGCGTCGGTCCGGCGCTGCCCGGCGTCGAGCTCAGGATCTCCGAGCCGGACGCGGACGGCGTCGGCGAGGTGCTCGCCCGCGGGCCGAACGTCATGCTCGGCTACTGGCGCGGCGGCGAGCACGCCGGCGTCGATCCCGAGCTCACCGGCCAGGTGCTCGAGGGCGGCTGGCTGCGGACCGGCGACCTCGGCAAGCTCGACGCGAACGGCAACCTCACCCTCGTCGGGCGCAAGAAGGACGTCATCATCGACGCCAACGGGAAGAACGTCTACCCGGACGAGGTCGAGGACGCCTACCGCGAGCCGGAGCTCGTGAAGGAGCTGTGCGTCGTGGGGCTCCCCGACGGCACGGGCGAGAAGGTCGCGCTCATCGTCGTGCCCGAGTACGGCGAGGACGATCGCGAGGAGGTGCGCGCCCGCCTCGAGGCCCACGTGCGCGCGGTGTCGGCGTCCCTCCCGTTCGCGAAGCGCGCGAAGGTCTGGCACGTCGTGGACGGCGAGCTGCCGAAGACGGCGACGCGGAAGGTGAAGCGCGGCCTCGTGCGCGAGGAGCTGCTCCGGCTCGAGACGGCCGCGCAGAAGGGGCGGCGCGCGCGGGAGTCGGCGAAGGACCGCGGCGCGGGCGAGGGCTGGCTCCTCGATCTCCTCGCCGAGGTCTCGCGCCGCCCGCGGGCCGAGGTGACGCACGAGTCGCACCTCGCGACCGATCTCGGCTTCGACAGCCTGATGCTCACCGAGCTCACCGCCGCGCTGGAGGAGGCGGGCGTGCCCGCGTCCGCCGCCGAGCACCTGCAGGACGTCCAGACCGCGGGCGAGCTCGCGCGCGTCGTCTCGGCGGCGGTCCACCGCCACGCGCCGGAGCCGGAGCGCGCCGCCCCGCCGCCGCCCGCCGGCGACGCGGAGATCGCGGTGCCGGCGGCGCTGGCGAAGCTCGGTCGTCGCCTGCTCGGGCTCGGCCAGCGCGCCCTCTACCACGGGCTCTACGAGGCGAAGGTCGTCGGCGCCGCGAACATCCCGCACGATCGCAACGTGCTCGTCGTCGCGAACCACGCGAGCCACCTCGACATGGGGCTCGTCAAGATCGCGCTCGGCGAGGAGGGCCGGCGCCTCGCCGCGCTCGCCGCGCGGGACTACTTCTTCGACACCCGCGTGAAGCGCGCCTACTTCGAGAACTTCACGAACCTCATCCCGATGGAGCGCGAGGGCTCGCTCAAGGCGAGCCTCAAGGCCGCGGCCGAGGCGCTCCGCCGCGGGTACCACCTCCTCATCTTCCCCGAGGGGACGCGCACCCGCGACGGCGCGCTGCGGCCGTTCTTCCCGACCGCGGGCTACCTCGCGCTGCAGTGCAACGTGGACGTGCTGCCGCTCCACCTCGACGGCACCTTCGAGGCGCTGCCGCCGGGCAAGAGCGTCCCGCGCAACGCCGAGCTCGAGGTGCGCATCGGCCGCCCCATCGCCGTCGAGGAGCTGCGCCAGCGCATCGCCGGCCTGCCGCGGAGCGAGGGGTACAAGGTCGCGACGCGGGTGATCGAGGACGCCGTCCGCGCCCTGCGGGAGGCGGCGAAGGGCGAGCGGAAGGCCTCGACCGGCGGCGCGATCGCGACCTCGACCGGCGGCGCGACCGCGACCTCGACCGGCGGCGCGACCGCGACCTCGATCGCCAAGGCGACCGCGACGCCGACGCCGGCGCCGGCCCCCGCCTCCCCCGCCACTCCGACTCCGACCCCGAGCTCGACCCCGCACGCCACCCAGACCGGCGCCGCGACCGCCACGCGTACCCGCGCCCGGCGGCGGAAGGACGAGCCATGAACGTCCTCGTCACCGGCGCGACCGGGTTCCTCGGCTCGGCCCTCGTGCCGCTCCTCGCCGGAGAGGGCCACCGGCTGCGGCTCCTGCAGCGCTCCGCCCCGCCGGACGCGGAGCGGATCGGCGCGGAGGTGGTGCGCGCCTCCCTCGCGGACGAGGGCGCCGTGCGGGAGGCGGTCCGCGGCGTCGACGCCGTGTACCACCTCGCCGGCCAGGTGGACTTCGATCCGGCCGAGCCGCGCGCGCTCTACGACCTGCACGTCCAGGGCACGCGCCGGCTCCTCGAGGCCTGCGTCGCGGCCGGGGTGAAGCGGGTCGTGCTCGCCTCCTCCTCGGGCACCATCGCGGTCTCGCGCGAGGAGCGCGTCGCCACCGAGGCGGACCACCACCCCATCGCCGTGGTCGCGGGCTGGCCGTACTACCTGTCCAAGATCTACCAGGAGAAGGCCGCGCTCCGGATCCACGCGGAGACGGGGCTGCCGCTCGTCGTGCTGAACCCGTCGCTCCTGCTCGGGCCCGGCGACGCGCGCCTCTCCTCGACCGACGTCGTGTTCAAGTTCATGGAGCGGCGCATCCCCGCGATGCCCTCGGGCGGCCTCTCGTTCGTGGACGTGCGCGACGCGGCGCGCGCGTTCAGCGCCGCGCTCACGCGAGGGCGGCCCGGCGAGCGCTACCTGCTCGGCGGCGCCAACATGACGTTCCGCGACTTCTTCGGCCGGCTCGAGCGGCTCACCGGCGTCGCGGGCCCGCGCGTGCGGCTCCCGTCCGACCTGAACCTCGCCGGCGCGCGGCTCCTCGAGAAGTTCCACGCCTGGCGCGGCAGCGAGACGCCGCTCGATCCGCGATCCGTCGAGATGGGCGAGCACTTCTGGTACTGCGCGTCCGGCAAGGCCGAGGCGGAGCTCGGCTTCTCCGCGCGCGACGCGCAGGAGACGCTGTTCGACACGGTCCGCTGGCTCGAGGAGCACGTGCGCAACCGGCAGCGGCCCCGCACCGTCGCGGACCTCGCCGGCTCCTCGCGGTCCCCGCGCTGATCGCTACATCGTCCCGCCCGACACGTCGCGCACCTTCCGCACCGCCGCGACGCCGCAGCGCTCGCCGCACGCCGCGCACACCTCGTAGGTGAGCTCCTTCACGACGAGCACGTCGGGGTGCCCCTCCGCCGGCGCGATGCGCGCGCCGCACTGCGGGCAAGCGAGCTCCGCCACGCGCTCCCGGCGCGCGAGCACCTGCGAGCGGCGCTGCTCCGGCGCGCAGCGGCTGCACTCGACGCCGTACGTCCAGCCGGTCTCCTGCCGCGGCTCGATCTCGTCGAGGTCGACGCCGCAGTACTGGCAGATCTCGGTCGCCACGCCCCTCGTCTAACGCGCCGCCTGCGTCCCGGCAGCCCCCGTCGCCCGGGCGCCCTGCGTGGGCGGAGCGGACCGTACCGGTGAGGCAGGAGCACGTCAGCGACACCGGATGGCGCCGCCGCGGCAGAGCGGGGCGCACAGACCGCAGCCGACGCAACGCGCGGGGTCGATCGACATCGCCTCGCCCCCTGGGTCGGAGAGCGCGACGCAGCCGAGGCCGAGGCAGGCGCCGCAGCGGTTGCAGCGAGCCGGCTCGATCGCGAGCGGCGGGCGTGCCTCCTCGCGGCGCGCGCACTCGGCGAGCGCGACGAGCGCCGCGGGGCGGACGCTCGCGAGCGCCTCTGCCACGAGCCGCTCGGCGTCCTGCGCGCCCGATCCGGCGGGAAGGCGCACGACGCGCGCGCCCGCCGCGGCGAGCGCGGACTCCACGGCGGCGGCGCGGTGCGGCCCGCGATCGGCGACGACGAGCAGCGCGAGGTCGCGGGCCTCCGCGACGAGCGCCCCGGGACGGACGAGGGCCTCGACCGCGCCCGCCATCCGCGCGACGCGGCCGGGCGGCGCGTCCCGCTCGCCCGCGGCCGGAGGCTCGCAGCCGAGACCGCCGCGGACGGCGAGCCCCGCGCGGCGAAGCGCTCGCAGGAGCGGGAGCTGCCTGCAGCCGGCGCACGCCGGGTCCTCGAGCGGGCGGCCCCGCGCCGCGATCCGGCGGCGCGGCGCGTTCGCACCGCTCGACTCCGCGCCATCGTCGATCCCTCGGAGCACCTCGCGCACCCTCCCCTGTCCTCGACGCTCGCCTGCCGGGACGAACGTACACGCCTCGCGTGAGCTTCGCAGCGCGCCGCGGAGGGATCGGCCTGTCCCGGGCCCTGCGCGGCGGGGCCCGCCGTTCACCGCGCGAAAACACGAAGGGCCCGAAACCTGAGCGGCTTCGAGCCCTTCGGAGAGAGGCACCGCCCGGATTCGAACCGGGGAATAAAGGTTTTGCAGACCTTTGCCTTACCACTTGGCGACGGTGCCGTACCGAGGCGCCCTTTGTAGCGGAGGGCCGGGACGGCGTCAACGCGCGGAGCGCCCGGCTGGCGGGCCGGCGTGCGGCTGCGCGCGCACCTCCGCGCGCGCCACGACGATGCCCCGCGCGCGGAGCGTCTCGAGGAGCCCGGGCAGCTCGGCGGCGGCGGCGCGCTGCAGCACGGCGTCGGGCCGGAGCACGAGCTCGAGGCCGCCGGCGCCGCGCCGGAGATCGACCGAGAGCGCGCGACCGAGCGACAGGGACAGGGGCTCGCCCTCGCGGACGCGCGCGGCCTCGATCGCGGCGGGCAGCGTGCGCACGATCGCGCGCAGGTCCGCCACCCCCTCGATGCGCGCGGGCTGGAGCTGCGCCACCGGCGCGGGCGGAGGCCGCGTCAGCCGCTCCGCCTCGAAGGCGTCCGCGCGCCGCTCGCGCAGCACGCTGCCCGCGTGATCCGCGCTCGCGCGTCGCGCGCGCAGGCTCCGGGGTGCGCCGGCGCGCTCGTCGACGCCGGCGACTGCAGGCGACCGGTGCGGAGCCCGGACGCCTCGGCGGGCGTTGCGGAGGACCTCGTCGAACCGCTGCGCAATGGCGCCTCTCGAGCCGCCCTCCGCCCTGCCCTTCTCGGTCACCTTCATCGTGGATCTCCCCGGCGCGGCCCCCGCGCGAGCGCGCGAGAGTGCACGGTCGGTGCCGGGAGCAGCGCGCGGGGCGTGAGGGGTTTCTCGGGCCCGAAGGTCCGCCGCGCGGACCCGCCGGACTCGGGCGCGGTCGGGTGTTGGCTCGCGCGCCTCAGCTCCGGTAGTCCGCGTTCTCGGTCACGTACTCGTGCGTCAGATCGGCCCCCAGGACCGCGCACGCCGCGCTCCCCATGCCGAGGTCGATCCCGATCTCCACCCGCCGCTCGTGCGGCGGGTAGTCGATCGGCGGCCGGAAGAGCCCGTCCGCGGACGGACGCGTCGCGTACAGCTCCGCCGACTTCATGTGGGCGACGAGCCGCTCCTCCTTCGCGGGGTCGAGCCGCATCGCGCCGCCCTCGAGCACGAGGTCGTCGCCCACGCGCATCGTGACGCGCGCGGGGTCGAGCGGGATCCCGGAGGCGCCCGCCTGCTTGCCGACGGCGCAGAGGAGCCGCCCCACGTTGGGATCGTTCCCGTTCACCGCCGCCTTGAGCAGCGGCGAGTTCACCACCGACTTGGCGATCGCGCGCGCCTCCTCGAACGTGCGCGCGCCGGTGACGCTCGCGCGGATCACGTGGTGGACGCCCTCCCCGTTCCGCACCACGTCCTCGGCGAGGTCGCCGCACACCTGCGCGAGCGCGGCGGCGAGCGCGCCGGGCGGCGGGGCCGCCTTCTTGCGGGAGGAGACGATCACGACGGTGTCGGAGGTGCTCGTGTCCGTGTCGACGGAGATGCAGTTGAACGTCACCTCGACGGCGGCGTCGAGCGCGGCGCGCAGCGTGTCGCGCGGCACGTCCACGTCGGTGAGCAGGTAGACGAGCATGGTCGCGAGGTTCGGCTCGATCATGCCCGCGCCCTTGGCGATGCCCACGAGCGTCCCTTCCCCGAGCGGCGCGCGCCGCACCTTGGGGTAGAGGTCGGTCGTCGTGATCGCCTCGGCGGCCGGGAGGATCGTGCCGGACTGGAGCGCGGAGGCGGCCTCGGGGAGCGCCGCGATCATCCGCTCGACGGGGAGCTGCCAGCCGATGACCCCGGTGGACGAAGGCAGCACCTCCTCGGGCGCGATCCCGATGAGTCGCGCCGCCTCGGCGCCGACGCGCTCCGCCGCCTCGATCCCGCCCGGCGCGCAGACATTGGCGATCTTGGTGTTCACCACGATGCCGCCCAGCGTCGGCCCGTCGAGGCGGCGCTTGCCCACGATCACCGGCGCGCCGGGGAATGCGTTCCGGGTGAACTTCGCGGCGAACGCGGGGGTCGGGCGGTCGAGCGCCACGAGCGTGAGCTTCATCCGGCCGGGCTTCGGCGCCTCGACCGGGACGAACTCGAAGCTCGTGGTCCCGATGCAGAAGCCCTCGGGCAGGGCCGACTGCGCCTCGAGCCAGGCGCGGTGCTCGGCGCGGCTCGCGAAGGTGAGCGAGGTGGACGGCATGGCCGCCTTTTCGCCCTTCCGCCCCCCGCCGTCAACGGGCCCCGACGCCGAGGGCCGCCTCCGCGCCGCCACCCCCGCCCGCGCCTTGCGCCGGCGGAGGTCGCGGCGTACGCACCGGCCCATGGCCCGCCCCGCCGCCGTGATCTTCGACGTCATCGAGACGCTCTTCCCGCTCGATCCCCTGCGCCTGCGCCTCGCCGCCCTGGGGCTCGCTCCCCTCGACCTCGACACCTGGTTCACGCGGATCCTTCGGGACGCGTTCGCGCTCGACGCGAGCGGCTCGTTCCGGCCCTTCCGCGAGATCGCCGGCGGCGCGCTCGAGGTGCTCCTCGCCCAGCGGAGCCGCCCGGTGGAGCGCGCGGCCGTCGAGGACGTCCTCGACGGCTTCAAGACGCTCGACCCCGCGCCGGACGTCGCGCCCGCGTTCCGCAGGCTCGCCGGCGCGGGCGTGCCCATCGCGACCCTCTCGAACGGCGGCGTGGAGGCGACGCGCGGGCTGCTCGACCGCGCAGGCCTCCTCGATCACGTCGCGCGCGTCATGGGCGTCGACGAGATCCGCCGCTACAAGCCGGGCCGCGAGATCTACCTGCACGCCGCGCGCACCCTCGGGCAGCCGCCGGAGCGGCTCGCGCTCGTCGCGGTGCACGCGTGGGACGTCGAGGGGGCCCAGCGCGCCGGGCTGGTGGGGGGCTGGTGCGCGCGGCTGGAGCGGCGCTTCCACCCGGCCATGGGCCCACCCGCCGTGCAGGGCGAGGACCTGGTGGCGGTGGTGGACGCCCTCCTCGCGCGGTGAAGGCCGCGCCCGCCCGTGCCGCCTCTCCCGAGGCGCCGGGAGCGGACCTTCGCGCCTGCGGCGAAGTCGCCCCCCCGATCGCCCGGGGCTATGATGCCGGCCGTGTCCACCGTCAACCCGCTCGCGCGGGAGATCTCGGCGAAGATCGTCTATTACGGCCCCGGCCTGTCCGGGAAGACGACGAGCCTCCACCAGATCTACGAGAGCGTCCGCCCGGAGACGCGCGGCCAGCTCGTGTCGCTCTCGACGGAGGGTGATCGCACCCTCTTCTTCGACTTCCTGCCCCTCAAGATCGAGCAGGTGCGGGGGCTCACGCTCAGGCTCCAGATCTACACGGTGCCGGGCCAGGTGTTCTACGACGCGACCCGCAAGCTCGTGCTGAACGGCGCCGACGGGGTCGTGTTCGTGGCGGACTCCCAGCCGGCGGCGCGGGACACGAACGCGGAGTCCATCGACAACCTCGCCACGAACCTCGGCGAGCTCGGCATCTCCCTCGCCGAGTTCCCCCACGTGCTCCAGTACAACAAGCGCGATCTCCCCGGCGCGCTGCCGGTGGAGGACCTCCGCGCCGCCCTGAACCGCCACGGCGCGCCCGAGGTCGAGAGCATCGCGAGCCGCGGCGTCGGGGTCTTCGCCGGGCTGAAGGAGATCACCCGCCTCGTGGTGAAGGACCTGCGCTCGCGCCAGCCCGCGCGCCGCGCGACGCCGCGGCCGCTCGAGCTCTCCGGCGGCGGGTCGGAGCTCGCCTCCCAGCTCTCCGCGGCGGCCGAGGCCTCCGGGCCGGCCGATCCGGCGGCGCTCGCCCCGGTGTCCTTCGCGCGGCTCTTCCCGGGAGAGGGCGCGGCGATCGCCGCCACCGAGCACGCGCTGCGCGAGCGGACCTACGGCGAGGCCGCGCGCATCGCCGCGGACGGCGTGGCCGCGGTGCTGGCGCGGGTGCCCGCGGAGGACGGGCGGGCCGCGCGGCTCGGGCTCGACCCGCACGAGCTGCTCCGGCTCGCGCGCATCGCGGCGATGCCGGACGCGGCGGTCACCGAGCGGGACGCGCTCTTCGCGCTCTACGTCCTCGTCGCCGCGAAGGTGAAGGCAGCGGCCCGGGCCGCCGGCCGCTAGCATCGGCTACAGCGAGAAGAGCGCCCGCGCCGTGACGGCGAGGTGGAGCCCCGCCGCGACCACCACGAGCGCGTGGAAGATCTCGTGGTACCCGAACACGCGCGGGAACGGATCCGGACGCCGCGTCGCGTAGACCACCGCGCCCAGGCTGTAGGCGATCCCGCCGGCGCCGAGCAGCGCGATCGCGCCCGGGCCGAGGCGCGCCACGAGCGCGGGCATCACCGGGAGGATCACCCAGCCGAGCAGCACGTAGATCACCGCGATGAGGGGCTTCGGCGCGCGGACCCACAGGATCGACTGGAGGATGCCGAGCGCCGCCCCGCCCCACGCGATCACGAGGAGCGCCTCGCCGCGCGCGCCGCCGAGGACCAGGCAGAACGGCGTGTACGTTCCGGCGATGAGGAGGAAGATCGCCGAGTGATCGAGCCGTCGCATCCAGCGCCGCGCGCGCGGCGGCCAGGTCGGCCGGTGGTAGAGCGCGCTCACGGCGAACAGGGTGAAGAGGCTCGCCCCGTAGACGTTCGCGGCGGCGCGGGCGCGCGCCGACGGCGAGACGAGCGCGAGCGCGATCCACGCGGCGAGCGCGACGAACGCGGCGATCTCGTGGGACACGCCGCGCAGGAGCGGCTTCTCTGCGGCGCGCGGAGCGTCGTGCGAGGCGGTGTCGATCATGGTGTGCCCTCCAGAGCGGTTGGATCCTGCCATCGGAGGGTCACGCCCCTGTCACGGCGCGCGCGTGACGCCCTGCGCGCTCGCGTCGGATCGCCGAGCTCCCTCGCCCCGCGCCTCAGGCCTCGCGCAGCTCGACGAGCCCGAGCCGGACGAGCTTGCGGAGCGCCTTCAGCGTCTCGACCTCCCGCAGCGGGCTCGCGAGCGCGATGCTCGCGACGTCCCACTTGCCGTTCAGGCGGCCCGCGACCTCGCGGTCCGTCGGGCCGAGCCGCCGCGCCGCCGGCCCGTCGAGCGCCGCCAGCCCGGCCAGGAGGACGGGGACCGCGACCGGGGACAGCTCCGCGTAGAGCACGGCGACCTGCTCGCGCTCGGCCTCGCGCAGGAGCGCGCGGACGCGCCTGTCGGAAGGATCCGCGGCGAGCAGGCTCCGGAACACGATGCCCGCCTCGTCGAACTGGCGCGCGTCGACGAGCAGCTGTGCCTTCGCCACCAGTGACGCCACCGGGTCCGGGTGCGCGGACACGCCCTCGACGCGCGCGAGGCCGAGGGCGCGGAGCGTCTCGATCCGGCGGAGCACCGCGGCGCGCGAGAGGGCCAGCGCGAGGCGCGCCTCGGCGATCGACGCGCGGCGCCGCGCCGCCTCCAGCAGCGCGCGCTGCCCCGGCGTGCGCGGGCGTGCGGCGCCCTCCTCCGCGACGAGCGCGGCCGTGTCCGACGGGTAGCGCCGGTCGAGCTCGGGCCACTCGTCGAGCCGCCGCAGGCCCTCGAGCGCCATCTGGCCGAGCCCCACGTCGAGGCGGACCCCGTCCTCGAAGCCGCCGGCGTCCACGATGAGCGTGAACCGGCCCCCTGGTGGCGCGAGGAAGAGATCGACGATCCGGTCGGCGCACGCCTCCGGCCAGAGCGACTCCGGCGGCTCCGAGTGCGACCAGCGGGCGAGCGTGCCGAGCGCCGACGGCTCGGACGGTGGGCGCGCCGCCGCGACGATGCGGCGGTCGACGACGTGCAGCCAGAACGGCGTCCCCTCGCCCGCGTCGAGCTCGACGATCCCCGAGCGCCTGCTCTGATCGAGCCACTGGAACAGCTCGGCGAGGGGAAAGGTCGCGAGGTCTCCCTGCAGCATGGCCCGATTGTGACCGCGCCGGGCCGCGCGCGCCAGATCGCGCCCCCCGTCCGAGCGTGGGAGGTCTCACCCGGAGTGCTGCCCCCGGCGCCCCGGCTTGGCGGACCGTGTCGCTCGGGCCAGCTTTTCTTGCGCGTGCGTGCCGGAGGGCCCGTCGGCCCGGCGTCCGGGCGGGCGCGCGGGAGACGGCGGATGGCCGGGATGCGGCGTTGGGCGGCGGTGCTCGCGGCGGCTGCGCTGACCGCGTGCGGCGGCGGCGGAGGCGGCGGCACCAAGACCCCGGCCGACACGGGCGGCGGCGGCACCGGCGGCGACACGGGGGGCGGGACCGGAGGCGGCACGGGAGGTGGCGGCGGCGGAGGCGGTGCCCCGGCGGTGAAGGCGCCGGTCGTCGTCGGCGCCTTCCGGTTCTGGGGCGCCGAGCAGGGGCTCCCGGCCAAGGTGAGCGACGTCTCCGCGGACGAGGCCGGCAACGTCTACGTCGCGGGCGGCGACGCCGCCGTCTACGCGAAGTCCCGCGCCGCCCAGGACTTCAAGCGCTTCGACGCGGACGCCGCCGGGCTGACGAAGAACTGCCACGACGCGGCGCAGATCGCGAACGCGACCCCGTCCGATCCCGCCGTCACGTGCCCGGTCATCTCGGTCGCGGGCTCGACGCCGAACAAGGCGATCATCGGCTTCAAGGGCGTCGGCACCGACGGCGACACGGACGCCGACTGGGCGGTCGACTCCGGGGGCGCCGACGTCGTCACGTTCGACGGCACGACGCTCGCGCGCGAGCGGCACGTCCGGATCGCGACGCCCCCGGGCTACGTGTGCGAGTTCTTCGTGGAGGGCTCGAACGACACCCAGTGCTACGGCTGGGATCCGTTCATGCTCGGCGGCCGCCGGAAGCTGCGTCAGGTGCAGCGCATCGTCGTGAACCACGACAAGGGCCGCTCGCTCTCGTACGGCGACGCGCTCCTGGGCGGCACGCACGCCACGATCTCGATCCTCGTCGCGAACCCCGACGCGCGCGGCCTCCAGGACCTCACCCGCGGCGACCCGGCCTGGGAGGACGCGAAGGGCGTGTTCGAGCACGAGCACCCCGCGATCTACGCGCACGGCGAGTTCCTCACCGGCGAGGCGTGGGCGCTCGCGTTCGACCCCACCACGAACGTGCCCTGGTACGCGAACCAGTTCCGCACGGCGAGCCTCCCCGGCTACGCCTCGATGCGGCGGCCGGAGCTGTCGCAGAACTTCCACGGCCCGTGGTGGGGGAACCAGTCGCCGCCCAGCCCCTACCTCTGGATCTGGAGCTCGGACGCGGATCCGGCGGACGCCACGAAGCGCGACAGCGTGCAGTCGATCTCGTTCTGCGACGACGGGACGATGTGGGTCGGCTCGGACGCGCACGGCCTCGCCTTCCTGCGCAAGGGCGCCTCCACCTTCAGCACCGTCGGCGTCCCCGCCGGCGCGGGCGGCGCGCTCGCCGTCGCGTGCGATCCGTCCGACGGCTCGGTGTGGGTGGGGTTCGCCTGGGGCGGCTTCGGGCGCTACCGGAACGGCGCGTGGGTGCAGGACCTCCCCCCGGACTCGGTGCCGGCCTTCGCGCGGGGGCCCGTGCGGTCGATCCAGATCGACCGCTGGGCGAGCCCTCGCGTGGTGTACATGGCCCACCTCGAGTCGAGGTTCGGGCCGGGTGCCGTGACCGCCTACGACGGTCCGTGACGGGACGGCGCGAGCCCCGACCGGATCGTGCCTGAACCGCGGCGGTTCCCGACCACGGGTGGTGATCGGGGACCGCCAGCGGGGTTCAGGCGTAGTCCCGCTCGATCACCTCGCCCGGGCGCGGCTCCCCGACGAGCAGCCCGAGCGCGTCCATGAGGATCCACTTCTGGAGCGCGGTGTCGGACGGGCGTCCGAGCGAGTGGCCCACCACGAAGCCGCGGGGGCAGAGCGCGCGCGGAGGCCGCGCCTGCCGCGTCTCCTCCGGCTCGACCGTCACGACGACGGTCGGGATGCCCACGAGCTCGATCATCCGCTGCACGGTGACCACCGTGCGGTGGCAGAGGCGTCAGCCGCCGGTGAGGAGCACGGCGCCGGGGCGCTCGCGGTCCACCTCGCGCACGAGCGCGGGGATGGTCTTCTCGCGCAGCTCGCGGAGCGCCTGGCTGAAGCCGAGCGAGAAGTGGCGCTCGGTGAGGCCGCCCACCCGCCCCTCGCGCGCGAGCTCGCGCACCCGGTCGATGGGGAACACGCAGTTGAGATCGCGATCCACGCAGGCGTGGTCGTAGTGCGTGTCGTCGTAGCGGAGGTCCTTCGCCTCCGCGTCTCCCCCGATGACGCGCCAGGTGGCGTCGCCGTCGGTGACGAACGGCACGTCGCTCGCGAGCCGGACCCCGGCCGTCGAGACGATGCAGATCGCGGCGTCCTCGAGCTTCCCCTGGAACGGCGTGAACGGCACGCAGTAACGGGACAGCTCGAGCGGCTTCGGCTCGGCTCCTTGCGGCATCCGCCCTCCGCTACTTCAGCTTGTCGAGCGCCGCCATGATCTTGTCGGTGGGGGGCTGCTCGCCGATGTCGTGGATGTCGATGTAGGCAACCTTCCCCTGCTTGTCGACGACGAAGATCGCGCGCTCGCAGATGCCGTTCTCGCCGCGGAGGACGCCGTAGAGGGCCGCCACGTAGCCGTGCGGCCAGTGATCGGACAGGAGCGGGAACGACAGCCCGCCCATCGACTTCGCCCACGCCTCGTTGGTGTGGACCTGATCCGTGCTGATGCCCAGGACCTGGGCATTCCGCCGCTCGAACTCGGAGAGATCCTCCTCGTACGAGGGCATCTGGACGGTTCAGACGGGGGTGTAGGCGGCCGGGTAGAACGCCAGCACCACGTTCTTCTTGCCACGATAGTCGGAGAGCCGGATCTTCCGCTTCGTGTCGCCTTTACCCGCAGTGCTGCCGGTCGCCATCAGCTCGAAGTCGGGCGCCTCGTCGCCGACCTCCAGCCGCCAGACGGCCTTTGGCTTCGCTGCCATTCGAGTCCTCCTTTGGTCGTGGGACAAAAAGACACTAGTAACCGCGTCACTCAGCGTCGAGGACGCCCGGGGGGCACCCCGAAAAGGACAATGAGCACGCGGGGTCACTTTGCTAAGGGTTTCGCATGGATCTCCTGACGCGATTCGCTGGCAACGTGCGCCGCCTGCGGGCCAAGAAGAAGCTTTCCCAGAAGGCGCTGGCCGACAAGGTCGGGATCTCCGTCTCGTACGTCTCGATGCTCGAGCGCGGGCAGCGCTCTCCACCGCTGGAGACCATCGAGAAGATGGCCAAGGCGCTGGGCGTGCCGCCCGCAAACCTGCTCGGCAAGTGAGCCGCGCCCGACGGAGCACCGGTCTCGACGACGCGGGCGCCGCGGCGTCGAGCGTGGCCGCGCCGCGTTCACGCCAAGTGATTCCTTCCCGCAGCGCGACGCGCCTCAACGCCCGAGCGTAGGCTCGCCGCGCCGCCACTCGGCGGGCACCCGCTCGCGCGTCCTCAGCGCCTCGAGCACGCGCAGGATCTCCGAGGGCGAGCGGCCCACCTCCAGGTTGTGGAACGCGGCGTACTGGACGATTCCCTCGGGGTCCACGAGGAACGTGGCGCGCGCCGCCACGCCGGCGCGCTCGAGGAAGGCGCCGTAGGCGCGGCTCATCGCGCCCGCCGGGTCGGCCGCGAGCGGGAAGGCGACGGGGCCGAGCACCTCGCGGATCCAGCGCTGGTGCGTCTCCACGTCGTCCACCGAGACGGCGAGGACCTCGGCGCGGAGCTCCGAGAGCTCGCGCGCGCGGCGCGACAGCTCGAGCAGCTCCGTCGGACACACGGGGGTGAAGTCGCGCGGGTAGAAGACCAGCACGAGCCAGCGGCCGGCGTAGTCGCCGAGCGCCACCTCGCGCACCTCGCCTGGCGAAGTCCGATGGCGGCCGCGGCCCTGAAGTCCGGCGCCGGATCGAGGATGATGCTCAAGGCCCGCTCCTCTCCTCCGCGCTCGATAGCCGCGCCCCCGCGCTCCGTCAACCGCGCGCCCGCCGGGGCGCCCGAGCGGGCCGGGGACCCGGCGCGCCGCCGTGCGGGCCGCGCGCTCCTGCCGCGCGAGCCCCCGCACGCCCCCACGACCCGCCCCGCCCAAGGAATCGCCGCCGGCCCCGGGGCGTTCCAGTGTTCCGGGGCGCGAGCGCGATGCCGCGCGGCCGGCGAGGGAGCGCGAGCGCGGATGGAGCGGAGCTTCGGGCGGAGAGGGTTCTTGAGGGGCGCGGCGCTCGTCGGCGCCGCCGGCGCGCTCGGCGCCTTCCCGTCCGCCGCCGAGGCCCGCCACGCGGCGCCCACGCCGGAGCGCGTGACGTTCGACGTGCCGGGCCTCGATCCCGCGCACCACGGCCTGCGCGTCGCGCAGCTCTCCGATCTCCACGTCGGGCCGCGGACGCCCGCGGAGGTCGTCCGCGCCGCGATCGAGGAGGCGAACGCCTTCCAGCCCGACCTCGTCGTCCTCACCGGCGACTACCTCTCGCACTCCCGCCGCGAGCTCGATCCGATGCACGAGCTGCTCGGCGGCCTCGCCGCGCCCACGATCGCCGTGCTCGGGAACCACGACGTGTGGGGTCGATCCGGAGGGCGCGGCCGCGGCGCTCCGGGGCCACGGCTACGAGGTCCTCGAGAACGCGTGGACCACCGTGCGGCTGCGGGGGGCCCCGCTCCCCGTCGTCGGGGTGGGCGACCACCTCACCCGGCGCGACGACGTCGGGAAGGCGCTGAGAGGGCTCGCCGGCCCGACGCCGCTCGTGCTCGCGCACGGACCGCGCACGGCGGAGAAGCTCCAGCGTCTCGGCCGCCCGACCCTCTGCCTCTCGGGCCACACGCACGGCGGCCAGATCAACATCCCGATCTTCACGCCGCTGTTCCTCTCGGCCATCGTCCACGAGCCGTTCCTGCGCGGCCGCTACGCGCTGGACGGCGGGGTCCAGCTCTACGTGAACCGCGGGATCGGCATGTCCGGGATCCGCGTCCGCGTGAACGCGCCGCCCGAGGTGACGCTCGCGACGCTGCGCCGGGCCGAGCCCGCCTGAGCGACCGAGCGTGATCCCGGGACGATCGCAGCGCCGCGCGCGGCGGGTCGCCCCCGGGCGTGCGCCCCGGCACCGGAAGTTTCGAGCGGCGAGCCGGGAGATCCCTTACGATCACGGGCGGAGAACGCCCGATGACGCGTCCGGCCGCCGCCCCGTCTCCCGTCACCGATCCGCGCCGCCTCGACGAGGCCGTGGCGCGCCTGCGCGACGGCGCGCCGATCTGGGCGCGCGCGTCGCTCTCCGAGCGCATCGCCCTGGCGCGCTCCATGGCGCGCGGCCTCGAGCGCACCGCCGAGCGCGCCGTCGCGGCGGCCTGCGCGGCGAAGGGCATCCCGCTCGACTCCCCCGTCGCCGGGGAGGAGTGGCTGAGCGGGCCGTACGTCGTCCTCCGCCAGCTCCGCCTCGTCGTCCGCTCGCTCCAGGCGCTCGCGGCGCGCGGCAACACGCCCATCGGCGCCGTCGGCGAGACGCTCGACGGGCGCCTCACGGTCCGTGTCTTCCCCGCCTCCCCCACCGATCGCGCGCTCTTCAGGGGCGTCAGCGCGGAGGTGCACCTCGAGGAGGGCGTCGGGAGGACCGAGCTCGACGAGGGCCGCGCGCGCTTTCACAAGGCGCCCGACCACGACGGCGAGGTCTGCCTCGTGCTCGGCGCGGGGAACATCAACGCGATCCCGCCCGCGGACGTCGTGACGAAGCTCTTCAACGAGGGCAAGGTCTGCGTCCTCAAGATGAACCCGGTGAACGCGTACCTCGGGCCGCTCTTCGAGGAGGCGTTCGCCGAGGCGATCGCGCGCGGCTTCCTCGCCGTCGTCTACGGCGGCGCGGAGGAGGGCTGGCACCTCGCGCACCACCCGGGCGTGGACGAGGTGCACATCACCGGCTCGGATCGCACGCACGACCTCATCGTCTGGGGTCCGCCGGGGCCGGAGCGCGCCGCGCGGATGGCGAGGAACGACCCGCTCCTGCGCAAGGAGATCTCGAGCGAGCTCGGGAACATCACGCCGGTGCTGGTCGTGCCGGGGGCGTGGGACGCGCGGACGCTCGCCGCGCAGGCCGAGAGCGTCGCGGGGATGCTCACGCACAACGCGTCCTACAACTGCATCGCCGGCAAGATGCTCGTCACCGCCCGCGGGTGGCGCCAGCGCGACGAGTTCCTCGCGGCGGTGGAGCGGTTCACCGCGCTCGCCCCGCCCCGCCGCGCCTGGTACCCGGGCTCCGCCTCGAGCTACCACCGCCTGCTCGACGGCCGCGGCGACGTGCGGCGCATCGGGGAGGCGGCGGAGGGCGAGCTCCCCTGGGCGATCGTGCGCGGCGTCGCGCCCGATCCCGACGACGCGGCGTTCCGCGACGAGCCGTTCTGCGCCCTGCTCTGGCAGACCGAGATCGGGAGCGCCGATCCCCTGGAGTACCTCGACGCCGCGGTGACGCTCGCGAACGAGACGCTGTGGGGGACGCTCGCGGCGCACATCGCCGTGCACCCGCGCACGCTCTCCGACCGCACGACGGGGGCGGCGCTGGAGCGCGCGGTCCGGCGGCTGCGCTACGGCTCGGTCTCCGTGAACTGCTGGGCCGGGTACGGCTTCGCCTTCGGCTCGACGCCGTGGGGCGCCTACCCCGGTGCGCCGCTCACCGACATCCAGAGCGGCCGCGGCTTCGTGCACAACGCGCTCATGCTCGAGCGCGTCGAGAAGACGGTCATCCGCCATCCGGCCGCGACGTTCCCGAAGCCGCCGTACTTCCCGAGCCACCGCACCGCGCACGCGCTGGGGCGCGGGCTGACGCGCCTCGAGGCGCGCGGCCTCACCGCGCTCCCGGCCGTCCTCGCGGCGGGCCTCCGGGGCTGAGCGCGGGCCGGGGTCGCTGTCCGGGAGGGGAACGACGCGGCGGTGGCGTCCCGTGGCCCTGCGGCTCGACACCCCTCGCCCCTCCGTGATGTCATCGCCCCGTTCGCGGGGAGAAGCGCGCGGCGGGGGCCACCGTGAAGAGCTTTCTCCTCTCCTGGCTGACGAGGAAGTACTCCGGGTGCGACCTCGCGTCGTTCCAGCGCGAGCGGCCCGAGGACTGGCTCGTATGGGAGGCGGGTCCCTGGCGGCCGCCCGCGGCCGGGCGGGAGACCATGCTCGCCGACCCCGGCACGCGGCTCGTGGCGGCCGGCGAGTCGCTCGTCATCGCGCTCGCGGCCAGGAACGGGGGTCCGGAGGTCCGGGTCGGCCGGGCGCCCGAGAACGACATCGTGGTCGACGACGGCACCCTCTCGCGCCGGCACCTCGTCCTCCGGCGCGACGGTGCCGGCGGCTGGACCGTCGAGGACGCAGGCTCGTCCAACGGCACGAGCGTGAACGGGCTGCGCATCGGCCGCGCGCCGCTGCGGCTCGAGCCGGGGGCGCGCGTCGAGGCGGGCGCCGTGCGGCTCACGTTCTACGACGGCGCGACGCTCTACCTGCGCCTGCGCGGCGCCTGAAGGGATCGAGCGGGGCGTGGCCCCCGCCGCTTCACTCGCGCGCGAGCGCGGCCCGGAGCCCCAGCCGCGACTCGCGCCTGACCCGCGCGCCGCGCTCGCGGCGGCGGTCGTCGTCCGACTCGGCGACGAGCGGCGCGACGTGCGTGGGCCGCCCGGCGTCGTCGATCGCCACGAAGGTCAGGTACGCGTCGCAGCACCTGCGCCGCTCGCCGGTGCGCGGGTCCTCGGTCGAGACCTCGACGTTCACCTCCATGGAGGTCGAGAACACCGCGGTCACGCGCGCGACGAGGAGCGCCATGTGGCCGATCGGAACCGGCGCGAGGAACGAGAGCTGGTCGATCGACGCCGTGACCACGGGCAGGCGCGCGTGGCGCATCGCCGCCATCCCGGCGGCGAGGTCGATCCACTGCATCACCATGCCGCCGAACGCGGTGCCGTGGGAGTTCGCGTCGCCCGGCATGACGAGGTGGGTGACCTCGACGCGGGACGCGGAGGCGGGCTTCGGCTCCATGGCCCCTCTATACGCGGGCCCGCGGGCCTCCGCCGCCCTTTCCCCCGTGTCGGGTCGCCGCTATAGAATCCGCGCCCCTCTCCGGAGAGCTCGTCCCATGCCGCTCGAAGTCACCCTCATCGACCACGCCCGCGACCCGCTCGCGAAGCTCTACGGCGCCTACCGCACCTGCTACACCCCCAAGACGCCCGGCGAGGTCTGGAGCGAGATCCGCGACGGACGCATCGCGCCCGACGCCATCCGCGAGTTCATCGCGGAGCGGCTCAAGACCGGCCACGCCTCGCCCCTCGAGCAGGTGGTGTTCTGGTTCGGGATCTCGGGCGTCTCCCGGGCGCTCTCGCACCAGTTCGTGCGCCACCGGATCGGCATCTCGTTCGAGCAGCAGTCGCAGCGCTACGTCCGCTACAAGGAGGAGCGGCTCGACTACGTCATGCCGAAGACCTGGCGCGACGCGCACGGCATGGCGGACGAGTACGACCGGCTCATGCGCGAGATCACCCGCGTGTACGAGCTGGCGCTCGAGAAGGGGATCCCCGCCGAGGACGCCCGCTTCGTGCTGCCCAACGCGACGCCGACGAACTTCCAGGTGATGGTGAACTTCACCGAGCTCCTGCACATCGCGGACCTCCGGCTCTGCTGGCGCGCGCAGTGGGAGATCCGGCACATGGTCGCGCTCATGCGGCGCGAGGTGATGAAGGCCATCCCGGAGATCGGCGGCTACCTGCAGCCGAAGTGCGGCGACAAGCGCATGGGCTACTGCGACGAGCCGCGCAAGGAGTGGGAGAAGTGCCCGCTCGGGAAGGTGCGGCCGCACAAGGAGCAGCTCCTCGACGTCTTCCGCGAGTACCGGGCCGGCAACCTCGTGCCCCTCGCCGAGGAGCACCTGCGGACCGTCGAGGACGCGGGCAACGAGGAGTAGCGGCCTCGGCCGGGAGGGGTGGCAGCCCCCCTTGGATCCCCTTCCGCCCCGGCCGGTCCCGGCCGCCCGGGTGACGCTCCGGTAGAATCCCGCGCCGGAGCCCACATGAGACTGTACGTGAAGGCCGCGCTCGCCGCGGTGATCGCCGCCGCCGCGCTGCCCGCGCGCGCCCAGGTCCAGAGCGCGCTCGATCGCGACCAGGGCCTCCCCGCCGGGCTCTCGCTGCCCCTCCCGGGCGCCGCCGCCGCCGAGGAGCCGACGGCGCTCGCGGTGAACCCGGCCGGCGTGGGGTTCGTGCCCCGGCTCGCCGTGCAGGCGTTCCACGAGCGCGACGTCACCCCGGGCTCGAGCGCGGACGCCATCTTCGCCGCCGACGGCGTGGGCCCGCTCGGCGTCGGGTTCGGCATGCAGTGGGTCCGCCCCGGCTCCGGCGACGGGCCGCGCTACCGCAAGACGACCTTCGCCCTCGCCCTCACCGACACGCGCGCCCTCTCGCTGGCGATCGGCTGGAACCGCTGGGCCTCCCGGGACGACGCGCTCGAGCGGCTCTCGAGCTGGGACGTCGGCCTCACGGTTCGGCCGACGCGCTGGCTCAGCGTCGCCGCTGCGATGCGCGACCGCGACGCGCGGCTCTCGGGCGAGCCGCTCCCCATCCGCTACGACCTCGGCGTCGCGACGCGGCTGTGGCGCGACGGGCTCACCCTCTCGCTCGATCTCCTCGGCGACGACGATCGCCGCGACGCGCTGCGCGTGACGCACCTCGCGACCGGCCTCGGCGCGGAGGTCTGGTCCGGCCTCGCCGTCTCGGCCCAGCTCCAGCTCCCGCTCCGGTCGGGGCTGCCCACCGGCGACCGGCCCGCCGCGGTGGTCGCGCTCTCCTGGAACGGACCGTACGTCGGCTGGACGGGGGGCGCCGTGCCGGTGCGCGATCGCACCGGCTCGCTCGTCGGCGTGCGCTTCTCGGGCGAGCGCTACCGCGCCGCGTTCACCGGGCACGACGTGCCGGCCATCGACGTCGAGCGCGCGCTGGAGCCGCCGCGCACGTTCCTGTTCTTCACCTTCGGAGAGCCGGATCCGTACGGCCGGCTCCTCGCGCGCCTCGAGGCGGCGCGCGACGATCCCGAGGTCGCCGCCGTCGCGGTCCGCATCGACGATCTCGGGGTGGGCGCCGGCCGCGCCGAGGCGCTGCGCGCGGCGCTGGCGCGCATCCGCGAGAGGAAGCCGGTCCTCGCGTACCTGGCCGGGGGCGGCACCATCGAGTACTGGATCGCGAGCGCCGCGACCGAGATCGCCGCCCAGCCCGGCTCGACGCTGTTCGTGAACGGCGTCTCCACCTCCACGCTGTTCGTGAAGGAGCCGCTCGCGCGGATCGGGGTGGCCTTCGAGGTGGTGAAGCGCGGCGCGTACAAGAGCGCGCCCGAGCCGCTCGTCCGGACGGAGGGATCACCGGAGGCGCGCGAGATGGTCGGCTCGCTGCTCGACGACGTCTTCGGCCGGTTCGTCGGGGACGTCGCCGCGGCGCGGCGGGTCCCGGAGGAGCGCGTGCGCGCGCTCGCGGACCGCGGCCTGTTCGGCGCGGAGGAGGCGAAGGCGGAGGGGCTCCTCGACGCGGTGCTGTGGCCGGACGAGCTCGAGGGCTGGGCCCGGCGGGTGACGAAGCGGCGCGTGCAGGTCACGGGCGGCTACTCGCCCGACGAGGAGCGCCGGGCGCAGCGCTGGGGCCCGGCGGCGTACGTGGAGGTCGTGCGCGTGGAGGGGGCGATCGCGGGCGGGAAGAGCCGCGGCGACCGGCTCGGCGTCGCGGCGATCGCCGGCGCGGAGACCATCGCCGCCCAGCTCCGGCGCGCCGCCGACGACTCCGACGTGAAGGCGATCGTGCTCCGCATCGACTCGCCGGGCGGCGACGGCGTCGCCTCGGACCGGATCTGGCGCGAGGTGCAGCGCGCCCGGCGCCGCAAGCCCGTCATCGCATCGATGGGCGACGCCGCGGCGAGCGGCGGGTACCTCGTGGCGGTCGGGGCCGACACGATCCTCGCCGAGCCCTCCACCCTCACCGGCTCGATCGGCGTCTTCGCCCTGAAGCCCGATCTCTCCGGCCTGCTCGCCAAGCTCGGCGTGGTCCGCGAGGCCGCGGCGCGGGGCGAGAACGCGCAGCTCACGAGCCTCGCGAAGCCCTGGTCGGCCCCGGAGCGCGCCGCCGTCGAGCGCGAGATCGAGCGCTTCTACGCGCTGTTCGTGGCGCGCGTGGCGGAGGGGCGAAAGCTCACGGCCGCCGAGGTCGAGACCGTGGCGGGGGGCCGGGTCTGGACCGGCCGCCAGGCGCAGGAGCGGCGCCTCGTCGACGGCCTGGGCTCCCTGCGCGACGCGATCCAGCTCGCGCGCGAGCGCGCCCGGCTCACGCCTGACGACGTCGTGATCGTCCGCACGGCCAAGGGCGGCGAGGACGGGGCGGACCCGTTCTCGGTGGGCATCTTCGGCACCGCGCCCTCCCCGCTCGCGCGCACGCTCGCCGCGATCCCGGAGCTCCGCGCCCTCTCGCTCGTGTCGGAGATGGGGCCCGTGCTCGCGTTGCCCGTCGAGTGGGTGGACCCACCACCCGCGCCGTGAAGCACCGGCCGGAGGGGCGCCGCGTCCGCTGGCTGGGCGGGCGGGCCCCCTCGGGGCCGCATCGAAGCTTTCGCTGCGCGATCTTTTTTGCTATGTGATGACTTGTCTGCCCTCCGCGAAGGCTTTACGTTTCACGGCGGCGGGTAGACGAGCCTCTGATCGGCAGGTTGCTGGCGAGTTCGCGTCGCGTGACACGCGGCGCGCTGCGAGCGACGCGACAGGGGCGGCGGTTCGCGGCCCACCGACTGCCAACGAGCCGCGAACGGCGCCAATCCAGGACGCATGACGGTCGTGCCGCGAGGGCGATTCCTTCGCCCCGCTGCCGGAGCAGACGACAGCATGAGCGATAACGAGCAGACCCCGACTCCGGTCGTGAGCGGGGCCCCTCAGAACTCCCAGCCCACCGCGTCCGCCCATGAGGGCGAGGCCGGCGGGCAGCCCGGCGGTCCGGGCGGAGCCCCCGGACAGGGGGGACGGCGGCGGCGGCGGCGGCGTGGTCGCCGAGGTCGTGGCGGCCCCCAGGGCCAGGGTGGACCGGCGGTCGGGCCGAACGGCCAGCCGCTGGCGGCGGCGCCCGCGCAGAACGGGACCGCCCCCGCGCCGCAGGCGCAGCCCGGCGGGCAGGCTCAGCCCGAGGCCACCGAGGAGGTCGAGGGCGTCCTCGAGTTCGAGGGCAAGGGGAACGGCTACCTGCGCGACGTGAAGCGCAGCTACCTCCCGCAGCCCTTCGACGTCGAGGTGCCGCGCTGGCTCATCGACCGCATGCACCTGCAGGGCGGGCTGCTCGTGAAGGGCCAGGCCGCCACGCGGAACATGAAGCGGGTGCTCACGCGCATCGACCAGCTCGAGGGCACCGACCCGATGGCGGTCGCCCGGCGCACCCACTTCCACAACCTCACCGCGACCGATCCGACCGAGAAGCTCGTCATGGAGACGCGCCCGGACGAGCTGATCGGCCGCGTCCTGGACCTCGTCTCCCCCATCGGCCTCGGCGCGCGCGGCCTCATCACCTCGCCGCCCAAGGCCGGCAAGACGATCATGCTGCAGCGGATCGCCCAGGCGATCACCTCGAACCGCCCGGACGTGCACCTCACGGTCCTGCTCGTGGACGAGCGGCCCGAGGAGGTCACCGACATGAAGCGGAACATCAAGGGCGAGGTGATCGGCTCCTCGAACGACCGGCCGACGGAGGAGCACATCCACGTCGCCGAGATGGTCCTCGAGCGGTCCAAGCGCCTCGTGGAGGGCGGCAAGGACGTCGTGATCCTGCTCGACTCGATCACCCGCCTCTCGCGCGCCTACAACAAGGAGGTCGAGTCCTCCGGCCGGACGCTGACCGGCGGCGTCGACTCGCGCGCGCTCGAGCGGCCCAAGCGGCTGTTCGGATCGGCCCGCAAGGCCGAGGAGGGCGGGTCGCTCACCATCATCGCGACCGCGCTCATCGACACCGGGTCGCGCATGGACGAGGTGATCTTCGAGGAGTTCAAGGGCACGGGCAACATGGAGGTCGTGCTCTCGCGGCAGCTCGCCGAGCGGCGCATCTTCCCGGCCATCGACATCGGCGCCTCCGGCACCCGCAAGGAGGAGAAGCTCTTCTCCCCGAAGGAGATCGAGAAGGTCCGCCGCCTGCGCGGGGCCCTCGCCTCGCTGAAGCCGGTCGAGGCGATGGAGCGGCTCCTCAAGAAGCTCTCCGAGTTCGAGACGAACGAGGAGTTCCTCCAGAGCTTCTGACGTTCCCGGGACCGCCCACCCGTCGCCGGGCGCGGTCCCCCATGCGAATCCCGCCGCGAGCCGCTATCATCCGCGCCCGATGGACTCGCGCGTCGCGCCTCCAGCCCTCGTAGTGTCCGGCCCGGGCGTCTCGCCCGCGCCCGAGCCCGTGCTCGTCGTGGACGACGACGAGCTCATCCTGAAGGCGCTCGCGCGCATCCTGGAGAGCTCGGGCTTCGCGCCCTGCTGCTACGCCTCCCCCGAGGCCGCCCTCGAGGCGCTCGAGTCGGAGCGCCCGGTCGTGATCATCTCCGACTACATGATGCCGGGGATGGACGGCGTCGCCTTCCTGAACCAGGCGCGGGCGCGGTACCCGGCCGCGATCCGGATCCTCTGCACCGCGGCGGACGACTTCCGCGTCGCCCTCGAGGCGGTGAACTCGGGCGAGGTCTACCGGATCGTCTCGAAGCCCTGGCACCAGACGGAGCTCATCGCGACGGTGACGCAGGCGGCCGAGGCGGCGCGGCTCCAGCGCGAGAACGAGCGGCTCACCGCCGAGGTGCAGCGCCAGAACGGGCAGCTGCGCGAGATGAACGCGCGGCTCGAGGAGATGGTCCGGGCCCGCACGCAGGCGCTGCTCGAGGGGCTCATCGCCGCCCTCGACTACCGCGACGCCGAGACCCAGTGGCACTCGCGGCGCGTGTCGCTCTTCGCGCGGCGGCTCGCGCGGCAGCTCGGCTTCGAGGAGCCGGAGCTCACGGTCGTCGAGCACGGCGCCCTCCTGCACGACATCGGCAAGATCGGCGTGCGCGACCGGGTGCTCCTCAAGCCCGGCCCGCTCACCACCGACGAGTGGACCGAGATGAAGCGCCACCCCGAGCTCGGCTGGGCGCTCCTCCAGCGCGTGGACTACCTGCGCCCCGCGTCCTCCATCGTCCTCCAGCACCAGGAGAAGTGGGACGGCACCGGCTACCCCGCCGGCCTGCGCGGCGAGGAGATCGTGGTCGGGGCGCGCATCTTCCACGTGGTGGACACGCTCGACGCGATCACGAGCGACCGGCCGTACCGGCGGGCCCGTCCCTTCGATCACGCGCGCGAGGAGATCACGCGCTGCACGGGCACGCAGTTCGACCCGAAGATCGTCGAGGCGTTCCTGTCGGTCCCGCCCGAGGACTGGGAGCGGATCCGGCTCGACGTGGAGACGGTCGCGGTGCTCTCCGCCGACCTCGCCGAGAGCCCGCCGGCGCCCGAGGACCTCGCGGCGGCGCTCGACGCGCTGCGCGGCTGACGCCGCGGCGCCGCGGACCCCGGCCCGCGCTACTGCAGCTCGATCCCGAGCAGCGCGGCGGTCTCGCCGCCGCCGACCTCGATCGTCACGGCCGCGCGCCGGCCGTCCCTCGCCCGGAGCTCGACCCGGTGCCGGCCCGGCGCGAGCGCGACGGCGCGGGTCTCGTCGGCGGCGAGCGGCGGGAGGCGCGCCTCGCCGTCCACGACGAGCGTGGCCGCGGCGCGCGGCTGCACGACGAGCCGCGCCGCGCCGCCGGAGGCGGCCGGACCCGCGGAGGCGCCCGCGGCGGCCGGCGGGGGGGCCGGAGCGGGCAGCGCCTGCGCGGCGGGGGCCGGCGAGGGCGAGGTCGCGGCGAGCACGAGCGAGGCGGCGAAGGCGAGGCCCGCGGCGGCGCCGATCGCCGCGGCCGCGCGCGAGACGCGCCTGCCCCGCCGCGCGGGCCGGGCGCCAGGCTCGTCCACCACCGGGGACGCGGGGAGCTCGTCGAGCCTGAGCGCGATGACCTGGGTCTTCTCGGGCGGGGAGACCTCCTCGGCGGGCGCGCGATCGGTCCGGCGGAGCTCCTCGACGCGGTCGAGCTCACGCCGGAGCTCGTCGGGGAAGGCGAGCGCCATGAAGCGCGCCAGCGCGGGGGGATCGCCGGCGGGCGAGCCCGCGTGCGTCCAGGGCACGAGCGCGTCGCGGAGCTCGCTCGCCCAGCCGAAGCGCTCCGCCGGATCGCGCGCCAGGGCCCGGAGCACGACGGCGTCGAGCCCCCGCGGCACGGCCGGGTTCACCCGCGAGGGCGCCGGCACCTCCGCGCGGCGGACCTTCTCGAGGACCGCGAGCTCCGAGGGGCCGGTGAAGAGCCGCGCGCCGGTGAGGAGCTCGTGCAGGACGACCCCGAGGGCGAAGACGTCGGAGCGCCGGTCGACCGGCCCGCCCGAGGCCATCTCCGGGCTCATGTAGCCGAACTTGCCGCGGAGGGCGGCGTCGCGGCGCGTCCGGAGCGCCGCCTGGGCGATGCCGAAGTCGATGACCCGCACCGAGCCGTCGAAGCCGAGCAGCACGTTCGCGGGCGACACGTCCCGGTGGACGATCTGGAGCGGCGTGCCGCGCGCGTCGCGCTTGCGGTGGGCGTGATCGAGGGCGTCCGCCACGCGCCAGCCGAGGTAGGCCGCGAGGGGCACGGGCAGCCCGCCTCGCGCCCGGGTGCGCTGCACGAGCGCGCGAAGGTCGCGCCCGGGCACGTACTCCATCGCGATGTAGTACCCCTCGCCGTGCTTCCCGAGCTCGTGGATGGGCACGACGCCGGGGTGGTCCAGCTGGACGACGAGCCGCGCCTCGTCGAGGAACATCTGGATGAACTCGCCGTCCTCCGCGAGCGTCGGGAGGATGCGCTTCAGGGCGTACAGCCGCGCGGAGGCGTCGTCGCGCCGGAGCGCCACGTACACCTCGGCCATGCCGCCGATCGCGATGCGATCGAGCAGGACGTAGCGGCCATACGGGATGGGCTTCTGCATCGATGCGCCCGTCCCCCCCGGGGGCTTATGATAACCGCATGCCGACGAGCTGCCACGCGTGCGGGGCGACGCTCCGGATCGACGGCCCGGTGGGACGTCGGACCACCTGCCCCGAGTGCGACGCCGACCTCCACTGCTGCATCGACTGCCGCCACTACGACGAGGGCTCCGCGCACGAGTGCCGCGAGCCCCACGCCGAGCACATCATCGACAAGATCGCCTCGAACGCCTGCGACCTGTTCCAGCTCGGCGACGGCGCCTCGCGCCGCCGCAAGAGCTCGCGGGCCGCGCGCGATCAGCTCGGGGCGCTGTTCGGAGAGGCCCCGGCGCCGGCGGAGGAGAATCCGCGGGACGCGCTCGAGGCGCTCTTCCGGAAGAAGTGAGGGGCGTGGCCTCCCCCGGCGGCCTCGCTCACGTCTCGCGCGTCGCCCCGGCGAGCCAGGCAAGGTACGGCGCGCTCCCCGCCTCCACGGGCAGCGCGAGCACCTCCGGTACGTCGTAGGGGTGCAGGGCGAGCACGCGCTCCCGCAGCGCCTCGAAGCGTCCGCGCGTGGTCTTGAGCACGAGGAGCGCCTCGACCTCGTCCTCCACCTTCCCCTCCCAGCGGTAGATCGAGCGGATGGCCGGGACGACGTTGCCGCAGGCGGCGAGCCGCTCCTCGACGAGGGCGCGCGCGAGCTCCGCGGCCTTCTCGGCGGACGGCGCGGTGACGAGGACCACGAGGGCGTCGGCCATGGCGTTGCCTCCTCGCCGCGCTACATCCCGGCGGCGCGGGAGATGATCTCCTTCATGATCTCGGAGGTGCCGCCGGCGATGGTCATCACGCGGACGTCGCGCCAGGCGCGCGCGACGTCGGTCTCGAGCACGTACCCCATGCCGCCGTGGAGCTGCATGCAGTCGTAGGCGACGCGCTGGGCGAGGTCGCAGGCGAAGAGCTTCGCCATGGAGATCTCCTTCACCGCCGGCTCGCCGCGCTGGAGGAGATCGCAGGCGCGGTAGGTGAGCCAGCGCGCCGCCTCGATGGCCGTGAGGTGCTCGGCGAGCTTGTGCCGCCACACCTGCATGCGCGCGAGCGGGCGGCCGAAGGCGCTGCGCTCGCCGGCGTAGCGCAGCGCGTCCTCCACCATGAGCTGCATCCCGGCCACCGCCTGCACCGCGGCGACGAGCCGCTCACCCTGGAAGTTCGCCATCACGTGGTAGAAGCCCTGGTTCTCCTCGCCGAGCAGCCAGCGCGCCGGGACCCGGCAGTCCTCGAAGAAGAGGAGCGCGGTGTCGGAGGACGGGTTCCCCACCTTCTCGAGCGTGCGCGAGACCTGGAACCCGGGCGTGTCGGTCGGGAAGAGGAGGAGCGACAGGCCCTCGTGGCCCGGCCCGCCGGTGCGGACCGCCAGCGTGAGGAAGTCCGCCCGCGCGCCGTTCGTGATCCACGTCTTGGCGCCGTTCACGACGAGGTCGTCGCCGTCGCGCCGCGCGGTCGTCCGGAGGGCCGCGACGTCGGAGCCCGCGTCCGGCTCGGAGATCGCGAGCGCCGCGATGCGCTCGCCGCGGATCGCGGGCGCGAGGAACTCGCGCTTCTGCTCGTCCGTCCCGAGATCGGCGATCACCGGGATGGCCATCTCGCCGTGGACCAGCATGGCCATGGCGAGCCCGGCGTTGCGGCAGCGGACGAGCTCCTCGGCGTACGCGACGACGTACCACCAGTCGAGCCCGGTCCCGCCCCACTCCGGCGGGTGGCGGATCCCGAAGAAGCCCAGCTCCCCGAAGGTGCGGAAGAGGGCGCGCGGGAACTCGGCGGCCGCGTCCCAGGCGCGCGCGTGCGGCGCGAGCTCGCGCTCGCAGAACTCGCGGACGGTGCGCCGGAAGGCCTGGTGGTCCTCGGTGAACGGATCGAGCCCGGGCATGCGCCTTCGCATACCGGAGCCCGCCCGGCCCCGCCAGGGCGCAGGAGGGCCGCGCCCGCCGCGAGCGGCAGCCGCTACCGGCCGAGCATGCTCTTCTTCAGATCTCCGTCGGCGGGCTCGCGCCCGAGCCAGTTGCGGAACATCGCGTCGGCGAAGTCCTTGCCCGGAACGGTCACGGGCTTCCCGCCCGCCGCCCCGACGATCGTCCCCTGGCCGGGGACGTAGGTCACGAACATCTCCCCGCCCTCGCGCATGTTCGGGATCGCCGGCTCGATCGTCTTCAGCTGCTGGAGGAGCGCGTCGAGGTTCGGGCCGCCCGAGTTGGCGCGGAAGCCGTCGCGGTACGCGTCCATGATCTGGCTCTTCGTCACGTCGCGCAGGAACACCATGCGGACGCGCTTCGGAGCGTCGGCGGCGATGACGGCGTCCGCGTCGCGCGAGGGCTCGGTGAGGTAGAGCCCCCCCGCGTAGACCTTGATGATGAACTTCTTGCGCAGCCCGGCGCCGTTCAGCTTGAGCGCCTTCCCCGCGACCTCGATGGTCTCGGGGAAGTCCACGCCGGCGACCTTCTTCGCGTGGGCGGGGAGCGCGACGGCGAGCGCGAGGGCGGCGGCGGCGAGCTTCTTCATCGTGACTCTCCGTGTCGTGGCGGGTGGTCCCCCGTTGTACCCGGGTTCACCGTCCGACCGCCGGACCCGGGCGGGGCGGCGCGCTTCGGGCTGCCCATGCCGCGCCGCGTCGCCGGGAGGGCCCTGAAGTGGCCCGGCGATGGCGGGCGCTCAGCGCGGAGCGCCCGGACGCGGCGGCGGCACCGCGCTGCGCGGCCGGTGTCCGAGCACCGTGCCATACGCCACGCCGGCGACGCCGACGAGCATGCCGAGGCCGCCCGCCGCGGACACCCGCTCCCCGAGCAGCACCGCCGCGAGCAGGTACTGCGCGAGGGGCGTGAGCTGGAGCCAGACGGCCGCCTCCCCGACGCTGAGCGCGCCGTAGGCCTCCGTCATGAGCACCTGCGCGGAGTACGCGGCGAGCCCCATCACGACGGCGATGACCCACGGCCCCGGCGCGGTGGGCCACGGCCCGAGCGCGAAGGGGAGCGCGACGGGGAGCCCGCCCAGGGAGAAGTAGAAGAAGATCGTCGCGGCGTTGTCGGTCGCGCGCATGGCGCGGATGACCACCGCGGAGAGCGCGGCGAACACCGCCGCCCCGACGGCGAGCGCCTCGCCGGCGCCGAGCCCGAGCCGGAGGGAGCCGTTCCCGAGCACGAGGGCGACCCCGAAGGTGGCGAGGAGGAGCGCGAGGAGGAGGTGGATCGTCGGCCGCTCCCCGAACGTGCGGATCGAGAGCACCGTCGCGATGACCGGGAAGAGGTTGTAGAGCATCCCCGCCTCGCCCGCGGGGATGCGCTGGAGGGCGAGGAAGTAGAGGACGACGACGATGCCGCCCGACACGCCGCGCGTCCACAGGAGCCGCCGGTTGTGCGGCCGGTAGAGCCCGGGCCGGACGCGGAACGCCACGAGCGACACCGCCGCGCCGACCACGAACCGCACGACGGTGAGCTGCCCTGCGCTGAACGTCTCCCCGCGCGTGGAGAGCAGTCGCGCGAGGACGGCCATGAGCCCGAACGAGGCGGCGGAGCCGAGGAGGAGCAGGCGCGCGCGGAACTTCGTGCCGGCGCCGCGGGAGGGCGAGGCGGGGGCCCCCGGCCGCCGCCCGCCCCCCTCGCTCATGGCTCCTCCGCGGGGAGCCCGGCGGCGAGCGCCGCCTCCGGCGAGCGCGCCTCGCGAGGCCGGTGGCCGAGCACGGACCCGTAGACGATCCCGGCCACCCCGAGCAGCACGCCCACGAGCGTCCAGCCGCCGATCCGCTCGCCGATGGTGAGCGCCCAGAGGTAGCTCGCGATGGGCGTGAGCTGCTGCCAGAGCGCCGCCTCAGGCACGGAGAGCGCGCCGTACGCCTCGGTCATGAAGAGCTGCGCGAGGAACGCCACGACGCCCACGCCCGCCAGGGCGAGCCAGGCGAGCGGCGCGCTCGGCCACGGCGCGAACGCGTACGGCAGCGAGGCCGCGGCGCCTCCGACGGCGAACGCGAAGAAGATGGTCGGTGCGTTGTCCGTCGTCCGGAGCGCGCGGATGGAGGTCACCGCCGCGCCGCCGCACACCGCCGAGACGATGCCCAGGATCTCGCCCACCCCGAGCCCGAGGCTCACCCCGCCGCCGCCGAGGACGAGGAACACGCCCGCGCTCGCGAGCGCAAGGCCGACGCCGAGGTGGATGGTCGGGCGCTCGTTCAGGACGAAGAGCGAGAGGAGCACCGCCCAGATCGGGAAGGTGTTGTTGAGGAGGGTCGCCTCGCCCGCGGGGATCCGCTCGATGGAGAGGAAGTAGAGGAGCGCGGCGATGCCGCCGAAGAAGCCGCGCGAGACGAGCAGCGCCTTGCGGCGCGGGCGGAACGTGCCCGGACGCGCGACGAAGATCCCGCCGACGAACGCCATCCCGAGGACGAAGCGGGCGAAGGTGACCTGCCCGCCGTTCATCCCCGCCTGCGTCGCGACGCGCGCGAGCACGGCGGACAGCCCGAAGAAGACCCCCGCGCCGAAGAGGAGCAGCCGCGCCCGGGCCATCGCCCGCTCGCCCGGACGCACGGGGTAGAGCGCACCGGCCGTGGGCCCGGTCGCAGGCCCGGCCGTGGCGGGCGCGAGGGGCGCGGCGCCGGGCGAGCGCGAGGGCTGCGGGGGAGCGGAACTCACGGGAATCCGCGTCTATCACCATCGTCCCGGCGGGGGAAGGCGGCGCCCGTCCGCCGCTCCGGCCGTGTCGCCGGGTCGGGTCCACGACGCCTCGCCGGGGGACATCGCGGCTGGCCAAAAGAGCCACGTTCCGTTAGACAACGCGCCACATGAGCGAGCCCGAATTCATCTCAGTCAAGGGCGCGCGCGAGCACAACCTCAAGTCGGTCGCTCTCGAGATCCCGAAGAAGAAGCTGGTGGTGTTCACCGGCGTCTCCGGGTCCGGGAAGTCCTCGCTCGCGTTCGACACCCTCTACGCCGAGGGGCAGCGCCGCTACGTCGAGTCCCTCTCGTCGTACGCGCGCCAGTTCCTCGGGCAGATGGAGAAGCCCAAGTACGACACCATCCGCGGGCTCTCGCCCACGATCTCCATCGAGCAGAAGGCGGCCTCGAACAACCCGCGCTCCACGGTCGGGACCATCACCGAGGTCCACGACTACCTGCGCGTGCTGTACGCCTCGATCGGCCTCCAGCACTGCCCCTCGTGCGGCCGGCCGGTCGGCAAGCAGACGGCCCAGCAGATCGTCGAGGCGATCGTCCAGTACCCGGAGGGCGCCCGCATCCTCGTGCTCGCCCCGCTCGTCCAGAACCGCAAGGGCGAGTACAGGGACCTCCTCGCCGACCTCGCCAAGCGCGGCTTCGCGCGCGTGCGCGTCGACGGGATGATCCACCAGCTCACCGACCGGCTCGTCCTCGACAAGAAGCTGAAGCACGACATCGAGCTCGTGGTGGATCGCCTGGTGGTGAAGGAGGGGATCCGCTCCCGCCTCACCGACTCGATCGAGACCGCGCTCCGCGAGGGGAAGGGCACCCTCGTCGTCGCCGACGCCGACAAGGAGCAGCGGGTCGGGGCGGGGGATCCCGAGGAGTACAAGAAGCACGATCGCTTCTTCTCCGAGCTCAACGCCTGCCACGCCTGCGGGCTCAGCTTCGGCGAGCTCGCGCCGCAGAACTTCTCGTTCAACTCGCCGCTCGGCTCGTGCCCCGACTGCCAGGGGCTCGGGACGCGGGCCGAGATGGACGCGGACCTCATCATCCCCGACCCCTCGCTCACGATCCGCCAGGGCGCGGTCGAGCCCTGGGCGAGCGGCATGGAGCGCGGCGAAGGCTGGACCTTCGAGTTCGTCGAGCACCTCGCGCGCTCGCTCAAGATCGACCTCGACCTGCCCTGGGCGAAGCTGCCGAAGGTCCACCGCGACGTCATCCTCTACGGCACCGAGGGTGCGTCGAACGGCGGGCGCTCCTGGCGCATCGAGTTCGAGGGCGTCGTGAACCAGCTCTACCGCCGGCTCAAGGCGACGGGCTCCGAGGCGATGCGCCGCCACTACATGCGCTACTTCTCGGACAAGCCCTGCCACACCTGCGGCGGCGAGCGGCTCAAGCCCGAGAGCCGCGCGGTGCGCATCCGCGGCAAGGGCATCGTCGATCTCTCCCGGCTCACGATCCAGGACGCGCACGCGTGGCTCGGCTCGCTCGATCTCAAGGGGAGCGAGGCGAAGATCGCCGACGAGCTCCTGAAGGAGATCAAGAACCGGCTCAAGTTCCTGCTGGACGTGGGCCTCAGCTACCTCACGCTCGACCGCCCCGGCCCGTCGCTCTCGGGCGGCGAGAGCCAGCGCATCCGCCTCGCCTCGCAGATGGGCTCCGAGCTCACCGGCGTCATCTACATCCTCGACGAGCCGTCGATCGGGCTGCACCAGCGCGACAACGGCAAGCTCCTCGCGACCCTCAAGCGGCTCCGCGACGTCGGCAACTCCGTCATCGTCGTCGAGCACGACGAGGAGACGATGGAGGAGGCGGACTGGCTCGTGGACTTCGGCCCGGGCGCTGGCGCGCACGGCGGCGAGATCGTGAGCGCGGGGACGCCGGCGGAGGTGAAGCGCGATCCCGACTCGCTCACCGGCGCGTACCTCTCCGGGCGCAAGGAGATCTACGTCCCCGCGCGGCGCCGCAGCGAGGACAAGGGCGCGATCACCATCTCGGGGGCCACCGAGAACAACCTGAAGGACCTCACCGCCTCGTTCCCGCTCGGCCGCTTCACCGCGGTCACGGGCGTCTCCGGCGCGGGCAAGTCCACGCTCGTGAACGCGGTCCTCCGCCCCGCGCTGATGCGCCACCTGTACGGCACGCGCGAGGTCCCGGGGAAGCACCAGGCGCTGACCGGCTGGGAGCGCATCGACAAGGTCATCGACATCAACCAGCAGCCCATCGGCCGCACCCCGCGCTCGAACCCGGCGACCTACACGAAGGTGTTCGACGCCATCCGCGAGGTGTTCGCGCAGACGCCCGAGGCGCGCGCGTTCGGGTACCAGCCCGGCCGCTTCAGCTTCAACGTGAAGGGCGGACGCTGCGAGGCGTGCCAGGGCGACGGCATGAAGCTCGTCGAGATGCACTTCCTCGCCGACGTGCTCGTGCCGTGCGAGGTGTGCGGCGGCAAGCGCTTCAACGAGGCGACCCTCCGGGTCACCTTCAAGGGCAAGAACATCGCCGAGGTGCTCGATCTCTCCATCACCGAGGCGAAGTCGCTCTTCGAGCACCACCGCGAGATCGCGCGCATCCTCACCACGCTCGAGGACGTCGGCCTCGGCTACCTCAAGCTCGGCCAGCCCTCCCCCACCCTCTCCGGCGGCGAGGCGCAGCGGATCAAGCTCTCGCGCGAGCTCGCCCGCGTCGGCACGGGCAAGACGCTCTACATCCTCGACGAGCCCACCACCGGCCTCCACTTCGAGGACGTGAAGAAGCTCCTCGCCGTTCTGGACCGGCTGGTCGACGCCGGCAACACGGTGGTCGTCATCGAGCACAACCTCGACGTCATCAAGTGCGCCGACTGGATCATCGACATCGGCCCCGAGGGCGGCGCCGACGGCGGCCTCGTCATCGCCGAGGGCACGCCCGAGGAGGTCGCCGGGGTGAAGGAGAGCTACACCGGGCAGTACCTCGGGAAGGTGCTCGAGGCGCACCGCCAGCGCGCACGTCGCGCGCCGGGGCAGAGCGCGGCGAGGGGCGTGCAGCGGGTGGGGGCGTAGGGCCCGAAGGCCTCCAGGTCCCTAGGGACGACGAGCCCGGTCGCCTGCGTGATGGAGTGCCCCCCGCGCGTGACGTTGGCGCCCGGGTTCCCGGATGGCGACCTTCACCCAGGGGCGATGCACCGGCGCGTCGCGGGTGGGGGCTGCGATGAGGTCGAGGGCGTGGGGTGCGGCGATCGCCGCGCTGCTGGCGGCGTGTGGGACGGGGCAGGATCGGGGCGCGGCGCCCGCGCCAGGATCCCCCGCTGGGGATGGCGCTCCGGGTGGGGGCGGCGCTCCGTCGGGCGGCGGCATCCCCCCGCTCGAGCCGCCGGCGGTGGCCGCGCGCTGCGGCGGCGCGGCCTCGCTGTGGATCGCCGCGGCGCACACGGGGCTCGTGGCGTCGTTCCGCGTGGGCGTCCGCGCGGCGGGGGCGCCCGCCGCCGCGTTCGATCTCGCAGCAGGCGACGGCTTCCGGGTCGGGGACGTGCCGCTCCCGGCGTCGGGCCCGGTCACGGCCACCCTCGCGATCGAGTCGGCGCGCGTGGCCGGCGGGGCCCTGTCCGGCGAGCTGGACGTGTGCGCCGCCCCGCTCTCCTTCACGTTCGACGCGGACGAGGTCGACGCCGGACGGTGCCGCCTCGTCATCCAGCTCGATCTCGCGCGGTCGCTCCAGCGCGACCCCTCTACCGGGGCGCTCCTGCTCGTCCCGCAGGCGTCGCTGCACTTCTGAGGGAGGCGGAGATGGCTCGAGGGTGGACGTTGGCGATCGCGTCGCTCTTGCTCGCCGGGTCCGCCGCGGCGCACGACCTCACGTGCGAGCTCGGCGTGGGCCTCGCCGCACCGTTGCACGGGAAGCCGGCGATCGGCATGGATGGCCGGCCCCTCATGATCGCGCCCGCGGCGACCGTCCTCGACGTCGACGCCTATCCAGCGCTCCTCGTGTTCCGCGTCGCGGTGACGAACGTCGCCGACGCGCCCTCGGTGGTGACCGGGCTCGACGGCGACCCCGCCGTGCGGGCGGGCCCATCCTCCTGGACGTTCGGCTCGCGGCTCCTGGCCGGACTCACCCTGCCGGTCGGACGCAGCGCGGAGGAGCTCGTCGTGGTGCCGGTCGCTTCGCGGGCGGCGTGCGTCGCGCTGGGGGGCGAGCCGGGCGGCGACGCGACGTGCCGCACCGAGACGAGCGCCGGCGCGCGCGTGCTGGTGAGGTTCGATCGTGGCCAGACGGAGTGCCGGGCCCGGTTTCGCTGCGGCCCTGACGCTCCGGCGCTGCCGTCATGGAGCGGCGCGCGGCAGCTCGGGTGGGAGGGGCAGGACACGGCCCACGGGATCGCGCTCGATCGCGAAGGGGAGTTGCACCTCATCGGCCACAGCTTCGACCTTCTCCTCGCGCCGTGGCCCGGTCTCTTCGAGAGCTTCGTCGCGACCGTCACGCGCGACGGCTCGGTCCTCCCCGTTCGACCGTGGTCGGCGCCGGGCACGAACATCGTCGCAGCGGCCGCCGGCGGAGCGGGCAGCGTGACGTACGCGGGGTGGGACCTGGACGGCACGTCGGGCGCCTTCGTGCGCAAGGTCGCGCGCGACGGCACGGTCGTCTGGGAGCGGTCGCCTGGCGTCGTCTACTCCCTCGTCACGGGGGGGCCCGGCGGCATCGTCATCGCCGCCTCGCTCGACTGGCAGGGCGACGCGCTCGTCACGAAATACGGGGCCGGCGGTGAGGTGGTCTGGGAGGTGGCCCTCGCGACGCCGCTCGAGGACCGTCCGGTGGCGCTCACGGTGGACGCGGCGGGGAACACGTACGTCGCCGGACAGGCCACGGACCCCGCGGTGCCCACCACGTCGGACGTGTTCCTCGCCAAGCTCGACGCGAGCGGAGGCGTCGAGTGGATGCGCACCCTGGCGACGAGCGACCTCGACGTGCCGACGGGCGTGGGGGTGGGCGCGGACGGCGTCGCGGCCGTCGCGGGGCACGGCGTGGGATCGACCGGCACCACGCGGCCGTGGGTGGCCGCGTTCGATCCGGCCGGCGCGCCGAGGTGGACCTGGACGCCCGCACCCGCGCAAGGCATCACCCTCGTCTCGGCGGTGGCCGCCGACCCGGCGGCGGGCTTCTGGGTCGGCGCGTCCGGGCCGTCCGGGACGATCATGATCGTGCGCCTCTCGGCGGGAGGCTCGGAGCTGTGGACGCGCAGCCACGGTCCTTTCGGGAGCGTCGTATCGGCAATCGCGATCGACGGTGCGGGCGACGCGTACGTGGCGGGCAGCACGAGCGGTGACGTGGCCGCGCCGAATGCCGGGAGCCTCGACGCCTTCGTGATCCGCCTCCGTCCGGACGGACGTCCGTGACGGCCGCTGCGCCCGTACGGGCGCCCGAGAAGTGCAGCGGGTGGGGGCGTAGAATCGCGCTCCTGAGACGAAGCTCCTTTCTTCGCTGACGCGACCTGTCGTCACATCGCGCCCCTCGCGCCCTCCGTTGCGCAGCCGCCCTGCCCCCTGCAATGGGAGACTCATGCGCCCCATCATCGCCCTGCTCTTCCTCCTCGCCGCCGCGCCGACGTCCGCCGCGGCCACCCGGAAGACCGCGCCTCCCGGCCCTCGGTCGCCGCGCTCCGCCGAGACGCGCGACCCCGAGGCGCTCCGCTGGGACCTCACCGCGCTCTACCCCTCCGACGCCGCCTGGTCCGAGGCGAAGGCCGCGCTCGGGAAGGACGTCGCGGGGTTCCGGGGGCGGCACGAGGGGCGCCTGGGCGCCTCCGCGAAGGCGCTCGCGGACGGCCTCGCGGACCTCGCGCAGCTCCGCGAGCGGTACGAGCGGCTCTTCGCCTACGCGATGCTGCGGAGCGACGGCGACGTCAAGGCGGCGCGCCCGCGGGAGCTGAGGCAGGAGGCGGAGCGGCTCGGCGTCGAGCTCGAGGCGGCCGCCTCGTTCGTGCGCCCGGAGCTCCTCGCCGTCGACGCGGCGAAGGTGAAGGCGTTCCTGAAGGAGGACCCGCGCCTCGCCCAGTTCGACTTCTTCCTCTCGGACCTCCTCCGCTGGAAGGACCACACCCTCTCGCCGCGGGAGGAGCGGATCGTCGCGCAGGCGGGCGAGCTCGAGGGCGCGGCGCCCGCGGTGCACGGCGTCCTGACGAACGCCGACATCCCCTGGCCCACGGTGAAGCTCTCCACGGGCGAGCAGGTCCGCCTCGATCCCGCGGGCTACCAGCGGGCGCGCACGGCGCCGTCGGCGGCGGACCGCGAGAAGGTGTTCCGAGCCTTCTTCGACGCCGTGAAGACCTACGAGCGGACCCTGGGCGCAGTCATGGACGCGCAGGTGAAGGGGCACCGCTTCGAGAAGGACGTGCGCGGCTTCCGGTCGTCGCTCGAGTCGGCGCTCTTCGCCGCGAACATCCCGCCCGCGGTCTACCACCAGCTCGTCGCCGACGTGAACCGGAGCCTCCCCACGCTCCACCGCTACCTCGCGCTCCGCAAGCGCATGCTGGGCCTCTCGGAGCTGCGCTACGAGGACCTCTACGCGCCGCTCGTGAAGGACGTCGAGCGGCGCTACACGCCTGCCGAGGGCGTCGCCCTCACGCTCGAGGCGGTGGCGCCGCTCGGCGCGCCCTACGTCGAGGCGCTGCGCAGCGCGCTCGACGGCCGCTGGACCGACTTCCTCCCCCGCCCCGGGAAGCGCTCGGGCGCGTACTCGATGGGCGTGTACGCGGTCCACCCGTACCAGCTCCTCAACTTCAACGGGCAGTGGGAGGACGTCTCCACCCTCGCGCACGAGTCCGGCCACACCATGCACTCGGCCCTCGCCGCCAGGGCCCAGCCGTTCCCCAAGTACGACTACCCGACCTTCGTCGCCGAGGTCGCCTCGACGCTCAACGAGAACCTGCTCCTGCACCGGGTCCTCGACCGGACGAAGGACGACGCGACGCGGCTCTTCCTCCTCGGCCGGCACCTCGAGACGCTCCGCACCACCCTCTTCCGCCAGACGATGTTCGCGGAGTTCGAGCTCGCCGTGCACGAGCGCGCCGAGAAGGGCGAGGCGCTCTCGGGGGAGGCGCTCTCGACGCTCTACCTCGAGCTGGTCCGCAAGTACTACGGGCACGCCCAGGGCCTCTGCCGCGTCGACGCGCGCTACGGCGTCGAGTGGGCCTCGGTCCCCCACTTCTTCAACTACGACTTCTACGTGTTCCAGTACGCGACGAGCCTCGTCGCCTCCACCTCGCTCGCGAAGGCCATCCGCGAGGAGGCGGTGACGGGCGGGACCGCGGCCCGCGACCGTTACCTCGCGATGCTCTCCGCGGGCGGGTCGCGCTACGCGATCGACCTCCTGAAGGACGCGGGCGTCGACATGACCACCTCCGCGCCGTTCGCCGCCGCCATGGACGAGATGAACCGCGTGATGGACGAGATGGACGCGATCCTCGGGCGCGCCGGACACCCGCGGGCGGCGCGGTGAGCGGGCGCGCGCCCGGCGCTCGCGCTACACGTCCCGGATGACCGAGCTCCGCATCTGCGTCGACGTCCCCGACCTCGAGCGCGCCGTCCGGTTCTACTCGGAGGCGCTCTCGCTCTCCCCCGGTCGCCGCTTCGGGGCGGGGGGCGTCGAGATGCTGGGCGGCCCGTGCCCGATCGACCTCCTCGCGAAGGCGCCCGGGAGCCGGGCGAGCGCGGCGTCCGCGCAGGTGCGGGACTTCGCGCGGCACTGGACCCCCGTCCACCTCGACGTGGTCGTGCCCGACCTCGACGCCGCGCTCCGCCGCGCGCTCGCCGCGGGCGCGACCCAGGAGGGCGAGGTGCAGGCGCACGCGTGGGGCCGGCTCGCGCTCCTCGCCGATCCGTTCGGGCACGGGCTCTGCCTGCTCCAGCTGAGCGGCCGAGGCTACGACGCCATCGCGACCGGCTGAGCTGCTCAGGCGCGCGCGTCGCGCCCCGCGTCCTCGCGGGAGCGGTCCGGTTCGTCCTCCCCGGCGAGCGCGCGCCGGGCCACGGCGGCCTCCTCGGCGGAGCGCTCCACGGGAGTGGGGGCGCCCGCCCCGTGCCGCCGCAGCCGCCACGCCCGCGCGGCGAGCGAGATCCCGAGCCACAGTCCCAGGGCCGCGAGCGGCGTCGCGATGACGCGCGGCCAGAGGACGGCGACCGCGCCGAGCGCGAGGACCACGCCCGCGGCGACGGCGAGGACGCGCGCCTCGGTGGGGCCGAGCACGCGATAGCCGCCGAGCGCGGCGCCCACCGCGTTGCCGATGCGGAGCGCGCCGGCCGCGGCGACCGCCGAGCCCTCGCGGCGGCGCCGCCGTCCCGGCGGTCGCGGCCGGCGCAGGCGCGGTACGGGACGGACGGGCTGCACGCGGTGACGCGCGTCGAGCACGATCTCCGTCGCGCGCCCGAGGTCCTCCTCGTACGCGTCCTCCATCCGCTGCGCGAAGCCCTCGTCCTCGATGGCGACGTCGAGCTCCCAGTTCGCGAGCCAGGAGGAGAGGTTCAGGTTCGACGATCCCACGCGCGCCCAGCGCCCGTCCGCGACGGCGGTCTTCGCGTGGAGCATCGCCCCGTTCCACTCGAAGATCCGCACCCCCGCCTCGAGCAGCGGTCGGTAGCCCGCGACCGAGAGGCGCTTCACGAGGCCGAGATCCGAGTCGCCCGGCACGAGGAGCCGCACGTCCACGCCGTCGTGCGCGGCGGCGCGGAGCCCCTGCACGTAGGCCGCCGTGCCCACGAAGTACGCGTCGGTGATCCAGAGGGAGCGGCGCGCCATCGCCGCGACGAGCTGGTCGAGCCGGTACAGCCCGGCGGTCGCGGGCTCGCTCGCGACGACGCGCAACGCCACCTCGCCCGCCGCGGCCACCTGAGCGGGGTCCGGGAGCTCCTCGTCCGGGAGCGGCGCTCCCGCCTCGTCCCAGACCTGCGCGAACGCGCGGGCGAGATCCGCCACGGCCGGCCCTCGCACCTCCACGCCGGTGTCGCGCCACGGCTCCGCGCCGCGGGCCGGGTCGCCCGCCCAGCGCTCCGCGATGCAGAGCCCGGTGACGAAGCCGACACGCCCGTCGACGACGATGCTCTTGCGGTGATCGCGCCCCATCCAGCCGATGGGGCTGTCGAGACGCGGCGGGTTGAACGTGCGGACCTCGACCCCCGCGTCCGCGAGCCGCCGCCAGAAGCGCGAGGAGGCCTCGCCGATCCCGCCGAGCCAGTCGTGGAGGACGCGCACGCGCACGCCGGCGCGCGCCTTCTCCGCGAGGAGCTCCGCGAACCGCCGGCCGACCCGGTCGTCCGCGAAGATGTACGCCTCGAAGAGCACGCTCTCCCGTGCGGCCGCGATGGCCTCGTGCCACGCGGGGAAGTTCTCCCCGGCGTCGCGCAGGAGACGCACCGCGTTGCCCCCCACGAGCGGCGCCCCCGCGGCCCGCGTGAACGCCTGCTCGGCCACGAAGCGGAGCGTCGCGCGGCCCGCGCGGCGGCCGCCCGGAGCGCCCGCGGCGCCCCGGGCGGTGGGGAGGACGGCCGATCCCTGGGCACGAGTCACACCCCAAGCATTCCCCGCCGGAGCCCTCGTTGCACGCTCCCGCCCGGGCAGCCGCGCGCTGCGCCCCTTGCGGTCCCGCCAGCGGGAGCAGACGTTTCGACCATGGCGACCGGCGGGCGTCCCGTCGCGCGCAGGCTCCTCCTCCTCGCGGGCGCCGCGGCGGGGCTCCTCGTCGTGCTCGTCGCCGCGCTCCTCCTCCTCGTGGACTCGGCCGCGGTCACGAGGCGCGTCGCGGATCTCGTGCTCTCGCAGGCGTCCCGGGCGCTCGGCCGGGAGGTCGCCGTCACGACCGCGAAGCTCCACCTCCTCCCCGAGGCCCGCGTCGCGCTGCGGGGCCTCACCGTGGCGGGCCGCGCGGGCGAGCCGGGGCTCGTCGCCGCCGAGTCGCTCGACGTGCACCTCGGCCTGTGGCCGCTCCTCCGCTCGCTCGGGAAGGACGTCGAGGTCCGCTCGGTCGTGCTCGTGAAGCCCATCGTGAACCTCGTCCGCGCGAAGGACGGCACCTGGAACTACGCGGGGCTCGGCGAAGGGAAGCCCGAGACCGCCGCGGAGCCGCCGCAGGTCGCGGGGGCGGCGACGCGCGTCGTGGTGGAGCGCGTTCGGATCGAGGGGGCGGCGATCCGGCTCGTGGACCGGAGCGCGGGCCGTGACGACGCGGGCGTCGCGCTCGAGCAGCTCGATCTCGAGGCGACGGGCGTCGGCCCCGGCCTCCCGTTCGAGGTGCGCGTCGCGGCGGCGTTCGCGAGCGCGCAGCAGAACCTCCACGCGCAGCTCTCGGTGGACCACCTGCCGGACGGGGTGCCCCGGCGGCCGGAGGACTGGCCGCTCATCACGGGCGGGCTCCAGATCGGCGCGCTCCCGCTCGATCGATTCCGCGCGCTGCTCCCCGCAGAGCTCGGGGCGCTCGTCCGCGGCGGCGCGGCGTCCCTCGAGGCGAAGGTCACCACCGGCGAAGGGCGGGCCTACAAGGTGGACGGCTCCGGCGGGCTGAAGGACGTGAGGCTCCGTGGCCAACCGGCGTCGGGCCACTTCCGCGCGCTCGCCACCTGGTCGCCGGCGCGGCCCGCCGCCTCGCGCGTGGATCTCACCGAGCTCACGCTCCGCGGCCCCGGCGTGGACCTCGGCGGCCACGCCTCCGTCGGGACCCCGCCGCTCGCGGCCTGGTTCGTCGTGACGGGGTCGCTGCTCGATCTCGACGCGGTGATGGGCCTCCTCCCGGAGAAGGCGGAGGCGGCGCCGCCGCGCGGCGGCGACCTGGTGCCCGCCGCGATGCGCGAGCGGCTCCGCGCCGCGAGCGTCCGCGGAACGGTCGCCCTCGCCGAGGTGAGGAGCGGCCGGCTCCAGGCGAAGAACGTGAAGGCCCGCGTGAGCCTCGTGAAGGGCGTGCTCACCGTGGAGGAGCTCGACGCGGCCGTGTTCGGCGGCCGGGTCTCGGGGGCCGGCACGCACATCGCGCTCGGGGAGAAGGTCCCGACCTGGAGGCTCGCCGCGAAGCTCTCGGCGCTCGATCTGGGCGGCGCGCTGCAGGCGTTCGCAGGCGCGCAGCCGCTGACGGGCAAGCTGGACGGCACGCTCGACGTCGTCGGCAAGGGGACGGACTGGGCGAAGCTGCGCCAGGCGCTCACCGGCCTCGCCGCGCTCACCGTGAAGGACGGCGCGCTCGTCACGACCGACCTCGGCGACGCGGTGCTCGGCGGCGTGGCGCGGGGGCTCGAGCAGCTCGGCCGCGGCGGCGCGGCCCGCAAGGTGAGCGGCGCGAAGGGGCGCACCGAGTTCAAGAACCTCGCCGGCGAGTTCGACGTGAAGGACGGGTTCCTCGTGGCGAGGGCGCCCGTGACCGTCGACACGCCGTTCGGGAAGCTCGCGCTCGGCGGTCGCGTCGGCCTCGACGGCCGGCTCGCGCTCGAGGGCACGTCCTCCGTCCCGAAGGCGGCGCTCGCCCGCGTCGTCCCGGGCGGCCTGCCGCTGCCGCAGACGCTCGAGGTCCCGCTCGCGCTCGGCGGCACGCTCGAGTCGCCCAGCGTCTCGGTGCGAGCGGACACCGCGGTCGCGAACCTCGCGCGAGGGGAGGCGCACGAGGCGGTGAAGGGCGCCCGCAAGCAGGTGGAGCGCGGGCGCGACGCGGTCGAGGGGCTCTTGAAGGGATTCGGCGGGAAGCGGTGACGGCCCGCGCACCCTCAGCGATTCACGGCTCACCCGCGCTCGAGACGTGCGACGGCCGCCCCGTCTCCGGAGCAGCCGTCGGCCTCGGATCCGGCGACGTCCGGGCTAGCTCTTCTTCTCTTCCGCCTTCTTCGGGGGGCCCTTGTGGGCGGCACAGTGCGGGCACTGGCACTTCTCGCCGCACTTGCACGCCTTGCCCTCCTTGGCGCAGGGACACTGGGCGGCAGGCGCGGCCTCCGCGCCCTTCTTCCCCTCGCCGGCAGCGGCGGCCTGGGCATGCTGCGGGCAGTTCTTGCAGTCGCCGTCGCACGCCGACGCAGGTCGCGCCGCGAGGAGGGCGAGCGCGGCCGTCGCCGCGAGCAGGGTCTTCATCATGTGTGAACCTCCGTGGGTGACGTACCGCGCAGGCGGCCGCGAACCGGATGCAGCGTAGAGAGGCCTCCCGAGCGGTGTCAACGCGGAAGGCCGATCGCGGCAGGAGGGCGCGGCCGCCCGCGGCGCACTCGCACGGGGCAGGACACGAGGTGGATCGCCTCCGGACCCGCCGCTACATTGCCCTCGATGACGACCCTCGACGTCGACCGGCTGCTCGCGCTCCTCCGGGATCCCAACGTGGAGAGCCAGGAGATCGCCACGCTCGCCGGCGTGCCGCGCGAGGAGGCCGGCCGCGCCTCGCGGCTCCTCCTCGGCCTCTCCCGCGCGAAGCCGGAGGAGATCGCGACCCTGCCGCCTCCGCTCGCCGCGGCGCTCTGCCGCGCGTCGCTCGTCGCCGGGCGCGCCGACGTGCTCGCGGCGCTCGCCGGCCACTCGGGGAAGGAGGTCGCGAAGGAGGCGAAGCGCAGCCTGCACGTCCTGCGTTCGCGAGGCGTCGCGGTGCCCGAGCCGCCGCGCGCCCCCGCGGTGGCCCCCGCCGCGCCCGCCGAGCCGCCGCTGCCCGCCTATGCCTCGGCGATCGACGGTCAGGGAGAGCGCGCGGTGTGGCTCCCCCGGAACGTGCCGGGCAAGGGCATCGAGGTCGCGCAGGCGGTCGTGTCCGACGTTCGCGGGCTCGTCGAGCTCCAGGTCGGGCTCCTCGGACGCAAGGAGTGGCGGGCGTTCGCGAAGGGGCTCGTGGAGCGCGGCGCGACCATGGGCGTCGGCGAGATCGACCGCGCGCGGGCCCGCTCTCTCGTCGCCGCGGCGCGGGCGCTGAACGACGCGAGCGGGCAGCGCGTGCCGGAGGGCGCGGACCTGTGGCTCGCGCAGCTCGGCCCGGCCGCGCCGCTCGCCGACCCCGCGGCGCGCTTCCCGCCCCTCGCCGAGGAGGAGGAGCGCGAGGCGGTGGCCGCCTCGGCGAAGCTCCACGACCTGCCGCTCTTCCGCGGCTGGCTCGCCGACGAGGGCTACCTGCGCGAGGTCGCCGCGAAGCTCGACGAGGTCGGCGTGTCCCCGCTGTACATCGACGACCGGCAGCGCGCCGAGCAGATGGCGCGCGTGGTGGCGAACGCCGTGGACGCCTACTTCGACGAGGGGCGGCGCCGCCGGCACGCGAGCCGCCTGCTCGCCGTCGCCGAGCACCTCGAGGCGCGGGGGGACGTCGCCCACGCGCGCTCGGCCGCGGCGACCGCCCGGGCGCTCGTCGCGGGGGCTCCACCGCACGCGGTGCCGTTCGCGCGGCTCCTCGTCGAGAAGGCGTTCCCGCTCGCGCCGGGGCCCGGCGAGCCGGCAGGCGCCCCGCCCTCTCCCGGCGCGCCGCCCCTCATCGTCACGCCCCGGTGAGCGCCGCCCTGGCCCTTCACGATTTGACCCCCCGCCCGCCCTCGCGCTAGGTCTCGCCCATGCCGGAGCACCAGAGCCCCTCGCCGACGGTGGACGTGGTCGTCCTCCTCCCCGGCGATCGTGTCGTCCTCGTCCGCCGCAAGTTCCCGCCGCCCGGCTGGGCGCTGCCCGGCGGCTTCGTGGACGTGGGCGAGACGCTCGAGGCGGCGGCGATCCGCGAGGCGCGCGAGGAGACCGGGCTCGAGGTCCGGCTCGAGGAGCTCCTCTACGTCTACTCCGACCCGCGCCGCGATCCGCGCCGCCACACGGTGAGCGCGGTGTTCCTCGGGCGCGCCTCGGGCGACCCCGCCGGCGCCGACGACGCGGAGGAGGCGCGCGCCTTCCCCTGGGACGCGCTCCCCGCTCCGCTCGCCTTCGACCACGCGGAGATCCTGCGCGACGCGCGCACCTACCTGCTCACCGGCGCGCGGCGGCGTCCATGAGCGAGCTCTCCCCCACGGAGCGCGCGGCGCTCCTCGGCATCGCCCGCGGCTCGATCCTCGGCCACCTCGGCGTCGCCCCGGCCCCGGCGCTCCCCGCCTCGGGATCGCTCGCCGAGGCGCGCGGCGCGTTCGTCACCCTCCACGTCGGCGACGCGCTGCGCGGGTGCGTCGGCACGTTCCGCCCGGAGGGCTCGCTCGCCGCGACGGTCGCGCGCATGGCGGTCTCCGCCGCGAAGGAGGACCCGCGCTTCTCGCCCCTGCGCCCCGACGAGATCGCCGAGCTGCGCGTGGCGGTGTCCGTCCTCACCCCGCCCCACCGGCTCGACGACCGGCGGGCCGTGAAGGTGGGCACGCACGGGGTCCTCGTCCGGCGAGGCTGGCATCGCGGCGCGCTCCTGCCCAAGGTGGCGCTCGAGCAGGGCTGGGACGCGGAGACGTTCCTCTCTCGCTGCTGTCTCAAGGCCGGGCTCCCCGCGCGCGCGTGGCAGGAGCCCGAGACGGAGGTCGAGGTGTTCGAGGCCGACGAGTTCGGCGAGGGAGCGGAGTCGTGAGCACCGTCCTCGCCATCGCCGCCGCGGTCCTGGCGGTGTCGCTCCTCATCATCCTGCACGAGGCCGGGCACTATTTCGCCGCGCGCCGGTCCGGCATGCGCGTCGAGCGCTTCAGCGTCGGCTTCGGGCCGGTCGTGGCCTCGTTCCGGCGCGGCGAGACGGAGTTCGCCATCTCCGCCCTGCCGCTCGGCGGGTACGTGCGCATCGCCGGGATGTCGCCCGGCGACGACGTCGCGCCGGACGATCCCACCGCCTACGCGAACCAGGCCGCCTGGCGGCGCTTCCTCGTCATCGTCGCCGGCCCCGCGGCGAACTACGTCACGGCGGTGATCGTCGCGGCGGCGCTCCTCGCGACCATCGGCCTCCGCGCCCCGGACCCGGCACCGCGCGTCGGCGCGCTCATGCCGGGCATGCCGGCGGCCGTCGCGGGCCTCGAGCCCGGCGACCGTATCCTCTCCGTGGCGGGCGCCCCGGTCGACTCCTTCCGCGCGCTCGTGGCCGAGCTGCAGCGCCACCCCGGCGAGCCGATCGTGCTCGAGCTCGAGCGCGGCGGCGAGCGGCGCTCGCTGCCCATCACGCCGCGCGACGACGGGGGCGTGGGCCGCGTCGGGTTCGCGCAGGCGCAGGTCGCGGTGCGGCGCGGCCCCGCCGGCGCGCTCGTGGAGGGCCTCCGCCGGACGAACGCCGCCGCGGGGGCGCAGCTCGCCGCGTTCGGGAGCATGTTCTCCGGCAAGCAGCGCGCGGAGCTCTCCGGGCCGGTCGGCATCGCGCAGGAGCTCGTCCGCGGCGCGCGGCAGGGCGCCGAGCCCTTCCTCGCCCTCGTCTGGACGATCTCGATCGTCCTCGCGATCCTGAACCTCCTGCCCCTCCCCGCGCTCGACGGCGGCCGGCTGGTGTTCCTGGCGTGGGAGATGATCACGCGGCGGCGCGTGAACGAGAAGGTCGAGAGCTACGTCCACCTCGCCGGCTTCGTGGCGCTCCTCGTCCTCATCATCGCCGTGACCGTCTTCGGCGACCTGGCGCGGCTCCTCGGCCGGTGATGGCGGCCCTGGACCGCGGGGTCTTGCCTGGGGCGGCCGGCCGGCGCGCGGCCCCGAACGGCGGCGCGGCGCGCGAACGTGATCGCGCACCGCGAACCGTGCTTTAGGTTAGACCCGATGCCGATCCAGATCCTCTACTTCGCCGGCGCCCGCGAGGCGGCCGGCGCCTCCCGCGAGACGCTCGAGCGTGCGCCCGCCTCCGTCGCGGAGCTGCGCCGCGCGCTCGAGGCCGCCCACCCGGCCCTCGCCCGCATCCTGCCGCGCTGCCGGATCGCGGTGGACCAGGAGTTCGCCCCGGACGACGCGCCGCTGCGCGACGGGGCGGAGGTCGCCATCGTGCCCCCCGTCTCGGGCGGCGCACCGCGCTTCCTGGTGGTGGACCGGCCGCTCACGCTCGCCGAGGTGGTGGACGCCGTCTCGGGCCCGGGCCGCGGCGGCGTCGTCACGTTCACCGGCGCGGTGCGGGGCGAGTCGCACGGCAAGCGGGTGGTCCGGCTCGAGTACGAGGCGTACGCGCCCATGGCGGAGCGGAAGCTCGCGGAGATCGGCGCCGAGGTGGCGCGCGCGCACGGCGTCGAGGTCGCCATCGTGCACCGCGTGGGCGCCCTCGCCCCGGGGGAGGCGGCGGTGGTCATCGCCTGCGCCGCCGCGCATCGCACGCCGGCGTTCCGCGCCTGCGAGGCCTGCATCGAGCGGCTGAAGCAGGACGTGCCGATCTGGAAGCGCGAGGTGTACGACGACGGGTCGGTGTGGGTGGGCCTCGGGCCGTGATGCCCGCCCGTGCTATCCTCCCCCGCCCGTGAAGGTCCTCATCGCCGACGACGACGGGCTCATCCGCGCGCTCGTCTCCGATCTCCTCGCCGAGCTCGGCCACGCGGTGGTCGCCGCGGCGGACGGCGTGGAGGCGGTGGCGCTCTCCGCGCGCGAGCGCCCGGACGTGCTCGTGCTCGACCTGCTCATGCCGCGCCTCTCCGGCCTCGACGCGCTTCGCGCCATGCGGGCCGCGGGCGTGGCGGCGCCGGCCGTGCTCCTCACCGCCGTCACGGACGGCAGCGCGCGCGGGCTCGAGGGGGCCGACCTGGTGGCCGTGGTGCTCGAGAAGCCCGTCTCCCGCCGGAGCCTGGCGCGGGCGCTCGCCCGCGCCGCGGCCACCGCATGAGGCTCCAGCGCACCCTCCTGCTCCTCGTCGCGTGCGCGGCCGCCGCGCCCGCCTCCCTCGTCGTGGGGCTCCTCGCCCGCGGTCACGCGCAGCTCGACGCCGCGAGCGTCGCCACGTCCGCCGGCGCCCTGGTGGTCGCGGCCGTGCTCTCGGCCCTCGTCGCGCGGAGCGTCACCCGGCCCATTGCCGAGTGCGTCCGCGGCGCGCTCGAGATCGCGCGCGGCCGCTTCGGCCGCGAGGTCGCGGTCCGCGCGCACAACGAGATCGGCGACCTCGCCCTCGGCTTCAACCACATGTCGCGGGAGCTCGCGCGCTACGACGCCGAGAACCGCCGGCTCATCCACGACCTCGAGGCGGGCTACCTCGACACCCTGCGGAGCCTCGCCTCCGCCATCGACGCGAAGGACCCCTACACGCGCGGTCACTCCGAGCGCGTGGCCGAGCTCGCCGCCGAGATCGGCCGCGAGCTGGGCCTGCCGCGGGAGACGGTCGCCGCCCTCGTGTACGGCGGGATCCTGCACGACATCGGCAAGATCGGCGTGCCCGACGCGATCCTCGCGAAGCGCTCGCCGCTCACGCCGGAGGAGCGCGCGCTCGTGGAGGTCCACCCCGTGACCGGCGCCGAGATCGTGGCCGGCGTCGAGTTCCTGCGCAGCGCCGTGCCCGCCATCCGCGGACACCACGAGCGCTGGGACGGCGACGGCTACCCGGACCGCCTGCGTGGCGAGGAGATCCCGCTCGTCGCCCGCATCGTGAACGCCGCCGACACCTGGGACGCCTGCACCACGACCCGCCCGTACCAGTCCGGGCTCGCGGAGGGAGACGCGCTCCCGCTCCTCGCCGAGCTGCGCGGGACGCAGATCGACCCCGCCGTGCACGACGCGCTCCTCGCGGTCCTGCGCCGCCGGGCCGCCGCAGCGCGCGCGCCGTCCGCCGCCTGAGGCGCGCCCGACGTGCGTGGCCGCTCGCGGACGCGGCGCGCAGGCGGGACGACGCCGCGCCGGAGCGAGCGAGGTCCGGGGGCGCTGTGCGCCCTCCGGGCGCGCATGTGGGCGGACGTCGGCTTGCCTCCTCGCACGGTTCGCCTAAGCTCGCCGGATGCGCACCGTCCGACCTGTCCTGGCGCTCGCAGCGCTCCTCGCTGCCGTCCCGGCGGCCCCGGCCGACGACCCCACTGCTCGCGGGTTCGACCCGGACCCCACGCGCCCGGCGCTGTCGCTCGACGGCGGCTTCACGCTCGAGACCGCGGCGACCGCGCCGCGCGGGCGGATCGGCGCCGCTCTCCTCCTCGACTGGACCGACGGGCTGCTCGCGCTCCAGCTCGGCGACGCGCGCGAGGACGCCCTCGCCTCGCGCCTCTCCGCGCACCTGCTCGCCGCCGCGTCGCTCGGTCGGCTCGAGCTCGGCCTCGATCTGCCCGTCGCGCTCTACCAGCGATCGGATCTCTCGCTGCTCCAGGACCGCGGGGTGACCGGGCCGCTCGTCGCCCCCATCGCGCGGAGCGCGCTCGGCGACGTCCGGCTCGTCGCGAAGCTCGCCCTGCTCGAGGCGGCGAGCGCGCCGCTCGGGATCGGCGTCGCCGCGCTCCTCGACCTGCGCGCGCCCACCGGCGACCGCACCGCCTTCACGGGCGAGGGGCCGATGGCCGTTCCCGGCGTGGTGCTCACCCGCGCCTTCGGCCGCGCGCGGCTCGACGCCCAGGTCGGCTACGTCCTCCGCGAGCGCGGCCAGTGGGCGCAGCTCGTGGTGAACGACGGGCCGACCTGGTCCCTCGGCGGGTCCTACGACCTCACCGCTCCCGGCGCCGCGCGGCAGTGGCGCGCGATCGCCGAGGTGGGCGGCGGCTGGCCGCGCGGCAACGACCTCTCGACGGATCGCCACCGCGCCCCGCTCTCCGCGCGCACGGGGCTCCGCGCCTTCCTCTCCGATCGCGTCGCCGTGGAGCTCGGCGGGGGCACCGGCCTCGGCGCAGCCGGCTACGGGCGCGAGTCGTGGCGCGTCTTCGGCGGGATCCGCTTCGCCCTCGACACGGCGCGGACGGGCGACGCCGGCGAGCCGGATCGCGATCGCGACGGCGTCCCCGACGCGCGCGACGCCTGCCCCGCGGAGCCGGGCCCGGCCGAGCTCGACGGCTGCCCCGATCGCGACGGCGACGAGATCCCCGACCGCGAGGACCGCTGCCCCACCGTGCCCGGCCCGGCGACGCGTGACGGCTGCCCCGTGGGCGAGCAGGAGCCGCTCGTCGAGATCGAGACCGAGCGGCTCTCGCTCAAGGACGCGATCCAGTTCGACACCGGGCGCGACACCCTGCGGTCGCAGTCGTTCCCCGTGCTCGACGCGATCGGCGGGATCCTCGCGGCGCACCCGGAGCTCCGCCGCGTCCGCGTCGAGGGCCACACCGACGACGTGGGCTCGAACGCGTACAACAAGGACCTCTCCGAACGGCGCGCCCGCACCGTGGCGCGCTACATCGCCGGCAAGGGCGTCGCGCGCGAGCGGCTCGAGCCGACGGGCTACGGCGAGGACCACCCGGTCGCCTCCAACAAGACCGCGCTCGGGCGTGCGAAGAACCGGCGCGTGGAGTTCACCATCCTCGACGGCGGTGCGGGGACGCGTTGACCCGCCTCGCGATCCTGGATCTCGACGGCACGCTCGTCGACTCGATCGACGACCTCGCGGCCTCGGTGAACCACGCGCTCGCCGCGCTCGGCCTGCCGGCCCGCAGGAGCGACGAGATCCGCGGGTTCGTGGGCGAGGGGGCGCGCCTGCTCCTCGCCCGCGCGATCGCCCCGCACGACGAGCTCCTCGAGCCGGCGCTCGTCCTCTGGCGCGAGCACTACGAGGCGCACTGCCTCGACCGGACGCGGCTCTATCCCGGGCTCGACGCCGCGCTGTCCGCGGCCGGGCGCGCGCTCGCGGTCCACACGAACAAGCCGGGCGCGATGGCTCGCAAGATCCTCGCCGGGCTCGGCGTCGCCGATCGCTTCGTCGCCATCGTCGGGGGCGACGAGGCGCCCCGGAAGCCGGATCCCACCGGGACCCTCGAGATCATGGCCGAGGTCGGGGCCGCGCCCGCCGACACCGTGTTCGTCGGCGACAGCCGCGTCGACGTCGCGACCGCGCGCGCCGCGGGCGTGGCCGTCGTCGCGGTGACCTGGGGGCTCGGGTCGCGCGCGGAGCTCGCCGGGGCGGGCGCGACCGTGCTCGTGGACGACGCCGCCGAGCTCGCCCCCTACCTGCGCTGAGGCGAAGGACCTCTCGATCCCGTCGCCGCCGCGGCGCACGCGGGCGGCCTGCGCCGGCGCCAGCGCGCGCGTCGTGACGCGACCCCATCGACCGGGCTCCGCGCGAGCCGCCCCCACGGGTGCTCGCCCAAAACTCGCTCGCCGGCGGCCCCCGTGCTACCCGGTTCGCATGCTCCGCCTCCTCGCGAAGCTGGTCCTCGCAGGCGCCGTGCTCGCGGCGCTGTGGCTCTGGGTGCCCGTCGGCGGCCGCACGCTCGCGGCACGCTGGGACCGCGCCGGGAGCTTCCCGGTCTTCGTGGAGCGCGGCTGGGACGAGCTCGCCGGCCACTTCGGCTCGAAGCCGCCGGCCGACCGCCGGCCGACCGCCCGCTCGCAGGCTCGCGTCGCGCAGGGACCGTCCCGCACGCGGCCCAGCGAGGCTCACACCGAGGCCGACCGGCGCGCGCTGGATCGCGTCCTCCAGGACGAGCTCCGGGCCCACCCCTAGCGGCCGCGCCGCGGCGCGCGCGCCGGACGCGCGGACGACCCCCAGCTTCGCCTCCTTGCGCCGCCTCCGGCGCGGTCCCCACCTTGTTCGGGAGCCCGCGCTTCGCGGGTGTGAGGTGGTCATGTCCTGGGCGGCGCTCGTGGCGGCGGCGTGGGTGGCGGCGGGACCGGGCGACGCCGCACGCCCCCTGTACACCGAGGCGAAGGCTCCGCAGGTGGTGCCGCAGGCCGCGCAGGGGCTCCCGGATCTCTCCAGGCTGGCCGAGGCGGCGATCCCCGCGGTGGTCGGGGTGGTGACCACGCAGGCGCCGCCGCCGGGTGCGAACGACGAGGAGCTCCGCGACCTGTTCGAGAAGCTGAACGAGGGCCCGCGCAAGGGGATCGGCTCCGGCTTCGTCATCCACCGCGACGGCTGGGTCGTCACGAACGCCCATGTGGTCGAGGGCGCCGAGGGGGTCGAGGTCGACTTCGGCTCGGACACGCCCCGCGTGCCCGCCCGCGTGGTCGGCGTCGACGCGGAGTCCGACGTCGCGCTCCTCAAGATCGAGGTGAAGCGGCCGCTGGCGTTCGTCCCGCTCGGCGACTCCGACCACGTCGCCGTGGCCGAGTGGGTGCTCGTGATCGGCAGCCCCTTCGGGCTCGACCACACCGTGACGCTCGGGATCGTGAGCCACACCGGCCGGACCGACATCGCGCCGCTCGGCCGTCCCGGCACGTACGACTTCATCCAGACCGACGCGTCGATCAACCCGGGCAACTCGGGCGGCCCGGTGCTGAACCTGCGCGGCGAGGTGATCGGCATCGCCACGGCGGTGAACGCGACCGGCCAGGGGATCGGCTTCGCCGTGCCCATCAACATGGCGAAGGAGATCATCGGCCAGCTGCGCGACCACGGCCGCGTGGTGCGGAGCTGGCTCGGCGTGGCGGTCCGCGAGGTCCCGCGCGGAGACGAGACCCGCGGCGTGGTGGTGACCGAGGTCGCGAACGGCGGGCCCGCCGCCGCCGCCGGCGTGAAGGTCGGCGACGTGATCACCGGATTCCAGGGGCACGACGTCCGCACCCCCTCGAGGCTCCGCTGGTACGTGTCGACGGCCGGTGTGGGCCGGGAGGTCGAGGTCAGGACGCGCCGCGGCCAGGGGCCCGAGCGCTCGCTGCGGATCTCGCTCGCCGAGGTCCCCGCGCAGGAGCGCGCGAAGGCCGCCCAGGCCCGGGCCGCCGTCGCGGGCGAGGGTCGCTAGTTGCCATCCGACCTCGGGTCGGGTATCTAGCGCCCCTCTATGGCCGAGACGACCAAGACGAAGAAGGCCGCGCCTCGCGCGAAGGGCGGCGGCACCAAGACCTGCACGGTGGCGGGCTGCAAGCGCGCCTACCGCGCGAAGGGCCTCTGCTTCTTCCACTACAAGCAGTTCCGCCGCGGCGAGCTCGAGGGCCGGCCCGGACGCTACGACACCTGCTCGAAGCCCGACTGCAAGAAGAAGGTCGTCGAGCACGGGCTCTGCCAGGAGCACTTCGAGGCCTGGAAGAAGAGCCGCAAGAAGAACCAGGCCGCGGCCGCCTCGGCCTAGCCCGGCGGCTCCTTCACCGCGCGCGCTCGCGCAACGTCCGCTCGAGCGCGCGAACCGCCGCGACGAGGAGCTCCACCTCGCGCTGCGTGGGCTCCGCGCGCGCGAGCAGGCGGCGAAGGTCCGCGAGGATGTGCTCCGGGTTCTGCGGGTTCAGGTAGCCCGCGGCGCCGAGGAGCGCCCTCATGCGGTCCCACAGCGCCTCGATCGTCGCGTGCCGCGCTGGCGTCGCGTGCCGCGCGGGCTCCGCCGCGGCCGGTTGCGGCGTGGAAACCTGCCGCGGCCGGCCGATCTCGTAGGCGAGCACCGCCACGGACTGCGCGAGGTTCATCGAGTCGTACGCCGGCGAGGTCGGGATCGAGCAGACCGCCTGGCAGAGCTCGAGCTCCGCGTCGGAGAGCCCGCGCCGCTCCTGCCCGAACACGACCGCGACCTCACCCTGGACGCTCCGCCGGGCGACCTCCGCGGCGAGGGCCGCGGGATCGAGGAAGGGGCGCCCCTCCACCGCGCGCGAGGTGGTGCCGCAGGTCCAGGAGGCGGGGCCGAGCGCGCCACGCAGGTCCGCGTGGACCTCGGCGGCCTCGAGGACGTCGGACGCATGCCGCGCGAGGCGCCGGGCGCGCGCGAGGACGTCCTCCCGGGCGGTGCCCGGTCCCCCGCTGCGGGGACGCCCCGCCCAGGACGGCGGCGCCACGATCGCGAGGCGCGACAGGCCGAAGTTCTTCATCGCCCGGGCGACGGCGCCGATGTTGTCGGCGCTCTGCGGGCGGTGAAGCACGATCCGTACTTTTCCCGGTTCCATGTGAGGGCGCGACGTATAACATCCCGCCCATGATCCCGGACGACAAGCTCCGCGCTCAGCTCCCCCACACCCTCCGCCAGATCGACCTGCCCGCGCTCGGCGAGCTGTACCGCGGCAAGGTCCGCGACAACTACGCCCGCGGCGACGAGATCGTGATGGTCACGACCGATCGCATCTCCGCGTTCGACCACGTGCTCGGCACGATCCCGTTCAAGGGCGAGGTGCTCTCCCGCCTCACCGCCTTCTGGTTCGAGAAGGTGAAGGACCTCGCGCCGACGCACGTCGTCGACCTGCCCGACCCGAGCGTCATGGTCGTGAAGCGGGCGAAGCCGCTGCCCATCGAGATCGTGATCCGCGGCTACATCACGGGCTCGCTCTGGCGCGACTACCAGGCCGGCAAGGCGGGCGCCTACGGGATCGAGTGGCCGAAGGGGCTCCGCAAGGACCAGCGCTTCGATCGGCCCATCATCACGCCCTCCACCAAGGCGGAGTACGGCAAGCACGACGAGCCCATCAGCGAGCAGGAGATCCTCGCGCAGGGCCTCGTCTCGAAGGAGCTCTGGCGCGAGGCGACCGCCGTCGCGGAGCGGCTCTTCCAGCGCGGGCAGGAGTGGGCGCGGAGCCGCGGCCTCATCCTCGTGGACACCAAGTACGAGATGGGCACCATCGACGGGAAGCTCGTCGTCATCGACGAGATCCACACGCCCGACAGCTCGCGCTACTGGGTCGCCGACGGCTACGAGGATCGCTTCGCCAAGGGCGCCGAGCAGGAGATGCTCGACAAGGAGAACATCCGGCAGTGGCTCATCAAGGAGCACGGGTTCTCCGGCCACGGCACGCCCCCGGCGCTCTCCGACGACGTGCGGGTGATGCTGGCGCGCAAGTACATCGAGGTCTTCGAGCGGCTCACCGGCGAGACGTTCGCGTCGGACGTGGGCTCGGTCGAGGAGCGGATCCAGCGCAACCTCCGCGCGAAGGGCTACCTCGGCTAGCCGGCCGCGCTTGAGCCGGGGCCGGACGACGCGCGTGGCGAGCGAGGCGCGGCGCCCCCGCGCTGTCCTGCCCGCCCTCCTCCTCCCGGGCATCGACGGGAGCGGCCGGCTCTTCGCGCCCCTCCTCGCCGCCGCGCCGCGGCGCATCGCGCCGGTGGTGGTCTCCTTCCCTCCCGGCGCGCCGCTCGGCTACGACGCGCTCGTCGATCGCGTCCGCGCGACCCTTCCGCCCGGCCGGTTCCTGCTGGTGGCGGAGTCGTTCTCCGGTCCCATCGCGATCCGGCTCGCGGCCGAGCGGCCGCGCGGCCTCGCCGGCCTCGTGCTCGCCGCGACGTTCCTGCACCGGCCGCTCCACCCGCTCCTCCACCCGATCCGCGGGCTCGTCGGCGCCCGGCTCTTCGGCCTGCCGATGCCTGCCCTCCTCGTCCGCCACTTCATGACCGGCTGGGAGGCGCCCGACGCGCTCGTCCGCGAGGTACAGGAGGCGGTGGGGAGGACGGCGCCGGAGGTCATGGCGCTCCGCGCGATGGAGGCGCTCCGCGTCGACGTGCGCGACGCGCTCCTGCAGGTCGACGCGCCCATCCTCGTGCTCTCGCCGAGGCGCGACCGGCTCATCCGCACCGACGTCGGCGAGGAGCTCCTCGCGCTGCGCCCCGACGCAGAGGTGGTCGAGCTCGAAGCGCCGCACATGATCCTTCAGCGCGCCCCGCACGCCTGCCTCGCGCACCTCGAGGAGCTCGCGGCCCGCGTCGCGGCACGCCCGCGCGCGCCGGCGCGGGGTCGCAGAGCCTAGCCGCAGCACGGGAGGGTGGTCGCACAGTCGAACGGGCCTTCGCGGGAGGGGCCCCGCGCGAAGCGCGGGAGGGGCGAAGCCCTCATCATTCGTCACAAGTGCGGGTACTCGCCGGACGAGCGGCGGGTGTTTCGACCACGGCTTCCGTGCGCATGACGGATTCGGAGCATCGACGGGGTCGGCGCACGCGCTCGTGCTCGACCCCGATGAACGCGGGAAGGCGGCGGAGCAGGCGAGCGTCTCGTCGTGTCGAACCGGGCGCGGCGACGGCGTGACTTCGCGCGAGGTGCGCGCGGACTTCTCGAAGGCGTTTCCGCAGCTCGAGGTCGACCGTATTCACCTTGGGCGACAACTATCGCCAGCGGTAGTGCCGCCCGGTGCCGCGGCTCTTCTCGCGACGAGGCAAGACGTCCCAGATGCGGCGGGTGAAACATTTCCCATTGACGCCTTCTCGCCTCGATCGCCCTCGGGCATACGGGCGGCGCGGAAAGGCCGCTCTCGCGCACGATTCTCGCGCGTGAAGCACGCGCCGGTCGCCTTGGGGCATTGACGAGGGAGCGCCGGAGAACGGCGGCCAGACGCGGACCTGGAGCGTCTCCGGAGCTCCGGAAATCGCGTGCTACGAAGGATGTACTGGAGGTGCACCCCCATGTCTGCGCTCGCCCCCGCTTCTCTCGAATCGAACGCGCTCGCGATCCGCCTGCGCGAGCTCGCCGGAGAGGAACGGAACGTCCAGGTCGACTTCCTCCTGCACCTCGACGAGTTCGATCAGCGCCGCGCCTTCGTCGAGGCCGGCCATGCGTCTCTCTGGAGCTACTGCCTGGAGGCGCTCCACCTGCGGGAGGGCGCCGCAGGCCGGCGCATCCAGGCCATGCGCGTGCTGCGCCGCTTCCCGGTCCTCGAGGCTCCGCTGCGCGATGGGCGCCTTTGCCTTTCCACCGTGGCGCTCCTCGGCCAGGTGCTCACCGAGGAGAACGTGGACGACCTCCTCGCTCGCGCAGCCTTCAGGACCCGGGCCGAGGTCGAGCACCTCGTCGCCTCCATCCAGGCGCGCACCGCTCCGTGCGCAGGCCTCCGCAAGCTGGCCGAGCGCGCCCCCGCCGCGGCGAGCGCAGCGCTGCCCCTCTCGGGATCGGAGCGGGCCGAAATGGCGACGGCGCACGGCCCCGCGGAGCCGGCTCTCGATCCGGGACCCACCACCGGTCCGCTCCCAGCGACCCCACCGATCCTCGCGCAGCCGAAGCGAAGGGCCGAGACCCTCGCCGTCTCGGAGACCCACTGGTCGCTCCGGGTCACCCTCGACCGTGCCTGCAAGGAGGACCTCGAGACGCTCCGGTCGCTCCTGTCGCACAAGGTCCCGGACGGCGACCTCGCGGCGGTGCTCCGCGAGGCGATCCGCTGCGCCATCGAGAAGCACGGCAAGCGGAAGGGCGCGGTCGCGCCGGAGCGGAAGACGAAGGGCGCGAAGCAGGCCGCCTCGAATGAGGCAGCGGCGAATATGGCCGCGGTCAAGCCGTCGGCGGCGAGGTCCACGATCCCGGCGATAGTGCGCCGCGCCGTGTGGAAGCGCGACGGGGGGCGCTGCGCCTGGGTCGGCCCGGACGGCTGCCGCTGCAACAGCCGCTGGAAGCTCGAGCTCGACCACATCCAGCCCGCCGCCCTCGGGGGACCGCCCACGGTCGAGAATCTTCGGCTCGCCTGCCGAGCTCACAACCTGCTTCACGCAGAGAGCACCTTCGGGCGCGAGCACATGGATCGCTTCCGCCGCGAGGCGAGCGACGGGCCGACGCCGCCCGCGCGCGCTGACGTTGCGCCTCTGCGCCCCGTCATGCAGCTCGGAATGTGGGCGTCGTGATTCGCGGCCGCCACGGAGCTGGCCGGACCTCCGGGCAGAACGGAGAGCCGGTTCGCATGGGCACGCGGCTGACCGTCGACTCGCAGCTCGGCACTTCCGGGCTTCCGAACCCCTGCGCCCCCCCCGGTGACGCTCACCGCTCTGCCACCCGCAGTGCTCCGCCCGGAGCGTTCCCGGCGCGCGCGCGCCGACCCGTCGATGCCCACCCGGAGCGCGCGGTGCGCCGCTCGGCCGACCGGTGAACAGTGTCACCCATCCGCCTGGCTAGAGTGTCACCCGTGTGGCCGGCTGCACACGACGCGCTCTGCTCGTCGGGGCGGGGGCGCAGCCCCCGCTAGATGAACAGCGCTGCGACCTCGGCGCGCGCGGGCTCGAGGTCGTCCTCGGGCGCGAGCCAGGTCGTCACCGGCAGCGGCTCGCCCTCGCGCGCCAGGAGGACGAGGCGGCGGAGGTGGTCGTTCGTTCCGGGAGCCGGCGCGGGCACGAGCCAGGAGGGCGCGGCCGAGCTTCCGCTGCGCTCCCGGTAGCCGTGCGCGAGCCGCTCCGCGCGGCGCGCGCGCGCCTCGCCGACCGTCTCGATCTGCACGCCCGTGAACTCGGCGAGCCCGCGGTCCTGCCGGCGCAGCGGCGGGGCGCCGCTCACCCGCACCCGCCCGCGCGCGAAGGTCGCCCGCACCGAGCGGCCGCCCAGCAGGACCACCAGCGCGGCGACCGCCGCGAGCCCGAGGGCAGCCCGCGGGGCGGCGCCCCGCAGGCCGGCGGCGCCGAGGATGAACGCGGCGGCGAGGACGGCGAGCACGCGCGGCCGCGCGAGGCGAGACGCGAGGACCAGCCCGCCGGCGCTCCGCTCGATCCGCACCATCGCCGCGGGCTACGGCGCGCCGAACACGCGCTGGAAGATCGTGTCCACGTGCTTCAGGTGGTACTCGAGCGCGAAGCACGCGTCGATCTCCTCGTCGGAGAGCACCCGCTTCACGTCCGGATCCCGCTTCAGCGCGGTCCGGAAGTCGACCTTCTCCTCCCAGACCTTCATGGCGTTGCGCTGGACGTAGACGTAGCCCTCCTGCCGCGCCACGCCCTTGCCGACGAGCGCGAGGAGCACGCGCTGCGCCTCGTAGAGGCCGCCCGTGAGCTCCAGGTTCTCCTTCATCCGCTCGGGGTACACGCGCAGGTTCTCGATCATCCCGGCGAAGCGGTGCAGCGCGAAGTCGAGGGCGATGGTGGCGTCGGGAGCGATCACCCGCTCGACGGACGAGTGGCTGATGTCGCGCTCGTGCCAGAGCGCGACGTCCTCGAGGGCGGCGAGCGCGTAGGAGCGGAGCAGGCGCGCGATGCCGGTGAGGTTCTCGGAGAGGATGGGGTTGCGCTTGTGCGGCATCGCCGACGAGCCCTTCTGGCCCGCCGTGAACGGCTCCTCCGCCTCGCGCACCTCCGTGCGCTGCAGGTGGCGGACCTCCGTCGCGTGCTGCTCGAGGGTCCCGCCCGCCACCGCGAGGGCGGTGAAGAGCTCGGCGTGGCGGTCGCGGTTCACGACCTGCGTGGCCGCGCCCTCGCCGCCGGCGAGGCCGAGCCGCTCCATCACGAACGCCTCGACGCGCGGATCGACGTTCGCGAACGTACCGACGGCGCCGGAGATCTTGCCCACCGCCACGGTCCTGCCGGCGCGCGCGATCGCCTCGCGGCGGCGGCTCCAGGCGTCGTACCAGCCGGCGAGCTTCAGGCCGAAGGTGACGGGCTCGGCGTGGATGCCGTGGCTGCGGCCCATCATCGGCGTGCGCGCGTGCTCGTGGGCGCGCCGCTTCACCGCCGCCATCACCCGGTCCACGCCGGCGAGGAGGAGCCCGGTCGCCTCCTGGAGCTGGACCGCGAGCGTCGTGTCGAGCACGTCGGAGGAGGTCATCCCCTTGTGCAGGTGGCGCGCGGCGGGGCCGCCCCGCTCCTCGACGAAGGTGAGGAAGGCGATGACGTCGTGCTTGACGGTCCGCTCGATCTCCTCGATGCGGGCCACGTCCGCCGCGGTGAACTCGAAGCCCTCGAACGCGCGGCGCAGCGCCTCGTAGTCCTCGGGCGGGACCTGGCCGAGGCGGACCATCGCCTCGCAGGCGGCGAGCTCGACGTCGAGCCAGATGCGGTAGCGCCGCTCGGAGGTCCAGATGCGGCCCATCTCGGGCCGGGTGTAGCGCGGGATCATGGGGTCACCTCGGGATCACTGGCCGGTCGAGCCGAAGCCGCCGTCGCCGCGCCCGCTGCCGGAGAGCTCCCCGGCCACCACGAGCTCGGCCCGGACGACGGGCGCGATGACGAGCTGGGCGATGCGATCGCCGCGCGCGAACGCGACGGGCGCCTGCCCGTGGTTCACGAGCACGACGCACACCTCGCCGCGATAGTCGGAGTCGATGGTGCCCGGCGCGTTCACCATCCCCACGCCGTGGCGCACGGCGAGCCCGGAGCGCGGGCGCACCTGGCCCTCGTGGCCGGGCGGGATCTCGAGGGCGAGGCCGGTGGGGACGAGCCGCCGCTCGCCGGGGGCGAGCGCGACCGGCTCGTCGGCGCGCAGGTCGAGCCCCGCGGCGCCGTCGGTCTCGTAGCGGGGCAGCTCGAGCGGCGGACCGCGCTGGCCCACGCGCCGCACCTTCACCGTCACCGGCATCGGCCTCTCCCCCGCGGGCGCGGGGCCCGAGGGGCCCCGGCGCGCGGTACGTCACGCCCTACTTGGCGGGCTCGCCCTTGGTCTCGGCGGCGCCCTCGGGCTTCTTGCCGGCGGCCTCCGCGAGCGCCTCCTTGCGCGAGAGCCGGATCTTCCCCGCCCGGTCGACGGAGATGACCTTCACGAGCACCTCCTCGCCCTCGGAGAGGACGTCGGAGACGCTCTTCACCCGCTTGTCCGAGAGCTCGGAGATGTGGATGAGGCCGTCGGTGCCCGGGAACAGCTCCACGAAGGCGCCGAACTCGGCGATCTTGCGGACCGTGCCGAGGTAGGTCTTGCCGACCTCCGCCTCCTGCGTGAGCGAGCGGATCATCTTGATCGCCGCCTCGACCTTGTCCTGGCTCGGGCTCGCGATCGACACCGAGCCGTCGTCCTCGATGTTGATCGAGGTGCCGGTGCGGGCGGTGATGTCCTTGATGGTCTTGCCGCCGGGGCCGATGATGTCCTTGATGCGCTCCGGCCGGATCTTGATGGTCGTGATGCGCGGCGCGTAGGCGCTGATCGACTCGCGCGGCTTGGAGAGCGCCTTCGCCATCTCGCCGAGGATGTGCTTGCGCCCGTCGGCCGCCTGCGCCAGCGCGCGCTCGAGGATCTCGCGGGTCACGCCGCCGATCTTGATGTCCATCTGGATCGACGTGATGCCCTCGGCGGTGCCGCAGACCTTGAAGTCCATGTCGCCGAGGTGATCCTCGTCGCCGAGGATGTCCGAGAGGATGGCGATCTTCTCGCCCTCCTTGATGAGCCCCATCGCGATGCCGGCGACCGGCGCCTTGATGGGCACGCCCGCGTCCATGAGCGACAGGCAGCCGCCGCAGACCGAGGCCATCGAGGACGAGCCGTTCGACTCCATGATGTCGGAGACGATGCGGACCGTGTACGGGAACTTGTCCTCGGCCGGCATCACCTGGCGCAGCGCGCGCTCGGCGAGGGCGCCGTGACCGATCTCGCGCCGGCCCGGGCCGCGCAGGAACTTCGCCTCGCCGACCGAGAACGGCGGGAAGTTGTAGTGCAGCATGAACTTCCGGAAGTGCATCCCGGTGAGCATCTCCACGCGCTGCTCGTCCTCGGCGGTGCCGAGGGTGGTCGCGACGAGCGCCTGCGTCTCACCTCGCGTGAAGAGCGCCGAGCCGTGCACGCGGGGGAGGAGCCCCACCTCGGACCAGATCTTGCGGATGTCCGCCTCACCGCGGCCGCCGATGCGACGGCGCTCGTCGGTGATCATCTTCCGCATGTACTCGTACTTCACGTCCTCGTAGTAGCCCTTGATCTCCTTCTCGCGGGTCGTGACGGCGGCGAGCTTCTGCGCGTCGCCGGCCGCCTCGTCCTTGAGGGCCTGGAGGAGCTCCTTCTTGATCTCGGAGAGCCGGCCGTAGCGGTCGTGCTTCTCGTCGCGCGCGTAGGCCTCCTTCACCTTCTCCCAGGTGAGCGCCTTGACCTTCTCCTTCAGCGCGGCGTCGCTCTTCGGCGGCTCGAACGCGCGCTTCGGCTTGTCGCCGGCCGCCTTCGCGAGGGCCTCCTGCGCCTCGAGCAGCTCCTTCACGGCCGCCTGGCCGAAGAGGAGCGCGTCCACCATCACCTGCTCCGAGACCTCCTTCGCACCGCCCTCCACCATCACGATCGCGTCGCGCGAGGCGGCCATGAGGATGTCGAGGTCCGCCTCGGCGCGCTGGGCGAGCGTGGGGTTCGCGACGAGCTGGCCGGCGACGCGGCCGACGCGGACGCCGGCGATGGGGCCGTTGAACGGGACGTCGGAGACCTGCAGCGCCGCGGACGCGCCGGTGAGCGCGAGGACGTCGGTGTCGTTCTCCTGGTCGAACGAGATGACCGTCGCGATGATCTGCGTCTCGTTGCCGTAGCCCTCGGGGAACAGGGGCCGGCAGGAGCGGTCGACGACGCGGGAGGTGAGGGTCTCCTTCTCCGTCAGGCGCCCTTCGCGGCGGAAGAAGCTGCCGGGGATGCGCCCCGCGGCGAAGAGCTTCTCCTGGTAGTCGACGGTGAGGGGGAAGAAGTCGATGCCCTCCTTCTTCTCCGCGGCGGAGACGACCGTGACGAGCACGATCGAGTCGCCCATGCGGACCCACACGGCGCCGTGCGCCTGCTTCGCGACCTTGCCCGTCTCGAGCAGGATCTCGCGGTCGCCCACGCGGGCGGTCTTCTGGATCGGATTCATGTGCACCTTCCTTGCGCGCGAGGACGCCTGGCGTCCGTCGCCGCGTTGTCCCGCGCGCGCCGCTGCCGCCGCCGGGATCGGGAGGTGCCTCTGTTCCTCACTCCGCCGCCCCTCCGTGGAGAGGCGGCCCAGTCGGAAACGGAAGCGACCTCGCGGTCTCGTCGCGGCCCCGGCCCGTGCGGGCGCGTTGCCCTGCTCCGCGCCTCCGTCGCCGGAAAGCGCGAGCGCCCCGGCGAGATTGCCGAGGCGCTTCGGTTCCACTGCCTACTTGCGAATGCCGAGCTGCTCGATCAGCGTCTTGTAGCGACCCTGGTCGATCGTGCGGAGGTAGTCGAGCAGGCGCCGGCGCTGCCCGACGAGCTTCAGCAGGCCGCGGCGGCTGTGGTGATCCTTCTTGTGCGTCTTGAAGTGCTCGGTGAGGTAGGCGATCCGCTCCGTGAGGAGGGCCACCTGAACCTCGGGCGAGCCGGTGTCCTTCTCGTGCCGCTTGTACTTCGTCACCAGCTCCTGCTTCCGCTCCTGCACCAGCGCCATAGGGACTTCCTTTCGTGGGTTCGCTCCACCGCAGCGAGGGCGAAGGCGCGCGCCTCGGGCCACAGTGGGCGTTCGTGTGAAAGCGGGGTCTTAAGCCATCCGCCCGGACGAGTCAACGTTCCTCGGCGCGGGCCGCGCCGAGGTCCCCGGGGCCGAGGAAGACGCGCTGAGGCCTGAGCCCCCGCTCCCCGAGCGAGCAGATGGCGACGAGCCGCCCGTCCGGCGCCAGGGCGCGGACGAGCGGGGCGGGCGCGTCGCGCTCCAGGGCGCGGCCGTGTACGAGGTCACGCGCCTCGTGCCAGTCGACGGCGACCGGCGGGACCACCCGCAGCGCGTCCCCCATGGGGATGATCCTCGAGGCGAGCGCGTCGCGCCCGAGGGCCTCCGCCTCCGCGAGGGCGATCCCCTCCTCGACGCGAAAGGCGCTCGCCTCGGTGCGGCGGAGCGCGGCGAGGTGGGCGGGCACGCCGAGCGCCCTCCCCAGATCCGCCGCGAGCGTCCGCACGTAGGTGCCCTTCCCGCAGCGCACGGCGAGGCGGGCGAGGCGGACCCGCGGCCCGGGCCCGCCCTCGGCCGGCGGGGTCTCCGGCTCGCCCGGCTCGCCCGGCGCGTCGAGCGCGAGGAGCTCGAGCGCGTCCACCCGGACCCGCCGCGGCACCCGCTCGACCGACTCGCCCGCGCGGGCGGCCTCGTGGAGCCGGCGGCCGCGGACGCGGACGGCGGAGTACATGGGCGGGACCTGCTCGATCTCGCCGACGAAGCGCGCGAGCGCCGCGCGGATCCGGTCCGCGTCGAGCCCGGACGGATCGCCCGTCTCGATCACCCGCCCCTCCGCGTCCTCCGTCTCCGTCGCGGCGCCGAACTCGACCGTCGCCTCGTAGGCCTTGTCGGCGTCGGCGAGGTACTGCTGGAGCTTCACCGCGTCCCCGACGCACACCGCGAGGACGCCGGTGGCGGCCGGATCGAGCGTGCCGGCGTGCCCGGCCCGCGCCGCCCCCAGGAGCCGCCGCACGCGCTGCACGACGTCGAAGCTGGTCGGCCCAGCCGGCTTGTCGACGACGAGGACGCCGGAGCGGCTCACGGCTCGCGCTGCGAGTCCTTGTCCCGCGCTTCCTTGAGGAGCCGCTCGATGCGATCGCCGCGCGCGACCGACTCGTCGTAGACGAACCGGAGGTGCGGCGTGTGCCGGAGCCGGAGGCCGCGCGAGACCTCGCGCTGCAGGTACGGCGCGGCCGCCTGGAGCCCCTCCAGCGTGCGGGCCCGCTCCGTCTCCTCGGCGTGGATCGACACGTAGGCCGTGACCTCCCTGAGGTCGGGCGACATCTTCGCGCCGGTCACGGTGATGAACCCCGTGACGCGCGGGTCCTTGAGGCCGCGCGCGATCACGTCCGCGAGCCCGTGACGGAACTCCTCGGCGACGCGTGCGGGCCGGCTGTGCGTGCTCATCGGGTCTCCTCGTCCTCGTCCTCTTCCCCGCCCTCGGCGTCGTCGCCGACCCAGCCCTCGTCCTGCTCGTCCTCCGCCTCGCGCTCCGCCTCGACGTCGGCCAGCGTCCGGCCGCCGTCCTGGCCGAGGTGATCGCCGTACGCGACGATCTCGAGGTCGCGCGCGGTGAGCTGGATCTGGCCGCCGTGCATCGACGCGACGAAGTTGGCGACCTTGTCGAGCGTCTCGTTGACGAACCCGTGGTCGTTCCCCACGGCGGTCACGCCGATGACGCTGCGCTGCCAGAGGTCGTTCTCGCCCACCTCGGCGATCGAGACGTTGAACTTCGCCTTCACCCGGTCGATGGCGGACCGCACCAGGTGCCGCTTCGACTTGAGCGACCCCGGCGCGGGGAGGTGCAGGGTGAGCCTCAACACTCCGACGAACATGTGAGCTCCGACGCAGGATCCCGGCCGATCTCGGGCGGGCTCGTCGCTGTGCTGCTCGCCGTACGGAAGCAGTACGGCTGCGCTGCTCGCTCCTCGCGCGCCCGACCTCGGCTCGGGCCTCTGCGTCGGGCACGGCCGGCGGACCGGCCACGGAGGGCCAGTCCGCCGCGAGCGCCGAGGTCCCGGGCTAATCCAGCGACGGGCGGATCTCCTCCAGCTCGTACGCCTCGATGATGTCGCCCGGCTTCACGTCTCCGAAGCCCTCGACCCCGATGCCGCACTCGAAGCCGGACTGCACCTCGCGCACGTCGTCCTTGAGGCGCTTCAGGGACCCGATCTTGCCGGTGTGGACGACCTTCCGATCGCGGAGCACCCGCACGTGCGCCGCCCGCTTGATGACGCCCTCCGTCACCGCCGAGCCGGCGATGGCGCCGATCTTCGGGATGTTGAAGACCGCCCGCACCTCCGCCTTGCCGAGCGGCTTCTCGCGGATGATGGGCTCGAGGAGGTTGGCCATCTCCTCGCGGATCTTGTCCACCGCCTCGTAGATGATGTCGAAGAGGAGGATCTTCACGCCCTGCTGGCTGGCGATCTGCTCGACCTTCGTCTCGGGCTTGGTGTTGAACCCGACGATGATGCCGGTGCCGGCCGCCGCCGTGAGGACGTCGGACTCGGTGATCGCGCCCACGCCGGCGTCGAGGACCTTCACCCCGACCTTCTTCGTGGCGGCCTTCTGGAGCGCCTGCGACACGGCCTCGGAGGAGCCCTGCACGTCCGCCTTGATGACGACGTTCAGGACCTTCGCGCCGCTCGTCTTCGCCTTGGCGAAGAGATCCTCGAGCGTCGCCTTGCGGGTCGTGCCGAGCTCCTTCTGGCGCTGCTTCTCGGCGCGGTGAGTCGCGACCTCCTTCGCCGCCTTCTCGTCCTCGACGACGTCGAACTCGTCGCCCGCGATCGGCACGCCGGAGAGGCCGAGGACCTCGACCGGATAGCCCGGCGGGACCTCCTTCACCTGCTCGCCGCGCTCGTTCATCATCGCGCGGACGCGGCCGTAGTGGATGCCGGTGACGAGCGCGTCGCCGACGCGGAGGGTGCCCTCCTCGACGAGCACGGTCGCGACCGGGCCGCGGCCCTTCTCGAGCTTCGCCTCGATGACGCGGCCCGAGGCGAGCTTCTCCGGGTTGGCCTTGAGCTCGAGCACCTCGGACTGCAGCGCGATGTACTCGAGCAGCTCCGGGATGCCCTGCTTCGTGCGGGCGGAGACGGGCAGCATGATGGTCGTGCCGCCCCACTGCTCGGCCACGAGCTCGTACTCGGTGAGCTGCTGCATGACGCGCTCGGGCGACGCGCCCGGCTTGTCGATCTTGTTGATGGCGACGAGGATCGTCACCCCGGCGGCCTTGGCGGCCTTGATCGACTCGATGGTCTGCGGCATCACGCCGTCGTCCGCGGCCACGACGAGGACGACGAGGTCGGTGACCTGCGCGCCGCGCTGGCGCATCGCCGTGAACGCCTCGTGACCGGGGGTGTCGAGGAAGGTGATCGGCCCCTGCGGCGTCTGCACCGAGTAGGCGCCGATGTGCTGGGTGATCCCGCCCGCCTCGCCCGCGGCGACGTCCGCCTGGCGGATGGCGTCGAGGAGCGAGGTCTTGCCGTGGTCGACGTGGCCCATGACGGTCACGATCGGCGGGCGGATGACGAGCTTCGACTCGTCCACCTCGATCTCGGGGATGTACTCCTCGACCTCGAAGCCCTTCTTCTCGAGGGTGAACCCGAACTCCGAGGCGAGGAACGCCGCGGTGTCCGCGTCGATCTGCTGGTTGATGGTCGCCATGGTGCCGCCCTGCATCAGCTTGCGGATGAGGTCGGACGCCTTCACGCCCATGGCCTGGGACAGCTCCGAGACCGAGATGGACTCCTCGACCCGGATGACCTTCTTGTGCTCGGCGCGCTCGGTGATCTGCGTCTTCGCCCCCTTCTTCGTAGGCTTCTTCTTCTTGCCGCGGATCGGGATGTACGCGCGGTCGGTGATGGCGGCCTGGAGCAGCTCCTTGCCGGAGAGGCTCTTCGCCTGCTCCTCGGACACCGGGCGTCCCGGGGTCCGGCCGCGGCGCTTGTCGCGGGAGACGTCGATGAACTCGCGCTCGCGCCCGAGCGAGCCGGGGACGACCTTGAGCTCGCGGACCTCGCCGAGCGCGCGCGGGCCCGGCGCCGCGGGGAACTGCTGGCGCGCGCCCGTCGGCGGCGTCACGCGCCGCACCGGCACGAGCGGCCGCGAGATGACGACCGCCTGCGTGGAGGTGGGGCGCAGCGTGCGCGGATCGACCGGCGGCCTCGCCGGCTGGGAGGGCTGGCCGGGAGCGCCGCGAGGCGCGGCCGCCATGGGGGCGCCGGGCTGTCCCGGCGCGCCGGCCGGCGGGCGGGCGTGCGGCGGTGCGGCG
>NZ_JAKZLF010000012.1 GCF_022808855.1 Anaeromyxobacter soli
TCCCGATTATGCCGACTCCGAACCGCACGAATCGCACGCCGACGCGGGGTTCCGGTGGGCGCTCCGCATAATGCGAAGGTCCGCATAACGCCGCTCGGGTGATTGTGCACGAACACGATCCCGTGAGCGCCCTCCCGCACCGCCGGCCGGAGCGCGTCGCGCGGGGACACCGGGCACTGCGCGAGCGAGCCCTCCGCGACCTGGACCGCGCGCAGGAGCCGGCCGCGCACGTCGAGCAGGACCACGTGGAACCCCTCCCGCTCGGCGTGCGCCGCGTGGCGAAGGAGCTCCGCGACGCGGCGGGGATCGAGGCAGCGCTCCCCGCGCCGGGGCGGCGCCCACGCGGCGCGTCGGCCGAGCTCGAACGCGGCGGCGAGGGCGGCGGCGCGGGCGAGGCCGACGCCCGGCGCGCTGGCGATCGCGTCCGGGGGCGCCCAGGCGAGCTCGGCGAGCGGCACCGCCTCTACGAGCGCGAGCGCCGCGGCGCGGGCGGAGTGCCGCGAGGTGCCGCCGCCGAGGAGGAGCGCGACGAGGTCGGCGTCGGAGAGCGCGCGCGGACCGTCGGCGAGTAGCCGGTCGCGAGGGCGATCTTGGCTCGGAACGAGCGCGTCGGAGGCGAGGGACGGCATGCGCGCGCCCGGAGCAACCGACGTGCCGGCAGGTATCGCGCTCTGGAGTGACCGGACGTTCAGGGGGAGGGGCGCGGCGCGGACGGAGCGTGCGGGAGGCGGCCTACCCTCCCGGACACGAGCGCTCGGGCTCGTGGACGCGAGGACCGGGGCGCCGTCACGTGCGGTCCGGAGGGGTGCCTCGCCCGTCGAGCCGCGTCCGGCGGCCGGCGGCGGGCAGCGCGATCAGTCCACCTTCGCCGGCGCAGGCTGCCGGGTCGCCTCCGCCGCCTTCGCGCCCTCCGCCGGCTGCTTCACCAGCTCCGCGTCGATCTCGATCCGGATCTCGTCGCCGACGACGGGCGTCGCCTCGACCATCTTGTTCCACTCGAGGCCGAAGGCCTTGCGGCTCAGCTTCGTCGTCGCGCGGACGCCCCGGCGGTCCATCCCCATGGGATCCTTCATCGCGGGCGTGAGGTCGCTCACCTCGAGCACCACCGGCCTCGTCACGCCGTGCATCGTGAGGTCGCCCGTGACCTCGTAGACCTTGCCGGCCTTCCGGACCTTCGTGGACCTGAAGGTGATGCTCGGGTACTTCGCGACGTCGAGGAAGTCCGGCGAGCGCAGGTGGGCGTCCCGCTTGTCCTCCCGGGTGTTGATGGTGTTCGCGTCGATGGTGGCCTCGACGGAGGACCTCGCCGGATCCTTCTCGTCGAGCTTCACGACGCCCGTCGTGCTCTGGAACTCGCCGCGCACGTTCGAGATCGCCAGGTGGCGCACGGTGAAGTTCGTCTGGGTGTGGGCGGGATCGACGTTCCAGGTCGTCGGCGCCGCGAAGGCGAGGGCCGGGACGAGCCCGAGGGCGAGGAGGACGTGCTTCATCGGCGCTGCTCCTTTGCGTTCATCGGCGAGATCGACCTCGCGTCGATGTAACGCCCCTCCCCTCCGGTTCAACCGCCATCGGCGGCCCGGTCGGGGACGACCGACTAGAGCTTCACGCCGAGGCCGCCGGAGAGGCGCAGGAGCTGGTCCTGCTCGAATGACAGCTCGCCCGCGAGGAACATGGGCCCGAGGTCGAGGCGCAGCCCGAGCGCCACCTGAAACCAGACGCGCCAGTCGGACGGCCGTCCCGCTCCGGCACCGAACGTGAACGCCGCCTCGAGCCCGCGCCGCGTCTGGAAGCGATTCGTGAACCGCAGGAGCGCGACGGGTGCCCAGTCCTGGCCGCCGTTCCGGATCTTGTAGGCGGAGCCCCACAGCCCGAGGTCGCCGAAGCCGAACGCGTAGGAGACCTCGCCGCCGAACGCCGAGCCGGAGTGCTTGTCGCCGCTGCCGAGATCGAACGCCTCGCCGCCCCAGGCGGTGAGGAACAGGCGCGGCCCGCCCTCGTCGTCCTCGGCCCCGCCTTCCCACCCGTACTCGTCCTGGGCGCTCGTCCGCGCGAGGCCGAGGCGGCCGGGGGAGAGCGCCGAGGCGGCGCGGGAGGAGAGCGAGGACACGGCCGGGGCGAACGCGATCCCGGTGGAGGCCGGAGCCGGCGCCGGAACGGCCCCTTCACTGGCGGCGTCGGCAGCGGCGAGCGCGAGCGCGAGGGTCAGGGGAGCGAGCACGCGAGGGCGATCATAGCCCCGCGCGGCGCCGGGGTTGCGTCCCGGGTGAGCCGTTCACCCTGCGGTGAGGAACCGCTCGTAGAGCTCGTACCCGCGCGCGAGGGCCTCGAGCTCCACCCACTCCCCGCGCTGGTGCGCCTGGCTCGTGGCCCCCGGCCCGAGGTTCGCCGCGGGGATGCCGTGGACCGCGAGGCGCGCCACGTCGGTCCAGGCCTGCTTGGGCTCCACGCCGATCCCGGTCCGCTCGAGGAGGCGACGCACGATCGGGTGCTCCGCGTAGGCGGGGCAGGCCGGCGACAGATCGGTCAGCTCGACCTCGGCGCCGTGGCGCCCGGCGAGCGCAGTGAGCTCTGCGGCGGCGGCGTCGAGCGTCTTGTCGGGGGCGAAGCGGAAGTTGAGGTTCAGCGTGCAGCGTTCGGGGACCACGTTGCGCGCGTGGCCGCCCTCGATGCGCGTCGCGGAGAGCACCTCCCGGAACACGAGGCCGCCGCTCGTGGCCTCGCGCGGCGCGCGCCCGTGGAGCTCGGCGAGGAGCGCCCCCGCGCGGTGGACGGCGTTCTCGCCGTGCCAGGGGCGGGCCGAGTGCGCGGCGCGGCCGCGGAACGTGACGGTCGCGTGGATGGAGCCGACGCAGCCGAGCTGGAGCACGTTGTCGGTCGGCTCGAGGCAGAGCGCGAGGTCCACCCCGCCGAGGAGGCCGGGCGCGCGCAGCACGTCCTCGAGCTCGTTCTCGAGGTACGGCCCCTCCTCGCGCGCGTAGAGCACGAGGACGAGGTCGCAGAAGCGCGCCAGGCGCGGGAGCCGCTCGGCGAGCTCCATCGTCACCGCGACGCCGCCCTTCATGTCGGAGGCGCCCGGCGCGACGAGGCGGCCGCCCTCCCGGCGCGGCGGGTGCCGGTCCTCGTCGTGCACCGGGACGGTGTCGAGGTGGCCGCAGAGCGCGACCGTGGGCCGCCCGGGGACGGCGTCGCCGTCCACCCGCACGACGAGCGAGTCCTTCACCCGCTCGACGCGCGGGAAGCGCACCCGCGCCCAGGCCTCGATCGCGTCGCAGAGGGCGCGCTCGTGGCCGATGGGCGAGAACATCCCGCACAGCGCGGCGGTGCGCTGGGCGAGCGACTCGACGGGAGCACCGCCGGGTGCGCCTTGGAGCGTCACACCTGGACCTCGAAGTCGCGGAGCGCCTGGTTGAGCGAGACCTTCCGATCGGTGGACGGGCTGCGCCGGCCCACGATGAGCGCGCAGGGGATCTGGTAGGTGCCGGCGGGGTACTGCTTCGGGCGCGTGCCCGGGATGACCACCGAGCGCGCCGGCACGCGGCCCTTGTAGACCACCTCCTGCGCGCCGGTCACGTCGATGATCGGCGTGGACGCGGTGATGACGACGTTCGCGCCGAGCACCGCCTCCTCCTCGACCAGCACGCCCTCCACGAGGATGCAGCGGCTGCCGATGAAGGCGTTGTCCTCGATGATGTTCGGCCGCGCTCCGGGCGGCTCGAGCACGCCGCCGATGCCGACGCCGCCGGCGAGGTGCACGTTCTGGCCGACCTGCGCGCACGAGCCGACGGTGGCCCAGGTGTCCACCATCGAGTTCGCGCCGACGCGCGCGCCGATGTTCACGAAGCCGGGCATGAGCACCGCGCCCGGCTCGAGGAACGAGCCGAAGCGCGCGACGCCGCCCGGCACGAGCCGGACGCCCGCCTCCTCCAGGCCGTGCTTCAGCGGGATCTTGTCGCGCGTCTGGAACGGCCCGAACTCCTGGGTCTCCATCCCGGTGATGCCGAAGTACAGGTTCACCGCCTGCATGAGCCAGGCGTTCACCTTCCACTCACCGTCCACCTTCTGGGCGACGCGCAGCTCGCCGCGATCCAGGCCCTGCAGCGCCGCGAGGACCGCCGCGCGGTGCTGCGGATCGGCGAGCTTCTGCCGATCGCCGAACGCGGCCGTGACGCGCCGCTCGATCTCGTTCCAGTCGTTCATGCCCTCACCTTCCGCCAGGCCAAGATGGCCTCCTCGCACTCCTCGAGCGTCGGCACCAGCGCCACCCGCACGTACCCTTCCCCCGCGCCGAACGCCGGCCCGGGCGCCACCACGATCCCCTCGTCCAGGAGCCGCAGCGCGTACGACGCGGCGGTCTCCGCGCCGGGCACGCGCACCCACAGGTAGAGCGTGGCCTCCGACGCGTCGGCCAGGAGGCCGTGCTCCGCGAAGAACGCCAGGAACCGGTCCCGCTTCCTGCGGAAGATCTCGCGCCGCTCCGCCGGGTGCGCGTCGTCGGACCACGCCGCCGTCGCCGCCGCGGCGACGAACTCGGGCGAGGCGACGCCAGGGTGGCTCCGGAGCGCGCGCAGCACCGCGATGAGGTCCGCGTCGCCCGCGAGGAAGCCGGAGCGGTAGCCGGTCATCCCGCTCCGCTTCGAGCAGGAGTGGATCGCGACCACGTTCTCCACCTGCTCCTCGAGCATCGAGGGCGGCGGCGCGCCGAAGTAGACGTCGGCGTAGCACTCGTCCGAGGCCACCACGAAGCCGAAACGGCGAGCGGCCTCCCCCACCCGGCGCAGGTAGTCGCGCGGGGCGACCGCGCCGGTGGGGTTGTGCGGGTAGGAGATCCAGAAGACGAGCGTCTCGCGCAGCACCGCCTCGCCGACGTCCTCGGGCTCGAGGAGGAAGCGGCGCGCCGCGGTGAGCGGGACCTTCACCGGATCGAGCCCGGCGAAGCGCGCCCCGACCTCGTAGGTGGGGTAGCCCGGGTCGGGCATCACCACCTTGCGGCGCGCCGGATCGCCGGCGAACGCGAGGGGCAGGTGGAAGATCGCCTCCTTCGCCCCGGCGCAGGCGAGCACCTGCGCCTCGGGGTCCACCGTGACGCCGAAGCGGCGGGCGAGGTACCCGGCCGCGGCGCGGCGGAGGGCGGGCGTGCCGAACGCGCTCGGGTACTGCGACACCAGGGGGACCGCGGCGCGGAGCGCCTCGCGCAGGAAGGGCGGGGTCGGCTCCTTCGGATCGCCGAGCCCGAAGTCGAACAGGCGCTTCCCGGCCCGGGTGAGGGCGCGTCGCCGCTCGTCCAGCTCGACCATCAGGTTCTTGCGGACGGCGCCGAGGGCGGGGTTCTTCGGGGCGTTCTGCACGGGAGCCGCTAACAATATCGAACTCCCGGGGAGGCTGCATTATAAGCGGGCCGCATGCTGCGCTACGACGTGGTGGTCATCGGCTCGGGTCCCGCAGGCGAGAACGGCGCCATCCAGGCCTCGTTCAGCGGCAAGAAGGTCGCCCTCATCGAGAAGGAGGCCGTCCCCGGCGGCGCCTCCGCCAACACCGGCACCATCCCCTCCAAGGCGCTGCGCGAGACGGCGCTCGCCATCCAGCAGGCGCGCAGCCGCGACGCCCACGGCATCGAGCTCCGCGTCTCGGGCACGGTCACCATCCCCGAGCTCATGGGCCGGCGCGGCCTCGTCACCGGCCGCGAGCACTCCCGCATCCGCAACGCCCTGAACCACGCGGGCGTGGAGCAGTTCCGCGGCGTGGCGAGCTTCGTCGACCCGCACACGATCCGGGTCTCGGTCCCGGACGGCGGCACGCAGGAGCTCCGGGCGGACGTCATCCTGCTCGCCCCCGGCACGCGCCCGTTCCACCCGCCGCAGTACCCGATCGACAACGCGCACGTCTACGACTCCGACTCGATCCTGCTCCTCGATCGCGTGCCGCGCTCCCTCGCGGTGCTGGGCGGCGGCGTCGCCGGCTGCGAGTACGCGTCGCTGTTCGCCGCGCTCGGCGTGAACGTGAAGCTCGTGGACTCGAAGGACCGGCTGCTCTCCTGGCTCGACGCGGAGATGTCGCACGCGCTCGAGGAGGTGTTCCGGTCGAGCGGCATCGACCTCCACCAGCAGACGCGGGCCGCGAAGATCGAGCCGGGCCAGAAGGACGTGCTCGTCACCCTCGAGGACGGGGGCCGCATCGTCGCGCAGAAGGTGCTCGTCGCCTCGGGCCGCGTCGGCAACGTCGAGGCGCTGAACCTCCCGGCGGCGGGGCTCCAGGCGACCGAGCGCGGGCTCCTCAAGGTGAACGCCCAGTTCCAGACCTCCGTGCCGCACATCTACGCGGCGGGCGACGTGATCGGGTTCCCCGGCCTCGCCTCGGTCTCGATGGAACAGGGGCGCGTCGCCATGAGCCACGCCTGCGGCGGCATCCTCAAGCAGCGCGTGTCCAACATCCTGCCGATGGGCATCTACACCATCCCCGAGCTCTCGTCGGTGGGCGAGACCGAGGAGACGCTGAAGGAGCAGGGGCGCGCCTACGTCGTCGGCCGCGCCAGCCTCGCCGAGAACGCGCGCGCGAACCTCGTGGGCGAGGCGGTCGGGTTCGTGAAGCTCATCGCCGACGCCGAGAACGGCCGCATCCTGGGCGTCCACTGCATCGGGCCGCACGCCTCCGAGCTCGTCCACACCGGCGCGGCGGTGATGTCCCACAAGGGCGACCTGCAGTACTTCATCGAGGCGGTGTTCAACTACCCGACGCTCGGCGAGGCCTACAAGTACGCCGCCTACGACGCGCTCGACCGGATGCGCGAGCGGCGCGAGGGGAACGTCTGGCCGTTCGAGCGGCCGACGTCGTCGCGGTCGCAGGTGCCGTAGCGGCTCGAGCCGGCGCGGCCCCTTCGCCGGGAGTCAGTCCTCGATCTGGTCGATCGGGATGTCGAGCAGCCTTCCGTTGGGGAGCATGTTCGGCGGCACGGGCTCACCGGCCGTCGAGCGGCGGAGCCGCTCGCAGCGCTTGAAGTCGCCGTCGCAGTAGTACGACTGCCAGACGCGGAGCGACGACTTCATCGCGAAGGCCTTGTAGAGCGGACATCCCGACACGCGAGCGCAGGCCATCTCTTCCTTCCCCCGGCCGCGGGCGGGCGCCGACGCTGCGCGCCCGTCCTCGATGCCGGGCGGATTCTAGCGCTCGATCGCGCCGGCGCCGCGACCCGCGAGGCGCGGCATGGCGTCGCGATCCGCGACGAAGTGGACGCACATATCGTGAAGCGAGCGCAGAGACTCCGCGCGGGATGCGGGTGGATCTCGGCGCGCGGGACACACGGGCGCCTGGGGGCCCACCTCACCGGAGGCGAAGGAGCTACCCGAGCCGCGCCCGCGCCTGCGCGAGCGCCGCGTGCACCTGCTCGAGCGCGCGCTTCGCTGCGGAGAGCTCGTCCCGCTCGCGGCGCAGCCGATCGAGCTCGCCGGCGAGCTGATCCCGCTCGCGCGCGAGCTCACCGACTGCGCTGCGGAGGCGCGCGCTCTCGGTGGAGCCGGCGCGGAGCTCCTCGGAGAGCCGCTCGACCTCCTCCTCGCGCTCGGCGCGGAGCCGGGCCTCCTCGTCCGCCTTGCGCGTGACCTCCTCGAGCAGACGCGCGCGCTCCTCGTCGAGGGCGGCCATCGCCTGCGCCCGGCGGAGGGCCTCGTCGCGCTCCTCCTCGAGCGCGGTCATCTCGCCGAGGAGGTCGGTGAGCACGCCGCGCTTCTCGGCGAGCTCCGCCTCCGCGGAGACGAGGCGCTCGGTGGAGACGCGGGCCTCGCCCGCCGCGCGGCCGAGCTCGGTGCGCGCCTCTCCGAGGTCCGCCCGCAGCGCGTCCTCGCGCTCCCGGGCCCGCACGAGCTCGACCTCGAGGTCGCGGACGAGCGCGAGCACGCTCTCGGCGGCGCGGGCCGGATCGGCCGGGACGGGATCGACGCGGGGCGTGGGCCGGGCGGCCTCGGCGACGCGGCGCTTGATCTTCTCGAGGCGGTCGCGGCGGGAGAGGACGTCGTTCGCGGGATCGGGCGACGCGGGGCTCGCGACGGCTCCCTCCCGTGCTTCGACGGCGGAAGCGCCACGCTCCGGAGGAGCGACCGCGGGCGCCGGCACCGGCGCCGGAGTGGGGGCCGGCGCGGACCGGGTCGCGGCTCGCGCCGGGATCGCGGCGGGCAGCTCCGCCTGGACCGACTCCTCCATCGTCATCGCGGGGCTCGCGGTCTCCTCGGCGGTCTCCTCCGCCACGGTCGCCGCCATCGACGCGCTCACCTGCGCGGCCTCCTCGGCCGCCGCGGCGATGCCGGCGTTCGCGTCGGGCGCGACGGCGGAGACGGCGCCGTTCTTGAGGCGGGGCCGCAGCTTCGGGACGTTGGCGTCGAAGGCCTTGCGCATGGCTACGCTCCTGCCGCGCCCGCCTCGGCGAGGCCCGCGCGGATGCGCCCGAGGATCTCGTTCTGGACCGCCTCGATGTCGGTCGCGCCCTTCGAGTCCGGGTCGTACCCGAAGATCGGGCAGCCCTCGGAGGACGCCTGGGCGAACTTGGTGCACTGGCGGACGACGGAGTCGAGCAGGTAGTCCGAGTAGTGCTGGCGGAGGGCGCCGAGCGCCTCGCGCGCGATCTTGAACGTCTGGTTGTAGGCGTTCACGACGATGAAGATGTTCTCGAGCTGGTGCGAGAGGTCCTGCTCGAGCCCCTGGATGGTCTCGAACAGGAGCCGGAGCCCGTCGTAGGAGAGGAAGTCGGCGAGGACCGGGATGACGAGGTCCGAGGCCGCCATGAGCGCGTTCAGGTTGAGGAGCCCGAAGGACGGCGGCGCGTCGAGCACCACGAAGTCGTACTTGCCCGCGACGCCCTGCAGCGCGTTCCGCAGCCGGAACTCGCGGCCGGCGAGCGGCATGAGCGCGAGGTCGATGGTGCTCATGGTGAGGTTCGCCGGGACGAGCGAGAGGTTCGGCATCCCCGTCGAGACGGTGACCTCGTCGAGCGGCCGCCTGCGGATGATCACGTCCTGCAGCGTGTGGGCGAAGCTCCCGCCCTCCTTGCCGAGGCACTTCGTCGCGTGCCCCTGACTGTCGAGGTCGATCATGAGCACGCGGTAGCCGCGCTCCGCGAGCCGGTAGGCGTAAGACGACGAGAGGCTGGTCTTGCCCGTCCCGCCCTTGAAGTTGAGGAAGAGCTGGATGCGCGGCGGGAACGGCTCGGCCGGGCGGCGCAGCTTCTCGCGCAGCACGGGGAGGTCATCGGGGGCGAACCCGTCCCTCTTCCCGAGCGCGCCTTCGACCTGCTTCGCGGTCACGCCGACGATCTCGGCGAGGCGCTTCGCGGTGTAGCGGACGTTCTCCATTCCGTTCCCCTAGCACATGAACCAGCGCGCACCGCGCTGGACGAGGGTTCCGCGAGCCGCGAGGGCGGCGAGGGCGGTGTCGATGCGGGCCGGCTCGGCCTCGAGCACGCGCGCCAGATCGGCGGCGGTGCAGCCGCGGAGCGAGGCGCGGACCTCCGAGACGATCGCGGCGCCGAGGTCGCCGCTCGCCGCGGGCGCGGCCTCGCCGTCCTCGAGGGTGGCGACGGCGACTGCGGCGCGCGCGAGGAGCGCCGCCGGCGAGGCCACCTGCACCGCGGCCGCAGGGCGAGCGGGGCCCATGATGGAGGGCCGGGCGGTCGGGGTGCCCGGCCGGGTCGCGGTCTGGGCCGTGGGCCGAGCTGCGGTCGCGGTCGCGGTTGGGGCCGCGGGCCGGGTCGCGGTCGGGCTCACTGCTCGTGCCGGGGTCGTGAGCCGGGACTCGGTCACGACGCTCGGCGCCGTGGAGGGCAGCGACGCGAGGACGGCCGCGCGGAGCTCCTCCCCTCCCATCGCCGCGAGCTTCTCCGCGATCCTGCGCGAGGTGGCGCGCCGCGCCGAGGCGGGCGCATCGGCATCCACCTTCTCCCCGGCGAGCCGGCCGAGCGCGGTCGCGGCGGCGCGGCGCACGGACGCGTCGGGGTGCTCGAGCCCCCGCGCGAGCGCGCCCTGCGCGCGGGCGGTGGGGCGGCCGGAGAGCGCTGCCGCAGCGGCGCGCGCGACGCCGCGATCCGGGTCGGAGAGCGCGGCGGCGAGGGCCTCCTCGGCGCGGCCGCCCGGGGCGAACCCGAGGAGGATCGCCGCGCGGCGGCGCACGATGGGGCTCGGATCGCCGAGCGCCGCGGAGAGCCGCTCCTCGGCGCCGTCCGCCGCGACGGCCGCGAGGGCCTCGAGCGCCGCGACGCGCACCGCCGGACGCGCGTCCTCGAGCGCGCGCGCCGCGAGGTCGGCCGCGAAGGGCTCCTTGAAGCGTGCGAGCGCGGCGAGCAGCGCGGCCTTCACCTCGGCCTCCGGCTCGCGCCCGAGCGCGGCGGCGAGCAGCGGCGCGGCCGCCTTCGAGCCGAGCGCCTCCAGCGCGCGGACGGCGCGCAGGCGGCGGCCCGCCTCGGGGGCGGAGAGATCGTCCAGGGAGCGCTCGTAGAGCGCGCGATCGGCGCGCGTGCCGAGGAGCGCCTTCATCTGGTCGCTGTCGCGCGCGGTGAGGCCCATGCGGCCGCCGGAGGCGAAGCGGTCGGCGACCATGGAGACGGACTCCGGCCCCGTCCGGCCGTCGAGGGCCTGCCGCGGCGAGGCCCTGCGCTCGGGCACGGCCTCGTGCGCCGCCGGGGCGGAGAGGTCGACTCCGGCCGTGCGGCCGAGACCGGCCACCTCGGCGGCCGCCTTCCAGGCGCGGAGCGTCTCGATCTCGGCGCGCAGCTCGGCGATGAAGCCGGCGAGGTCCGCGCCGCCCTCCTCGGGGCCGGGCGCGCCGTCGGCGCCGGTGGCCCCGGTCAGGCGCGCGCGCTCGACGAGCCCGCCGAGGAGCCGTTCGCGCTCCTCCTGGAGCAGCCGCACGCGCTCCTCGAGCTCGTCCACCCGGGCCTGCGCGTCGCCGCGCTGGCCGCGCTCGGCCGCGAGGGCCTGCTCGAGATCGACCTCGCGCCGCCGCGCCTGGGCGGCGTCGCCGCGCGCGCGCTCCGCGGTGGTGCGCGCCGCGGCGAGCTCGCTCTCGAGCTGGGAGACGCGGCACTCGAAGAACACGATCTTCTCGAGCGCGCTGCGGAGGAACTCCTCCGGCTCGACGATGGTCTTCGCCCCTTCCACCCCGTCCATTCGCCCGCCCTGCCCCATCGCCGTCGAAGATCCCGTCCTGATCCCAGGATCTTGCGGAGATATCGCAGCTTACGAGATCGGGATCCGGGTGGCAAATTGTTGACGGCCGCGCGTTCCCGGTGATCTGGGTCGGTTCACGCTGCGTGGCCGCCGGCCGCCGTCTCGAGGCCGTGCGCGCTCGGTCCCCGCTCCTCGCGCCAGAGGAGGAACGAGAAGACGAAGCCGGCGGTGGCGAGCGCGGCGAGCATCCACATCGCCGGGAGCCAGCCCGCGGGGTGCTGCGGGGACGCGCCCGCGGCGTCGTTCGCGGCGCCGATGCCCCAGCTCATCCCTGCCCAGCCGATCTGCTGGCAGAACGTCATGAGCGCGTACGCCGAGCCGAGCCGCGCGTCGGGCACGAGGTAGGTGACCGCCGGCCACAGCACCGCCGGCACGAGCGCGAAGGAGAGGCCGAGCATCCCCATCGAGAGCTCGAGCGGCGCCCGCGTGTACGCCATGAGCAGGAACGGCGGAACGAGCAGCGCCGAGCCGATGGTCATGAGCAGCGCGCGCTTGCCGATGCGATCCGCGAGGAGCCCGAAGAGCGGCATGCCGACCATCGACACCGCGGGCAGCCAGCTCTTGAGCGTGCCGGCCTGGTCGGGCGCGACGCCGTGCGCCTGGATGAAGAACAGGTTCGCGAAGGTGCGGAACGGGAAGATGGTCGCGTAGAACGCGACGCAGAGCCCGACCACCCACCAGTAGCCGCGGCTGAAGCGGACGAGGTCCTTCCAGACGAGCTTGTCGGTGTGGCCCGCGGTCGCGACGCCGTAGCGGCGCGCCGCGCTCGTCTCGAGCGTGGCGTACACGATCGCGAAGACGAACCAGAGGAGGCCGAGCGCGGCGGCGAGGAGGAGCGGCGGCTGCCAGTCGTGGAAGAGCCCCTTCGCGAAGCTCGGTGACTTGTCGGCGGTCCACGAGCCGAGCCGGGCGATGAGGAGCTGCACCGCGAGCGCGAAGGAGATCTCCTTCCCCTTGAACCAGCGCCCGACCACGGTCGTCGCCGCGACGATGAAGAGCTCCGAGCCGACGCCGAGCACGAAGCGGCCCGCCGCCATGGCGATGGCCGGCGAGCCGGGCACGAGCGCGGGCAGGAAGGCGATGAGCGCGCTCCCCGCCGCGCCGACGGCGCCGAAGAGCACCGCGGAGCGCGCGGTGCCGAGCCGGTCGATGAGCATCCCGCCGCCGATGAGCGTGAGCAGCGCCGCGACGTTGTAGGCGGTGTCGAGGAGCCCGATCTGCTGGTCGGTGAAGTGGAGCTGCTCCTGCAGGAAGGGGGTGACCGGGTACAGCGCGTCGAAGACGTAGTAGTTCCCGAACATCGCGACGCTGCACGCGAGGAGCACGAGCCAGCGGAACGCCCCGGACGGCTTCACCGGGGCGAGGGTCTTGGCGTCGGTCATGGGCGCGCAAGATAGCGCGGACACCGGCTGCGGACCACGCCGGCGGCGAGGCCCGAGATCGGTCAGACCGTCACGTCACGGTTGGACCGGCGGAGCGGCGTCGCTCCCCTGGCCCCGGCGCTCGGCGTAGCGCCGCTCCTCGCCCGCGCCGAGCTCGCCGTCCTCCGCGCGCCAGAGGGTCGACTCGACGGGAGCCGCGGTGGATGGGGCGGGCTCGAGCGGCTGCGCGCGCGCGGCCGTCCCCGCCGCCCGCGCCGCCGCGAGCCCGGCGAAGACCGCGTGCGCCTCCGGCGGCGTCGCCACCCCCGGGAAGCCGGGCGGCGCCGGGATGCGCCAGGACGCTGGCATCTCGCCCTCCGCCAGCTCGATGAGGTCGCGATCCGTGCGCGCGATCACGAGCGCGCCGTCCCGCATGCCGCGCACCTCGTCGTAGCGGAACACGTAGTCGCTGCGGAAGAGGATCGGGAACCCCTTCGACGCGTCGAAGCCCCAGTCGTACACGTGCTTCACCCGCCCGAGGGATTTCCCCTCGAGGTCCCGCACGCGCTGCCCGACGCGGACGCCGTTCCGTTCCTTCATGAGTCACGAGGTAGGGACGGCGCACACGCCCGGCCACTCGCACGCGGGTCGCGTCGCGACGGGCGTCTCGCCGCCGCAGCGTGGATCGAGCGCCGGGCAGCCCGCCCGCTCACGCGCGCTTGATGCGCGCCGCGCGGATCTTCGTCACCTTGCGGGGGTCGCCCTCCGCGACGGTGAAGACCCAGCCTCGCCAGAAGAACCGGTCGCCCTTCGCGGGGATGGCGCCCGCGAGCGAGTTGAGGAAGCCGGCGACGGTCTCGAAGCCCTGGTCCTCCGGGACGGCGGCGGCGGCGGCGGCGTTGAACTCGGAGATGGGCGTCGCACCGAGCACCGTGAACGTGCCGTCGCCGTGCACCTCGACGCTCCGCCCCTCCTCCTGCTCGAACTCGTCGCCGATCTCGCCGACGATCTGCTCGAGCACGTCCTCGAGCGTGCAGACGCCCATGATGCCGCCGTACTCGTCCACCACGAGCGCCATGTGGAGCCGGCGGCGCTGCATCTCGCGGAGGAGCTGATCCACCGGCTTCGACCAGGGGACGAAGTGGGCCGGGCGGAGGATGTCGCGGAGCACGATGAGCTCCGGGTGGGCGAGCATCGGGACGAGGTCGCGGGCGTGGAGGACGCCGAGCACGTGATCGAGGGTCCCGCGGTAGATCGGCATCCGCGAGTGCCCCTCCTCCGCCATCATGCGGAGGATCTCGGAGACCGGCGTGTCCACGTCGAGCGCGACCAGGTCGGTGCGCGGCACCATCACGTCGCGCGCGATCTTGTCGCGGAACTCGAACACCGCGTGGATGAGCTCCGTCGTCGTCGCCGCTCCGCCGCCCGCGCCGTGGGCGCGTGCGTACTCGGAGAGCGCGCGCTCCATCTCGTCGAGCGGCGGCGGCGGGTTCGAGAAGCGGGCGTTCTTGCCGGCGGCGAGGCCTACGAGCACCGCCGCCGGTCGGGCCAGGGCGCGCAGGAGGACGAACGGCGGCGCGAACGCGAGCGCGAGGATCTCGCCGTGCGCCGCGCCGAGGCCGCGCGCGCCGGCGGCGAGCGGGAGGGAGAGGAGCACCACCCCGCCGGCCACCGCCGCGGCGGCGAGCCAGGGCGCGCCCGGCGCGAGGGCGGCGCCCGCCGCCGCGGCGAGCACGCCCGCGAAGACGGTCGCGAGGGTCACCAGCGCACGCAAGGTGAACGCGGTCGTCTCCGGCTCGGCGAGCAGCGCGGCGAGCGCTCGCGCGCGCCGGCCGGCCGAGGGGGCGTCGGCGAGCTCCCGGGCGCGCGGCGTGCCGACCGCGACGAGCGCCGCCTCGAGCGCCGCCACCACGGCGCGAACCGCGAGGAGCGCGGCGGCCGCGGCGGCGAGGAGGAGGAACTGGCGGAGGTCGGGGGCGGGGGGCATTTGGCCCCGGAACCCTAGCAAAAGGGCGGGAACGCGGCGGGGGTGGATCTGTTATAAAGCCGCGCATGGCGAAGAAGGCGCGGGTGTACGTCACGCTCAAGCGGGGAGTGCTCGACCCCCAGGGCTCGGCGGTGAACCGGGCGCTCCACGCGATGGGCTACGGCGAGGTCTCCGACGTCCGCCTCGGGAAGTACATCGAGGTGACGATCGACGAGAAGGCGCCGGAGGCGGAGGAGCGCAGGCGGCTCGAGGAGATGTGCAAGAAGCTCCTCGCGAACACGGTCATCGAGGACTTCCGGATCGAGCTGTGAGGCCGACGCTCGTGCCTCGTCAGTCCCAGCACGAGCGGCCCACGGCGCTCGACCCGAGCGAGAGACCATGAAGATCGGGATCGTCACCTTCCCCGGCTCGAACTGCGACCACGACGTCTACCACGTGGTGAAGCACGCCTGCGGCGCGCCGGCCGAGTACGTCTGGCACAAGGACCGGCTCCCCGCCGGGCTCGACGCCGTGATCCTCCCCGGCGGCTTCAGCTACGGCGACTACCTCCGCTGCGGGGCGCTCGCGCGCTTCTCGCCGGTGATGGAGGACGTGGTCGAGTTCGCGAAGCAGGGCCGGCCGGTCCTCGGCATCTGCAACGGCTTCCAGATCCTCTGCGAGTCGGGGCTCCTGCCCGGCGTGCTCATGCGGAACGCCTCGCTCAAGTTCATCTGCCGCGACGTCACGCTCCGCGTCGAGGGCGGCGAGACGCCGCTCACCCGCGGCCTCGCCGGCCAGACGCTCACGATGCCGGTCGCGCACGCGGAGGGGAACTACTTCGCCGACGCGGAGACGCTCGACCGCCTCGAGGGCGAGGGCAGCGTCTTGTTCCGCTACGTGGGCGGCGCGCCGAACGGCGCGGCGCGCGACATCGCCGGCATCTGCGGGGGGCCGCGCCGAAACGTCGTCGGCCTCATGCCGCACCCGGAGCGCGCGGCCGAGGCGATCCTCGGACGCGACGACGGGCGGCGGCTGTTCGAGTCGCTGCTCTCCTGATCGACGGCGGGCCGGCGCTCGGGCCGGCCTCGCGCCGCGCTCCTCGGAGGCGCCTCCAGTGCAGGTGGACATCCCAGGACCCGCCGGCCGGCTGGAGGCGCTCGTCGAGGAGCCCCTCGGCCTCCCCGCGGGCGGCGCGCCGCGCTTCGCGGCGATGGTGTGCCACCCTCACCCGCGCTTCGGCGGCACGCTGCACACGCACGCCGCCCACCGGCTCGCGAAGGCGGTCCGCGCCGCGGGCGGCGTCGCGCTCCGCTTCAACTTCCGCGGCGTGGGCCGCAGCGCCGGCGCCTACGACCGCGGTCGGGGCGAGGCCGACGACGCGCGCGCGGCCCTCGCCTGGCTCGCGCGCGAGCGGCCGGAGCTCCCCCGCCTCGCGGGCGGCTTCTCGTTCGGCGCGTGGATGGCGGTGCTCGCGGGCGGCGCCGACGCGAGCGTGCGCGGCCTGCTCCTCGCCGGGCTCGCCCTGCGCTCCGCCGATGTCGACCTCGTCCGCGACACGGCGCTCGTGACCTCGGTGGAGAAGCCGGTCGCGATCGTGCAGGCGTCGAACGACGAGTTCGGCACGCCGGACGAGGTGCGGCTCGCGCTCGCGGGATCGCGCGGGCCGCGCCGGATCGCGGCGGTCCCGAACGCCACTCACCTCTTCACGGAGGATCTGGCCGCGCTGCAGCGCGAGGCCGAGGCGGCGATCGCCTGGTTGATGGAGGACGCGCGGCGCTGAGGGCGCGGCTACATCGGCGCGTGGGGCGAGTCGATCCGCCCGCCGCTGCCGCCCGCGTGACCGTCGGCGTACTCGCGGACCGCGTCGAGCAGCTCGTCGAGATCGAACGGCTTCTGGATGAAGCCCGCCGCGTCCATGCCGGCCACGCGGCCGAGCGCGGAGAGCACGACCACCGGGATGTCCGACAGCTCCGGATCGCCCTTCTGCGCGGCGCGGAACTCCCAGCCGTTCATGCCGGGCATCATGAGATCGAGCAGGACGATGTTCGGATGGACGGCGCGCGCCTTGCGAAGCGCCTCGGCGCCGTCCCCGGCGCCGTGGACCACGTAGCCCTCGTCCGCCAGGACCTCCGCCACGGCTTCGCGGATGTCGCTCTCATCGTCCACCACAAGTACGGAGACCATTCTGGATAAGAATTACGGATGGTTGGACCGGGAGGCAAATCGGCGCCGCGCGGAGGCGCGGGTATGCCCCAAACGGCTCATGGAAGTCCGGCGCCTGTCCTCGACAGGGACCGATCGAGCGCGCGCCTTGCGCGGGCTCCCCTGCGGCACGTCCGGCCGAACGCGAGGCGAGGACGTGCACGCGCCGCCGGCGGGCCAGTCCCTTGACTCCGGGTCCGGGCGAGCGACCTCGGACTCCCCGTCCGTGTTCACGTACCGGCGAACTGAACCGCTTCGAAGACGAGCGTCGGCGTCCGCATCGCCGAGTAGGGGTACGGGTCGTCACCCACCGCGGCGAGCCGCTTCCACAGCTCGAGGTGGTTGCCCGAGACGTTCATCTCACCCACGGGCTCCGCGAGCCGGCCACCGCGCACGCGGAAACCGCGCACGCCCAGCGAGAAGTCCCCGGTCGTTCCGTTCGAGTTGCCGCCCAGGAAGCCGGTGACGAGCACGCCCTCGCCGAGGTCGGTGAGAAGCTGTGCCTGCGACCTTCCGCCCAGCGCCCACGCGAGGTTCGAGCTGCGCGAGGTGGTGGGCGGGAGGCCGAGCTTCCGCCCGTAATACGTGTCGACGTAGTAGCTGCGCAGCACGCCTTCCTCGAACACCGGGAACGGCCGCGCTGCGATCCCTTCCCCGTCGTAGAGGCGCGAGCCGAGGCCGCGCGGCACGAGCGGATCGTCCTTCACGGTGAGCAGCGGGCTGCCGAGCTGCACGCCGATCTTGCCCTCGAGGAACGAGCGCTTCTGCTGGATGGCCGCTGCGGCGAGCGGGCCGAACAGCATGCCGACCATCCTGCCGGACGCGCGGTTGTCGAGCGCCATGGTGAGCACCGCCGACTCGCCCTTGCGGGTTCCGATGCGGGCGATGGCCCGCTCGGCGGCCCGGCGGCCGATCGCCTCGGGCGCCTCCATCGCGCTCCGGAACCGTCCACCCGAGGCCGCGTACTCCTCCGGCCGGCGACCGTCGGGATCCAGAACCGTCACCTCGGCGCCGATCCAGAAGTCGGTCCCCCGCCGCTCGCCCTCGAAGCCGTTCGTCTGCACGAGGGCGCTCTCGGAGCGCGTGTCGGAGACGCTCGTGGTGACGGAGAGGATCGCGCTCGCGCCGGGCACGCCGCGGGCGGCGGCCTCGATCGCCTCCGCCTCGGCGCGCCGCCGCGTGGCGTCGACCTTCCCGTAGTCGGGATCCTCGAGCTGGAGGTCGACGTTCGCCTGGCCGCGGTAGAGCTCCGGCTCGGGCAGCCGCCGGTGCGGATCCGGCGCGAGCGTGCGGGCGAGCGCGACGGCGTCCTCCACGAACCGGTCGAGCGCGTCGGGGCGCAGGTCGCTCGTCGAGACGGCGGCGTAGCGGCCGTCGACGTAGAGGTCGAGGCCCAGGCCGCGGGTCGTGGCCTCGGAGACCTTCTCCACCTTCCCGTCGCGCCAGGCGACCTCGACGTGGCGGGCGCGGTAGGAGCCTGCGGACGCGTCGGTCGCGCCCTTCTCGCGCGCGAGCGCGGCGGCGCGGCGGGTGATGTCGAGGAGGTCGGACATGGAGGACCGTTCTTCCGTTCTTCCGCTCGCCCTTGGGAAGGTTCAGGGCGAGCGGAGCAGAGGAGTCGCGTGGGTCCGCTCGTGGCGAGCAGGTCGAGCCACGGGCGTGAAGAGGATCACGTGCCGCGGCCGCCGACCGTCATCGACGAGACGCGCACGGTGGGGAGGCCCTGCGAGACGGGCACGCTCTGCCCGTCCTTGCCGCAGGTCCAGCCTCCCTCGTCGATGGCCAGGTCGTCCGAGACCATGTCCACGCGCTCGAGCGCCTGCGGGCCATTGCCGATGATGTTCACGTCCTTCACCGGCCGCGTGAGCTTGCCGTCCTCGATGAGGTAGCCGTTCTTCACGTAGAACGTGAAGTCGCCCGCGCCGATGTTCACCTGGCCGTTCGAGAAGTTCATGCAGTAGATGCCCTTCTTCACCGAGCGGATGATCTCCTCGGTGCGGTGCGGCCCGGGCAGCATGTAGGTGGAGCGCATGCGCGGCAGCGGCGCGTGGCGGTAGCTCTCGCGCCGGCCGTTGCCGGTGGGCCGCACGCCGAAGTGGCGCGCCGAGATGGCGTCGTGCAGGTAGGTCGTGAGCACGCCGTCCTGCACGAGGTGCGTCGTGCCGGCGTCGTTGCCCTCGTCGTCAACGTTGATCGCGCCGCGCGCGCCCGCGTTGGCGGCGTCGTCCACGATCTGCACGAAGGGCTGGGCGATCCGCTTGCCGATCTTGTCGGCGTAGATCGAGACGCCCTTGCGGTTGAAGTCCGCCTCCATGCCGTGGCCGATCGCCTCGTGGAGCAGGATGCCGGAGGAGCCGGCGGCGAGGACCACCGGCATCTCGCCGGCGGGCGGCGTCACCGCGTCGAACAGGATGGTGGTGCGGGCGACCGCCTCGCGCACCACGCGGTCGAGCCTCTCCGGCGAGTAGAAGTCGAAGCCTGCGCGGCCGGCGACGTTGTAGCCGTTCTGCTCGCGGCGGCCGTTCGCCTCGGCGAGCACCGACAGGTAGAGGAGCGTCATCGGCTGACGGTCCTCGACGATGCGGCCGGAGGAGTCGGCGATGAGGATCGCGCCCGACTCGTCGCGCAGGAAGAGGTTCACCTTCTTGATGCGCTCGTCCGCGGCGAACGCGCGCTCGTTGAGGCCCGCGAGGAGCGGCAGCTTCTCCTGCGGCCGGATCTCCTCCCACGGGCGGATGAGGGGGTACCGATCGGGCAAGCCGGCCCGGACGTGGAGCCGCTCCGGGATGGGCCGCGAGGCGCCATCCGCGATCGCCGCCGCGGTGCGGGCGCACTCGAGGAGCGCCGGCAGGGAGAGGTCCTCCGTGTAGCCGTAGCCCGTCTGGTCGCCCTTCACGACCCGCACGCCGACGCCCAGCTCCACCGTCGCGTAGGCGCGGTTCACCGCGCCGTCCTCGAGGCCGAGGTCGGACCCGACGCGGTGCTGGAAGAAGACGTCCGCGTGCTCGCCGCCCCGCGCGAGCGCGGTCGCGAGCGTCTGCGCGATCATCCGCTCGGTAACGCCGAAGCGCGCGAAGTAGCCGATGCCCTCGCTCGTCCCCGCCTGGGTGGCCGGACGAGCAGCCGTATCCTGGTTCACCATCCCGTTCCTTGCTCCGTCGCCGGTCGCGACGGCGGCCTCATTCATAACCGCCCCGGACGAACTTGGCCGCTCGGTATCGCCGGCGAGGGCTGGCGCCCCCTGCCCGCCCGGGCCGAGCCTGCCGAAGCCCGAGGTAGGGGCCAAGGCGGCCCGGCCCCGCAGGGACGTCCGGCAACCGGGCCGAAAAGGGATAAACGTTGAGTCATGCCCATCGCAAACGTGAACGGCACGGAGCTCAACTACCGCGACGCGGGGACCGGCAACAAGGACGTGCTACTCCTCCTGCACGCCTTCCCGCTCAACTCCGGCATGTGGCAGCGCCAGATCGCGGCGCTCGAGGGGCGCTGGCGGATCGTCGCGCCGGACTACCGCGGGCTCGGCCAGTCCACTCCGCGCGGCGAGGCGTCCACGATGCAGGTGCTCGCCGAGGACGTGCGGGCGCTGCTCGCGCACCTTCGCGTGGAGCGCGCGGCCGTCGCAGGGCTCTCGATGGGCGGCTACCTTTCGTTCGAGCTGTACCGGCAGATCCCGGGGTTCTTCCGCGGGCTCGCGCTCTGCGACACGAAGGCGGCGGCTGACACGGACGAGGGGAAGGCCGGGCGCGAGAAGTTCGCGAAGACCGCGCTCGAGAAGGGGCTCGGGTGGGTGGCAGACGAGATGGTCCCGAAGCTCCTCCGGCCCGACCCCGATCCGGCGGTCGTAAAGGAGGTGCGGGATCTCATCCGCCGCGGCACGCCCGCCGGCGTGGCCGCGGCGCAGCGCGGGATGGCGCAGCGCCCCGACTCGACGCCCACGCTCGCGAAGATCACCTGCCCGACCCTCGTCATCGTGGGCGAGGAGGATTCCCTCACGCCGCCGGCCGAGTCCGAGAAGATGGCGAAGGCGGTGAAGGGCGCGAAGCTCGTGAAGCTGAAGAAGGCGGGGCACCTCGCGAACCTGGAGGCGACGGAGGGGTTCAACGCGGCGCTGCAGAAGTTCCTGGAGGCGGTGCCGACGTAGGACGCGCGCCCTCACCTCGTGCGCGCCAGCTCGGTGCGCCGGTAGAGCGCTCCCGCTGCGGAGGTCGCCGTGGCGGTCCAGCGACCGTCGCGCTCGAGGTAGCCTTGGAGGCGTGAGCCGTTCTGAACGAGCGCGAGGCTCACGCCGGAGCGGGCCACCCACTCGTCGAGCCACGCGGCGTCCGCGCGGACGTAGCCGAGCATGAACTCGTCTCCGTAGAGCTCCCAGCGGTCGTCCACGAAGACCCGGAGCCCGGGCGCCTCGTACGCGATGAACGCGCCGAACGGCATGTCGTTCAGGATGGGCGCGCCGGCCGGCGCTTCCCGCTCCGCCTCGACGAGCGCCGGGACGAGCTCGACTGGCCAGCGCCCCGGGTCGAGGCGGGCGAGGACCGGCGAGCGACCCGCCGCGGTCCCGGTGATCGCGACCGCCGCGACCGCCGCCGCGATGGCGCCCACGCTGCCGAATGCCAACCGCGTCCCCGGCGGTGCACGCGGAGCGCTGCGCACCCGGAAGCCGCGGCGCGCGAGCGCCTCCACCCATCGGGCGTTCGGGAGGAGCTCGGCGAGCGCGATGGCCGCTGCGATCGCGAAGAAGGGCGCGTGGCGGATGCGATCGAACGCGAGCACGAGCCAGGCGAGCGGCACGAGCGTCGAGGCCCGCAGCGTGGTCCGGGACGCGCCCGCGAGCGCCGCAGCGTACAGGGCCACGAGCGCGAGCACCTGCCACGATCCCGTCCGCGCGAGCGACGCGTGCTCCACGATGAAGCGGGGCAGCCCGGGCGAGGCGAGGATCGCGAACCAGGCGCGCGCCGTGTCGAGGCCGTAGGGAGTGACGGGGATCGTGGCGACGCTCGCCACGGCGAGCGCGCAGACCCCGACCGCCTCGCGCCGGCTCCGGATCGGAGACCGCGCTCCCGCCGCCCACGTGCCGAGCCACGCCAGCGCGAACAGCGCGAGCGTCGCGAGCCCACCCACGACCGCGCCGTGCGCGTTCACCCACGCGAGGAACACGATCGGAACGGGCCAGAGCGAGCCGAGCCCTCGGCGTCCGGCGTCCACGTCGGCGAGCCGCGCGTACAGCCACGCGAACGCGAACATCGACAGCATGTGCGGCCGGACGTGGAAGTGGTGCGCGCTCGCCACCACCGTGAGCGCCACGACGAGCAGCGCCCAGAGGGCGCTGACGCCGGACGCGACGAGCCGGGCGAAAAGCGCGGCGAGGAGCAGCGCGATCCCGCCCGCGGTGGCGACGACGAGCGCGTCGAGCCCGCCGAGCCGGTGGAGCGCGGCCATCAGACATTCCCCGAGCCACTGGTGCGCGATCCAGGGCCGACCGCCGAACGTGAAGCTGAGCCAGTCCTCCCGCGGAAAGCCGTGCGCGAAGATCCGCTCTCCCGCGAGAGTGTGCCAGAGCGTCCCCGGGTCCTGCAGGAGCCTCCCGCCGCCGGCGAGAGTGACGGCCGCGAAGGTCAGAGCGAACACGAGGACGACGCTCGCCGCCCGCCGCTCCGGCTCCCGCCGCTCGGTTCTCCCGCCTGCGACTCCCAGCAACAGCGCGCCTCTCGACTCGCAGGCGAGGGCGGCCACGCGGGATCGGATGCGGCGGAGGTTCGGTCGCAGAGTCGCCAGGCTCGTCACGGCGGCCACTTCGCGACGACGTTCGCGAACAGGCCGTTCACCGCCTCACCGAAAGACGCGACGGTCGCGAAGATCGCCACGGCGATACCCGCGAGCATGATCGCGTACTCGGCCGCCGTGGGGGCCGTCTCGTCGTTCCACAGCGCACGCAAGGAACAGCGGCAATCTGCGGGGATCATCGAGCGCCTCCTGGTCACTTGACCAGCTTCGGCGGCGGGAGCAGCCCGAAGAACTCGCAGCCCGCCGTCGCCTTCGTCGGCACGTCACAGTGCAGCGTGAGCACGAGCACCTTCGAGTTCTTACCCCAGCACTCGGAGCCCGGCGGCAGGGGCTTGTCCGTGGGGAAGTCCTTCACGAGGCCCGCGTAGGCGACCGTGACGCTCGCGAACCCGACGAGCGGCGCCGCCTTCACGAACTTCGAGTCCGTGCCGCCCGTCGTCGAGCACGTGCCCGTGGGGGGCGGTGCGTCGCACGGGAGATCCATGATCGGGACCGGGTAAGGCCCCCTCCCCATGAGGAATGCGAAGTCGTCGATGGTCGGGTTCAGGTTCGAGCCGTTCGCCACCTCGACGAGGACGCTGGGGTCCGCGAACACCGGCGACCCGCACGTCGGCGGATCGGTCTTGAAGCCATCCAGCATCATCCGGATGTAGCTCGTGCTGACGTCCGGATACTGGTTCATCACCGTGAACCCGATGTTGTCGGCCGAGTCGCTGTGGAAATAGAGCGGTAGACCTTCCTCGCAGGTCTTGAGGCCGCCGGTCTGGTTCAGGATCTGGCATTTCGCGAACGCGAGCGGGAGGCCGCACTTCTCGACGCACGGGCCTCCGCGCACGGCGATCGCGTCCGCCCCCACGTCCGCCGTGTTTTTGTCGCCGAGGAACACGGGGAAGAACACGGGAGCCGGGTTGTTCCCGGCTCGCGTCGCCGTGACGTGTACGGCGTTCGTCGCGTTGAGGAGCTCCGGCGTCGAGGTCGGATCGGAGATCGGGAAGAACTTCTTGGAGTTCACGCTCCAGTAGCCGAACTCGACGATCGTGTCCGAGTTCTTCAACGGCTCGAAATCGGTCGCGTGCCTCGCCGCGTAGTCGAGCGCAGCGACGCGCGCCTTCGCGATGCCGTCGGCGGTGCCGTCCAGGTCCCACGCGCCCGCGAGCGCGCCGGAGTCGCTCGCGTTCTGCAGCTCGCCTCGAACCGACATCAGGTGCCCGACGTTGAGCGACAGCGCCATGAACCCGCCGAGCACGAGCAGCATGATCGCGACGATGACCGCGACCGCCCCTCGCTCACGTCTCCCGCCGTGCGCGCGCATACCGTCCTCCTACCTCGCGGGCGGCACCGACGGCGCAAGTGGCCGCTGGCGATCCCGGTTCGCCTGCGGCGAGAGGAGCAGGACCGGCGGCTCCTCGACCCGCTCGCCCTTCGGAGCGAGGCTCTTCCGGTACGTCTCGGCGATGATGGTCGCCTCCTGGGAGTCGAGCCCGTCGAGCGCGGCAGGTGCGGGCCCGCGCGGGGCGGCGGGGTTCGCGCGCTGCGCCGTCATGATCTCGCGCATGGCGCGGCCATGCGTTTCGGTCAGGTGTTCTCTCGCGCATCCGGCGGCGAGCGCGACGAGCGTCCCCACGACGACGGTCTTCATTGCAGCCTCCCCGAGGGCACCTTCTCAGGCCGCGCCGGCTCCGACGGAACCGCGCGGTTGAGCTTGCGGGCGACCTCTTCCAGATTTGCGCGCGCGCGCGCGAGCCCGGGCGCGAGCCGCACCGCGTCCGAGTACGCCTCGAACGCCTGCGGCAGATTGCCGGCGAGCTCGTATGCGTAGCCGAGATTGTTCTTCGCCTCGGCGGGCGGGCTGGCGACGCCGAACTGCTGCGCCGCGCGCGTGAAGTCTCCGGCGCGCGCGTACGCGAAGCCGAGGTTGTTGTGATAGCGCGCCGGCATCGGATCGAGCCGCACCGCCTGCTGCAGGCGGGTGAGCGCGTCCTGGGTGCGGCCCTGCCGGTAGAGGGCCCAGCCCCAGTCGTTCAGGTACGACGCGTTCAGCGGGTCGAGCTCCGTCGAGCGCCGGTGGTGCTTCTCGCCGTCCGGCCAGCGCTTCGCCTCGTCGTGCACGATCGCGAGCGCGGCGTGCGCCGGGGCGTAGTTGCGGTCGAGTCGCAGCGCCTCCCGGAGGTCGTTCTCGGCGTCGTCCGTGAGGCCCTGGCCGCGGTAGGCGCGGGACCGGAGCGTCAGGGTGGCCGCGGAGCGCCCGTCGCTGTCGTGGATGGCCTGGATCGCGGCGAGCGCATCGCCGTACTGGTGGCGGTCGACGAGGTCGCGCGCGACGGCGAGCCGGACGCCGGAGACGCCGCCGGTCTTGGCGTGCCGCGCCGTCGCGCACCCCGCCAAGAGGACGGTCGCGGAGAGCATCGCCAGGGAGCTCATCCGGCTCATCGCGTCCCCCCGAGCATGGGCAGCAGGGTCTTCGAGATGTTCACTGCGGCGGGGCCGATGATGATGGCGAACAGCGCGGGCAGGATGCACAGCACGAGCGGGAGCGTCATCTTGACCGCGACGTAGGCCGCCCGCTCCTCCGCGCGCTGCATGCGGCGGATGCGGATGCTCTCCGCCTGCACGCGCAGCGCCGCGGCGATGCTCGTGCCGAAGAGCTCGGTCTGCGTGAGCGTCGCCGCCAGCGCTCGCAGCTCGGGGGAGCCGGTGCGCGCCGCGAGCCGGCGGAAGCCGTCCATGCGCGGGATACCCGCCTTCACCTCGAGGAACGTGAGCCGCAGCTCGCTCGAGAGGAGCCGCCACGCGAGCGCGATCTCGGCAGAGACTCGCTGCAGCGCCGCGTCGAGGCCCAGCCCCGCCTCGACGCACGTGACGAGGAGGTCGAGCGCATCGGGCAAAGCGCGATCGATCTGACGCAGGCGGTTCGCGACGCGCGAGGACAGCCAGAGGTTCGGCAGGAAGAAGCCGGCGCCGCCGAGCCAGATGGCGATCCCGAGCGCGAACGGGAAGGGCTCGGCGCGCGTCGCGTTCACGAACAGGAATCCGAGCAACAGCCCGAAGGACAGGATCGCCTTCGTCGCGACGAAGATCGTGGGCGCACGCATCGAGCGGAACCCCGCCCAGACGAGCTGTCGCCGCAGGCGCGACTCGGCGTCGTCGCCGTTCGTCGCGGAGCTCCGGCGTGCTGCGGCGCTGGCGGCGGCGTCGAGACGCTCGCCCGAGACGACCGCCGCGACCGGCGTGGCGTGAGGATCCGGCGCCGCGGCGCGCAGGCGCCGCACGGCGGGATCCCGGTCCGAGCTGAAGGACCGCGCCGCGGCGGCGAGCGAGCCGATGGCGACGGTGACGAGGCCTCCCATCGCGAGGGTGATCGGATCGAGCAGCATGCGCTAGACCTCCAGCTGCGTGAGGCTCCGGAGCCACACGATCCCCGCGGCCCAGCTCGCGATCGCGTAGCCGACGATCCAGTGTCCGGACGGGTTCTCGGCGAGCGTGCGCAGGTATCCCGGGTTCATCACCGACACCGCGAGCGCGACGATGATCGGCAGGACGCCGAGGACCCATGCCGAGGCGCGGCCCTCCCCGGTGAGCGCGCGCAGCTTGCCGTAGAAGCGGTACCGCTGCCGGATGGTGTCCGCGATCTTCTCGAGGATCTCGGCGAGGTTTCCGCCGGTCTCCCGCTGGATCACCGCCGAGACCGCGAAGATCTTCACGTCCGAGTTGCCAGGGCAGCGCTCCGCCATGTGGAGGACTGCCTGCTCGAGCGAGAGCCCCAGCCGCTGCTCGTCGTACGAGCGCGCGAACTCGATGCAGACCGGCTCCGGCATCTCGCCGGCGACGACCTGGAACGCAGAGGTGAGCGCGTGCCCGGCCCGCAGCGAGCGGGCCATCATCTCGAGCGCCTCGGGCAGCTGCTCGGACACCTTGCGGCTTCGCCGGCTGCGCGCGGAGAGCACGGACAGGAGCGGCGCACCGGCGCCCACGACGCCCAGCAGCAGCGCGACCGGCACCCCGAGCCGCAGGACGAGGCCGAGGAGCACGCCGGTCCCCGCCGCCCCCGCGGAGATCGCGAAGAGCTGCGCGACCGTCCAGCGCGAGTCGGCCTGCTCGAGGAACTGCTCGATCGACCGCGCGCCCGGGATCGGCGAGATGAGTCCCTCCGCCCAGGCCTGCCGCGCGATGCGGCCGCGGCGCAGCAGCTCGGCGTCGAGCGCGCCCTCCTTGCCGATGGCCCGGAGGCGGCGGCGGAGCTCGGCCCGGCGGCGGTCGCCGACGAACTGAAGCCCGTAATAGATCGCCTCGACGGCCGCGAAGATGCCGAACGCGATGGCCGCGAACAGGAGCTCGCGCATCAGCGCTCCTCCAGGACGTGCGCGGCGATGGCCGCGGGGTCGACGCCGAACTGCGCGATCCGCGTCATGGCGCGGGCCCGGATCCCGGTGGGGATGAACTCGCCGATGACCTTGCCGGTCGCATCCACGCCGCGCTGCTCGAACCGGTAGATCTCCTGCATCGTGATCGCGGCGCCCTCCGTGCCGGTGATCTCGGCGATCGACATGATGCGGCGGCGGCCGTCGGTGCCGCGGTTCAGCTGGGCGATGATGTTGAGCGCGCGGGAGATCGTGGCGCGGGTCGCGCCCTCGCTGAGCGGCACGCCGCTCATGCCGATCATCGCCTCGATGCGGGAGAGCGCGTCGCGCGGCGTGTTCGCGTGGACGGTGGTCATCGAGCCCTCGTGGCCCGTGTTCATCGCCTGCAGCATGTCGAGCACCTCGCCGCCGCGGACCTCGCCGACGACGATGCGGTCCGGGCGCATGCGGAGCGCGTTCTTCACGAGGTCGCGCGCGAGGATCTCGCCCTTCCCCTCGATGTTGGCCGGGCGCGTCTCGAGCCGCACCACGTGCCGCTGCTGGAGCTGGAGCTCGGCGGAGTCCTCGATGGTGACGATGCGCTCGGAGTCGGGGATGAACGACGAGAGCGCGTTGAGGAGCGTCGTCTTTCCGGCGCCCGTGCCGCCGCTGATGAGCACGTTCAGCTTCGCCTTGACGCAGGCGCCCAGGAAGCCGACGGCCTCCGGGGTGAGCGCGCCGTTCGAGACGAGGTCGCGGACCTTGAGGGGCGAGACGCCGAAGCGGCGGATCGAGAGGATGGGGCCGTCGATCGCGAGCGGCGGGATGATCGCGTTCACGCGCGAGCCGTCGGCGAGGCGAGCGTCCACCATCGGCGAGGTCTCGTCCACGCGCCGGCCGACCTGGGCGACGATCCGGTTGATGATCTGCTGCAGGTGGCCGTTCGAGCCGAAGCGGACCTGCGTGAGCTCGAGCTTGCCGCGCCGCTCGACATAGACGGTCGAGTAGGTGTTGACGAGGATGTCGGAAATGGTCGAGTCGGCGAGGAGCGGCTCGAGGGGCCCGAGGCCGGTGAGCTCGTCGAGGAGCTCCCCCACCATGCGCTCCCGCTCGAGCTGGTTGAGCGGCAGCTCCGACCGGCCGATCTCGCCTGAGAGCACAGCCCGCAGCTCGTCCCTGCGGCGCTCCGGCGGAAGCCGCTCGAACGCCTGGAGGTCGAGCTTGTCGATGATGCGACGATGAAGCTCGGTCTTCAGGTCGTGGAACACCTCGGGAGCGGACTCCGGCGCGAGCGCCGTCGCCGCGGCGGGGCTCGCCGAGCTCGCGCGCTGGCGCAGCCGCTCACCGAGTCCCATGTGCGCCTCCCGTCAGCCGCCGCCACCACGGCGCGCGAGCGGCGGACTTCGGACCGTCGGGACGGAGCAGCGCGGCGATCGCCGCGACGTCACGCGTGATCGGCGCGCGGGGGCCCACCTCGGCGAGCGTGGCGCCGCGGCCGACGGCCTTCGCGAGCAGGGCGAAGTCGTTCGCGACGGTCGCGGTGACCGGTAGCCCGACCGTGTCGGCGATCACCTCGCGCGTGACGTTCGAGCGTGCCTGGTAGCGGTTGACGACGAGGAGCAGCTTCGCGTCGTCGTACCCGAGCTTCCGGAAGATCTCGACCGTGCGCTGGGCGTTCCGGACCGCCGGGACCTCCTGCGTCACGATCACGACGACGCGGTCGGACGCGTCGAGCGCGGCGAGCGAGCGCTCGTCGAAGCCGTGCAGCCCGTCGAGGAGCACGCTCCCGTAGTGCTGGCGCAGGAACCCGACGAGCTGCGTGACCGCGGGCGCGTCGATCTTGTCCGCCTCGTCGAGCCGCTCGCCCTGCGCGAGCACGCTCATCCCTGCGCGGTGCTTCGCGACCGAGCTGTCGAGCAGGTCCCGATCGAGCCGGCGCAGGTTCGCGAGCACGTCGGAGACGGTGTAGGTGCTCTGCAGGTCGAGCAGCGACATGGCGTTCCCGAGCTGCAGCTCGAGGTCCACGAGGCACGCGCGCGCGCCGCTCGCTGCGACGGCCGCGGCCGCGTTCACGGCGACCGTCGTCGCCCCCATGCCGCCCTTCGCCGGGAAGAATGCCGTCACCGAGCTCGTCGCCCCCGTCTGCGTGGGACGCACGAGCGCGCGGACGGCCACCTCGAGCCGCTCGGCCTCGCCCGCGACGACGTATTCGCGCGCGCCGGAGCGCATGGCGCGGAGGATGAGGTCCGGGTCCTTCGACTCGCCGACGACCGCGACGCGCACGCCGCTCGCCGCGAGTCCGGAGATGGAGCGGAACGCCGTCTCGGGGTCGCCGTTCAGGCCCACCACCGCGATCGCCGGCTTGCCGGGCTCGGCGACCGCGCGCGCGACGTCGCTGACGTTCCGCAGGGGGAGATCGTCCAGCGACGAGAGCAGCGCGCTCTGTGCGCTCGCCTCGAGACCAGTGACGTAGAACGGGATCGGATCCATGGTCGCTCCCTTCACTGGCTGAAGCCGCTCTGCCCGGAGGGCCCGCGCCCGGCGCTCGCCGGCTGCTTGCGATCGGCGAGCTCGGCCCGCGTTCCCTGGCTTCCGAGCAGGTAGAACTGCAGGTCGCCTGGGTCGTTCATCTCGTACTCGGTGGGGAGCGGCGGCAGCTCGTGAGGCGCGACGGGCTTCACGAGGTGCGCCGTCACCACGACGATGAGCTCGCTCTCGTCGCGCTGGAACGCCTGCGACCGGAACAGCGCCCCCACGATCGGGACGGACCCGAGCAACGGGAACTTTGCCACCTGCGAGCGGATCCGGTCCGCGACGAGCCCCGCGATCGCGAAGCTCTGGCCGTCCGCGAGGCGGATGCTGGTCTCGCTCTGGCGCGACGTCAGGCCGGGGACGCTCGTCCCCGCGATCGTGACGGCGAGGCTCGGATCGATGTCGCTCACCTCCGTCTTCATGGAGAGGTGGATCGCGTCGCCGATCACAGTGGGCGTGAACTGGAGCTGGATGCCGAACCGCTTCCACTCGACCGAGGTCTGTCCGAACGAGGACGAGAGGGGGATCGGGAGCTCGCCGCCCGCCAGGAACCGCGCGTCCTGGCCCGAGAGCGCGACCAGCGTCGGCTCGGCGAGCGACTTCGCGAGATTGTTCTGCTCGAGCAGGTTCAGCATGACGCTGAACGGGAAGTCGCCCATGTGCGACAGGAACACCGAGAACGCGTTCTGGAAGCTCCCCGCCGGCACGTCCGGCGGAAAGCCGTTTCCGGCGAGCCCACGCGGGCCCGTGCCCGGGATCGACGGGTTCTGGTTCGTGTTGAGGAAGTCGCCCGGCAAGGTGCGGTTGCTGAAGAACCCGGCGACGTTCTTGAAGTCGTCCGACTTGTGGAAGAAGTTGACGCCGAGCTCGCGCAGGCCCGAGCGCGCGACCTCCGCGAACCTGACCTGGAGCTGGACCTGCTGCACGCCCGAGACCTGGATGAGGTTCGCGACCTTCTCCGCCTGCAGCCGCGCGACCTCGGCCACGCGCTCGGGCAGGCGAACGTCCGTGACCTGTCCCGACAGCACGACGAGATCCCCGCTCGCGCTGATGTTCACGTTCTCGCCGGGGAAGAGCTGCTTCACCTGACTCCGCAGCGCCTCGAGGTTGCGGCCCACCTGGAGCGCGATCACGAGCGGCTGGTTGTCGCGGTTCCAGAGCGTGAGATCGGTCGTCCCGACACCCTTCGCGGTGAGCAGCACCTGGGTCGGCGTCACGACCTTGAGGTCCGCGACGTCGGGGTTCGCGACCGCGATGCGGCCGATCTGCTCGGAGAGGATGAGGAGCCGGTTCTGCCCGGCCTCGAGCGTCATCTCGCGGGCGGCGCCCATCTCGCGATCGATGCGGAGCGCAGGCGTCGCATGCGCCTGATCCTGCGCTGCCGCGGGCCCGGCGGCGACGAGGAGCGTGACGAGGAGAGCGCGGGCGCGATGCAGGATCATTGGCGCGATTCCTTATCGAAGTCGCGGCGCTCGAAGACGTCGCCGCGGAGGATCTCGACGGTCTGCTTCTCGGCAGGCGCGGGCTTCACCTCGACGACCGATGCGCGCGCGCGGTGGCGCGAGGACACAGGCGTAACCTTGGTGCCCGGCGCGGGCGGCGTCGCCGCTGGCGCAGCCGGACGCTCCGGCTCGCGTCCGCCCGCGAGGAGGATCGGGGGAGTGATCCCCGGGGTCGAGAGCATGTCATCGTCCGCGCCGCTCCGGAGGCTGAGCAGGATCTGGCCCTTCGTGGCTGCGAGCGCGAGCTTCTCGGACTGCTCGCCGTCGACCATGAGCGTCGCGACGGTCGCGGGCATCGCCTTGTCGAAGTTGCGGTCCGCGCGCTCGACCTCCTTGCCGACGGCGAGCACGCGCACGTTCTGGAGGACGATCTTGGACATCGGCGGCTGGGTCGAGGCGTCCGACGGCTTCATCGTCACGATCACGTCCACCGCATCCCCGGGATGCAGGAACCCGGCGACCCCGACGACGTCGTCCACCCGGACCGCGACGGCGCGCATGCCCGCGGGCAGGATCGCCGCGAGGCCGGCGGCGGTGCCCGGCGGGGCGAGCCGACTCTCCAGGATCGGCTCGCCCTTCGTGACCGCCGACGTGACGACCCGGCCGACGAGAGCGGCGGCGTCGGACGAGGTGCCCTCGGGCGTCGATCCCGCCGGCCAGTCGATGACGGCGAGCGACTCCGCCCTGAGCGCCGTCGCCGAGGGCATGTCCACCGCCGCGACGACGACCTTCGCGGTCGGGAGCCGCGCCGCCGAGGCCTTCGCCTCCAGGTAGCGCGTGAACAAGAAGGCCGTTCCGATCGCAGCGATCGCCGCGAGCCCCAGGAAGAGCGCCGCGCGCAGGCCGGTGCGGCGCGATCCTCGCTCCGCCGCCCGCCTCAGGGTGTTGCTCGCCCGATCCCCAGCGCCCGAGCTCGTCATCGTCGATTCCCCCTGCTGCGACCGCTCAGCGGCGCATCTCGGCCGTCGCGACGATCCGCGCCGGCATGAGGTCGTTGAACAAAAGCGTGAACGAGCCGCCCTGACAGTCGACCGTCACCCGAACGGACAGGACGGCTTCGGGAATGTCGACCGTACAGGTGGCGGCGTTGATGCCCGCGACCGACAGGTACTCGCGAGCCCGCGCCACCGCGACACCGGCCGCGTCGGTGTCGGCGATGCTGCCGGCGCGCGCCCCCTCGCGGGCGGCGTTGACGATGATCTCGCGCTGGAAGAAGTGGAAACCCCACTCGATGGCGCCCAGGCAGAGGAGCATCAGGACCGGCAGCACGAGCGCGAACTCGACCGCAGCGGCACCGCGCGCGCGCTCGCTGCGAGATCTCGAGGCGGTCACGGCGTCCCTCCGCTGACGAGCGCAAACAGCGCGCCCACCGCAAACGCTGCTCCTGCGGGGACGACGACGCGGCCCCGCTCCGCGGTGAGCGGCACGCCCGCGACGTTGGTGCCGAGCGCGAGCGCGACGACGTTGCCGCGCATCTCTGAGCGCGCGCGCAGCGAAGACGTCGCATAGGCGAGGCACGCGAGCATCCCCATCGCGACCCCCGCCGAGACGAGGTACGTCGGGAGGCGCCCCAGGCCGACCCACGCGGCCGCGGCGGCCGCGAGCTTCAGGTCGCCTCCGCCGATCATCCGGCGCGACCACGCCGGCCAGATCACGGCCGCAACGATGACCGACGCCGCGAGTCCCGTCCCCGCCGCGAGCATCCCGTGGACCACCGCCTGCGCCGAGAGACCGCCCACGGCGACCGCGACGGCCACCTCGTTCGAGATCCGGTGGCGCGCGATATCCGACGCGGCGGCGATCGCGAGCAGTGCGCTCAGGAGTGCGAACAGGGAGGCAGGGTAGGTCATGGTTCTCGCGCCGGCCGGGGTGTCCCTCGGCCGGCGCCCGAGAAGATTCGGCTACGCCGCCGGCGTCATCTTGGTGTTCACGGTCGTGAACGTGGTGTTCAGAGTTCCACCGAGCGTCTGCACGGCCACGATGATGACGACGGCGATGAGCGCCACCATGATCCCGTACTCGACGGCGGTCGGCGCTTCCTGGTCGTTCCACAGCTTCATCAGCATCTGCTTCATCGGATTGCCCCTTTCACGTCGCGCGAGCGGTCTCCGTCGCGCATGAACACCGCACCCGCTGGCTTCACCGTGCTCGCGCGCGCCCCCAGCCAGGCGCACGGAGCGATCCCGGAGCGCCCCCGGCGCCGGGAAATTCGCGTGGGCTCCACTCCCCTGCAGGCCGCGGTCACGGATCGGTGCGTGCTGCTTCGGTCCGCGTAGAAGGTCCTGCTCGGCAGCTTCCCCCTCGTGCCTTCGGTCGCTTTGCCGAGTTGCGGACGATTGCTTTCCACCGGAAGTCGGGCGTCCGCGGGACACTCGTGCGAGACGGATGTCTGAGGGGGTCGAAGCGAATGCTTATCGCTTCGATTGCAGGCCTAAACGCACTCGTTCTCTGCCGGACACCAGACGAGCGAACCCCAGCGGTGCGACGCGTTGCCCCCTCCCGGCGCCTCGGCGCACGGGCGCGTCGCACTCGCTCGGGGGCCTCGGACCGACAGTGCGAGCCTCCGTGCTAGCATCCGACCGCATGCGCGACCGGATCACCTCGTCGGGGCTCGCGACCGCCTTCACGAACCTCTCTCTCGCCGTCCTGTACGCCGCGTTTGCGCTTTCGCACCTGCAGGAGTTCCGGAGCCAGCCCCGCGCGAGCGTCCTGCTTTTCGTGCTGCTCGAGACGCTGTTCGCGCTCTTCTTCGTCGCTCGTCGCCAGGCTTCCGCGAGCTCGACCTCGCTCACGGCATGGGCGAGCACGCTCGCCGGTACGTTCCTGCCCCTGCTCCTGCGGCCCGCCCCGGGCGCCGAAGACGTGCTCGTGGGGCAGATCGTACAGGCGGCAGGGACTGCGCTCGGCGTCAGCGGCGTTCTCTCGCTCAATCGGAGCCTCGGGCTCCTTCCGGCGAATCGTGGCGTGCGCTCGGGCGGAGCGTACCGCCTCGTACGGCATCCGCTGTATGCCTCCTACGTCGTGACGCACGCCGGGTACCTCACGAGCAACTTCACGGCCTGGAACGTCGGCATCGCGCTCACGGCGCTCGCGGCACAGGTCGTCCGGATCGCCGGCGAGGAGGCCGTCCTGTCGCGCGACCCCGAGTACGTCGCCTACAAGGCGCGCACGCGCTGGCGGCTCCTGCCGTTCGTGTACTGAGCGGGCGCTGAGCGATGAAAGGGACCGCGGACACGCTCGACGGGGAAGCTCGGACACGGCGCGTTCGCCAGGGCGCGCGTCTCGTCGCCGCCTGGCTCGTGGGGCTCGCGCTGCTCTCCGCCCCCGTCGTGTGGCGCGCGATGGGGGGCGCCGTCGAGGTGCACGCGTTCGTGATCCCCTCGCCCTCGCGCGTGCCGGTGCTCGAGGTGACGCGCGGCGTCCCCGATCGCGCGCGGCCCGTCGCGCTCCTCGTGCACGGGTTCCACTGCAACAAGTCGATGATGGTGCCGCTGGCGAGGCGGCTCGCCGCGAGCGGGGTCGACGCCTACGCGATCGACCTGCCTGGCCACGGGGCCTCGCGCGAGCCCTACTCGGACGCGCGCGCGGTCGCTGCCGCGCGGGAGGCGCTCGACGCCATCGCGGCGATGCGCGGGGTGGCGCGAGCGCGCGTCGGGCTCGTGGGCCACTCGTACGGTGCGAGCGTCCTCGCCCGCGTCGCGGGCCAGGACCCGGGGCGCCCCACGCTCGTGATGATCGGGCCGGGCTACGAGGGCGGGCTCTCGCCCGCCACCGGCAACCTGCTCGTCGTCACCGCCGAGCACGATTACGGGTTCATCGCGGGATTCGCCGAGGACATGCTGCGCGACGCCTCCGCTGGCACGCTCGAGCGGGCAGGCGAGCGCAGCGGTGAGCTCGCGCGGCGCGACGCGCGCGCCTGGCAGGTGGTCCCCGGAGCGGACCACCTCTCGCTCCTCGTCAGCCCGGCGGTGATGCGCGACACGCTCGCCTGGCTCGAGCCCGCGCTCCGCCCGACCGCCGACCCTGCCGCGGCCGTGGTGACGCCGCGCCTCGCCGGAGCCCTCGCGCTCCTCGCGCTCGCGGGGGCGGTCCTCCTCTCGGTGCTCGTCGCACGGGCGGGCGCGTGCGCCTCGGCGGCCGAGCCGAGCAGTCCGCCCGTGGCGAGCCGCGCGTGGCTCGTCGCGATCGGCGTGCTCGCGATCGGGATCGGGCTCCTCACGGCGCACGCCGTGACGCCGCTCGCGCTCGTGCGGCTGGGGGAGGGAGAGCGCGTGGCGTCGCTGCTCGCGGTGGCCGGCGTCGCCGCGAACGCGCTCGCGCTCGCGCGGTGGAGGCGGGCGCCGGGACCGGGAGCGCAGCAACTCGTCCGGGCGTTGCCGCCGGCGCTCCTGGCGGCGGCGCTGGTGTACGTCGCGGCGCTCGCCGGCGTGGACCGCGAGCTGTACCACGTGTCGCTTCTCGACTCCGCCCCCGAGCGGCGCGCAGCGGTGGTCGTGCTCGCCGCGGCGCTCTTCCCCTTCTTCGCGTTCGTGCAGGGTGTGGTCGGTCACGCGGGGGCGGACGAGGTCGGCGTCCGGCCCCGTGCGCGCACCGCAGCCGCTGTGGCGGTACTGTATGGCGCCGCCGCCGCCGTGCTCCCGCTCGCGGGCCCGCGGCTCGGCCGCTTCACGCTCTTCGTCGTCGCGATCGGCGCGTTCTGCGCCGTGGTCAGCGCGCTGCTCGACCGCGCCGCTCGCAACCCCGCCGTCGGCGCGATCTTCTCCGCGACGGTCACCGCGTGGGTGCTCGCGGTCGGCTTCCTCCGGTACTGACCATGTCGACCTTCGTCGGACACTCGCTCGCCGCCGCCGTCGTCGCCGCCTCTGCCGGCGATCGCCTCCGCGCGGAGCGTCCGCGCGCGGTCGTGGCGCTCGCGATCGCCGCTGCGCTCCTCCCCGACCTCGACGTGCTCTTCCTGCTGTGCGGGCCGGGGGCGGCGTCGCACCGCGGCCTCTCGCACAGCCTGCTGTTCGCGACGGCGTCGGCGGGCCTGCTGGCGCTCGCGGCGCGTCCGCTCGTGCGCGCTCCGCTGGGGCGGCTCTTCGCCGTGCTGCTCGTCGCAGCCCTGTCGCACCTGCTCCTCGACTTCCTCATGGGCGCCGGACCGCCCATCCGGCCGTTCGCGCCCTTCGACGAGCGCGGGTTCCTCGCGCCGGTCCGCCTCCTCCCGATCGCGTACTACGCGCGGTCGGCAGAGGGATACCGGTCGGCCGGGTTCCTGCTCCGGAACGGGCTCGCCGCCGCGCTCGAGCTCGCGATCCTCGCTCCCCCGCTCCTCCTGCTGAAGCCGGCGTGGGGTGCGAGGACGCGCGCGCTCGCCGCGACGCTCAGCGTCGCCGCGGTCCTGGCCACGCTCGCGCTCTACAACTGACGGCGCTGCCCCGGAGCAGCAACGTTCAGCGGCTCCGCGGCGGCGCTTATGCCGTCACGACAGCTCGCTCACCGCCCCCTCCAGCGCCCCGGCGACCGTGGCTAGCGTCCGCTCCACCTGGGCCCGCGCCTCGGGCGTGAACGTCTCGTCGTCCTCCGCGAGCAGATCGAGCTGCTCGGAGACGTACGAGGCGAGGGCCGGCTGGGACGACTCGAGCGCGGCGGGCTCCTGCTCCAGCGTGCGCAGCGCGCCGAAGTCCACCGCGGCGAGGCGATCGCCGAAGGCCTGGTCGAACATCACCCAGGTCTCGAACGCCAGCTCCTGCGCGGCGCCCGCGCCGGACTCGGGCAGCGGCGCGGCCTCGAGCCAGGCGACGAGGTCGGGCTGCACGTTCATGAAGCGATCGCGCCGGCGCTGCACCTCGCGCGGCGCCTGGGCGGCGAGATGGCGCCAGACGGCCTCCACGAGCTCGGGCGCGAGCTCGGTGCCGCTCTGCGAGCCGCGGTCGGGCAGCTCCGGCAGGGGCTCCTGCGCGGCGACCACGTTCGCCGGCGGCGGTGACTCCTCCTCGGGGCCGCCGCCCGCGGCGACGCGCGCCCACAGGCCGAAGAGGTTCGCGTAGAGCCGGCGCGCCTCGTCGGGCGAGGCGAAGTGCGGCTCGCCGGAGAAGACACCCGGGATCACCGCGGAGCGCGGCTCGCCCGCCGCCTGCGCGCGCCGGAACGCCTCGGCGACCTCGGCGGCGTCGTGGCGCGAGCCCGCGCGGGCGAGCAGCGCGGTCAGCACCTCGGCGCCCTCGTACGCGGGCGGAATGCCCTGCGCGGCGTCGCGGTCGCGATCGCGGTCCTTCGGGGAACGGCGGCTCATTTCTCCTCCCGGTGCGCGAGCGCGGCGAGACGGCGGACGACCGCGCGCGGCATGAAGCGGACGGCGGTCGAGGTGAGGCGGTAGACGGCGGTGGGGACGTGGACGACGGCGCGCCGCTCGATCTGCGCGAGCGCCTCGCGCGCCGCCTCGTCGGCGGTGAGCAGCCCCGGCACGCGCGCGAAGCGGCTCCCGACCCCGGCGACCTCACCGAACTCGGTCGAGACGGGCCCCGGGCAGTAGGCGCCGACGTACACGCCCGTGCCGCGAAGCTCCTCGGCGAGCCCCTCCGAGAACGACAGCACGAACGCCTTCGTCGCGCCGTAGACGCTCATGTAGGGCGTCGCCTGGAAGGCCGCGGCCGACGCGACGTTGAGGAGGACGCCGTCGCCTGCGGCGCGCAGGTCGGGCAGGAGCGCGTGCGAGAGGAGGACGAGCGTCTCGCAGTTCAGCCGGATCATCTCGCGCACCCGGGCCGGGTCGAGCCGCTCGAACTGGCCGTAGGCGCCGAAGCCGGCGTTGTTCACGAGCCAGGCGGCGCCGCCGTGCTCGCGCGCGGCCTCGGCGACCTTCTCGGGCGCACCCTCCCGGGCGAGATCGACCGTGAAGGGGATGATCTCGGCCTGGCCGAGCGCGCGCGCCTCGGCGGCGAGGGTCTGGAGCCGCTCGATGCGGCGAGCGATCGCGAGCACGGGGCGGCCGCGGCGGGAGATGTCGCGGGCCAGGGCGGCGCCGATGCCGGCAGATGCGCCGGTGACGACGGCCAGCGTGGGACGAGGGTCGGTCGGGGACATGCGCGCCGCAAGGATAATGGCGATCGGGCGCGGTGGCGCGTGGGGCGACCGGCCGGGGCGTCGATTCGTCGCTCTCCGCCGGATTCGACTCGTCCCGGCCGCCAAAGGCGAGAGCCCCGCCTTACGGACGGGGCTCCCCCAAAGACGGCGCCGTGGCGCCTACTGGCAGGCGTTCCCGCCCTGATTCTCGACCGGCTTGCAGGCGGGGCCGCGGATGCCGCTGTTCGAGCGGGAGATGCACACCGGGGTGCCGCTCGTCGTGTCCCAGAAGTTGGCGGGCACCCACTGCTCGCTGCTGGCGCCCTCGACAGGCTGCAGCGTCACGCCCACCACGCTGCACACGAGCTGGCCCTCGTAGGAGGACGAGGTGCAGGCGGAGTTGCCCGGCTTGTTCGTGGCGGTGAGCACGAGCGTGACGTTCTTCGGCGCACACGCCGCGGAGCCGCCGCTGCAGGTGTCGAACGAGCGGCCGCAGCCGTCGCAGTGGTGCGTCCGGACGTTGCCCGTCGTGCAGTTGCAGCCGGACAGGTCCGCGTTGACGTTCCAGAGCCAGCCGCCGACGGGCTTGCCCTGCGCGTTCCTCGCGACGGGCGTCACGTCGGCCGCGTTCTGGATCGAGAACGTCTGCGTGCTGCAGCCGTCCACGACGACCGCGAGCTGCGCGTCGGCGAGCGGGTTCGGGACGAGGACCTGATCATAGAAGCCCTTCGAGAGCTGGACGGTCACCTGGAGCGAGCCTTCGGTGAGGTCCCCGGCGCTCGGGCTCAGGATGATGGCGGGGTCGGCGGCGAGAGAGAGGGAGGGGACGGCGAGGACGACGAGTGCGGCGAGGCGCATGCGAGGGAGTGCTCCGAACTGCGGGGATGCTTGGCACTCTCCAATGGAGGCGGAGGTGGGCGATATCGCGTGGGTGTGTGACACTCTGCCGCACTACACGACGCCGCCTCACCTTCCGCTGCCGCGTCTTTCGCGTTCGTCGCCAAGCTGCCCAGACACGAGCGCCCTCTCCCCGCTGCTCGCGGGAAGAGGGCGCGGAGACTCCGGACCGCAAGCTAGTTGTCGTCGTCTCCGTCCGGCCCGCTCATCGGACAGTTCGGGTTCGGGCAGTCACCGCCCATCATCCCCATCCCCATCCCGCCGCCCATCCCTCCGGCGCCCATGCCCATGCCGGGCATCCCCATGCCGCCACCGCGCATCATCATGCCGCGGCCGCCCATGCCCATCCCCATGCCAGGGCCGGGGCCGTGCCCGAATCGCCGCTGGAAGCGCTCGAGGAAGAGCACCGCGCGGGCGCGCTTGTCGGGGGTGAGGTCCTTCACGAGCGCCTGCGTCGCGTCGCGATCGATCGACTCGAGCTGGCCCCGGGTGGCGTAGAGCCGCTGGATGGCCTGATCGACCTCGGCGGCGGTGACCTTCTCGCCCGACGCCGCGCGGCGCAGGGTCTGGTTTGCCTCCATGAGCTGCTTGTGCGCGGCGAGGCGCTTCTCGTCGGACCTGGCGAGCTGGTCGGAGAGCTTCACCGCCTCGGCCGGCTCGAGGTCGAGCGCCTCGGCGAGCCCGAGGGTGCGCGCGACGCGCATGCGCCGCTCCATCCGCTCCGGATCGGGCTGGCCCATGCCCATGCCCCGCCCCTGCCCGCGCATCGGGCCGGCACCAGGGCCCGGGCCCGGCGGCTGCGCCTGCTGCGCGCCGCCCGGCTTCGGCGGCGGTTGCTGCTGCTTCTGCGGCTGCCCCGCCTGCGCGAAGGCGGCGAGCGGGAACACGAGTGCCGCGATGAGGAGCTTCCTCATACGTCTCTCCCTTCCTTGTCGAACGGGCCGCGGCCGGGGTGGCCGTGCCTCACTGCACCGCGGCTTCCGCCGCGAACGTCGTCTCCTCGCCCTCGGCGAGGGACTGGAGGACCGAGCTGTCCTCCCAGAGCTCATCGGGATCCGGCTCCTGCCACGACGCCGCCTGGACCTGGGCCGTCGCCTGCCCCGCCCCCGCGACGGACGCGGAGGCGAGCTCGGGGTGGTCGCGGTCGCCGGCGGCCCCGCCCAGCGCGAGCGCCGGGCCGCGCAGCTCGACCGCCGTGCCGGAGTGGCCGGCGACGTCGCTCACCCGCGGCAGCTCGCCGAGCTGCGGCCGCCGCTCCCCGGTCACGAACGGCAGGAGCGGCACGAGCGAGAGCGCCGCCACCGCGCCCATCGCGAACGCGATGCGCCGGAGGACGCCGCGCCGCCGCTCGCCCTGGCGCACGGCCTCGACGGCGCGCTCCGGCAGGTCGGCGAGGACGCGCCGCTCGGCCGGGGTGGGCTCCGGCAGCCGCGCGAGCCGGAGCACCTCGGCGCTCGCCTCGACGTCGTCGCGGCAGGCCGGGCAGCTCGCGAGGTGCGCCTCGAGGCGGGCGCGCTCCTCGCCGCGCAGCGCGTTCGCCGCGTGGAGCGAGAGGAGCACGTCGTACTCGCTGCAGGCGGGCGCGGAGCTCATGGCTGGCCCTCCGGGGCGAGCGCGGCGCGCAGCTTTCGCGTGGCGTGGTGGAAGCTCACGCGCGCGGCGTTCTCGCTGATGCCGAGCGTGTCGGCGATCTCGGCGAACGGCAGCTCCGCGTCCACGCGCAGCGTGAGGACCTCGCGCATGCGGCGCGGCAGGCGGACGACGGCGGCCCGGACCGCGGCGGCGCGCTCCGCCTCCTCGAGCGCCTCGACCGCGACGGCCGGGTGGGCCTCGCTCGGCCCGAGCGCCTCGAGCGAGGTGCGCCCGAGGCGCAGCTCGTCGCGCAGGTGGTTCTTCGCGAGGTTCACGGCGATGCGCACGAGCCAGCGGCGGAAGGCGAAGCCCTCGCGCTCGCCGCGGCGGAGCGTGCGGCGCGCCGCCTCGAGGGCGCGCAGGAAGGTGCGCTGCGCGAGGTCGCGGGCGTCCTCCGGCGTGCGCGCGTAGCGACGCACGATGGAGAGGACGAGCCGCTCATGGCGGCGGACCAGGTCGCCGAACGCGTCGTCGTCGCCGACGAGGAACGCAGCGAGGAGCGCGTCGTCGGGAGCGCCCTCGCCCGGGGACGCTCGCGCCGCGCCGCCGGGGAGCACCCGGAACGCCGGTCGTCGCGTCCTGTCTCCGTCGTCAGGCATGCCGTTCGCGCGGGCCACGGCTCATGAGACCCCTTGCCCGCACAGAAGTTAAAAGCTACTCCTACCGGCCGATTTCACGCTCCTTTTCGGGGCGAGACAGGATCACCATGCTCGACCTCAGGGCCGTCGCCCAGGACTTCGAGAGCTTCGAGAGGAAGCTCGCCCGACGCGGGGAGGCGGCCGTCCAGGCGATCGCCCCCGTGAAGCCGCTCGCCGCGCGCCGCCGCGAGCTGAACGTGCTGCTCGAGAAGCAGAAGAAGGAGCAGAGCGACGCGAACGGCCGGATCCGCGAGCTCATGCGGACCGACAAGGCGGCCGGCGAGAAGGCGCGCGGCGAGCTGCGCGCGCTCGGCGACACCGTGAAGGCGACCGAGCAGGAGCTCGGGCAGGTCGAGGCGGAGATCGAGCGGCTCCTCCTGCTCGTGCCGAACCCGCCGCACGAGTCGGTGCCGGACGGCAAGGACGAGCACGACAACCGCGTCGTCTCGACCTGGGGCGAGAAGGCGAAGCTCGACTTCACGCCGAGGCCGCACTGGGAGCTCGGCGAGGCGCTCGGGATCCTCGAGTGGCAGCAGGCCGCGAAGCTCTCCGGCTCGCGCTTCACGATCTACAAGGGCGCCGCCGCCCGGCTCGAGCGCGCGCTCGCCGCGTTCTTCATCGACGTGCACGCGAGCCGCGGGTACACGGAGATCCTGCCGCCGTACCTCGTGACCGCCGAGACGATGACCGGCACCGGGCAGCTCCCCAAGTTCGAGGAGGACCTCTTCAAGACGCAGGGCGAGTCGCCGCTGTACCTCATCCCGACCGCCGAGGTCCCGGTGACGAACATGCACCGGGGCGAGATCTTCGAGGCGAACCAGCTGCCGATCTCGTACTGCGCGTGGACGCCGTGCTTCCGCGCCGAGGCGGGCGCCGCCGGCCGCGACACCCGCGGCCTCATCCGCCAGCACCAGTTCCACAAGGTGGAGCTCGTGAAGTTCGCGAACGCGGAGGAGAGCTACGCCGAGCACGAGAAGATGGTGGACGACGCCTGCGAGGTGCTGCGCCGCCTCGGCCTCCACCACCGCGTCTCGCTCCTGTGCGCGGGGGACATGGGCTTCTCGTCCGCGAAGACCTACGACATCGAGGTGTGGTGCCCGGGCCAGGACGCGTACCGGGAGATCAGCTCGGTCTCGAACTGCGAGGACTTCCAGGCGCGCCGCATCCGCGTGCGTTACCGCGGCGAGGGCGGGAAGCCCCGGCTCGCGCACACGCTCAACGGCTCGGGGGTCGCGATCGGCCGGACGGTGGTGGCGATCCTGGAGCAGTACCAGCAGGCGGACGGGACGGTCCTGGTGCCCGAGGCGCTCCGGCCGTACATGGGGGGGCTCGAGCACATCGCGGCGCAGGCGTTTCCGAGGGGGGTGGAGAGGTAGCGGGCGCCTGCCCTCCCCTGCTCCGTTCGTCCCGAGCGTAGCGAGGCCGCAGGCCGAGCGAGGTCGAGGGACCCCTCCTCCGAACCGCCCGCCGTTACGCGAAATCGAGGGACCCGAGCCCCTCCCCTCGCCTCCCACCCGCCGCCGTGCTTCTCCCCTTGATCCCCGCTCGCCGGTGCCGTATATGGGCCGTCCGCTCGCGCGCGCCGGAAGGCGCCCGCTGGCAAGGTTTCGGAACGAGGACGGATTCGGAGGAGTGGCCGAGCGGTTTAAGGCGGCGGTCTTGAAAACCGCAGAGGGTTCACGCCCTCCGAAGGTTCGAATCCTTCCTCCTCCGCCAGGTGAAGGAGAACGAGGGTTCGGAAAGGTGGCCGAGAGGCCGAAGGCGCTGGTTTGCTAAACCAGTATACGGGGTGACCTGTATCGAGGGTTCGAATCCCTCCCTTTCCGCCAGTCAGTCGTGCGGCAACCCGGCCCAGCGCATCGCGGCCGGCACAGTCGAATAGGCTTCATGGGCCCTTAGCTCAGTTGGATAGAGCGTCGGACTACGAATCCGAAGGCCAGAGGTTCAAATCCTCTAGGGCCCGCCAAAACGTAAGGCCTCACGGTGACTTGACCGTGAGGCCTTTCGCTTTACCCGAACGGGTCACGTCGATTTTGACGGAATCTTGCCGCAACTTGGGCCGTGTCCTGGCGAGTTCTGTGGAGTCGCCTCGGCGCGGCCGTGACGCTCAGATGTCGAGCGGATCGCTCACGGAGAGGTCCGTTCCCGATCGGCCGATCGGAGGGGAGACCGCTCACGCGTGGGGTAGAGGCATGTTTACTCGCACGCGCTGTCGGACTAGACGATCGCCGTCTCCCGACATCCTCGAGAGGGCCTGCCCGTGGTGGACTTCAACAAGCTCGTAAAGAAGAAGCCGTTGCCGCAGTCGATCGATCCGCTCGAGATCTTCGGTGAGCTCGATCGGAAGGCGTCGCACGTCTCGCTACGGCTTCCCCAGCAGGAAGTCCTTCGAGCACTGCACGCGACTCGGAAGCAACACGATCACGTGCTGAAGATGCCGACGGGGACCGGGAAGTCGGCGGTCGGCCTGCTCTACTTGGTGTCGTACATGAGGGCGGTCTCCAAGCCCGTCGTGTACCTGTGCCCGACCGTCCAGCTCGTTCTTCAGGTGATCGCGGAGGCGTCGAAACTTGGGATCGAAGCGCACGCATACTCCGCGGGCGAGCGCCACCCGCACCCGCGGTGCCTCGCCGCGCAGGCCGTGATCGTCTGCACGTACGACAAGCTCTTCAACGCGTTGACGACGTTCGACCGTGAGGAGGTTGCGTTCACGCCTGCCGCGATCGCTCTCGACGACGTTCACTCCGGCGTCGAAGAGGTACGTGACGCGTTCACCGTTCGCGTGACGGATGGGAAGCCGTACGACGCGCTTATGGCCGTCCTCGACGGCCCCGGTCGGGCTGTTTCTCCTGGTCTGTGGGACGACATCCGAGCGGGCCGACCGGAATCCGTGATGGAGATCCCGTACTGGGGGTGGCGCAGCATCCTGGAGGACGTCCGCGGCGTCCTGCAGCAGCACTCAGAGGCGGCCGGAGTGAAGTTTCGCTGGCCCTTCCTCCGCGACGCACTTCGGTGGTGCCGCTGCGTCGTGAGCGATCGCGGCGTGGAGATCGCCCCTCTCGTGCCGCTCGTCGACGGAGTTCGTGCATTCACGGACGCAGAGCACCGGTTGTTCATGTCAGCCACGCTCGCGGATGACTCCGTTCTCGTCAGGGAGCTCGGTTGCGACGCGGCGGCAGCTCAGAAACCGGTGGTTCCCACTTCCGACACCGGGCTCGGCGAGCGGATGGTGCTCGCGCCGTCTCTGCTCGGAACCCAGCTGGAGCGTGCCTGGATCACGAAGTGGGCTGCCAAGAGTGCCAAGAAGCACAACGTGGTGGTCCTTTGCTCGTCGGAGAAGCAGGCGCGCGACTGGGAAGCCGCCGGAGCTCGTGTCGCGCTTACGAACGACATCCTCGCTGTGGTCGACGAGCTCAAGGCGGGGACCCTGAAGTTCGCCGCGTTTGCACAACGATACGACGGCATCGACCTGCCCGACGACGCGTGCCGCGTGTTGATCCTCGATGGTGTACCGTTCGGTAGCGGGATCATCGACCAGCACGACAGTGGCAACCCGGCGCTCCCCGGCGGCGTTCGAAATCGCACCCTGAACAGGATCGAGCAGGGAATGGGGCGTGCGGTGAGATCGAATGCGGACTACGCCGTCTGCGTCCTCGCCGGGCCCGAGCTCGCGAGCTTCATCACGAGGCGAGACGTTCAGGACCGAATGAGCCCCGACGTGAGAATCCAGCTGCAGCTCGCAAAGGAACTCGCGGAACTGGCAAGCGACGATCCGTCCAGCTCGCCAGAAGATGCGTTCCAGGACCTGGTCCGCAAAAGCCTGACTCGCGACGCTGGGTGGAAGACCTTCTACGATCAGCGCGTCCGGCAGGAGGTCGTTGCGCATGTTGGCGCAGGAACGGACGCATCGCTGATCCGGCTCGCAGAAGCGGAGCGCAAGGCGATCACCGCAGCGGTCGATGGCGATGCTCCCGGAGGTTTCACGACGCTCAACGACGCACAGCGGTTCGCTGATCTGGACGAACGTGTACGCGCTGGGTACCTCCAGGTTCTCGCGAATTTGACCTTCGAGTCGGACCCCGGCGAGGCGGCAAAGCTCCAGAAGGCAGCGTTCGACAAGCACAAGGGGCTGCTTCGCCCTCCACCGGGTACGGTGATTCGACCCCTCGATCCCGGGCGTTGGGAGGTCGCCGCGGTCGTCATCAAGACGTACGACACGTACGCGACTGGAAATGGTCTGCTCGCGGCGTTCCAGGCGCTCAAGCCGTCGCTCGCGTTCGGCGTGCCGGCCCATCGCTTCGAGGAGGCGTTCTGCCAGGCTCTGGGGCTCATCGGCGCGGATTCGACTCGCCCGGAGCACGACTTCGGGGAAGGACCGGACAACCTCGTCCTGTGGCCCTCGTTGAGCCTCGTAGTGGAGGCGAAGAACGAGGCAGCCTACAAGGTGATCCCGAAGAAGGACGCGGAGCAACTACTCCACAGCGCACAGTGGTTCAAGCGCGAGTACTCGATGCGCACCGGAACGCCCGTCTTCGTCGGCCCCTCCATCGAGCCCGACGAGGGGATCCATCCACCCGATGGGACGCGAGTGATCACGCCTAAGAAGCTCAGCGGCCTCACCGATGCACTCGAGGGGTTCCTGACGAAGCTGGCGGGTCGAACCGTCAAGGAATGGGACGTGAAGTCCGTGGACCGTCTCCTCATCGAGCACGGGCTCTCCTCGACCAATTTCGTCGAGCGACACACGGTTGCATGCAAGACGTAGCGGCGGCCTCGCTGCACGCTAACGACTCGCGGGTATCTACTCGCGAGGCGGCTTCGTGTCGGCGGACGTGGCTCCGCGGGTGCGGCGGCGTCGTGCCTCGTCCGGCCCCGCGTCGGCTAGTTCCAGTGCTGCACCGGCCTCAAGCCGCCGGATGACCTCCCGGGCGTCCGCCTCGTCGACGATGTTGTACCGGTCGAACGTGCTTCTGGTCGTGTGCCCGGTGACCTTCATCACCTCCGACTCGGACGAGCCGCGCCGGCGCGCGTTCGTGCTGAAGCTCCGGCGCGTGTCGTGGAGCCAGACGCCCTCGATTCCGAGCTGCTTGCACACCCGCTTGAAGACTCGGTACGGGTCATCCCAGGGCGCGCCCGTCTCGGGGTTCACGAACACGTACTCGCCTCCGAGCGGCATCGGGAGCGAGCGGATGGCGGCGACGACGCGATCGGTAAGCGGCACGACACGCGCCCTCCCCGTCTTGGTGTCCTCTGGGCGGAGGCGGATCGTTTTGCGCTCTAGATCGAGCGCCGCGGTGCGGAGGAGCCGGAGCTCCGTCTTCCGCATGCCCGTGTCGTAGTACGCGAGGAACATGGGCCCGAGGTGCGGCCCGGCAGCCGCCGCGATCTGTGCGATCTCCGCTTCCGTTATGGTGCGCTGCCGGACGTTGCTCTCCTCGAGCATCGGCACGTGGGCGATCGGGCTGTGCGGGATCCTCTCGCACTCGACCGCGTACGAATACATGCGCTTGAGGAGCGCGACCTCGCGGTTCAGCGTCGAATGGGACGGGGCCTTGCCCCGACGAGTCTCCTCGCCGAGTCGGGCCTCGCGGTACTCCTCGACGTCGACGCGGGTGAGCGTCATGACCTCGCGATTACCGAGGTGACGGAGGACGTGCTCGGCCCTACCGCGGTCGGAGTTGTAGGAGCTGTTGTCCCGGCGGGTGATGGGCTCGTACTGCTCCCAGAGGTCGCGCACGGTGAGCGACATCGTGCGGCGTCGCTCGAGATACGTGTTGTCGAAGATCTCCTGCAGCGTCTTCGCCTCGAGCGCCTTCGCCTGCTCCCTCGTCGGGATCTTCCGCTTCCTGAACCGGACCTCCTGCCCGTTCGGCAGCTTCGCGGTGAGGTCGACCATCCATGCGGTCTTGCCTCCTGGTGTCGTGTACTTCTCAACGCCCATGGCTCACGTCCTCTCGTGGAGGCGTGCGTCGTCTCCAAGCGTCTAGCGACCACGCGACCGCGACGCGATGAACTTCTCTAGGTCGACGCGACGGAAGAGCATGACGCGCGCGCCGCGACGCGCATGCGGAATCCCGTATCGATGGACAGCCTGGTAGAAGGCCTTCATCGACGTGAAGCGCAGGAACCAGGCCGCTTCAGCGGCGTCGAAGTTCGGCTGAGCGGGGTCGGTGGGGGCGTGCGGGGCGAGATGTTCACCCTTCGTGCGCTCCTCCTCACGCGAACCGGCGGAGCCGGCGTCCTGCTCGCGCGTTTCGGACGCAACAACCGACAGCGGGGCCGACGCCGGCACCTGGATCTGAGTCCCGACTTGGGCGCGAACCTCCTCCGCCACGATCTCCCGCATCTCCTTGACGAGTTTCCGGACAGCGCTGTCCATCCCCATAGCGATCCCCTCGAACGTCGATACCGATCGCGAACGACGGCATCATCGCTCCCTTCTGGGGCGATGTAGGCGTGTCGCCTACATCCACGGAGACTGGCATGCGCCGGTGTAGATGTCAACAGGATGCTACATAGCATCCGCCATGCACGCTTGGCCGTCCAGACGCGACGATGCGGACGCTGCCGCACAGGCATCCGCCGGTGAAGCGCTCGGGTCCTTCCACGCTCATCCCGCTTTGCGACGGAAGTGGAGCGCCTGCACGCCGGACTTGAACCGCTGCGTCGATAGGAGCTGGAGATGCCGCGCACTCGACAGGCCATGAAACAACGTCGGCCCGCGTCCACTGATGATGGGATGAACGACGATGCGGTACTCGTCGATGAGCCCCAACTCCTCGAGCGCAGCCGCGAGCTTGGGCGCTCCGACGAGGACACCCCGCTCGGTCTTCGCTTTCAGCGCCGAGATCGCCTCGCGAAGGTCACCCTCCACCTTGATCGTGTTCTGCCACGGAAAGTCGCTCCGCGAGCCCGACACGACGTACTTCGCCTTCGCCTCGAGCTTCTGTGCCCACTCGCGCATCGCGCGCGGCGCCTTTTCGTCGCGTGCCACCGCGGGCCAGGCCCCCTCCATCAGCTCGTAGGTGTTGCGCCCGAAGAGCATCGCCCCGCTCTGATCCATGAGCTGCGTCCAATAGTCGTGCAGCTCGTCGTCCACGATCCCCTGGGTGTGATCGGTGCACCCGTCCACAGTCACGTTGAGACCGAAGGTGAGGAGGCCCATGGCGTGGGATTCTATGCGGAAGCGCGAGCAGACAGGAGACCTACGTCAACACGACCATTCCCGGCCGGTTTACAGACATCTGGCACGAAGATCCGGCGACGTTCCGCGTGAGCGCGGGAGCCGGGGGGTGCCACGCGAGTACGCGCGCAGCGTGCGCGGGACAGCAAAGCGCGCGACTCCCCGACCGGTGACCCCACAGCAGCTTGCGGGCGCGCGCGAGCAGCGGACCGGAATCGCCCAGCCCGCGCGAGCGCATGGCGCGCTACGCGGGGTCGGTGCGACGGTTACGTCTCCTCCTCGCGTTCCGCCAGGCGCCCACTGCTGTGCCACTCGAACACTTCGTGCTCGGCAGGTTTCCAGGCGGTGCGCCAGCGCTCCAGCTGCGCTCCCGTCGCAAACTCACGCCAGCGCCGCGAGGGCCCCTTGTCGTTCCAGTGGAAGCCTGGACGGTCCTGGGCCCGGCCGTGGTCCTTGGGTAGGTAGCGCACCAGGAGGCTGAGGACGCGCTCCTCCTCGGTGGTGTCGAGTGGGCGCAGGCCCGCGCGATTGAGGAAGTGGTCGCGCCTCTCCATGCGGCCGAGCAGGAGAAACCCCTCCTTGCGGGACGCCTGCTTGTCGGCCACCTCCAGGACCTCCTCGCCCAAATCGATAAAGAGCCGCTTCTTGGCCGCGAGGAACGACGTCCGCGGGCGCCGCCACAACCAGTACGCGAAGCCGGCAGGCGGGGGCGGCAGCCCGCCCCATGGCGGCACATCGACTCGCTCGATGCGCGCCACGTCGTCGAGGCCGAACTCATTGAGGCCGAACACCATCCTGCGGCCATCCAGGAGCCAAATCATCCGGCCGTAGAACGCCTCGCGCTCGCGAATCTCCTCCGGGGCGATGGGCGAGTGCTGTAACTCGATGACGCCCTTGGGCGTGCGGATGTCCGCGCGGTGCTCGCCCATCACCACCTCGCGCTGATCCGGCTCCGCGCGCAGCTTCCACCAGTGGTGCCAGGGCGTCTCGCTCTCCGCCCACGTGTCGCATGAGGCGCCTCGTTCGTGCGCCCAGTACCAGTCGACAACTTCTCCACACCGGGCTCGCACCACCCGCCGGCACAAGGGGCACACCGCGCTCGCTTTCGGCCACGCCTCCACGCGCGCGCCGCTGCCGTCGTCCGCGAAGAACATCGGCCCGCCCTCCTGCGGGTGCCGCGCACGCTCCCTGTGAGCGCCCGGGCCGCTTCGTCGTGGTGATGATATCAGTCGCGACCAAGGCCCTCGAGCTACGCACGCCAGCCGAGGTTCGTCGGGCTGTTACTGCACGCTCGCGGTTGGCAGGTGGTACGAGCGGCGCCCGTCGTCTGGGAGCCATCCGCGCGATCGGTCCACGTCGCATGTGCCGTGGTCGGGCAGATCGTCCGCCGCGGACATGGCCTTCTCCTGCAGGTCCCACGTGCCCTTCTCGATGCTCCGCTTCATGCTTCGGGAGTACTCCAAGACCTCGCCTTGGCACCTATCGAACGACCAAGTGTCTCTCGGGAAGAACTCTTGCTTTTTGATGCACAGCGGCGGCACATCCCGGGCATCCAGGTTGTAGTAACGGTCGATCGGGACATCGACCTCTGCGCACTGCACAACAGCAGCCTGCTCGACTCGCCTTCCGCTCGAAGCACCCGCGTTCAAGCATTCGAGGGTGCTCCGGGAACGATCAACGAACACGTTGAAGTTCGTCCGCAGGTCCTCGATAACGCACTCGCACCACTGATCAAGCGCGGCCGCGAAGCTCTGCATATCGATCCTGCACGCCGCGAACTGGTCGTTGTACTTGAACCCACCATCGAAACTCGCCGACGTGAGGCATATCGGCTCCATCGGCATCATCGGAATCGGACAGGTGCTCGGGTAACTCTGCGTAGGCCATGGCCTGCTCACCATCGGCACGCACGCGTTGTTCGCCCAGCACGACGCACACAGAGGCGATCAGGAAGCGTCCGTATCGCCAGTCACACGTCTGCAACGGCCCTCCGCGCCTCGGTGAAAACACGGGTCAGGACGGCTCCGTAGCGGCGCTCCAGCTCCTCGGCGTCCCCCCGGCCACCGAAGGAGGGCATGAGATCATCGTACGCAGCCTGGAAGGGACGAGGTGCGTTGGCGCGAACCGCGGCCGTGAGTTCGGCGATGCACCTTTCGGCGGACGAGAACCGACTGTCGACGAGAGATCGCATCGGCTCGCGTTCGCTGGGAGTGGGCGGAATGTACGGAAGCGGCTTCTTTCCCTTCTCAACCATCATCGCGTTCATGAGCTGCGACATCCGCTGATGCCGTGCGAGCTGCTGTCTTGCCAGCAATTCCTTGAACCAATCTGCAAACGTAGCGAGGACTTTGACGCGACTGTCGTTTCGAACCGCGTACGCAGAGGCAGCCATCACGTAGCCCAGCCTGATAGCGCAATCCGATGGGTGGATCATGACGGCAAGCATCGCCTCGTGTTCCGACACGATTCCTCGCTCAAGCGCATCCAATAGGAACGCTTTGCCGACAGTCTTAGCGCACGCGTAGAGTTGCCGCGCTTTCACTCGCTCACGACCGCCCAAGGAACTCATTCCGTGCGACCCTCCACCGCGCCCGCGCGCTTGCGGCCGGACCTCAGCCTGGCGCGCGCTTCTGCGGACAGCTGCGCGTCTCGTTCGGTTGCCTGCTTCCGGACGGATTCCAGCGTGCCCCGCGTGTACTGGAAGCTCCCGCAGCGGCTGTTGTAGTCCTCGACGAAGCGATTGAAGGCGGCGACCTGCGCGTTGTTGAGGACCAGGGGCTCCATCTTCGAGATGCGAGTGTCCTCGAAGACGCAGTACCTCACCTCAGCCGTCGAGAGCCTCAGATTGCGTCCGACCTGCGGACGGTTTTCAGAGTAGTCCTCCACTGGAGGGGTGTACGGAACCGCTGAGGTGCTACGCACAGCAGGAGATGGGGCAGCACCTGTCGACGAGGAGTAGCTGCTGGCGTAGCTCGTCGGGCTGCTCGATTTCCGTGAGCCAGACTCACACATGCTGAACAGGCTGATGGCTCCGCCGACGAGGATCACCCACCCGTACGGCATCCGCAGAATGAAGACGAAGAACCCCACGATACCCTGGAGCACCGCAGCCGCGGGCGCTTTCCTTGGCGCGCGGCCATGCAGGAAGTTCGTCGCCCACCGCTCGTCGTCGATGTCGTCAGGCCATTCGTCCGCCATCCCCTCGCCGGCTGCAACGACCGCAGCTCGCAGGTCGATCCCGATATCCGAGACAAGCTCTGCGAGCCCCGCGAAACCTTGCGGTGGCTCGAGCTCACTGCGGACCATCCCCTCGGCCGTCATGAATGCCCCCTATTCACGCCTTTGCCGCTCGCGCGAGCCTTTCGAGCGCTTCCATGTCCTTGCTAATCAGCTCGACGATACGCGGGACTTCTGCGAAGACATCTCGCACGAGCTTCGTGAGCTCCTCGGCTGCCCACCGCATCCCGTGCTCGTTGTTGAGCTGCAGCGCCACGTTCCGGACGCTCGTCGCAACGTCGAAGCTCAGCGCGTGGTCCATGCCGCGACTCATCGCGCTCAACTGAATCGGCTGCGCGACTGAGTCCCAGTTTCTGAGTACTCGCTTCACGCCGCGCAACAGCTTGGTCACGTTCTCTCTCGAGGCACCTGCTTCCGCTGCCTTCCGTATCGCCTCGAACAGTCGCTCGAGGTTCTCCGCTTCCCGCTCTAGGAAGGCCTTGGCCTCGCCCTCGAATGTATCGACGAGGTTGTCAACCAGCAGCGGCGCGTGCGATCGCCCCTTCTGCGAAGACTGCTCCACGACTCGCGTCACAACAGCGACGATGTCCCGGCTCGTCATGCGGTCGAGAGCGGTCCTGATCGCGGCGCGGTAATACTCCCGGCGCTCGGAAAGGGCGTGGTCCAGAAGCGCGTCATCGGTGATCGGCGGAAACCCTGCTGCTGCGCGATCCTCATTCAGAAGGGCTCGAATGTGACCGCGATCCGCGCGCTCGTCAGCCAGCGCTAGGGCTCGAATGCGTTCGACGGCCTCGTCGACGGATAGCGACGTCTTGCAGCGACCGAGCATCGAAGCGATGAAGTTCGCCGCTCCGAGCGGAGTAAGTTCCCCACGCCGGGCACTCTCCCTGGCTGGTCCGCTCGAGCCAGCCTCGAGGGCCCGCAATAGCTCTCGGACCTTGTCGGCAGGCGTGCCGGGAAGCCACGCAATCTCCGCGGCCACTCGATTCCGAGGGTTCGTCAGGTCCGCGCGCGCCTTGGAACACACGCCAGGATCGCCAGACAAGGCTCGTTCTTCGGCGAGTTCCAGCACTCGCCGCCGATCGTCCCTGGTCGTGGCTCCGAGGAGATGGAACGGGTTCTCGAGCAAGTTCATTCGCGTCTGAATCCGATTGGGTTCGCAGCGGCACTGATGTCTGATCGCGGAGGTAGCGACCGCAGCGCGTCCTCCAAGCTCCTCTGATCCAGGGACGTCCTGCCACTCCTTGCCGCCAGGCGAGCAGCCTCCCGGACGGCGAAGGAGACGTCGGACAAAGGGCGTCCCAGAAGCGCTGGCACGAGCGCGGTGGTGTTCACCGCCGCTCCACCCGGACGCCCTTCCAAGAGCGAGGCGAGAAGGGATCGGACCTCCTCCTCACTGGGCATTCCAACCTGAATGACGTGATCGAAGCGGCCCCGTCTCAAAATCGCCGGGTCGATCATCTCGATCCGGTTCGTCATACCGATGAGCAGCACGTGGTTCTTGATCGCGTCCGGGATCCGCCGCAGGAATTCGGCCACTTCTTCGACGTGGTGAAGTCCCTGGCTGCCCCCGAGCTGCCGATCCGACAGGAACGACTCCATCTCGTCGATGACGACTACGGCGGGCGAAGCCTTGAGCGCATCCTCGAACGCCTTCGCGATCTTCTTTCCAGTTTCGTGAATGTAGGGACTGCCGATCGTGCTCGAGTCGATGGAGAAGCTCGGCCATCCGAGGTACTCGACCACCCGCTCGACGGCAAAGGTCTTGCCGCACCCTGGTGGTCCGTGGAGCACGACAGGCGACGGGAAGTCGATCCCGAGCGCCCGATAGGTTTCCGCGTTCTCGACGATGTCGACGACGTGCTCTCGAAAGAACCGCTCGAGGTCGGCGCGCCCGGGTAGGCGAAACGGCACCTTCGTCTCGCGCTCCTGCGCATGCGGGTCTCGGACAGCAGCTGGACGGATTGACTCCGCCGCGACGGGGCCGACCGAAATTGCCACTCCCGCGTCGGTCCCGGGAACAGCGTATCCCCCAGCCTCCAGCAGCGCGCGCAGGTCCATCGGGGTGAGCCAACTCAGGAGGGACACCAACCGCCTGAATGACCTCGCAGACACTCGCACGCCGCCGGACAACCACCTGCCAAGGACGAGATCGTCCGGCGCCGCCTCGGAGAGCGACCAAGTCGGAAGCAGGCGCGACAAGCGCTCGACGTAGATGCTGTCGTGGAGAGGGGCGGACGGAAGGACGCGGCGCGTCTCGCGCAGCGAGACGGCAAAAGCGATTGCCTCAGCTTGGCTCGACGGCGACGTAGCCGACTCGAGCGGCACCAGCGTGTGACGCGGCTCGCTCAGAAGGACCTGAAATACGTCGTTTCCAAAGCGAATAGGAGACAGCGTTCCTTCACTGAGCACGCCCTCAGAGACCCACCTCGTCGCGAGCGCGTCCTTCGCGATCAGCGCCCTGCCCCCGGATGTCGTCTCGAACACCTGCCAGTCCTGACCCTCGTACAAGGCCGCCCGGCACGCTGCCCCCCCGGGGAGGTTCAGGCCGACAGGGAACCAGGGATCAGAGACCACGCTCACCCTCGAAGAACGTTTGCGACGTCGAACATCTCGTCGTCCGCGACCGCAGAGATCCGGATCTGGTTCAGCTCGCGAACGACACCGCGCAACCGATCGATGTCGTCCTCGTTCAGAGCGGCCAGGCCTCGCTGGACGAGCTCCCGGTGCCGTCCGCGGTCCGAGAACGCGCCGGGCTCCTGTGCCATCGACTTGAACCGATCCACCACGAACCAGTCCTGGCGCCAAAGGATCTCGAACCCCCTGCCGCGGATCTCGTCGAGAACGTTTTCGAAGTCGCGATCCGTTCGGTCGATCGCGCGCTGCGCCGTCTTGAAAAGGTTCTCGATCGCGGAGAGCTCCGTGGGCCTCGCGAACTTCTGGATGAACTTGCCGAACGAATCCTTCAGGCCGTCTAGCTCGAGTTGCCGGATCTCCTTCAGGTGGCTCTTGCGAACCTCCGAGATCAGGCGCTTTGCCTCGAGGACATCATCCATCGCCTGCTTCGCTGCCTCGGCGTCCACACGGTCAGGTTTGACCTCAGCGGCGGACGACAGCCGGTTCTTTGCGGCATCCAGCTTGGGATCGTCGATTCGCTCCGCCAGCTCCTCGACGCGACCCTTCGTCACCTCGCTCTCGCGGACGATCTGCGCGGTGTCCGCGGTGAAGTCGAACTGGCCCTCCTGTCTCGAATAGAAGTTGCGTCCTGAGTGGAACGCGGCGCCGATGCTGGGGACCGATACCTCGAGAGTCACCGCACCCGAGTCGGAGAGCTCATACTCGCACACAAGTTCCGCCTCCGCCGCGATGACTCCCTCCTCGAAATCGGCCCCCGTCAGCTTCATGATGCCGATGAAGCGATTGTCCGAGACTGGATCTTCGATCTCCCCTTCCCAGAGCTTCAGGTTCAACGCTCCGTCGGAACCTGCCCTCAACGACTCGGCCGCCCTGAAGGTCAGTCTTCCCCGCTTGGGCAGCGGATCGCCCGCCCTCGCGAGCCACACGAGGCTGGGCCTACCTCCTCGGCGATCGGCGACTTCTACGCCCACGGAGTGGGATGCCGGGATCGCATCGACCGTGGCCGCCGTCCGCGTCATTACGATTCGGCTCGTCTCGAGCTGGATCGGGTTGCCCGTGCCGTCGAAGGCGAAGACCTTGAAGACGTGCTCTCCGTGCTTCTGGAGCTGCACGTCGATCGAAGCACCATCCTTCAGCGGCACCCGTCCCGAAGTCCACCCCGTGTCGACGCTGTCGACCTGGAACTCCATCCCGGCTGAACCGCCAGCTCCGAGCTTCGCAACGATCCGCGCCTTCGCGTCCGGCGTCCTCGCGGTGTACGAAAACGCCACCTGGACCGGGCCGCTCGCAGCCAAGGTTCCCTTCGACGTCTTGCGCCCGCGGCTCGCATCCTCCCAATCGATCGACTCCGCGAAGAGGGCCGCTCCCTCCGCCACGGCAGTCATCGGGTTCACCTCGGTGCTGCCCTCGATTCCGAGCTTCGATGTCACCTGATCCCGAAGAGGCTTGTAGTGCGTCGGGCCCCCGACGAACACAATCCGCTCCACGTCTTCCGGAGCGTAGCCAGCCCTGGCGATCGTCTCCCGGGTGGCCTCGATCGAATCCTGAACCTTGGGTCCGACGATCCGGTCCACGTCCTCGCGCCGCAGCGGAACCTCCAGGTAGATCTCGGTCCCCTGCGTGTCCCGGGTGCGGACCTCGGTTTCCTGGAGCGCGACGATGGCTTCCTGCTTGGCCGAAAGCTCGATCTTCGCCCTCTCCGTGGCCCACGTCGCGAGCCTGGAGAGCGTCAGGTACTCTGGTTCATGCAGAAACGTCTCCGGCAAGTCGAAGTGCTCGAGCAACCACGGCGCAACGACCTGCTCGACGAGCAGCCGGTCGAAGTCGCGACCGCCACACATCGCGATGCCACCGTGGGCGAGAAGGCTCACCCTGCCCGCGATGCTCTCCGCCACTGCGACGTCGAGCGTTCCGCCCCCGAGGTCGTACACGACGAAGATCCCGTCCGCCTTGCGGCCGCGCATCACGCTCATGACGGCCGCGACGGGCTCCTGCATGAGAGCGACCTTCCCGAAGCCGGCCATCTCCGCTGCCTGGAGGGTGGCATCCTTCGCCATCTGGTTGAACGCCGCGGGCACGGTGATGACAGTCCCGGCGTCCTCGGCCGCCCTCGCCTCCTCGGGCAGATACCCGTAGAGCGCCTTCAGTATCTCTGCGGAGCACTGCTCAGGCGTCATCGTGACGTTCACGGCCTTGAGGACGACGGGCGTGCTGCTTCCCATGAGCCGCTTGAAAAGCACCGCCGCGTTGTCGGGGGTGTGCGGGGCAGAATCGTAGGCGCGCCTGCCGACGTGCTTGTTCCCACGCCGGTCCATGTAGATCGCCGACGGCGTCACGTCGTTCTGGTCCGGGCTCTTCCAGAGGCGGAGGTTCTCCCCGTCGTACGAGCAGATCGCGCTGTTCGTAGTTCCGAGATCGATCCCGACGTACTGCTTCATGTCGTCACCTTCCGCAGGAGAACCGTTCCGGTGCGCACGACGCCGTTCGGCCCCATTATGATCGGCTCGAGCATCTGGTCGACCACGAGGGTGTCGTCCGGCCCGAAGTCGGCCGCGTTGATCGCGGTTGCCGCGATCCCGGGATCGAAAGCCTGCTCCTCGATGTTGACGATCCGCAGGCCTGCGGCGTCCAGCGATTCGCCAAGCCGCTTCAGATACCAGCGGAGCTGGCTGTCGAACCGACCCTTCTCACCCGCGTCGAGCTTCGCCATCATCCGCAGGAAGACGCGGCTGAAGCGCCAGGAGTCGATCGCGAGATCGACGAGAGCGCTCTTACCGGGTTCGGTCATGTGCAGGGGCCTCTCGGTCACCGCAGGTACATGACCTGAATCTCGAGGTTGCTCACCTTACGCTCGAGACCCTGAAGCTCATCGTGGGCGCGTTCGGCCTCAGCAGACGCCGCCTTCGCGTCCTCCGCGGCAGAGCTCACGTCCCATCCGAGCGCCTCGGCCCGGTGGCTTAGGTGCCCGAGTAGGACAACGAGAACCACGAGCCCGAGACCCTTCTTCAGAATTTGATCGGCGCTCTGCGATGCCGCCGACCTGTCGCGGAGCAAGTAGATCGCGAGCACGCCCACGATCAGGACCGGTAGGAAGTACGCGAACAGCCACTCCTCGGCCTCGAGCCCGTGATACGCGGAGACTCCCGCGAGGAGCACGGCCACCACCGCGAGTGTAATCTCCTGCCGACGGTTCATCGCCCCCCCGCTCTGCGTTCCATTCTGCGAGACACACGGACACGAGCCCAGAAGCCAGCACGCTTTACGGCTTCTCGAGTTGCGCTGCCTCAAGGTTCTCGGAGCGTCGTGGGGTATCGTAGCACCGGACATAGCCGGGACAGTGTCGTGCGTGTTCGGTACCTGCATGCAGAGCGCAGGAACGTTCGCCTGCGCTTCGCTCACCATTGTTGGGCCCCCTACGTCGCCGCTCGCGCGCCCCATCGATAGCGATCGCGTTGGTAGGCGTACCAAGCCGCCAATGCAGGATCACGGATCGCTTCCGCCGCAGCGAACACGTCCTCGTACGCGGCGCTCCGATAACGGCTCGGCTGGGTGAGCAGCGAACCCCAGACCTCAGCAACCGTCGCTCCCGCCGATTGAAGAGCCGGAGCCGTGATGACCTCGTGGAACGCTCGATTCGCACGCGGGCAGACGTGGACGCAGGTCACGGTCGAGAGCCCGAGCTCGCCGTCCTGCTCGGCTGCCGCGGCAAGGAGCTGTTGCCGGAGATGCTGGTCGAACGGTTCGATCAGCAAGTCCGGTACGGTGAGCGCCCCTTCGCGACGGAAGGGGCTCCAGGGACTTGCGAACGCCGGCTCGTATATCTGGATGCGGCTAGTTCCAAACGGACTCCGGGGCTGGAATGCTGCATCCCGGTAATCCTCGGTGTACTTTGACTCGAGCAGGATTCCGTGTCGCTGGCCTGAGCGATCCCGGTACACGAAGAGGAGATCCGCGCTTGTGGCGAACTTGCCTCGTCTTCGATGCCTTCCCTTCTCACCGAGGTAGTTGGTCCCGCTTCGGCCGATCCACTCAGGCTCTGCGAGTGCGCCGCTAGGACCCGGCGGTTCCACACCCACGAGTTCCGGAACGATGGTGCGGAGCGTCGCAGCCAATGCCGCCGGACTCCTCGCCAGTCCCCACCAGAAGTTCAGCGCGCAGACCTGAGAATCCAGGAGGTTCGGCGACGGGCCTCGTGACGTGCGCGTTCCGTAGTCCTTTGTGTCTTCTTCATGCCAGGCAATGTCGTATGTCTCGAAGAACGACAGCAGTTCGTCTCTGATGGCCAGCCACAAGTTGCAGTTCGCGGATGAGGCAGGAAGGAAGTAGTCCTGCTCAATCCCCCGCCAGGTGCCTTTCTGGCGCGCGTCGAGCGGCATCTCTTCGCAAGATGCGACCTCGAGTTTCCATCGGCCTTGGGCTCGACGCTCGGCAGTCTTGTATGCCGTCGCCGGCGATTTCGCACCGGGCCTACTGCGTACGCCGCCGCTTCGCTCCGGCATTGGTGGCTTCTCCATGGGTCTGCGCGCGAGGGCCCAGAGTGGACTTGGAAGGCCTCTACGTCACCAAGAACTCCACGACTCGGTCGATCATCTCGTCCCACGTCACGTACCGGTCAGCGAATGCCATTATGCGGAGGTTGTTCTGCTTCCCCCTCGCCACTGCACCGCCGGACGCTGCCGAGCGAAGTTCCGCGCAGTCAAACATCGCATATCGAGCCGACCCTCGGGGACGGGTCGTGTCGAGAAGGACCCAGCGCACCGCACCGCTGATCACAGCGAGCTCCTCAGAAGGACGCAGAAGCATCTCGACCTGCGTGCCACCGCCGGCGTCGTTGCCGATGCCGATGCGCCCCGCGGCCGCGCTGAAGCACTTCGCCTCGAGGAAACGCACACGCGTTCCTGTCGCATGTCGCATAAATACCGCGATGTCGAGGCCGAATTTCGGAAGAACCGAAGCATCCACGCCCGTTTGCTTCAGGCGTAGCCGAATAGTGGCCACGAGCGCGGCTTCGAACGCTTTCTCGTTTTCGACGAACGGATCGCCTGATATAGGCATCTTGGACATAGCGCCCCTGCACTCACGCGGGCTCACACGTCGAGGGTATCTGCCTAGCCGCGACGTTCCGACCAGCTCTACCGTGTCGTAGCCCTGGCCCACGTCTACGGCGAAGAGGATGCTCGTTTGCGGCGCGGCGGCATGTTCTCGGTCTGCCGCGCTGAAGAACGACACCCCGTCTCCTCCGGCTTCTCGAAGGACCAGTCGAATCCGGCCTTGTTCGCGGCAGCGCACGCGTTGATCAGGTCCGCAAGCTCCAGGTGTTCCTGTTTCTCTGCGTCCGTTGCCCCTCGCCACTGCTGCACGTCGTCCGTCACGTCCTTCGTCGTGACCTTCCTGATCGAGCAGGCTTCCGTCAGGTACGCGAGCGCCCACGTTTCGCGGACCTCGTAGACACTCTTGCAGTGTTCTTTGGCCATCCCGCCGCACCATTCCCTAGACTGCTCGACGATCTTCTTAACGTCCTCGTCCTCCGGGAACTGCTGCGACAACGCGACCAAGCGAGCGTGAACGGGGTTCACGTCGCGCGGCGTAGAGCAATGCTTCTGGAAGTCTTTGAACTCTCTCGCCCAGAGGACGAAGTGAAGCCGCTGCCTCTGAACGACGTGGACGTTCGTCGGCTCGAACTTGGTCAGCTCGCTCACCAAGCGGCACGAATCGAAGGCAAGCGCCTCTTTTTCGGCCAGCGCTGAGTCAGCGTCCGAGGGGATCTTCTCGAATCCCTCGTACCGAAACTGTCTCGGTGAGTCGATCCGGGTCTTCGCGATCTCGAATTCGCTCGACAGGTCGTACCGGAACAACCCGTCGGCATCGGCGCCGATGTCATCGGAGCAGCTCAAGAGCGTGGTGCACTCCGCTGGGGCCGGCGAGATCTGGTTGCCGAGCGCCTCACCACACGTTCTTGCGCGTCTCAGCCAGGCACGGGCGATGTCTGCTCTTCCCCGGAGCTCCTTCGGGTCGGTTACGAATCCTTCGAAACGATAGCCTTTGAAGATTCCGATCGCCGCCAGTGCGGGATACTTCTTGAAGACCTTCGACTCGGCCGCTTCGTTGTCGGCTTTCTGCTCCTCCTCCGCCTGCAATGCGGAGAGGTGCTTCGACACCTCGCGCATCCGCGGGTAGATTTCGTCGATGGCGCTGCTGAGCTTCTGGATGTGCGACAGCGCGGACCGTCTGACTTCGTGAAACCGCTGCGGGTCTTGAGGTGAAGGTAGCTTGAGGGCCCCCTTGGCCGGGAACGCGGCTCGGGGATCTTGGGCACTCGCTGGCGAGAACGCCACGATGGCCAGGAGCGATGCGAGCGTCTTCCCCCTCCGGCACATAGACTTCTGAGAGCGCGCATCTCCGCCTCGGGTGTTCTTCATCGGTCCCCCGCGCTGGGCGGTATCAATCGCCACGCGCACGAGCTTCAGCTGGTCGTTGCTTGTGCCGTCTCCGTCACCGCAGCTCTAGCCGCACGAACGAGTTCCACTCGTCGATCGCTTCACTCCCGGCCTCCTGGTGAGTTCGGGCCGCCTCCTTCTGCTCGCTGACGAACTCCTTGATGCACTCTCCGTATCGCTCCACTTCGTCCTTGAAGGACTCGAGCTCACTTTCAGAGCTGAAGCGGTACGGCTTGTAGGGCTTTCTGCAGTGATGTGACGGCGCGAAGTCGTCGGCCAACGTGCTGACCGCGGCTCCAGCACCAAGCACGAACATTGCGGCCATCAGCGCCGGTCTAAGGCAGTGGCTCACGGGTCCTCCCTATGCCTGCGCTCCAGTCACTTGAATCGTTGCTGGATGAACTGCTGCATCTGGTGCCCCGACAGTTCCGCCGTGGACGCTCCCGCTCGCACGAAGAAGCGCTGATTGTCGCCCTCCTTCAGGAACGCCGGAGACCCCGCTGGCTTCGCATCAATCACGAGGACGCGCTTGTCCTCGTAGCTGGTGAAGTGCGGATGGATGTACAGCGTGAACTGGCCACCGATGCGGTCCTTAAGAAGATTGTCGAAGTGAAGGAGCATCTTGTCCTCTGACTCGAACCCGTCTTCCTCCACGCCGACAGGGGCCCCGTCGTCGGCGACGCCGATGACGAGCGTCCCTCCCGACGCTGCGTTCAGGAACCCGGCGATCGTGCGCAGAACGGTGAACTCCATCTTGGGATCAGGCTTCCGCGTGTGGAGGTTGGTGCGGAGCGTCGACTTGAACTCCGTCGTGACGCCCTCGCCACCCTTCACGAGAGCCGGAACATCGAGAACCTTCGGCTTCGCGTGCTCGTGCGCACCGACGAGTCGCGCGTAGCCATCCCGGATGACCCGCGCCATGATCTCCCGGCGCTTCTCGAGAAACTCTGAGTACTGCATCGCCGCCCACCCGTCCGGCAGGGCATGCCAGCGGTGCATGTCCAGCAGTTCCTGGGCGGCGAGCCCCTTCGAAAGGGCGGGGAGGTACTTCGCCGGCGCGTCCTTCGAAATCTTCGCGTTGTCACCCCACTCCACCAGGGCGTAGTTCGCGATCTGGTTCGTATCCCGCGCCGATGCGATTCCGACTGAGGCGAGGTGCCCCTTGGGGAAGAGGTGGTGCTTCTCGATGGCGTTCCTCGGGCCGCTCACCGACGGGTCGAGCAAGTCGGAGACCGTCTGTTTCGAGAAGAGGACGCGCGCATCGAGCAACACCAGCGCCGCGTAATAGGCGAACAGCGCCGGGCTGCGCGCAGCGGACGTTGCTAGCTTGCCGGGAAGCGTGATCGACCAGAAATCGCCGGTCAGCTCCTCGTCGCAGGCGGCCTGAAGCGTCTTCACGAACCCATCTGCGTCTTTCACCCCGCGCAGTCTCGCGAGGTCGAACTCCATCGTGGACTCGGGAGAGCTGCTGTAGCGCGCCGTGAGGCTGCTCATGAAGAACCACTGCGCGATCAGCTTCCGGAGGCTACCCTCGTCGACCTTGAACTTCGAACGGCCGAGCAGGTACAGCACGTAGCTGTAGACCAGGGCCGTCTCCGAACTCACCATCGAGTCGTTTCGATAGCCGGCCTGCCGGATCGCGTTGAAGAAGCCGTGCCAGTGTGCCAGGTCGAGCGTCTCCGCCTGCGCACCCTTGAACGTCTCGAACTGCTCCGCGCGCCGCTCAGCGGTCACCGCACCGGTGTCGAGGTCCTTCCCTCTCAGAAGGGAGTACACGTGCTTCAGCCGGGCGCGCTGGAACCCGAGCCCAACTGCGATTCGCAGAAGCTGATCCGGCGACGGCTTGATGAAGTGGTTGTGAGGTGACTTCGCCTTGGGAGCCTTCGCGTCGCGACAGAACTGCTCGAGCTGAGTGCGCCCTTCGTCCCAGTAGACGCTCATTAGCGTGAGGATGAAGTCCGACTGGACGAGCGACTTGCCCTGACTGTTGATGCGCACGAACACTTCGGCGACCTGGTCGTCCTCCACCGTGGAGGCGAGCTCGAGCGCGGTGAACGGGTATGCTCGCAGCGAATACAGGCGCTGTATCGCCTGCTCTACTCGCTGCCGTTCGCCGTCATCGAGCTGACGCACAGTCGCGATGCTCTGGAAGTACGTCTTGACCAAGTCAAAGAGGCTTAGGTGGTTGCTCCAGAGAACGGAGATGTCCGGTAGGACCGTCTTGTCTTTTCGGGTCGCCGCGTCTCCGACCTGGAACTCCTGGGTCAGCGGATTGAACGCGATCTCGATCTTCTCAGGCGTGTAGTCCTCTCGCACGACTGGCACGCCACGCAGCACCGCGTACAGCGATGTGAGCCGCTGTTGCCCGTCGACGATGAGAAGGCGCGCGGGCTTCTGTTTGCCCTCCGTGCCGATCGCCTTCGCGTCGGTGGCAAGCGCGTTTTGCCAGAACAGCAGGTAGCCCACCGGGTACCCGCGGTACATCGAATCGAACAGGTCGCGGACCTTCGCATTTGACCAGACGAAAGGTCGCTGGAGATCGGGCAGCGCGAGTTCCCCGAGCTCGATGAACTTCACGAGCGCCTCGAGGTCGTATCGGACTTCCGTGAAGAGAGTCTTGCTCATGTTGTCACCGTGTACAGCGCATCTGGTTCGTCAGTGGTTCGGGCACAAGTGGGGTGCCGCAGGAGGGGCTCACGCTCGTCTGCGACTTACGAATCGTCCAAGAAGCACGACACCGGGGTAGCGGTACGAGGTGATCGGCGAGCGTGGCCACGGTGGCGGCGAGAACCACCACGCGGCGAAGTCGTGAGGTGTCTTCCGGATCTGATGAACAACTTCTGGAGCGGCGAAAGCGTCGAAGTGCTTCGGAGCAACGTCCGGCACGGCGAACACAACCCCAGCGCGCTGTGGTGCAGCGCTGTAGGGCAGACATCGAGCATCACGTACGGCCTCGGCCATTGCTCCTCTGACGCAATCCTGCCGCTGCGCGCCGACGATGGTAGGCCACGCCTGCTTCGCCTCGAGTCCCAGTTCGAGCGAGCCCACGCGGATCCACAGGTCCGCTCGCCCGTTCCCGACGTCGCCTCTCGGCCCCGCCCGCTTCGGTGACGAGTACTCCTCGAGCGCGATCCCACCGCTGGCCCAGGCGGCAGCCGCTACCATGCTCAGGGTCGCACGCTCGTTGTACCAGTACGGAAGATCATTTGGCTGCGTCTGACAGTACTTGCCGATGAGCGTGTTCCATGAGTCGAGGACCGGGCCGAGGCTTCGGGCCCGAGGGGACGTCCACACGCCCGAGTAACTCCGAACCGGCGAAATCTTGGTGACCGCCGTCATCTGGCTATCTCCTCGTCAGTGTTCAGCGGTGCGGCAAACATCCTGGGTTCCGGTGGAGCCTTTCGCGAGCGGTCATGAACGCACGCGCTCGATGTGCACCGCGCGACGTCGCGGAAGCAACCGCGTCACGGCCGGCGTAAGTCGGACCCAGATAATCGCGCCGCGCGGATGCCGATACGCCACCGGCGCGCGCAGCCTCCGGGCGCTGCTGACGATCCATGCATACGAGCCGGGCGCCGGAGGAGTTCCGCGTGAGAACCCCGCTCGGCGAGCGTTGCGCTGGCAGTCCGCGCGCGTCAGCGGGCCGACACATCCGGTGATCGTGCAGGTACCTACGATGGTACCGGACCCGCTCTCGATCAACGCCACGGGTCCGCGAACGGCAGTGGCGCGAGACCGAATCTCCAGCGTCTTCGTGCCGGCCAGGATCTTGTCGAGCGGCCCAGGGAGGATGATGAGTCCGCGTGAGATCGCCGCTCGTTCCTGAATTGCGCCCCTCCTCTTCGAGCGCGCATGCGGACTCATCGGCAGTTGTCCTTCCTGGAAGCGAACAGGAACGGCCAGGCGACCTTACCAGCCTTCCGCGGTGAGATCCCCCGCCTCCGCATCACATCATGTCCCGGCGGTGGGCCAGAGCGTCTAGCGATGGCCGCGAAGCCTCGTTCGTGGGAAGCGCGATCGCCTTCCCCTCGTATTCCCAGTACGGCGTGTGGCGCAGGCTTCGGTCCAGCCGGACGCGCCATTCGGTGTCGAGCTCGAGAAGTCGCAGGTCAAAGAGCGTGTGCAGGTCAGCCCTGAGAAGTAGACCGTTCTGGACGTGATTGGTCTCCTCGCCGCGGAAGGGCACGATGTGAGCGGCCTCGAGGACCTCCGGCACGTCACAGCCCGTGATCGCGCACGTCGAGCCGTATGCGCACAGCAGTGAGTCGCGGAACGGGCCTTGTCCCTGCCGACGGACGATCGCCGCCATCACCGTTCGGCGCCCGTCGGGTAGGTCTTTGGGATCGAACGGCTCGATCTCTGGTGCGGCCTGCGAGGCGGCCTCGGAAGCCGGGGGCGCCGCCTCCCGCACCGAGACAGCTCCAGGACACAGGGAATGCGGCACCTCGAACCCCAGCACCCTCAGGTACTCAATCAACTCCGGCGAGTACCCGACGTGCGGGGTAACCGGCTGCCGCTGCGCTGCGATCTCCATCGCAGCCACGTGGCTCCTCCACGCTCGTCCGTGGACCTCCGCGAGCGAGCCCAGAGGGAACCTGAGCGCGAGCGTTCCAGGCGCGCTCCCGAAGACTTGGCCTTCCTGGACGGCGAGACCAGCGCTCTTGAGCGCGCCGGGCAGCCCGTCCTCGCTCCTAACGATGATCTGGCACCCGTCCGGCGCGAGCGTCAGCGCGTACGGCATCCCCACGTTGAGCCGGACGAAGCTCGGCGCGAACGTGACGGTCCAGCAGGTCCCCCCGAGCGCGTTCGCCGACAGGATGGACCGGGAGAGCATCCGCGCGGCGTCTCGCCGAATCCCGGCGTCGGGGAACAGTGCGGCCCAGCGCGCCGCAGCGTCCCGGTCGCTCTCCCGAGAAATTTCAGCCTGATCGTCTTCGCGCGCGATGCCCGCGGCACTTCCCCCCCGCTGGCGCTCGTCCGCGCCACCGAGCCGTTCGACCGCGCGGTCCCAGAGCGCGAGCAGGGCTTTTTTCGACCAGGGATTCCTTTCGGCCATCTCGAGCAGGAGCCGCCTCGCGGCCTCGTCCTGCTGGATCTCGGTTGGGTTTGGTCCGAACCACTTTGCCTTGCCCCGCGAGTCGAATCCCAGGTGAACGCCATCGTCCTGGATCGGCACGGGGACCTTCAACGGTACGTCGCCCGCCATGACGCCCATGAAGACGCCGCGGCTTCCGGGCGGCGCGGCCGCGTCGGGATCCTGCATGTAGGCAAACACGATGCCGTCGGCCGTCGCCGGCATGACCTGCCCCGTCCTCCCGTTCTTCAGCCGGTACGTCGACATGCTGGGCTTCAGCAGGTGGAAGTTCTCCTCGAATGGGCCGTAGTAGACGGCCACGTGTCTCATCGGTTCGCCTCCGCTCGGCGGAACTCCTTGAGTCGATGCCAAGTCAGGTACGTCCGGTGCTCCGGCGCGAGACGCCCGACCCGCAAGCGAGCGTCGAGCCCGAGCCATCTTCGATCGGGAACGGACAAGTGCGGGGAGACCAGGATCTCGCCGTCATCCGCGACAGTGATGAAGCCGGCGTCGAAGGCGGCATCGAGGTGCGGTGCGAGCAGGAGCCCGTTGTAGACGTCGAGCCGCTCGGCGTCCGTGCCGCACGCCGCCCACGGCTTGATGTGGCTCGCGCGGAGTAGCTCGGGGACGGTCAGGCCGGTCACGGCGCACCGGCCCTCCCAGTACTCCATCAGCCCGGCGCGGAAGACGTCCTGGCCTACCCGCTGGACGACAAGCCGCTCGGCTTCGGTGGCGCGCGGGAGCGCCTTCGTCTTTTCCTCAAAGACGTGCAGGAGCTCGTCCGGCAGGGTGCGCGCGAGCTGGTATGCCCGGCGCAACAACTCGTGCAGGACGTCGAAGCCTGGCGTCATCCGCGCAGCCGCAGCCCCGGGGGGCAGCCCGACAGTAGTCGTCGTGCCGAGCGCGCCAAGCGCGCGGTCCACGTCCATCCGGGAGAGCGCGACGACGGGCTGGCCGGCCTTGGCGACGCCGAGCCACACGCGAAGCGGCGCGTGATTGCTTCCGAACGCGAGCCAGTCGCCATGCGCGCCTCGCGGACGGTCGAACCCGTTGTCCGCCGCAGCCTTCTCGAGCCGTGTGGCCGTCAGGGGAGCCAGGCTCACGTCGCGGCTCCTCGCCTACCCTTCTGTAGGATCCGGCGGAGCTCCTCGATAGCCATGGGAATCTCCCGGCCATGGTGCACGACGCGATGGCACGTCGCGCAGAGCAGCGCGAAGGCGTCCGTCCCCTTGGGCACCTGCGGCCCCTTGCTGAGCGGGATGCGGTGGTGCACCTCGAGGACCTCGGCGTGCGAATCGCCGTACCGAGCGCCGACGTCGATGCCGCACGCATCGCAGCGGAGCGCTCCGACAGCCGCGCGAACCTGCAGGAGCCTTTGGCGGTTCGCCGCGTTGCGCTCGGTTGCCACGTGCGTCCGCAGCACCTTCCGCCCTTCCGGCGCGAGCTGAAGGTCGCCGACCTGCTCATCCACGATGGCATCGAGCGTGGGACGCGTCAGCTTGCGGGCACGGACGTTTCGTCCCCGCGTTGGGGAGCACCGGTCCGCTTCCCGGAGCAGGGCATTCAGGCGGCTCGCGATCTCGGCGGGAGGAGTGGCGTAGCTCCGCGGATACCGAAGCCACGCCCATTCCGGGATGCTGCGCCGGACGTCCGCGAGCTCAAGTGGGCGCTGCAGCAGCTTCAGTTCTCCGACCAACGACCTGAATGCAGGACGGTTGCCAAACAGGCCGCGCGTGGGCTCGTCCTCGATGACACCAGTCGCGGTGAACTGCGATCTATTGAAGAGGAAGACTGCATCGTTCCCCGGTTGTGCGTCTTTCGGCACGATCCAGCCAATCGGCTTGCCGCGGCGTGCCGCCCGCTGTAGGGCATTCTTCGCAGTGTTCTCTCCGACCAGAACCCGCAGCATCTCCCCCCCTATCAGTTCTTGCGTCGTGCCGCCTTGCGGCCCGTCTCCTCACGAGGCGGGTGCGCGACACGAGGATCCGCCGGAGACGGGTCGAGCCGCGTTCGGTACGGGCGGCGGGTACGGATAGCGTCCGCCATTGCGGCGTACACCTCCAGGATCACGCGCTTGGTGCGGTACTCCCCGTAGGCCTTCTCATCGTTCTTCCGTACGATAGGGAAAGTGTCGAGGATGTACTCGGCGTCCTCGTGGGAGATGCCGTAAAGATGGAAGAAGGCCGCGTCGAGCTCGCAGCGAAGCGCGAAGCGCCGATCGGGATCCCAGCGGAAAGGGGGGCCGCCATAGCACAGATCGTTCGCAAAGCCCTCCAGGTCCCACGCTGTGTATGTGAGCTCAAGGACGTGAGGGCGCAGCCACTCAGCGACTGTCAGGCCCGCTCCCCAAGCCGCTGGCTCGGTGTACGCTTCCGGTCGCAGTACAGGAAGCTGTTTCAGTATGAAATAGGTAAGGGAGGTCCCACCGACCTTCTGGCGCGCCGTGTAGTCGAACGGAAGCGCACAGAGATTCGCGTACAGCGCTGCAACGAGCCGGGGGTCCGCACTGGACATCATCAAAGGAAACTTATGCCCTACGGCCGCACACGGGAGCACCGAAGCAACGACGGTCCTCTCGTTGTAGCTCTTGGACACGTCTCGCCAGCCCAGCAGCCACCCGGATGCCTTCGACTGCCCGAGACGCGCTGACACGTCCTCCGCTGCGACCCAGTATCGCGGCGATGGAGAGTAGTAGGGATCGGTGAGCTTCGTGAGTGGCACGTCTGGAAGAGCGCGTGTATCCGTCCCCTCCTTCTCCGCGGGGCGATCCGCGTAGTCGCCATACCTGTGATCGAAGTGGTGCAGCATCTTCCCTTCGATCAGCGGCAGGTAGCGAGTCCCGTTCCCGACGTATCCGCTCCCGTCACGCGCACACCCGCTTGACTCTAAATCCGCTCGAGAACGGAATAGTTCCGAGTCATTCGCCATGTGAAACATGGTCATGAACCGAAGTGCCCACGGATTGCCGAGCGGATCTTGTTCGCGCCAAAGGACACCTACCCTCCGATACAGCGCTAAGTTGATGTTCGCGTCGCGCCCTGATCGGAAGGTAGGACAAGTCCTCGTGTTGGGATTGACGACGCGAAAGTCGGCTGCCGCAAGCGAGAAGTGCCGTAGCGGATTACTGAGATCAGCCACCTGGTACGCAAAGAAGAGTAAGTCGGCCCGCTCCCGACCCGATCCGATAGTGAGCAGTGAGAACTTCGTCTGCCTTGCCACGTCGACGAAGATGCCGTCTTTGTTCTCAAAGTCGTAGATGGAACGCAGTTGATCGGCGTCGACCAGCGCACAGAAGTATTCTTTTGTTGTATCGTCCGTTGCGATTCCAGTCGGCACGATGAAGCCGGCGCGCCCCGACGGTCCGAGAATGGTCCGGTTATGCTCGGCAAAGAGCGTGTACGTGTTCACGTCTCCCTTCCCGCACAGCGGGAACCGGCCTGAGTTGCGAGCCAGGTGGCTTTGACCTTCGGCCTCCCGGCTCGCCGCCTTCCAGTCGCTCCACAGGGCGGGGTCGATCCTGGGCAGGGCGCTTATGAGCTTCTTGCGGGACGCAGCATTGGGAGCATCCGCGATCTCGGGGCTGCGCGAGGCGAAGAACTCCTGTTCCTGAAGCTTCACCCGCTCCCACGGTGGGTTTCCAATAACGACGTCGAATCCTCCCCGCGCAAAGATTTGAGGGAACGCAAGGTGCCAGTGAAAGAATCGGTACTGGCTCGATAGGTCTTGCACCGACTTCTCGGTGAGCGGCGGCTGACCCCTTCCATCACGAATCTGCCTCCACAACTCGTTCGTCGGTGCTGCCTCCACAATCGGGGAGGGCTTCTTTGGTTCTAGAGGTGGCTTGGGCCAAACAAACGCCGCGCACCAAGCATCGGCCACAAGCCGTTGGTGCCGGTAGGCAGCGGAGGCGCGAAGATCTTCCCAGCGAGCTTCCTTGCTAGCCACGGCTGCTAGATCCGCATCGGGAGCCTCGTCGAGCGCGGCAACTGCTTTGGCTACCTCAGCGGACTCCCGCTCGCCAACCGGCGCTTTCGACAGATCAAACGCTCGCTGCCCTTCTGCGGCAGCCTTGTTTTTCTTCTTGAGGAGGCTCGCCGTCTTCTTGTCGTCCCCCTCGATGGGCTCGAAGGCGGCATCGGGCACACCCCTCTTCATCAACTCCGGCGTCGCACCGAGGAGCGCATTCCCGCGTTGGACGTGAGAGTCGAGGAACGAGAGCGGTTGCCCGGGCTCGACGGCCTCCATCCAAAGACTCACGCGGCAGAGTTCCACCGCCATCGGGTTCACGTCGACACCAAAGACGCACCGACTTATGACTTGGCGGAGCGCGTGGCGGTACTCCGCGGGCAAGGGAGTTCCCTCGGCTTGGAGCCGCGCCACCTGCGCCGCGAGGCGGCGCGCAGCAGCGAGAAGGAAGTGACCGCTGCCGCACGCTGGATCGACGATGGCGAGGCGGAGGAGCGCCTCCGCTGGGCTCGCGGGGTTTGCCGCGATGGTCTGCTGCACCACGGGTTCAAGCGCGGTATCGAGTAGAACCTGCACGAGCGAATCGGGGGTATAGTAGCTGCCCGTCGTCTTCCGAGCGTTCCCCTTTGTCTCGGCTCCCGTAGCGAACGTGAAGCCTCTTCCTCCTCCAACGATGCGCGGCACTAGCTCGAGGAGGCTCTCATAGACGCTGCCGAGCTCCTCAGGCCCCATGTCGCGCCAGTTCACGCGCGAGAGCCCGGAGTCCTCGCGCAGCCATGAGAGCTTGAATAGCGCCAAGAGAATGGCGCGGTTCTCAAGCCTCGCGGAGTCCAGGTGAGGACACTGGTGCGCGGCGAAGATGCCACCGAGTGCGGGCAGGGCGAGTCGCGGCTCGCCGGTAGCCACGCCGCGCAGTACGACCTTCAGTCCCTCCCACAGGTCTGAGAAGCGATCGTGTGCGCTTCGCTTGAGCGACCGATCGCGGACTCGGCGAAGGGCGTACCCGTCCGCGTAGAGCTTGCGCTGGGCTTCGTCCGCGCCGTCGGGGTGCAGCACCCCGCGCTCCTCGACGGTCAGGAGGAAGATGATCCGGTAGACGAGGCGGAGCAGTTCCTGGAAGTAGGCCTGTGTCGTCAGCTTCCCGGCGTGCAGCGCCTCGCGTAGGCCTGCGTTTCCAGGGTGTGCGAGGAAGCCCGTCCCGAGCGCGACAAGAGCGTCCTCCACCCCGTTCCGCAGGTGCTCCCGAGCACGCGTGCCCTCCTCGCGACCGGCCGCGCGCCACGCCTCGAGGGCACACTCGGCCGCCGGAGTCCCGTGCCTGCCGAAGCGGGTTTCGTGTGCGACGAGCCACAGGGCGGCGAAGTCGGCGTAGCGGGTCTCGGTGAAGATCCGCTCGAGGTCGGCCTCGAGCCAGGTCGGGCGCGTGAGGCTCGCGTTGTCACGGAGCACGCGGAGCGTGACCCCATCGCTGGCGATCCCCCACATCGCGCCGTCCGAGGCGTTCAGGTACTCCTGGGCGAGCCCGAAAGCACTTCGTCGACGCGCACCGTCGCCGAACACCGGGTTGGGCCGGTCCAGACCCGAGCCCGCAGAACCGATCACGACGGGCACGCGACCGCCAAGCGCGACATAGCCGAGGGGGTACATCCTCCCCTCCACCTCGAGCGATCCTGTCGCGGCGAGCGACGCAAAGCCGAATGCCTCGCGCAGGAGCGCCGTCACGAAGCGCTCCGCGAGCGCCTTCGGGTCCGCGCCCGCGGCCTTCCCGGCGGCGAACTCCGCCCAGTGCGCCTGCGCGATGCGCCAGTAGCGGCCGATCTCGTCCCGGACGTTGAGGCCCTTCGGGATCCGATAGTCCGCCTCTCCCTGCTGGTCCGCCAGGAGCTGTGCCACGCGCGCGAGCCACTCGGGCGAGAGGAGCCCACCTTCGATGGTGAGCGCCTCGAACGCGATCTGGACGTCACGGTCGCGGCGGCGACGGGGGGCCATCTCAGCGATCTCCCGGGAGGAGGACGTAGACCCCTACGACATCGGGCGGAAGGAGCGCCTTCACCGACCACGAGCCGCGTGCATCGGCCGCCTCGCGGACCCGCCTGTGATCAGCGAGGAGCGCCTCGGCACGACGCCGCGTGAAGGCTTCCAGCTCCGCGATCCGGTCGGAGAGCAGATTGACGGCCTTCGCGAGAACGCGCTCCACCACCCGCGCCGGCGGGTCCTTTAGCGGGGCGAGCGTCAGGAGCTTGAGGGCGTCCAGTCCCTCGACGACCCGCGGGGACTCGACACCGCCCCAGGCGAGAGCGGCGGCCTCCTCGACCAGCAGGGTGGAAACCCGTCCCCTCCTCGCGGTCAGCTGGTGGCGCAGCCGCAGTAGCGCCACGGTGGTCTGCTCCGAGACGTCCTTAGAGACCCAGCAGCCGATGCGGCCCAGCACGCCGGCATCGGGGGCCTCGCCGTTCCCGGCGTCGTCGCGAACGTCTGCGAGCGTCCGCTCTAGGAGAGTCTCCGCAAGGATCGCGACGAGTGGGTGGCTACGCTGCACGGCCCTGCACCGCGGCGCAGGAGGGGTCGCGAAGTCCACGAGCGGGGCTCCCGTCAGCCCCTCCGCCTCCAACCGTTCCCGCACGTCCTCGGGGAGCGGCGCGAGCGCCGCCTTGAAGCCCCGGCGCTTCGTCGACGAGAGGGGCTCGAGCCCGGACCCGAGGCGGGCGAGAGAACGACCCGTGAACCGCTCCACGTCCCCCTCTCCGCCGATCGCGGAGAGGGTCTTCTGCCACTCGGGGAGGACGTCGTCGGGCCTGAGGCGGCGCTGGGCGAAGACGGTGCGGTTCGCCTTTGCGACAATGGCGGCATCGCGCCAGCGATCGTCGATCGCTCTGGCCTCCGGCGTCTCGCTGAAGTCGAGCACGCGCTGCTTGCGATCGGACTTGTGTCGCAAGAAGACTGCACGCATCAACGCCTGCGTGAGTGAGTGGCTCTCGTCCGGCAGCGGGACCGGGACGCCCAACTCCTGCCGGATCTTCTCGGCCTTCCGTAGGATGACCTCGAGGACGGCGCCGTCGACCGGGTTGTTCGCGCCGTAAATGAGCGTCGCGCGGACGACAGGGCTCTTCTGGCCGAAGCGGTCCACCCGTCCCTCGCGTTGCTCATGACGAGTGGGGTTCCAGGAGAGGTCGTAGTGAACCACCGCGTCGAAGTGACCTTGCAGGTTGACGCCCTCTGACAGGCAGTCGGTCGCAACGAGGAGGCGCCGCTCCGCTTCGCCCATGTCCTCGACCCGCTCCTTGCGCTCGTCCGACGTCAGCTCGCCCGTCACGACGGCCAGCTTCACGCCACCGAAGCGCCCTTCGAGGTGCTTCGCGAGGTAGTGCGCGGTAGCGATGTACCGGCAGAAGACGACCGGGTTGAAGCCATCGTCGATGAGCTTGCCGAGGTGGTCGGTCAGGAGCTTCAGCTTGGGATCGCCGGACTGGCCAGCCAGCTTCTCGGCTTCGTCGATCAGGCCGGCCAGCGCGCGATCCTCGATCTCGAGAGGAGGCTCTACGTCGTCCTCGACCAGTACATCGCTCGAGCCATCGAAGATCCGCTCTTCGAGAGCATCCTCTTCGAACTCCCCTTCGCCTGCTCGGGCGCGGCTGCGGAGCGCCTGCGCTCCGGCGGCCGGGCTCGAGGCGACGCAGCGCATCAGCGCGAGCGTGCCCCAGAAGTTCAGGCGTCGCCGGCGCTCGTCACCGCCGGCGGCCTCCACCACCGCAGCGCAGTAGTCCAGTACGCCCTCGAAGAAGCGGTCCCAGGCACCAGTCAGCTGGTAGGTGAGCTCCTTCGTTTCGCGCTTGGGGAAGGTGTGCCCTTCCTTCCACTCGTCGAGGTCCGGCCTGCGCCGTTGAACGAAGTGGCGCGACAGCGCCTCGCGGAGTTCCTCCCGCTCCTTCCCACTCGCGTCCTTGAGCGTCCCGAACCGCGCGTCGATGAGACCGAGGAGACGATAGAAAGCGTCCTCGTCGCCGCTGTGCGGCGTGGCGGTGAGCATCACGAGGTGGCGGGCAATCGCCGCCGCGCCGCTCGCGACCAGACCCTTGAGCAGCTCGTAGCGCTGGTGCCGCCCCGCTCCGGGTGCCGCGCACGTATGCGCTTCGTCCACGATGACGAGCTCGGGGCACGCCCGCAGGAAGTCGTCCCGGCGCCGATCGCTCTTGATGTAGTCGAGGCTCACGACGGTGAAGCGGTGGACAGAGAAGATGCTCTCCGTCTGCGGCAGGTCGCGCTCGAGCCGGTTCGCCGTGCCGGCGGTCACGGCGACCGCTCGGATGTGGAAGCGGTCCTCGAGTTCCGCAAGCCACTGGTCGACGAGGTGGGGCGGACAGAGCACCGTGAACCGCTCGATCTCCCCGCGATCGAGGAGCTCTCGCGCCACCAGCCCCGCTTCGATGGTCTTGCCGATGCCCACGTCGTCGCCGATGAGAAGGCGAACGGGGTCGAGCTTCAGCGCCATGAGCAGCGGCACGAGCTGGTAAGCGCGGGGCTCGACCGAGATCTGGCCGAAGCTGCGGAATGGGCCCGCGCCGCGGCGGAGCGAGAGCAGGAGTGCGTCGCGGAGGAGGAGCGCCGAGTCCTGTCCGCCCTGCTGGGCCAAGGCCGGAACCGGGAAGGTCGCGTCGGTGACTGGCTCGGCCTCGAGGCCGAGGTGCACGACGGCGAAGTCCTCCTCGGAGCCCGAGACGGGCCGCAGCCTGAGAACCTCCGCATCGCTTCCCGTGAGGACGATCCACTCGCGCCCCCGGGCGCGCACGAGGCTGCCCGGGCTGTACTGGACGTTGGGCATGCGCTAACCCCGGAGTTCCTTCGCGAGACGCTCGAACGGCTCGCCCCAGCGGTCCTCGGTTCCTTCGAAGGCGATCACCTCGTACCCGCGGTCACGCAGCGGGCCAGCCTGCGAGGCGTCGCCGAGCACGACCGCGACGAAGAGGTCGCGCCAGACGAGCGGGTACGTCTCGCCGTTCGCGGCGAGCGGCTCCGGATCGGGGCGCGGCAGATCCCGATCGAGCGCGAGCGCGAGCCACCGGGCGACCGCGGGAGACGCGGATGGGCCTCGAGGAGAAGCCGGGGCGGCGGGCTCGGTGGACGGATCCTCCACCTGCTGGGCGAGGCCCTCCACCCTGGCTGACGCGAGCCTCCAGAGAATCTCGCGCGCCTTCTCGTCGCGGCGGTCGAGTAGCTCGTGGTCGGGCTGGTTGTAGTACGACATCACGCACCGGTAGCACGCCGCCACGCAGCGCGTCCCCGCCACGTCCCGGAGCTTCTGCGGATCCGGGGGCAGCGTCCGGCCGTCGGGGCCGAGGTCGAAGTGCAGGATCCGAAGCGCGCGGAGCGCGATCTGCGCGACCGACTCCGGCTCCGCTACGAGCCGGGTGAGCACGCCCGCGCCGCCCTCCGTCGCCTCGTAGAGCAGGAACCCCTTGCGGTCGTCGCGGGTCGGCATCGGCTCCGCGAGGATCTCGCTCTCCTCGAGTTGGAAGGCCGACTCGATGCCGCGCAGCAGCGCGTGCTGGACCGTCGCGAGCGTCTTCTCGTCGAGGCTCGTCTCGGCCGGCTTCACGAGGAGCGCGTTCTTGCGGTCGAGCACCCACGGCACGATCCGCTGACGAGGCGCCGCGGTGGGATCGCCGGTCCCGTCGCCCTCGTCCTCGTTCTTCGCCCAGTAGCCCGTGACCGGGTCGATGAGGAACCCGAGCTGCTTCCGGTTCGCGCGACGCCGGAGCCCCTTGTTGATGCGAGAGATGGTGGCCCCGGGGCCGTAGACCAGCCGGACGACCTCCCCGTGTCCGTCCGCCGCCGCGCCCTTCCGGAAGTCGAGGACGCCCTCGCGTCGCGCCCACTCGAAGGTCGTCTGGAGCTCGAAGCCCTGGCGCTGACGCTCCTCGTCGTTGGCGGTGATCCGCTCCGCCTGGAGAGTCGCCACGTTCTCGATCCGGTAGATGCTGTTCACGATCTCGGCGTCACCCAGCGGAACGCCGCAGGCGTGGCACACGGAGGTCCTGTCATCGAAGTGTCCCCCGCCGCACTCCCTGCAGATCCGGACGGTCTTCGTCGGCAGCATGGAGTCGGGCGTCGCGCTCTCCTTCTGGTTGAGCGCGAGCAGCGCCCGGACGACGCGATAGGCGCGGCCCTCGTGGTAGACGAGGCTCCGCGGCCCGAACTCAGAGAGCGCGAGGAAACGGGGACGCTGCAGATATGTCTGCTTGCCGCGTCCGTCTGCGGTGGCCGGCACGTAGGCCATGAGCGGCAGCCGCGGGAAGTTGTACCCGGGAAGGAAGCCCTCGGTGGCGAGGTATCGGTATGTGTAGAAGTCACTCGAGAACGTGCTCGAGCCCTTCTGCAGCAGGTTGATCTGGTCGAATGCCTGCGCGTGGCGACTCTTCGCCGCCAGCCGGTCCTGGTTGGACGCCGAGTAGTCGTCCATCATCCGTCGGGAGGCGTCGCGCTGCGCCTCGGCCGCGGCGAGAAGGTCGCGCCAGCGGTCGAATGCCTTCGAGAGCTCGTCCAGGGCGCGGCCAGCCACCTGCTCCGCGAACGCCTCGCGGCCGGGGTACCAGGGCGCGGCCTCGCGCGTCAGCTCCGGGTCGACGAGCTCCAGCAGGCGGCGAATGCGCGCGGTGGCCTCCTGCGTGACACGTGGCTCGGCCATCGGCTTTCGCACGTCCTCGCGCATCGGCCGCGCGGGGTCTGAGAGGACGAGGATGTCCGCGATGGACGGATCGAGCGGCTGCTCGGTGCAGGCGAGCCAGATCGCCTGCAGGTGGCTCTCGACCAGCTCGCGGTTCGCGAGGTCGAGGAGCGGCGGGCGAACCTCTCCGTACACCATCGCCTTCGGATCGCTGAAGAAGTACTGATCGTGCGGGCTCTGCGCCGCGCAGTAGGTGAGCACGAGCGCGGCCTGGCCGCTGCGCCCGGCGCGCCCGCTGCGCTGCGCGTAGTTTGCGGGGGTGGGCGGCACGTTGCGGAGGTAGACGGCGTTCAACGCGGAGATGTCCACGCCGAGCTCCATCGTGGGCGAGCAGAAGAGCACCGGCAGGAATCTCGTCGCCTCACCCATCTGTCGGAGCTGATCGGCCGCCGTCTTCAGCTCCTCCCGCTCCTTGTCGCCGTAGCGGAAGCGCTTCTCGCGGATGACGCGCTTGTCGCCCTCGACCTGCGCCGTGTGCTCGCGCGCCTCGAAGCCGAAGAGCGGGTGCGCCGGCGAGCGGAGTAGATCGGCGAGGGTGCCGTAGAACTCCTCGAAGTAGGGATTCCTGACGACGGCCGACTTCTTCCGCCGCTTGCGGCGCGGCTGCGCCGGGTCGTCCTGCCGGAAGAGGACGCAGTCCTCGTTGAGCCGCCAGCCGGTCACGTCGCCGAAGGGCGTCGCCTCCTCGGAGACCAGCCCGTGCTCTCTCGCCGCGCGGAGGATCCCGACGATGAGCTTCTCCATCTCGTCGGTCTTGAGCTGCCGAACGGCGCCGCTATCCCAGAGCTCCGTGTCTCGGAGGATGCGGCCCAGCGCGCTCCGGGCGCCACCGCGCACGACGAGATCCTCGTCGCGCAGCGCGATGTCGCGCCGGCTGAGGGGCGCTACGATCAGCCAGCGTGCGCGCCGCGGCTGCTCGTCCTCGCCAAAACCCCAGGGCGGACGCAGCCGTGCGAACGATCGGGCGCGGAGCGACTCTACGTTGCTCGCGTCCAGCACGACGCTGCGGATCGCCATCCACTTCCGGAGGTGATCGAGGACCTCGCGGTAGACCTCGCGACGCACATTGACGCTCGCCGCCTTCAGGATCGGGCTCGCCTTCGCGATCTCCTCCTCGTCCGCGATGAGCTCCTCGAGGCCGAGGTACTCGACGTCCACGAGCCCCAGCTGCTCGAGGTTTGGGTTCGTGTAGCGCCACCCGCGCCGCTGGTCGAACCAGATGCGGTAGGCGAGCACCTCGCGGAGCGTCTTCTCCGCCTCCTGCAGGTTGAAGCCCTTGAGGCTCGGCTCGAGCAGCCACTCTGCCCTGATCTCCTGGATGGGCCGATCGAACCCGAGTGACTTCTGCTGCGCGTCGCCCAGCCGGTCGCTTCGCAGGCCCGCTTCCCCCGCCGCCTCGAGGGCGCCCAGGAATCCGCCGCGGAGGAGGCTCGCGAAGAGGAAGTCGTTGAAATGCCCGGACTGAAGCGCGGCGTCCTGCCGGTTGTCGGTGAAACCGAGCAGCTTCCGCTTGAACGCATCGAGCCCGGATTCCTCGCCGTGCATCCATCGGAGCGAGCTTGCGACGAGGACCGTGGTCGCGGAGCTGCGGCCCTCCGCGGAGAGCGAGGCCAGCCGGTTGCGGTCCCGGGCGGCCGTGCCCTGCGTCTCCTTGCAGCGGAGGCACAGGCGGAAGCGCCCGGGCGTGAACCAGGCCCGGTTGCCCGAGCCCACCTTGCCGGTAGGCTCGACCCGAAGCTCTTGGGCGCGGTTCGCGCGGTAGTGTGGCTTGAGGCGCGGCGTCTGGTTGGCGTCGTACTCCAGCCAGTTCTCTGGGTAGTCCTCCACCTGATCTGAGAACGCGAACTCGGCGTCCGGTGGGTGGAGGGTGAGGAACCCGAACACCTCGCCATCGAGCACACCCTCGGTCTCGTCGGACGCCTCCGCCTTCTCGTCTCCCTCGGGCTTCGGCGGTGCGGCGTCGTCGATGTCCCGCGCGAGCACCGTGCGGTCGCCGGCCTCGGTCTTCAGGCGCACCGGGTGATACTCCTGCCCGCACGTCCTGCAGAAGTGGAGGGGGTAGAGCCGCTTGTCGGGGTGGCCGGGCAGGAACTGCTGGCCGTCAACAGTGACGACCCGCTGTCCGGTTGGCTCGACCGTCGCGAAGGCGTGACCCGCGCCCGAGATGAACTGGTGGAGCTTGAAGGCGAAGAAGCTCGCTTCCTTTCCTCCCGGCCCCGTTCGCTCGACCTCGGGTACGCTCGAGACCATGAGGAGGTTCCGGAGCGCGGTGCGGCACGCGGCCTCTTCCTTTCCCGAGTCGCGCGCGAGCGTCGTCACGGCTTCGCTCACCGTGAGTGGCTGCGCCCGGACGAGGCGTTGGTCTGGCTCCGACCACGTCACTCCGAGGCGGGTCTCGACCCAGATCGCGAGCGGGTGAACACGCAGCGCGTCGTCGGAGATGTCGGCGGGGATCGGCGTGTCGATCGCCACCGCGAGCGCGTCCTTCACCCGGTCGGCGTCCCGGTCCGGATCGGTGACTCGCTCGAGCTTCTCGGTGATGACGTTGTTCGGCGTCACCTTGACTGAGAAGAGCTTCGAGGCGACCCGCGCAACGGCCGCGTTCTTGTCCTCCTGCGAGCCTCCCGAGGCCATCGTGGCCGACGTGCCCACGCACTGGAGGCCGGCCCGGGCGAGGCGTTCCCGGACGCGTCGAACGAGGAGCGCCACGTCCGCGCCCTGCCGACCGCGGTACGTGTGCAGCTCGTCGAGCACGAGAAACCGCAGACCGTGGCAGTTGCCGATGACCTTCTTGTCGAGCGGGTCCTGACGCGTCATCAGGAGCTCGAGCATCATGAAGTTCGTGAGGAGGATGTCCGGCGGATCGTCGGCGACCGCCTGGCGCTCCTCGGTGCTCTCCTGGCCGGTGTAGCGGGCGAAGGTGACGGGCCGCGGGCCCTGGACGTGCTTCAGGAACTTGTCGAGCTCCTCGAGTTGGGAGTTCGCGAGCGCGTTCATCGGGTAGATGACGATCGCGCGCGTGCGCTTCGCCGCGCCAGCCTTCTTCTCAGCGAGCACCGCGTCGACGATGGGAATGAAGAAGCAGAGGGACTTGCCCGAGCCTGTTCCCGTCGTGACAACGTAGCTCTCGCCAGCCGACGCAAGCGAGATCGCTTCTTCCTGGTGCTTGAATAGCTTCAGCGTGTCGCCGCGGGGCTGTTCCGGGGTCGGATCAGTGCGGAAGATGTCCGCGCATGCGGGCTGCAGCTCGCCGGCGACGACCAGCTTCTCGACCGTCGTTACGCGCTGATAGTTCGGGTTGATCTGGATCAGCGGCTCTGGCCAGTACCGCTTGTCGGCGTAGATCGCGTCGATCTGGTTGCGGAGGTCATCCGCGAAGATCGTCGTGAACGAAGTCGCGAACTCCTCGTACTCGCGAACGACGGTGTCTCGAAGTGAGAAGACATCCATGGGGTGGACGAGGCGCGGATAGTGGTGTGACTGCGGCCCCGCCCCGCCGAGACCGAGAATGGTACACCGGGAGCGGACGTAAAGCGTACCTCATGCCCGCCCCCGACCCCTGACCAGGGGACGCAAGCGGCCCAGGATGAGGGTTGGGCCGGCGCGCCGCAGGCCGGCGTCGTCAGACCGTCTCTCTACGATGCGCGCGGGCAACAACCCGATCGCGATGACCGCCGCCAAGAGCGAGTCGATCCTAACGCGGGATCAGAAGATGCTGTGGGGGTGCAGCGTCAGCGCGCTGCTCGTTTACGAAGTGCGGCAGGCACCCCGTAGCGGATCCGTCGTCGCTCGAGCCTGAGGACATCGTCGGCGAGATGGCGCATATCGTCTCGCGGCGATTCGCATACTCGAGCGACGGCTCGAGATGCTAGCGCCGGTCTGCTTGATACTCGGCCTCCCCCTCTTCGATGCCGCGTCGTGCTGCGCGGAATGCTCGCCTCGGAATGCGAGGGGACTCAGCGTTCAGCGCGTCCCGTTCAGATGCCAGCGCAAGGAGCTGGTCGCGCAAGCCAGGTTCGTCACCGAGCGAGACCTCGACTTCTCTGAAGATACGCGCTCGGTTTCGCAGCGAGCCGTATTTCGCGCCTGAGGCCTGGTGGGCCCTTTCCTTCTCGGACGGATTCAGGAACGTGGACACCGCGGTTAGGCCTGCGACGATCGCCGCAAGTATTCCCGCAAGCGCGGGTTCGTCACGGAATGCGCTTCCACTCGCGACTGCAGCGATCACCACCGACGGTATTCCTACCCACAGCCGAACGGACGCCCATCCTTCACCCGCGTTGTAGTGCGACTTCGAGGAGAACGCGCTGTCTTCCTCGATTCGGAGGGCTTCGCGGCCAATAGCGTCTCTCACGTGATTTTCCATTGCCTATCCGAATGCCGGGAAGTACGTGCCGAAGACGGTTCGCCATTGCTCTATTGCGATGCTGGGATAACCGAGCCAGTTCGCCTCTACAGCCTGCGACGCCACCTCGTGAGCACGGTCGAACACGGCGACAGCGTCGGCAACCGAGGACACGGCCCTGAGCCCCTGAACGTCATCACCGAATCCAGCCGGATCGGGAATCACATACTTGATGGCGTTACGTCCCTTGTCGAACAGCGATGTCATCGCAAGAGCGTAGTCCGCGATAGCAACATTCTCGAACAAGCGTTGAGTCATCATCTCGAGGTAGAACCCGGAAAACGGCGAGCCCGTCGCGCGGTTCCATCCCTTGACCATCTTGACCAGCGGCACGAGGGCGCCACCGTGAGCCTTGTTCGCGGCCGTAATGATTTCCTGATGCCTCTTAGGATCCGTGCTGATCCAACCGGAGCGGGTCGTATCTGGAATAAGAAACCCTCCACCATTTCGGTAGAACCCGGGGACCACGTCGACTGCGAAATCCTCAAACGTGATGGTGACTGCTTGACCGTTTCGGCTGATCCTCGGCGTCCGCGGGTACCGCCTCAGCAGCACCTGCCTCGCCACCTCGAGCAACGATGCAGGCGAGTTGTTCGCGAAGTATGAGGCGTCTAGGACGACGAAGATGTCGATGTCTGCCTCGGACATCGGGCCGATCATCGTCGAACGAGCGTAGGAGCCGGTCAGAAAACTGTCCAACACCTTGATATGGTTTCCGACGGCTTGCCGCACCGCGTGGTGTCGGGCGGAAACCGTTTCTACCTGAAGCCCGGTGATCCCGAGATTCGACTGCAATTCGCGGAATGCCTCCCCGACGGCTCGGGCCATCCCAGCCTCCTTCCGCGACCAGCTACTCCGGAAAGGTGCGGTTGAACAGACGATCCCACGCCCGCCACGCGGCCTCACTATCCCCGCGTTTTTCAGCAGTGAGCGCGGTGGTGGCGAATGCGACAGCGGAACTGATCGCCTCGCCTGCGGCCTGCCTCTTCGCCTCTGTTGAGCATGCTGGCACTTCCCCCGAGATGCCCAGCGGGTCGGTGATCGGCTGACACTGCGCGCGCTGCAGGACTTGGAGGCCAGAGACGAAGCATTCTGCATAGCTCATCCCAACACGACACACATCCTCTGCCGAAAGCCGAAGCTCAATGTGAAATGACCCAATCGGAACCCGCAACGAACGACAAGTACGCCAGTACTTCAGGAGCTGTGCGGTAGCGCGAAGTTTCTTCCCGCTTCGCGCGTTGGCCTCGAGGATGTACTTGTTGTGCCCCTCCGGACTGGTGTCTAGCCAGCCACCGCGCCCATCCGGCATCCGGTACAGCGGGCGGCCATTGGTGGACATCCCCAGGAACACGGCCGGGACCACATCGACCGGGTCTTCTCCATTCTCGAAACGAACGACCACCGCCTGGCGGTCCTTCCCTATCTCGGTTCTTCTGAACCGCTCCTGCAGTGCCGTTCGGACATTTTTCAAGACAGCATCTGAACTGGCGTACTTGCCACCCCAACGTGCGTCGTCCCGAGCAACGACGGCGAAGTAATCTACGTCGCTGACCCCCCTCACGGCCGTTCGACGTGAGTGGCTCCCGACGATCATGAGTTTGTTGAGCGTGAATGCTTCTTTGAGCGCCGCCTCAATAGAGTTCGCGTGCGACTCTGCGCGAGCGATATCCGATTCCGCCGGTTGAATCGAACCGACAAGCTTCGCGAACGACGCCGCGATCGCATTCCGTGCCTCATCTCCGGTGGAACGGGTGACCCCCCGAGCTTCCCCCTTGTGGAGCATCTCGGGCGCAACCGCGCTGTCGTCGTCGCTAGCAGGAAGTGTCGCAACCCGCCCGAGCTCAGGAAGCGAAGCCGATCCTGACCGAGTCTTCCCGAGCATGGCAGCGAGGAGGGCGACGACAACGCCCACCCCGATAGCGATCGTGGCCCTCGGGTGCCGAGATGCCCACACTGCGATCTTCTTGAGTGCTTCTTCGAGTGGGTTTGAACTCTGCAGTTCTGCGATGAGCCTCGCCCCATCGCCCCCCGCCTCGGAGACGACCAGCGTGCGACCATCCGCGAATGCGAGCGCCCAGCCGCCAGTCGTCCGCTCCATGCCGCACCAGCCCGGATGCGGCAAGTGCGCAGGCACCTCAAGCCGGGTCCCGGCGACTAGCTCTTGCCAGGAACTCCTCAGCCACTGATCCCAAGACGTGTCCATGATTCAAGGCCCGAGGCGCGAAGGATGCGAGCGAGTCGTCGGAGGATACTTCATGCCGATGACACGCATCTCGCTCGGCCCGACCACGTCGGCTACGTGAGTCCGTTTCGCGGCGACGGCTCAAGACGTGCGACGCGTGTGTTGAAATCGCGAGTCGGTAGGGCTACCGAGCCGCCGCGTGGAAATCCCATTCACAGAGGTACTGACAGCATGACGCCCCCGACGATCGGCAGGCGGTCTCCGTCACCAGCACGGTATCGGCGCCGGACAACTCGAGCCCGCGCTGAAGACATCCCACAACGGTCCAGCAGTGGTCGGCGATGACGAGACCCTCAGCGTCGAACGTACGGATCACGGCAGCGTTGTCGCCGAGCGGCTCGTATTCCCGGCGGCCCACGGTGTAGTACGCGTGGTACAGGCGCGGCACCGTTTCCAAGAAGACCTTCGGGGTCCCGCCGGTCGCCTTCTGTCGGTGGCTGCGGGCGAGGATGGCGTCGGCATATGCGCGGCCGACCTCGACGAAGGCCTCTGCCCGGTCGCCGAACGACAAGACGGAAGCAATCGCGTCGTCGAGGCGAAGCTGAACGCTGAGCGGATACCAGGAAGCAGGACGAACCGATCGCCGCAGCATGCCGGCATCGGCCGGCGCGAGCTGCGAGAGAACTTGGTCCAGCAGCACCGTGGCGCCCTGGTTCCGGAGATACTCAAGGCGGCTTAGAACAAGACTGCCTCTTACCTGCGGTTCGCAACGAAATTTGGACACGCGCGCCCTCCAACGCGGGGCGCTATGTTAACAGCGGGAGCATAACGCACAATGAGTGCGTGTTGACCTGCGACGCCGAAGCGCGCGCTCGCGCCGCGCCGCGGTGGCTCCTTGGCAGATCCCCTCGAAATGCGCGGCTTAGCGATCCTGCCCCACGGCTTCGTATTGCTCCGGCCGCCGTTCTCCAGAGTCGATGAAAACCCAGTAATGGACTCCGCTGTTTCGCTCAGCGGACGAAGAGTACCCGGCTCGGATGCCGGAGCTCTCGCGGTCGGAGGTCCTCGCTTACGTCGCCGCGAACGTTCGCCGGCTGCGTACGCGGAGGTTCACTCAGCAGCAGCTCGAAGCCGCGACGGGACTGGACGTCCAGTACATCCGGAAGATCGAGGGCGGCCGGGTGAACATCACTGTGGATACGCTGCGCCGCCTCGCGAATGCGCTTGGCGTCGCGCCCGGAGCCCTGCTCAGGAAGGCGCGGCTCTCACCGGCTAAGCCGGGGCGCCCGCGGAAGCGTTCTGTGCGCCAGGCGCGGTAGCGGCGGTCCGCACGTCAGCTCCGGGCGAGCTGCGCCGCACTTGTGTGCCGCGGCGGCTGCGGCTCGCGGCGCCCGGGCCCATGCGAGGCGACGAACCCTTGAGATCTCCGAGGCACCGGGGCCCTCGAGAGACCTCGTTTGGGCATGTAGGGAAGTGTATTGCAAGGTGCGATGCATCGATGCTAGGCTCCGCGCATCGCGTGGTGAGGCGACGGTGCCGTCACGCAGGAGGGGCGCAAGATGCGGGCGATCATCGATGTGCTTCGGGCGGTTGGGCTGTGGTTCGCCACGGGTGGCGTCGGCGTCCGGCGGTTCGTCGTCACGCTGCCTCCCCTGGACGCGGACGTCACTCCGGAGCGCCGAGTCACTCGCCGAGTTGTGAGGCCGGACCGCCGGGTCGCTGCCCGCGTCTAGGCCGCAGCCATGCGCTCGCGGCTCGACGCTATCGTTACGGCATCCGGGCCGGTGACGAGCGGCGCGATCAACCAAGCGCGCCACGCGTGCGACGAGGCCGGCTCTCTTGCCGCGCTCGCGGCCAAGCCAACTCCCGCCTAAGACGTTCGCGCTGCGACCAGCTCGAGCGCCGCTCGAGTGGTGACTGGCGACGCTCGCGCACCAGCGAGCTTCGAGCTCCATCCGAGGTGCCCCGGAGCGACGCAGCAAAAGACCGGTGTTCCGATCTGGCACAGCGACGGACCCGCTCGACGCGCGCCGTGGAGGCCCCGCCGTCGTAGACGTCAAGCCGACGGTTATCGGCGCCCCGTGCTAGAGTTTTTAGCCACTTACGTGACATTCACCGGATCGCTATGGAACCACGACTGCGTTTCGTGCGAACCGCGGCTTCGACTCACCTTGCCGCACGTCTGGATGGCACCAGAGTGCATTCCGGCGCATCGATGCGCAGGGTGGATCTTAACTGTCTCTAGATTAACCGTCAGAAGGATGCTAAATGCCTGCTAAGAACAAGAGCGCAGAGGGGCGCCACACAGGGGAGACCACGCCGCGCACGGGAGAGAAGGCCGTGCTGAGCGTTCGGATGCCGATGGAGCTCGCGAACTTCATCCAGGAGGAGGCACGCGCGCGCGCGCTGGCCGCCGGTGTGTCCGAGAAGGACCTGCCGGAGCCCGGAGAGAGGGCGCTCAACCTGACGCGGATGGTGAACACCATCCTCGACGCGTTCCGCACCTACTTCAGCCTGCCGGCGATCCTCGTGGAGCGGCTCGAGGCCGACCGCAAGGCGCTGAAGCTGGGTCGCCTCGATTACCTGCAGCACATCGTCTACATGCGCAGCGAAGCGGTCATGAGGAACGGGCCGGGGTTCGACAAGAGCGGCGCGCCCGCCCCGAAGTCGGGCGGCGGTCGAACCTAGGGGCTCGGAGGGGGCAACCTGAGGAAGCAGCGGCGCACATGGCCTGAGCTCACGGTTCGAGAGCGGCTCCGCCTCCTGCCTCTCTCCGTGCGCGTCTTCCTCGTAGTTCTCCTCGTCGCTGTCGCGTATCCCGGATTCGCGGCCCTCTACTCGGCGCTTCACGGCGCCCAGTCGGGCGGCGCGCTGGCGTGGTCCTCCCGTCACTTTTCGCTCGTCTGGGCCGGCGCGGCCGTGGTCGTGATCGCTGCGCTGCTCGTCTTCGAGCCGCCACGCAGCCCCTCGGCGCGATCGTACCTCGCCCAGCTGCGCGATCGTTTCCGCACGGTTCAGGACGACTTCGAGCGCGCCGTCGCGGCTGCGCTCCGCGACGGGAACGACAGCCAGCCTGACGCGGCAGGTCCCGAACAGCCGGGTCCCGCACCAGAGCGACTCGACGGCCTCGGGGCCGCCGACAACACGAGGAGGTAGGTCCCATGCGGAAGAACGTCCGTCTCTCTGCTCGTCTCCAGCTTTCGGTCGCGCGTGCCGCCGTCGGCCCGCTAGCCGCCGCCGCCGTGTTCGCCCTCGTCGCGCCCGCGGTCGCGCTCGCGTACCCCGGTCAGACGCTGCTCGAGTACGGCCGGAACTTCATCATCGCGCCCCTCGGCCTCTTCGCCATCGTGGTCGGTGTCGGCGGGGCGATGTTCAAGCCCGATCTGGTGAAGGGCGCGATCTGGACTGCGGTCATCTGCGCCTTTCTGTTCGCGATCATCAGTGGCGCGCCCGCGATCATGAGCGCGCTCCAGAACAGCTAGCCCGCGGCGGCTCGTGCGCGCGCCGGTGTACAGGAGCCTCGAGGCGAAGAACACCGTTCTTGGCCTCGCGTTCCCCACGGAGTTCACGGTCGTGCTCTCCGCGTGGTGGGCCGGGATGATCTCCGCCGGCGCCTTCATCGGCAGCGGCATCGCCGTCGCCGCATACGTGCTCATCCGGGTCGCCAACTATGGACGGGCGGAGGGGTTCGTGCAGCACTTCCTCCAGTTCAAGGTGCGCCGAGTCGTGAGCCGCGGCCGCCTCAGCGCGGCGGCGCGCGTCGGCGCCGGCCGGGCGGCGGCGTTTCCACACGGCGAATACGCCTACGAGGGCCAGGACCTCGCCGAGCGTCTGTTCGACATCGTGCGCTCGCGCACCGGAGGTAGGACGTGATCCGGGAGACGCCGCTTGCCGATCTCATTCCGCTGTGGAGGACCCTGCGGGAAGAGGGGGTGACGGCGCTCGTCACTCCCGCGCTCGACTACGTCGGTGCCCTGGAGCTTGGCACGCTCGACGTGCGGTTCAGCGCCAGCGAGCAGGCCTCCAACATCGGCGAGGGCCTGCGGAGCCTCATCGGTTCGCTCGAAGACGAGACGACCCTGCACTTCGTCTACCAGGTCGACACGAACATCGAGCACGTCATTCGCGAGTACGAAGCGACTTGCCGAGCGGAGGAGCCGGCGCTCCGCGCGTACGTCGCTGGCCGCGCGCGGTGGCTGCGCGCGCAGCGGGTACGGCACACGCGCGTGTACCTATTCTTCTCGGAGGCCTCGCCGGCCGGTGGCGGACTCGCGCGCGGTCAGCTCGGGTTGCAGCTCCTCTACACCCGGTCGCCCGCGAAGCTCTCGGAGCCTCAGCACAGGGCGCGCGTGAAGAGGCTCGGCCAGCTTCGTGACCGTCTCACCGGACGCCTCGGGCAGCTCGGCATCTCCAGCCGCGAGCTCGACCTCGCCGACGTGCGGCGCGTCCATTTCGAGCTCCTCAACCCTGGCCGAGCCCGGGTTGGCGCCGCTCCGCCGAACGTCACACTCCGCGAGCAGACGTGGAGCCCCGAGTCGGTCCGGCGTCATGGAAACCACCTCCTCGAGCTGACGGAAGCGGAGCAGCTCTGTTTCGAGGACGTCGAGGACGGGCGCGGAGCGTTCCGGCACGGCTCGGTCGTCCGGCGCGTGTGCACGCTCAAGGTGCTCCCCGAGGCGGGCACGAACTACTGCTCCGCGGATCCGCTCCTGCGACTCGCGACCCGCGACTCGGGGACCGAGCGGGCGCCGTTCCCGTACACGCTCGCGGTCACGGTCCACGTGAAGCACCAGGGGAAGACGCGGTTCGCGCTCGACCGATCGCACAGCCTCGTGAAGCACATCAAGAACGCGCTCCCCTTCCTGCAGAACGAGAGCGTCGATCAGGACGAGGCGGAGCGCGCGAAGCGCGAGAGCATCCGAGGGCTCTTCGAGGAGCTGAACAACCTCAGCTCCAAGATCGTGGCGCTCTCCGTGAGCCTTCTCCTCGAAGGCAAGTCGCTCGAGGAGGTGGACGCGCAGGCGGAGGCCGCCCGCGTAGCGTTCTCGCAGTGCGGCAACTCCGAGATGCTGGTCGAGGAAGTCACCCAGATCCCGGCCTTCCTCTCGATGCTGCCCGGAGCGGGTCCCTACCAGCTCCGCAAGAAGGGCTGCACGAGCCGGAATGCGGCGGACTTCCTTCCAGTGTTCGCCGCCTGGAACGGCACCGCGAAGGCGGCGTCCGTCCTGCTTACGCCGGGAGGGGATTTCTTCCGCCTGCACCTCGCGGACAAGCGGCTCTCGACCGCGCACCACGGCCTCGTCGTGGCGGACACGGGCAGCGGCAAGTCGTTCGCGTTCGGGAACCTCGTCCTCGACGCGCTCGCGGCGGGAGACGAGGCGATCCTCATCGACAACGGCAACTCCTGGGAGCCCCTCACGGCGCTCCTCGGCGGGATCCACATCCCCGTCGACATCAAGACGTCCGTGAGCCCGTTCGTCGAGTACGCGGCGATGCTCGACCGCGAGACCGGCGAGTTCTCGAACGAGGAGCTCCAGGACGTCGTCACGTTCCTGCAGGTGTGCGCGACCGAACCCGGCCAACCCGGCTTCGACAAGGTGACGTTCGATGCCGTCGCGCGCGCGGTGCGCTGGTCGTACGAGACGCACTTCCGGGATCGCCCAGCTGAACGACCGCTCCTCGGCCACTTTCGCGACGCGCTGAGGCACTACCCCTGGGAGAATGCCGACGATCGCGCAATCGCCGAGCGCGTCCACCGGAAGCTCGGCCCATTCGCGGACGGCATGTATGCGGACTTCGTGAACCGCCCGTCGAGCCTGCGGTTCGACGCGAAGCTCCTCACGTTCGACCTCCAGCGCGTCTCGCAGGACCCAGTCCTGAAGCAGCTCGCGATGGCCTGCATCATCCAGGCGGTGACGAATCGCGCGTCCAGCCGCCGTGCGCACACGATCGTCGCGGTGGACGAAGGGCACGAGCATCTGGGGCAGGACGACGTCGGCGAGCGCTTCCTCGCGGGCTGTTACCGCAAAATGCGCAAGTACGACGTCTCGATGTGGATGATCAGCCAGGCGCTCCGGGACTTCGTGAATGCGAAGGCCGGCCCCGCGATCATCGCGAACAGCGCCCTCAAGATCTTCCTCTGGCACAACCGCGGCCACGAGGAGGTCGCGAGCTACTTCGGCCTCTCGCCGGGCGCGCTGGAGGCGTTCCGGCGCCTCGAGCGCAAGCCGGGCCACTACTCGGACTTCCTGCTCATGTACGGAAAGGAGGTCACGACCGTTCGGCTCGCGCCCCACCCGCTCGCGTACTGGATCCTCACGACGGACCCGCAAGACAAGGAGCTGCTCGCGCGGGCCCAGAAGAAAAACCCGATGCTCGACCGGTTGCGGCTGCTCGAGGAGCTCGCCGCGATCTACCCGCACGGCGTCGTCGGACAGGGAGTGCGGTCCCGTTCAGCTGCATGAGTGTTGGAGAAGGAGGGCTCCATGTTGCGCAGACTGCCGCGCGTCGTTCTCGTCGCCATCCTGTGCGTCGCGCTCTCGCTCGGGGTCGGGATCCAGGCGGCCTACGCGGACCTGTTCGGTGCTGACGTCCCGATCCTGACGAATATCCTCACAACCTCGCTCCAGCAGCTCGACACCGCCACCAAAACGTTCGAGACGCTCGGCAAGGCGTACCAGGAGACGAAGCGCCTCGCCAGCTACGCAGCCGACGCGCGGGAAGCGTACGAGGAGATCCGGGCCTTCAGCGGCGAACGCCTTGCGAACAGCGGGCTGAACGCTCTCCATCGCGCGTACCCGGAGATCTCCTTCTTCCAGGGTGAAGCCCAGTACGGCTACCGGAGTTGGGGACAGGGCTACGGCGGGTTCTCGCCCGAGCTGCAGCGGTGCCTCCAGGACATCACCAGGGATGCCGTGCGAGGCGCGGGCGGCACGAGCGCCTCGTGCGACCAATGGCGGCGGACGGTCACGGCGCAGAAGCTAGATCAGGATCTTCGGCGCACGTTCGGGGATCTGCCACAGGGGCGCCCAGACCTCGACCTGGTGCGCGCAGAGGACATCGCGCGGGAGCAGCGGTACCAGGCCGAGATGGTCAAGAAGGCGGCGGTCGAGACGCAGGTGTACGACCCCGAGAACGGGATGCTCCAGAAGTGCCTGACCGCGCGCGACCCCGTCGTGTGCCAGACGCTCGCGGCGCAGGCGCAGATCCAGGCGTTCGAACAGCAAGCGGAGACGAATCGAAAACTCGAGGAGCTCATCCACCAGCAGACCATCGCGAACGAGCTGAAAATCGCGGAAGCGAAGCGCTTCGAGGACGAGGAGAGCGCGCGGCGCGCGTCGCTCGTCGACGGGCTGCGCGCGTTCGGCTGGAAGGGCGAGGCGCGGCAGACAAGCGGCAACGCGCAGCCACCTGCCGCGTCGCCGTCGCCAGCGCCAGTGCCGGGGGGGAGCCCACGATGACGCCGCGGGCGACGCAGCTTTTCGTCTCGACCGTGCTTCTCGCGCTGCTCGCCGCGGCGCCGGGCGCAGCCGCGGCCCAGAAGAACCCGCCGGCTACGCCGTGGGCCAATCAGGGGTGGGATTCGCAGGCGAGCCGCGAGGGTCTCCTCGGTGGCTTCCACTGGAACTTCGAATCAACCGACCCGAAGCAGGCGGCGATGCGTGACCTCATCGCGAAGGTTCGGCGCATCGCGTGGGAGTTCTTCCCGCTCGCCCTCATCCTCGGCCTGCTCATCGAGGCGTTCGGGCGAGCACCGGGGCAGGGACGCGACCTCTCCGTCGTGATCTGGCGCGCCGTGTTGGTGATGTTCCTGCTCGTCTTCTACGTCCCGATCTTCAACGGCCTCATCGTCAACGTGTTCGACCCGCTCGCGGACAAGGTCACGCCCGTGAGCGGCATGGGCGAGTTCCTCGACCGCGCCGCCAAGGCCGCTCAGGGCATGCCGACGAGCACGGACCCGAGTACCACACTCCCCCAGCCGCCGGGCGCGAGCGGCGGAGGCGTCGTGAGCGGCCTCACCTCCAAGGTCGGCGGCTTCTTCTACGACAGCCTCGTCGCTTTCCTCCTCCTCGTCGCCGAAGGGCTCGTCATCGTCATGGTGAAGCTGGGGAAGGTCCTGGCCGCCCTCCTCTTCTGCATCGGGCCGCTCGCTCTCGTCGCCGCGATCCCGCGTCCTTCGTCGACCGGGACGAAGTGGTTCGGCCACTTCGTCACCGTGCTGTCGTGGCCGATCTTCACGGGCCTGCTCCTCAGCATCATGGTCGCGATGGGGAGCGAGGGCGCCGAAACCGCCGGCTACATCGCGGCGGTCATCGCGTCGCTGCTCATGGGCGCGATCGCTCTCTCGACCCCGAGGCTCGCCGCTCAAGTTGTGGGCGGCACGCTCGAGAACCTCATGTCTAGCGGCTTGCGGTCCGTGAAGGATGTTCACAAGGACGCGGTGGGCGGTGCGAAGCACACCGGGTCCGTGGTGGCGCACACCGTCGGTGCAGCAGGAGTGGCGGCGGGCGTCGCCGGCAGTGCGGCGGGAGCGGCAGCGAAAGCAGCAAACGCGACGGCGACGTTCGGAATGCCCCAGGGACTCGATCCCGAGACCCTTGCCGGCGCGATGCGGGCCACCGGAACCGTCGCGTCAAATCCTCCGGGTGGCGGCTCCTCCGGCGCGACGCAGTCGCGGAACGCCCCCGGCGGCGGACGCGGCAGCTGATCCGGACCCACTCGTCCCTCCACGGGGGAAAGGAGCACCAAGATGGCTACCTCACTGCCCACAGTCCGAACCGAATCCGCGGATCCCCGGCCGCCCGGCGCGCCGGGCGCGGTCTGGGACGCGTTCGCGCGCCAGGCTGCTTGGAAGAACTGGGCGCTCATCCTCCTATTCGGCCTCCTCCTGCTCTCGATCCTCGCGAACGTCCGTCTCGCGGCGCGTCCCCCGGAGTTCGTCGTGGTCGAGAACCCCGGCGGGAAATCGACTCTCGTGCAGCGGGGCGTGGCGACGGACGCGCTCCTCAAGTTTCTTGCGGACAAGACGAAGCCGCCGGAGATCGCAGTCGTCCGCTTCACGCGCGATTTCGTCCAGCTCGCGTTCGGGATCAACTCGTCCACCATCGACGCCAACTGGCCTCAGGCGCTGTTGATGATGACGGAGCCGATGCGAGAGCGGGTGAACAAGCAGACCGAGTCCGCGAAGCTCCTCGATACGTATCGCGCCGCACAGGTACGGAGCGATCTCTCCATCGAGGACATCATCCTCATCGAGCAGACCCCCACGCTCCTGCACGTGAAGACCACCTTGAGCCGCCGGAAGGGACCGCTCCTCGGGGGCGGTCCCTTCACGGTCGATCGGCTCGCGGTCGACCTGGTCGAGGCGGTCGTGCCCGTGTCTCCCGAGCATCCCGACGGCCTCGCTATCGCGGAGTGGCAGATCCAGGAGCTGCCCGCAACCCCCCCCGCGATGGCGAAGACGGAGGCCGGCAATGCTCCGTAGCCTCGCGCTCGCGGTCCTGGTGACCGTCGCGCCCGCCGCCGCGCTTGCCGCCGGAAACGCGAAGCCTGCGCGCGCGGACGGCGCTTCAATGAAGCGTGAGCTGCGCCGCCGCTCCCTCAGCATCAACGACCGCAACGTCTCATCGCTTCCGGAGATCCACGTCGCGGGAGGGATCGCGACGATCCTCAGCTTCCAGGTGCCGCTCAGGGACGGCGGAGCGTTCATAGCGGACGTGAACGGCCTCATGAATCCGCTCAGCCAGAGCGAGCGATTCGTGGTGCTCGTGCCGAAGAAGGACCTCCGCGCTCCCCTGCCCCTGAACGTCTCGCTCGCCGATGGCACGGTCCTCACCTTCAAGCTTCTCACCGTCGCTACCGACGCGGATGCCCAGGTGGACGTCGTCCTCGACCTGCAGAAGCACGCCGCGCCCGACTCGGCGGCAGCCCTCAAGGCGAGCCTCATCTCCGTTCGAGCGCAGCTCGACGAGTGCCAGGCCGGTTCCGCAACGGCGGGTGTGGCGAAGATCGCCTCGCTCTTCATCCAGCAGAACCTGGACGCGCCGCACGCCTTCGAGCGCCACGCCGTTCGCGGGGGCGACAAGCAGAGCCGTCTTCTCGTCGAGGCGCGGTGGGCGTACCGCCTCCTCGGGATGACCTACCTCGTGCTCACGGTCGAGAACCGGGATCCCTCCAAGTCCTGGGTGCTCGACCGGGCCGAGGTGAAGCTGCGCGGCAGCAGCAGCGTCGACGTGAAGGTGCTCTCGATCCAGGCGGAGCTCGCGGCGCTGCCGCCGGACGTCGCCGAGAAGTTGGTAGTCGCGTTCGCGACCCCGCCGCAGACCGCTCGACAGAAGGTGAGCCTCTCGTTGTTTGAGAGAGACGGCTCGCGGCACGTCGTGCTCGAGGGGCTCGAGCTCTAGGAGGGTGTCCATGCCCGCGCACGTCGATCCCGACAACCTCCAGGCCGGCACGTCCGTGGGGGTCTACACCGTCGTGCGGCGCGTCGGCGCCGGCGGGTTCGGGACGCTCTACCAAGTGGAACGCGACGGGAAGCACTACGCGCTCAAGCTCTCGCGCGAGCGGCTCGGGTCGCTCACTCCGGAGAAGCGGAAGCGCTTCGAGGACCGAACGGATCGCGAGGTCGCGGCGCTCAAGTCGCTCCGCCACCCGAACATCGTGTCGATCTACGCCGTCGACCGGTGGCCGGAGCTCGAGACGGGCTACCCGTTCCTCGTGATGGAGTTCGTCGAGGGGCAACGGCTGGATGCGTGGTGCAGGACGGGATCGCCATCGCTCCTGCGAATCTGCGAGGTGTTCGAGAAGATCGGCCGGGCCGTTCACCACATGCATGAGCGGCAGCTCTTCCACCGGGACCTGAAGAGCGAGAACGTGCTCGTCCGAGCGGACGGCGAGCCCGTCCTCATCGACTTCGGGATCGCGAGAGCACGCGCGTCATACAGAGTGACGCGTCAGCTCGACGTGGTCGGCACGTCCACGCACTACGCGCCGGAGTACCTGAATCACGTCTACTCGGAGGCATTCGAGCGGGGTGTGGACTTCGAGTGGACCGCCGCCACCGACCTGCACGCCGTTGGCTACATGCTGTACGAGATCCTCGCCGGCCGAGCGCCGTTCAGCGGCGACAGCGAGCCCGAGATCTGGCGGGCGATCCAGACGGTCGTGCCGCCGGCGCCGTCGTTGGTGAATCCGAGCGCGCCAGGAGCGCTGGACAACGTCGTCCTGAAGCTCCTCGAGAAGGACCCGCGTGATCGGTACCAGAGCGGCACCGAGCTCGCGGATGCGATCCAGCGCATCCGCGACGACAAGCTCGGGGACTCCGCCTGGACCGGCCCGTTCGACGTGGCTCCCGAGGCGCTCGGGACCGTCGTGACGACCGCCGCGAGGCCGCGGCCAGTACTGGGGCGTGTCGCAGACGAAGGCGACATCGAGCCGATCCTATCGATGGCTGGACCGAGGCGGGCGACTTCTGGCGTCGACGATTTCCTTTCGACGACGCCGCTCATGCAGGCCCTCGAGAAGGGTGCCAGGCCGGGCGTGCCGGCCGGCCCCGTCGTCGACGAGGTTCCGTTCGCTGCGCCGTCGGGCGTGAGGCCGGTCTTCGTGGCACCTGCCGACGCCCCCGCGGCGCCTGCGTCGCAGCGCTCGAACGGCCCCCCCGAGGTTCCCTCGGCGATACGCCGCGTGAAGGAGCAAATCGAGCGGGCGGATCGAGGAACGCGGAAGCTGCCGCCGGTCGGCGTCATGGTGGGGCTCGGCGCGGTCGCGGTGCTTCTCGGGTTCCTCGCCATCGTCGGAAGCTCGAGCCGCGCCGAGCCGAAGCCGAGCAGCCTCTTCGAGAAGGTCCGGAACGGGGCGGACGCCGGAGACGCCGCGAGTGCCGCCGCCCCTACGCCTGCCCCGGTCGTCCCGAGCATTCCCCTGCCGCCGCCGCCTCCTGCTCCAGAGTCACGGCGCGCGTCCGTGACCGCGACGGCGCCGACGAGCGCCCCGAGCGCTGCGGACGCACGCAGCATCGATCGTGCGCTCGTCGAGCGGTATGGCGGCCGTCCCACGATACCCGGCATCGCGAGCGGGACTGCTGCCCAGGGGAACGCGGAGAGTGGCGCAACGCCGGAGTGGATGCGCCGGTCTCAGCCTCTCCACGCGCCCGTGCGCGTCGCGGCCACGAACGCGCCTCTGGGGATCCCGACTGGCGCCCACATTCCGGTGCGGCTCCTCACGACGCTCGACAGCCGCACTGTCGGCAGCGGGCCCGTCGAGGTGAAGCTGCCGCGCCCCTTCGTCGTCCAGGGGGAACTCGTGCTTCCCGCGGGGACGCTCATGTACGGGCAGGCGTCGGCCATGGATGGGCGCTTCACGATCCGGTTCTCGAAGCTGCGCCTCCCCGACGACCGAGAGGTCGACTTCGCGGGGCTCGCGATGGACCGGGACGATGGAAGGCCAGGTCTCGCGGCGAGCCGGCGCGTCGCCGCCGCCCCGGTACGGGGCGAGGGGCTCGGAACGACTGTCGCCAAGAACACGGCGGGCGTCCTCCTCAGCACGGTCACCGGAGGTGTCGCGCAGGACGTGGCGCGACGGGCTGGCCAGACCGCGCTCAACCACCAGGACGTCGTCGCAGCGGGTGGGGCCGGCGACATGCAGCTCCTCGATCCCGGGGTCCTCTTCGACGTGTGGGTCGAGCGCGCCTTCTAGTACCCCGCCCGCCGTCCTTGACATGCAACTCCAATGGGGCAAGCATTTGGCTTCCTGTTAGATGCTAACAAACGCCCTTGTGACAGCATCTTGCTCGGGAGGGGTCATGCAGCGCATCCTCGGTATTCTCCGGGCGCGGCTCGGCGGCGCCCCAGTGCTCCCATTCGCCCCGTTGCAGCTCGCCCTCCTTCTCGGCGGCACCGGGCTCGCCTCGGCATGCGGCGGGGGACAGGGCGCGACGCCAGGAGGTGGGGGAAGCGATGGGACCATCACGGGCCTCGTCGTGAAGGGTCGGGTAGAGAACGCCACCGTCACCGCGTACCGCCTCGACTCGACGATGACGCGGGGGGCGGCGCTCGCCTTCGGGCCTTCCGCGCAGAACGGCACCTTCACGCTCCGCATCCCTCCGTACAACGGGCCCATCGAGGTGGTCGCGAGCGGCGGGACTTACCTGGAGGAGGCCGTCGGCGTGACCGTCCAGGTGACGCGCGAGCTCTCCGCCGTGCTTCCCGCCTTCCAGTCGGGCGGATCCGCGACCGTGACGCTCAGCCCCATCTCCACGATCGCGAACAGCTTCGCGCACGGCGAGGCCACCCGGGGCTCGTCCATCACCGATGCGGTGAACAACGCCTGGACGCACGTCAACAACCACTTCGGCGGTCTCGACTGGCGCATCGTTACGCCCACCGACCTCACACCGAACGAGCCCGTGACCGTGACCATGTCCGACGCCACCAAGGCCGGCCTCGTCCTCGCTGGAATGTCCCAGGCGGCGAGAGTGCTGGCCGAGGCGAGCGGCCTCAGCCCCGGCACCTCGGTGACAGGCGCCACCCTCGGCGGCGCCGCCGGAGACGATGGTCGGGACGGCACGTTCGACGGCGTAGGGCCGGGAGGGGCGCTCGTCCAGGGGTCGGTCGGTCTAACCGGTCAGACGTTCCGGCGAACCCTCGGGCAGGCCATCCTCCAGTTCGTCCAGTCGTCCCGCAACAAGACACAGCTCACCGGTGCCGACGCTCTGGCGCTCGCGAGCGCGATCGCAGCCAACAGCGACCCGTACCTCTTCTGTCCCAACCAGATTGCTTCCGCGAGCTGCGCCGGGGGACCGCTCGAGCTCACGCCGCCCGTGATCGCCTTCGTCGATCCGCCGTCGTTCGTCGGCTCCAACACGATCGACCTGAGAGTCACCGCGAACCAGCCTGTCGCGGGCGTCTCCGCGGTGTACGCACAGACCGCGGCCGGCAGCGGACCCATCGCCGCCACCTTGACCGATGGCGTGTGGACGATCGCCGGGATTCCACTCGTCGAAGGTCCGAATCTCATCTCGGTGTGGGGCGTCGATGGCGCCGGTGGCGGTACCATCGCGAACGCCGCGACCGTGACCATCACGTGCGACACGGTGGCGCCTACGCCCTACGTCCAGACGTCTACGGCCGCGTACTACGACGAGCGTGCGATGACGCTCGCGGACGCGACCGTCCCTGCGAAGTACCAGTTCCCGCCGGCCGCCGCCAAGGTGGCTCCCATCCCCCAGGGCGCCGTCTACAAGAGCACCGCTCGGCTCTCTTGGGCGACTGCGCCCACGGCGTCCGTGCTCGAGACCACGAACCCGGACAACACGCCCTTCGTTCAGCTCGCGGTTCCGATCGGCACGACCCAGGCGCCCATCGCCGCCGCGATGTATTCCATCTCTGTCGGCGGGAACGTGTACGCAGGAGATCTCGCCCCTTGGCTGAGTCCCGCCAGCACCACGACGACCGCCTACTACGATCTTCCCCTCGCCGGGAACCTCGCGCCGGTGCTCGGGACCACCCCCGGACCCGTGATCCTCGAGATCGCGACCACCTTCGTGGACGCCGCCGGGAACAGCGGCACGGTCGGTCCGATTTCCGTCCCTTTCACCGTCATCGCTCCGCCGCTCGTAATCGAGGAGGACACGTCGTTCCCGTCGTACGCCGACGCGAAGAGCACGTATCCGTACAAGCTCGCGAACAACACGTACGCCCAGCTCTTCGACGCTAGCGGCGGCAGCTTCTACGGTGGGCAGGTGCGCCTCGTGCGGTTCATCGTCCGCAACCCGAACTCCGTCCCCGTCGGCCTTCGGTCCGCGTCCGTTGGCTCCTGGACCGCGACCGAGACCTGGGACGGGACGCGGACGCGGCTCACGCCACGGAACCCCGTGACCATCAACAATTGCGTCTGTTTTTGGTCCTGCAGCTTCACCCCGCTCGTCCTCACCATGGACGGCTTCACCTTCTCGGATTGCTACCAGAACGTTGGCAACACGTGCGCGCCGAAACCGGAGTCGCAGGGAACGCCACCCACCCCCGAGAACGTCACCGGCTGGTTCACGCATGTCGCCGGTGACACCGCGGTCCACACGGCCTGCAAGCCGAAGCGCTGGTACGCGGGTGCACAAGTCGTCGCAAATTCGACTGTCGCGGCCCAAGGGTTCGTCGGGCCCGCTCCCGCCGCCGGAGAGGTGACCCCCGCCCCTGCCATCGGCGACTTCGCACTCGTCCCTGCAGCGACGGGCTCCACGCCCGGCGGGATCGCGGTCTACCTCATGCGGCCCTTGACCGCCGCACGGACCGTGCCGCTAGGCGTCTGGAACCAGTTCACCGCCGGCAATCGCTACGAGGCGAACAAGGGCTACGTCTTCATTCCCGACAGCTACACCGTCACCTCGAGCTACGTGTGGTGGTACAACGGCTCCGGTACCAACGGATGGGTTAGCGAGGCAGCCGCGCACCAGGAGATCGGCTATGTCACCGGCGCTTCCGAGTCGGTGAACGCCACGGTCGCGTTTACTACCCAGGGCGTGCACGGCTCGGCGCTCGTCGGCGAGACCGTCGCCGCGTACTCCGCGACCATTGACCGCAGTCTCACCAGCCACTGAACCCTGAGCGGGGGCCCGGTGCTCTAGCACCCTAGGATCGCCCGTCCACGTGGAGGGACCAACATGCGAACGATGCTGAGCAAGCCGACCGTTCTCCTCTTCGCCCTCGTCCTGGCCGCGTGCGAAGGGCCGACCGGCCCGCAGGGGCCTGAGGGACCCGAAGGGCTGCCGGGCGAGCCCGGCACGAGTAACCCCTACGACCGCGCCGCCAGCTACTGCCTCCAAGGCACCGGCGTCACCGCGGCGTCGGGCTGGACCGTCACGATTCGGTGCGCGCAGGTCGCCGACATTCCGGTCGCTGGCAGTTGCTACGCCGCGGATCTCCCGGCGGGCGGATTTGTTGCCTCGAGCCGGTCCGTCGACTGGTCGAACACGGCCCAGGCCGCAGGCTGGACCTGCACCTGGGACTGGCAACCAGGAACGGAGCCCACTGGCGTCGGCTTCTCTTTCGGTGGCACCACCGAGATCTGCTGCGTCACACCACAGTAGCGCCAGGGGAGAGCGGCTCCATGCATGGACGCGTCCTGGCCACGTTGCTGGCGATAGCCATGCCACTCGGCGCTTTCGCCGATCGCGGTGCGTTCTCGCTCGACGCCGGCGGCATCGTCGCCGGTGTCCGCGCCGACCCCGCCATCGGTTCCGGTGACGCGGTGGCCGGTACCGTCGCGGGGGTGACCCTCGGAACGAGGTACGCCCTCACCAATCGCCTCGAGTTGACGGGAACGGCCGACTGGTTCGCCGCGGCGCCGTTCTACAACGACGACACGACGATCGTGACCGAGAACGGGACGTTCCGGGGGCAGATGCAGAGCCGCGTCAGCCGGTACTCGGCGAAGATCGGCGCCCAATACGTTCGCGGCCTCACGTGGAGAATCAGGGCCGGAGCCGAGATCGGCTGGACGCGAACGACGTCCGAGCGGCTCGATCTCGTCGACGTGACCGGGGCCGTTCCGCGCAGCTTCGGCCTGGGTCTCGGCTCCCGGACGACGGATCACCTCGTCGTGGTCGGGCTCGCCGGAGTCGAATGGGCCATCTCTGACCACGTCTCGCTAGCGATCACGCCGCGCGTCGAGTTCCCGTTTGGCGGCGGCCTGATGGCGATGACGGTGCCGCTCACGGTCGCGTACAGCTGGTACATGCTGTAGTGCTTCTCGACGTCCGCTGTGGCGTTCGTACTCCGCTGTGGGCCATGTTCCGATCCCCTGCTCGCCCGCAACGCTCCTTTCCTCCTCGGGGAATTTAGAGGAGCCCTGAGGGGTACGCCTCCGGCGCTCGCCACAGTGAGATTCTCTACGACGTCCCTCCAGGGAAGGAGGAACGTCGTGGGCGTGAAGAAATACGCGAATACGCGTGGTTCGTTCTGGAAGATCGATGTCTCGGTGACTCTCCCGGACGGGCGCGCAAAGCGCGTCCTGAAGCGGAAGATCCCGACCCGAGAGCAGGCGCTCGCGCTCGAAGCGAAGGTCCGGGCTGAGGCGTTCGAAGGCCGCTTCTTCGATCGGCTCCATGTACCGAAGGTGACTGTGGTTCAGCTCTGGAAGGAGTGGCAGCCGATCAGCCGACGCGACAAGGACTCGTGGCAGAGTGACGTAGCCAGGGCGCGATACCTGTGCGACGTCCTTGGTGACCGAGTCGCGAGCGGCCTAACGCAACGTGACATCGACGAATACCGCAACCGGCGTCTCACGTACCACACTCGCAGAAAGAGCCCGCCATCCCCCGCATCTCTCGATCGAGAGATCGCGCAGCTCAAGCGCATGTGCAGCTACGGGGTTGAGTGCGGGCTCCTGCAGACGAACCCGGTCGCGCGCGTGAAGCTACTCAACAAGCCGAACGTGCGGCGCACGATCATTGACGAGGCGGAGTTCGCGACCCTCGTTGCCGCCGCCGATCCGGAGCTCAGGCCCATCCTCATCGTGGCGTACGACACCGGCATGAGGAAGGGCGAGATCCTCAACCTCCGCTGGTCGCAGATCGATCTCCGCATCGGTGCGATCAGGCTGGCGGCTGAGGATACGAAGACAAACTTCGCGCGAACCGTCTACCTGACGAACCGCGTGATAGACGAACTAAAGAAGCAGCCGAGACACATCGGCACCGATCACGTCTTCGTGAACCCGGAAACGTGCACGCGCTGGGAGGATGCGAGGAAGTTGTTCGTTCGGGCTCGCCGCAACGCAAACCTGGCGCATGTCTGGTTCCACGACCTCCGGCGCAGCTTTGTCACCAACGCACGGCGCCGCGGTGTGGCGGAGTCGGTCGTCATGCGGATGTCGGGTCACCGGACCCGGAACGTGTTCGACCGCTACAACATCGTCGAGGACGAGGACGTGCGGAACGCAGTCAAGGTGATCGAGGCCGGGACGGCTCGCGACCTCGCGGAGTTAGCAGCTTCACCCTGAAGTTTCGCCCCGACCGCGCGTAGAATGCGGACGTGCGAGGCTTCGTAGCCAACACGGATCTGGAGTGGTTCACCTTTCTTCGCGAGCGTCAGCCGCTCGAAGAGGTGAACTTCTGGCAACCATCTGGCCACGATGCCTTCCGCGCGCTCCACCCGGGCGAGCCGCTCCTTTTCCGCCTGAAGAGCCCTCACAACGCGATAGCCGGCTTCGGCCTCTTCGCTCGACACGAGATCGTCCCGGCGTGGCTGGCGTGGGAGTCCTTCGACGTCCGGAACGGCGCGCCGGACTACGACACGATGTGCCATCGCATCGAGCGGTACCGGCACGGGCAGCCGGCCGATCCGCATCGCCAATACCGGATCGGCTGCATCATGCTCTCGCAGCCCGTCTTCTTTGCAGACGGTGACTGGGTCCGGGAACCGGCGGAGTGGCCACGGAATACCGTCCGCGGAAAAGGGTACGATCTCGCCGAGGACGAAGGGCGGCGCGTCTGGGAGGACTGCCTCGCCCGCCTCCGCTCGGGGACGTCGCCGCTCGCAGCCGAACCTGTCGTCGTGGCGGGCGGGGAACGTTTCGGTGCACCGCAGATCGTACTGCCGCGGCTTGGGCAGGCCACTTTCCGCGTCGCGGTGACGCAGGCGTACGGCGCGTGCGCCGTGACGGGGGAGCACTCGCTCCCGGTGCTCGAGGCAGCGCATGTCCAGCCGTTCTCGAAGGGCGGTTCGCACGAGGTGAGGAACGGGTTGCTTCTCCGGACCGACATCCACCGGCTCTTCGACCGTGGATACGTGACGGTCACGCCGGAGCTGCGCTTCGAGGTGAGCGACCGGCTCAAGGCGGAGTACGACAACGGCAAGGCGTACTACGCGCTGCACGGGAGTCGCATCCACATCCCCGGCCGCGACACAGATCGTCCCGATCCTCGGCAGCTCCGCTGGCACAACGAGAACGTCTACGAGCGCGGGATCGCCGCCTGACGATGCAGGTCGCGACGGTCACTACGTCTGATCGGTCGCTCCTCGGGGCAGTGCGCGGCACGCTTGCGACCGCCGAGGATGCGTTTCTGTGCGTCGCGTTCGTCCAGGAGAAGGGCGTTCACCTCGTCGAAAAGGAGCTCGAAGCGCTTCGCAAGCGACGGGGCCGCGCCAGACTTCTCGTGACGACCACGTTCCAGACGACCTCGGCGCCGGCGCTCGGGATGGCGGCACGACTCGGCCTCGAGGTACGCGTCCTGAACCCTGGCTCCGGCTCGACGTTTCACCCCAAGCTATACCTCGGCCGGAACGGCGCCCGCGCACGCGCCGTCATCGGCTCCGCTAACCTGACCGGCGGCCTCGCGACGAACCTGGAGGCGGCGGTGGCGCTTGATGGCGAGCGTAAGGACGAGCCACTCTCGCGGGCGTGGGAGTGGGTTGAATCGCTCTGGACCGACACGCGGGTTCACGCCTGGTACCCCGGCAACGGCGTCGCCGAGCCCGCCGGCGAGGAGCTCGACCCCGAGCTGTACGCCGCCATCCGCGCCGAGTGGCTACGGAACCCCCTGTTCCACACACTCGGGCCGCATCGCAGACGAAACCTCGTGACGGACGTCACGCCGAGCGTCGTCTACGTCGAGACGGCGCGGTCGCGGAGCGAGCGTGGCGGCGCAGCCGAGATCCCCGCGTGGATGTTCAATCTCGCGTGGGACCAGCTGAGAACGCATGGGATCCTCACGAACCGCACGCTGCTGAAGGACTTTCGCGTCCACCGTTCGAGCGCAGTCTGCGCCATCCTCGCACGATTACCGGGTGTCGACGCGGACGCGGGCAGGTACATCACGCTCCGGTGGAAAGGCCGCGAGGTGGCATGAGGTACTTATGACGAGACCCGATTCCGGCCCGACCGCTTCGATTCGTACAGCTTCTCGTCGGCAGCCTTCATGAGCTGTTGTGGGGTCTTCATCTCCGGACCGAGCTCGGCGACGCCGAGCGAGATCGTCACCGGAATCACCGCACCGTCGAAGCTGAATCGGTGCCGCTCGACCGCCGTGCGAAACTTCTCGGCAACCGTGGCGGCGCCCTCGCGTGTTGCCTCCGGCAGGACGAGGGCGAACTCTTCGCCTCCGTACCGGGCGAAGCACTCCTCGGCGCGAACCTGGGCACGGATCATCGCGCCGAGTTCCCGGAGGACCTCGTCGCCGGCAAGGTGACTGTGTGTGTCATTGATCTTCTTGAAGTGGTCGATGTCGAACATCACGAGCGACAGCGGACGGCCATGGCGGTGCGCGCGGACGATCTCGCGCTCGAGCGTCTCCAGGAGGAAGCGCTTCGTGGACGCCTGTGTCAGGGCGTCGGTCACCATGAGGGTGTAGATCTCCTCGTGGTACTGCGCCTCGACGTCGCCGCCCGCGAAGTACTTGAAGATGGCGGGACCCACCTTGAAGCGGTCCCCACCGCGGAGCGTCTGCTCGGAGACGAGTCGATCGTTCAGGAACGTCCCGTTGGTCGAACGCAGGTCCACGAGCGCGTGGTCGCGCCCCCGCGGCTCGATTCGGACGTGCAACCGCGACACGCTCGTCTCGTCGACGACGATGGTCGCGCCTGTACCACGCCCGATAGTCACGGCCTCTTCCCAGCCCAACGCCCACTTCCGGCCAAGGTGGCTCCGATCGTGGGAGTGGATGAGCACGATGCAAGCGCCCGCAGGCCGAGCCTTCTCACCAATGAGCGAGAGCCGCGTGAGGCGCGTTCGGTTGGAGGACGCGGCTGCCGCCGTTTCATCCTTCACTAGCACGAGCTGCTTCCGGTCTCCCTCGTCCATCGCTCCCTCGCGCGCGGGTCTGACGCATCTTAGCATCTAGTTGTCATCCGTGTGGCGGCTGGGTATGGTTGCGTCCCGCGCTCCCCAGCGCAGGGCGCATGCCGCCGGACAGACCTACAGCACCGTTCCCTCTCGTCCTCCGGCTGGGCGTAGCCGTCCTTGCCTGCGTAGCGCTCGCGGAGGCGCTCTACCGGTTGCAGGGAGATGGGTTCGTCGGGGCCGGTCCTGGCGGACGTGTGATCGCATTCGCCGCCGCCCCCGTAATCCGGCGGTACGAGCCGATCCGCGCGTGGATCGTCGCGCACCCGAGGCTCGCCGTTTTCACGGCGATCGCAACCGCCACGGTTCTGACTCTCCTTGCACGTCAACTGCTGCTGTTCTGGCGAAACGAGGTGGTCGCGCGCATCGCAGGAACGCACTTCGAGCCCACAAGCCTCGAGCTCCCGTCCGCCGAATTCGACCTCGTGAACGAGTTGCGCGCGCGCCCACCGGGAACGACCTTCGTCGGCAAGTCACCTCGACGGCACTGGGGACGCTGGCGTTGGACGCCCGTCTACCTGACAGAGCAGCAACGCGATTCGCACCGGCACGTCATCGGAAAGACGGGAAGCGGCAAGAGCCACGGCGTCATCTGGCCGCAGGTGCTGCAGGACGTTCTCGCAGGTAAGGGCTGCGTCGTGATGTCCGGGAAGGGCAGCGACGAGGAGATCGCGATCATCAAGGCGATCGCGAGCGCGGCGGGGCGGGAGCAGGACCTACGCGTGTTCGCGCTCCCGGCCTGGAACCAGCCGCACCTGTTCACGCATTCGTACAACATGGTGCACGTCGAGCCCCGGACACCCGACGACCCCGGAGGCGACCCGGTGGTCACCGCCGAGCGCGTCTTCTCCGTCCTGCCGCTGGGCGACAACGCCTACTACAACACCCAGGCGCAGATCTTCTTCACGAACCTGTGCACGCTGCTGCACGGCATGGTCGATCGCGAAGGGCGCGGCCTTCCCTTCACGATCCGCGACATCGGCGTCTGCCTCAAGGGCGTGGGCGACGACGGCTGCTGGAACCGGGCGCTCTCGTGGTGCCTCGAAACCTCGAAGGAGCGCAGCGCTGCGAAGGAGATCAAGTCGCACATCGTTCGGCTCGGGCGCGACATCCACAAGGCGCTCTCGGGGCTGGTGGGTGTCGTAGACAAGTTCCAGGCGTCGCAGGTGAACGCGTACGACCCCGACATCGTAATGCGGGATGTCCTCGAGAAGGACCAGATCGTCTACATCCAGCTCCCCTCTAACCTCTTCAAGCTGCAGGCGCCCGCGCTCGGCAAGGTGTTCCTCATCGACGTTCAGCAGCAGGGCTCGCTGCGCCAGGTGCACCGCACGACCCGCAACCAGCGGGCGTTCAGCGTGGTCGTCGACGAGTTCGCTCGCTTCGCTGACAAGTCCGTGGTCGACAGCCTCAACCAGCTCCGCGACGCGCACGTTCAGTTCACGCTCGCGCACCAGAGCGTCGCGGATCTCGAGATCGTGAGCCGCGAGTTCGCCACGGCCGTTTGGGACAACACGCGCTGCAAGGACATCCTCAAGCAGGACAACCCCGCCCTCTGCGAGCTCGTGAGCAAGTCGATCGGGACCGTGCAGGAGGTGCAGAAGACGGTGCGAACGGAGAAGGGCCCACTTCTGACCGCGCTCGCGACGCGAGAAGCGTCCACGCGCCTCGTGGAGTCGTACAAGCTCCACCCGAACGCCATCAAGAATCTCGCCCGCGCAGGCCAGGGGTACGTCTTCACCGACGAGGGGCTTCGGCCAGTCTGTTACGGGATGCTCCCGGAGAACTTCCGCGCCACCTACTCGCTCGCGCGCAAGGATCAGTCGGGCGCGCGTGGTCTCAAGCTGTACGAGAGGTTCGTGCTCGGGTCCGCGGAGGTCCGTCTCGAGGATGAATCTGCCCCCTCGGGCGTCGGCACGCTGGCTGTGAACGGGAGGGCGACATGATCGCCGAGTCGGTCATCGACGATATCCGGGCACGGCTGGACGCGGTGGCCGTGATCGGTCGCCACACCAAGCTGCGCAAGAGCGGCTCGAGCTTCGTTGGAGCATGCCCGTTCCACGCTGAGAAGAACCCGAGCTTCCGCGTGTATGCGGAGAAGAAGCGTTTCCGCTGCTACGGGTGCGGGGCACACGGCGACGTCTTCGAGTTCCTCCAGAAGCTGCACGGGAAGGAGTTCCCGGTCGTCGTTCGGGAGCTCGCCGTCGAGGTGGGCATCGCGGTGCCCGAGAGGAAGGCGCCCGCGCACCTCGAGTCTCTTCGTCAAGAGAAGGCGGGCGCGCTCGCCGCATGCGAGGCCTCGGCGACGCACTGGATCGCGCACCTGTGGGCTGCCGCAGGCGACGACGCCCGCCGTCACCTGAATGCTCGCGGCGTGAACGAGGCTACCGCGCGCGAGTTCAGACTCGGTGCGGCCGTGAAGGAGTGGCACGACCTGCATCGCGCCGTCGCCGGCAAGAACGGGCTATCGAACGCGGACCTCGACCGGGCAGGCCTCGTGCTCGACAAGGGGAAGGGCGTTTACGACCGATTCCGCGACCGGCTCATCTTCCCTGTGACAGATCTCGAGGGCCGCGTGATCGGGTTCGGTGGCCGAGCGCTCGGGCATGAGCCCGGGCCGAAGTACATCAACTCGCCCGAGACCCTCCTCTACAAGAAGTGCCGCGTCCTGTACGGCATCTCTCAGGCGAAGGACGCGATCCGCAAGGCAGGCGTGGCGATCCTCGTCGAGGGGTACTTTGACGTGCTGCTGCCGCACCAGGCCGGCATCCGGAACGTCGTGGGCGTATGCGGGACCGCGCTCACGCCGGAGCAACTCGAGCTGCTGAAGCGGTGCGACTGCCGCGAGCTCGTCATCCTCTTCGACGGCGACGCAGCGGGCAGCAGAGCGCCACCCCAGGTCGCGGCCGCGATCTTCCAGGCTGGGCTCTCGGCGCGCGTGGCACGACTTTCTGGTGATCCCGACGAGTACGTGCGCGCCCACGGACGCGCCGGATTCGAGGCGCTCATCGCCGCGGCGCCGGCGCTCACCGAGTACCTCATCGACCAGGCCATCCAGCGGCATACAGGCAGCGCGGCGGCCACCCACGCGTCGGTCGAGCAGAAGATCGCCATAGTCCGGATACTGACGCCGCATGCCTTCGCGCTGCCCGAAGGGCTCGCGCGCTCGGCGTTCGAGCGTCGGATCGCGCAGCGCCTGGCGCTGGACGTCGGCGCGCTTCGGGCGGAGGTGCAGCGGCTCGCGAGGTGAAGGGCATCCCCCTCGCTGCGGCCGGGTCGCCGCGCAGGAACCGTAGCGCGCGCAGGATGCGCTCGAAGGAGACGATGTGACCACTGCCCACCGCCCGCTTCTCGCTCCCGGGATCATCGAGCGCAAGATCCTCGTCCTCCGGCGCCACCGGGTCATCCTCGACGAGCAGCTCGCGCCCTTGTACGGGGTCGAGGTGAAGGTCCTGAACCAGGCGGTGAAGCGCAACCGGGAGCGCTTCCCCGAGGACTTCATGTTCCAGCTCACCGCGGAGGAGACCGCCCTTCTAAGGTCACAAAATGTGACCTTAGACGCTGGCCACGGCCGCGGCGCCCATCGGAAGTACCGGCCCTACGCCTTCACCGAGCAGGGCGTCGCCATGCTGTCCAGCGTCCTCCGCAGCCCTCGCGCGGTGCAGGTGAACATCGAGATCATGAGGGCCTTCGTGCGCCTCCGGCGGATGCTCCAGGAGAACGCGGACCTCGCCCGGAAGCTCGCGGCGCTGGAGAAGAAGTACGACGCGCAGTTCAAAGTCGTGTTCGACGCCATTCGGGAGCTCATGGAGCCGCCGGTCCAGGCCTCTCGGCCGATCGGGTTCACGAAGAAGTCGGAGCCGTCATGACAGCGCACAGCATTCAGCCGAACTCGCCCCTGCGAGTCGCTCACCGGGCACCTCGTGCATCCTCGGGCACGACGTGCAGCTTCCCGCCAGCGTACCGTGCGTACGACTCCAGCACCGCCCTCACGTACCCTGGCGTCTCTCCGTTCTGTGGGATGGGGGCGAACAGCTCTCGCGGGCGAGCGTTGTATGCCGTGAGGGCGCTGATCACGTCGCCCCGGTAGTGCCGGAGCAGGACCGCGAGCAGCCGTACGCCGCCGAGGATGTTCTTCGCCGGGTCGAACAGCTCCTCGCGAGATACACCGACCTTCGCCGCCGTCGCGGGGAGGAGTTGCATGAGGCCGAGTGCTCCCGCTCGGGAGACGGCGCGCGGGTTCCATGAGCTCTCCCGCATGATGACCGCCTTCACCAGCGCGGCGGGGACATAATGCACGTCGTGCACGTCCTCGATCGCTGCGGCGATCTCGCGGTCGTACCGCGTGTCCGGCGGCGCTGAGCTTGCGACGACCAGCGCGAGCGTAAGTACTTCGAACTCGAGCATCTCCGAGATGCCTCGCGAGCCCTGCTACGGGATCCGCTCGAGTTCATCGAGATCGGGTGGCGGCGTCGGCGGAGGTACGTCGTCGGCCGCTAGCAGCGGTTCGTCGGCAGCGGCGGCGATCGCCTCGGAGGATGCCGCGAGTTCGGGGCGCGCCAGCGATGACGGCGCATGGTGGGGGCCGTGATGCTCGCCGCCACCGAGGAACTGGACGAGCTCGGCGACGACCTTCACACGCTGCCGGTCCTGTCCGCTCTGCTTGTCCTTCCAGCGGTCCGTCTTGAGCCGACCGGCCACGTAGACCTGGCGCCCCTTTGCGAGGTACTGCCGGCAGAGTTCGCCGTGCCGCCCCCACACCTCGATGTCGTGCCACTCGCGTTCCTCCGTGCGGTGGCCGGTTCGCTTGTCGATCCAGCTGCGGGAGGTTGCAAGACGAAGGATCGCGACGGTCTGGCCGCCGGCCTGTCGCATCTCGGGATCTCGGCCGAGGTTTCCGACGAGGATGACCTTGTTCACCATGCGGCGCCCTCCAGTTCATCCGATTGCCGCAACAGCGAGCGGTACTCGCGTGTCCGATCCGCGACCGTCCTTCATCGCACCGCACGGCTGGCGATAGGCGGAGGCGTCGCCCCCACCCCGGTGGCGGCCCCGCGTTGGGGCACGTTCCTCGGCGTTGGGTGCACCAGCTCGAGGAGCAGGAGGCCGAGAATGAACAAGAGGAGCCCGAGCAGCAGACGGCGCGGAAGACGGAGCAGCACCCCGACCACGCCAAACATGCTCTGGAACAGGAACACGCGACCCCTCCGTCTCAGGGTGAGTTCGCCATGTTCGCCATCTAGATGTCAAGAGGATGCTACGTGGCGACACCGCTGGGGGCCCCGTCGCGGGAGAGCACCGAGATCGCGTGGATCTCGTGCACGAACGAACCCCCTCGCGACGAGCCGCCTACTTCGCCGACTGGACCTGCCGGGCCAACTCGCGCAGCTTGGCTATGGCCGCGCGCATCTCGGCGTCATGGCAGGTGGGGCAGCCGCCAGCACCATAAGACTCCACCGCTCGGAGCCGTTCCTCGAGGACTGAGACGGCGTACTCCACGGTCTGCCGGTCGAGCGGGGGCGGAGGAGGACGAGTCGTTCGCCGCATGCTGGGCGCAGTATCACGCGCCCTGAACGTCTGTCCAGCTCCACATCCAGCCTCGCCGTGTCGAGCCGACGGCGAGGTACTCACTTCACCTGGCATCGCAGGTGCGCGCCCAACACGGCCGCGGGGACCACGATGCGCGCAGGAGGACGTTCCTCCACCTCTTCGACCCACCGCGCTGCATTCGTAAGGAAGCGCGCTGAGGCGCAGGTACCGCATTTCGCCGCCCGCTCATGAGTCGCCCATATCCTAAGCCCCCGCGGATGCGGAGGTGCTTCGGCCCCCGACCTCAGACGACAGGATCGGCCCTGTCTCGCGATCGAAGTCGACGAATTCGTGGGCAACTACGCGGTTGCCGGTCGCATTCCCCCAACGCTGCATCTTCAGCTTGAGCAGGTCGCCGATGTTGCGGTCGGCCGTACTCACTATCACCTGCCGCTCCTGAGCGACTCGCTTCAGTACTTCGACGAAATTCAGGAACTTCACGTCGTCTAGGTGCTGAACCGGTTCGTCCAGCATGATGACGTTGAGGCGGCTCCAAGCTTGAAGGAGCGATACGCCCAGGAACAGCGAAAGCGCCAAGCACGTCAACTGGCCCGCCGAACTATACGGCTTCGGATCGACCCCTGCGGCGAGCCCCCGTTCACCGATACGGAGGGTTCCGTCGCGCAGGATTCTGACGATGTTGAGGTGCCTGTGAGGCGTGAGCAACGAGAGGATCTCGTTCACCGAGGCGTCGCTCTGATTGAGACGAGCTTCTGCAGCTCGTTGGACAGATGCCTCCATCGAATCACGTAGGGCGCCCAGACGTCCCCGGGCTTTGTCGAGCCGCGCCTGCGTCGCCGCTGCGTCGTCAACGATCCGTGTGAGACTTGCCAGCTCGATCTTGAGTCGCGGTAGCTCAGCAGTCCTGAGAAGGGATGACATCCGAGTAACGAGCCCCGAGCACGTTGCTGCGCGCTCTGATGTTGCGGTTGCCTCTGCCTCCTTGACCGCTACGTAGGCGTTGAGTGGCTCGGGCATTTCCTCCAGGGTGGCGCGATCGACTCCCATCTCGCGGGCCGCAGCCAAGAGTCCGATACCGGCGACTTGTAGCTCCTCGTTGGTGCGCTCAAGCCCCCTCAGCTCCGCATCGACCGCATCTCGCTCCTTCCGCGCTCGAGCGAGTTCGGTCGCGAGTCCATCCCGCGCATTCGCAGCGCGGCGCTGCGCAGCATCAGCCGCGGCAACGCGCTCTGCCGCTGTCCGGACATCCGCGGCGGCACGCGTGAGGTCCGCTTGCACGATGCGGTCGTCGGTGTCAATCGTTCCGATCGACGCAAGGCGATCCTCGAGCGAGCGTACCAGGCCGACCTGCCGAGCAAGGTCGCTCGACGCCTTTTCGAACTCGGACTCGGCTCGGCGACTCGCTTCTCCTGCACTCGACGCTTCGCGCTTGCGCCCGGTCAGCTCCGCTTCAGCGCGATCGCTTTCACCCTCGCCCAGCGGAGCGACGTCGCCGTACGTCGCTTGAGCAGAGGAAAGCTCCCTCTGCGCCCCCTCATGAAGCGCCGTTAGAGACTGCACACGAGCGCGCTGACGCTCCACATCGAACGTTGCCCTCTTGAGAGAATCCCTTGCACGCTCGTACTCACTGTCGAGCGTCTGAAGGCGAGCGATGTCGCCGACATGCCTCGACGTCCGCTCAAGAGCCCGAGTTATCGCCGAGTGCAACTCCTCAGGCGATGAGTATGCGTGTCCACACAGCAGACACTCGCACGCGTCCTGGCGCTGCAAGGTGGATAGCTCTCGAACTGCTGCAACGACGCGCTCGGCGATTGTTCCGAACTGCGCTGCGCGTTCGCGCTCCCGCGCAACGGCTGCAGCAAGTTCTGCTTCTACGCTCTTCTCCTGGTTCGCTCGTGCCAACGCGTGCTGAAGCGCGATCTTCGCTTCCTCAAGCTGCTCGCCACTGAGAAAAACTGCTGACCTCGCCTTCTCAAGCAGGGAATGGGCCCTGGCGCGCCTTTGCACTTCCTCCCACGCCGCTGCCGCGTCCGCGGCGCGTGCCCTTGCTTCGTCAAATCGATGAGCAAGTTCCGCCGCTCGCGCCTTCAGCTCCTGAGCCTTGTTCGTAACTTCGGGGAGGGCCGCGGAAACCTCAGCCATTTGTGACCGGGTTGCACGAGCCTCAGCATTCCTCTGGCTTGCTAGTTCGAGTTCGGCCCTCCGCGCCCTTAACGCCTCCGCGTTCGTCACCGCGAGTCGATGAGCTGCGCCGCATTCCAGCAACTCCTTCTCGGCGGCCTCCACCTTGAACACCTGCGCCGCGACTGCTGACTCAAGAGCGCCTCGACGCTCGACGTACGACTGCACTCCGAGCCAACACTGACTGGCCCTCGCAACGTGAGCGACAATCCGCTCCCGTAGAGAGCGCCCGCGAGTAATCTTTTCAACGGCGGCGCCGGCCGCCTGCGTCGCTTGCCGCCCAAGCTCCGAAAGACTCCCGACGACTTGCTCTATCGGCGCGGTCATCGCCCGATCCCCGAGAATCAGGCTGGCTTCGCGCCGAACTGGCTCTTCTTCAGTCAGCCTCTTGTGCTCGAGCTCCAGGATCTCAGCAGAGACTTCGCTGATGCGCTGTTGCGCCTCGTGACTGGCGCGCGCCGATTCGCGGGTCGACTCGTCCAGCTTCTGAAACACCTTCTTGATCCCTGTCCGTACGGTGTCGGCAAGCGGAACACCGGTCAGGGCCCGCAACAGGGTCGCTCGGTCCTCCGGATCGGATACCGCCAGTTCACGAAGCGTGTCTTGCGATAGATACGAAAGCCCTCTGAGCGCAGACAGCAGCGCCCGCGTGTCGTTGAATACCGAGGGATCCGTGACTAATTCCTTCGCGTCGTATTCGTCGCCGTTGAGACTCGCCCCACGTTCCGTTCGCGTGAGCGAGAACCCGTCACCGGTGAGCGTCACCTGTGGTGGCGCCGGCTTCCAAAGGTTCCTACACACCCCGTCGTGATCGGACCCGAGCCGAAACCCACGTCCGAACAGCGCCCAATCGATCGCATCGAACACCGTCGTCTTGCCGAGGCCGTTGCGGCCGAGCAACAACGTCACGCGGCCGAGCTCGAACGTTCGTTGATCGCGAAAGCCCCGGAAATCGGTGAGTTGCAGCTTCGAGGCAGTGATGCGCTCAGTTGGCATCGCCCGGCTCCCCGGACAGGATCCGGATCAACGCGTCGACTTCTTCTCGAGGCTGCCGTGGCTTTAGCAAGACCTCCAGTCCTCTTCGCAGTTCCGAATCTCCGGCACAGAACTGCGCGAGCGTGTCTTCTACGACGGTCGGCGAGGCCGCTCCCGGGTTCGCTTCCCGGCGTCCAATAGACTGCGCGAACAAGCTCGGCACGTCTTCATCCTCGGAGAACGCGAGCTTCCTGCTGCCACGCGTCTCTCTCTCGATGTGCCGCTTCACTGCGTCAGAAGTCCCCGTCGGTAGCTCGATCAGCAGCACTAGGCTCCACAGGTCCTCGCGACGCAACACGACCGGGGGGCTCCCGAGTCGATCGTACGCGTTGTCGACACGGCTCGCCCAGGTTTCAGGAGATGCGTTGATAGCACCCACAATCAGGTCCGCGGCGCGAGCCCACGCCGACGCTTCGTCCGAATGCAGAAACTCCGGCGTGTGTGGCTTGCATGCCAGTGCGACCATCTCCTCACACGTTCGCATTCGTACGCTCCTTTGGGATCCCAAGGTCGTCAAGGACCGTATTCGCCACAACCGATCTCCAGAAAGCAGCCCCGCACAAACGCAGGGGCTCAGGCATCTGGGCTATGGCTTGATCTACTTCTCCTCGAGGAGCGATCCGCGCGGCATCGATCCGTCCGATCGGCAGACTTGGAACAGCGCGAAGAACGACCGTCGGTCGGTGGCGCAAGAGCGGCTGCCCCCTGAAGTACGACTGCTCGAACGAATCTTCGCTCCCGGAGTGAGTCGCAATCAGTACCGGCGAGCCGCCAACCTTGGCGTTCCAGTATTCGCGACGTTTTCGGTCGAGCGAGACGCCGCCGTCCAGGGCTGCAAGAGCCAGCACCAGTTCAGCGATCTTGCCCGGCATCTCCTTGGCCTCATCGAACAGTGAGTCGAAGCTGATGCGGTGATCCCAGCAGGCGCAGCACGATGCAGCCTCCGGGTGATCCTCGTACGCGAGATGCTTCGGGTCCTCTCGCTGCACGAGCGCCTGGTCGAGAAACACTGATAGCCAGTTCGGCTTTCGAAGATCGTTCAGAATCGCCTGTGCAGCGCCGCTCAGCTTTGCACCGAGTTCCGGAGGAAGCGCCGCGTGGGCGAGCGCCTTCGGCTCGCCCCGTTTGAAGAGGTCCGCGACATGGAACCCGGGCCGCTGGTCTCTCACCAGAGCGGTGTCCTCAACCACATACGGGTGGACCGCTTCGACGAATCTCGATCGAATGGCGTCATCGGCGCCATAACCAGCCAGGTCCCTCGGGAGAATCGTGTGAATCCGGTGGGCGTCTACGTCGTACCTCGGGAGCGCAACCCTTGTGATGAAACGTCCCGGAACAGCGGCTTCCGTGCAGTAGTCCGCGCCATTGCAGAGCATGTGCTTGCTTGGAGGAAGCACATGAGTGTCCGCGAAGATTAGGCCCGATGCTCCGTACCGAAGTCGACTCCGTTCTCCAGGAGAGCAGTTCGCTGCGACGACTAGAGGCCTACCCTGCTCGAACAACGAGAGAAGACGCTCGTGGAATTTCGCGCTTCTTGGCTTGGGGTTGTGCTGAATCCAGAAGATTAGGTCCGGCTTCTCCGCGACCACTCGGCGTGCGAACCCATTCGGATCCCCGTCCTCGAGCCATTCAGAGCAAATGGTTACTGCGAACCGGAGCGGTACACCGTCGGTAGGCTTGCCCTCGAACACACGGAGACGCGTACCACCGACGAAGCAAGCGGCGGCGCGCTCGTCGTACGATGGCAGCCCCTTGGGCTGAATGAATACCTCGCTCTTGGTCGCCACAAGAGCGACGTTCGCGTACGCTCCCGGCCCCCACGGCTCTTTCCAGAATTCCGCGCTGGCTCCCGTGTTCTTTTCGAGGGCTTCGCACTCATCCTGCTTCAGGTGGCCGAGGCCAGCGATGACGAGCCGGTTATCCGGCAGTGACTTGAGCCCCTTCAAAATGTCGTCGACCCGGTTGGGGTCGACTGACAACTCTGGCACGACGAATACGACCGGCCGCTTCGCAGCCTCTTTCGCGTCACATTCGAACGCCCGACTCAGCACTTGCCAGGCACATCGCCCTGCTTTCGGACCGTACGGAGGGCCTCCGCCCAGCGCCTCAACTGCTGGCTGCGCAAGCCACAGCACGCCGGTCTCTCCCTTCGACCATGCAAATGTCAGTTTCTCTGTCATTCAGTGCCTGACGCGCCTCGTTGAAGGATGCTTGACAACGACGATGTGCCCTGTCGCCGCGGAACGGCAAGAAAGGATTCTACAACGGGCGAACCACGGCCGAACTCGTCGTATGGTACGCGCCAGCGCCGTCCCTTATCGAGCCACGTGAAGACGTAGGTCACGACCTCTGTTCATTCGAGCCCTCCGCCTTCCTGGCGGGACGAGTCACCTCGACATCCGTAACGCCGATGAGAAGTGTATGATCTCGTCCTCTCCCGGCGGCCCCTGGGCGCGCGCCGGGGCCGCTCCTCCGCTCGTTCATCGCCGCCAGCGCCCCGCCTCGACGAAGCTGTAGTAGCCGCCCGCCGCGACGATGACGTGGTCCCGGGCCAGCAGCCCGACCAGCTCGGCCGCGGCGCGGAGCCGCTCCGTCAGGTCCGCGTCATCAGGGGATGGGGCCGGGTCTCCAGTTACGCGTAGCTACGCATAAGCGGCGTTATGCGGACCTTCGCATTATGCGGAGCGCCCACCGGAACCCCGCGTCGGCGTGCGATTCGTGCGGTTCGGAGTCGGCATAATCGGGA
>NZ_JAKZLF010000013.1 GCF_022808855.1 Anaeromyxobacter soli
CCGCATTCCGTCGTAGGCTTGCTATTCAGTTTTCAAAGACCGAACGAACCCTCCCGATCCGTCTCCGGCTCGGGCCTGACTTGCGCGGTGTCTCGAGGACAATCCGTTCCGTCAGCGAGGGCGGCGTGTTTAGCAGCTTGCCGTCCCAGTGTCCAGGGCTGATTCCGAGCAACTCGGAACCCGCCCTTTCGTGAGGGAGTCGGTTTCTAGCCGACCCGCCTCCGCCCGTCAAGCCCCTCGCGACGTTCAGCCGTGTCGCGTTCGAGCTCGAGGAGGGCGCAGCTTCTACCCTCCATCGGGCACCCCGTCAAGCGCGTCCGAATCATCCGTTCGGCCGAGCCTGGGAGGGGGCGTCTTGTAGCCGCCTCCCGGGGGTACGTCAAGGAAGAAACCCTGCTACTTCGGATGCTTGCTGCCGGGTTTCCACCAGAACCGGGGGCAGCTTCTACCCCCGCTCTCCCCTCCCGTCAAGCTGGCTCCGGATCGTGCTGTCCGCCGTCCGTGAGCCCGCCGCCGCGAGGGGTGCGCGTTGTACCCGCGTCCCGAGAGGGAGTCAAGCCGTCGAGGCCTCCTCCCCTCCCCTGCTCGCGCGTCAGCGCGCCCAGCCGCGCAGATCCGCGCGCTCGCGCAGGCAGCGCTCCGCGGTCTCCGCTGCGCCGGGATCGCGCCTCCCGGCGCGGCGCGCGCGCACGTGCGCGGCGATCGCGTCGAGCTTCGCGAGCGCGTCCTCGAGCTCGTCGTTCACCACGACGAACTCGTAGGTCTGGAGCCCGCGCGCGATCTCGTCGTGCGCGGCCGCGAGCCGCCGCCGGATCACGTCCTCGGCGTCGGTGGAGCGGCCGCGCAGCCGGCGCTCCAGCTCGGCCTCGTCGGGAGGGAGCACGAGCACCGTCGCCGCCGCGTCGGGCCAGGCCGCGCGGATCTGGGCGCCGCCCTGGACGTCGATGTCGAACAGCGCGATGCGTCCCGCCGCGAGCGCGGCGTCGACCGTGTGACGGAGCGTGCCGTAGCGCCTGGCGTGGACCTCCGCCCACTCGGCGAAGGCGCCCTCCCGGACGAGCTCGGCGAAGCGCTCCGGCGTGACGAAGTGGTAGTCCACCCCGTCGCGCTCGTCGCCGCGCGGCGCGCGCGTCGTCGCGGAGATCGAGAACACCGCGTCGGGGTGCGTCGCGCGGAAGCGGTGCGCGAGCGTGGTCTTGCCGGCGCCGGAGGGCGCGGAGAGGACGAGGAGCAGCCCGGGCGCGGGGGAGGCCTCACTCGACATTCTGCACCTGCTCGCGCATGCGCTCGATCTCGGCCTTGAGCGCGACGACCACGCCGGCGATCTCGGCGCTCTGCGACTTGGAGCCGACCGTGTTCACCTCGCGGTGCATCTCCTGGACGAGGAAGTCGAGCTTGCGCCCGGCGGGCTCGCCGCCCCCGAGGAGCGCGCGCACCTGCGCGGCGTGGCTCGCGAGGCGCGTGAGCTCCTCCGCGACGTCGCTCCGGTCGGCGAGCAGCGCGACCTCCTGCGCCAGCCGCGCCGGGTCGAGCGCCACCCCGCGCGCGAGCTCGGCGAGCCGCTCCTCGAGCCGCGCGCGGTGGTGCTCCACCGCCTGGGGCGCGAGCACCGCGACCCGCGCCGCCAGCGCCTCGACCGTCGCGAGCCGCGCGGCGAGATCGCGGGCCAGCGCCTCGCCCTCGCGGGCGCGCATCTCGAGGAGCGCCTCGAGCGCCGCCCCGAGGCCGGCCCGCAGGGCCTCGCGCGCGCCGTCGAGGTTCACGTCGCGCTCTTCGAGCCGCACCACGCCGTCCGCGGCGAGGATGTCGGCGAGCGTCGCGCCGGCGGCGAGGCCGAGGCGCGCCTGGAGCTCGGCGAAGGCGCGCGCGTACGCCTCGGCGAGCTGGACGTCCACCCGCGGCGCGAGGCCGCCCGCGCCCGCGGCGCGCCGGATCGACACGTCCACGCTCCCGCGCGCGAGCCGATCCTTCACGGCCTTCGCCGCCTCGAGCTCGAGCGCCGCGTACTCGCGCGGCAGCCGGACCTTCACCTCGCAGAACTTGTGGTTGACGGAGCGGACCTCGACGTCGAGCTCCTCGCCCGCGGCCGCGCCGTGGCCGGCGCCGTAGCCCGTCATGCTGCGGATCATCGCTCCACCCCGGGGCAATTCATGGGCGCGGACCGTAGCGTCGCCCACCGGGAGCGTCAAGGCGCGCCGCCGCCCTCTCCGGAGCGGCCGGGCGGACGATCGCCGAGCGGCCGCGCCTCGTCGAGCAGCATCACCGGGATGTCGTCCTCGATGCGGAAGACCAGCCGGCACGCGTGGCAGCGGATCTCCCGGAGCTCCTCGCGGAACTCGAGATCGCCCTTGCAGCGCGGGCAGGCGAGGATCTCCTTCAGCTCGGGCGCGAGCGCCATCGAAAACCTCCGGCGCGGAGATTACGCCGCGCGTCCGGCGGGCGGCAAGGCCAGGATCTCGGCGAGGAACGCGGCGATCGCGTCGCCTCGCGCGGTCTCCGTGAACGCGGTGGTCATGCGCTCGCGCGCGGCCCGCCCCATGGCCTTCGCGCGGGCAGGCGCGCCGAGGAGCTCCACGAGGGCGTCGGCGAGCGCGGCGACGTCGCCCTGCGGGACGAGGAGCCCCGTCGACCCGTCGACGATCGCCTCCGCGGGCGCGCCGAAGCGGTACGCCACCCCCGGCCGCCCCGCGGCCATGCCCTCGAGCAGCGCGCGGCAGGTGCCGTCGTTCCCCTCCGCGAGCAGCACCTTCGCGTCCAGCGTCCGGTACGCCGCGGCGAGCTCGGCCCCTGCCCGGTACCCGGCGAAGACGACGTTCCGCTGGAGCCCGCGGTGCGCGACCCGCACCCGGAGCGCCTCCTCCCCCTCCCCCCGCCCGACCACGACGAGCCGCGCCTCGGGGAGCCGGTCGGCCACCCCGCGGAAGGCGTCCACGAGATCCTCGTGGCCGCGGCGGGGCTTGATCCGCGAGACGATGCCGGCGACCGGCGCTCCGGCCGCGATGCCGAGCTCCTCGCGCAGGTCGGGGCCCTCCGGCGTGAACGTCCCCGCGTCCACCGCGCCGCGCGTGGCGAGCACCCGCGCCTCCGGGACGCGAAAGCGCTCGACGAGGACCCGCGCGTGGGCCTCGCACACCGCCACGAGGCCGTCGGTGCGCCGGAACGCGAGGCCCTGCACGCCGCCCCGGGCGAGGGCGCGCGCGGCGTGCACCGTCCGCACGACGCGCGCCCGGCCGCCGGCGCCCGCGGCGAGCAGCGCCAGCACGTGATCGTGCGAGAAGTTCGCGTGCAGCACGTCCACGCCCCCGCGCGCGAGCGCGGCGAGGCGGCCGACGTCGCGGAGGTAGCGGACGGGCCCGGACTTCGGGGAGAGCGCGAGGTCGCTGCGCACCGCGAGCCCCTCGGCGCGGAGCCGCTCGACGAGGTTGCCGGGGCGGAGCGTCTCGACCGCGAGCTCCACCTCGTGGCCGTGCGCGAGGAGCGCCCGCGCCACCGAGGCCATCGGCTCGGCCGGGCCGGTCCACCACGCCGACGAGAGGAGCTCCAGGACCCGCACGCCGGCCGCCGCGCGCCCGCCTACCGGCGCGTCGCCTCGAGCTTGCCGATGAGCTCGGTGGTGGAGTGGTCCTTGGGATCGCCCGCGACCGCCACGCGGCCGCCGTAGGAGCGCACCTCGGCCGCCTCGGGGATCGTGTCGGGCGTGTAGTCGGTGCCCTTCACCTGCACGTCCGGGCGGAGCGCGCGGATCACCGGGACCACGTCCTTCGAGTCGAAGAGGACCACGTGATCCACGCAGGTGAGCGCCTCGAGGATCTCGGCGCGCTCCGTCTCCGGGACGACCGGCCGCCCGGGCCCCTTGTTCGCGCGCGTGGAGGCGTCGCTGTTCACCGCGACGACGAGCAGGTCCGCCTCCGCCTTCGCGCCCTGCAGGTAGCGGAGGTGTCCCACGTGGAAGAGGTCGAAGACGCCGTTCGCGAGCGCGATGGTCCGGCCGGCCGCGGTCGCGGCGGCCCGCACGGCCGGGAGCTCGTCGAGGGCGACGCGCTTCGAGGCGCTCAAGTCGGACCTCATGGGCGGAGGAGCTCCGCGGCGAGCTCGTCGCGCGACACGGTGGCGGTCCCCGGCTTCTGCACGACGAGCGAGCCCGCCACGTTCGCGAGGCGCGCGGCCGTCACCGCATCGCCCCCTGCGGCGAGGCCCGCGCTGAAGGTGGCGGCGACGGTGTCGCCCGCGCCGGTCACGTCCACGGCGTCCTGGCTGCCGTGCGCGGGGACGTGCACGGGCGGCAGCCCCTTGCGGAAGACGGACATGCCGTTTCGCCCGCGGGTGACGAGCAGCACCTCGCAGTCCACGCGCTTCTGGAGGGTGCGCGCGGCGCGCTCGAGGGCGCCCGGCTCGCCGAGCGGCACGCCGGACGCCGCCTCGAGCTCGACCTCGTTCGGCTTCACCATGGTGAGGCCGGTGTAGGCGCGCAGCTGGTAGCGCGAGTCGACGCAGACCGGGACCCCGCCTCGCTTCAACCGGCGGAGCGCCTCGATGGCGTCGGCGTGGACCGTGCCCGAGCCGTAGTCGCTCGCGAGGATCGCCTGGGCCGAGCGCCCGTGCTTCTCGAGCTCGCGGACGAGCCGCTTCTGGACCGCCGCGGAGAGCGGCTCGCGGGGCGCGCGGTCGAGGCGGATCATCTGCTGGCGCCGGCTCGAGCGGCCGCCGGCCAGGATCCGCGTCTTCGCCTCGGTGGGACGGCCCGCGACGCGGATCAGCCCCGAGACGTCGATGCCGCCGCCCTCGAGCTCGTCGAGGAGCGCGGTGCCGAGCGCGTCGTCCCCGACGACCCCCACGGCGCGGACCTTCACGCCGAGCGCGGCGAGGTTCTGCGCGGCGTTGCCGGCCCCGCCGGCCTTCAGCTCGGAGGCCTCGTAGCGCACGATGAGGACCGGCGCCTCGCGGCTGATCCGCTCCGTCTCGCCGTAGACGTACTCGTCCGCGACGAAGTCGCCCACCACCACCACCTCGGTCCGCGCGAACGAGGGGAGCAGGCCGGCGAGCGAGGGCAGGAGGTTCTCTCGGGGGCGGCGCACGCGCGTTTCCTACCGCGCGCCGTCCGCGCGCGTCAATGCGGAGGCGGCCGCCGGGGGACCCGCGGCCTCGCCCTCCGGCCGCGTCTTCCACCGGCGGTGGAGCCAGTACCAGCGGTCGGGGTAGAGGCGGATCCAGCGCTCGAGCCGGTCGTTCAGATCCTGCATGAACGCGAGCGCGTCCGCGTCTCGGTCGCCGGTGTCGGGCACCGCGAGGGGCCCCTCGATGACGACCTTGTGGCGCCCGTCGCCGAGCGGGACGGAGACCGTGAAGACCACGGCCGCCCCGGTGCGCATCGCGAGCAGCGCCGGGGTCGCGGCGGTCGCGGCCGGGACGCCGAAGAAGGTCGGGAAGATGGCGCGCCGGCGCGGCTGGTTCTGGTCGATGACGTAGCCGAGCACGCGCCCCGCCTTGAGCGAGCGGATCGCGGCCGAGAGCGTGCTGCCCCGCGTGACCACGAGATCCTCGACGCCGGCGCGGAGCCGCGCCTTTCGCCAGAGGTCGTTCGCGCCCGACTTGCCCATCTCGCGCGTGATCATGGTGATGGGGACGCCGCGCAGCGTGTGGGCGGCGGCCAGCACCTCGAAGTTCCCGAAGTGCCCCGTCGCGGCGATGACCCCCTTCCCGCGCGCGCGCGCCTCCTCGAACCGGTCCCAGCCCTCGTGCACGAAGATGCCCTCGAGCTCCTCGCGCGAGAGGGACGGCACGCGGAAGAAGTCCGGGATCATCTGCCCGAAGTTGCGGTAGGTGCGGCGCGCGATGTCTCTGCGCTCGCCCTCGGTCTTCTCGGGGAAGGCGAGCCGGAGGTTGTCGAGCACCACGCGCCGGCGGATCCGGCTCGTCCAGGCGAGCCAGCCGAGGGCTGCGCCGAGCGCCGCGACGACGCGGGGCGGGAGGCGGGCGAGGAAGAAGCCGAGGAGGCGCATGCGAGTCACCCAGCGCTGCGAGAGGAACCGGCGTGGACCGTGAGCGCTGCGTCGAGGACCTCGGCGAGGACCGCCTCCCCCCGGACGAGCTCCGCGTCGATGCGCACCGCGCACAGGCGCGGCTCGGCGGCGCGGGCCGGCGCGAGCCGGACGGCGTCCTTCTCGGTCATGACCACGCGCGCGCGGGCGGCCTCCGCGGCGCGGAGGACGTCGTCGAGCTCGCGCTCGGTGAACCGGTGGTGGTCGGGGAAGGCCCGCTCCGCGACCACCTCGGCGCCGAGCCCGGCGAGGGTGCCGAGGAACGCGCCGGGCCGCGCGAGCCCGGACACGGCGATCACGCGCTCCCCGCGCAGCGCGCCGAGGCCGAGGCTCCGCCCGAGCGTCCCGTCGACCACGTCGACCGGCGCGTGCCGCGACTCGACCGGCGCGCGGCCGGTGGCGTCGAGCGCCAGCGCGCGCAGCGCCGTGAGCGCCGCCGCGTCCGCCCCGTCCACCCGGGAGAGCCAGACGAGCCCCGCGCGCCGGATCGCCCCGCGAGGCTCGCGGTTCGGGCCGCGCGGCAGCAGGTGCCCGTTGCCGAACGGGTTCGCTGCGTCGAGCACCACGACGTCGAGGTCGCGCGCGAGGGCGCGGTGCTGGAACCCGTCGTCGAGGACGAGGGCGTCGGCGCCGAGCGTGGCGACCGCCATGGCGGCGAGCGCGGCGCGGCGGGGACCGCACAGCACGGCGACGCCCGGCAGCCGGCGCGCGAGGAGCGCCGGCTCGTCGCCCGCCTCGTCCGCGCCGAGGAGCGTCCGCACCCCGTCGGAGACGACGCGCGGGTCGGCGCGCGACGCGCCGTAGCCGCGCGAGAGCACCGCCACGCGCCGGCCGCGCGCGGCGAGCCGGCTCGCGACCGCGATGGCGGCGGGCGTCTTGCCGGCGCCGCCGACCGCGACGTTGCCGATCGACACGACCGGAACGCCGGCGCGCGCCTGGGCGAGCAGCCCGCGGTCGTAGAGCGCGCCGCGGGCCGCGGCGCCCACCCGGAACAGGCCCTCCGCGAGGACGAGCGGCGCGAGCAGCGCGGTCTCGCCGGGCGCGGCGTGGGGTCGCCACCAGATCCGCTCCACGAGGCTCATCGGGCGAGCAGCTCGCGGGACGCCGCGAGCACGGCCTCGGGCGCGAGATCGCGCAGGCAGCGGTGGTGGCCCTCGGGGCAGTAGTCCCCGCCGTGGTTCGAGCACGGGGCGCAGGCGAGCGCCAGCGAGAGCGACCGCCCCGGCGCGGGCGGTCCCCAGCGCGCCGCCGAGGTCGGGCCGAAGAGCGCGAGCGCCGGGACGCCGACCGCCGTGGCGAGGTGCACGGGGCCCGAGTCGCACGCGACGAGGAGCCGGACGCGGGAGAGCGCGGCGGCGAGCGCGTCGAGCGGCAGGAACGAGAGGTCGGCGGCCACCTCGCAGCGGGCGGCGGCGCGGAAGGCGGCGAACGCGTCGCGGTCGCCCGGCCCGCCGCACAGCACGATCCGGTGGCCCTCGGCGGCGAGCGCGTCCGCGACCGCGGCGAACCGCTCCGCCGCCCAGCGCTTCGTGGCCCAGCGGGCGCCCGGGGCGACGGCGACGATGGAGCCGTCCACCGCGCCGAGCGCGTCGTCGGCGAGGGCCCGCGCCTGCGCCGAGAGCGCGACCTTCATCCGGCCGGGCTCGCCGATGCCGAACGGCGCGAGGGCCTCCGCGTAGAGGCGGGTCTGGTGCGCGCGCACGAGCGGCGGGTCCGCCCCGAAGACCGACCGCAGCGCCTGCAGCGCGGAGCGGCGGCGGAAGGCGGCGCGCATCGGCGCGGCGGCGCGCGCCACGAGGACGCTGCGGGCCTTGTGCTGGAGGTCGATCGCGACGTCGAACCGGCCGCGCAGGCTCGAGGCGAGCCCCCACGCGCCGTTCGTGCCGTCGCGCCCGAGCCGGTGGACCTGGGCGAGCTCCGGCAGCCCCTCGAGCAGCGGCGCGTAGAGCGCGTCCGTCACCCACTCGATCCGCGCCGCGGGGAAGCGCCGGCGCAGGGGCTCGAGGACGCTCGTCGCGAGGACGACGTCCCCGAGCGCGCTGTAGCGGACGACGAGGATGCTCGCCGGATCCGTCACGCCGCCGCCTTTCCACGCGGGAGCATGGAGAGCATGTGCTCGACGTTGCGGGCGCTCGCGCCGCGGATCGACGTCACCGAGCCGCGCGCCAGCGCGCCGAGCTCCTCGAGCTGGTCGGGCCGCGAGAGCAGCTCCTCGGCCACCTTGAGGAGCTGCTCGGGCGAGGCGACCTGGATCCCGCCGCGCCCCTGCAGCACCTGCACCGAGTCCTTGAAGTTCTCCATGTGCGGCCCGAACAGCACGGGCTTCCCCTGCGCCGCGGGCTCGAGCACGTTCTGCCCGCCGCGCGTGACGAAGCTCCCGCCCACGAAGACCAGCGTCGCGAGGCGGTAGGCGATCGAGAGCTCGCCGATGGTGTCGAGCAACGTGACCTGCGCGTGGCCCGCGGGCGCGCCGCCGCTGCGCAGGCGGACGCCGAGCCCCGCCTCCGCCGCGAGCGCCATGATCTTGCCGCAGCGCTCGAGGTAGCGCGGCGCGATGACGAGCTGGAGGCGCGGGTGGCGCTCGAGCAGCCCCTTGTACACGCCGAGGACGAGCTCCTCCTCGCCCTCGTGGGTGGAGCCGGCCATGAAGACGGGCGCGGTCGGGTCGAGGCCCATCTCCGCACGGAGCGCCTGCTCCTTGCCCTCCGCGCCTTCGAGCACGAGCGCGTCGAACTTGGTGTTCCCGGTCACCCACACGCGATCGGGGGCGGCGCCGAGCGCGAGCGCCCGCTCCGCCTCCTCGTCCGAGCGCATGAGGAAGCAGTCGATGCGGCGGAGGGGGTTCCGGATGGCGCGGAACATCGCGCGGTAGCGCGAGAGCTTCGCCGGGTTGAAGCGGCCGTTCGTGAGCGCGATCCGCACCCCCGCCTTGCGGGCGGCGCGGATGAGGTTCGGCCAGATCTCCGTGTACTCGAGCACCAGGAGGTCGGGCTTCAGCGCCGCGACCGCGCGCCGGGTCGCGCCGAACAGATCGTACGGCGCGTACAGCACCACGTCGGCCTCGGCGAGCTTCTTCCGCGCCATCTCCTGGCCGCTGTTCGTGATGGTGGTGACGATGATGCAGGAGCCCGGCAGGCGCCGCTTCAGCTCCCGCATCATCGGCTGGAGCGAGAGGAGGTCGCCGGCGCTCGCGCCGTGCAGCCAGACCCGCGGGCTGCCCCGGCCGAGGTCGAGGCCGCGCCGGTAGAGGCCGAGGCGCTGGGCGATGCCGTGGCGCAGCTTCGGGTGCGTGAGCAGCACCGGCAGCGCGAAGACGAAGAGCGCGTAGCTCGCGATGACGTAGACGAGGTGCAGGGCGGGACCTCTCGTGGGGCGCTTTTACTCGATGCGCAAGGGGTTCGTGAAGATCCACGGCCGGCCGTCGATCCGGGCCTCCACGCGGTAGTCGCCGGGGGCGCACCGGCCGTCGCAGCGGAACGCGGCGCCGTCCGCGTCCGGGGCGAGCGCGCCCGCGGGGCGGCCGTCGCGCAGGAGCGCGAACCGGGCGCGCGGATCGGGGGGCGCGCCGAGCGACAGCGCGATCGTCTCCGGGTCGGGGCGCCCGAGCCGGACGCGCGCCGCCGGCGCGACGCCGTCGAAGACGCACGCCGCGCTGCCGTCGAGGAGCGCCGCGGTCACCGCGCGCGCGTCGGCCTCCGCGTCCCCGCTCCGGCGCACGGGCACGCGCATCGAGAACGCCTCGAAGGCCGCGCGGTAGCCCGGGTAGCCGTGCGCGTCGGCCGAGCACAGGAGCACGCGGACCTCGCCGCGGCCGCGCGCGGCGCCCTCCTCGGCGTCGAAGCGCGCGAGCTCGTCCGCGGGATCGGCGGCGAGCGCGAGCACGGCGCCGGCGCCGTCGAAGGGCAGCGCCGCCGCGGCGCGCACCACCTTGCCGGCCGCGCGATCCGTCACCACCCGGTACCAGGACGTGTCGTTCGAGACGACCTCGAAGCCGCGCCACGGCCCCCGACCCCAGCCGGTGAAGGGCCGGCGCGGGTGGAACGGGTGCGCCAGCACCGCCTGGCCGCCGAGCGCGGCGATCGCGCCGAGGGGATCGCGGACGCGCTCCTCCCGCGTGAGCGCGCGCGGCACCCCGAGCGCCACCACGTGTCCGTAGGGGGTCGAGACCTCGGTGGCGGGCACCACGAGGACGCCGTCGAGGTACTCCGCCCGCTCCGGGGCGCGGACGTTGTGATCGGTGACCACGACGAAGTCGAGGCCCGCGGCGCGCACCGCGGCGACCACCTCCGCGAGCGAGCCGCGGCCGTCGCTCGCGGTGGTGTGCACGTGGTAGGCGCCGCGCAGCCCCTCCCGCGCCGCGTCGGCGTGCGCGGCCCCGGAGCGGCGCAGCGTGCGCTCCCGGAGCGCCATCGCGCCGAACCCCGCGTAGCCGGCGAGGAGGAGGACGACCGCGGCGAGGACGATCCGCTTCAAGCCTAGCCCGCGCTCACGCGCGCCTCCGCGCGCGCCTCGCCCTCGAAGATCCGGTGGAGGCGCGCGTACTCGCCGCCGCGCGCGACGAGCTCGTCGTGGGTGCCGAGCTCGACCACGCGCCCGCCGGAGAGGACCACGATGCGGTCGGCGTTCCGCACCGTCGAGAGGCGGTGCGCGATGACGAGCGTGGTGCGGCGGCGTCCGCCCTCGATGGCCATGAGGGAGTCGAGCGCGCGCTGCACCTCGCGCTCGCTCTCCGCGTCGAGCGCGCTCGTCGCCTCGTCGAGCACGAGGATGGGCGCGTCCTTGAGGAAGGCGCGGGCGATCGCGATCCGCTGCCGCTGGCCGCCCGAGAGGAGGACGCCCTTCTCCCCCACGCGGGTGTCGTACCCGTGAGGCAGCGCCTCGATGAAGCCGTGCGCCTGCGCGAGCCGCGCCGCGCGCTCCACGTCGGCCTGCGCCACCTCGGGACGGCCGTAGGCGATGTTCGCGCGGATGGTGTCGTTGAAGAGCACCGTCTCCTGCGTCACGAGCGCGAGCTGGGCGCGCAGGCTCGCGAGCGTCACGTCGCGGACGTCCTTCCCGTCGACGGTGATCCGGCCGTCGGTGACGTCCCAGAAGCGCGGCAGGAGGTTCGCGACGGTCGTCTTGCCGCCTCCGGACGAGCCGACGAGCGCCACCACCTCGCCCTTGCGGATCTCGAGGTCGAGGCCGTGCAGCACCGGGCGATCGCCGTACGCGAAGGCCACCCGCTCGTAGCGGATCGCCTCCGCGAACCGCGGGAGGACCTCGCGGCCGTCGTCCGGCACGGCGGAGGGCGTGTCGAGGATCTCGAAGATCCGGTCGCCGGCCGCCGCGCCCTGCATCGCGATCTGCCCGACGCGCCCGAGCTGCTTCACGGGCGTGTAGAGGAGGAGCACCGCCGCCACGAAGGAGAAGAACTTCCCCGGCTCGAGCTCCCCCGCCAGGATCCGCCCGCCGACCCACCAGATCGCGGCCGCGAGCCCCGCCGCCCCCATGATCTCCATGAGCGGCGACGAGAAGGCCCGGACGAGATAGCTGCGGCGCAGGATCCGGATGAGCTTCCCGTTCGCCTCGGCGAAGCGGCCGGACTCCCAGCGCTCCATCCCGTAGGCCTGCACGACCCGCATCCCGCTCACCGCCTCCTGCACCATCTCGGACAGCTCGCCGGCGGTGGACTGGGCGTGGCCCGTGACGCGCTTCAGCCGCTTCGCGAGGCGCACGACCGGCAGGAGCGTGACGGGGACCGCGCCGAAGGCGACGAGCGACATGCGCCAGTCGAGGACGAAGCACGAGACGAGCATCACGATGACGGTGAGCCCGTCGCGCAGGTAGCTCGGGATCGCGTTCGAGACGGCGGTCTCGACCGAGAGCACGTCCGCCGAGAAGCGCTGGAGGATGTCGCCGGAGTGGCGGCGCGTGTAGAAGCCGGGCGACAGCCGCAGGAGGTGGTCGAAGAGGGCGCGGCGGACGTCCGCGATCATCCGCTGCCCGACCATCCCCATCAGGTAGAACTGCCCGAAGTAGGCCACGCCCTTCAGCGCGGCGACGCCGACGATGATCGCGGGCAGGATGCCGAGGATGGTCGAGCGGTCCAGCCGGGCGAGCTGGCCCGCGACGTCCCACGACGCCGGCACGAACTTGGCGAGGCTGCCGAGGGCCCGCGGGTCCCCGCGGAACAGGAACTCGAGCGCCGGCCCGAGCAGGTACACGTAGGCGGCCGTCGTGACCGACAGGATCGCCATGCAGAGGATGGCGACGGCGAGCGTCAGCTTGTACGGCGCGACGAAGCGGAGGAGTCTCAGGTACGAGCGCAAGGCGCGGCCATCCTATGCCAGAACGTCCGCGGGGGGCAGGACGACGCTACCCCGTCCGGGCGGCACCCTCACCCACCCGGCCGCCCGCCCGGCCGCCTGCCGCCCCCACTGGCCCGGTTGACCCACCCTCGCCGCCGGCGCCGAATCGGATCGTGGGCGCGGCCCACGCCGCGCGCCACGGAGGTCGCAATGGCGAGGACGGTGGAGCAGAGGCGGAACCCGGCGGGCGTCGAGCACTGCATCGCGATCACGGGCAAGGGCACGCCCGGCGGCACGGCGCTCGAGGAGGCGATCGAGGCGGTGACGAGGACCGCGGCGGTGCTGGCGGCGGCCAAGAAGAAGGGCGGGAACCTGTTCCGCCCGGGCGCGCCCGAGGTCCGGCTGCGTCCGGCCGGCGAGGGTGATCGCGGGAGCGGGGGCTTCACGGTGCTCGTGCGCGTCCCCGACTTCGTGAGCGCGCGCGACGCGCGCGAGGCGGCGCACGAGGCCGCGGAGCGTCGGCCCGCCGCCAAGGCCGTGAGGCTCGTCGCGGTGGGCGCGGCGGCGCTGCGCGGCGGCGGGCGGCCGGGCCGCGACCGGCAGCCGAGCGGGATCCGTCGCACGCGCTCGGGGCCGCAGCACCGGGCCCGCGAGACGCTGCGCTGAGCGACGGGTCGCGCTCGCGACGACCGTCGCAGCGCGCGGCTCGCTCACTCCTCGAGGCCCTTCACCTTCCCCTCCGCCCGCCGCCGCTCGATGATCTTCTGCGCGATGGGCGGCGGGACGGGGTCGTAGTGCGAGGCCTCCATCGTGAAGTACCCGACGCCCTGCGTGAGCGAGCGGAGGTCGGCGTCGTAGGTCATCGCCTCGGCGTGCGGGCAGAGGGCGCGGACGAGCACCCCGCGCGCGAGCGGCTCCATGCCCTGCACCTTCGCGCGCCGGCTGTTCAGGTCGCCCATCACCGCGCCGACGTACTCCTCGGGGACGCGCACCTCGAGCTTCATCACGGGCTCGAGGAGGATCGGGCGCGCCTCGAGGACGGCCTTCTTGAACGCCATCGAGCCCGCCACCTGGAACGCCATGTCGGAGCTGTCCACGTCGTGGTAGCTGCCGAACACGAGCCTCGCCCTGAAGTCGACGACCGGGTAGCCGGCGAGCGGCCCGGAGTGCAGGGCGCCGCGGATCCCCTTCTCGACCGAGGGGATGAACTGGCGCGGGACCACGCCGCCGACGATGGCGTCCTCGAACTCGAACCCCTCCCCGCGCGCCTTCGGCACGAGCTCGACGTGGGCGTCGCCGTACTGCCCGTGCCCGCCGGTCTGCCGCTTGAACTTGCCCTGCGCCTTGGCCGGCGCGGTGATGGTCTCGAGATACGCGGGCGTCGGGGGCGCGAGCGTGACCTCGACGCCGTGCTTGCGCTTCACGCGCTCCACCGTCACCTCGATGTGCGCCTGCCCCATGCCCTGGAGGAGCATCTCGCCCGTGTCCGGGGAGCGGGCCAGCTCGAGCGAGGGGTCCTCCTCGATGAGCTTCTGCAGCGCCGCGGCGGCCTTGTCGTCGCCGGCCTTCGCGTGGACGGCGTACGACACCGGCCGGGTGTGCTGCGCGAAGTGCGGCAGGAGGATGGGGGCGGCCGGGTCGCACAGCGTGTCGCCGGTGTGCGCGTCCTTCAGCTTCATGAGCACGACGAACTCGCCGGGTCCCGCCTCGGGCACCTCCGCCGTCTGCGCCCCGTCGGTGCGGTGCAGGTGCGAGACGCGCTCCTCGCTGCGGGTCCTGGGGTTCATCACGTTCGCGTCGTGCTTCAGGGTGCCGGAGAACACCCGGACGTAGTCGACGCGCCCGGCGAAGTGGTCGATGGTCGTCTTGAACACCTGCCCGCAGAACGGCGCCTCGGGGGTGGCGGGGCGCGTCACCTCCTTGCCGGCGAGGTCCTTGCCCTTCACCTCGCGCGCCTCGGGGCCCGGGACGATCCCAACGACGAGGTCGAGCAGCTCGCGGACGCCGACGCCGCTCTTCGCGCACGTGCACGCGACGACGAGGATGCGCTGCTCGGCTGCGCCCCGGGCGAGGCCGCGCGCGATCTCCTCCTCCGAGAGCGACCCGCCCTCGAGGTACTTCCCGAGCAGCTCGTCGTCCGACTCCGCGGCGGCCTCGACGAGCGCGGTGCGGAGGCGCTCCGCCTCGGCCGAGAGCTCGCCGGGGATCGCGCCCTCCTCGTACCGGCCCTTGCCGTCGTGCAGGTGAGCCTTCATCGAGACGAGGTCCACGAGGCCGGCGCACTTGCCGCCGCGCAGGATCGGGAGCTGGACCGGGACCGGCTTCACCTTGAGCGAGGACTCCACGTCGGCGAGCGTCCTCGCGAAGTCGGCCTGCTCGTGGTCGAGCCGGGTGATCACCGCGATCGCCGGGCGGCCCGAGTCGGCGAGCACGTCGTACGCGCGCTCGGCCCGGTTGTGCGCGCCGTCGGCGGCCGAGAGGGCGAGCACCGCGCCATCGGTCACCTGCAGCGCCCACTCCACCTCGGTGAGGAACGCGGCGAACCCCGGGCAGTCGAGCACGTGGAACGCCCGTCCGCCCTCCTCGAAGCTCTCGGGGTGGAGCGCCAGCGTGAAGTTTCGCTTCTTCTCCTCGGGCTCGGCGTCGAGGCGCGAGGTGGAGGCTTCGCCCGGGGGCCGCTTCGGATCGGCGATGCGCCAGAGCGCCTCGACGAGGGCGGTCTTGCCCGCCCCGTCGGCGCCGATGATGGAGAAGGTGCGGATCACGCGGGAGTTGGCCATGTCGTGTCTCCGGCTTCCCCGCGCCCCGGGGCGCGGGCGTGTGCGTTGAAGGATGCAACGAGACGCATGCGCGGCGCCACGTGTTCTTCACCGCGCGGCAGACGCGGCCCGAGAGGGCCGCGCCCGTTCGTCGCGCCCGCGTCAATCGCCCCTGGCGATCTCCGGGAAGTCGTCCTGCCAGAACTCGCGCGGGCCCCGCGGCGCCCCGGGCTCGCGGCCCTGCTCGCGGCGCCGCAGCTCGACCCGCCGGATCTTGCCCGAGACGGTCTTGGGCAGCTCCGAGAACTCCAGGCGGCGGACGCGCTTGTACGGCGCGAGCCTCCGGCGCAGGAACCGGAAGAGCTCGAGCGCGAGCTCGCGGTCCGGCGCGCGCCCCGGCTTGAGGATGATGAACGCCTTGGGGACGAGGCCGCGCACCGCGTCGGGGCTCGGCACGACGGCCGCCTCCGCGACGGCGTCGTGCTCGATGAGCGCGCTCTCGAGCTCGAAGGGGCTGATCCGGTAATCGGAGCTCTTGAAGACGTCGTCGGCCCGCCCGACGTAGGTCACGTACCCGCCCGCGTCCCGGGCGGCGACGTCGCCCGTGTGGTAATGGCCGTGGCGCGTCGTGAACTCGTTCAGGTTGGGGTCCTGCTCGTAGCCCGCCATGACGCCGGCCGGGCGCGGGTCGAGCGTGATGGAGAGCTCGCCCTCGGGCGCGTCGTTCCCCTCCTCGTCGAGCAGCGCGATGCGGTAGCCCGGCAGCGGGCGGCCCATCGAGCCGGGCTTGAGCGGCTGGCCCGGCGAGTTGCCGATCTGCGCCGTGGTCTCGGTCTGGCCGTAGCCGTCGCGGATCGTCACGCCCCAGGCCTTCCGGACCTTCTCGATCACCTCGGGGTTGAGCGGCTCGCCCGCCGAGAGCGCCTCGCGGACCTTCACCTGGTGGCGGGAGAGATCCTCGAGGATGAGCATGCGCCAGACGGTGGGCGGCGCGCACAGGGTCGTGATCTGGTGCCGCTCCAGGACGCCGAGCGTCTCGCGCGGCACGAACCTCGCGTAGTTGTGCACGAACACCGTCGCCCCGGCGTTGAACGGCGCGAAGAAGCTCGACCAGGCGTGCTTCGCCCAGCCCGGCGACGAGACGTTCATGTGCACGTCGCCCTCCCGCAGGCCGATCCAGTACATCGTCGAGAGGTGGCCCACCGGGTAGCTGCGCTGGGTGTGCACGACGAGCTTCGGCTTCGCGGTGGTGCCGCTCGTGAAGTAGAGCAGCACCGGGTCCGAGGACATCGTCTCGCCGTGCGGGATGAACAGCGACGACTCGTCGTAAGCGAGCTCGAACGGGATCCAGCCCGGCACCTGCTCGCCCACGACGTGCCGCGCGAACCCGCCGTCGAGCGCCCGCATCTTCTCCGCGCCGGCGGGGTCCGTCACGACGTGGCGCACCCGGCCGCGCTCCACGCGATCGACGAGGTCCTCCGGCGTGAGCAGCGTGCTCGCCGGGATGACGCACGCGCCGAGCTTCATGGCCGCGAGCATTACCTCCCAGATCTGCACGCAGTTCGGCAGCATCATGAGGATGCGATCGCCGCGCTCGACGCCGTGGCGGCGGAGGTAGATCGCGACGCGGTTGGAGCGCTCCGCCAGCTCGGCGTACGAGAGGCGCACCTCCGCGCCGTACTCCTCCACGAGGTGCAGCGCCGTCCGCGGGTTGCCGTCCGCGACGATGTCGAACCAGTCGAGCGCCCAGTTGAAGCGATCGAGGGCCGGCCAGCGGAACTCCCGGTAGGCGGTCTCGTAGTCCTCGCGGTGCTGCACGAGGAAGTCGCGGGCGCGGCGGAAGCTCTCCGTGGACGACATGCGGGCCTCCCGGGGTGGAGGCCGAGTGTGACAGACGGCCACAGGGCATTGCGAGACGCCCCGCCCGTCCCGTCCGGGTGCTCGCTAGGGACCCAGCAGGCGTCCGGCGAAGGACTCGGACAGCCCATCGAGCATGAACTGGATGCCGATGGCGACGAGCAGCAGGCCCGCCGCGCGCTCGAGGATGGCGAGGCCGGTCCGCCCCAGCACGCGCTCCGTCCGCGTGGCGCCTGCGAGGATCACGTAGCTCCCCGCGGCGGTGAGCGCGATCGCGACCAGCACGGGGATGGCGTGCCACCAGGGCCCGCTCCGCGCGCGCGCCATGAGGACGACGGCGGTCGCGATGCTCCCCGGCCCGGCGAGCAGCGGCATCGCGAGCGGCACGATGGCGATGTCCTCCTTGTCGGCGCCCGCCTCCACCTCACCCTCGGTGATGCGCGTCCTGGACGGCTGGGTGCGGATCATGTCGAGCGCGAGGAGGAGCAGCACGACCCCGCCGGCGATCTTGAACGCGCCGAGGCTGATGCCGAGCAGCTTGAAGATCCAGGCGCCGGCGAGCGCGAACGCGGCGAGCACGAGGCCGGCGGCGATGGCCGCGCGGAGCGCGATGACGCGCCGCTCCTCCGCGCTGTGCCGCCTCGTCATCGCGAGGAAGAACGGCACCGCAGAGAACGGATCGACGACGAAGAAGATCGCCGAGAACGAGACGAGGCCGAGGCCGAGGAGCTCACCCATGACGAGGCGGGCGGAAGATACCGCGGACGGCCGCGGCGCGGGGCTACTTCTCGGGCGCGGCGCGGCGCGCGAACCCCGAGCGGCGGATCGACCAGACCTTGCGCACCGCCTCGATCACGATCCGGCGCGACATCTTCGACTGCCCCACCCGCCGGTCCGCGAAGACGATCGGCACCTCCACCACCCGGAACCCCCGCCGGAGCGCGCGGTAGGTGAGCTCGATCTGGAACGCGTAGCCCGAGCACTCGACGCTCGGCAGGTCGATCGCCTCGAGCACCTCGCGCCGGAAGCACTTGAACCCGCCGGTGAGGTCGCGCACGCGCACGCCGAGGATGGTCCGCGCGTAGAGGCTGCCCCCGCGCGAGATGAGCTTGCGGCCGAGGCCCCAGTTCACCGTCCCGCCGCCCGGGACGTAGCGCGAGCCGAGCACGAGGTCGGCGTCGCTGCGGGCGCGAGCGAGCAGGGCCGGCAGGTAGCGCGGGTCGTGCGAGAAGTCGGCGTCCATCTCGAGCACGTAGGCGTACCCGCGCGAGAGCGCCCAGTCGAAGGCGGCGAGGTACGCCCTCCCGAGCCCCTGCTTCGCGGCGCGGTGGAGCACGTGGACGCGCGGCTCGCGCGCGGCGAGCCGGTCGGCGAGCTCGCCCGTGCCGTCCGGCGAGCTGTCGTCCACGACGAGCACGTCCACGTCCGGCGTGGCGGCGAGGATGCCCGCGACGATGGGCTCGAGGTTCTCGCGCTCGTCGTAGGTGGGGAGGCAGACGATCGCCGGGCGCCGCTCCGTCATGACATCACCCCCACGATCTCCTCCGCCACGCGCCGGGGCGCGCCGGGCTCGCCGAGCGAGTCGCGCACCTCCTGCAGCGCCGCGAGCTGCGCGTCGCGCACCGCGCGATCGCCGAGGAGCCGCTCGATCTCCGCGGCCATGCGCGCCGGGCTCGCCTCTCCCTGCAGGAGCTCGGGGACGACGCTTCGGCCGGCGAGGATGTTGACGAGCGCGAAGTGCGCGATGCGCACGAGCATCCTGCCGAGCGCGTACGTGAGCCAGGAGAGCCGGTACACCACGACCATCGGCCGGAGCATGATCGCGGTCTCGAGCGTGGAGGTGCCGCTCTTCACGATGGCGGCGTCGCTCGCGCCCACCACCTCCTCGGTGCGCCCGTCGACGAGCTTCACCTCGATGGTGCGGTGCACGGCGAGGTACGGCTCGAGCGCGGCGCGCGGGAGGGTCGGGGCGACCGGCACCACGAACTGCGCGTCGGGGTGGACGGCCTTGATCCGCTCGGCGGCCTCGAGCATGGGCGCGAAGAGGCGCTTCAGCTCCGACGCGCGGCTCCCCGGCACGAGCGCGACGGTGGTCCGGCCGTTCGCGAGTCCGAGGGCGGCGCGGTAGCGGTCCGGGGCCTCCGGCGGCGGCCGCTCCGCGAAGGGGTGCCCGACGAAGCGCGCCCGGACGCCGGTGCCCTCGTAGAAGCTCGGCTCGAACGGGAGGATGCAGAGCATCCGGTCGACGACCTTCGCGATCTTCTTCGCCCTGCCCTTCCGCCACGCCCAGATGGTGGGCGAGACGTAGTAGACGACGGGGATCCCGAGCTTCTTGAGCTTCGCCGCGAGGCGGAGGTTGAAGTCCGGCAGGTCGACGAGCAGGGCCGCCTTGGGGCGGCGCTCGGCGGCGGCGCGCGCGAGCAGGCGCAGGATCCCGAGGATCCGCGGCAGCCGCGGCAGCACCTCGGCGACCCCCATCACCGAGATGTCCTCCGCCGGCGCGAGCACCTCGAGCCCCGCGGCGCGCAGCCGCGGACCGCCGACCCCGAACGCGTGGATCCCGGGCCGCAGCGCCGCGAGCTCCTCGAGCGCGCGCGCCGCGTGCAGATCGGCGCTCGCCTCGCCGGCGACGATGAGGATCTCCTCGGACAAGCCGGCGGGTCATAACACGCACGCCTGGGCGGTCCAACGGTCCCAGGGGTCGGTGTGGGCACCCGGCGCCACGAAGATCGCGGTGGAGCCCCGCGCCGGTGCGTGGCTAACATCCCCCCGTGCCGCTCTTCCGCCGCCGGCCGCGCACGCGAGCCGAGATCGTCGCCGCCGCCGACCGCGCCCGGGCGCGCGGACGCATCCGCAAGGCGGTGGCCGGGTACCGCGAGGCCCTCCGCAACGACCCCGAGGACCCCTCGCTGAACGTGAAGCTCGCTCCGCTGCTCGCGCGCCTCGGCCAGGGCGCCGAGGGCGCCCGCTGCTTCCGCCGCGCGGCGGAGCGCCACCTCGCCGCGGGGTTCACCGATCGCGCCGCAGCGGTGTGCGCCACGGCGACCGGGGTGTTCCCCCTCGAGCCCGCCTTCCGCGTCGAGCTCGCCCGTCTGCACGCGCTGCGGGGCCGCCGGGCCGACGCGGTGGGTGCCCTCGTGGACGGCGGGCGCGCGCTCGCCCGGGCGCGGCGCCGCCCGGCCGCCGTGTCGCTCCTGCGCCGGGCGCTCGAGCTCGAGCCGCTGCACCTCGAGGCGCGGCTCGCGCTCGCGCCGGCGCTCGCCGCCGAGGGTGAGCGCGAGGAGGCGCGCTCCCTGCTCCGGGGACTCGAGGGGCACGCCCGCGGGCGGGACCTTCGGCGGGTGCGGTGGGCCGCGCTGCGGCTCGCGCCGACCCCCGCCGCGCTCTGGCGCTGGCTCTCCGCCGCGTTCGCGGGCGACGCGCCCGGCCGCCAGCCCGGCGGCGGGCGCGGACGAGACCGCGCTCGCTAGTCCACGTTTGGATTTGCGTCCACTCCGGCCCCCATGCTGGAGTGCGACCGAATGACACATGGGGGCCGGAGCGTCAGGGGCGAGCTGCCCTGGCTGGGGGTGTCGCTGTGCGGCATCCTGGCCGCGCACGCGTTCTCGCACTTCGTCATCCACCGCGGCGCCATCGTGGCGTCTCTCGCCGCCACCGGGACCGTGCCAGGCTGGATGTGGGGCGCCCTCTTCGCGCCGGAGCTCGTCGCCTGCTTCATCGTGGGGTGGCGGCTGACGCGCTGGTGGCAGGTCGGCCTGTACGCCGTCGGGGCGACCGTGGTGCGCCAGGCCTGCGAGCTCGCGCTCCACTTCGCCGGCGACGCGGGGCACGTCATCGAGGGGCCGCGCGCCGTGCTCGTCGCGACCCCGGTCGTCGCCCTCGTCTACGCGATGCTCATCGGGCTCGCCTCGGCGTCCGGCCGCCAGGACCGGCAGCTCGACGGCGCCTGAACGGCGGGACGATGCGCGGCACCGAGGGCGACCGCGCGTCGCCAGCCGTCATTCAGCGCTCGCAGCGCTCCATGCAGCAGACGAGGTCTTCCAGCGCCGGCTCGGCGAGCCGGTAGCGCGCGAAGCCGTCCTCGCGCGTCGCGGCCACGAGCCCGAGGCTGCGCAGGATGCGCAGCTGCTGGGAGACGATCGCCTGGCTCGCGCCCAGGCGCTCCGCGAGCGTCGAGACGTTCAGCTCCTCGCGGCAGAGCGAGGCGACGATGCGCAGCCGCAGCGGGTGCGCGACGGCCTTCAGCACCTCCGCGATCCGCCCGGCGCGGGCGGGGTCGGAGGCGAGGGGGGGCTCTGGACGAAGGTTCGACACGGAGGGACAGGATAGCGCGGACGGGCGTCGGGCGCCCGCCCGCGCCGGGGGACCTAGAACTCTTCCTTCTTCTGCTCCTTGTCGTGGAGCCGGTCGAACCAGAGCTCCGCGCTCTTCAGCTTGCGCCGGGCGATCTCGCCCTTCGAGTAGCCCAGCGCCTCGAAGTCGAGCTGCCCGTTCGCGGTGTGGCAGCGATCGCAGGACAGCGCCTTCTGCCTCGTCACGAGGTGGCTGTTCGCGAAGTAGATGGTCTGCCAGCCGGGGACGGGGTCGACGTTCTTCAGGCCGAGCGTCTTCGCGGCGGAGGCGACGCCCGCGAGCGTGTCACCGGTCGCCGTCGGCTGGGCGAAGTCCATGGAGAGGAGCTTGCCCGTGCGGCGATCGTAGTAGGCGCGCCCCTCGTAGATCTTGAACGGGGTGATCTTGCTCTTCGGGTCGGCCCGGCTGCCCTTCGGGCCGATGAAGTGCGGCTCGTTCCGGACGGAGCCGTTGAACCACGCGTAGACCGGCTTCGTGCCCGCCGGCTCCCGCTTGATGGTGGACGGCTCCCAGAAGCCCGTCGACGCGTCCTTCGACCACTTCGTGAAGTCCTTCGCCACCGCGCCGCCCGAGGTCGGGATGTGGCAGGTCTGGCAGGCGATCTTCGCGACGTGCGCGTCGTAGTCCGCGTCCTTGTGCGGCTTGGCGCCGTGGCAGTCGGCGCAGGCCACGCGGACGCCGTCGTTCGCCCAGTTGTTCGGATCGAAGCCCGTCGGGATCTTGTGGTCCTTCGCCTTGTGGCAGTCGGCGCAGGTCATGCCCTTCGCGGCGTGCGCGTCGTGCTCGGCGTCGAACGCGAAGCCGCGCTTGATGAGCGTGCCGCCGCCCGCCGTCTCGTGGCAGGTCATGCAGGCCTTGACGGTGGGCTTGCCCACCGCGAGGGCCGCCTCGACGCTCCGGTCCTGCCCGATCGCGACCTTGCCGTCGGGGGTCTTGTAGGGCTTGCGCTTCGAGTAGTCGTACTTGGCCGAGTGGCACACCAGGCAGTCGATGGCGGCCTCCGCCTCCGCGCCGTCCGAGCCGACGCCGGCGAGGTGGTTGCCGGGGTGGCAGGTGTTGCAGCCGGTGAGCTTCGTCTTGCCGAGCGCGTTCTGCGGGATCTCCTTGAGATCGTTGACGACGTCGTTCCCGTTGCAGAACGTGTAGATGCGGTTCTTCATCCCGTACTCGAGCTTGGGATCAAGGTTGTCCACGTTCGTCACCTTGGACGCGTGCTTCCAGTGGACGGTCCCGAGGAACGCCTTCGCCGTGCCGGGGTGGCACTCCTCGCAGGTCTCCGGGCCCTTGTAGCCCTTCTCGCGGATGACGTCGTTTCCGGGGTGCTCGGCGGCGAGCGCGGGCGCGGCGGCGAGGGCCGCGGCGAGCGCGAGGGTGCGGGACAGGATGCGCATTTTCACTCTCCGTTCAGCGTGTGATCTGAAAAAAAGGGCTGCAGCGCAAGGGGACGTGCGCTGCAGCCCTGCTCCGGCCCTCTGGAGGGGAGCCAGAGCGTCGCTAGCAGCCGCCGGCCTTCTTGAAGAACGTGGAGTGGTTCTTCCCGTCCTTCTTCTCGAACTTGGCCTTGATCTCGTCGCCGACGCCGATCCGCTTGTCCTTGAACTTGTCGAGCGTGACGGTGTCGTCCACGAGCAGATCGACGAGCGAGCCGCTCTTCGAGTCCTTGAGCGTCGCCGTCGCCGTCGCGCCGGCGAGGTCGATCTTCGTCACCGTGCCGAGCATCTTCTCCTCGGCGTGCGCGGGGGTCGCGGTCGCGAGGGTGAAGGCGACGGCGAGGGTGAGGGCGGACAGGATCTTCTTCATCTTGCTTCTCCTTGTGTCGACTGCGGGGTGAGCGGCGGCGGGATCAGGGCGCCGCAGCGGTGCCGGTGGGCAGGGCGAGCATCGCGACGCCGGCGAGGGCCACCGCGACCAGGCCGACGAAGATCCACTTCTTCGCCGCGCCCGACGGGCTCTCGGCGAGGGCCGCTCCGGCGACGAGGCGCTCGATGCGCTCGCCCGCGAAGAAGGCCGCGATCGCGAACGCCACGACGAAGACGGCGACGATCGGCGCGGGGAGCCCGAGCCAGGTGGAGAGCGAGAGCGCGCCGAGCTTGCCCGAGTTCGGGAACGCGCCGAGCGCCGGCTCGACGTGCGCGTACACGAGGCCGCCCACGACCACGCCGAAGACCGTCGAGACGCCGTCGAGCTTGCCGGAGGCGGTCGCGACGAGCGAGGTGCCGGGGCAGTAGCCGGACATCACGAACCCCGCGCCGAGCAACAGGCCGCCCACGATCATCGGCCAGAGGTAGGTCGGGTAGTTGAACTGGATGGCCGCGAGGTCCACGACCCCCGCGGAGGAGAGCACGACGAGCCCGAGCATCGCCGTCACGATCGCCGTGAACATCACCTTGAGGACGGTGAAGTCGTAGCCGTAGAACTGCCCGACGAGCTTCTGGGCGCGCCCGAAGCCGGAGCGCTCGAGCACGAACCCGAACGCGATCCCGACGACGACCGCGACGCCCAGGCCGAGGGCGCGGCGCTCGTCGGAGAGCGCCTCGATGGGGAAGATCGTCGTCATCGCCACTGCCTCCTCAGGAAGTAGGCGACCGCGTAGCCGCCCGCGAACACCGACAGCATGAAGGCCCACGACCCGACCGACATGGCCGCGCCGCCCGAGAGCGCCTGCCCCGAGGTGCAGCCGCGCGACAGCTTGGCGGCGAACCCCATGATCACGCCGCCCGCGATCGCGAAGCCGATCCGGCCGCCGCTCGAGAAGCTCGGGCCCTTCAGCACCTCGCGCGAGAAGCGCCCCGAGGTGATCGCGCCGAGGACGCCGCCGATGAGGACGCCCACGACCTCGAACACGAGCCAGTCGTCGAGCGGGTGACCGTCCTCGAGCATGCCGGCGATGGCCGGCACTCGCTCCGCGTGCGCGGGCGCCAGGCCGGACACGGCCCACACGCCGACCCGGTACGTCGCGCCCGAGGCTCCGAGCCCCTTCCCCATGAGCAGGAACGTGACGAGCAGCACCAGCCCGAGCGCCACGCCTCCGGCGTAGGGGTTCCAGAATCTGTTGGGGTTCCTCTCCATCCGTTCCTCCGCGTCGCGCGCGGCCCGTTCGACGAGCCGCGCCAGTCCGAGCTCAAGCGAGAGAGCCCATGCCTCCCCGAAGGGTTCTTCCACCGCTCGGCAGGCGGCCCGGCTCCACCGCCCGCGCCGCGGCGGCGGCGAGCGTCCGGGGCCTCGCGCACCGCTTCGCCCGCGGGCGCCCGCGCCGCCCCGCGGGGCCGGCCTCTGCGTCCTGCCGAAGAAGACATAGCGACATCGCTAGTTCGCTATGCAACCGCCGCACCCATCCCCGACCCTGCGGCGCTTCCGCCCATTTCTCGCGGGCTTCGGAGGCCCGCACCCCCTCCCCGCGCCGCCGCCTCCCGTCCTCCGGCGCGCAACCGGTGCGTGCTCGCGAGCCGAGTACGCAAATCGATCCGCCGCGCGCGGGTGAGCGATCCGCGAGGCGGCGACCGCCCCGCCGCACGATGGGCTCCCCATCACGATTTCTCTATCAGTGAAACCGAACCTGTCCCGTCCGGGCGAGATGACAAGGTCCCGTCACACGGATTAGACAGTCCGAGTGCCCCCTGGCCCCTCCCAGCGCGCGGGCGAGCCTCGACCGAACGTTTCCGAACCGCCCCGCGCCTCACGCTGGCGGCGGCGCCTGCCCTGGCCGCCCGGCCGCATCGTCGCCGCTTACGCGCTGCTCTCCGCCGTCTGGATCGAGCTGTCCGATCGGGCCGTCGAGCTGCTGATCGGCGATCACGCCGGGACGATGATCCAGACCGCGAAGGGCATCGCCTTCGTCGCGGTCACCTCCGTGATGCTGTACGCGCTCATCGGGCGTCGCGAGCGCGGCCTGCGCACGCGCGGCGCAGAGATCCGCGCCACCATCGAGAGCATGGCGGACGCGGTGCTCGTCGTGGACGCGGACACCCAGATCGTGGAGGCGAACCAGGCCGCGGCCGAGCTCCTGCGCGTCGGCAGCCGCGAGGCGCTGCTCATGCCGATCGCCGAGTGGGGCAAGCGCTTCCAGCTGCGCCACCTCGACGGCACGCCGGTCCCGCTCGAGCGCTTCGCGACGATCCGCGCGCTCAAGGGCGAGCGGGTGCCCGCGTACGACGCGATCATCCGCTCCGCCGACGGCCGCGACGTGTTCCTCTCCGTCACCGCCTCCCCCGTGCTCGTCCCGGGCGGCGGAACGGAGCTCGCCGTCGCGGTGCTGCGCGACGTCTCGCCCGCGCGCCGGCTGGACGAGCTGCGCGACGAGTTCCTCTCCACCGCCGCGCACGAGTTCAAGACCCCCCTCGCCGTGATCAAGGCGTATGCCCAGCTCCTCCAGAAGCGAGATCCCGGCGAGGCGCAGGCGCTCGTCGTCATCCAGCGCCAGGTGGACCGCCTGAACAGGCTCGTCCAGCACCTCCTCGACACGACGCGCCTCCGGCTCGACGCGCGCGAGGGGCACCTGCAGCACTTCGACCTCGGCGCGCTCGCCGGCGAGGTCGTGTCCCGCATGCGACCCGCCGCGCCGGCCCACGCCCTCTCGGTCGCGACCGTGCCGGCGCAGGTGCTCGCCGATCGCGAACGGCTCTCGCGCGTGATCACGAGCCTCGTCGACAACGCGGTCCGCTACTCCCCCGGCGGCGGCGCGGTCTCGGCGCGCGTCGAGTCGCGGGACGGCGAGGCGATCTTCTCGGTGGAGGACCACGGCCTCGGCATCCCGCCCGAGCGTCAGGCCCGGATCTTCGAGCGCTACTACCGCGCCCACGCGGGCACGCCGCAGGACTACGGCGGGCTCGGCCTGGGCCTCGACATGAGCCGCGAGATCGTGGCCCTCCACGGCGGGCGCATGTGGTTCGAGAGCGCCCCGGGCCGCGGCTCCACCTTCCACTTCAGCGTGCCGCTCGCCGGGGAGGGCTCCGCATGACCTCGCGCAGCGTGCTCGTCGTCGAGGACGATCCGGACCTCCTCGCCCTGCTCGAGATGATCCTCGAGGACGCCGGCCACAAGGTGCGGACCGCCCAGGAAGGCGGAGCGGCGCTCGCCCGCGTCGCCGAGGAGATGCCGGGCGTGATCCTCCTCGACATGCGGATGCCCGGCATGAACGGGTGGGAGTTCGCGCGCGAGTTCCGTACCCGCTTCGGGCACGCCTGCCCGATCGTCGTCGTGACGGCCGCCGAGAACGCGCGGGGCCGCGCCGAGGAGATCGGCGCCGAGGGATGGCTGTCGAAGCCGTTCGAGCTCGAGGACGTCCTCGCGACGGTGGCGCGGCACCTCTCAACGGCGGAGGGGGCGGAGGGGGCGCCGGCGACGCGCTGAACGGCCGATCATGACTCGCGAACAGGCCAGCGAAGCGAGCCCGCCAAACTGTCGTCTAGCGCCCTCGCTACGGGAATAGCGTGAACCGCACGCCCGCCTCGAAGAGCGGCTGGAGCCCGCGGTCGTCGATCGAGCGGCGGGGCAGTCCGAGGCCCTCCTCCTCGATGCGCGTGTAGGTGGTCCACGAGACGCCGCCGTAGAGGCCGACGCCGAACACCGGGTTCGAGCGCAGATCGACGCCGCCCATGAGGCGCAGCATCTCGTGGCCGGTGTAGGAGACGAGCTCGTGGCTGTCGCCGTTCGACGTCGTCACATTCGCCGCGGCGAAGCCGGTGCCGACCGCGAGCCACTTGCCGACCGGCGAGGTGGCGCCCCAGGTGTGCCTGAGGAGCACGCCGAACTTCACCGTCGAGGACATGCAGTCGAGCCCCGCCGCGGAGCAGGCGTCCCGGTACATGTTGCCCGCGTCACCGACGCCCACGTCGAGGTAAAGGCCGAGGCCGATGGCGGGCGTGATGCGCGCGCCGCCCTCGAACCAGAGGTCGAGCTGCCCCTCGAGCACGTCGCCCGTGTCGATCCCATCTCCCATGTCGCCGCCGAAGCCGATCCCTCCCAGCCCGAAGGAGGCGTACACGGGGAGGATGGGCGCGAGGCCTCGCTGCGGGCGCGCCTGGGCAGGCTGAGCGTACGGCGGCGGGCCCGCGTACGGCGGCCCCGCGGGCGGTGGCGGACGCCGCGGTGGCGGAGGGCGCGGATAGGGCTCGCGGCGCACGCGCACCGAGCCGTCCGCGTAGGCGATGCGCGCGATCTGCTCCGCGGGGATCCGCCGGGTCGTCCCGTCGGGGAGCTGGATCGTCACGCCCTCGGAGACCTCCTCGATGACGCGCCCGCGGACGCGTCCGCCGCTCACGAGGAAGACGGTGTCGAGCGGCCCCTGCACGACCGGCGGGGCGCTCCTCGGCTCCTGCGGCGCGGTCGCCGCGGGCCCGGACGGCTGCGACTGCGGCGGGCCGGCCGGGCTCGCCTGCCTCGCGCCACCGCCGCGCTCGATCCGCACGATCGCGTCGGGGTCGAAGCGCCGCAGGGTGCCGTCCTCGAGCTGGATCGTGACGCCCGTCGACGGGCTCTCCTCGACGATGGTGCCGGTGACCCGGGTCCCGTCCTTGATGACCACCGTGTCTTGCGCCGGCGCGGCGGCCAGGGCCGCGGCGAGCAGGATCGCGAGCATGTTCGTCCTCCGGACGGACCCCAGGGCCCGTCCCTTCCGAGCACACTAGCGACAAGCGTGCCGCTCCCGCAGGCCGCCGGGCTCCGCGGCCCGGGTGCCGTGCCGCACCGCGACATCACGGGCATTTCGCCATCCCGGCCCGATCCCTCGGGGACGGGCGGACCGTCCGCCCGCCCGCGCCGACCGCCTCCCCCTGTGGGCGGGCGGCTCGCGTGTCGCAAGGGATTCACGCCCCGCCCGCTGCCCTCACGCGGTCTCGGGATCGATCCACCTCTGCACGCGCGGCGGCTCGAACCGGTCGAACGCGTCGAGCAGCGCTCCGGGCTCCTCTCCGACGAGGATGAGCCGGCGATGCTCGGACCGAAGGAAGCCCTCCGTCACCGCATGATCGAAATAGGAGATGAGCGGGCGGTAATAGCCGGCGACGTCGAGGAGCCCGCAGGGCTTCGCGTGGAGGCCGAGCTGCGCCCAGGTGAGGATCTCGGAGAGCTCCTCGAGCGTGCCCATCCCGCCGGGCAGCGCGAGGAAGGCGTCGGAGAGCTCCGCCATCTTCGCCTTGCGCTCGTGCATCGATCCGACCACGTGCTGCCGCGTGAGGCCGCCGTGGCCGAGCTCGCGCGCGAGGAGCGCTCGCGGGATCACCCCGTCCACCTCGCCGCCCGCCTCGAGCGCGGCGCTCGCCACCGCGCCCATGAGCCCGACGCTCCCGCCTCCGTACACGAGGCCGAGCCCGCGCCTCGCGAGCGCCCTCCCGACCTCCTGCGCCATCGCCACGTACGAACCGTTGATCCCGGGGGAGGAGCCGCAGAACACGCAGATGCGTTTCATGCGCCGCAAATTAACGGACCAGTCTGGCCCGCAAAGGGCCCCTCCCGGGACTAGCATACCCGCGCGTGGTCTGGCACCGTGTCGGCCTCTATGTCGACCTCCGTGAGTCCGGTGTCCGCGCCCCGCGCTACGCGCCTGGGCGCCCTGTGGAACAGCGCCGTCGGTAAGAAGGCGCTGATGGCTGTGACGGGGATCGTGCTGTTCCTGTTCGTCCTCGTTCACATGATCGGCAACCTGCAGGTCTTCCAGGGTGCCGCGAAAATCAATCACTATGCGGAGCTGCTCCGCATCTCCCCGCCGTTCCTCTGGTTCACGAGGATCGTGCTGCTCGTGGCGGTGTTCGTCCACGCGCTCGCGGGCATCGAGCTCTGGATGGAACGCCAGCGCGCGCGCCCCGTGGGCTACCAGGACTACCGTCCGGTGGTCTCGTCCACCGCCTCGCGGACGATGATCTGGAGCGGCCTGCTCATCCTCCTCTTCGTCGTTTACCACCTGCTCGATCTCACGATCGGCGTGGTGAACCCGAGGTTCGAGCACGGGCAGGTGTACGCCAACCTCGTCGCGAGCCTGTCGCGCGCGGTGGGCGCCGCCATCTACCTCGTCGCGATGATCGGGCTCGGCTTCCACCTCTGGCACGGGCTCTATTCGATGTTCCAGTCGCTCGGCCTCTCGAACCGCGGCATCTCGCCGACGATCCAGAAGTTCGCGATCGGCTTTGCCGTGCTCCTGACGCTCGGGTTCTCCGCCGTTCCGCTGGCCGTCATCCTCGGCCTCGTGGGGTGAACAAAGACATGCCGCTCGACGCGCACATCCCTTCTGGCCCCATCGAGCAGAAGTGGCAGAAGCAGAAGTTCGACCTGAAGCTCGTCAACCCCGCCAACAAGCGGAAGTACCGGGTCATCGTGGTGGGCACCGGCCTCGCCGGCGGGGCCGCCGCGGCGTCCCTCGGTGAGCTCGGCTACGAGGTCCTGAACTTCTGCTTCCAGGACACTCCCCGCCGCGCGCACTCGATCGCCGCGCAGGGCGGCATCAACGCCGCCAAGTCGTACCAGAACGACGGCGACTCGGTGCAGCGCCTGTTCTACGACACCATCAAGGGCGGCGACTTCCGCGCCCGCGAGGCGAACGTCTACCGCCTCGCCGAGGTGTCCGCGAACATCATCGACCAGTGCGTCGCGCAGGGCGTCCCGTTCGCCCGCGAGTACGGCGGCGCGCTCGCGAACCGCTCCTTCGGCGGTGCCCTCGTCTCCCGCACGTTCTACGCGCGCGGCCAGACGGGCCAGCAGCTCCTGCTCGGCGCCTACCAGGCCTTGCAGCGGCAGGTGGCCGCCGGCACCGTGAAGCAGTTCGTCCGCACGGAGATGATGGAGCTCATCGTCGTCGACGGACGCGCCCGCGGCATCGTGGTGCGCGACCTCGTCACCGGCAAGATCTCCTCGTACGTCGCCGACGCCGTGGTGCTCGCCACCGGCGGCTACGGCAACGTCTTCTACCTGTCGACGAACGCGAAGGGCTCGAACGCCACGGCCATCTGGCGTGCTCACCGCAAGGGCGCGTTCTTCGCGAACCCCTGCTACACGCAGATCCACCCGACCTGCATCCCGAAGTCGGGCGAGTACCAGTCGAAGCTCACGCTGATGAGCGAGTCGCTCCGCAACGACGGGCGCGTCTGGGTGCCGAAGGCAGCCGGCGACAAGCGGCCGCCGAACGAGATCCCCGAGTCCGACCGCGACTACTACCTCGAGCGGATCTACCCGACGTACGGCAACCTCGCCCCGCGCGACATCTCCTCCCGCCAGGCGAAGAACGTCTGCGACCAGGGGCGCGGCGTCGGTCCCGGCGGCCTCGGCGTCTACCTGGACTTCCGCGACGCCTTCAAACGGCTCGGCCGGAAGGTCATGGACGAGCGCTACGGGAACCTGTTCGAGATGTACGAGCGGATCACCGGTGAGGACCCGCACGACGTCCCGATGCGCATCTACCCTGCCGTCCACTACACGATGGGCGGCCTCTGGGTGGACTACAACCTCATGTCCAACCTCCCCGGCCTGTTCGTGGGCGGCGAGGCGAACTTCTCGGACCACGGCGCCAACCGCCTCGGCGCGAGCGCGCTCATGCAGGGGCTCGCGGACGGCTACTTCGTCCTGCCGTACACCGTCGGCGACTACCTCGCCCGCGGCGGCTTCGCGAAGATGGACACCTCCCACCCGGCCGTGAAGGACGCCGAGCGCGAGGTGAACGAGCGGACGAAGCGCCTCATGTCCATCGGCGGCAAGAAGAGCGCCGACCAGCTCCACCGCGAGCTCGGCGAGATCATGTGGAACGACTGCGGCATGGCGCGGACGAAGGAGAGCCTCACGCACGCGCTCTCCGTCATCCCGGAGCTCCGCGAGAGGTTCTACAAGGAGCTGCGGGTCACCGGCTCGGGCGCCGAGCTCAACCAGCAGCTCGAGCAGGCCGGCCGGGTCGCCGACTTCTTCGAGCTCGCCGAGCTGCTCTGCTACGACGCGCTCCAGCGGAACGAGTCGTGCGGCGGCCACTTCCGGGTCGAGTACCAGACCTCGGACGGTGAGGCGCAGCGTAACGATGACGAGTACGCGTACGTGGCGGCCTGGGAGTTCAAGGGTGTCGGAACGACGCCCGTCCTGAACAAGGAGCCACTCGTGTTCGAGAACATCCACCTCGCTCAGCGGAGCTACAAGTGAGGATCACCCTCGACATCTGGCGTCAGAAGAACCCGCGCGACCCCGGCCGCTTCGAGCGGTTCGAGGTGCCGAACGTCAACGAGCACATGTCCTTCCTCGAGATGCTGGACGTGCTGAACCAGCAGCTCGTCTCGGAGGGCAAGGAGCCGGTGGCGTTCGACTCCGACTGCCGCGAGGGCATCTGCGGCATGTGCGGCTTCCTCATCAACGGCGAGGCGCACGGGCCGCTCCGCAACGCGACCGTGTGCCAGACGCACATGCGCCACTTCAAGGACGGCGACGTGCTGCGCCTCGAGCCGTGGCGGGCGTCGGCGTTCCCGGTGCTGCGCGACCTCATCGTCGACCGGTCCGCCCTCGATCGCATCATCGCCGCGGGCGGCTACACCTCGACCCGCGCCGGCAGCGCGGCCGAGGCGAACCAGATCCTCATCCCGAAGCCGTCCGCCGACAAGGCGATGGAGGCGGCGGCGTGCATCGGGTGTGGCGCGTGCGTCGCGTCCTGCCCGAACGCCGCGGCGGCGCTCTTCACCGGCGCCAAGATCGCGCACCTCGGCCACCTGCCTCAGGGTCAGCCCGAGCGCATGGGGCGCGCGATCGCCATGACGAGCCAGGCGCACGCCGAGGGCTTCGGTCACTGCACGACGATCGGCGAGTGCGAGGCGGTCTGCCCGGCCGGCATCAAGCTCGAGGTCATCTCGCGGATGAACAAGGACTTCATCAAGGCGACGCTCGGCGGGTACGCCAACGAGGTGCAGACGCTCGCGGCGCTGCCGCCCTCCGCGGCGATGCGCTTCTTCGAGGCCGAGCCGCCCAAGAAGGAGCCGTAAGCCGTCAGCCGTCCCCGCCGGCTCCGCGCCGGCGAGCCCCGCCCCGCATGCGCCGCGACCTCGCGGCGTGCGCGGGGCGGTGGCATTTCGAGGGTGCGGCGCGGCGAGCTCTCCCCCGCGACGGGGACGGACGGACGCGCGGAGACCTAGGCCGGCTCGAGCTCGGCGAGGAGCGGCTGCGCATCCCGGAGCGCGTGCGAGAACCAGCGCTCCCAGGGGAACCGTCCCTCCGAGTCGGGCCACACCGCCTGCAGCGCCGGGAAGCGCGGGCCGCCGTGGAACCAGCCTGCGTAGCCGAGGTACGCCGGGTAGTGGCGGCGCGCGACCGGCCGGAACGCGACCGGACGGTCCAGGAGGATCCCGTCCACGACGCCGCCCTCCTCGAACCGCTCCCCGGCGCGCACGCGCGCGCCGAGGCGGTCGAGCGCGGCCTCGCGAGTCGCGGCGTCGAGGCCGAAGACGATGACCTCCGGGTGATCGAACGAGCGGAACAGCCCGACCGTGAAGGCGTGCTCAGCGCCCGCGCCCTCGGCCTGGATGACGTGCCACCCGCCCTCGGCGACGTCCGCGAGCACGCGGAGGTCGAGCGCGTCGAGCGGCTCGCCGCGCCGGGGCGGATAGCGCGGATCGAGCGACGGCCAGCGGCGCGACGGTCGCGTGGGGAGCGGGAGCGGGCCCTCCCGGACGTGCCAGCGCTCCCCGAGGCCGGCGCGGCCGAGCGTCGTTCCGCGCGGGTGCAGCACGATCTCGACGCACGACGGGTCGCGCGCCACCACGGCGTCGAGCGTCCAGTCGCGGTCGTCGGCGGCGTCGTGCGGGGCGCGCCCGCACCGGAACCGCCACTCCGCGCCCCCGTCTCGGCCGCGGGCCGCGGCCAGGATGGGCGCGCCACCCTCGGCCACGTGCTTGCACACGGCGGCGCGATCGCTGGACATCGACGGGAGCAGACCACTTCGGTGCCTGCTTGTCACGGGGTGTCACGGGCGTCCCAGCGCGTCATGCCGGTGGCCCTCCGGGGTGGCCGCCGCGGCGCCCCGTTGCCGCGCCACGCACGGAGCCCGACCGTCTTGTGGAATGGCGGCCGAGACCGACGCGGCGGATCCGGGCGGGGCGTCCCTCATGAGACAGGCGGGGCCGCTCATCGCGGCGCGCCTCTTCACCGCGATCCTGACGCTGTCGATCCCGCTCGTGCTCGCGCGGGTCCTCCCGCTCGCCGAGTACGGCACGTACAAGCAGCTCTTCCTCATCGCGCTGACGCTCTCGTCGATCCTCCCGCTGGGCGTCGGGCAGAGCCTCTACTACTTCATTCCGCGCACGACCCACCGGCGCGTCTACTTCGGCCAGACCCTGCTCTTCCTGCTCGCGGCGGGCGGCGTGGCGGCGGTGGGGCTGTTCGCCGCGATGCCGCGCGTGGCCGCGGCCTTCGAGAACCCAGGGCTGCTCGACCATCGCCTCCTCCTCGCGCTCTACACGGGCTTCACCGTCGCCGCGTCCCCGCTCGAGCTCTCGATGACGAGCCAGGGCCAGACGCGTCGCTCCGCGCTCACCTACCTCGTGTGGGACAGCGCCCGCGCCGCCGCGTTCGTGGTGCCGGCCACCACGGGCCGCGGCCTGGGGGCGATGATGACCACCCTCACCTTGCTCGCCGCGCTCCGGCTCGTGGCCGCCTGGGCGGTGATGCTGGGCGGGAAGCGAGGCCCCCTCCTCGACCGGCGCCTCTTCGCGGGACAGCTGGCGTACGCCTTCCCGTTCGGGATGGCGATGCTCGTCGCGATCCCCCAGCAGTACGCCCACCAGTACGTCGTCGCGAGCACCGTCGGCCCCGCCCTCTTCGCGATCTACGCGGCCGGCTGCTTCGACCCGCCGTTCGTGGATCTGCTGTACACGCCCACCGGCGAGGTCCTCATGGTGCGCCTCGGCGCGCTCGAGAAGGCGGGACGCGCGGGCGAGAGCGTCGCCGTCTTCCGCGAGGCCGCGGGCCACCTCGCCCGCTACCTCCTGCCGGGCGTCGTCTTCCTGTGGGCGATCGCCCCGGACTTCGTGGTCGCCGTGTTCGGCGAGCGCTTCGCGCCCTCCGCCACGATCTTCCGCGTCTGGCTGCTCGCCATCCCGTTCGGCGTCTTCCCCATGGACGCTGCGCTCCGCGCCCGCAACGAGACGCGGCACCTGTTCCGCGCGTACGTCGTGAAGGCGGTCGCGACGGTGCCGCTCGTGTGGGCCGGCGTGAGCCGCTTCGGGATCCTCGGCGGGGTCGGGTCCTACGTCGCGGCGGAGCTCGTCGGCAAGGCGATGCTCGCGGCCCGGCTCCCGCGCGCGCTCGCCGACGCGGGCGTCCGTCCGCCGCTGCAGGCGCTCGTGCCCTGGGGCGAGATCTCGCGGGCCGGGATCGGCGGGACGCTCGCCGCGATCGCCGGCGTCGCGGTCCTCCGCGCGGCCCCTGCGCTGGAGGCGCCAGGTGCCGCCGCGACCGCCCTGTACCGGTTCGTGCCGCTCGCCATCGCGGGGCTCGTGGGCGCCGCGATCTATGTCGCGGTGCTCTGGATGACGGGCGTGCGCCCGGCCGCCGCGCTCGCCGCGATCCGCTCGCGCCGGCCGGCCGGGCTCCGTGAAAGCTCAGCGGGCCTGCGCCCCCTCGCGGCGCACCGCGCCGTAGACGATGCGAGGGACGTCTAGCCCGGTCAGGTCCTCGTACAGCGCGTCGTAGCTCGCGCGCATCTGCTCCACCGAGAACTCACGCTCGACCCGCCGCCGACCCCGCTCGCCCATCCGTCGCCGCAGCGGGGCGTCGTCGAGGAGCTCCAGGAGGCGCCGCGCGAGGACGGCCGGCGCGCCGGGCGGGACGAGGAAGCCCTCCTCGCCCTCGTGGACGAGCTCCGGAGTCCCGCCCACCGAGGTCGCGACCACGGGGAGGCGCGCGGCCATCGCCTCCAGGAGGGCGTTCGAGATCCCCTCGGCGTAGCTGGGCGAGACCGCCACCTCCGCCCGCGCGAGGAGTGAGGCCACGTCGCGGCGGTGGCCGAGGAAGTGGCAGTGCTCGGCCACCCCGAGCTGGCGGGCCGCCCGCTCGAGGAGCGGCCGGCGCGCGCCGTCGCCGACGAGCACGAGGCGCGCCTCGGGCCGGGCGCGCACGACCTCCCGCATCGCGTGGAGGAGGTCCGTCTGGCCCTTCACGGGATGGTGCATGTTGGCGACGCAGACGATCGCGCCGGCCTCCGGCGCGGGGGCCTCGGGGGCGCGGCGCGCCGCGCGGTCGAGCTCGCCGAGATCCACGCCGTTCCGCACCACCACGACGCGGTCCGGCGCCACTCCGTCGCGGACGGCCTGGTCGCGGATGCAGAGCGCGTTCACGAGCACCCGGTCGGCGAGGCGCGACGCGAGCACGAGCGCGGGGCGGTGCAGGCCGGGGAGCTGGTGCCCGAGATCCACGCGGGTGACGATCGACGGGACGCCGGCGAGGCGGGCCGCGACCACGCCGAGGACGTTCGTGCGAAGGTCCTGGGCGTGGACGATCCGGACCCGCTCCTCCTGGACGAAGCGCACGAGGCGCGCCACCTGGAGCAGCGTGTACGCCCTGAGGAGCTTGCTCCCGACGTCGAACACGAACGGGCGGACACCCTCCGCGGCGAGGTCCGCGAGGTGCTCGCCGTCGTCGTGCAGGGTCGCGACCACCGGCTCGAAGCGCGAACGCTCCATCGTCCGGACGTTGAGGACGGTCTGACGCTCCTGCCCACCGAGCTGGAAGCGGTCCTGGAAGACGAGGATCTTCAGCGGGCGGCCCACGGCGGCAGCTCCCCCCCGAGCGCCGCCCGCTCGCGCGAGAGCCGCATCGTCACCAGGGCGCAGGCGAACAGGAAGTAGAGGAACCAGGACAGCGAGTACCCGTTGGCCATCTCGATGACGAGGTAGCCCGCGAGCGCCGCGAAGACCGCGCGGGCCTCGGTGCCGACGAGCGGATCCGCGCCGACGCGCCACAGCTTCGGCATGAGCCAGGCGACGAACGCGCAGAAGAGCAGGAACGCGACCACCCCGAGCTCGCCGACGATCTCGAGCAGGATGTTGTGCGCGACGTAGCGGCGCCCGCCCGCCTCGAGCGGCGCGTAGCGACCCCAGGCCTGGAGGTACGCGCTCGCGCCCACGCCCGTGAACGGGCGCTCCTCGAGGATCACGCCCAGCACCTTCCAGGCGTTCTCGCGCCCCTCGACCGAGACGTCCGTCTCGTACTGCGTGATCGTGGCGTTGCGCTCCCAGAAGCTCGAGGGCGCGAACGCGACGAGGCCGAGCGCGATGGCCGAGGCGGCGACGAGCTTCCTCGCCGTGCTGAGGCTCTTGCCGCGGAACAGGAAGAGTGCGATGGCGACGGCCGCGGCCACCGAGCCGGAGCGGGAGTGGGTGAGCACGATGGCCGAGATTTGGGCGGCGAAGACGGCGGCGAACGCCACGCGGGCCCAGCGCTTCCTCGCGGTGACCGCACCGTAGAGGGCGAAGGGCATCACGGCGATGAGGCACATCGCGAGGCGGTTGGGATCTGCGTACGGACCGCGCCAGTGCGTGCGGAACCCGTCGATGAGGGCGTCGTCGTTGCGCCAGACGTCGATCGCCCCGAGGGCCGGGCCCAGCGCGGCGAGGGTCCCCACGAGCATGAAGCGCCTGAGCCGCTGGGGGCCGTCCACCGCGTTCTGCACGACGACGAAGACCACCGCCATCTTGGCGGCCTCGACCGTCGCGCCGAGGGTGTCGGTCTGCGAGATGGTCCAGGCGAGCGAGAGCGGCACGAAGGACAGGTAGACGAGGAGCGGGACCACGCCCGGACCGCCCACCCGCACCCGCTCGCCGGAGGTCACCCGGTGCATGAGCAGCGCGAAGGCTCCGACCGCCATCGCCACGAAGGCGAGCCGGAACTGCTCGAACCACGGCCACCAGAACTGCGGGTTCGAGTACAGCATCACGACGAACGCGAGCGTGGCGCCGTGCACGAGCAGGTGCCACCTCCGGCTCGCGCGCTCGATCCACGCTTGCCGCGCGAGGAGCGCCGAGTCGAGAGTCGCTGCGTCCGCGTGAGCCGTCATGTCCACCTCTGTGGGTCAGAAGGTGCGCGCACCCTGGCTCGCCCGGCCACCGTCCGTTCGGGGTCCGCTGAGCAGCCAGGCAGGCGTGCTCGACGAGGGAGTGGACCTGTACCTGAAGATCCCGAGCGCACGCCGCACCTCACGAGGCCGCGCGCTCGCGGCCGGCCGCGTGCGCCTCGTCGTCCACCGCTCCGGACAGGGCGTCCGGGCGCTCGCCCGAGACGTGCCGAGCGAGCCCCAGCGTGTGGAAGACGCTGTCCAGGCTGCAGATGGCGAGCGCCGCGCTGTAGGAGATCGGGCCGAGCGTCGAGTTCTCCCAGAGCACCTTGCGCGACATCGCGTACGGGTCGCCGCCGCGCACGTTCTCGCGATCCTCCGTGGTGACCCCCGTCTCGAACCCCGACTCGGCGACCGCGTGCCGCACCGCCGGCGTGTAGTAGCCGTTCGGATAGGCGAAGTGGAGCGGCGGGCGCCCGAGCCGCTCCGCGATCATCTGGCTGCAGCCGGCGATCTCGCGGCGCGCCTCCTGGAGCGGCAGGTTCGAGAGCACCGCGTGGTTCACGGTGTGGCCGCCCACGTCCATCCCCGCGCCGCGCAGCTCCGCGAGCTCTTCCCAGGTCATCGCGCGCGTGTCGTCGGGGAGGTCCTGCTCGGCGAGGCCGGTCCGCGCCTCGAGGGCGCCCGCGATCGCCACCAGCCGATCGTGCGGGAGCCGCGCGATGAGCCGGTCGAGGGTCGCGGCCGGCCCGGGCTCCGCGCAGGCGGTGAGCAAGGACTGCAGCGGCCCCGGCAGCCCTGCCCGCTCCACCGGGATCCCGCGCCGCGCGATCTCGGTGAGCGAGGCGTAGAGGCGGTCGTGCGGGAACCGCTTCGCCGTGCCGGTGTAGCCGGTCGCGACGAAGAAGGTGGCCGGGACCTTGAGCGCGGCGAGGACCGGCATCGCCACGTGGTGGTTGTCGGCGTAGCCGTCGTCGAAGGTGACGACGAACGCGTCGCGGCGGCGCGTGCCGGGCGGCTCGCCCAGGATCCGGCGCGCGTCGGAGAGCGACACGATCTCGCGGGTGCGCGCGATGTCCTCGATCTGGCGCTGCAGGGTCTGTGCGGAGATGAACATCGAGGCGATCGACTCGCGGGCGCTCGCCTCGAAGTCCAGGGTGGCGCGGTGGTACGAGAGGATGACCACGCGGGTCCCGCCGGCCTGCCGCCGCTGCCACGTCCGCACCGCGCGGTGGACCCCCGCCGCGAGGAAGGTCCCCGCCGCCGCGACCTTCACCGCCCGCCTCAGGATCCACTTCGGGCTGTTGTCCGCACGCTCCGGCATCTTCCGCCTCTCTTCTTCACCTTCGACCTCGCCGCCGCGCGGCGCGGCCCCACCCCCGCCGTACCGCCAGTCAGCCGCCGCGCGCGCCCGCCAGCGCGCTCGCCTCGAGCGAGCGCCTCGCGCGCCTGAGCGCCCCCCACACCCGCTCCGGCGCGACGGACCTCGCGATCCCGCGCGCCGCGCGGAACGCCTCCTCCGCGGCGACGGCGGTCCCGGCGCGCAGCGACGGCGCCTGCAGGCGGACGCTGCACGTCTCGCGGCGATCCCAGGCCCAGTCCATCTTGTAGGCCTCGGTGCCGCGCAGGAAGTCGTAGTCGGTGAGGCCGCGCGCGTAGGCGTCCGCGACCGTCCGCCCGACGAGCACGACGCCGGGGCTCCGGGCCGACCAGGCAGGGTCGTAGCCGGACTGATAGTAGAAGAAGCGGCGGCCCACCTCGAGGCCGTAGACCGCGGCGATCGCGTCGCGCCCCACGAACAGGCGGTACATGCGCAGCCAGCCGCGCGCGGCGAGGAGCGGCGCCACCTCGCGGTGGAACTCCTCGACCGGCCCGGGCGGGATGCCGGAGGAGCCGCCCTCGACCTCCCAGCGCAGCCGGTGCAGCCGCAGGAAGTCGTCCATGGCGGCGGTCGCCTCGTCCGCGGCCGCGACCTCGATCCGGAAGCCCGCCTGCTTCTCGAGCCAGCGGACCCGCCGCGCGTACGTCTCGCGCCGGCGGATCCTGGCGAGGTGCTGCTCGAAGGTGCCGCGCACGACGAACCCGGGACAGACGAAGCCGCGCTCCACCTGCGCCCGCACTCCGCGCGGCGCCATGGCCGCGCGCAGGGCGGCGACGGTCGGCGAGCCGCAGGGGAGGTCCTCGAGGCAGAGGACGTCCCACGCCGCGGCCCCCGCCGCGAGCGCCCGCGCGATCGCCTCGCGCGCGGCGGCCGCGTGCTCGGGCCGGGCGAGCACGTCGAGGCCGTCCGCGCCGGTGAGGCCGTTGCCGAGGAGGCTGAAGCGCCGCTCCCCCACGAGCCCCGGGCGCGCCGAGAGCACGAGGAGCCCGGCGAGCCGCGCGTCGCGGTCGCGCGCCTCCAGGATCCAGATCGGCCGGCGCGCGGCGAAGCAGCGGTGGAAGGTGTGGAGCCACTCCCAGGAGAGGAACGGCGACGGCGCCTGGGCGGCGTCGAAGAGCGCGCGCCACTCCTCCTTCAGGACCGCGAGGCGCGCGGGGTCGCGGTGCTCGACGACGGTGAGGCCGGCGGCGCGCTCCCCGGCGGGCGCTGGGCTGGTGGGCGTCACTCGAGCGCCTCCCTCACGCAGCGGGCGAGGTATGCCATGTCGTCGGGCTGCAGGTCCTGATGCACGGGGAGCTCGAGCACGCGCCGCCGGAGCATCGCGACGTCCGGGAACGGCTCCTCGGGGCAGAGCGGGTGCCCGGTGCGCCAGAAGTCCACCGTCTCGACGCCGCGCGCGGCGAGCCGCGCGGCCACGGCTGCCTTGTCGTCGCAGAGGAGCGGGTAGAAGAGCGGGCTCGCGCCGGCGGGCAGCTCCGGGAAGATCGGCACCACCCGGTCGCGCAGCCGGCCGAGGAGGAGGAAGTAGTTGCGCCGCCGCGCCGCGACGATGGCCTCGGCGTCGAGCCGCCGGGCGATGAGCTCGGAGAGGGAGCTCATGCCGAGATCGACCGTCGCGAGGTCGAACGTCATGGTGCCGGTGGAGACCGGGTGAACTCCGGTCGCGCCGCGCACGTACGAGTACGCCCGCCGCGCCGCGCTGCGGAGCGCCTCGCCCGCGTCCCCGAGCCGGAACGCGGCGTTCTGGAGGAGCGAGCCGGTCGCGTGGGAGAGCGTGGACGCGAGCGGCGCCGCCTCCGGCTGCGGGACCTCGCCGCGAACGGACGGGTCGTTCACGACGAGCGCGCCGCCGTTCGGCACCGGGAGCGTCTTGTAGAAGCAGAAGATCCCGAGCGCGCCCACCGACCCGAGCGGCCGGGTCCCCTCGGCGGCGAGGAGCGACAGCGCGCAGTCCTCCACCACCGGCAGCCCGTGCCGCCGCGCGATCGCCGTCACCTCGTCCATCGGCTGCGCGAAGCCGGCGTAGTGGATGACGTAGAGGGCGCGGGTGCGGGGGCCGATCTTGGCCTCGAGGTCCTCGAGGTCGAGGCGCATGCGAGCGTCCACCCGCACGAAGCGCGGGAACGCGCCGGCCGCGGCGAGCGCCCCCACCTCCACGCCGTGGTGGTAGGCCGGCACGAGCACCTCGTGGCCCGTGAGCCCGAGCAGCCGCGCGCCGTGGTAGACCGCGTTCCGCGCCAGGTAGAAGTGGGTCGTGCGCCGCGCCCCGAACGGGAAGGCGGGCGGCCGGGAGGCGGCCAGGGGAGAGAGCATCCTCGGCCAGAGCGTGGGCAGGGCCGGGATGTAGCGCCTGCGCGCCTCGCGCGCGGTCGGCCAGGTCCGCGCCGCCACCGCCCGACTCATCGCCACCACGAGAGCGCCTCCTTCACGGCCGGGCGGACCCGGTGCTTCAACGTGTGCATGGCCCTGCCGGCGAAGGAGGGGCGATACACGTAGAGCCAGTCATGGGGAGCGTGGGCCGGAGCCCAGTCGCGCTTCCACTCCATGTCGGGGCCGAGGAAGTCGAAGCGCGAGAGGCCGCGCGCCTCGCACTCGGCGAGCACCTCCCGCTGGAGGAGCTGCCCGGGCGAGACCTGGCCGAGGCGCTCGTCGTACGCCGTCTTCGGCAGGTAATAGACGCCGCGGTGCACCACGCCGAGGTGCACCGCGATGGCGCGGCCGTCGAGGGTGAGCGCGCGCACCGCGAGCGCCCCGCGCTGGGCGGCGTCCCGCGCGATGCGCGCGTAGAACTGCACGAGGGGCTGCGCGAGCGCGATGGCGGTGCCGCCCTGCCCCTTCCACCCGCTCGCCTCGAGCGCGAAGAACTCCGCGAGCGCCACGTCGAGCCCCTCGGCGCCGTCCACGCGCGTGAGCGCGACCGCGCCCAGCTCGCCGAGCCGCCTCGCGCGCCGGCGCAGGTTCGCGCGGAACTTCGCGCTCGTGCGCTCCTCGGCGCCCTTCTCGGACAGCTCGACGTAGGGCGTCCGCAGCGACTCCCAGCGCCCGGCGAGGTGACGGTCCGCGCGCGCGGCCGCCTCCAGCAGCACCGAGGTCGGCCCCTCGCGCGGGACGTCCCGCAGCACGAGCACGTCCCAGCGGATCCGGTCGCGCAGGTGGCCCCACAGCGCCGCGACCGCGCCGGGGGCGTCCTCCCCGAGGACCCACTCCACCCGGCAGGAGTGGTCGTTCGCAGGGGCGACGAGCCGCGTCACGCCGCGCTCTCGCTGCAAGAGGAGCGGGGCCATCCCGGCGGCCCGGCCGGCGCGGGTGCGCGCGACGAGCACCCGCAGCGGGGCGTCCGGCGCGAAGGCGTCGAGCCAGGCGGAGATCCACTCGTGACGGGCGAACGGGACGTCCACCGGGCCGCGCGCGAGCAGCCCGTTCCACTCGTCCCGGAGCGCGTCGAAGGCGGCGCGCCCCTGCAGCTCCTCGACGCGGTAGCGCGAGCCGGCGGGCTCGTGGGCGGGCGCGAGGAGGGTCTCGGCGGTCTGGACCAAGGTGTCGTCCCCTCCTCAGCGGACCCGCGCGATCGCGAGCAGCGCGCGCGCGAGCTTCCGGGGGTCGTGGCGCCCGCGCTCTCCCTCGGCGAGCAAGTCGGTCACGACCGGGACCGCGCCCGCGGCGTCGATCGCCGCACGTTCGACCCGCACCGGGACCGCACCCTCCCCGGCGTAGGCCGCCACCACGTCCTCGGGCAGCGGGGGCCGCTGCGCGAGCGCCACGTCCACCACGTCCCCGAGGTGGCGCTGCACGGCGCGGACGTGATCGGCGGCGTCGAAGCCGTCGGTCTCGCCGGCCTCCGTGAAGAGGTTCACGACCAGGACGCGCGTCGCGCCCGTCGTCCGCAGCGCCTCCGGGATGCCCGGCACGAGGAGCCCGGCGAGCACGCTGGAGTAGAGGCTGCCCGGCCCCAGCACCACCAGGTCCGCGCCGAGGATCGCCTCGATCGCCTGGCTCGAGGCCTGGGCCGCGCCGGCGAGCCGCAGCTCCGCCACGCGGCCGCGCGCCGCCGCGATGGCGGTCTCGCCGCGCACGATCCGGCCATCGTCCAGCTCCGCGACGAGCTCGACCGGCGTCGCCGTGGCGGGGACCACCCGACCGCGGACGCCCAGCATCCCGGCCGCGGCCTCCACCGCCTGGCCGAAGTCGCCGAGCCGCTGCGCGAGCGCGGTGAGGACGAGGTTGCCGATGGTGTGACCGGCGAGCTCGCCGCCCCCCTCGAAGCGGTGCTGGAACACCGACGCGAGCGGCGCTCCCGCCGCGAGCGCCACGAGGCAGTTGCGGACGTCGCCCGGCGCGGGCACGCCGTAGCGCCGCCTGAGCTCGCCGGAGCTCCCCCCGTCGTCCGCGGTCGTGACCACGGCGGTCAGCTCCACCGCGGGCTCCTCGTCCGGCTCTCCGTCGCCGGCGGCGAGCCCCTCGAGGACCCGGGGCAGCCCGGTCCCGCCGCCCACCGCCACGACGTGCACGGATCGCGCGTCGGGTGCGCGCACCGGCCGGGGGACGAGCTCCTCGAGCACCATCACTTCGCCCCCTTCCCGAGGAGCACCACCTTCGCGGTGGCGAGGAGGCAGACGAGGTCGAGGAACAGCGAGGCGTTCTTGATGTAGTAAAGGTCGTACTCGAGCTTGCGGGCCTGTTCCTCCATCGTGGAGCCGTACCCGTACTTGAGCTGCGCCCACCCGGTGAGGCCCGGCTTCACGAGCTCGCGCAGCGTGAAGAGCGGGTAGCGCACCTTCAGCTCGGAGAGGAACACCGGCCGCTCCGGGCGCGGGCCGACGAGGCTCATGTCGCCGCGGAGCACGTTCCAGAGCTGCGGTAGCTCGTCGAGCCGCGCGCGCCGCAGGAAGCGGCCCAGCGGCAGCACGCGGGGATCCTGCTCGGTCGCCCACACCGCGCCGTGCTGCTCGGCGTCGCGGCGCATGGTGCGGAACTTCCACACGCGGTACGGCGTGCCGCTGCGTCCGGTGCGCTCCTGCGAGTAGAAGATCGGGCGGCCGTCGGAGAGCCAGATCGCGATCGCGGTGGCGACCATGATCGGCGCCGCCCCGGCGAGCATCACGAGCGACACGGCGAGGTCGAGCGCCCGCTTGGCGGTGCGCGTGCCGCGCGAGACGCGGAAGCCGTCGTCGAAGATGAGCGAGCTGGGACGCACGAGCGACAGCGGGATGCGCTGCAGCGTCGCCTCGGCGAAGCCCACGTCGTCCACCACCCGGCGACCGCGCGTGCGGAGCGTCAGGAGGTCGTCGATGGGCAGGCCCTCCCGCCGGTCCTCCATGGCGACCACCACGATCTGGACGCGCTCCCGGCGCGCGACCTCGCCGAGCGAGCCCTCCAGGATCGCGTCCGCCGGGACCGCGGCCGGGGCGAGCGACCGCTGGGGCCTCACGAAGCCGACCGCCCGGTAGAGCCCGTCCGCCTCGCGCTCCATCGCGCGCGCGAGGTCGCGGGCCCGCGCGCCGGTCCCGAGGAAGACAACCCGGGTCGGCGAGCCGACGACGGCCGGCATGAGGACGCGGGCGGCGATGACGCCGAAGGCGCCGCCCGCGGCGGCGAGCACGAGCGAGCGGTGCAGCATCCACCCGGGCAGGAAGAGGTCGAGCGCGATGTCGGCGAGGGCGATGGCGATCGCGGCCACGCCGATCGCCCGCAGGAGGCGCCGCCCGTCCGCGCGATCGCGCACCGCCGCGTGGAGGTCGTAGAGGTCGCCGAGATAGAGCGCGCCCGCGAAGAACACGGAGGCGAGCGCGGCGCGGAGCACCGCCGGGTACATCGGCGGCCCTCCCACGGAGCTCGTCGCCTGGGCGGCGACCGGCCCGAGGGACGCGCCCGCGAGCAGCGCCAGCACGAGGACCGTCTCCTCGGCGAAGAAGTACGCCGCCTTGCGCGGCGAGAACCAATGGTTGAAGACCCGGACCAAGTCCCCTCCCCGTCCAACCCCGACCGCCGTGCCCGGCGCGCACTCCCGCGCACGGGCCAGGACCCGAGCCACCGTCTCCGGCCACGACCGTGCGTCGTGGCCACCCCCCTCCCACGCCCCCTCCGCGCCGCCGCTGGCGGCGCGGGAGGGCGCCGGTCCTTACCCCGCGCGGCGGCCGGCGATGGCCGGCGCCGCCTCCCCGGGTCCGCCGTACAGCCAGCGCCCGTGCGCCACGGACTCCGGGTCGACGTCGTTCAGCACCACGCCCGCGGCCCGGTCGCCGAGCGACTCGAGCGCGAGCCGCACGACCTGGCGCGGCGTCGCCCCGGCGCGCACGACGAGCACGGCCGCGTCGGCCGCCCCCGCGAGCCGCTCGCCGTCCGCGAAGGCGAGCGCCGGGGGCGCGTCGAGGACGACGAGGTCGTACGCCGCCCGCAGCTGCTCCACGAGCGCCGCGGTGCGCGGGTGGCGGATCGCCGCCACCGGGTCACGCACCTCGCCCGCGCACAGCACCGACAGCATGCCGACGCGCACGATGGCCTGGGACAGCTCGGCGGTGCCGTCGAGCACCTCGGCGACCCCTGCGCGCGGCGCGAGCCCGAACAGGCTCGCCACCGACGGCCGGCGGAGATCCGCGTCGACGAGGACCACTGCGCGCCCTTCCTGCGCGGCGGTGAGCGCCAGGTTGGCTGCGGTGGTGGTGCGGCCCTCGCCGCGGCTCGCGCTCGTCACGGCGACGACGCGCATGGCGCGGCGCGCCGCGAGGCGGGCGAGCCGCTGGTAGAGCACGCGGTACTGGTCCGCCGCGGGCGAGTCCGGCGCGGCCAGGGCCACGAGCTTCTTCTCGGGCGCGGCGGCGGGGTGGGTGGCCTGAAGGGTGTCGGCAGGGATCATCGGTCCATTCCTCCGATCGATTACGCGCAAGTCAGGAAGCCCGCCCGATGCGAGGGATCGCCGCGAGCACGGGGATGCCCAGCGTCGCCGCGTCCTCGGGTCCACGCATCGATGCATCGAGCCACTCGGCGATCCCCGCCGCCCCGAGCCCCATCGCGATCGCGGCGAGCACCGCGATCCACAGGAGCTTGGGCCGGTCGGGGGCGGCCGGCAGCCGGGGCGTGACCGGCGTCTCCACCATCCGGAACATGGTCGGCTGGTCCGCCGCGAGGAGCTGCTCGGCGGCCGCCGAGTCGGCGCGCCGCGAGAGCGTCGAGGCGTACTTGGCGCGCATCACCTCGTACTCCCGGGACAGGTTCGCGAGCGCCTGGCCCCAGCGCGGCGCCGCCTCGATCCGCTTCTGGTAGGTGGTCATCTCCTTGCGGAGGGAGGCGATCTGCTCCTCGTGCGCGCGCACCTCGTCGTCGATGCGCGCGAGGTGAGCCTGCACGCGCTCCTTCTGGAACTTCTCGAACGCGCCGTCGCGCTGGGAGAGCGCCTCCTGGAACTCGCGCCGAGCGCGCTTCACGTCGGGGTGATCCGGCCCGTAGGCCGCCTCGGCCGCGTTGAGGCGCCGCAGCGCGGCGTCCAGGCCGGCCTCGGCGAGACCCGGACCGCTCGGGCCCTCCGGGATGGACGAGAGCACGTCGCCGCGGCGCCGCTGCGCGTCGGCGATCGCGCCGAGCCGCATCTCGATCTGGCTCTGCGCGCGCCCGACCGCGCGGGCGTTGTCCTCGAGCAGCTCGGGCAGCTCGGCGGTGTGGTCCACCTTGAAGGCGAGGAGCTTCTTCTCCTGCGTCGAGAGCTCCTTGCCCATGTCGTCGACCTGGCGATCGAGGGTCTCGCGGAGGCTGCGCGCCTGGGCCTCGAGGACCTGACGCGTGAGCTCGCCGTAGTACTTCGGCAGGAGCTCAGCGGCCCGGGCGACCTTCTCCGGATCCCTGCCGCGCACCTCGACCACGAAGAGCAGCGCGGGCGCGCCGGCGGGGACCTCGCCCTCGAGCCGGACCTCCACGTTCCGCCGCATCTTGCGGAGCGCCTCGTCCATGTCGTCGCGGAGATCGGGGAAGAAGTCGGTCTCCTTGATCACCCGCTCGAGCACCGGGCGGGCCAGGATGCCGTGCTTGATGGTCCGCATCCGATCCTCGAACGGCGTGCCGTTCTGGGCCGGGAAGAAGTCGAGCCCCAGCCGCCGCGGCTCGATCTGGACCACCGATTGGGCGGAGTACTCCGAGGGGACGCCGAGCGCGAGCGCAACCCCGACGACGAGCACCGCGCCTGCGACGACCAGCGCGAGGAGCCGGCGACGCCGCAGCGCCGCGAGGAGATCCTGCAGGGTGTAGGTCCGTTCCATTCGTCCTTCCTCTTCGTCACCGTTCCGGCAGGGTCCAGCCGAGCCGGAGTCCGAACGTCGTTCGCCGCAGCGCGGCCGACGAATCGTCGAGCCGCGCGAAATGTGTCGCTGCCAGCGCCAAGCGCACCCCTCCCCCGACGAGGAGTGCCGCCTCGCCGTAGGTCACGTAGCCGGTCACCGCGTCCCCGCCGCTCGGGGCCCGGCCGGAGCGCCAGATGCCGCCGTCACCGCGGAGCTCGAAGCGCCGCGCGAACCTGCGCGCGAGCCCGAGCTCGACCGAGTCGACGAGGCCAGGGCTCGCGGTGTTGCCGAGGCCCAGCCCGTGGGCGAGCTGCGCACGCCCCTCCCAGTCGCGGGAGACGCCGACGAGCTCGACGCTGCCCTCGGGGACGACGACCGCGTTGCCGCTCTTCAGCCACAGGGCGGGCCCCGCCGAGCCGTTCACGGTCAGCTGCCGGCTGAGCTCGTACCGCGCGCGCGCCCTGAGCGCGTGCGCGAAGGCCCAGTCGGTGGCGTCCCGCTCGAAGCCCTGGAACAGCGAGGCCAGGTAGCCGGCCCCGAACGAGAGGCGCCGGCCGTACCGGTACAGCGCCTCCACGCCGGGCTGGTGCATCGCGCCGCCCGTGCGGTCGTCGAAGCGGACCGTGTCCTCCGTGAGCAGGGCGGCCACGTCCACGCGCTCGGAGGCGCGGTACTCGGCCCTGCCCCGGCCGTGGAGGATGAGCGCGGAGTCGCGCCCCGTGCGGAAGACGCCCATCTGCGCGAGCCCCACCGGGTCGAACGCGTACGCGCCCCGGAAGTCCGCGTGGAGCGTGAGGCGCCGCGTGGTTCGCGCGTCGAGCACGAGCGACCCGCGGTGGTTCCAGCTCCCTCCGGGCTGCATGCGCTCGTACGTGAGGAAGTCCACGCCGTAGAGCGTGCGGAGCTCCCAGGTGTGATCGCGGAAGCGGAGCCCCACGTCCGGGGACACCCGGCCGACGCGGTCGCTGCCCGAGCCGTCGTAGAGCACGTTCGAGTCGTAGCCGCCCTCGAGGGTGAGGCGGGCGATGGGATCCACGACCGTGCTCGCCGCCGCCCGCGCCGCAGCGCAGAGAGACACGGCGCAGAGCGCCGCCCTCCCGAAGCGCCCCGGCGCTCCCATCGCCCACCTCTTCCTCGGCCCTCTCATGGTCGGCACCGTCCCGCTACGGCACGTAGAGGACGTCGCCGCCCCTGAGCCAGAGCGCACCCTCCGCCTCCCCCTTCACCAGCTCGTCGAACGAGAGCTTCACTCGATCGGTCTTCCCGTTCGCTCCCTGGCGGAGCCAGCTCACCTCGCCGCGGGCGAACTCGGTGCGCCCGCCGGCGAGCGCGATCGCCTGCACCACCGACATGGGACCGCGCAGCGGGAACCCGCCAGGGCGCGTCACCTCGCCGAGCACGTACACCCGCGGTCCGTTGATCTCCCGGACCAGCACGGCCACGGCCGCGTCCTTGATGTACGGGCCGAGCGCCTTCGTGAGGCCCTGCTGCAGCTCCCCCGGCGTCTTGCCTGCCGCGTCCATCTCCCCCGCGAGCGGAAGCGAGATCTTGCCGTCCGGCCGGACGGGCACGACCCGCGTCAGCTCTGGCTCGTGCCAGACGACGACCTCGAGCACGTCCTCGCGCCCGATGCGGTACTCGCCCACTTCGGGCCGGGGATCCGGCCGCTGCGAGGCCCCCGACGAAGCGCACCCCGTCGCGGCGAGGAGAATGCCGGCCACCACTGCCCTCTTCGAGAACGCCATCCAATTCCTCCCGGGACTCCCCGTCCCGAAACGACTCCCTCGCATCGAGCACACCTCGTGCCACGACGCGTCGTTCACCCCGAGCGAACTCCACGCCACGCGTCGCCGCTCCTCCAGCGCACGTCGTCCACGCGATCCGGCGTGCGGCCACGAACGCGACGCGCGAGCGAGCGGCTGCCGCCGAGAGCGGGTTCCGGTGCGACGCTGAGGAACTTTTTTCCCTCGCGTGGGAACGGACGTGCCTGCGTTGCCGCGGCGACGAGGCGGGATGACGTTCTCCCTGGACGCGGCAGGATGGACCGGCAGTCGGCGCCGGTATGGAGGGCGGGAAGGCATGCTGAGGGCGGCGGCGTGGACGCTGGGCCTGTTCGGGGTCGGCACTTCGGTCGTTGGACTGTTTCCGGAATCGGCATGGGTCGAGCCGATCGTGCTGCTCGCGCTCGGGATCGCGTTCCTGTACGTGAGCGCGCGCACCGGCTTCCGCGAGCGCCGCTCGCGCGGCGAGCTCGCCCCCAAGCAGGCTGCGGCCTGAGCTTTCCGGCGGGAGGGGCGCATCGGATCTCCGGGGGGGGACCAGGGCGCGGCGCGGCTCCTCGCGGGGCCGCGCCGCGCTGCTTTCTCACTCGATCGTCGCCGCGTCTCGCGGGTCGACGATCCCGCAGTCCTTGATCTTGTAGAGCAGCGCCTTGTAGCTGACCTGCAGGCGCTTCGCGGCCTTCCGCTTGTTCCAGCCGGTCCGCATGAGCGCGCGGAGGATCGCCTCGCGCTCCGCGATGCGCGCGGCCCGCCGGGCCACGTCCTTGAGCGGCGCGTCCTCCGGGAGCGCCGGGCCCTCGCCCGGGCGGTGGACGCCGTTGACCCCGGGCGCTGCCGGCGGATGGGCCCCCGCGGCGACGAGCGCCGGCGGCGAGCCGCCGAGCTCACCCAGGACCATCGCGGGATCGCGCAGGACGACGAGCCGTCGCACGAGGTTCTCGAGCTCCCGGACGTTCCCGGGCCAGTCGTAGGCGTGGAAGCGCTCCATCACCTCGGCCGGGATCTCCTCGAGCCCGCCCCGGTAGCGCTGCCGGTACTTGTCGACGAAGTGCCGCACGAGGGGACCGATCTCCTCGCGCCGCTCGCGGAGGGGCGGGACCCGGATCGTGACGACGTTCAGCCGGTAGAAGAGATCCTCCCGGAACGTGCCCTGCCGGATGGCCGCCTCGAGGTTGCGGTTCGTCGCGACCACGACGCGGGCGTCCACGCGCACCGGGCGCTTGCCGCCCACCCGGTAGAACTCCTCGTCCTGGAGGACCTGCAGCAGCTTCGCCTGCAGCCGCGGATCCATCTCGCCGATCTCGTCGAGGAAGATCGTCCCCCGGTGAGCCAGCTCGAACTTGCCGGGCTTCTCCGCGTGCGCTCCCGTGAACGCCCCCTTCTCGTGTCCGAAGAGCTCGCTCTCGAGGAGCTCTCCCGGAAGGGCCGCGCAGTTGATCTTCACGAAGGGGCGGCCCGCGCGGTGGCTGGTCGCGTGGATCCGCCGAGCGATCACGTCCTTGCCGACGCCGCTCTCGCCGATGAGCAGCACCGGCACGTCCGTGTCGGCGATCCGGTTCACCAGCGACCAGACGCGCTCCATCGGGCCGGAGAGCGGGGTGGTGGGCAAGAGGTCGCCGTCGCCCGACTCGGCCACGACCGCTGCGACGCGCGCCTCGGCGACGTCGGGGGGACGCCGTCCGGGTCCGTCGAGGGCGCGGCGCAGCACGAGGTTCAGCTCGGAGACCTCGAAGGGCTTCGGGAGGTAGTCGTTCGCGCCGAGCTTCATCGCACGGACGACGTCCTCCGCCTGCGCCAGCGCCGACATGACGATCACCGGGACGCGCGGGTCGCGCTCGCGGATGCGCCGGAGGACCTCGAACCCGTCGGGCTCGGGGATCACCAGATCGAGCAGCACGGCGTGGGGGCTGGAGTTCGCGATCGCCGCCAGCGCCTCGACGCCGTTGCGAAGGGGGCGCACGCGATATCCCGCGGTCGCGAGGAACTCGCAGAGCGCCTCGCGGGCGTCGTCGTCGTCCTCGATGACCAGTACGGTGCAGTCTTTGTCCATCGTCGTTCCGCCGGCGGGGAGGTGCTTGCCGCCGGTGTGAAAATGGAACGACCAGGTGTTCCCGGCACCGGCCCTAACGCGGCGGCTGACGGCCGAGCGAGCGCTTCGCTTCGCTTTCGCGTGGAGGCGTTCCATGACATACCGGGGCCGTGCGGATGTCCCGTTCCCGTCTCCTCCTCCGGGCGGTCCTGCTCGCGACGGGAGGCGCGTTCATGCTGTGGAAGGCGTACGACTCCGCCCGCGGCGCGCGCGCGCTGCAGGGCGGCGAGGCGACGCTCCTCGATCGCGTCGCGCTCGTCGAGGCGCTCGTCGGCGTCCTCGCGCTCGGCGCGGCGTTCGTGGCCGCCGCCGCGCTTCGACCGCGCCGCAGGAAGCGCACGCTCACCCTCGGCGACGCGGATCGCCGGCCCTGACGCCGCTCCGAGCCCCGGCGCGCGGCTCGCGGAGCTCGGCCCGCCCGGTCTCCCGGTGATCGTGTACTGCGAGACGGGGAGGAAGAGCGCCGCGGTCGCTCGCGCGCTCGCAGAGCTCGGCTACTCGCGCGTCTACGATCTCGGCGCGCGCTCCAGCTGGTGATCGGTGGAAGGGGCGACGCGCGCTCCCGGGCGGGAACCCCTCGCGGCGCTCTTCAATAGAGGCGGGCGAGCTCCGCGCCCGAGTAGTAGCTGCCCAGGATCTCGCGGTACCCCTGGCCGGCCTGCGCACGCCCCACCGCGCCCCACTGGCACATCCCCGCGCCGTGGCCCCACCCCCCGCCGCGCAGGACGACGCCGTCGCTGGTGGGCTCCACCACGAACATCGCGGAGGGCAGCTCGCCGAGGAGCCGCCGGATGCGGAGCTCACCGGCGATCTCGACGCGCCCACGCTCGCCCTCGACGGCGAGGCGGCGGGCGCGACCCGACACGCCGCGCGCGCCGACCGCGATGGCGCGCACATGACCGACCCCGAGCTGCGCGGCCGCCGCGTCGAGCTCCGCGGCCGAGAGGCGGCGCTCCCATCGGAAACGCGTCATGCCCGGCGTGGAGGGCCGGCGGCACCACGCGTCTCCGGGCTCGGCGAGGAACGCGCGGAGCCTCGCCTCGTCGGCGAGCCCTTCCTTCCATCTCGCCGCCTGGGCCGCGGGAAGATCAGGCCGTCCACGCAGGCTCGCGCTCGCGGCGCCGCCCCAGACGAGCTCGTTGTGCTCCCCGTGGCCGCCGCAGGTCGCGGAGTACACGGCGTCGACGAGCGCCTGGTCCGCCGCGCCGAAGAGCGTCTCCCCGCGCGTGGTGCGCACCGCCTCGTCCGTGCGCGAGGTCCGCGCGCCGTCGCCGCGGTACGCCTGACAGTGAACCTCGGCGCACAGCATGAACGGGTCGGCCGAGTGGCGCGCGCCGAGCTGCGCGAGGACGTTCGAGCGGGCGGTGACCGCCTGGGCCTTGAGGGCCTCGAGCGGCGAGGACGCCGGCATCTCGCTGGGGACGAGCCCGCGCAGGAGCTCCTCGAGCGGGACCCCGTGGATGGCGGCGATCCCCCCGTGCGCGTCCAGCGTGACGAACAGTCGGCCTCCGTAGGCCCTGTCCTCGCGCGCCCGGCCGCGAGGACCGCGATCGTGCTCGACGCCCTCGACGAGGAACCCGGCGTCTCCCGCGACGTCCAGCCACAGCGCCGCGTCCGCCTCGCCGAGCGGCGCGCCGCCCTCGCCGCGGAGCTCGAGCGTCCCGCGCGGCCGGGCGACCACCTCTGCGCTCAGCGCCGGCTGCTCCCCGAACCGCTCGCGCAGCGACGCGCCGGTCGCCCGCGCCGCCTCGAGCGAGCCGTCTCCCTCGGCGACGAGGAGCTCGCGGCGCGCGTCCACCACCCGGCCGCCGACGCCGTACACCGTGCCGGTCACGCGGGAGCGCACCGGCACACCTCGCGCCGCCCAGGTGCGCCGCGCCTCGTCCAGCGCGGCACGCGCCGCGAGCGGCGCCTCCGCGAGCAGGGCGTGGTGAACGACGATCGCGGGCGCCGCCTCGCGCGCGCGGACCGTGAGCCGGGCACCGGCAGGGACCTCGACGACGGTCCCCCCTCGCAGCGTGATCCGCCCGGGGGCGCGGGCGCGGAACGCGATCTCGCGCTGCCCCTCCATCAGCCGGATCGTGACGAGCGGCTCGCCGTCTCGCGTGAACGCGAGGCGGTGGGCCCAGAGGAGCTCGAGGGGATCGGCGAGATCGGCCGCGGGAGGGGGAGCGAGGGGAGCGGGCGCCGGAGGCGGGATGGCGGTCGGGGTCGGGGTCGGGGTCGAGGTCGAGGTCGGGGTGGGGGTCGGGGTCGAGGTAGGGGTCGAGGTCAGGGCCGGGGCGGGGGTGGAGATCGACGGCGACGGCGACGGCGAGGTCGAGCTCGGGGCGTGCTCCACCCTCCCCGTGCCTCCCACCTCGTTCCGCCCGATCGCGCACGCGAGCAGCGCGGCGACGGCGAACCCCAGGGCTCCGCGGCTCCTCACGACGCGAGCCGCGCGTCCTTCTCGGCCGCCAGCGCCTCCAGCGACGCGGCGGCGGCGGCCCGCGCCTCCGGGGCAGCGCCGGGATCGCGGAGGAGCGCAGCGGCCCGCGCGAGCTCCTCGCGCTCTCGAGCCTCGCGCTCGCGGATGGCGTCCACCATCGCGCCGACGTCCACCGCGAGATCGACGAGCAGGTCGCGAGCGCGCAGGGGCCGGACCGGCGCGAGCCGGCCTGCGGCGACGTCGCGACAGGCGCGGCTCAGGACGAGCGCGGGGCCGGCGATCCGGTGCGTCACCACCACCGCAGCCGCGAGGAGGCACGGCAGCACGGCGGCGAGCACGACGGCCACGAGGCCGATGCGTCCTCGGTCCTCCGCCGCGAGCGCCTGCGCGAGGGACTCGCCGGCGAGCGGATCGCCGAGGGCCACGACCCGGCTCGTCTCGCGATACGCCGTCCAGAGGAGCCAGCCCAGGCCGGCCGAGAGCGCGACCGCCACGGCGAGGAGGTAGCTCGCGAGCCGGAGCTGCAGCGCGCCGTCGAGGAGATAGTTGCGGAACCGCCGGCGCGGGGGCTCTGCGGGAGGAGCCAAAGGCTCGGGCGCGGCCGGCGCTGGCGCCGCGCCAGGTGAGGGCGGCGGGACGGGACTCTGCCGGCCGGACGCGGATTCCATCCCTTCGGTTTACCTCCCCCCGAGCCGCGCCGCGAGATCCTCGCACAGCGCCCGGGCGGCGGCGTCGAGGGCCCGGGCGGCGTAGGAGGCGATCTTCGCCTCGGGGATCGCCCCCGCCGCGGAGAGGCGCGCGCCGCTCTCGAGCATCGCCGCCATGCGCCCATCGCCGTCGACGGCGACGAGCGCCGCCTTGACGGCGACGATCGTCCGCACGGCGTCCGAGTCCACGTCGACCCGCAGCACCGTCGGCTTCAGCACCATCCCGCCGCGTTCGAGGACCTCCCAGCCGTGCGCCGCGAGGTGCCGCGCGATCGCTGCGCGGAGCGCGTCCCGGGCCGCGGCCCCGCCGGCGCTCCCGCCGGGCTCGTCGATCGAGAACGCGAGGCCGAGCACGTCGAGGGCGCGGACGACCGCGGCCCGCACGGCCGGATCCGCGTCCGAGCGGCGCGCCGCCTCGAGCGCCCGGCGTGCCCCTCCGCCCCCGACCCTGCCCAGCGCGCCGGCCGCGGCGATGCGGACCGCGGGCGCGGCGTCGGACGCGAGCGCCGCGGCGAGCAGCGGGACGGCCTCCGCTTCGCCGCGCTGGCCGAGCACGATCGCCGCCTGAGCGCGGACCTTCACCGAGCCGTCCTCGCGGAGCGCGCGGGCGGCGTCGTCGTGGGAGTCGGCGCGGGCGACCGCGGTGAGCGCGAGGAGGACTGCGCAGACTGCGATCCGTGGCATGCGCGCGCGAGTGTACGCTCGCGCCCTGCCGCCGCCAGGGCGATTTCGCCGCCTACCTGCGCACCCTCAGTCCTACAGGACCGCCCGCGAGTCGCCTGAAGGCCTGGTGCAGGTGATGGGTGAGCGGCCCGGGGCGCCCGGCGCCGACGGGGCTGTCCCCGAGCCGTGTGACGGGGAGGATCTCCCGGACGGTGGAGGTGATGAAGAGCTCGTCCGCGCGCTCCAGGTCTTCCGGTCGGAGCGGCACCTCCTCGACGGGGACGCCCTCGGCTCGCGCGAGCCGGAGCACCACCGCCCGCGTCACGCCCTCGAGGATCCCGGACGCGATGGGCGGGGTGAGCAGCCGGCCCCCGGCCACCGCGAAGACGTTGGAGGACGAGCCCTCCGTCACGAACCCCGCGTCGTCGAGCAGCAGCGCCTCCTGCGCGCCGGCCGCGCGTGCCTCCCGGACGGCGAGCACGTGCGTCAAATGGGCGCCCGTCTTCGCGGAGGGGTCCACCGCCTGCGGGGAGGCGCGCCGAACTCCCACGACCGCCGCCGGGATCCCGTCCGCGTAGGCCCGCGCCGGCGGTCCGACGAGCGGCTGCACGATCACGATGGCGAGCGGATCGACGGCGAGCGCCGGATCGAGCCCGATCTCCCCTGCCCCGCGCGTCATCACCACGCGGACGTACCGCTCGCCCGCGTTCCACGGCGCCGCGTCCGGCTCCGGCGCGTCCGCTCCGCGCGCGGCGGCGAGGGTGCGATCGATCTCCGCGGCCGTCCGTTGCGCGTCCCAGCGCGGCGAGAGCCCGATGCGGGCCGCGGAGTGCGCGAGCCGGGCGAGGTGGGCCTCGCGCTCGAACGGGCGGCCGCCGTAGGTCCGGATCACCTCGTAGACGCTGTCGCCGTACAGGAAGCCGCGGTCGAACACCGAGACCCTCGCCTCCGCGGGGGCGACGAGGGAGCCGTCGAGGTTCACGAGCGTCCGCATGCCCCTGTTCTAGCGGAGAAGCGCGCGCCCGGCGCGCCGGGGTGTGGACCGCACGAGTCGCTCGACCGCGCGGGCGCCCCCTACGGATCCGGCCCGAATTCTTGACCCTGGGATCCCCCGGCGATATCCCGGGAAATCGATGGATGCCGCGGTCGAGTGCACTCACTGCAAGGTCGTGATGACGAGCTGGTCGGCTCCGGCCAGCCAGATCCGCTACTTCCAGTGCCCGTTCTGCGCGCGGACGCACTCCTCGCTCTACGGCGAGGTGTTCCGGCGGCGCGCAGGGGCGCGGGTGATCGACGCGCCCGCCCGGGCCTCCGCGCCTGCCGAGATCCCGATGGCGAGCGCCGAGGACATCCGCTGGGCCCGCGTGAAGGCGACCGCCGCCCAGTGGTTCGCGCGGGTGGAGGCGGACGAGCGCGCCTGCGCGCCGCGCGCCGCGCCCGTGACGCGAGTCCCCGCTAGACCCGCCCCTGCCGCTCCCGCGGCAGCCCGTGCTCGCATGGCCGTGGCCGCCGGCACGAAGCGCAAGCCCTGACCTCCGCGCGCTGGGCGAGGCCGCGACCCTCCGCGCAACCGCGGGACGGCGTCCTCATCCCGCACCCCCGAAGGGCGCCTCGGATCCCATCGCCCGGGCGAGCTCTGCCTCGGCCTCCGCGAGCTCCGCGAGCGCCTCCACGTGCTCCCGCCTCGCCTCGACGGCGCCACGCCGGATGAGCAGCAGCTCGGCGACCCCGATCTTTCCGGCGTCGTAAGCCTTCGTCGCGAGCGTGACGTTCGCCGCGGCGCCGGCGAGGGCCTCGCCCTCGAACGCCTGAGCGGCCTCCGCGGCGGTCTCGAGCCGCGAGACGGCCAGCCGCACCTCCTCACGGACGCGCCGCTCCGCCGCTGCGACCTCGGCCTCGGCCCGCGCCACGCGGGCCGAGGCGAGGCCTCGCCCGCCCTGGTTACGGTTGAAGACCGGCAGCTCGAACGTGAGCGTCCCGAGGACCACGTCGGCCCCCTCCTCGCGGGAGTACCTTCCGCCGATCGCCGGAGCGGGAAGCGACTCGCGTCGCGCGAGCCGCACCTCGCTCTCGGCCGCGGCGAGCTCGCGCCGCGCCGCGACGAGATCCGTCCGGGCGGACAGCGCCCGGTTCACGAGGCCCTCGGTGTCGAGGGGGGCGGCGCGGATCGCCCGCGGCAGCGCGCCGGCGAGCTCGAGCGGCGCGCCCGGCTCGCTGCCGAGCAGCGTCCGCAGCTCGGACAGCGCGGACGCTTGTCGCCGAGACGCTACCGCGACCGCTCGCGCCGCGCGTGCTCCCTCCACGCGCGCCGCGTTCACCTCGAGCTGCGTCGTCGCGCCGAGCTCGAAACGCCGCTCGACCGCGTGCACGGCGTCACGGGCGACCGTGAGGTCCTCACGTGCGAGCGCGATCAGCCGCTCGGCCGCGAGCACGCGTGCGAACGAGGCGCGGACCTCGGACGCGAGCCCGACGCGTCGCGCCGCGAGGCGCGCCTCGGACACGTCCCGCTCCGCCGACGTCACGTCGATCCGCGCGCCGCGCTGACCGAAGAGCTCGACGCGCTGCGAGACTGCGACCTCGACGTCGGTCGTGCGCCGGTCGCCCCGGCTCCGTGGGCCGGCGGCCGCCGAGATCTCCGGGTTGGCTCGAAGCGGGAGCTCCGCGTCGGCGAGCCGCGCGCGGGCCGCCCGGGCCTCCGCGGCGAGCCCGGCGAGCTCCGGGTTCCGCTCCAGCGCGATCGCGACCGCGCGCTCGCTCGTGAGGGGTTCCGCCCCTGCCGCCGACGCCAGGCAGACGGCCGCCGCGGCGGCGATGTTCTTCGCGTTCACGCCCGCTCCTCCCGTGCCGCCGAAAGCCCGGATCGTTCGGGCTCGCGCTCCGGGTCCAGGTCCTCCTCTCGCTCACCGCGCTCCGCGTCGCCCTTCGCCCGCAGCGCGGTGAACAGGACGGGCATCACGAGCAGCGTGAGCGCGGTGGACGACAGGACGCCGCCTATCACGACCGTCGCGAGCGGTCGCTGGACCTCGGCGCCCGGTCCCGTCGCGAGCGCCATGGGGATGAACCCGAGCGATGCCACCGACGCGGTCATGAGCACCGGCCGAAGCCGGGAGATCGCCGCCTCGCGTACCGCCTCGAGGAGCGCGACGCCCCGGTCGAGCAGCTGCCGGACACGCGAGACGAGCACGAGCCCATTCAGCACCGCGACGCCGAACAGCGCCACGAACCCGACCGCCGCCGAGATCGAGAACGGCAGCCCGCGCGCGGTCAGCGCCAGGATGCCTCCGACGAGGGCGAAGGGTACGCCGCTGAAGATGCGGAGCGTGTCGAGCAGGCGCCCGCTCGAGGCGTGGATCAAGAGGAACACCAGCGCGAGCGCGATCGGCACCACGACGAGGAGCCGCGTGCGGGCGCGCTCCAGGTTCGTGAACTGCCCGCCGAAGCGCACGAAGTAGCCGTCGGGCAGCTCCACCCGCTCGCCGATCGCCTGCCGGGCCGCCGCCACGAAGGACCCGAGATCGCGGCCGTGCACGTTCGCCTGGACCACCACGCGCCGCTTGCCCCACTCCCGCTGGATGGTCGTCGGGCCCGAGTGCTCCTCGACGTGCGTGAGCCGCGAGAGCGGGATCCGCTCGCCGGCGGGGCCCGGCACCTGCACGGCCCCCAGCGCCTCGGGATCCCGGAACTCCTCCGGGAGGCGGACGCCGAGCGCGAAGCGGCGGTCCCCCTCGCGGATCTCTCCCACGTGGCGGATCCCGACCGCCTCCGTGGCGTCGAGCACGCTGCGGGCGGTGATCCCGTACCGGGCGATGGCGTCGCGGTCCACGGTGACCTGGAGCACGGGCTGCCCGGTCACCTGCTCCACCGTCACGTCCGCGGCCCCGGGGATGCCCCTCAGCACCGTCTCGACCTCGCGTGCCTTCGCGCGAAGGAGGTCGAGATCGTCGCCGAACAGCTTCACGCCCAGGTCGCTGCGGATGCCGGCGACCATCTCGTTGAGCCGCATCTCGATGGGCTGCGTGAAGGCGAGCCGCTCGCCCGGGAGGCCCTCGAGCTCCTTTCGCATCGCCTCGACGAGCTCGGCTTGCGTGTGCGCGCGCTTCCAGCGCTCCCGCGGGCGGAGCGCCACGAACACGTCGGACAGCTCGACGCCCATCGGATCCGTCGCGACCTCCGGCGTGCCGGTGCGTGTCCAGACGCGCTCCGCCTCGTCCGGGAACTTCGCCAGGATCACCTGCTCGATCCGCTCGCCCATGCGGACGGACTCGTCGAGCGAGACCTCGGCGAGGCGCGCGACGTTCACGACGATCGTCCCCTCCGACAGGCGCGGCACGAACTCGCTCCCGAGCCGGAGCGCGCCGATCGCCGCCAGCGCGACGACCGCCGCGGCGCCGCCGAGTACCCACCGTGAGTGCGCCATCGTCCACGCGAGGATCGGCGCGTACGTCCGCTTCAGCCATCCCACCCACCTCGGCTCCGGGTGGGCACCCCTGCGAAGCGCCAGCGACGCGAGCACCGGCGCGAGCGTCATCGACAGGAGGACGGAGCCGAGCAGCGCGAGCACGACGGTGAGCGCCATCGGCCGGAACAGCTTCCCCTCGACGCCCTCGAGCGTGAGGATCGGCAGGTACACGAGCGCGATGATGAGCTCACCGAAGAGCGTCGGCTTGCGCACCTCGACGGCCGCGTCGCGCACGACCTCGCTGACCGTGCGCCGCCCGCCCTCCATTCCCAGGCGCCGCTCGGCGTTCTCGACCAGGATCACGGAGCTGTCCACGACCAGCCCGAAGTCGATCGCGCCGAGAGACATGAGCGTCCCGGCGACGCCGAACCGCAGCATCCCCGTGAACGCGAAGAGCAGGGAGAGCGGGATGGCGCTCGCCACGATCAGCCCTGCGCGGAGGTTCCCGAGGAACGCGAACAGCACCGCCACGACGAGGAGCGCCCCCTCGAGCAGGTTGTTCCGGACCGTCCGCAGCACGAGGTCCACGAGCTCGGTGCGCTCGTAGACCGGCTCGGCCGTGATTCCGGCAGGGAGGCTCTTCTGGAGGTCCGCGAGGCGCGCCGCGAGCGCCTTCGTGACCTCGTGGCTGTTCTCGTGGACGAGCATGAAGCCGAGCCCGAGCACGGCCTCGCCCTCGCCGTCCGCCGTGACGGCCGCGCGGCGGATCTCGTGCCCGACCTCGACGCGGGCGACGTCGCGGATCCGCACGGGCACGCCGTCGTGCGCGGCGACGACCACGCCTTCGACGTCGCGCCCGTCCGTGAGCGCGCCGACGCCCAGCACGAGGCGGCTCGTCCCGCCGCGATCGAGGACGCCGCCGCCGACGTTCGCGTTGTTCTTCTCGAGCGCCTCGTAGACGTCGCCGAGCGACAGGTCGAACTTCTGGAGGCGGCGCGGATCGACGACGACGTGCCACTGCTTCTCGTTGCCGCCCCAGGCGTTCACCTCGGCCACCCCGGGGACGCTCCGGAGCTGGGGCGCCACGATCCAGTCGTGCGCGGTCCGGATCTCCTCGAGCGACCTGCCCTTCCCCTTCACGAGATAGTGGAAGACCTCGCCGAGACCGGTCGCGACCGGCCCGAGCGCCGGCCGTTCGATGCCCGCGGGGAGCTCGAGCCGGGAGAGTCGCTCCGAGACCTGCTGCCGGGCGAACCACAGGTCCGTGCCGTCCTCGAACTGGACGGTGATCTGCGAGAGCCCGAACTTCGAGATGGAGCGGAGGTCCTCGACCTTCGGCAGCCCCGCGAGCACCTGCTCTACGGGGATCGTGAGCTGCCGCTCGACCTCGAGCGGCGCCAGGGCGGGCGCGACCGTGTTCACCTGCACCTGCACGGGCGTCGTGTCCGGGAAGGCGTCCATGGGGAGCGCGCGGAACGAGAGCACCCCGGCGACGACGATCGCGATCCAGGCGCCGACGACGGCCCGGCGGTGCCCGAGGGACCACTCGATGATTCGCGTGAGCACGGTCGCTCCTAGTCGTCGGCGCAGCCAGCGCCGATGGAGTCCTTCAGGATCTCGGTCTTGAGGACGAACGCGCCGGTCGTGACGACCTCCGAGCCGGGCGCGAGGCCGCCGACGACCTCCACGTCACCGCCGACCCGCGCGCCGAGCCGGACCGCGACGGGGTCGTACTGGCCCGGCGCGGTCCGCACGAACACGAGATCGTGCTCCTGCGCCCGCTGGATCGCGTCGCGCGGGACGAGGAGGGCGCCCCGCGGCGCGGCCACCTCGATGGTGCCGTGCACGAACGCGCCTGCCCGGAGCGCTCGGTCCTGGTTCGGCAGGTCCACGCGGACGCGGACCGTTCGCGTCCGCGGGTCGACCGACGCGGGCACGCGCGCGACGCGCGCCTCGCGGACCTCACCGGACCCGTCGACGCGAACCGTCACCTTCTGGCCTGCGCGGAGCGCTCCCGCGTGCTCCTCGGGGACCTCGAGCACGGCCCAGAGCGTGCGGACGTCCGCGATCTCGACGAGGGAGTCCTCCGGCGAGACCGCCCGTCCCGCGACGGCGGCCCGCGCGACCACGGTCCCATCGAACGGGGCGACGAGCGCGTACCGGCCGCCGCTCCCCGCTGCGCCCGCGCCTGCGGCGCGCAGCTCGGCTCGAGCCGCGTCACGCTCGGCCTCGGCCGCGGCGAGCTCCGTGCGCGCCTGCTCCACGTCGCGTCGCGAGCTGATCCCGTCGCCCACGAGCGACTCCTCACGGGCGAGCGCTGCCCGCGCCGACTGAGCGCGCGCCTCGGCCGCGGCGAGCCTCGACTGCGCCCCGCCGACGGCGCCGGAAGCGAGCACGACGAGCGGCTGGCCTCGGCGGACGTCCTCGCCCACGTCGACCTTCACCTCGACGACGGTCGCCTCGCCGCGCGCGGACAGCCGCGCGAGCTTGTTCTGGTCGAACTCGAGCTGGCCGACCGCCTCGATCCTCGGCGCGAACGGACGCTCCACGACGCGCGTGGTCACGATCCCGGCTTCCCGCTCCAGCTCTGCGGAGGCGAGGCGGATCTTCGTCCCCGGCTCCGGAAACGAGGGGAGCTCGTGCCCGGCGGCCTTCACCTTCTCGGGGTGACAGTACGGGCACACGGACTCGGGATACCCGTGCTCGCGGCAGTAGTCGCCGGCCTGGATGAACTTCGCGATGAGCTGCGGCCGGCACTTCGTGCACATCTCCTCGGGGACCGCGTGCTCCTTGCACCAGGGCAAGGGGCCCGGCGCGGCCTTCGCCGTCGTCTTCGCGGCCGCGAACGTGAGCCCTGGGTTGCACTTCACGCACTGCGACTCGGGGACGCCGTGCTCGTTGCACCAGTCGCCCATCTCCTTGAACGCCGGGATGAGGTCCGGGTTGCACCTCGTGCACAGGTCCGCGGGGACGCCGTGCTCGCAGAGCCTCGGCGCCTCGGCGCTCGCGGCGTGCGCCGCCTTCTCCGAGGTGCCGCCGTGCGGTCCCTCCGCGCCCGGCGCCGTGCGCGTGCAACCTGCCCCCGCGACGACCGCGGCGAGCGCTACCGTCAGGGCGACCCGGGTCACTTCACGCCCTCCTTCGCGAGCTTCGGGTTGCACCGGGCGCACTGGCTCTCGGGCACGCCGTGCTCCCCGCACCAGTCGCCCTTCGCCTTGAACACGGGGACGAGCTTCGGGTTGCACCGCGTGCAGAGCGTCTTCTTCACGCCGTGCTCGCACCTGGCCGCGGTGGAGTCCGCCGCGCGCGCGGCCGGCTCGGCGGCACGGCCCGGGACGGCGGAGGTGAACAGGGTGACCAAGCCGAGCGCGAGGACGATCGTGCGCATGGACTCTTCTCCTTCCGCGCAGTGGGCGCGGCGAGCGGACCGCGCTATCGCGCGGGCGCGTCGTGGACTTTGGACGAAGGACGGGGAAACCCGCTCGAGCGGGCACACTGCTCCCGTGATGGGAGCGCGTCAGGCTCTCGGCGGGTGAAACACGCCGGCCGTCACCACCGGGAGCCGAGGCGACGCCTGCGCGACGACGACGCTGCGCACGATCGTCGCTGCTGCCGGGCCGGGGCACGGCGCGCCGACCACGGCGAGGGATGCATGCACGTTCGCGCAGATGCCCTGGGCGCAGTTCGGCGGACAGTGCTTGCCGTCCAGCGCGCCGTCGCACGCCGCTGCGCAGTCGTCGTCCAGCGCGGCCGTGAGGACCTGGGGGACGCCCGACGTGAACACGCCGACGGCGACGAGGACGAGCACACGCAGGAGGCGCATGCTCACCGCGTCCCTTCGAGCGCGGTCTCGAGCGCTTCCCGGACCCACGCGTCGGCGAGGCTGTAGTACGCGAGCTTGCCGTCCATTCGGAACTTCACGAGGCCGAGCCTGCGGAGGAGCTGCAGCTGCTGCGAGGTGGCGGGCATCGAGCGCCCCGCGACCTTCGAGAGATCGCAGACGCACAGCTCGGCGCGGCAGAGCGCGTGCAGGATGCGGACCCGGGTGGGATCGGAGAGCGCCGAGAACCGCTCGGCGACCTGCAAGATGGCCGCGTCGTCCGGGGCCGCGGCGCGAACCGCGGCGACCCTGCGCGCGTCCACGCACACCACCGCGCACTCACCCGACGCGTCGAGGCGCGGGGGACGGGCACGGCGGGGTCGGGCGGAAGTCACTTCCACGACTTCGAAACTACGAAATCGGCTCCGCTCGGTCAAGCGGCCGCGGAGGACCTCACCGCAGCGTCTTCAGGAACAGGAGCAGATCGTCCCAATCCTGCCCGCTCAGCTGCCAGCGCGGCATGCGGGGGTCGAGCGTCTCGCCGTCGGCGCCGACGCCCTCGACGACCGCGCGGCGGATGAGCTCGTCCGTATACGTGGGGCCTCGAGTGCCGTCGGGCTCGCGCAGGCCGGACGGGTCCGTGAGGTTCGGGTACGTGATGTTCGGCGTCGTGAACATCATGGTGCGGAGGCCATGCCCATCGGACCCGTGACAGCCTGCGCAGCCGCTCCTGGTCATCATCATCATCCCGAAGCCGCCGCTGCGGACGATCGGCTGTCCGTCAGCGCCGATCCCCCAGTCGAAGATGCGCTCGCCGAGAGCGACGGGATCGCCGCTCGGGCCGGGGACGACGCCCGGGCCACCGCCGCATCCGTTCGCCATCGGTCCCCAGCCGTAGCCGTAGCCGTCGAGACCGCTCATCATCTGTCCGCACCGCGCGTAGACGTGCGCGGAGTACGAGGCCATGACGTCCGCGTGACGGAAGGCCTCCGCCTGGTCGTCGGTCAGGCTCGCGAAGGTGCACGCGACGCGGCCGTGCGCGTCGAGCTCGGCGAGCATCGCGCTCGCGACGCAGCTCATGTCCACGTACGCGACGCCGTCGTGCGCACCGATGAAGCCGTCCATCGCGCCGCTCAGCTGGACCATCTGCGAGATCCACGGACGCACCTGCGCGTCGTAGGCGTCGTGCGCCGCCGGGCAACCCGTGACCGTCATCGTGGAAGCGCCCATCGTCGCGCGATAGGAAAGCGCCGCCGACTGCACGCGCGCCGTCAGGTCCTGGTAATCCGCTATCTGCGTCCTGTCGGCTGTCGTCGAGCTGTTGCTCGGGTTCGTCGTCGACGACCCTCCGCAGGCGGTGACGGCGAGCAGGCCTGCGCTCGCAAAGGCAAGGATTCCGATCCGCATGTCGACGCTCGCGTGGCTCGGGGTTGAACGCGGGGGTGTAGCAACATGCGCGCCTCACCACGCCAGCAAGCGATCCGGGACGTGCGCCACCCACCAGGGGTGCGCAAGCGATGCGGAAGGCGCCCATCTGCGTGCACACATCGCGCTCGCAATTCGTGGCGCGCGACGCGGCTCCGTGACGGTGCGAGTAGCGTTCTCCAGAGTCGTCCACGGTCTCAGAGAGCGGACGCCACGCCGGGCGCATCCCGGTCAGGCGGGGGCAGGCTGCGCGGGGGCGCCAGTCACGTGACGCCGATGACCGCCGCAGTGAAGAGCGCGCTCATCGACTCGCGACTCGGGCAAGCGACGTCCACGGGGCGCACCCGCCGGCCGCGAGCCTCGTCCGGTCCCGCTGCTCCACGAGCTCCTCCGGCGGCGCTCAACTCGTGCAGCGTTCCTCGCCGGCCACGTGGTATCAAGCGACGCGACACACGGGGGCGAGTCACCGGATCATGGCCGGGTTCCGGCGCGACCGCGGGCTCCTCCTGTCGATCTTCGGCACGGACGTGAAGGAGGGCGATGCATCGCCCGGCGTGATTAGCTAAGAAGTGCGGAGCCTCGAGGCGCTAGCTCAACTGGCAGAGCATCGGCCTTTTAAGCCGGTGGTTCTGGGTTCGATTCCCAGGCGCCTCATTAGCCGCAGCGTCCTGAGCGAGAGCCGGCAGGTGGTCGAGCACCGACCGATCGGCGCCGGCGCCGCTCCGGGGTGAACGCGACGTGCGCAACGCGAGATCAGCCCACGATCGAGCCGCGCCGGCCGGACGCGAAGCGGGTGCGCCGGGCCTGGGCGCGGCTGCCGGCGCGACGGCCCCCGCGGCCGTGTTCACGCCGCCTGCCCCGGACCTCGCCGGACGGATCGATCTCTGCTGGTCCGCCGTGGGCGCCGGCCCCGGCACGACGCGCCACGAGTTCTTCCCCGACGCCGGCGTGCACCTCGTCTTGCGGCGGTCCGAGACCGGGTCCCGGCTGGTGCTGCTCGGGCCCGCGACCGAGCGGGCCACGATCGAGCGCGCCGCAGGCGCGGAGTACCTCGGGATCCGCTTCCGCGCCGGTCAGGCTCCCCGCCTCGCCGACGTCCGCTCCTCGGAGCTCACCGACGGCTGCGTCGAGCTCGACCGGCTCGCGGGCGAGCCGCTCGAGGTGATCGCCGAACGGCTCGGCGCGCTTCCGGACCTCGCCTCGCGGCAGCGCGCGCTCGAGGCGCTCGTGCGGCGGGCGGCGCGACCGCTCGTGGAAGACGAGCGGTGCCGCCAGGCCGCGCTCCTCCTCGAGGCCCGGGGCGGACGGGTCAGGGTGGACGCGCTCGCCGCCGCCGTCGGCCTCCACGTCCGCAGCCTGGAGCGGCTGTTCCTGGACGCCTTCGGAATGACGCCGAAGCGGGTGGCGCGGCTCGTCCGCCTCCGCCACGTGCTGGGCGCGCTCCACGCCGGCGGGTACGGGAACCTGGCCGACCTCGCCCATGCGTGCGGCTACGCGGACCAGCCGCACCTCGTCCATGACTTCAAGGCGCTGACGGGTCGGCTCCCCGCCGACGACGACGCCGCTCGCAGCCGGACGCTCGCGCGCGGGGACACGCGGGTCGTGCACCGCGTGAGGCCGTAGCGCGCGGATCGCCGGGGCGGCGTGTCGCATTTCCACAAGACGGCGCCGTCCGGGCCGCGCTACGAACGGCGCGCACCCCAGGAGGACGGCATGCGCGCGGAACGTGAGCTCGAATCGAACGCAGGACGGACGGCGGCGGCTGACGGCTCACCGCGCATGGTGAGCACGCGGCGCGGGCCCGTCGAGTGCGCCATCTCGGGCGAGGGTCCCGCGGTGCTATCGCTCCACGGCGCGATGGGCGGCCACGACCAAGGGCTCATCCTCGCGCGGACGATCGGCGCGCCGGGGTTCCGGTACGTCGCGCCCTCGCGCCCGGGCTACCTCGGCACGCCGCTCTCCGCCGGCCGGACGCTGGCCGAGCAGGCCGATCTCTACCGCGACCTGCTCGACGCGCTCGGCGTCGAGCGCGCCGCCGTGATGGCCGTCTCGGGCGGCGGCCCGTCCGCCCTCCAGTTCGCGCTCAGCCACCCCGATCGCTGCTGGGGCCTCGTGATCGTGTCGTCTGTCTGCCGGCGCGTCGAGCAGCGCCTGCCGCTCGCGTGGTACGTCATGAAGCTGACCGCGCGCTGCGGCCCGCTCGTCGCCGCGATGCGCCGGAAGGCGGAGCGGGATCCGGAGGCGTCAGCGCGCCGGCCGATCCGGGACCCGGCGGTGCGCGCGCGGACGCTCGGCGATCCCGAAGCAGGCCCGCTGCTCAGGGAGCTGCAGCTCAGCACGATGGATCGGATGGCGCTCCGCATGCCCGGCACGGAGCTCGACGTCGCCGCCACGCGCAGCGACCTGTCGTTCCCGCTCGAGCGGATCGCGGCGCCGCTCCTGGTCGTGCACGGGACGCGGGACAGCGCGGCGCCGTTCGCGCAAGGCCAGGAGCTCGCGGCGCGGGTCCCGGGCGCTGAGCTGCTCGAGATCGAGGGCGGCGAGCACGTCGCCATCTTCACGCACCGCGACCTCGTGCGCGCGCGGGTCGCGCGGTTCCTCGCGGCGCACGCGCCGCCGGTGGGCTCGAAGGAGAGCTGATACGCTTCCCCTCCCTACTCAGCGCGCCCCGAGCCGCCGGGCGCCCCACCCTGCGAGGGCGACGGCCGCCAGCGACGCGAGGATCGCGCCGCGCCGGAGCTGCAGCCACATCGACAGGCTCGTCGCGTGCGCCTCGCGATCGAACTCGCCGCGCGCGCCCGGATCGCCCGGGACGGGCGCGTCGACGTCGTCGGGCCGGCCCGGCTCCGGCGGGAAGTCGGCCTGCTGGGCGCGGTAGCCGATCCGCCCGAGGTAGCGATCGAGCAGGCCGGGGATGACGAACTGGCCGAGGATCGCCCGCGCGGTGGGCCAGCCGAGCCAGAGCTCCCGCACCGGGCGCCCCGCCACGCGGAGCACCGCGCCGGCGATGAGCTCGGGCTGGTAGATGGGCGGCACGGGCTTCGGGTGCCCGGGAAGCCGCGTGCGGACGAGGTCGAACTGCGCGGTGTTCACGGCAGGGAGATGGATCATCGAGAGCTTCACGCGCGAGCGGTCGTGGTGGAGCTCGCAGCGGAGGGCGTCGGTGAAGCCCCGCGCCGCGGCCTTGGCGGCGCAGTAGGCGCTCTGGAGCGGGATGGACCGGTAGGCGAGCGCCGAGCCGATCTGGATCACGTGCCCGCGGTCGCGCGGGAGCATGTGCCGGAGCGCGGCGCGCGTGCCGTGGACGACGCCGAGGTAGGTGACCTCGGTGACTCTCCGGTACTCGTCGGCGGTCATCTCCATCACGGGCGAGAAGACGCTGACCATCGCGTCGTTGACCCAGAGATCGATGGCGCCCCACTGACCGACGACCGCGTCGGCCGCCGCCTGGACCGCGCGATCGTCCGCCACGTCCGCCACCAGGACCAGCGCCTCGCCGCCGGCGGCGCGGATCTCGGCCGCCGCGTTCTCGAGCGCCTCGCTCCCGCGCGCGAGCAGCCCCACCCGCGCCCCCTCCGCGCCGAACGCCCGCGCGATGGCGCGGCCGAGCCCGGCGGCGGCCCCGGTGACGACGACCACCCTCCCCGCGAACCTGCGGCTCACCCCTCGCTCCCGCGCCTCGGGCCCCGGGGGGCGGGATGGTGCGGGTGCTCCACCGGCTCACCCTTCCGGTTCTCGACCTCCTCGTCCCGGGGCTCGAGCGCTCCCTCGGGCGGGTAGCCCGGCGAGCCGTCCCCCAGGATGCGCGGCGTCCCATCGTCGAAGCCGGGCGGCTTCGGTCCGGGCCCGCCCGCGAGCCCCGGCTCGGTGCCCAGCTCGTCCTTCGGTGTCCGTTGTTTCGCCATCGAAAGTCCCCTTCCCTTTCAAGGTGGGGAGTCCCTGCCGCCCGCGCGATGTCACGGCAGACGGAGGTCCAGCACGATCGGCTGATGGTCGGACGCGCGGGCGACGTCGGTCCCGTGCACGACCTCCGCGCGCACGACCGCGCCCGCGTGCCCCCGCGCGACGAGCAGCGCGTCCAGCCGCTCGGCGGCCACCCCCGTGGACCAGGTCGTCGCCTCGGCAGGCAGCGGATCGAGGTACGAGCCGTCGGCGGCGAGCGGCCCGAGGGCGGGCGCCGTGGGCGGGTCGTTGAGATCGCCGCCGGCGAGCACGACCGCGTCCGGATCCGCCATGGCGAGCGCGTCGGCGATCTCGCGCATGCGCGCCGCCTGGGCCGCGCGACGGGTGCCGTCGTCCGAGAGGCGCGAGCTGAGGTGGCTCATGACGATCGCGAGCCGCGTGGCGCCCGCGGCGAGGTGGACCTCCGCGCAGTCGCGCGGCCAGAGCACCCGGCCCGCCGCGTCGCGCTCCCCGGCGTGGCTCACGTAGCGCGAGATCGGCCGGCGCGAGAGCGCCGCGACGTCGATGCCCCGCGGGTCGTTGCCCTCGACGAGCCGCGCGACCTCGTATCCCGCGCCCTCCGCGAGCGCCTCGAGCAGCGCGAGGTTCTCGACCTCCTGCAGCAGCACCACGTCGGCGTCGAGGCGAGCGAGCACCGCCGCGAGCGCGCCGAGCTTCGCCTCCACCTCTGCGGTCGAGGGCACCTCGTCCTCCGCGCCGGGCGGCAGGAGGCGGTCCTCGGCGTCGAAGAGATCGTGGACGTTCCAGGTGACGATCCGCACCGCCCGCACCTCGGGCGCGCGCGCGGGGACGTCGAGCAGGGGCTGGCAGCCGGTGAGGAGCGCCGCGGCGAGCGCGGCCAGAGGGCGTCGCATGCGGCGCCCCCGTGCAAGCGCGGCGCCCCCGGACAGCGCCGCGCTCGCGAGGCGCCGGAGTCGAGCTCGGGCCGCGCTGCGGGCCTACCGTGCGCGCGACGGCCGGGGAGGCACCTGGCTCGCGTGGGTTGCGGGCGAGGCGCATGCCGCGCCCCGCCGCCGGCCCGCGCTCACCCTGGCGACCGTCTCTCCCGGTGCGGGTCGCCCGCCCGGCGAGCCTCTGCTTGACAGGACTCGCATCCGCTTTTAAAGATGGCGTCCGTTATAGCGGAACCCGCGCCGGGACCGCTCGCGAGAGGACACGGGATGCGCATCGCGGACGACGTGACGAAGCTCATCGGCAACACGCCGCTCGTGCGGCTCAACCGGGTGATGGATGGCGCGCGCGCCAACGTCGCCGCCAAGCTCGAGAGCTTCAACCCGTGCTCGTCGGTGAAGGACCGGATCGGCGTCGCGATGATCGAGGCGGCCGAGCGCGACGGGCGCATCAAGCCCGACACCATCCTCCTCGAGCCCACGAGCGGCAACACCGGCATCGGCCTCGCCTTCGCGGCCGCGGCGAAGGGCATCCCCATCGTGCTCACGATGCCGGAGACGATGAGCATCGAGCGGCGCAAGCTCCTGCTCGCGCTCGGCGCGAAGCTCGTCCTCACGCCCGGGCCGGAGGGCATGAAGGGCGCCATCAAGAAGGCGGAGGACCTCGCCGCCGAGGACGGCCGCTACCTCGTCCTGCAGCAGTTCGAGAACCCGGCGAACCCGGAGATCCACCGCCGCACCACCGCCGAGGAGATCTGGCGAGACACCGACGGTCGCATCGACATCCTCGTCGCCGGCACGGGCACGGGCGGCACGGTCACCGGCTGCGCCGAGGTCCTGAAGGCGCGGAAGCCGGGGATCCGCATCGTCGCCGCCGAGCCCGCCGACTCGCCGGTCCTCTCCGGCGGCAAGGGCGGGCCGCACAAGATCCAGGGCTGGGGCCCGGGGTTCGTGCCGAAGGTCCTCAACGTGAACCTCATCGACGAGGTGATCACGGTCGGGAACGATCCGGCCGGGGAGATGGCGCGGCGCCTCTGCCGCGAGGAGGGCATCCTCTCCGGAATCTCCTGCGGCGGCGCCGCCTGGGCGGCGCGCGAGGTGGCCCGCCGGCCGGAGAATGCCGGCAAGCTCGTCGTCGTGGTGCTGCCGGACACGGGCGAGCGCTACCTGTCGACCTGGCTGTTCGAGGAAGGCGCCCGCTGACACCTGGCGCGCCGCGTCGGGGCGCCGCCGCCCCCGACGCGCTCCGGGTACGCTTCCCGCGTGTCGCGTTGCGGGCCGAACGGCCGCCCCCTACCTTCCAGGGAGAAGGGCGCTCCTGCGCCGCCCGGAGGCAAGGCCGCCAAATGACGCACGCGTCGCGCGAGGAGCTCCGCGCCGAGCTCATGGGGCGCATCCCGAGCACCTACTCGCCCACGCTGCACCTGTTGCTGCCGAGCCTCGGCGGCCTCGCTCTCGCGGCCCTCGCCCTCTCGCGCGTCGAGGGCCTGACCGCCTGGCAGCTCCTGCTCGTCCCTGTCTTCTTCGCCTTCGGCAACGCCGTCGAGTGGCACGTGCACCGCGGGCTCCTGCACCGGCGCGTGCGCTGGCTCGAGGTCTTCTACACACGCCACACGCCGCAGCACCACGCCGTGTTCGTCGGCCAGGACATGGCGCTCCGCAGCGCGAAGGAGCTGAAGCTCGTGCTCCTCCCCGCGTACGCGGTGTTCGGCATCGTGATCCTCACCTCGCCGATGGCGCTCCTGTTCCTCTGGCTCCGCCAGCCGAACCTCGCCGCGCTGTGGGTCGCGACGGTCGTCCTTTACGTGCTCTCGTACGAGTGGCTCCACCTCGCCTATCACCTGCCCGAGGAGAGCCCCATCGGCCGCACCCGCGCGATCGGCTACCTGCGCCGCCACCACCAGCTGCACCACGCGACGAGCCTCATGCAGCGCTGGAACTTCAACGTGACGTTCCCGCTCTGGGACCACGTCCGCGGGACCGTCTACCGCCCGCGCGGCGCACCGGCGCACCCCGCCGCCGCCCGTCGCGTCTGAACCGACGCCCGGCGAGCGCCGACCCTTTGACAGACGCCGCCTTGTCGGGTACTAGACCGCCCGACCCCATCGTCTAGAGGCCCAGGACTCGGCCCTTTCAAGGCCGCAACCGGGGTTCGAATCCCCGTGGGGTCACTCACCATCCATTGATTCCGACTCGGGTTTACGGAGACGCGCCTTTCTGCGCCTCCGTTGCCCGGGTCGTCGTTCGTGGGACGTGCGTCGAGGGTGTTGCGACATCCCGCGGATCGCTTGCCACCGCCGCGTCCCGCCCGACGTCACTGCGCGTCGTGACAGACAGCCTCGATGTTGTGACCGTCCGGATCGAGCACATAGGCGCCGTAGTAGTTCGGGTGGTAGTGCGGCCTCAGGCCCGGCGCACCGTTGTCCCTGCCGCCTGCTGCGATGGCCGCCTTGTGGAAGGCATCCACCGCTGCGCGCGAGGACACGCGAAATGCGATGTGGATGGGCGGTGTGATCGCATCGCCCTGGCTGATCCAGAAATCGGATCCGTCGGCATGACAGAAGCCGGCGGTCAGCGCATGGCCATCGCGCGCGGCAGGGAGCTCCACCAGCCGCGAATGGCCGGTCTGCGCGAGCGCCTGCAGGTAGAAGGCCTTGCTCTTCGCGTAGTCGCTGACGATGACGCTCACGTGATCGATCATCGGAACTCCATCCGGTTTGCAGCGCAGACGTGAAGCAGCACCGGGGACCGTGGAGAATACGCCCCTCAGCCGAGGCGGCGGATCACCTTGCAAGGGTTTCCCGCAGCGACGCAGCGCGGCGGTACGTCTGCCGTGACGACGCTCCCCGCGCCGATCGTCGAGCCCTCACCCACCGTGACGCCGGGGAGTATCACCGCTGCGCCTCCGATCCACACCCGCGACTCGATGCGAACGGCGAGGGCCCGCTCCAGCCCTCGAGCTCGCTCGCCGGGATCGACGGGGTGCGTCGCCGTGTAGACCTGGACCGCCGGGCCGATGAGCACGTCCTCACCGACGTCGATGCGGTTGCAGTCGAGCAGGATGCAGCCGGTGTTGAGGTAGGTACGCGCTCCGAGGCTCACGTTGAACCCGTAGTCCACGAACAGCGGCGGCTCGACGTAGACGCCCGATGCCATCGAGCCGAGCAGGTCCGAGAGGACGGCGTTGCGAGCATCCAGATCGTCGGCATCCACCTCGGACAGATGCTTGATCAGGCGGCGAGCGCGGGAACGCGCTCGAACGAGCTCCGGGTCCGAGGCCAGGTAGAGCTCGCCCGCAGCCATCTTGTCTCGTTCGGTCATCGCGCGGTCGTAGCCCGGTCAGTCGGTCCGCGCTGCGAGTTGCCCGCCTGGGAGCGAGGCGGGGGACGGCTGCCCGTGCCCTCGTCTTGCCGTCATCGACCCGCGCCGGGCGTGCCATCGCAGGGCAGCTGCGCAGCATTCCCGCGTTCGGCGGACGCCCCTGGAGCCTCCGCGGAGCTATCGTCTCGCTGGCTGGGTTGAGGGTCTCTCATGCCGGAGCAGGGCGTGCGCAGCGTCGCTGAGCCGTCGTCGCGTCAAGACCCCGGCGCGCTCTCGGCTTTGCTCGCGGAGCTCGCGCGGGCGCCCGAGGGCGCGTGGGAGGCCGAGCTCCGGCCGGGAGCAGTCATCGGCAGGTTCGAGCTGATTCGCGAGCTCGGACGCGGCGGCTTCGGGATCGTCTGGGAAGCGCGCGACCGGGAGCTGGGCCGCGGCGTCGCCTTCAAGGCGCTCCGCCGCGGGGCTGGGCGCGACGTCGCAGAGGATCCCCTCCTGCGAGAGGCGGCGATCGCGGCGAGCCTCTCGCACCCGAACGTCGTCACGCTCTTCGATTTCGGGCGCGCACCGGCGGGCCCTTTCCTGGTCCTCGAGCTCCTCCGGGGAGAGACGCTCGGAGCCCGCCTCGCCCGCGGGCCGCTCCCGCCGCGCGAGGCGCTGCGCATCGCGCTCGAGGTCGCCCGAGGGGTCGCGCACGCGCACGCGAGCGGCGTCGTCCACCGCGATCTCAAGCCCGGAAACGTCTTCCTGTGCAGCGACGGGCGCGTGAAGGTCCTCGATCTCGGGATGGCGCAAGCGTTCGCGCACCGCGCGATGCCGGGCGGAACCCCTGGTCACATGGCGCCCGAGCAGGTGCGGGGCGCCCCGGAGGACGAGCGCACCGACGTGTTCGCGCTCGGCGTCCTCCTGTTCCAGATGCTCCGGGGCGAGCCGCCGCCGCGGGACGGCGAGGGCGACGTCGAGGGCGCCGTGCTCAGGGTCCCCGAGCCCCCTTCGGTCGCTCCGCTCGTCACGCGGATGCTCGCGGCCGATCCGGTGGAGCGCCCTCGGGACGGCGGCGAGGTCGTCGCCGCGCTCGCCGCGCTCGAGCGCGGTCCCGCAGCGGCGCCGACGCCATCTTCCGCCTCCTGGCGCGACACACGATACGAGCCGCACGGCCGCGGCTCCGGCCCGCCATCGATCGCGGTGCTGCCGTTCGCGAACATGAGCCCGGATCCCGGCCAGGAATTCTTCTCGGACGGGGTCGCAGAGGAGATCCTGCACGCGCTCACGCGGGTCCGCGGGCTCCACGTCGCCGGGCGGACCTCGTCCTTCTCCTTCCGCGACTCGCGTGAGGACGCGGCGACGATCGGGCGCAAGCTCGGGGTCACGAACGTGCTCGAGGGGAGCGTGCGCCGCGCCGGCGACCGAGCGCGCATCACCGCTAAGCTCCTGAGCGCGTCCGACGGGTTCACGCTCTGGTCGCAGACGTACGACCGGGAGCTGACGGACGTGTTCGCGGTCCAGGAGGGCATCGCGAGCGCGGTCGTCGCCGCGCTCGAGGTCCGGCTCGCGCGCGGCGAGGCGCCGTCGGTCGAGTCCCATCGCACCGCGCGCCCGGAGGTGTACGACGCCTACCTCATCGCGCGCCGGCTGCTCGAGCGACGCGATCTGCTGGGCCAGGCCGGCGCGACGAGCGCTTACGAGAAGGTCATCGCGCTCGATCCCGGCTACGCGCCGGCGTGGGGGGACCTCGCGGAGGCGCTCCTCTGGGCCTCCGACCTGGTGGCCGACGCGGCCTCCCGGACCGGGTGGCGGGGGCGCGCGCTCGAGGCGGCGGAGCGCGCCGTCGCGCTCGATCCGGGGCTCGCGACGGCGTGGAGCACGCGCGGAACCCTGCGGATGCTCCTCCGGTGGGATTTCGCCGCGGGCCGCGAGGACCTCGAGCGCGCCGTCGCCCTCGGGCGGGGCGACGCGCGCGTGGTGCGGGACCACGCGTGCATGGTCCTCGTCCCGTTCGGCCGGGTCGAGGAAGGGCTCGCGTCGCTGGTGAGGGCGACCGAGCTCGATCCGCTCGACGCGCTCGCCTGGACGTACCTCGCGATGACGTACGCCGGCACGGGAGACGTCGAGCAGTGCGCGCGGGCCGCGGAGCGGGCGCTCGAGCTCGATCCCGGGAATCCCTACGCCGCGTTCTGGCGGTCCGCGGCGCTGGTCCTGAGCGGTCGCGCCATCCAGGCGACCGCCGTCTTCGCGCCGCACACGTCGCAGGCGCACGAGGGGTTCGGGCTGACGATCGCAGCGATCGCACATCACGCGCTCGGCCACGCCTCGCGCTCACGCGTCGCGCTCGAGGCGCTCGAGGCCAGGTTCGCGTCCTCGATGCCGTACCAGCTCGCCGAGATCCACGCGTGGCGCGGCGAGCACGAAAGAGCGTTCGCCTGGCTCGAGCGGGCCCGGACGTCGCAAGACGCCGGCCTCGTGCTCGTCACCCGCGACCCCTTCCTGCGCAGCCTGCGATCCGATCCCCGATATCCCGCCCTGCTCCGCCGCCTGAACCTGCCTGCGGCCTGAGGCGTGCGGGTGAGCCTCCGGGACCATCGACCCCTCGGTCCCCTCCCCCGCCTACCCGAGGTGTCCCCGCTCAAGCGCCGCGCGGGGACAGGCGGGTGGGAAGACCCCGAGCACGAACGTGACGGTGGCGCTCATCACGAGCAGCTCGCCGATCTCCTCGATCAGCGCGCCGCCGCGGAGTCCCGCCAGCGCGAAGTCGACCACGACCCCGAACGCCGCGAGCAGGGCCGTGAGCCCGAGGAGCCAGCGCGCGAAGCGTCTCGTGTCCGCGTCGCTCCGGAGATAGCCGAGACCGAGCGGTACGAGGAACATCGACCCGACGGCCGCGGCCCACGCAGGCTGTCCGAGCTTCTCCGGGAGCAGCCCCGAGGCCGCCACCGCCGAGCCCATGACCTCGTGGATCCGCAGCGAGTCGTCGAGGAGGAGGTACAGGTAGAGCAGCGCCAGGACGGCGAGGAGCGTGCTCCGCTTGCGGACGCCGGCGATCCCGAGGAGCAGGAGCACGGAGAGCTCCTTCGCGTACTGGAACCACTCCGCGTAGCCGCCGTCCTGGGACAGCGAGAGCATGGGATCGTCCGGGAGCCACCCGAAGTGCCTGCCGAGGTGCAGGAGCACGAAGCCCGCGTCCGTGCCGACGAGCGCGAGGGCGACCCGGAAGTCGATCCGGGCGGGGACCTTCACGCCAGCGGGAACGGACGAGACGAAGGGGTCGAGCGGTACGGTGACGGATCGAACGACGTCGGCCATGGTGACGCTCCGTGTAGCCGCCCACGACCGGCCGCCGCATACCGGCGCGTCGACCGCGAGGGCTTCCGTTCTCCTGCTTCGGCGACTCTACGTGACGGCGCCGCTCCGGCGAGCGGCGCTCGCGGGGGCAGATGGGCGGGCGCCCTATTCGCGCCGCGATCCACATCCGCGCCTCCCCTCCACACGATCGCGTGCCCGCGCCGAGCGGGACTTGGGCCTAACGCCGGAGGCCGAGCGGGGACCGGAGGGCCGCCGCCGACGCTCCGCCCGGCCCTGCGCGTCGGTTCTCGGGAACCGCGTCCTCGGCACACCAACGCCCGGAGGCCGCGCAGCGTGATCTCGTGTAGCGCGGATCACGGACGTCTCGCGCGCCGAGGGGGCGCGCGCAGACCGCGCAGCCACCTGGGCCCGCCGCAGCCATGGAGCTTCTCCCGTGGCCGCAGCAGCGAGCCCCCGTCGAGCCCGGCGGCTGCTTCGCCGATTACGACTGCGCCGCGGGCGCGCTCTGCCTCGACGGCCTCTGCACCGGCTGCGCCACCGATGCGGCCGTGTGCTCGGGCGCGTTCGACGCGGCCGACGCCTCGCGGAACAGCTGCACGAGGTGCCTCACGGCCGCGGACTGCTCGGGGAGCGCCTCGCGCAGCAGGTCGGGGAGCTCGCAACCAGGCGGCACCTCGTGCAGGCCGTCGAGCACGAAGACGAACGGCACCTTGATGCTGGCCCAGAGCTGGCGGAAGAAGCGGCGCGCGAAGGTCTGGAGCCCACCGTGATACGGAGGGGTGAAGAGCGGGAGCGGCCGCCGGGAGCCGGGCGTCGCGCGCCGCGACGCCTGGACGAGATAGTAGAAGAAGGTCGCGGGGTCGGCGTCGCCGGGATCGAGCTGGTACCAGAGGCAGCGCAGCGCGCGGGCCGTCACGTAGCTCGCGGCGAGCGTCGTCTTCCCCGCGCCGGGAGGCCCGGCGATCCAGGTCGCCGCTCGCGCCTCGTCGAGCCGCGCGAAGAGCCGCGCGCGGGGCACGACGGCAGGCAGCCGCGGGCGGGAGATCTTGGCGAGCGAGGCCATGGCCGGATCCGGGCGCAGGCGCACCACTTCACGTGGGCAGCAGGCGCCCCATGCGCAAGGAGCTCGGGCGCGCCGCTCCGTGACGGCGCCTCGCGCGATCGCCCTATACCAGGAGCGGAAACCCACCCGGAGCACACCGACCGAGGCGCCGGCCGACGGCCTGCGCTCCGCTCACCGCTCGCGTTCCGGCCGGCGCCGCGCGACCGCCCCGCGCGCCGCCGCGGGCTGGCCGCTCGGGAGCGCCACGACGAAGGTGCTCCCCATCCCGGAGGAGGACGCCAGCTCCACGCGCGCGCCGATCGCGGCCCCGAGGTCCCGCGCGACCGTGAGGCCGAGACCGAGCCCCGGGACGTATTGCTCGGCGGCGCGCGCGCTGCGCTCGAAGGGCTCGAAGAGGCGGGAGCGATCCTCCGGCGCGATGCCCGGTCCGGAGTCCTTCACCTGCACGCGGAGCTCGTCGCCGCGGCTCTCGATCGCGACCTCCACCGCGCCGGCGGTGGTGAACTTGATGGCGTTCCCGACGAGGTTCGCGAGGATGAGGCGCAGGAACCGCGGCTCCGTCTCGATCCATGGGACGTGATCCGGCGCGCGGAGGACGAGCTCGAGCCCCTTGTCCTCCGCCTGCGGGCGCTGCTCCTCCACCACCTTCGCGACCAGCGCCCCGAGATCGACGTCCTCGACCTCGGCCGCGAGCCGGCCGCTCGCGAGCTGGGCCTGGTGCAGGAGCGCCTCGACGAGCCCGGTGAGCCGGGTCGCGGCGAACACCCCGCGGCGCAGGATCGCGCGCTGGTGCTCCTCGAGCGGATGCTCGGCGTCGCGGGTGAGCCGCTGGAGCTGGAGGTGCAGGGTCGTGAGCGGAGTCCGCAGCTCGTGGGAGACGAGGCGGAGGAAGTGGGTCCTTACCGCGTTCGCCCGCTCCGCGTCCTCCTGCGCGCGCCGCGCCACCTCGAGCGCGGCCTCGAGCTCGCGCTTGCGCGCCGCGAGCGCTCCGGCGAGCGCGACGACGTCGTGCGTCTGGGAGTCGAGCTCGCGCTGCAGGACCTCCCGGGCGCGCTTCACGGAGACGAGGTTCGCGACCCGGGCCCGCGCCTCCTCGGCCACGAACGGCTTCATGAGGTAGTCCTGCGCGCCTTCCCGGAGGAGCTGGGCGCGGAGCGCGTCGTCCGCCCTCGCGGTGAGCACGAGCACCGGGACGCCGTCGAGCTCGCGGCGCTCGCGCATGGCGCGGACGAGCGCGTCGCCGCTCATGCGCGGCATCATCACGTCCGTGACGACCGCGTCCGGCGGCCGTGCGAGCGCCTCCACCAGGCCGGCCTCCCCGTCGGGAGCGGTCGAGACCTCGAACTCGCCGGAGAGCACCTCGGCGACGAAGCGGCGCATCTCCGCGTTGTCCTCCACGACGAGCACGCGCGGCCTGTCCAGCCCTCCGCGCGAGACCTCGTCCGGCGGATCCGCGGCGGTCCGAAGCTCCTCGACGACCCCGGACCCGTAGTCGCCCTCCCCGCCCGCGGCGCCCGGGGGGAGCTCCTCCTTGCGGGCCTGCGGGGGCAGGTGGACCGTGAAGAGCGCGCCGCCCTCCGGCGCCTCGTCCACCTCGATCCGGCCGCCGTGCAGCTCCACGAACTCCTTGGCGATGGCGAGGCCGAGCCCGGTCCCGCCCACGCGGCGCGCCGCCTCGTCGTCCCCGCGCGCGAAGCGGGCGAAGACCGACTCCCGCTGCGCCTCCGGCACGCCCGGTCCGCTGTCCGCGACCTCGAGCGCGAAGCCCGGCGTGACCTCCGCGCCCGCGGCCGTGACCGCGCGCAGGGAGCAGCGGATCCGCCCCCCGGCCGGCGTGAACTTGAAGGCGTTCGAGAGGAGGTTGAACAGGACGCGCTGGAGCTTCCCGGGATCGACGCGGGCTGCGAGCGACTCGGGGCCTTCGACGGCGAAGGCCGTGCCGCGCTCCGCCGCGAAGGCCTCGAAGTGCGCGGCGACGAGGCGGACCAGGCGCCCCACGTCCGCGTCCGCGAGCTCGAGCGCCATCTTGCCGGCCTCGAGCTTCGAGACGTCGAGCAGGTCGTTCACGTGCTTCGCGAGCGTACGCGCGTTGCGCGCGATGACCTCGAGGTCGCGCCGGGTCCCCGAGGGGAGCTCCGCGGCCAGGAGCTCGTCGGCGGGGCCGAGGATGAGCGCGAGCGGGGTCCGCAGCTCGTGGCTCACGTTCGCGAAGAACCGGGCCTTCTGGCGCTCCAGCTCCTTCGACTTGTCGTAGGCGGCGCCCAGCTCGCCGAGCGTCGCCTCGAGCCGTGCGTGCAGGCGCGCCCGCTCCTCCTCCGCGCGCTTGCGCTCCGCGACGTCGCGGATGGCGGTGATGGCGAGCGGTCCGTCCTCGGTCTCCAGCGGCGAGAGGCTGATCTCCGCGGGGAACTCGGTCCCGTCCTTCGTGAGGCCGAAGAGCTCGAGGCGCCCCGCGCCCATCGGACGGGTCCTCGGCGAGGCGAAGTACTCGGTGCGGTGGGCCGGGTGCGCCGCGCGGAAGCGCGCCGGGATGAGCGCCTCCACGCGCTGGCCGAGCAGCTCCTCGCGCGAGTAGCCGAAGAGCTTCTCGGCCTGCGCGTTCACGAGGATCACCTTGCCGCGCCTGTCGGTCACCACCATCGCGTCCGGCGCGGCCTCGAGGACGCCCTTCACGTACGACTCCACCTTCTTGCGAGCCGTGACGTCCCGGAGCGCCGTGATCGCGTACATCCCGTCCTCGGTCTCGAGGGGCGAGAGGCTGATCTCCGCGGGGAACTCGGTGCCGTCCTTGCGCAGCCCGAAGAGCTCGAGGCCGCCGACGGCGCCCATGGGACGCGTGCGCGGGTCGCGGAAGTAGCCGTTCCGGTGGTGCGGGTGCGCCGCCCGGAAGCGCTCGGGCATGAGCATCTCGACGGGCTCACCGAGGAGCTCCTCGCTCCGGTAGCCGAAGAGCCGCTCGGCCTCGGCGTTCACGACCACCATGCGGCCGACGCGGTCCGTGATCACCATCGCGTCCGGCGCTGCGTCGAGCACCGCCTTGAAGCGCGAGGCGATACCGTTGACTGACTCCGTCATATCGGCCCAGTGCCTGTGGGAGCGGCGCGCTCGGTGCCATGACCTCTCGGGGCCACACGCCGCTCAAAGCCGGGCGATCCGCCGACCGCCCGCACGGAGGAGGAGCCTGCGATGTCACACGCGACCCGGCTGATGATCGGCGCCACCCTCGTCACCGTCCCGACCATCGTGTTCGGCGGCCTCGCCGTGCTCGGCATCGTCACGGCCGGCGGGGCGGGCGTCCCCGGCCCGGAGCTGACCCCGCTGCAGCTCACGCTGTACCGTGCCGGCCATGCTCACGCGGGCGTGCTCGTCCTGCTGTCGCTCGTGCTGCAGCACCTGCTCGACGCGGTCCGGCTCTCACCGGGCGTCGCCTGGAGCGCGCGCGTCGCCGCCCCTCTCGCCGCGATCCTGGTCTCGGCCGGCTTCTTCGGGCTCGCCCACGCGCCCCCGCTCCGCGCGCTGCTCTACGCGGGCGCGGCGCTCGTCGTGTACGCGACGCTCACCGTGGGGATCGGCCTGCTGCGATCTCTGCGGCCGCCGCCCGTCACGGCGGCATCACGGTCGTCCAGCGCGGGTCGTCCGAGACCATGAGCTCGAGCCAGGCCGCGAGCGTGGTCCCGCCCTCCTCGTGCGAGGCGACGTAGGAGCCCCCGGCGAACGGCGTCGCGGGCGTGAGGAGCATGTGGGCGTCGAGCTGCCCGCCGTCCGTGTCGTAGAAGACGCGCGCGTTGCCGGTCGGCGCGAAGACGAGCGCCTCGAGCTCGCGGAGCGACGCCTCGAACGCGTCCGGGGTCGAGAGCATGAACGTGGCCATGACCGGGTCGCGGACGTGAGACAGGAAGGCGATCCGGTCGCCCGCGTGCGAGGAGGAGAGCTCGCTGAACGCGGCGGACAGGTTCGAGCGGCACTCGACGCAGACGGGGTCGAGCGCCTCGCCGAGGTGCCAGGAGCCGTAGAACGCGTCGCGCAGGTCCGCGGGCACGTCGTTGTTGACGAGCGCGGGCCCGGAGTCGTCCACGAGGTAGCCTCGCGCCTCCGGCCAGTACCAGCGGAACGCCTCGTAGCTCACCAGCGCGCCGAAGCCGCCGGCGGAGGAGCCCGCCACGACGAGCTTGCGGGGCGACGGGAACGTCGGGGCGAGCCGCGCGAGGTACGCGAGCACGTTCGCGTGCCCGACGTGCCTCCAGGTCTCGGAGAAGACCGCGTTCCCGTACACCTTCACGTTGCTCCCACCGTGCACGTCGCCCGTGCAGTAGGGCACGAACACGATCGTCGCGCCGGCGAGGGAGGGCGGCAGGTTCGCGCGATCCGTGAGCGAGCTCGGCACGTAGTCCCGCAGCTCGACGTCCCACTGAGCCGGGCCGTAGTGGTCGTCGACCGCGGTCCCGGCGGCGCAGGTCGCGTAGTCCCAGCAGGCGCCCCCGCCGTCGAAGAACACGAGCAGGTCGGACCCGCTCCCGCGGTTCACGGCGAGGCCCGTGGTGGAGCCGTCGGCGCACACGGCGTCGTCGAAGGGGATCCAGGCCCAGGTCTCGAGCGGCAGCTCCGCCTCGGAGATCGCCTGCCCGAGCGGCGGCTTCCCGGTGTAGCCCTTCTTCTCGATGGGGGTCGTATTCTGCGCGCACGCGGCGAGCGCGGCGGCGAGCACTGCGGGTACGAGGCGGCGAAGGCGCATGCGAGCACTCCCCAGGCGAAGAGCGGCGATGCTCGTCCGGGAGCGGGTGAGCGCTCAAGCCCGGGAATCGCACACGCAGCCTGGGGCGAGGGTGCGCCGGGCGCGGACCGACGGTCGAACACCGGGGCCCGCGCGAGCCGGCGGAAGGGTGCCCCACGCGTTTCAGGCCTCGTCACGTGTGCGCGGCGGCGTCGTCCCGCTCCGTCGGCTTCCAGGCGACGAGCTTCAGGTCCTCGACGAGCACCACGTACAGCAGGGGCACGACGCCGAGGGTCACGAAGCTCGCGAGCAGCAGCCCCGCGACGAGGACGTACACGAGCTGCTGCCACATGGGCCCGCCCTCGATCGCGAGCGGGATGAGGCCGCCTACGGTCGCGAGGACGGTGGTGAGCACCGGCCGGAGCCGGACGAGGCCCGCGTCCACCACGGCCTTCCGGAGGGGCACACCCTCCTCCCGCGCCTCCTCGATGAAGTCGTTCAGCACGATGATGTGGCTCACGATGACGCCCATGAGGCTCGTGACGCCCAGGAACGCCATGAACCCGAAGTTCGTCCGCGTCGCCCAGAGCCCCAGCACCGCACCGACCATCCCGAACGGGAGCGCTCCGAAGACGACGAGCGGCTTGAACACGCTCGCGAACTGCCACACGAGCACGAGGAAGATGAGCGCGATGGAGACCTTCAAGGCGACGGCGACCCCGGCGAACGCCTCCGTCTGCTGCTCGTACTCACCTCCGTAGGAGAGGTGGTACCCCGGCGGCAGCGGCATCGCCTCGAGCCGGGGCCGCGCGTCGCCGAGGAGCGTCGACGCGAGCACGCCCGCGCGCGGACTCGCGCCCACCGTGATCGTCCGCTCCTGCCGGTACCGGACGATCTTCTGCGGCTCGTAGCTCTCCTCGAGGGCTGCGATCTGGTCGAGCCGGACCGCGCGTCCTCCCTCGGCGCCCCAGACGTACAGATCTCGCACGCTCGAGGTCGAGGCGCGCTCGCTCGGAGTGAGCCGCAGGACGATGTCGATGAGGCGATCGCCGTCGCGGAGCTGCGTGACGGCCTGCCCGCTCAGCGCGGTCGTGGTCGAGCTCGCCACGTCCGCGTGCGTCACCCCGGCGCGGCCGGCGCGCGCGTCGTCCACCTCGACGCCGAGCCGGGCGCCCTCCGCTCCCCAGTCGTCGCTCACCTCGCCGCTCGCGGGGAGCGTCCGGAAGATCCCCTTCGCCGCCTCGGAGAGGCGGCGAAGGACCTGGATGTCGGGGCCGGACATGCGGACCTCCACCGGCACCACCGCAGGCGCGCCGGACGAGAGCCGGTACACCGCGAACCGGGCTCCCGGCACGGAACGGGTGAGCGTCTCCTGGATCCGCCCCTGCATCGGCCGGGACTCCGCCGGGTCCCGAGCCTGGAGGATGAGCACGCCGTAGGCCGGGTTCTTCGGCTCCGGGCCCACGTTCGCCCACCAGCGCGGCTCGCCACCGCCGACGAAGGAGGTGATCTGCTCGAGCGCCTCTCCCTCCCGCGCGAGGATCGTCGTGCGCGCGCGCTCGAGGACGTCGTGCGTCGCCCGGACGTCCGAACCCTCCGGGAGCCGCACCTCGACGTAGAAGCGCTCCAGGTCCTCCTCCGGGAAGAATTGCGTTCGGATGAGGAGCGCCGGCGCGAGCCCGACCCCCAGGAACACCGCCGCGGCGACGAGGCTGCGCCGCTTGCGACGGAGCATCGCGTCGACCGCGCGGCGATACCAGGCGGCGACCCGCGCGGACCGCGCGCCGCCCGCCTCGACTCCGCGCTGCCCGCGCAGCAGGTACATGCCGAGGAGCGGCATGAACGTCATCGACACGACCCGGCTCGAGAGGAGCGCGAGCGAGACGACCACGGGGAGCGAGTAGATGAACTCGCCCATCGATCCCTCGACGAGGAGCAGGGGGGCGAACGCGACGACGTTCGTGAGCGTGGCGAACAGGATCGCCTTCGCCAGCCGGGTCGGGCCCAGCCACGCGGCTCGCCTCCGCGGCGTGCCGGCGGCCAGCTCACGGTTGATCGCGTCCGCCGCCACCACGGGATCGTCCACCAGGAGGCCGAGCGCGATGATGAGCGAGGCGATCGAGACCTGCTGGAGGTCGATCCCCAGGAGCTGCATGAGCCCGAAGGTCATCGCGAGCGCGAGCGGGACGCTCGCCGCGACGAGCAGCGCGCTCCGCCGCTCCATGAACAAGAGCGCCACCCCGATGACGATCGCGACCGCCTCGACGAGGCTTCGCGAGAACTCCCCGATCTTCTCGCGCACGAGCTCGGGCTGGTCGCTCGTCTTGACGACGCGCAGATCCGCCGGGAGCCGGTGACGCAGCTCCTCGACACGAGCGTCGAGCTCGTGACCGAGCTCCGCCACCTGCACGCCGCTCCGCGCCTGGACCGCGACCGCCAGCGAGCGCGTGCGATGCCAACCGCCCCGCGCGTCGCGCCAGGAGACCCAGCTCGCGTCGGAGACCGGCGTTTCGTACGTACGGTGAACCTCGGCGACGTCCCGGACGTACACCGTCCGCCCGTCCTTCGTCCGGGCCACCGGCGCGTCGAGCACGTCGCGCTCGTCCTCGAATGCACCCGAGGGCTCGAGCAAGATCGTCTGCCGCCCCGCGGCGACGCTCCCGCCCGGGAGGATCACGTTCCGCCCCCGGAGCGCCGCGGCGACTCGCTGCGGCTGGAGGTCGAACGAGGCGAGGCGCTCCTGGGAGTAGAGCAGGTACAGCTTCTCCGGGACGACCCCGTACCGCTCGACCCGTCCCACCGCGGGCAGGCGCGCCAGCTCGTCGCGGAGGACCGTCGTGAACTCGTCGAGCTCGCGATAGCTGTACTTGTCGCCGGCGGACGCCACGAGCTGTGCGCGCACGGCGGCGGGGTCGCGGACCAGGATCGGCGTCCAGATGTCGGGGTGCGGGAGCTCTCCCCCCATCACCTCCTGGCGAAAGTGCGCGTCGAGCGCCGCGATCCGCTCCTCTCCTCGCGGCGAGTAGTCGATCGCGACGAAGCCGCCGCCGCCCAGGACCGCGCCGTCCGCGATCGCCCCCATCCGCTCGCCGGTCTCGAGGTACTTCCGCGCGGCCGCCGCGACCGTCCGGCCGTCCACGCCCGCCGGGAACACGAAGACCTTGGCCGCGCGCCCGGCGGCGTCCGGCTTCCCCGCGCGGTGCGCCTCGATCGCCTTCCGGATCGATGCCGCCCGCACGTCGACCTCCACCTCGTCCACCGGCGGGCTCGCCACGGAGTACAGGACGGTCGCGGTGTCTCCGAAGTGCGTGTTGAGCAACGGGCGGAGCGCGCCGGCAGGGAGCCCGCGCAGGGTCTGAAGGCGCGACTCCAGATCGTTCCAGGCCTCCTCGAGCTCCTGCTTGCCGACGTCGTCCTCGAGCGTCACGAAGAGCGTGGTCGTGCCGGTGCGCGTGATGGACTCGATCTCGTCCACGTGCGGCACCTGCGCGACGAGGAGCTCGAGCGGGCGCGCAACGAGCTGCTCGACGTCGGCGGCCTCCGCTCCGGGCCACGCGGCGGTGACGGTCGCGGTCTTCACGAGGATCTCGGGATCCTTGCGCTGCGGCATCTGGACGTACGCCCAGGCGCCCCACGCGAGGGTCGCCACGAGCGCCACCCACGCGATGTGCGGGTGCTCGACGAAGAAGCGCGCCGTGTTGAAGCGCCCGCCGGCCGGGTGCATGTTCACGGCACGACCTCGACCTGCTGCCCGTCGTGGAGGAACTGTGCGCCGTCCACCACGATGCGCTCGCCCCCCGAGAGCCCCGAGACGATCGCGACGTCGTCCTGGTGGAGGTCGCCGATCTCCACCCGGCGCGCGGCGACGTGCCGGCCGCCCTCGCGCAGCACGAACGCGGCGAAGCCCTTCCCGTCGGGCGCTCGCGCGACCGCGGAGAGCGGGACGAGGATCGCCTCGCGGGCGTCGTCCGGCGCGATCCGGGCGGTGGCGACCATCCCCGGCTTGAGCGCGCCCGCGGAGTTGGGGATCGTCACCTCGACCGCGTACGAGCGCAGCCCGGGATCCGGGACCGGCGAGATCTTGGTGATCCTCCCCTCGATGAGGCGCCCCGGCAGCGCGTCCACCTCCACCGGGACCCGATCGCCGAGCGCGAGATCGTTCACCCGTCCGTCGGGCACGCCGAAGACGGTCCTCATCTCGGCGGTGCGGAGGATCGTGAAGACGGGCTGCCCCGGTCCGACGCGCTCGCCGGCGTTCACGCCGCGCCGGGCGACGACGCCGTCCACGGGACTCACGAGCCGCGTGTCCTCGACGTTCCCGGCGGCGAGCGCGGCCTCCTCCGCGCGCGAGCGGCGCTGCGCCCGCGCCGCCGCGAGGTTTCCCTGGGCCGTACGGAGTGCGGTCTCCGCGCGATCCAGCTCCGCACGCGCGATGGTCTGGTGCTCGAGCAGGTAGCGCGCGCGCCGCGCATCGAGCTCGGCCTGCGCGAGCGCCGCCTCGGCCGAGCGCTCCTGCGCCTCGACGTTCGCGAGCGACGCCTGCGCCGCGCGCGCCTGCATGAGCAGGTCCTGCGGGTCGAGCGTGGCGAGCACGGCACCCTTGCGGACGACGTCTCCCTCCTGCACGGCACGTCGACCCTCGTCGGCGTTCACCTCCAGAAGCCTCGCCACGCGGCCCCCGAGCTTGAAGCTCAGCTCGAGCCGTGTCTCCGGCTCCAGCGCGCCCGCGAAGCGCGACGGAGTTCCGGTGGGTCGGGCACCGACGGTGGCGACGCGGACTGCGCGAGCGAGTCGCGGCGGGGGCTCGGCCTCCCGGCACGCGAGCGCAGCGCCGACCGAGACGACCGTCAGGAAGACGCGCAGCCGGACGGCGCGGTCTGCGAGCACGCCTGGCGCGACGAGCGTGGAGCGGATGCGGTGGAGCTTCATGGAGTGTCCCCCTTCGCGACCCCTGCAAAGCTCGGCCCGAGGCACGATGCGAGCGCGACGAACGGTCGAGAAGCGGTGAGGGCGGCGCCGTCATGCGGCAGCGCGGTCAATCGGCCGTTGCCGTCGGGCGTCAGCGTGTCAGGAAGACCGGCATCTCCGTCGGATTCGTTTACACCGGGTCCCCACCCCGCTCGCCCAGGGGCGGCGCGAACGTCCCGGCGCGGCGCCGGCCGGCGCGCAATGCCTCACGCGCGTGCGCCGCTCGGCCGCAGGCGCGAGGGGTCGCCGCGGCGCCAGAGCGCTGCTCGTGGTCCACCGAGCGTGCAGCCGACGTGAGCCTGCGCGCGGGCGTCGAGCTCGGCCCGTCGCCCGGAGCGCCCGGCGGCAGGCGGCGCCGCTGGGCGCTACGGGCAGTTCTTCTCGGAGGAGGTGTCGTTCGCCGGGATCGGCCTTCACATCTTTCTCTGAGCGGCACGCACGTTGCGAGGGAGGACGATGATGCCTGCCTCGATCTCGGAACACGCGCTGCTCGGGGATACCCACTCCGCCGCCCTCGTCGCATCCGACGGCTCGATCGACTGGGCGTGCCTGCCGCGCTTCGATTCGCCCGCCGTGTTCGCAGCTCTGCTGGGAGACGAGCGACACGGCCTCTGGCGCGTCGCGCCCCTCGCCCCTGCCCACGCAGTCCGCCGACGGTATCGGCCGGGCTCGCTCGTCCTCGAGACGGAGCTCGACACACCCGACGGCACGGTGCGCCTCGTCGACTTCATGCCCCCGCGCAGGGGCCCGCCGCGGGTGCTCCGGATCGTGGAGGGCGTCCGCGGGCGCGTGGAGATGCGCATGGAGCTCGCGCCGCGGTTCGGCTACGGGGCGATCCTGCCGTGGGTGTGGCGATCAGCCGGCCAGCTCGTGCTCGTGGGCGGCCCCGACGCGCTCGCGTACCGCGGCACCATCGAGCCTCACGTCCGCCCTGGCTCGGTGACGGCCGAGTTCGCGCTGGAGGCCGGGGCGAGCGCGGAGCTCGAGCTCGCGTGGTTTCCTTCGCACGAGCGCCCGCCGAACCCGGAGGATCCGGCCGCCCTGCTGGCCGAGACGGACGCGTACTGGACCGCGTGGTCGGGGCGTGTCCTGCATGCCGGGCCCTGGCGCGACGCGGTCGTGCGATCGCTCGTCACGCTGAAGGCCCTCACGTATGCCCCGACCGGCGGGATCGTGGCGGCACCGACCACCTCGCTTCCGGAGCGGCTCGGCGGCGAGCGGAACTGGGACTACCGGTACTGCTGGGTGCGGGACGCCGCGCTCACGCTGTACGCGCTGCTGCACGCCGGCTACCGGGACGAGGCGCGCGCGTGGCGAGACTGGCTCCTGCGCGCGGTGGCGGGCGCCCCGGAGCAGGTCCAGGTCCTCTACGGTGTCGCCGGCGAGCGGCAGCTGCCCGAGCTCATCCTGCCCTGGCTGCCCGGCCATGCGCGCTCCGCGCCGGTCCGCGTCGGGAACGCCGCCGCGGGCCAGCGGCAGCTCGACGTGTTCGGCGAGCTGCTCTCCGCCCTGCACGCGACGGCGGAGAGCGGCGTCGAGCCGGCTGCGCGGGGCTGGGAGGTGGTGCGGGCGCTCGTGGAGCTGCTCGAGTCCCGCTGGCAGCTGCCGGACGAGGGCATCTGGGAGGTGCGCGGCGGTCGCCGCCACTTCACGCACTCGAAGGTGATGGCGTGGGTGGCGTTCGACCGCGCCGCGCGGGCCGTGGAGCGGTTCGGGCTCGATGGACCCGCCGCGCGTTGGCGCAGGGTGCGGGACGACGTCCACGCGGAGGTGTGCCGCCGGGGATACGACGCGGCGCGCGGCACGTTCACGCAGACCTACGGCTCCGCGGAGGTGGACGCGAGCCTGCTCACCCTGCCGCTCGTCGGGTTCCTGCCGCCGCACGACCGGCGTGTCCTCGGCACCGTCCGCGCCGTCGAGCGCGATCTCGTCCACGACGGGCTCGTGCGCCGGTACCGCGACGACGCCGACGTGGATGGGCTCCCACCGGGAGAAGGGTACTTCCTGCCGTCCAGCTTCTGGCTCGTCGACGCGCTCGCCGTGACGGGCCGGGTGGGCGAGGCGCGGGCCCTCTTCGAGCGCCTCCTCTCGCTCCGCAACGACGTCGGCCTCCTCTCGGAGGAATACGATCCCGCCGCTGGGCTGCTCGGAAACTTCCCCCAGGCCTTCACGCACGTGGCGCTCGTGAACTCGGCGCGCGTGCTCGCGGCGCTGGAGATCGAGCGCCCTCCCTCGGCGGGCGATTCCACGTAGCACGGGGTGGCGACACCGCCGGGCCGCGCCGTCCGCTCGCCTCAGTGCGTGTTGCCCGCGCTCTTCGCCGCCTGCCGCGCCTCGGCGCGCGCGCGGACCTTCCGGAACTCGGCCTCGAGCTCCGCGAGCTCGTCGTCCGTCGCGTGCTCGAGGTCGGTGAAGATGTTCCTCGCCTTCCGCTGCGAGCGGATGAGCTCGTCGAGCTTCAGGTGCAGCGCGCGCGTCTCGCGGTTCTGGGTCGCCTGGATGAGGAACACCATGAGGAAGGTCACGACCGTCGTGCCGGTGTTGATGACCAGCTGCCAGCTGTCGCTGAAGTGGAAGAGCGGCCCGGTCACCCCCCACCCGACCACGAGGGCGAGCGCGAGGAGGAACGCGCGGGGCGTCCCCACCACCTCCGAGATCGCCAGGGCGAAGCGGGCGAAGCGGCCGTTCACTCCAGGAATCTAAGGCGCGGGCAAGGCCCGGGCGGGCCTCCGGCCCTCCGAGCGCAGCGCGGCGCCGGCCAGCGGGCGCTCAGCCTCTCCATGGCTCGCTCGCCCGCAGCGCGGCCACGATGGCGCGGGTCGAGGTGGAGCGGTTGAGCGTGTAGAAGTGGATGCCGGGCGCCCCGCGGCGCAGGAGCTCGGCGCACTGCAGGGTGGCGTAGGCGACGCCGAGATCTCGCGCCGAGTCCGGATCGCTGCGGCGGACCTCCATCGCGGCGCGCAGCGGCGGGGGGATGGCCGCGCCGCACATCGCCGTGAAGCGCTCGGTCTGGTCCACGTTCGTGAACGGCATGATCCCCGGCACGATCGGCACGGTGATGCCCGCCGCGCGGGCCCGCTCGACGAAGCGGACGTAGTGCGCGTTCTCGAAGAAGAGCTGGGTGACGAGGAAGTCGGCCCCGGCCTCCACCTTGATCTTGAGGTGCGCGAGATCGGCCGCGAGGTCGCGCGTCTCGACGTGGCCCTCCGGGTACGCCGCCGCGCCCACGCAGAAGCGCCAGCGGTCCGGGCGCGAGCGGATGAAGGCGACGAGCTCGCTCGCGTAGCGGAAGCCCTCCGGGTGCGGCTCGAAGCTCGCCTGCCCGCGCGGGGGATCGCCGCGGAGGGCGAGGACGTTCTGGATCCCCGCGTCCGCGAGCTCGTCGAGGACGCCGGCGAGCTCCTCGCGCGAGGCGCCGACGCAGGTGACGTGCGCCATCGCCTCGACCTCGGTCTCGCCCTTGAGCCGCTTCACGAGCTCGAGCGTGCGCTGCCGGGTCGACCCGCCGGCGCCGTAGGTCACCGACACGTAGGCGGGCCCGAGCGGCCGGAGCGCCTCGACGGTCTCGAAGAGCTGGCGGACTCCGTCGTCCGTCTTCGGCGGGAAGAACTCGAACGAGAAGATGGGCTCGCCGCGCTCGCGGGCGAAGCGGAGGAGGTCGCTGATCCGCACGGTCCGCCGGAGGTTACAATGAAGCCTGTCCCGCCGCCATGTCGAAGCCGCCCCGCTACATCACGCCCGAAGGTTTCCGCCGGCTCGCCGCCGAGCACGAGCGCATCTGGTCCGTGGACCGCCCCCGCATCGTGGCGGAGGTCGAGGCCGCGGCCGCCCTCGGCGATCGCAGCGAGAACGCCGAGTACATCTACGGCAAGAAGAAGCTGCGCGAGCTGGACCGGCGGCTGCGCTTCCTATCCCAGCGGATGGACGCGCTCACGGTGATCGTGCCGCGGCCCCACCCGCACGGGCGCGCGTTCTTCGGGGCCTGGGTGACGGTGGAGGGGGAGGACGGCGACGAGCGGACGTACCGGCTCGTGGGCCCCGACGAGTTCGACGTCCCGGCCGGACTCATCAGCGTGGACGCGCCGCTCGGCCGGGCGCTCCTCGGCAAGCGCGAGGGCGACTCGGTCGTGGTGCAGCGCCCCGCCGGCGAGGCGGAGCTGACGATCGTCGAGATCTGCTGGACCGCCCCGGAGAGATCATGACCGCCGTCACCGACCGGGCAGCGCAGCGCGCTCTCGTCGAGCGCTACGTCCGCGAGCGCCCCTTCGCCCTCCTCCTCGACGCGACGGGCCCGTCGCTCCTCGACGTCTTCTCTGGCAAGGCGCTCCCGCTCGACTACGCCGCCCTCGCCGCCGTCGAGGAGCGGAGGGACGCGACGACCGGGCGTGCCTACCTGGCCCTGCTGCGCGATGGCGGGACCGAGATCGCCCTCACGGACGCGGGGCTCGCCTTCCCGCCGGTGACCTCCAGCACGGGACCGCTCGAGGGGCTCCCCGCCGCCGTCTGCCTGCGCGACCTCGCCGGGGCGGAGGCGAGGCTCACGCACTTCCTCCTCGAGCATCCGGGCGAGCGGCCGGACCGCGCGCACGTCGATCTGTTCATGTTCTGCCTGGCCGTGGTGGAGGGGGCGAGGGCGGCTGGGCTGGACGTCGGCCCGGAGGAGCGCCGCCTCGAGCGCATCCTGGGCGAGCTCGAGGCGCGCCGCCGCGGCTGATCCCCCGGCCTCGCGGCCGGCGTCCTAGCTTTCAGGTCGTGAGAGTGATGAGCTGGAACGTCCACTCGCTCCGCGGGACGGACGGGCGGCGCGATCCCGAGCGCATCGCGCGGGTCATCGACGAGCTGCGCCCCGACGTCGTCGGGCTGCAGGAGGTGGGCGGCGAGCTCTCGGCGGGCGGGCCGCAGGACGCCGCGGAGGTGCTCGCGCGCCTCACCGGCATGCACAGCGCCTTCGGACCCACCCGGAGCTTCCACGGCCATCCCTACGGGAACGGGATCCTCTCGCGGCACCCCATCGACGCGACGCGCACCTACGACCTCTCGGTCCCCGGCCGCGAGCCGCGCGGCTGCCTGCGCGCGGACGTCGAGATCGCCGGCCTGCGCGTCCACTTCTTCGCAGCCCACCTCGGCCTGCACTGGAGGGAGCGCCGCCGCCAGGTCGCGGCCCTCCTCTCGGCCGACATCCTGCGCGACGCGGCGCTCGCCCACCCGCTCGTCCTGGTCGGAGACTTCAACTCGCTCTCCAACCGCTCCGCCGTCCCGCGCTGGCTCCGGCGCCAGCTCGTCGACTGCGCCCACGCGTCGGGCGACGAGGCGCCGACCTTCCCGTCCCGCTTTCCCTTGCTGCGGCTCGATCGCGTCTTCGTGGACTCGGCGTTCACCGTCGTCCGGAGCACGGTCGTGCGCGACCCGGTGGCGCGGCGCGCCTCGGACCACCTGCCCATCGTCGTGGACCTCGAGCTCGCGCCGGCGGCCCGGCGGCCGCCCGAGCTCCGGCCGATCGAGGCAGCAGGCGTCGTGACGACCGTCCGCACGTGAGGGCTTCCATCCGCCGCGCGCGGCGGCGCGAGGCGCGGCCGCAGGAGGTCCGCCCGCCGGGGTGAATGTGAGGGAGAACGACCGTGCGCAGCCTAAGAGCGGCGCCCGAGGCGGGCGGGAGGGACTCGATGGACATGAACATGAACTGGAAGCTGATGAAGAAGTACCTGGAGCGGGATGCGCTCTTGAAGCGCATCGGGCTCGAGGAGCGCAGCCCGACGACCGACGTCTTCACCGGCCTCGGCCTGTTCGCGGTGGGGGTGCTCGTGGGAGCCGGCCTCGGCCTCATGTTCGCGCCGAAGCGGGGCGACGAGATGCGCCAGCTCGTCGGCGAGGCCTGGAAGAACCGCGGCCGGACGGGCCAGGACTTCCAGCGCGAGATGGGAGTGGAGTCGGGGCTTCCGCCCACGACGTCGGCAGGTCACTGAGCGCCGCGGGCGCTCGGTGCGAGGGGGCGCTACGCGCCGGTCCCGGCCGGCGCCGGCGCCCCCTCGTCCGACGCGGACCTCGCGATGCGCGCCCAGAGCGCGTCGGTGCCGGTGCCCTCGATCGCCGAGAACGGCACCGCGTCTCCCCGCTCGAGCTGCAGCGTCTCCTCGACCGTTCGGAGCGCGGCGCTTCGCCGCGTCTTCGGCAGCTTGTCCATCTTCGTCGCGGCCACGAGCACGCGCCGGCCGGTGGCGCGCAGGAACGACGCGGCGTCGACGTCGCTCTCGGAGGGAGCGTGGCGCGCGTCGACGATGAGCACCACCGCGCGGAGCACGTCGCGGGCGCGGAGGTAGTCCTCGATCATCGCCGCCCAGCGATCGCGCTCGTCGCGCGACACCTTGGCGTAGCCGTACCCCGGCAGATCGCAGAAGCGCACGTGGCGTGGCCGCGCGGCCGGCGTGGGCCGGAAGGCGATGTCGAAGAACTGGAGCGCCCGCGTGCGGCCGGGCGTCGCCGACACGCGCGCGAGCCCCTTCTTGCGCGTGAGCGCGTTCAGCATCGACGACTTGCCGACGTTCGAGCGGCCGACGAACGCGAGCTCCGGCGTGGCGCTCATCGGCCACTCCTTCTGCTTCGTCGCGGTCTTCACGAACTCCGCGGAGACGACCTGGATCGGCACGTCAGCGCCCCTTCCTCTCGTCGACCCAGTGCTCGATGAGCGGCATCTTTCGCTTCGCGTCGAAGCGCTCGAGGCTCGGGGTCGACTCCGTGTGGCACGCGCCGCAGGTCTTCTCGCCGGGATCGACGAGCCCGAGCGCGTGGGAGAGCTCCGGATCGCGCATCACGTAGCTCGCGGCGTAGAGCTCGCCGGGGCCGTGGCAGGCCTCGCAGCTCACGCCGGAGATCCCGTCGGCGGCGTCGGGCGCGTGGCAGGACAGGCACCGCCGGTCCTCGCGGCTCTTCTCGGGCAGGCTCTCGCGGGCGCGCGCGTGCGGACCGGCGCGCCAGCGCGCGTACGCGGCGGGGTGACAGGCCTTGCACGTCTCGGGGCCGACGCGGTCGCCGGCGAGGGCGAGGGCGGGCAGCGCGAGGGCGCACACGAGGGCGAGACGGACGGGGGCGATCACGGGCACGGAGTATAATGTCTCATGCGTCCCGTCCACCCTGCTCTGCTGGTCCTCGTCGCCCTCGTGCCGGCGCTCGCGGTCGCGCGCCCTTGGCAGGGCATCCAGCCCGGCGCCAGCACCCAGCGCGACGTGGTCGAGCGCTTCGGGGAGCCGGTCACGCGGGCGAAGCGCGGCGCGCGCACCGTCCTCGCCTACCACGGCGAGCACGCGCCCGCGGGGACGCGCCAGGCGCAGTTCCACGTCGATCCCGCCGGCGTCGTGCAGGAGATCACGATCTTCCTCACCGCCCAGCTCGACGCGGAGACCGTGGAGGGGACGTACGGGAAGCCGCCGCAGCGCACGTTCCTCGAGGACACCTTCCAGAAGGTGTGGCTCTATCCCGCCGCCGGCGTGACCGTCTACTTCGGGAAGGACGGAAACGTCGAGGCGCTCACCTTCTCCCAGGGCAAGGCGCGCCCGGCCGCCTCGGGCCCCTCGGCCGGCGGGGCGCCGGCCGCCGGGGCCGCCGCGCCGGGCGCGACCCAGGCGGCGCGCTAGCGTGCGTGTCATCGGCCTCACCGGCGGGATCGCCACGGGAAAGAGCACGTTCGCGGCGGCCCTGCGCAGCCGGGGCGTCCCGGTCATCGACGCGGACGCCCTCGCGCGCGCGGTGGTCGAGCCCGGCACCCCGGCGCTCTCCGAGATCGCGCGCGTCTTCGGGCCCGGCGTGCTCGACGCCCGGGGCGCCCTCGACCGGCGGGCGCTCGGCGCCATCGTCTTCTCGGACCCGGAGGCGCGCCGGCGCCTCGAGGAGATCACCCACCCGGCCATCCGCGCGGCGATGGTGGCCGAGACCGCCCGCCTCGCCGGCCTCGGACACGACCTCGCCTTCTACGACGTGCCGCTCCTCTTCGAGGTCGGCCTCGACGCGGCGCTCGACAGCGTCGTCGTGGTGTGGGCGCCGCGCGACGTGCAGCGCGCCCGGGTCGTGCGGCGGGACGGGAGCACCCCCGCCGAGGCGGACGCGCGCCTCGCGGCGCAGCTCCCCATCGACGAGAAGGCCAGGCGGGCCGACTTCCTCGTGGACAACGCCGACGAGGAGGACCTCGGCCCCAAGGCGGACCGCCTCCTCGCGGACCTCCGGCGGGGCCTCGGGCGGAAGCTTCCCAACGCACCCGCCGTACGTTATTGACCCCGCCGATGCCCTCCTCCGAGCGCGTCCAGCTCGTCACCGGTTACCCCGGCTTCATCGGCAAGCGCCTCGTGCGCCAGCTCGCCCAGGCGGCGCCCGACCGCGGCCGGCTCGTGCTGCTCGTGCAGCCGAAGCACGCGGCCGCCGCGCGCGCCGAGCTCGCCGCGCTGGGGGCGCGGCACACCGAGGTCGTCGAGGGCGACGTCGAGCAGATGCACCTCGGCCTCTCCGGCGCCGAGTTCAAGGCGCTCGCCGGCGCGGTGACCGACGTCTGGCACCTCGCCGCCATCTCCTGGCTCGGGGCCGATCCGCGCTACGTCCGTCGCGTGAACGTCGAGGGCACCCGCAACGTCCTCGAGCTCGCGCAGCGCGCTCGCCGGCTCGCGCGGCTCAACCACTTCTCGACCGCGCTCGTCTCCGGCGACCGCGAGGGCGTCATCCTCGAGGACGAGCTGGCGCTGGGCCAGCGCTTCCACGACGCCTACGAGGAGAGCAAGTACGAGGCGGAGCTGCTCGTGCGCCGCGCTCAGGCCGATCTTCCCGCGACGATCTACCGGCCGAGCATCGTGGTGGGCGACTCGCGCACCGGCGAGATCGACCGCTTCGAGGGCCCGTACGCGCTCGCGATCCTCCTCGTGGCGTCGCCGCTCGCCGTCCCGCTGCCGCTCCCGGGCGCCGGCTCGGCGCCGCTCAACGTCGTGCCGATCGACTTCGTCGTCGAGGCGTCGCTCTCGATCGCCCGGAACCCCGCCGCGGCGGGCAAGACCGTCCACCTCGTGGACCCCGCGCCGCTCTCGACGCGGCGCGTGTACGAGCTCATCGCCGCGCGCGCGGGCAAGCGGCTCCCCTCGATCGCCTTCCCGTCCCGAGCGTTCGACGCGATCCTCCAGCTCCCCGTGCTCGAGCGGCTCTCCCGCCCGCACCGCCCCGCGCTCGCGCGGGTGAACCACCTCGCGATCTACAACCCGCGCAACCTGCTCGACCTGCTCGAGGGCACCGGCATCCGCTGCCCGCCCATCGCGAGCTACCTCGACCGCCTCATGGACTTCGTGCAGGGCGCCTTCGCGCGCCGGCGCGAGGACGCCGCCCGGGCGGCGGAGGTGGAGGACCCGCTCGATCCGCGCGGGTGACCGGGCGCCGCCGCCGTGAACCTCGCGACGGCTCGGCTCGGCCCTGGCGAGCGTCGCGTGACGCGCGGCGTCAGGCGCGCCGGCCGGGGCCGGAGACTTGTGCTGCCGTCCGCTCTCCCTTACAGGGATGGGATGAAACGCCTCCAGGACTTCACCGCGGGCGACACCTTCGAGCTCGTCCGGGAGGTCGATCCTTACCGTCCCGTCTACTACGCGGGCGCGTCGGGCGACTTCAACCCGATCCACATCGACCCCGAGGTCGGCCGCGCCGCCGGCTACCACGGCGTCATCCTCCAGGGCATGTGCACGTTCTCGTGGCTCTCCGACGCGTGCGTGGGGTACCTGGACGATCCCGCCCGGCTCGTGCGCGTGCGCGCCCGCTTCACGAAGCCCGTACAGGTGGGCGACGTCATCCGGATCGAGGGGCGCTGCGTGGCCGTCGAGGGCAGCGCGGTGAAGCTGGAGCTCTCCGCGAGGAACCAGCGGGGTGAGGACGTGCTGAAGAGCGCCGTGGCCGAGGGCCGCGTCGAGGAGAGGTGATCGTGCCCGTCGACAGGAAGCACCTCGGCCGCCGCTACGGGCCGTACCGGTTCCAGGTGAGCGTCGAGCAGATCAAGGACTTCGTGGCCGCCACCGGCGGCGGCGTCCCCGGCCATGCGTTCCCGAGCCCGCCGGACCGGTTTCATCACCCGTGGACCTGGGACGAGGAGGCCGCGAAGGCGTCCCCGCACGGCGGGATCGTCGCGCCCCCGACGTTCGCGACCACGTTCGCCATCGAGCCGTTCGCGCGGGCCTGCTCGGATCCGGAGCTCGCGGTGAACGTCCTCCGGCTCGTCCACGGAGAGCAGGAGTTCGAGTTCCACGAGCCGGTGCGGCCGGGCGACGTCCTCGAGACCGAGGGCGAGATCACCCGCCTCCAGGAGCGCGGCAACCTCGACTTCGTCGAGGTCACCACGACCACGCGCAACCAGCACGGGCGCGTGGTGGTGAAGGGCGTCTGGACGGCGATCGTCCGGAATTGACGGCTCGAGCGACGGCGTGATTCGCGACACCGAGTGGTCGCGAATCACGCACCGTCACGCGCTGCCGCTCAGCGCCGCGCCATCGACCGCTGGTGGGCGTCGCTCGACTCGTCGTGGATGAGCCCCTTCACCTTGTCCGCGAGCTCCGGCGTCACCGTCAGGTTGTGCGCCTGCTGCGCGTGACGACCGGCCTGATCCAGGATCTCCTGCTCGTTGCTCCCGCGCGCCACGAAGTCGCAGCTCATCCCCACGTCCCGGCAATGGAAGTCCTTCATGGTCCACCTCCCCGCAGCCACGTACCGCGGGCCGGCGGCGCCGGCGAGGGGACGCACGGGTTCCCTCGCACTCGGGCTCGCGCGGTGGAGCGGGCGCACGCCCGCGGCGCAGCCGCCACGGCGCGCGCAGGGCGGCGCGCGCGGCGGGCGGTGCCCGAAAGCAGGACGCCCCCGCCGGCGAGGCCGACGGGGGCTCCGTGACGACTCGCGCGGCGCGCGCCGGGCGCGCCTCGAGTCACTCGTCGTCTTCGCCGGCCCCGAGCAGCGCCGAGATGCTCGGCCCGCTCTTCGCCGCCCCGAGCGCGCGGACCGCGTCGAGGTGGTGCAGGAGGAGCGCGCGGTTGTCGCCCACGTTCAGGTTCTGCAGCTCGAGCGCGCCGATGCGGTCCTCCGGCGTGAACGCCGGCTCCTCCACCCGCTCCATGGAGAGCTTCTCGGGCGCGTAGCTCATGTACACGGCCTTCGTGGCGACGATCGTCCAGTCGTCCCCGCGGCGCAGCTCGACCTTCACGGAGCCGGTGACCGCCGGGGCGATCCAGCGCGTGAGCGCGTCCCGGAGCATCATCGCCTCGGGGTCGTACCACTTGCCCTCGTACAGCAGCCGGCCCAGCCTGCGGCCGAGCGTGAAGTAGAGATCGAGGGTGTTCTCGTTGTGGATCGCGGAGAGGAGCCGCTCGTAGGCGAGGTGGAGGAGCGCCATGCCGGGCGCCTCGTAGATGCCGCGGCTCTTCGCGTCGATGACGCGGTTCTCGATCTGGTCGCTCATCCCCAGGCCGTGGCGCCCGCCGATGCGGTTCGCCTCGAGGAACAGCTCGTAGGGCGACTCGAAGCGCTTGCCGTTGAGCTCCACCGGCTGGCCGTTCTCGTAGGCGACGGTGACCTCCTCGGCCTTGACCGCCACCTCCGGCTTCCAGTGCGCGACGCCCATGATCGGGTTCACGATCCGCATGCCCGAGTCGAGCCGCTCGAGGTCCTTCGCCTCGTGCGTGGCGCCGAGCACGTTCGCGTCGGTGGAGTAGGCCTTCTCCGTCCCCATCTTGTAGGGGAGCTTCCGGCGCTCGAGGTACTCGCTCATCTCCTTGCGGCCGCCGAAGGCGGTCACGAACGCCTGGTCGAGCCACGGCTTGTAGATCTTGAGGTCGGGGTCGACCAGGATCCCGTAGCGGTAGAAGCGCTGGATGTCGTTGCCCTTGTGCGTCGAGCCGTCGCCGAAGACGTGCACGCCGTCCTCGCGCATCGCCCGCACGATGGCGGTCGTGGTCACCGCGCGGCCGAGCGGGGTCGTGTTGAAGTACTTCTTGCCGCCCGAGGAGAGGTGGAACGCGCCGCACTGGATGGCGGCGAGCCCCTCCCGCACCATCGAGTCGCGGCAGTCGATGAGCCGCGCCTTCACGGCGCCGTGCTGCAGCGCGATGGGCGGGATGTCGGCCGGGTTCGCCTCGTCCGGCTGCGCGAGGTCGGCCGTGTAGGCGTGGACGGCCATGCCCTGCTCCGACAGCCAGGCGACGGCGCAGCGGGTGTCGAGGCCTCCGCTGAAGGCGATGCCGAGGGCGGTTCCCTTGGGCGGGAGCGACTTGTAGATGCGGCTCATGGTCCCCGCGACGTAGCAGAAAATGCCGTCGCGTTCCAGCGCGGGTCGCGCCGGGAGGCGCGCTCGCTCGCCTCCTAGACCGCGATCACGCCCTCGGCGAGCAGCCGCGCGAGGATCCGGGCCGTGTCGAGCCGCGGCAGGCCGGAGAGGGCGAAGAGCGCCTCGAAGTCCACCGTCCCGTCGACCTGCGCGAGCAGGAAGCCGGCCCGGTGATCGAGGTTCAGCCAGAGGACCTCCTCCGGACGGATGGCGAGGCGCGGCACGCCCGTGCGCGGGCCGAGCTTCGACTCGTACATCGCGACGAGCGTCGCCTCGTTCTCCGCCAGGTACGCGCGCGCCTCCGGGTGGTCCGGATCGACCTGCAGGACCTTCTCGATGAGCTCGAGCGAGCCCGAGAAGTCGCCGAGCGCGAACAGCTCCTTCGCGGCCGCGAGCCACGCGGTCGGCTCGCCGCGCCGGTCCGCGCCGCCCGGGGCGCCCGGGGCGCCCTCCGGCACGAGGGGTCGCAGGCCCGACTTCTCCGAGACCGCCTCGAGATCCAGGCCGCCTCCCGGCTCGAGCACGTAGGTCGCGGCAGCCGCCGGACCGTCGTCCCAGGGCGACGGCGCGAACTCCTGCCCGCGCTCGGGCCGCGGCGGTGCCGGGACGGGGTGCGGCGTCACGTACCGCGAACCGGGCACCGGCGTCACCGCCCGGAACGTGCCCGGGGTCGGCGTCGAGGCGGGCGTCACGGCGTGGATCCGGACGATGTACCCGCGCGCCTTCGCGTTGCCCGGATCGAGGACCAGGACCGCCTGGAACGCGGCCAGCGCGTCCTTCACGCGCCCGGCGAGGTAGGCCTTCACGCCCTGGTCGATGAGCTCCGCCACCGTCGCCATCGCTCACCGTCCCCCGGGCGTGCGCCCGCCGGCGGCGAGCCCCTGGAAGAGCGCGAGCGTGCGCTCGAGGGGCTCCACCTCCGCGGCGAGGGCGTCGCCGTCCCGCGCCTGCATCGCCGCCCGCGCCCGCGCGAGCACGGCCTCGGCCTTCCTCAGCGCGTCCCCCCCGAAGCGCGTCCGCTCGATCGCGTCGCGCGCGGCGGGGACGAGCGCCTCGACCTCGTTCACCATCCGGCTGATCCACTGCCGCCGCTCCTCGATCTCGCGCGTCGTCTGCTTGCGCTGGAGCTGCTCGTCGAGCTGCTCGTCGAGGATCCGCCGCAGCTCCTCCTCGGTCAGGCCGGAGGTGGCGGTGACCGTGATCGACTGCCGCTGCCCGGTGGCGACGTCCTTCGCCGAGACGCCGACGATGCCGTCCGCGCTGATCTCGAAGGTGACCTCGATCGAGATCTCGCCGCGCCGGGCGGGCGGGATGCCGTCGAGGACGAACTCGCCCAGGAGCTCGTTCTCGATCGCGCGCTCGCTCTCGCCCTGGAGGACGGCGATGCGCACGGAGGTCTGATCGTCCCTCACCGTCGTGAAGAGGTGGGTCTGCGCGGTGGGGACGGTGGTGTTCCGCGGGATGACCGTCTGGAAGTAGCCGCCCACCACGAGGAGGCCGAGGTTCTGGGGCGTGACGTCGAGGAGGAGGACGTCGTCCCCCTTCGCCGGCGCCGCGAGGGCGTGGGCCTGGATCGCCGCGCCGAGCGCGACCACCTCGTCCGGGTGGACCCCCTTGCACGGCTCGCGCCCGAAGAACTCGCGCACCGCGCGCTGCACGCGCGGCATGCGGGTCATCCCGCCGACGAGGATCACCTCGCCGACCTGGGCCGGGCGGACGCCGGCGTCCTTCAGGGTCCGATCGGTGACGGCGATGCAGCGATCGACGAGGTCCTTCGTGAGCTCCTCCAGCCCCTCACGCGAGAGCTGGCGGTCGAGGTGCAGGGCGCCCTTGCCCTCCCCGCCGCCGAGCAGGAACGGCAGGTGGATCGCGGCGGTCTGGGTGGAGGAGAGCTCGCACTTGGCGCGCTCGGCCGCGTCGCGGACCCGCTGCAGCGCCATCTTGTCCTGGCGAAGGTCCACCCCGCCGTGCTCCTTCGCGAAGCCGAAGGTGAGCCAGTCCATGACCCGGCGGTCGAAGTCCTCGCCGCCGAGGTAGGTGTCGCCCCCGACGGCGACGACGTCGTAGACGCTCCTGCCGATGTCGAGCACCGAGACGTCGAACGTGCCGCCGCCGAGGTCGAACACGACGACCTTGCTCTGCACGTGCTTCCCGAACCCGTAGGCGAGCGCCGCGGCCGTGGGCTCGTTCACGATCCGCAGCACCTCGAGCCCGGCGATCCGCCCCGCGTCCTTCGTGGCCTGGCGCTGCCCGTCGTTGAAGTAGGCGGGGACGGTGACGACGGCGCGGCGCACCGGCCGGCCCAGGAACGCCTCCGCGTCCCCCTTCAGCTCGGCGAGCACGAGCGCCGAGATCTCCGGGATGGAGACCGCGCGGCCGCCGAGCTCCACGCGGACGTCGTTCCCCTCCGGGCCCGCCACGAGCGCGTAAGGCAGGACCTTGCGGGCGTCCTCGACCTCCTGCGACCCCCAGCGGCGGCCGATGAGCCGCTTCGCGGCGAACACCGTGCCGTCGGGGTTCGTGATCGCCTGCCGCTTCGCGAGCGCGCCCACGAGGCGCTTGCCGTTCTTCGCGATCGCCACGACCGAGGGCGTGAGCGGCTGTCCGGTGCGCCCGGGGATGACGCGCGGGATGCCGTCCTGGACCGTGGCGACCACCGAGTTCGTGGTGCCGAGGTCGACGCCGACGACGGGATCGAGGTCGCTCATCCGAGGAAGCTCCACCGGAGGCTCTTCAGGCGCGCCCTGGCCGACGCGCGTCCGGGCTCGAGCTCAAGGGCGCGCTCCAGCGCGCGGCGGGCCTCCTTTCGCTCTCCCTGCGCGTCGAGCACCATCCCGAGCGCCTCGTGGGCGATCGCGGCCCGCGGCGCGGCGCGCACCGCGGCGTCGGCGAGGGCCCGCGCCGCCGCGACGTCGCCCGCCGCGAGCGCCGCGCGCGCTCCGCCTGCGGCGGCGCGCACGTTGCCCGGATCGATCTCCAGCGCCTCCCGGTAGGCCGCGAGCGCCGCGCCCGGCCGGCCGCTGGCCTCCGCCGCCGCGCCCTCGTCGACGAGCCTCCCGCCACGCTGCGCGGCGGCGCGACGGCGGGCCTCCGGGGCGAGGCGCACGGCGTCGAGGTGGCGCGGGTCGAGGCCGAGCGCGAGCTGCAGGTCGGCCGCGGCCTGCGCGAGGCGGCCCTCCGCGAGCGCCTCCTTCCCCCGCGCGACGAGCTCTCCCACGCGCGACGCGCGACCGACGATGGGGTTCTGGCGGACGAGCCGGGCCCGGCGCTCTGCCGCGCGACGCTCGTCCTCGAGGCGCCGGGCCTCGAGCTGCGCGCGCGCCTCGGGCGGCGCCGTCTCCCGGGCGTAGGCAGCGCGGCGGTCCTCGTCGGCGAGCACGTCCCGCGCCTCGGTGATCCTGCGGAACACCCGCTCCAGCCGTTCCCGGTAGCTCCCGAGCCGGCGCCCTGCGTAGCGGTCGGGGTGAAAGACTTTCACCTTTTCGAGGTAGGCAGCGCGGGCCGCCTCCACGGAGGCGTTCCACGGCAGGCCCAGCGCCTCCCAGTGGGTCCAGCCGTCCGCGTGGGCTGCGGCGAACAGGACGTCCTTCCGGCGGTCGAGCTCGAGTTCGACATCCTCGGCGAGGTCCGCGGGTGCGAACCGGAACCCTCTGAATTTGTCGCTGTTCAAGCCAGATGACCCCCGCCACCCGCTGGCCAGGCGACATTACCGGCCGTCACGGGGAGGGTCAACGCGGCACACCACGGATGGTGCGCCACCCGAAAGGCCCGGTATGGCCGGACCCACCTCTAGCGGGGGGACAGCAGCAGCTCGAGCAGCGCCTTCTGGGCGTGGAGCCGGTTCTCGGCCTCGTCGAACACCGCCGACTGCGGCCCCTCGAGCACACCGTCGGAGATCTCCTCGCCGCGGTGGGCCGGGAGGCAGTGCAGGACGATCGCCTCCGGACGCGCCTTCTGCATGAGCGCCTCGTCGACGATGAACCCCGCGAACCGGCGCTGTCGCTCGGCCGCCTCGCCCTCCTGGCCCATGCTCGCCCAGACGTCGGTGTTCACGACGTGGGCGCCGTCCACGGCCTCCGCCGGCGAGCGCACGACCCGCGCGTGGGCGCCGGCGCGGGCGAGGAGCTTCGGATCGGGATCGTAGCCCTCGGGGCACGCGATGCGCAGGTCGAAGCCGAGCAGGACGCAGGCCTCGAGCCAGCTGTTCGCCATGTTGTTGCCGTCGCCGATCCAGGCCACCGACAGCCCGCCCTTCGAGAGCGCGTCCGCGCCGAAGCGCTCGGTCACGGTGAGCAGGTCGGCGAGGAGCTGGCAGGGGTGCGACGAGTCGGTGAGGGCGTTCACCACCGGGACCGAGGCGTAGCGCGACATCTCCTCGATCTTCTCGTGCTCGAACGTGCGGACGACGAGGCAGTCGAGGTAGCGAGAGAGGACGCGCGCGGTGTCGCGGATGGGCTCGCCGCGCCCGAGCTGCGTGTCGCGCGGCGACAGCATCATGGCGTCGCCGCCGAGCTGGTAGGCGGCCACGGCGAACGAGACGCGCGTCCGCGTCGACGCCTTCTCGAACACGAGGCCGATGGTGGCGTGCTCGAGGGGCCTCGGCCCCCGCTTGCCGAGGAGCTTCCACTCCGCGGCGCGCTCCACGAGCTCGAGGAGCTCGGAGCGATCGAGATCGGTGAGGCGGAGGAAGTCGCGCTTCGTGCCGGTCGGGCGTGCCATGGGGGATCTCCGCGGGAGTCAGGACTTCGCGGGCGCCGCCGCGAGGGCGGCGGCGAGCCGCTCGACGGCGAGGTCCGCCTCGGCCGCCGTGAGGTTGAGGGGAGGAGCGAGGCGCAGCACGTCGTCGCCGATGGCGTTGACGAGCAGGCCGCGGGCGCGGGCGCCCTTCATCACCTCTGCGGCCGAGACGCCCTTCACCACCACCGCGAGCAGCATGCCCCGGCCGCGCACCGAGGCGACCCGGCCGCCGGCGGCGAGCCGCTCGAGCCCTGCCCGCAGCCGCGCGCCCACCTCCCGCGACCCCTCGAGCACGCCGCCCGAGAGCTCCGCGAGCACCGCGAGCGCCACCGCGCAGCCGAGCGGATTGCCGCCGTAGGTGCTGCCGTGGCTGCCGGGCGTGAGGTGCTGGCCGACCTCCTCCGACGCGAGGAGCGCGCCGATGGGGAAGCCGCCGCCGAGCGACTTCGCGCTCGACATGAGGTCGGGGGTGACGCCCGCCCACTCGTGCGCCCACAGCCTCCCGGTCCGGCCCATGCCGGTCTGGACCTCGTCGAGGCAGAGCAGCACGCCGCGCTGCCGCGTGAGCTCGCGCGCCGCCTGCAGGTACCCCTCGGGCGCGGGGATCACCCCCGACTCGCCCATGATCGGCTCCACGATGAAGGCCGCCGCCGTGCCGTCGAGCGCGGCCTCGAGCGCGGCGACATCGCCGAACTTCACGTGGCGCACGCCGGGGACGAGGGGCTCGAAGCCCTGGCGGTACTTCTCCTGCCCGCCCACGGTGACGGTGAAGAGCGAGCGTCCGTGGAAGGAGTCGTCGCACGAGACGATCACGTTGCGCTCGGGGTGGCCGAGGTCGTGGTGGTACTTGCGGGCGAGCTTCAGCATCGCCTCGTTGGCCTCGGCGCCGCTGTTGCAGAAGAAGGCGCGGCTGGCCCACGGGGTAACCTCGAGCAGCGCCTCCGCGAGCTCCACCTGGCGCGGGATGAAGTAGTGGTTGGAGACGTGCCACACCGTGCGGGCCTGCTCCTCGAGCGCCTTCACGAGCGCGGGGTGGCAGTGCCCGAGCACGTTGACCGCCACGCCGCCCAGGAAGTCGAGGTACTCGTTCCCGTCGGCGTCCCAGACCCGGACGCCCTCGCCGCGCGCGATCGCCACCGGCTGTTGCCGGTAGTTGGGGGTGAGCACCTTCTGCGCGCGCTTTGCGACGGCCTCGTTGTTGCCGGTCATCTAGCGCTTATAGCAGCGGCGGGGCGGGTGTTCTAGAGCGGCGCGCGCCCCGCGGGTCAGCGCTTGCCGGCGGGGCGCGGCGGCCACGTCGGCGCGCGGACGCGCTCTTCTCGTACGGTCGCGTTGTACGCGCCGGATGGCCCCAGGTGACGCGACAGGTCGAAGTCCGGCCGCGGCTTCGCGTTCACGAACGCCGCGAGGTCGACCGCCTCGCCGTCCTGGAGGTTCGGCTCGTCCGGCGGCATCGTCACCTTGAGGAACCCCGCCAGCTTCGTCGCGTCCGCGAGCCCTGCCCCCGCGTTGTACGAACGCGGGCCCCAGACCGGCGGGTCGCCCTGGCCGTCCTCGCCGTGGCACGCGGCGCAGCGCTCCGCGTACAGCGCGGCGCCGCGCGCCGTGTCGACCTTGGACGGATCCACGGACAGCTTCGGGAAGCTGCGCGGCCCGAGCGGCGCCTTGGGGTTCTGCGCGATCCGCTCGCCGGTCGAGAGCCACGTGAGGTACGCGGTGATGGCGACGGCGGGTGCGCCGCCGTTCGGCGGCCGCTGCCCGTTCATGCTGCGCATGAAGCAGTTGAGGACCCGATCCTCGAGCGTGATGACCGCCTTCTCCCGGGGGGACCACGCCGGATAGGCCGCCGCGACGCCGACGAGGGTCGCGCCGCCGGCCTGCGCTCCGGCCTGCGGGTGACAGGACGCGCAGCTCAGCGCGTTCTTCACGTACCGACGCGTGAGCGGGTGCGTCCCGGTCCGCTCGAAGAGCTCCTTACCGAGCCGGATCGTGTCCCCGAGCGGCCCCTCCGGCAGCTCGCGCGCGGGCGCCTCTTCCGCGCCGCGCGCCGCCACGGGCGCGATCCCCGAGGCGGCGAGGACGAGCGCGAGCGGGGCCAGGCGGCGGGAGAGCATGGTGACCTCCGGACCCCACCGTCGGTCCGTGGCTCGCCCGCGGCAAGCGGGCACGTGGGGCCGTGAGCGATCGGCCGCCCGGTGGGGTGGACGGCGGGCCGCCGCTACAGGATGTACCGGGCGAGATCCTCGTCCTGGGCGATGCCCTCGAGCCGCTCCCGCACGTACGCGGCGTCGATGACGATCCGCTGGCCGCGCAGGTCCGGCGCGTCGAAGGAGATGCCGTCGAGCAGCCGCTCCATCACCGTGTGCAGCCGGCGCGCGCCGATGTTCTCCATCCGCTCGTTCACCTCGGCGGAGATGCGCGCGATCTCCTCGACGGCGTCGTCGCGGAACTGCACGTCCACGCCCTCGGTGGCGAGGAGGGCGGTGTACTGGCGGACGAGGGAGCTCCTCGGCTCCTTGAGGATGCGGACGAGGTCCTCCCGGCCGAGCGGCTCGAGCTCGACGCGGATGGGGAAGCGGCCCTGCAGCTCGGGGATGAGGTCCGAGACCTTCGCCACGTGGAAGGCGCCGGCGGCGATGAAGAGCACGTGGTCGGTCTTCACGACCCCGTACTTGGTGTTGACGTTCGACCCCTCGACGATGGGCAGGAGGTCCCGCTGCACGCCGCCGCGCGACACGTCCGGCCCGTGCCCGGCGTCGCGCCCGGCGATCTTGTCGATCTCGTCGATGAAGATGATGCCGGCGTTCTGCGCGCGATCGAGCGCCTCGCGGACCACCCGGTCCATGTCGACCATCCGGGAGGCCTCCTCCTGCGTGAGGAGCTCGAGCGCCTCCTTCACCTGCACCTTGCGCTTCCGCTTCTTCTGGCCGCCCCCGAGCATGCTCACGATGGGGTTGTTCCCGAGCTGGCTCATCATGTCCTGGAGGCCCTGGGCCATGTCCTCCATGCCGGGCGCCATGAACGGCATCGGCGGCGGCTTCTCGGTGAGCTCCACCTCGACGAGCTCGTCGTCGAGCGTGCCGGCGCGGAGCTGCGCGCGCGCCCGCTCGCGGCCGCCGGCCGCCGGCGGCGCCTCCCCCTCGCCCTCCCCGCGCACGCGCGACACGGCGCTGCGGAACCCCAGCCCGAACCCGCCGCCGTACCCGAGCGCGTCGAGGACCTTCTCCTCCGCCGCCTCGCGCGCCCGCTCGCGGAGCTTCTCGACCTCCTCCTCCTTCACGAGCTTCACCGCCGCCTCGACGAGGTCGCGCACCATGGCGTCGACGTCCCGCCCCACGTAGCCGACCTCGGTGAACTTCGAGGCCTCGACCTTCACGAACGGCGCCCCGGCGAGCCGCGCGAGGCGCCGCGCGATCTCGGTCTTCCCCACCCCGGTCGGGCCGATCATCACGATGTTCTTGGGCAGGATCTCGTCCTTCAGCTCCGGCCCGACCTTCTGGCGGCGCCAGCGGTTGCGGAGGGCGTTCGCCACCGCGCGCTTCGCGTTGCCCTGCCCGACCACGTGGCGGTCCAGCTCGGCGACGATCTCCTTCGGCGACAGATCCTGGGGCTTCACGGCCTAGAGCTCCTCGAGCGTGAGGTTCGCGTTCGTGTAGATGCAGATCTCCGCGGCGAGCTTCATCGACTCCTCCGCGATCTGCCGCGCCGACAGGGGCGAGTGGGCGAGGAGCGCGCGCGCGGCCGCGACGGCGTACGGACCGCCCGAGCCGATGGCGACGACCGCGCCGCCCGGGACGGGATCGGGCTCGATGACGTCCCCCGCGCCGGACAGCACTAGGACGTGCTCGCGATCCGCGACGACGAGCATCGCCTCGAGGCGCCGGAGGAGCCGGTCCGTGCGCCACTGCTTCGCGAGCTCGACGGCCGCGCGGGGCAAGGAGCGCGCGTGCTCCTTGAGCTTCTTCTCGAACAGCTCGAAGAGCTGGAACGCGTCGGCGGTCGCGCCCGCGAAGCCCGCGAGGACCGAGCCCTCGGCGAGCCGGCGGACCTTCCGCGCGGTGGACTTCATGACCGTCTTGTCGAGCGTGACCTGCCCGTCGCTCGCCATGACGACCTTGCCGTCGCGTCGGACGCAGAGGACGGTGGTGCCGTGGAAGGGGCGCATCGCCCGTAGGTAGCGCCGGACGGGCGCCCGGGCAACGGCGGAGATCGACGCGGCCTGCGGCGACCGGAGCGCGAGGGTCAGCTCCGCTCGCGCTTCGCGCGCGGATGAGCGGAGTCGTAGACGGCGGCGAGGCGCTTCCAGTCCACGTGGGTGTAGCGCTGCGTCGTCGAGAGCGAGGCGTGCCCGAGGAGCTCCTGGATCCCGCGCAGGTCGGCGCCGTTCCCGAGCAGGTGCGTCGCGAAGCAGTGGCGCAGCACGTGCGGGTGCACGTGGCGAGGCAGCCCGGTCGCGATCACCGCCCGGTCGAGCCGCCGCGCGACCGAGCGTGGGCTGAGCCGTCCGCCGCGGTAGTTGAGGAAGAGCGCCTCGCGCGCGGTGGCGTGGTCGCGCCCCGCCGCGAGGACCGGCCGCGCCTCGTCGAGGTAGCGGCCGATCGCCTCGGCCGCCGTCACGCCGAACGGGACGATCCGCTCCTTGCTGCGCTTGCCGAGGACCCGCACGAGCCGGCCCCCGAGATCGACCGAGCCGCGGTCGAGCCCGGTGAGCTCCGAGACGCGCAGCCCGCTCGCGTAGAGCAGCTCGAGGAACGCGCGGTCGCGCAGCTCCAGGGGCGCGGCGAGCGCGGGGGACTCCACGAGCGCGGCGACCTCCTCCTCGGGCAGGACCTCGGGCAGCCGCTTCGGGCGCCTGGGGCCGGAGACCGAGCGCGCAGGGTTCGCCTGGGCGAGCCCCTCGCGCACGAGGAACCGGTAGAGCGTCCGGATCGCGGAGAGCTTGCGCCCGAGGCTCGTCGCGCCGGCCTCCGCCGCCGCGCGCGAGAGGAAGGCGCGCACGATCGCGGGCGAGGACGGCACGACCCCCTGCCCCGCGCTCGCAAGGTACGCGGCGTACTGGGCGAGATCGGTGAGGTACGCCTTCACCGTGTGCGGCGAGGCGCGTCGCTCCGTGCGGAGGTAGGCCGCGAAGCGCTGGATCTCGGGCGGGAGGGTCCCCTCGTCGACGGGCACGCTGCGATCGGTAGCACCGGGGTGGGCGGGAGGCGAGTTCTGGGTCGAGGTCGAGGTCGCGCCGCCCCTCACCTCGGCAGGTCGGCCACGTACACCCCCGCCCGCTTCGGGTCCGCGACCGCATAGGCGACGCCGCGCGAGTCGGGCCCGAGGAAGCGGGCGGTGCCGGGGAGCACGTGCGTGTCGATCGAGCGGAGCTTCCCACCCTCCCAGAGCGCGACGTCGAGCGCGATCATGTCGGAGCGCTGCCAGGTGAGGAGGAGCCGCCCGGGGTCGCGCGGGTCGAACTCGAAGCTCTTCACTCCCTGCGCCACGGCCTCCGGCTTCTTCCCCCCGGCGAGCCCGGCTGCCGGGACGCGTTCGAGGTCGCACGCCTCGCCGTTCCGCGTGCAGCGGGTGCGGTAGTAGAGCCAGCGCGCGTCGGGCGAGAAGGCGAAGCCGAACACGCCCTGGGCGACCCGCTCCGCCGGCGTCCCCTTCGGCGTGTCGAGGTGCGCGAGCGCGAGGTCGACCGAGTACCCGCCCCGGGTCGTGTGCTGCAGCATCGCGACGTGGGCGCCGTCCGCCGAGACCTCGAACTCGGAGACGTTCGCGCCGAAGGTCCGGGGCGACTGCCCCGGGCCGCCCGCGCCGAGGACGCCCGCGCGGACTCGCGGATCGTACTGCTCGAGCCAGGCGAGGCGCGGCGCGCGGGACGCCCAGCGAAACTCGCCCACCTCGCGACCGCACAGGGCGCCCGGCTTGCCGAGGGGGCCGACGTGGAGCTCGCCCTGCTGCCCGGGCGCGATCCCCGCGACGTAGGCGAGCGCGGCGCCGTCCCGCGAGAACGCGAACGCGCCCGCCTGGCGCGCGACCCGCGCCGGCGCACCGCCCGTCGAGAGCATGAGGTCGTACCCGGTCGCCGTCTCGACGGTGAACGCGTAGGCCGCGCCGCCCGGCGCGAAGGCGTACTCGCCGGTGCGCTCCGCCACGCGGGCGGGAGGCTCGCTCGCGGTGCGGACGGCGAGCAGCGTCCCCCCCGCGCGGACGCCGCGGCGGGCGAGCGCGGTGGTCGCCCCGGCGCGCGGCGCGCCGTCCTTGGCGAGGAGCTCGAACGAGGAGAGGCCCTCGGCCCCGGGCAGCCACGCGGGGGGCTCGCCGGGGTTCACCCAGAGCAGACGCCCGCCCGCGATCGCCGCCACGCGCTCGCTCCCCGGCACGAACCCGGTGAACGTCACGCCGTCGGCGATCCTCGCCGGCTCGCCGCCGGCGCGGGCGACGTAGAGCGTGCCCGCGCCCGAGAGGTAGTCGTACTCGCCCAGCGCGGCGAGCACCGCGCCCTGGGGCGCCCACGCGAACCCGTGCGGGAGCGTGGTGACCGAGGGCGCCACCTTGCGGGCCTCGCCGCCGGCGGCCGCCACCACCCGCAGCGCGCAGCTCGCGGTCTGGGGCGGGAGGTACTGCCCCTTCACCTCGGCGCACCCGTCGAGGAACGCGAGCCAGGCGCCGTCGGCCGAGGCCTTCAGGGCGCGCACCTGCCCGCGCATCACCGCGCGGCCGAGCCCGTGCTTCTTGGCGGCGTCGTGCTCGCCGGTGCATCCCGCCGCGAGCGCGGCCGCGGCGGCGAGGGTCAGGGCCCGGAGGCTCCAGGGGTGGCGTCCGCAACGGGGTCGATCCACGGCGCGATCTCCTTTCGCGCCCGCTCGACGTGGGCCTCCTTCCGCGCGGCCTTGCCGCGGTGGCGCCCGGTGAGCGGGGGGAACAGCGCGAAGACGACGTTCGACGGCTGGTAATCGTACCCCGGCGGATGGGCCTCGCCGGTGAGATGTCGATGGAGCGCCCCGAGCGCGGTCGCCGGGGGAGGCGGGCGGAAGCCCCTTCCGGCGAGCCGGTCCAGGATCGCGCGCGCCGCGAGGTGCCCGCACGCGGCCGACTCCACGTAGCCCTCGACCCCGGTGATCTGGCCCGCGAAGAACAGGTGCGGCCGCTCCCGCGCGGAGAGGTCCGGCGCGAGGACGCGAGGCGCCTCGAGGAACGTGTTCCGGTGGATCTGGCCGAGGCGCACGAACTCGGCGTTCGCGAGGCCGGGCACCTGCTCGCGGAAGATGCGCCGCTGCTCCGGCCAGGTGAGGCGGGTCTGGAACCCCACGAGGTTGTACGCCGTCCCCTCCACGTCCTCGCGGCGGAGCTGCACCACCGCGTGCGGGCGCCGCCCGGTGCGGGGGTCCTCGAGGCCCACCGGCTTCATCGGCCCGAACGCGAGCACCTCCGCGCCCCGCTCGGCCATCACCTCGATCGGCAGGCAGCCCTCGAAGTAGCGCGGCTCCTCGAAGTCGTGCGCGGGCACCTTCTCGCCGGCGAGCAGCGCCGTGACGAAGGCGCGGTACTGCGCCTCGTCGAAGGGCAGGTTGAGGTAGTCGTCCCCGGCGCCCTTGCCGTACCGCGAGCGCGCGTACGCGATCGAACGGTCGATCGAGTCCGCCGCCACGATCGGCGCGATGGCGTCGTAGAAGTGGAGCCGGCCGCCCGCGAAGGCGGCGATGTCCGCGGCGAGCGCGTCGCCCGTGAGCGGCCCGGTCGCGACGAGCGCGAGCTGTGGCCCCTCGGGGAGGCGCAGCACCTCCTCCTCCCGAAGGTGCACGCGAGGGTGGGCGCGGAGCCGCGCGCCGACGAGCGCGCTGAACCGCTCGCGGTCCACGGCGAGCGCGTCCCCCGCCGGGACGCGGGTCGCGTCGGCGGCGGAGAGGACGAGGCTGCCGAGGCGGCGCAGCTCCTCGTGGAGCAGCCCCACCGCGTTGTGCGGGTTGTCGGAGCGGAGCGAGTTCGAGCAGACGAGCTCGGCGAGACCGCCCTGCGTGTGAGCGGGCGAGCGCCGGCCCGGCTTCATCTCGACGAGCTCCACCTCGGCGCCGCCCTCGGCGAGCCGCCACGCGGCCTCGCTCCCCGCGAGCCCGCCGCCGATCACCGTCACGTGCGCCTGTCCCATGACCACCCGTCGTCCCATCGCATGGCTGGCTCCCCGCCAGCCGGGCGCCTACCGATCTCTCGGAACCCCGACGACCTGGCCGCCTCGACCCGCGGTGCGCAGGTTTCGAGCCGGGCGCGCCCGGGGCCCGGGGGGCGGCGGCGAGAGAGGTTTCGGCCGGACCGGGCGCGCTCCATCTACCGTCCCGACGAAAGGAACGCAACGTGGCCGACGACAGGTTCGAGACGCTGAAGAGCGAGCTGCAGCGCCGCCGCCGCGTGATCCTCGAGACCTTCCGCCGCGCCGACGCCGAGCTCGACGCGCTCCGCTCCGCCGAGCGGGATCCGGAGTTCGAGGAGGGGGCGCAGACCGACCACGAGGCGTACACCCTCGCGCGCCTCTCCGAGAACCAGCGCCGGGAGCTCCAGCAGATCGACGCCGCGCTCGCGCGGATCGACGCGGGGACGTACGGGATCTGCAAGGACTGCGACCAGGAGATCGACCCGCGGCGGCTCGCCGCCCTCCCCTACGCGCTCCTCTGCACGGAGTGCGCGGCCGGGAGCGAGCGGGCCGCGGCGCCGAGGTTCGTCGCGCCGCCCCAGCCGGGGATCTGATCTAACGGGGGCTGCGCCCCCGCCCCGCCGACGGCTGACCGCCGTCGTCGGGGGCCCCACCCCTGCTCGCCGGGTCCCGTGCGCCTACGCGTGGCGGCTTCGCCGCGAACGCGTAGGCGCGTTGATCTGACGGGGGCTGCGCCCCCG
>NZ_JAKZLF010000014.1 GCF_022808855.1 Anaeromyxobacter soli
CCCCTGCTCGCCGGGTCCCGTGCGCCGCCGCGAGCGGCTTCGCCGCTTCCGCGGCGTCGCCCCGGCGGGCTCGCTTCGCTCGCCTGTTCGCGAATCATGATCGGCGGCTCAGGCACGCGGCCCTCGCGCGGCGGCCGCTCTGCCGCAGCGCGAGGGGCCGCTCCGGCTACAGCGCCAGCAAGGTCGAGAGCTCGAGCTGGTTCGCCGTGTACGTGTCCGCGCCGGTCACCGTGGCGGTGTCCGTCACGTAGCGCGTCGCCTCGAGGCCGAGGCGCCAGCGCGAGGTGAGGTTCACGAGCGCGCCGGCGGAGAGCTGGCTGTTCCGCCGGATCGGGCTCGAGGTCGCGCTCGCGGCCGGGAGGGTCGCGTCGCGCGGGTCCTCCCGCCCGGCGCCGAGGAGGAGGGTGTACCCGGGCACGGGCGTCACGGCCGCCTGCGCCCACAGCCCGCGCGTCTCGACGTTCGACACGCGCGCCAGCGCGACGTCCGCGACGACGCCCTTCGCGTTCACGGCGTAGAGGATGTCGAGGTTCTCGCCCGCGAACGCGCCGCCCACGAGCTGCACGTAGGGGAGGTCGAGCTTCAGGTCGAGCGCGAGGGCGCGGCTCTCGGCGGTGACGTCCTTCGCGGCCCGGTCGGCGGTGGCCGCGAAGGAGTACTTCTCGCGCCCGGCGTGGCCGGACACCCCCAGCTCCGCCGTCGCCTTGCCGCCGGGCCGGTACACGCCCGCGACGCGCGCCTCCACGTTCGGCGTCCCCGAGCGTTCCCCCGCCGGCCCCGGCGCGCCGTTCGCCGCGTCGGCGGTGACGCCGGCGCGGTCGAGCGGCGCGAGCGCGCCCAGCTGGTAGACGACGCCGAACGTCCGCCCCAGATCCCCGGAGACGCGCACCTGCGGCGCGCGGCGGTAGAGGAAGCCCGCGCCCGCGAAGCGCGGCGTGGCGAGGTGCGAGAGGCTCTGCGCGAAGTACGGCCCGCCCACGATCCCCCAGGTCTGGCCGGCGAGCACGGTGAGGTTCGCGAGCTCGGGCCAGGCGGCGGAGACCCACGCGTGCCTGAGCCGCACGAGCGGCAGCGACGGATCGTCGGACCCGACGGTGTTTCCTCCCATGAAGTCGAGCTCCACGAGCGCCTTCAGCTTCGCGTTCGCGAGGAGGCCGTCGGAGGGGATGCCGACGTTGAGGCGCAGCCGGCTCTGGCGCACGCCCATGCCGAGCGCCGCCTCGCCGTCCGGACCGCCCCGCGCGAAGCGAGGCAGGTCGTTCGCGTTCAGCGCGCCGGAGCTCGCGTAGGTGTTGAGGAGGAGCCAGCCCGAGGTGTCGAGGGTGAGCTTCTGCGGCTCGTCGGGGAGGGCGGCGAGCGGTGAGGCGAGGAGCAGGGCGGCGGCGAGCAGCGGGGCGGGGCGCGTCATGGGTCCTTCTCCGCGGGGCAGGGGAAAGGATCGATGCTAGCGAGTCCCGAGTGGGACTCACAACCCTCCCGGGCTCGACCCGGGAATCACGCAGCGCGTCGAGTGGAGAGTGAAGCTCGGGCTGCGGTCCTTCGGGGTGATCCACGCGTGGTCTCGGTACCCACGTCACCGGACCGCTAGAGTGACGCGCGGTGTCAGCTCGCGTCGAGCCGGCGTGCTCGACGCGAAAAGACTCGGTCTCGCTCCCGTCATCGTGCGCGACGCGCCCGATGACGGGTGTCGAACAAGGAGGGGATCCCGTGACGAAGACCCACCTGCGACGCACCTCCCTCATCGCCGCGGTCGCGCTCGCGCTCTGGGCCCCGCCGAGCGGCGCCCGCGCCTCCGGCTTCCAGCTGGTGGAGCAGAACGGGAGCGGGCTCGGGAACGCCTACGCCGGCCAGGCCGCCGCGGCGGAGGACGCGAGCACCATCTTCTTCAACCCCGCCGGCCTGACCCGGGTGCCGGGCCTGCAGCTCGTGGCGGCGCTGGACTTCATCCGGCCTTCTCCCGACTTCACGGACAGCGGGAGCACGCGGGCCACGCCGCTGCAGCCTTCGCTGGGCGGCAACGGCGGCGACGGCGGCTCCCTGTCGCTCGTCCCGAGCGGCTACGTCTCGTTCGAGACCGTCCCCGGACTCATCTGGACGGGCCTCGGCGTGAGCGTCCCGTTCGGCCTCGAGACGAACTGGGACTCGGGGTGGGTGGGCCGCTTCCACGCCCTCAAGTCCTCGGTCGAGACCATCAACCTCAACCCCACGGTGGCGTGGAAGATCGCGCCGTGGCTGTCGGTCGGCGCCGGCGCGAACTACCAGCGGCTCGACGCCGAGCTGACGAACGCCGTGAACTACAGCGCCGCCGCCTTCGCGGCCGGCGGCGCCGCGGCGCTCGCCGCCGTCGCGGCCTCCGGCTGCGGCACCGCCGCGGGCGGCTGCGAGGGCGTCGCCAAGGTCTCGGGCGACACCTGGACCTGGGGCTGGAACGCCGGCGCGATGCTGGAGCTGCCGACGCAGACGCGCGTCGGGGTCTCGTACCGCTCGACGATGAAGCACCACGTGAAGGGAGACGTCTCCTTCAGCAACCGGCCGGCGCTGCTCGCCACCGGGCTGCCGAACGGCCCCGTCAAGACGACCATCGAGATGCCGGACACGGTCTCGGTGGCGGTCGCGCAGAAGGTCCTTCCCGCGCTCGAGCTGCTCGCAGACTTCACCTGGACGGGCTGGTCCTCTATCACGGACCTCTCCATCTACAGAAAGAGCGGCGCGCCGCTCTCGAGCACGCCCCTCGAGTTCGACGACAGCTGGCGCGTCGGGCTCGGCGCGAACTACCAGGCGACCCAGATGCTGAAGGTCCGGCTCGGCACCGCCTTCGACAAGACGCCGGTCCAGGACGAGTTCCGCACGCCGCGCCTGCCCGACGAGGATCGCTGGTGGGCGGCGGCCGGCCTCCAGTGGGCGTTCTCGAGGCAGGCGGCCATCGACGTCGGCGGCGCGTACCTGTTCATCAAGGAGGCGAGCAGCAACCTCCCGAACGTCGATCCGCGCCCGCCGACGGGCTTCCAGCCCTCGCCGCGCGGCGCGCTCGTCGGCTCGTACGACGCCAGCGTCTGGATTGCGAGCGCGCAGGCGCGTTACTCGTTCTGACCGCTCCTCTTGGGTGGCGCGCGTCCTGTCGAAGGGCGCGCGCCACGCGATCACGTGAGCGTCGGAGCCGCTCGCGCTCAGGTCTTTCCTCGCGACCGAGAGCCGAGAGCTCCCGTGCGCGCGCCGCCTCGCGTTCGCGCCGAGGATGACGCGGCGCGCCGGGCGCTCTTTCTTGACTTCACGTAGGCTGACGCGCAAATCGGTCCATTTGTCCCCGTAGCTTTCTCTACTCCCCGTCCGCGTCACGAGGAGACATCGATGTTCCATCGCCGCGCCACGATTCTGGCCGCCGCGGTTCTGGCGGCCGCCTGCACGCAGTCGGTCGAGCAGAACGGACCGCCCGACGTGCTGGTCTTCGCGTCCTTCTCTCCCCCCGCCATCCCGCTCCCCAACGACCTCGCCCTCCAGAGCGCCCCCACGCTGCCGGCAGGGCTCCAGAAGGAGCTGCTCCAGTCGTTCGTGGTGAAGGGCGGCTTCCCGAGCGACCAGGAGGTCGCGATCACCGTCCCGTTCCACACCTCCACCCGGAACGTCGACGACGGGACCTACTCGCGCTCGGCGACCCCCCCGAGCCTGGACCTCAAGACGGTGAACGAGAGCACCGTCGCGGTGCTGAAGATCACCGCCGGCGCCGCCGAGCGGATCCCCGTCGAGGTGGGCGGGTACGCGAACGGCGTGCTCGCCCTCCGCAAGGTCGCGGACGCCGCCGGCAGCCGCCGCTGGGCGCCGGGGCGCTACGTCGCCGCGCTGCGCGGCGGTGAGCACGGCGTGAAGACGACCGACGGCCGCGCCGTGGCGGCCGAAAGGCCCATCGCCCTCGTCGCGCAGGGCGTCGATCTCACGAGCCACGAGAACCAGCCGCCCGGGATCACGCCGGCGCAGGTGCAGCAGCTCAGCTCGCTCCAGGCGCTCTACGCGGGCTCCGTGGGGTGGAAGCCCGTCGAGACGCAGACGCCCTCCGGCCTCACCGTCCTCTGGCAGGCCTCGACCGTGCCGGGCCAGCTCTCCGCGTTCGCCGCGGTGGACACGGTCTTCCCCCACCAGGAGATCGCGAGCGTCCAGACCTTCGGGACGCAGCCCTCGACGGCGAGCCCGCTGACCGACAGCGGCTCGGGCCAGATCCCCTTCCCGTCCGACTTCCTCCTCGACCCCGCCTCCGGCAAGGTGCGCAACAACCCCGCCTTCGGGCCGGCGGCGGCCGGCCTCGCCACCCTCGACGGCTTCTCGACGACGGGCATGATGCTCGTCCCGCTGACGGCGCCGGTGAAGGCCGCGACCGTGAACGCGAACAGCGTCCTCGTCTTCGAGCTGCCCGCCGGCGGGACCCCCCGCCGCATGCGCGACGTCGCCGCCGCGCTCGGCGCCGGGGCGCCCGGCTCGGCGGAGTACCTCACGCAGCCGCCCGCGCTGAACCGCGACGTGCAGGGGACGAGCGTCACGACCGCGCTCGGGCTCCAGCCCGGAATTCCGGTCCCCACGCCGACGCCCGCCGGGATCGTCTACGTCCCGCCGCTCAAGCAGAAGACCCGCTATGCCGTCATCGTCACCGATCGCGTCAAGGACACGCAGGACGCGGCCCTCGTGCGCAGCACGCTCGCCGAGATCGTGTTCGGGTTCCAGAACCCCCTCGTCGTGGACGGCAAGTCGCAGATCCCCGGCGTGAGCGACGCTGACGCGGGCGGCCTGCAGGCGCTCCGGACCGGGCTCGCGCCGCTGCTCGACAACCTCGGCGCGCTCTCCGGCGACGCCTCGCTCACCCGCGACCACGTCGTCCTCGCCTACACGGTCACCACCCAGACCGTGACCGACGTGAGCGTCAAGCTCTCCGCGGCGCCGTACGATCCGAACGGCGACGGCAACATGGCGGACAACGCCGCGTTCACCACGGTGGCGGCGGCGCCCCTCGACCTCGCGAGCTTCGGCATCACGGCCGCGCAGCAGGCGGCGCTGTTCCCGAGCGTGGCCGCGTTCCTCGACGCCCGCTTCGTGAGCCTCGACGCCATCAACCCGGCGAACGGCGCGCTCAACCCCGACCCGAGCGCGTGGACGCCCGTCCAGCTCTCGGCGACGGTGGCCGTGCCGAAGTGCGGCGCGCCGCCCTGCGTCGCGCCCCTCGTCGTGTGGCACCACGGGCTGAACGGCGGGCGGCTGCAGATGCTGGGCGTCGCCGAGTCCCTCGCCGCGAAGGGCTTCGTGGTCATCGCCACGGACGCGCCCTACCACGGCGATCGCGCCTTCTGCTCGCAGAACTCCGACTGCACCACCGACGGCACCGCCGACGGCGTGTGCACGCCCGACGCCGCGCGCGCCGGCCAGGGTGACGCGGTCGCGCCGGGCACCTGCACGACGGGGCACCTGCGTCTCGGCAACGACTTCACCACCGAGGCCTCCGGGAACTACTTCATCTCGGGCAACTTCTTCCGCATCCGGGACGGCATCCGGCAGGACCTCTTCGACCACGCCGCCCTCATCCTCGCCGCCGCCCGGCCGCCGCCAGGAAGCGGCTTCCCGCAGCCGCAGGTGAACGCGCTCGCGGCCGCGCTCGCGGGCCACGGCGTCGGGATCGACCCGACGCGCGTCTACCTCGAGGGGCTCTCGCTCGGCGGGATCAACGGCACGGAGATCGCCGCCACGAACCCGCGCGTCTCGCGCGCGGTGCTCTCCTCGCCGGGCGGCACGCTCACCGACATCTTCACGAACGCCCCGGCGTTCAAGGCGGCGGTCGATCAGCTCTTCCTCTCGCTCGGCATCGACCGCTCGAAGATCGCGACCGATCCGGCGGTGGCGGCCCGCTACGTCCAGACGCTCATCCTGGCGAAGTGGATCCTCGACCCGGCCGACCCGATCAACTACGCCCAGCACGTCCAGACGAAGCTCCCGAGCCCGCTCGCCGCGCTCGGGCCGCTCGCCTCCTCGACCACGGCCACCTTCGGTCAGCTCTCGAAGTGCGACCCGGTGGTGCCGAACCGGACCACGGTCGTCGGCGGCGTCCCGCTCGCCTACGGAGACCTGCTCCTCGACCTCGGGGCCATCGACGCGACCCTCTACGACAGCCGCTCCGCCGCGGGCGGCTGCGTCGACCACGGGGTCATCCTCGACACCTTCGCGCCGCTCTTCGGCGGCACGTCCATCGGCGGTCCGGTGCGCGAGGACGCGGCCCGGTTCCTGCTCGACCGCACCCTTCCCGCTCCCGCCGTGACGCTCGACTGACGAGGAGACGCCACCCATGCGCAAGACGATCCTGACGGCCCTCCTCCTCGTCCCGTCGCTCGTGCTCGCGAGCGGCTACGAGGTCATCAACGTCAACCCGCGCGACCTCGCGCTCTCCTCGTCGGCCGTCGGCGCCCAGGTCGACGCCGGCGCCGCGTTCATCAACCCCGCCGCGCTCTCCAAGCTCGACGGGCCCGCCGTCTCGGTGGCGGGCTCGTTCCTCGACATCTGGACCGACTGGACCGCGCCGGCGGGGAGCACGAGCCTCACCGGCAGCTCCACGACGCGCTTCGAGCCGGTCACGCCCGTCAACGTCTACGCGGGCTTCGGCACGAAGCTCGCCGGGCGCGGCCTCGGCGTCGGCGTGGGCTTCGGGAGCCCGTTCGGCGGCAACCAGTTCTGGAAGGACGACTGGCAGGGGCGCGCGCGCATCATCGAGGTGCAGCGGCGCTTCTTCGGCACCTACCTCACCGCCGGCTACGAGGTCATCCCGCAGGTGCGGGTCGGCGGCGGGCTCGTCTGGTACTACGGGTTCGAGTACCTGAAGCAGGGCATCCAGCCCTTCCCGGACGCCTACGGCGAGCTCGACACCAAGGGCGGCGCGCTCACCTACGACGTCTCCGCCGAGATCCAGCCTCTGCTGTCCGTCCCGCTCACCATCGGCGTGGACTACAAGCACAAGGCGCACGCGACGCTGAAGGGCGACGGCAACTTCGAGGTGCCGCCGGCCCTCGAGGGCCCGGAGACGCAGGACCAGGGCGTCACGCACGACGTCACGATCCCGAACCTCCTCAACCTCGGCGTGGGCTACCGCGTGGCGAAGCCGCTCCTCGTCACGCTGCAGTGGTCCTGGTCGCGCTGGGTCGTGTACCGCGACGACACGTTCGTGGGCGACAAGGGGCTCACGCTCTCCGTGCCTCGCGACTACCGCAACGGCAACGTCATCCGCGGCGGCGTGGAGTGGGAGGTGAGCCCGACGCTCGCCCTCCGGCTCGGGCTCATGCGCGATCAGTCGGGCCTCCGCAAGACCACCTACTCGCCGACGCTCCCCGACTCGAACACGACGGGCGCCTCGACCGGCCTCACCTGGGCGTTCGGCAACCGCGGGCTGGCGGCGAACGCGGCGTTCTTCTACGGCCGGCGAGACAAGGTCACGCCGGAGGGGACGACCGCCTTCCCGGGCACGTTCCAGACCGACGTGGTCATCGTGTCCGCGGGCCTGTCGTGGAACACCAACCTGCACCTCGCGGGGCAGACGGCGCCGATGCCCTAGGGCGCCTTCAACGCTCAGCCGAAGACGAAGGGCGGCGGTGGAGACACCGTCGCCCTTCGCTTTTGCATGCGAGTCGCGGCTAGGCCTGCTCCGGCTCCTCGTTGTAGCGGCGCGCGGCGCGATCGCCGAGCGCGGTCAGGATCGAGCGCGCGAGGCCGCGGCGGAAGAGCTCACCCGGCAGCGCGATCGCCTCGCGGGCGCCCGGCTCGGCCGGCGGGAGGAGCCGGTTCACGACCCCCAGCGTGCGGACCACGGTGCCGGGGAAGAGCGCGTGGGCGATCCGGAGCGCCTTCGCGGGCACGCCCACCACCACGAAGCGCTCGTCGTTCTCGATCGCCCGCACGATCCGGCGCGCGGCGCGATCGGCGCTCGAGGTGACGAGCGGGAGCGACGCGGCGAGCGCGAACAGGCTCGCCTCCGCGTAGCGCTTCCCCTTCACGAGCGCGTGGCCGAAGGAGCCGGTGCGCATGAGCCCGGGGACGACCGTCACGACCCGCACCCCGTGGCGGATCGACTCCGCCGCGAGCGCCTCCGACCAGCCGCGCAGCGCGAACTTGGCCGCGTCGTAGGGCGCGAGGTGGGGGAGCCCCACCGCGGCGCCGATGGAGGTGACGTTCACGATCGTGCCGCGGCGCCGCTCCCGCATCCCGGGCAGCACCGCCTCGGCGGCGTGGAGCGCGCCCCAGAACATCACGTCCATCGCGCGGCGGTAGTCCTCGGTCTTCATCGTCTCGACGGGGCCGACCTGGATGATGCCGGCGTTGTTCACGAGCACGTCGATGGGGCCGAGGTTCTGCTCCACGTCGGCCACGAGCCCCTGGATCCCGTCCTCGTCGGTGACGTCGCAGGGGAGCGCGGTGACGTCGATCCCCTCGGCCGCCAGGCCGCCCCGGGCGCGCTCGAGCTCCTCCTCGTCCCGGGCGCAGATGACGACGCGCATGCCGCGCCGCCCCAGCTCGCGCGCGACGAGGAAGCCGAGCCCTCGCGAGCCGCCGGTGACGAACGCGATCTTCCCGGGCAGCCGGACGCGCCCGATGCGCCGCGAGAGGGCGAGCGCCGTGGCGCCACCCAGGATGGCCAGCGCGGTCCAGGTCTCGAGTCGCCGCACGTGGAATCTCCTCGGTCCGGCGGAAGCATGCGCACGGCGGGGCGGGGCGGCCGTCATCCCGCCGCCGGAATTGCCGGCCCGCGCGCACGTCGGGCAGGCGGCCACCGGGGCCCCCGGTCGAGCGGCGCCGTCCGGCGGGCGGCGATGGCGGAAGCGGGATAGCGTCTGTGGGTGACGCTCGAGCACCTCGTCCGCGCGCCGGCGCCCGCCCGCTCCCACCCGCCGCTCCTGCTCCTCCTGCACGGGCTCGGCTCGGACGAGCGGGACCTCTTCGCGCTCGCGCCGTGGCTCGACCGCCGCTTCCTCGTCGTGTCGGCGCGGGCGCCCTATGCCATGACGCCCTCCGGCTTCGCCTGGTACGTGCTCGACCGGAGCGCGACGCCCACCACGCTCGATCCGGCCGAGGTCGAGGCGAGCCGCGAGGCGCTCGCGGAGGCCGTCCCCGAGCTGTGCGGGGCGTACGGCGCGGATCCGGCGCGGGTGTTCTTGTTCGGGTTCTCGCAGGGCGCGGTGATGAGCTACGCGCTCGCCCTCGCGCGCCCCGAGCTCGTGCGCGGCCTCGTGGCCCACTCCGGCCGCGTGCTGCCGCAGAGCCTCTCCCGCGCCGCGCCCGCGCCCGCGCTCGCCCGGCTCGAGGCGCTCGTGCTGCACGGCAGGGACGACGCAGTCATCCCCGTGGAGCGCGGCCGCGAGGCGAGGGCGCTCCTCGCGCCGCTCCTCGGGACGCGCGTCGAGTACCGGGAGTATCCGATCGGCCACACGATCTCCGAGGAGAGCCTCGCAGACGCGAACGCCTGGCTCGCCGCCCGCGCGGGCGAGTGACGGCGCGGGCCGCCGGAGGGAGGGGCCGCCGGATCGACAGGCAGGCCCGCCCGTGCTCTCCTCCGCGCGTGCCTGCGCTCCCGGCGGCCCTCCGCTCCCGCGACTTCAGGAACCTCCTCTTCGGCCAGGTCGTCTCGACCACGGGCACGCAGATGCAGCACGTCGCCATCGTCTGGCAGCTCTACGTGCTCACCCGCTCGCCGCTCGCGCTCGGGCTCCTCGGCTTCTTCCGCGTCGCTCCGGTCATCGCCTTCGCGCTCGGCGGCGGGGTCGTGGCGGACGCGGTCGACCGCCGCCGGCTCATGCTCGTCACCCAGACGCTGCTCGCCTCGGTGTCCGTCACGCTCGCGGTGACGAGCCACCTCGGCCTCGCGACGCCCGGCCTCCTCTACGGCCTCGTGGCGGTCGGCGCGGCGGCCATCGCCTTCGACAACCCGGCGCGGCAGGCGCTCGTGCCGCTCCTCGTGCCGCCCGAGCACCTCTCCGGCGCGCTCTCGCTCGCGTTCACGGGCTGGCAGGTGGCGAACGTCGTGGGCCCCGCGCTCGGGGGCGTGCTCCTCGCCTGGGGCGGCGTGGTCACGCTGTACGCGCTCGACGCGGCCTCGTTCCTCGCCGTGATCGGCGCGCTCCTCGTCATGCGCCACCGCGCGCCGCCGCGCGCGACTCCGCTCGGGCTCGGCGCCGTGAAGGAGGGCCTCGCCTTCCTGCGCCGCGCCCCGGTCATCCGCACGACGATGCTGCTCGACTTCTTCGCGACGTTCTTCGGCGGCTCGATGCTGCTCATGCCCATCTTCGCGGACCAGCTCCTCCGCGTCGGCCCTCGCGGCCTCGGGGTCCTCTACGCCGCGCAGCCCGCCGGCGCGGCCCTCGCGGGCGCGTTCCTCGCCACCCGCTCGCTCCCGCGGCGCGAGGGGCGCGCGGTGCTGTGGGCGGTCGGCGCCTACGGCGGCGCCATCGCGGTGTTCGGCGCCTCGCGCTCCTTCCCGCTCTCGCTCGCTGCGCTGGCGGCGGCGGGCGCCGCCGACACGGTGAGCACCGTCATCCGCCAGACGCTTCGCCAGCTCCTCACCCCGGACGCGCTCCGCGGGCGGATGGGCTCCATCAACATGATCTTCTTCATGGGCGGGCCGCAGCTCGGCGAGGTGGAGGCGGGCGCGGTCGCGCGCGCGTTCGGGCCGCGCCTCTCGGTCGCCTCGGGCGGCCTCCTCTGCATCGCCGCCGCGCTCGTCACCGCGCTCGTGGCACCGGCACTGCGCCGCTACGAGCGCGGCTGAAGTGGCGCGGGCGCTCGGGCCAAGGGGCTGCGGCCCATGGAGCGCCCCACGTCGCGCGTCCGCTGCGCGCTCCCGCGCTTGAGGCCACTCGACGCGGCGCGGCCCGCCGAAGCCCGGCCCCCGGCGCTGCGCCGCCTTAAGGTTCGCGGGGTGCGGGAGACGGTGCGCTACGGCAGCCGGGCGGGGAGGGGCGTGCTCCTCGTGGCGATCCTCGGCTCGGGGCTCGCGTTCCTCGACTCGACCGTGGTGAACGTGATCCTCCCGGTCCTCGGCCGGGAGCTCGGCGCGGGCCTCTCGGCGCTGCAGTGGACGCTCGACGGCTACCTGCTCACCCTCTCCGCGCTCCTCCTCCCCGGCGGCGCCCTCGGCGATCGCTACGGGCGCCGCCGCGTGTTCACCATCGGGCTCGCCTGGTTCGCGGTCGCCTCGCTCCTCTGCGGCGTCGCCCCGAACGCCGGCGCGCTCGTCTTGTTCCGGGCGGTGCAGGGGGTGGGCGCGGCGCTGCTCGTGCCCGGGAGCCTCGCCCTGCTGCGGAGCTGCTTCGCGCCGGAGGAGCAGGGGCGCGCCATCGGGGCCTGGGCGGGCCTCTCCGGCGTGACGACCGCGTTCGGGCCGCTCCTCGGCGGCTGGCTCGCCGAGGCCGTGTCCTGGCGCGCCGTCTTCCTCGTGAACCTCCCGATCGCCGCGCTCGGCATCTGGGCGGCGGTGCGCTTCGTCCCGGAGTCCCGCGCGCCCGTGGCGCGCCGGCTCGACGTCGCGGGCGCGGTCCTCGCCGCCCTCGGGCTCGGCGCGGTCACCTACGCGCTCATCGAGGCGACCGGCGAGGGCGGCGGCGGACGGGTGACGGTGGCTGCGCTCGCGGGATCCCTCGCGCTCGTCGCGTTCGTCCTCGTGGAGCGCCGTCCGTCGGCCATGCTCCCCCTGTCGCTCTTCCGCTCCCTCCAGTTCACCGGGGCGAACGCGGCCACGCTCGCGCTCTACTTCGGGCTCGGCGGCGCGACCTTCCTCCTCATGCTCCAGCTCCAGCGGAGCCTGGGCTGGTCGCCGCTCGCCTCCGGCGCGGCGCTCCTCCCGCTCACCGCCTGCCTCCTCGTGCTCTCGCCGTGGTCGGGCCGGCTCGCGGGGCGCGTCGGGAACCGCCCGCTCATGGCGTCGGGCGCGCTCGTCGCGGGGCTCGGTCTCGCGCTCCTCGCCCGGGCCGTGCCGGGCGTGAGCTACCTCGGGGGCGTCCTCCCGGGCGTGGCGACGCTCGGCGTGGGGCTCGGCCTCGCGGTCGCCCCGCTCACCGCGGCGGCGCTCTCCGCCGTCGAGGCGGAGCGGGCTGGCGTCGCCTCGGGCGTGAACAACGCCGTCGCGCGCGCGGCCGGTCTCCTCGCCGTGGCGGTGCTGCCCCTCGCCGCCGGCATCGCCCCGGCGGACGTCGCCTCCGGCCAGCTCACAGAGGGTTTCCAGCGCGCCATGGCGATCTCCGCGGCCCTCTGCGGCGTGGGCGGCGCGCTCGCCTGGGCCACCGTCGAGCGCGGCCGGGGAGGAGCGCGCCCCCGCGCGCGGCGGGCCGCCGTGGTCCCGCGCGTCGCGGCCGGACGGCCGAGGTGAGCGCCGAGGAGGGCGCGCAGTATCCCGCCCGGCTCGCGCCGGCGCCCGCCCCCCTGTCCGGCGAGGGCCAGCGCCGCCGCACGAGGAGCCGGGCCGCACCCACGGGTCGGTCGATGACGTTCGGTGAAGCCTCCACGGAGGGTGTCGTGTTGTCCTCCGCGCGCGTTATCTCCACCCTTGGCGAGGCTCGAACGCTGGAGGGTTCATGCGCAGGCAGCTCCTCGTGTCGCGCGGCTGGCTGCAGGCCGCGCTGCTCGTCATGCTCGTCGGCTTCGGCATCCTCGGGGTGCTCGCCTACCGGACCTACACGGCGACGCCGCCCATCCCGGAGCGGGTCGTCGGCCCGGCGGGGCGGGTGGTCTTCACGCGGGACGACGTCCTCTCGGGGCAGGAGCTCTTCCTGGGACGGGGCCTCATGTCGTACGGCTCGGTCTTCGGCCACGGCGGCTACCTCGGGCCGGACTTCACCGCCGACTACCTCCGGCGCACCGCCCGCTTCATGGCGCGCCGCAACGGCGAGCCGGAGCGGGCGGGCGGCCCGAAGACCTGGGCCGAGCTGCAGACGAACCGCTACGACCCGGCGAGCGACACGCTCCGCTTCACCGAGGGTCAGGCGCTCGCCTTCGAGCACTACCGCGAAGAGCTCGCGGCGTTCTTCGCCCAGCCGAGCGCGCGGACCGGGCTCGCGCGAGACGTCGTCTCGGGGCCGGAGGACGTCCGGCTGCTCACCGCGTTCTTCGCCTGGAGCGCCTGGGCGGCCGCCGCCCGGCGCCCCGGCCAGGACTATTCGTACACCAACAACTGGCCGCCCGAGCCCCTCGTCCAGAACGTCCCGACTGGCCCGATGGTGGTGTGGAGCGTGCTCTCGCTCATCGCCCTCCTCGCGGGGACCGGGCTCCTCTTCGCCGCCTTCGGCCGCTGGCGGTTCCTCGGCTGGCAGGGGCGCGAGTCGCAGACCCTCACCTTCCGCCGCCCCGAGGAGGTGCCGCTCACGCCCTCGCAGCGCGCGACCGGCTGGTTCTTCCTCGTCATGGCGCTGCTCTTCCTCCTGCAGACGCTGGTGGGCGGGGCGACGCAGCACTACCGCGCCGAGCTCTCGAACTTCTTCGGCGTGGACCTCGCCGCGCTGCTCCCCTTCAACGTCGTGCGGAGCTGGCACCTGCAGCTCGCGATCTTCTGGGTGGCGACGAGCTACCTCGCCGCCGGCATCTTCCTCGCGCCCATGATCGCCGGGCGCGAGCCGCCCGGGCAGCGCGCGCTCGCCTTCGCGCTGCTCGGCGCGCTGGCGGTGGTGGTGGTGGGGAGCATGATCGGCGAGCTCGCCGGGATCCACGGCTGGACGCGGAGCATCTGGTTCGGGAACCAGGGCTTCGAGTACCTGGAGCTCGGCCGCTTCTGGCAGGTGCTGCTCATCCTCGGGCTCTTCGCCTGGGTGGCGATCCTGTTCCGGGCGCTGCGCCCCCGCCTCGCGCGCGAGCACCTCGGCAACATGCCCTGGCTGTTCTTCTTCGCCGCGCTCGCGATCCCCGCGTTCTATGCGGTCGGGCTGCTCGCCCACCCGCGCGGCCACTTCACGGTCACCGACTACTGGCGCTTCTGGGTGGTGCACCTGTGGGTCGAGGACTTCCTCGAGCTCTTCACCACGGTCGTCGTCGCCTACCTGTTCGTGCTGCTCGGGGTGGTCGCCGAGCGGATCGCGCTCCGGCTCATCTACCTCGAGATCATCCTCTACTCGGTGGGGGGCGTGGTCGGGACCATGCACCACGTCTACTTCTCGGGCGAGCCCGCGGAGCACATGGCGCTCGGCGCCTTCTTCTCCGCGGCGGAGGTCATCCCGCTCACCCTCCTCACCTTCGAGGCGTGGAGCTTCCTCTCCCTGGGCCGCGAGCAGCAGGCGGGCGCCGTGCGGTTCCCGCATCGCTGGGCCGTCGCGTTCCTCGCCTCGGTGGGGTTCTGGAACTTCGTCGGCGCCGGGATCTTCGGCTTCCTCATCAACCTGCCCATCGTGAGCTACTACCAGATCGGCACGGCCCTCACCGCGAACCACGGCCACGCGGCGATGATGGGCGTCTACGGCATGCTCGCGGTGGGGCTCGCGCTGTTCGGGCTCCGCTACCTCGTCCCGCCGGAGCGCTGGTCGGACCGGCTCGCGGCGGTGAGCTTCTGGTCGCTCAACGTCGGCCTGGGCTGGATGGTGTTCGCGACGCTCTTCCCCATCGGCGTCCTGCAGCTTCACCGCTCGGTCACGGTGGGCTACTGGGAGGCGCGCGCGCTGGAGTTCCTCACCGCGCGGCCGCTGACGTGGTTCGAGTGGGCGCGCCTCCCCGGCGATGCGCTCTTCATCGTGGGCGGCGTGCTCCCGGTCGTCATCCTCGCCTGGCGCGGCGTGCGCGCCCGGACGCGGCCGCTCCCCGCCGCGCTCCCCGAGAGCCCCCTCTTCACCGACGTCGCGGGGGGCCCGCCCGGCGGCGCGCCCGCGCCGGGGCACCCCGCGCCGGAGCGGCTCTAGCGAGCGACCCGCCTGGGAGGAGGCGACGTGGGGCGAAGACGCACCCCGTCGCCTCCCCGTATGAGAGGGAAGAGCCCGCCCGCTCGCCGGGTTGCCTAGCTGCGTGCCCGCTCGTCCGGTGACCGGCTTCGTCGCCGCCATCCTCGCCATCGTCGTGGCGGTGGGGGTGTACCTGGCGGTCGCGAAGTCGCGTCAGGAGAACGCCGCGCGCGCCGCCGAGTCGACCGACGCGGTGCTCGCCCTCGAGCGGCTGGACGCCGCCGTCCGCGAGGCCGAGAGCAGCCACCGCGGCTATCTGCTCGTGCGCGGCCCCGCCGAGCTCGCCCGGCACGAGCGGGCGGTGGCCGCGATCCGCGTCGAGCTCGCGTCGCTCACCCAGCGGGCGTCACGGGAGCCGCAGCGGCGCGCGCCCACCGACGCGCTCGTCGGGCGGGTCGATGCCGCGCTCGCGGCCATGGCCGAGGAGCGGCGCGCCCACGACGCCGCGCTCCTCACCGGCGCCTCCTGGCACCCCACCACCGACCCTCACCTCCTCGACGACATGGAGCACGCCCGCGGCGAGCTCGTGGCGCTCGAGGTCGGCGCGCTCGAGCAGCGCGAGCGCGCCTGGTCGGGCAAGACCGCCCTCGGCGACGCGGTGTTCCTCGTCGCGAACCTCGCGCTCGCCGCGGTGCTCCTGCTCGCCGCGCGGAGCGTCCGCCAGGCCCTGCGCGCGCACGAGGAGCGCGAGCGCGAGCGGCGCGTCGCCCTCGAGGTGCAGGCGCGGATCCTCGGCATCGTCGGCCACGACCTGCGCACGCCGCTGTCCGCCATCGAGGCCGGCGCGACGCTGCTCTCGCGACGGACGCTGCCGCCGGCGGAGGCGCGCACGCTCGCCCGCATCCTGTCGAGCTCGCGCCGCATGGCCCGGATGATCGGCGACCTGCTCGACTTCACGCGCGTGCGCGACGCCGGCGGCATCCCGCTCGCCCCGCGCGCGATGGACCTGCGCGAGGTCTGCCGCCCGGTGGTGGACGAGGCGGCGCTCCGGCACGGACCCGACGCGGTCGCGCTCTCCCTCGACGGGAACCTCTCCGGCGCGTGGGACCCCGACCGGCTCCAGCAGGCGATCGCGAACCTCGTCTCGAACGCGCTCCAGTACCAGCCGGCGGGCACGCCGGTGCGCCTGCGCGCCGCCGGCGAGGCCGACGCGGTGCGCGTGGAGGTCGAGAACGACGGCCCGCCCATCCCGCCCGAGGCGACGCGCGCCATCTTCGAGCCGTTCCGGCGCGGCGACGTCCGCCAGGCCGGCGCCGACGGGCTCGGCCTGGGGCTCTTCATCGTCCGGACCATCGTCGAGGCGCACGGCGGCCGGGTGGACGTCGCGTCGGGCCCGGGCCGCCCGACCCGCTTCACCGTCCGGCTGCCGCGCACCGGCGGGCTTCGCCCGGCGGTGTACAGCGCCGGCGCCCGGTGAAGCGGTCCCGCAGAGACGCCCGGACGCCTTTCGCCACGCAGCGCCGGGGCGACCTCGGAGACGGCGCTCGCGAGGCCACCGCGGCGGGCGCGAGGGCTCACCCCGCTCGCCGGCGCGTCGGAGCGTGGAGGGACGGTCCGGCCCGCAGCGGACCCGCCCGCGAGTCGGACGCGCGCGGCTCGATTTCGAGCACCTCGGCGAGGGGACGGCGGAGCGCCCGCGCGGCGGGGGGTGGCGCGACGGCGAGGCGGAACAGCATCGGCTCTCCCCGGCCCGAGGCCTCCGGGAAGACCGAGGCGAGGCGACCCCGCAGCGCGCGCAGCGTGGCGACCTCCGGCGGCGCGAGGCCCTCGCCGTCGCCGAGCTCGAGCCGCGCGAAGAGGTACGTGAGCGGCGTCATGGGCTGGAACGCGAGCCCGAGGGCAGTCGCCTGGAGCCACACGCGCTGCATGGCGCGGCCGCCCGCGAAGTAGGCCTCGCGCGTGCGGCCCGCCACGGACACGAGCCCCGCGGCGCTCGCCGCCGCCATGGCCTTCGCCGCCGGCTTCTCGAGCGCGCGCCCCCCGCCGAGCCGGCCGACGAGCTCCATGGCGGGCCAGGAGGACATCACGCGGAGACCGGCCAGGTCCGCGCCGGAGAGCTCGAGCGTGGCGACGTCCAGCCCGTCGCCCCTGCGCACCTCGTCGGCGCTCCAGCGCAGCTCGCCCATCATCTCGCGGTGCATGGTGCGGGAGAGGAAGCGGAGCCGGTCCCCGCGCCCCAGCACCTCGCCGAGCTCGCTGAGCCGCTCCGAGTCCTCGACGAGGTGCAGCGCCGCGCCGGAGACGTCCGCCGCGGCGCGGAGGAGCAGGTCGCGCGCCTCCCGGGCGAGCGGCGCGCGCGGGCCGAGCTTCCGGTTCGTGGCGCGGTCCGGGATCGCCGCCGCGAGGGAGAGGACGCTCGCCGGGGCCGGCGCGCGCGAGGCCGCGAAGCGGAGGTCGCACACGAGCGCGGGCTCGCGCGGATCCGGGGCGAGGTCGACCGCCATGTCGAGCCCCATCGCCGCCGAGGCGAGCGCGATGTTCTCCACGGCGGCGCCGAAGGCGAGCCAGCTCGCGAGGTCGCGGTAATCGAGGAAGGACCGGGAGCGGGCGGCGTCGTGGAGGAGGCGGAGGCGCTTGCCGTCCCACGAGAACCGCCACGGCTGGCAGTTCCCGCCCGAGGGCGCGAGCGTGGCGAGCTCCACGAGCGCCCGGATTCGCTGCGTGTCGAGCGCCGCGCCCGCCCGGACCGCCGCCGGGGCGACGGCCGCGGCCGGGGGCGCCGCACGCGCCTCCTCGAGCGTCGCGGCCGGAGCGGGCACAGGCTCCGCCAGGAGGGGCTGCACCGCCCCCGCCCCGTCGCGCACGAGCTCGCCGAGGTCCACGTAGAACCGCCCCGACGACCTGAGCTCGCCGAGCGCGATCCGGCGGGCGGTGTCGGTGACGACCGCCGCGCCGAGCGACACGGCCGAGGCGAGCTGCGGCCAGGTCTTGAGCGTCGCCTTCACCTCGACGAGCGAGGCCGCGAGGCGCGGCGAGATGGACCGCTCGCCGAGGATGCGGAGCACGATCGGCACCTTCTCGGAGGTGTCGAGCCCGCGGAGCTCCTCGGCGTCGAGCGCGCCGACGAGGCCGTGGAGGATGGGACGCTCGGGCTCGAGGTCGAAGCGCTCGACGTCGAGGAGGCCGCGGTCGCTCGTCTCCATGAGCACGGGGATGCGCAGCGCCCGCGCCGCCTCCCGGACCCGCACCTTCACGTAGAGGTCGTCGCACTCCTCCACGAGGAGGTCGAGCGGACGCCCGTCGGGCCGGAGGAACCGGTCCATGTTCGCATCGGTGATCCCGTCCAGGAACGGCCACACGCGCAGGTACGGGTCGAGCTCGGCGATGGCGCGCGCGGTGAGGACCGCCTTCGGGACCCCGAGCTCGTGGACGCCCGCGCGCAGCCGGTTCAAGTTCGAGAGGCTGAGCCGGTCGTGGTCCGCGAGGTAGAGCTCCCCGCCGACCTGCTCCATGGCGAGGGCGATGGCGCTCGCGCTCCCCACCGACAGGCCGACGACCCCGAGCCGGACCGCGCGGAGCCGCTCCTGCTCCTCGGAGGAGATCTTGTTCCGGTTCCGGCTCGAGCGTAGCTCCCGGAACTCGGGCTCCGGGAGCACACGCACCACCCGCCTGGACCACGGGTAGAGGAACCAGGTGCCGTGGTACGCGAGCGGCAGCCCCTGGAGATGGGCGCCCATCCGCTCGGAGAGCGCCTCCGGCCCGAGCTCGAGCGCCGGCTCGCGCGTCTCGAGGAGCTCGACGAGCTGCTCGCGGAGGGTGTCGTGGACCGTGAGGCCTTCCTCCACCACGCGCGCGGCGAGCCGCAGGCGCGCCGCCGGATCGCCGGCGGGGAACGCCTCCGGCCGCCAGGAGTCCGCCTCGGCGCCCGGGCGCAGGACCTCGTCCGGCTCGGGCGGCGGGCCTCCGGCGGCGGGCGCGGGGGGCGGGCGTCCTCGCAGTGAATGCACGCGGTCCAGAAGCTCGAACTGATGGTGGCTGGGCATGCGCTGTGCCTCCCGTTGGGTGTGCGAGCCAGTGTACGGCCGCGGCAGACGATTGGACGCCGTCACCGGGGACGGGACGTGGTAGACGAGGCGCGATGTGCGCGATCCGCAGGGATCTTCCCGACGCGTTCGACGACGTGCTCCTGCTCGTAGCCCCCGACGATGCGCACCGCCGCATGATCCGCGAGCGGCTCGCAGAGGTCAGGGGGAGCCCGCGACCGGGCCAGCCCGGCGCTCACCCGCGGTTCAAGCTCCTCACGGCCTCGAGCGGCGCCGAGTCGCTGAAGCGCGCTGCCGGGGCCACCATCGCCATGGTGAACCTCGAGCTGCCCAAGGGACCGGGGCTCGAGACGATCCGCGAGCTGCGCGAATCCCACGAGCGCCTCGCGATCCTGGCGTACGCGACGGCGGCGGGGGCCTCGGATGCCATGGCCGCCGTGATGGCGGGCGCGGACTTCTTCTTCGACTGCCACGACGAGTCGAGCGCCGCGCTCGGCCACGCCGTGGATCTCGCGGTCGAGCGCCGGCGGCTCACGCACACGATCGAGCAGAACGAGGCGGACGTGGAGGAGGCGCGTGGCAGGCTGGCGCAGCTCGCGGGGGAGCTCGTCGGCACGATGCCCGGGCTGTGGCCGCTCCGCTCGCGCGAGGACGTCCTGCCGTTCCGCGAGGCCGCGCGCCGCTATCTGCTCGCCGCGACCCGCTTCTTCGCCCGCGACCCCCGCGGCCTCGCGAAGGCGCTCGGGGTCTCCTACTTCTCGCTGCGCCGCCTCCTCGCGCGGTACGACGTCCCGTTCCCCGCCGCGCGGTCCCGCAAGTAACGTACACGCACGGTCTGGTGAAGCCGCACGCTGAGTGGTAGTGTGGGATCGTGCCGTTCTCGCAACCCATGTTGCGGTTTCCGCAACTTCAACTCAGGAGCTCCTCATGCCGCGTCTCGCCGACAAGTTCGCCCTGAACCTCAAGAGCGAACGTCTCCGCCGCAAGCTCTCGCAGGAGGCCCTGGCCGGGAAGGCGCGGCTCTCGGTGTCCTACATCTCGATGCTCGAGCGCGGGCAGCGGACGCCGCCGCTCGAGACGCTCGAGAGCCTCGCCAAGGCCCTGGCCGTCTCGCCGACGTCGCTGCTCGAGTAGTCGACCGCTCGCGCGCGGGCGGCGCGACCGCTTCAGCGGTCGACGCGCATCACGAACTCGGGGAAGAGGGCCGTGAGCGAGCTCGCGAGCTTCTTCTGCCACGGGACCGCGGCGCTCCCGAAGAGCGTGACCTGACAGCGCTTCTCGCGCGCGAGCAGCAGCACGTCTGCGAGCGCGCGGATGCCGGAGCTGTTCAGGAACACCACCTGCGAGAGATCGAGGGAGATCGCGGGGAGCTTCGTGAGCGAGGCGACGATGGGCTCGAACGCCCGCGCGTAGGCCTCGGGCGACTCGAGGCGCATCACCCCGCGCAAGAGCCAGGTCCCGGGCGACTGCCCCGCGTCCACCGAGTAGTCCGGGCGTGGCGCCTTCATCGCTGCTCCACCTCCGCCGCGCTCATGGCCACCCGCAGGCAGACCGTGGCTTTCCCTCCGGCGTCGGCGGGCTCCACGGTGGCCCCGACGGTCGCCCGGTAGTCTCGCGCGAGCAGCGCGAGGCCGAGGCCCCGCCGGTCCTGCAGCCGCTGCCGGAACACGGCGGTCGCGTCGTCGTGCGCGAGCACCGGGAGCAGCTCCTTCAGGCTCGCGACGTGCTTGTCGCTCGCCTCGTTCCGGATCTCGAGCAGCACGACCTCGCCGTGATTGCGGATCGAGGCGCGCGCCGGCGTCCGCGCGTCGGCGCTGAACTTGGCGGCGTTCTCGACGAGCTCGTTCATGACGGTCGAGAGGACGCTGCGTGCCGTCTCGCGCCGCTCGAACCCGTACACCATGTAGTCGGCCATGAAGTCGGCGATCATGCCGCATCGTCTCCACTCGGTCACCAGGTCTATCGGCACCACCTCCATCTCGATGGCGCTGAGCGGCTGGGCGGGGGCCTCGTGGAACGCGCCGAGGACGGTGAGGTTGCTCATCGCTCGTCTCCCAGCCACGGGCCGAGCGCGTGCTCGCCCGGAATGCGCAGGTCGCGGAAGGCGGCCGGTACGTCGAGGTGCGGGATGACGAGGTAGCTGTCCATCGGGTTCCGCTCCGACCGGTAGTGTTCGTGGACCTTGTAGTGGGGAAACGGCTTCAGGTGTCGCGTGCGGATCCCGTGCCGCTCGACCAGGCGCTTCATCGATCGCACGACGCAGAAGGTGACGAGCGGCGGTCGCGGGGCGTCGAGCTCTACGAACGCCCGCGCGTGGGCGAACGCGATGAACAGCGGGCCGAGCCCCGAGTTGAGCAGCCGCGGGGCGATGACGAGCTTCGTCAGCTCGCGCCGCTCGGCGGGCTCGTACTCTCCGTCCACGCCCGCCTCGCGCAGCCGGGCGCGGACCTCGTCGTCGTCCACCAGCCCGAAGCGCTCGACGTAGGTGTTCCGCACGTACAGCCCGGACACGGCCGCGAGCTCGTCGCGGACGAACCCCATCAGGAAGCGGTGCGGCCAGGGCTCGATCTTCCGGTCGAGGTCGTAGGTGTCGCTCGAGAACACCACGCCGTAGCGGCGGTGGTACACCTCGCCCACGAGCTGCCTGCAGCGCAGCACGTCGGCGGAGCGCGCGGCGATCTCGAGCCTCAGCTTCACGCCAGCGCTCCCTCGGGGCGCGCGCGCAGCATGAAGAACGCCACGTCGTCGGCGTAGCGCCGGCCCGTGAAGTCGTCGAGCTGCTCCACCAGCCGCCGGCGAATCTCGGACAGCGGCTCGGCGCCGCACGCGGACAAGAGCTCGCCCACGCGCTCGGCGCCGAACAGCCCGAGCTCGTGCCGGCCGAGGCGCGGCGCCTCGAACACCCCGTCGGTGGCGACGAACACCAGGTCTCCCGGCCTGAGCTCGAGGGTGGCGTCGCCGATGGTCTCGAGGGCCAGGTCCGGCGTGAAGCCGACGCCCAGCGGGAAGTGCTCGAGGGCGAGCGTCTGCACCTCGCGCGAGCGGGCGCGGTAAACGAGCAGGTCCGCGTGACACCCGCTCACCACGAGCCGCCCGTCCCGGTCGTCGCGCCGCATCGCCACGATCGTCATGTAGCGGCGGTCCTCGAGCTGGGCGAGGTTCCGCCACAGCACCCGGTTCACGAGCTGGTTCAGCTCGCGGGGGGTGATCTCGGGGCGGGCCTCGATGATCGACGAGAGCGCGCTGTGGGCCATGAGCGCGAGCAGCCCCGCGTGGAAGCCGTGGCCGACGACGTCCGCCGCGAAGAACCACTCGCTGCTCCCCGTCTTGAAGTGCTGCAGGTAGTCCCCGCCGACCGAGTCGGCCTGCCGCATGTGGCAGGCGAACTCCAGGCGATCGAGCCGGGCGTCCGTGGGCGCGAGCCGCGCCTGGAGGGTGCGCGCGATCTCGAGCTGGGCGGCGAGGCGCGCCTGGCGCTTCGTGACCATCTCGAGCAGCGCCGCGGGCGCGCTGATCGAGATCGCGAAGATCACCAGGAACGCCAGGGTGAACCCGACCGGCGCGAGCGCCTCCCGCTCGCGCAGGAAGACGAAGTCGAGGTTGTGGACCGAGAAGAGGATGCAGGAGAGCGCGAGCGCGCGCCCCTGCGCGTGGAGCGTGGACCAGCGGTCGCGGAAGACCTTGAAGCCGACCGCCACGGTGGGCGCGGCGACCGCGAGCGCTGTGGGCGCCGAGACGAGGACGAACGATCCTCCCGCCGCCGCGACGAGGGCCGAGGCGGCGAGTCCCGCCGCCAGCAGCAGGACGAGCCTGCGCCACGGCACCGTCACCTCGGCCACCGCGGCGAGGAGCTGGGCGAACGCCGCGTTGTTGATGAAGACCGAGGCGAAGCCGATGGTGACGATGAGGTGGTTGTGGGTGAGCGCGCTCTGGAGCAGCGCCGACAGGATGACCGTCGCCCACGCGACGAAGAGCATCCGGAACAGCGCGTCGCGCGTGCTCCGCCACAGCGCCGCCGCGAACACGGCGTTGAGGAGGGCCGCTCCCGCCAGGAGGACGAGGAGGTTCTGCACGACTTCGGAGCGCATTCCGGACTCGCGCAGTATGCCTCACCGACGGCGAACGCGGCAGGGGCTCACACCGGCTCTCGCCGGGCCCGGCGGCGAGGCAGGCGGGCCGACCGCCGCGCGGCGGTCGCCACGCAGGCTCGGCAGGTTCCGGTCGCACGCGGCAGGGAGGCGTCGACTCGTGGTCCGCGTGCGCAGCGCGCTCGCGGCAGCTCGCGCGATCCGCCGCGAGGGACGCCGCACCAACGGTCAAGGCCGGGAGGAGCCCACGCGTGCGACTCGCGCCGGGCAGAGCACGGCCTCACGCTCGTGCGTCTTCCACCAGGCTGCGCGCCGATCGCAGTCGCCCGAAAAGACTCACACTCGTCGTCAACGCCTGATCGCCTGTCTCGTGCGGTGAAGTTTCGCGCCCTGACGAACGAACCCTCGCGGGCTGATCCCGAATTCGGGTGAGGCGCTCTCCGGCAGAGTGGTCTGTCATCCGACCCCACTACAGCCATCCGAGCAGGCGCATGGAGGGGTACACGATGAGGCTACGCGTCGCGCTGTGTCTTTCGCTGCTGGCGGTCGTCTCCTGCGGTCGGCGAGCCGAGCCCGAGCGCTCCCACGAGGTCACCCGTCCTGTGGAGGGGGCCGTCCAGGTGAACGGCTACGCGCTCGACGTGAAGGGGAAGCCGCCCGCGCTCCCGGCCGAGCTCACGGCCGAGGAGGAGCGGGACCTCCCCGCCGTGGCCGGGATGACGCTCGACCCCGCCGCCGAGGTCGTAGAGGTCTCCGCTCCGGCCGCGTCGCCGGCCTCGCGCGGCGATCGCCACGCGGCCGCCGCCGCGAAGCGGAGGAAGTGGATCGTCCAGCTGGACGGCCCCATCCACGAGGCCGACAAGGCGCGGCTCGCCGCGGCCGGGGCGCGGATCGGCGACTACCTCCCCGGATTCGCCTTCGTCGTCTCGATGGACGACGACACGCGCGCGGGCGTCGCGAAGCTCTCGAAGGTCCGCGGAGTCGCGCGCTTCCAGCCGGCGTACAAGCTCTCCCGCGCGCTCAAGGACGAGCATGGCGCGGTCCGCAAGGACCTCGCGAAGTCCCTGCGGCTCCGCGTGCGCGTCGACGCCGCCGACGGTCTGCCGGCCCTCCTGTCCGAGGTCCTGCGTCAGAAGGGAACCGTGGTGCGGGTCGCCAGGGACGTCGCGCAGGTCGAGGTCCCGCCCGGCCTCATCGCCCAGCTCGCGCGGCTCGAGGAGGTCCTCTGGATCGAGGAGGCGCTGCCGGTGCAGCTCCTCAACGACACGTCGCGCTGGGTGATCCAGTCGTACGTCCCCGGCTCGACGCCGGTCTTCGGCGCCGGGCTCGACGGCGCGGGGCAGATCGTCGGCGTCGGCGACACCGGGCTCGACATGGACATGTGCTTCTTCCGCGACCCGAGCGGCGCGGCCGTCGGCCCCGCGCACCGCAAGGTCGCCGGCTACGTGGCGTCGGCGGACGCCTGGGACGGGAACTTCGGCCACGGCACGCACGTCTCCGGCACCGTGGCGGGGGACCAGCGGCCGGTCACGGGGCTCTCTACCGCAGGCGGCATGGCCCCGAACGCCCGGCTGTTCATGACGGATCTCACGCCGGGTGAAGCCAACTACCTCCTCGTGCCCGAGGACCTCGCCGATCTGTACGTCCGTCCCTACGACGCGGGCGCCCGCATCCACACGAACAGCTGGGGCTCCGGCGCGAACTGGTACGACGGGCTAGCGTGGAGCACCGACCGGTTCATGTGGGAGCACAAGGACCTCCTCGTCCTCTTCGCCAACGGGAACGCCGGTCCGACCGACCTCCGCGTCGGCTCCCCCGCCACCGCGAAGAACATCGTCAGCGTCGGCGCGACCGAGAACGGCGACCAGGCCGAGAACGTCGCCTACTTCTCGAGCAACGGCCCGGCCTGGGACGGCCGGCTCAAGCCGACCCTCACCGCGCCCGGCGTGAACATCGTCTCGGCCGACTCGGACGGCCTCCCCGACACCAACAACTGCGGCACCATCGCCTATAGCGGCACGTCGATGGCGACGCCCACCACGGCGGGCGCCGCCGCGCTCGTGCGCCAGTACTACGTGGACGGCTACTGGCCGTCGGGGCTGGCGAGCCCCGCCGACGCCTTCCTTCCCTCCGCGGCCCTCGTCAAGGCGACCCTCGTCAACAGCGCCCAGTCGATGAGCGGCCTCTACACGCGCGGTCCCATCCCCACCATCGCCCAGGGCTGGGGGCGCATCAACCTGTCGAACACCCTGCGCTTCGCGGGAGACTCGAGGTTCCTCGACGTGGCCGACGTCCAGCCGGGCGTCGCGACCGGCGACACCTTCACGAAGTCGCTCTTCGCGATCGGCGGCGCCCCGCTCAAGGTGACGCTCGTCTGGACGGACTACCCCGGCGCGCAGTACGCCGACGTCGAGCTCGTGAACGACCTCGACCTCGAGGTCGTCGCCCCGGACGGCGCGACGTACGCGGGGAACGCCTTCTCGGGCGGGGTCTCGGTCACTGGCGGCACGGCCGATCGGCTCAACGTGGAGGAGCAGTTCTATCTGCCCGATGCGGCCAGGGGCATCTACACGGTGCGGGTGAGGGGCTTCAACGTTCCGTCCGGCCCGCAGCCGTTCGCGCTGGTCGTCAGCGGGGCCGGCGGGATCTCCTCGCGGGGCTTCATCGGCCTGGACCGGGCGCGCTATGGCGCGACCACCCGCATCGAGGTGAAGGTCGGCGATCGCGACCTGAACGTCCGCCCGGACGTGTCCGACGAGGCGTACGTGACCGTCCGCAGCGACGCCGACCCCGCCGGCGAGTTCGTGTGGCTCACCGAGACCGGGCCGGACACCTCCATCTTCATGGGCACGCTGCCGACCGGCCCTGCCCCGGGGGTCGCCCATGACGGCATCCTCGCCGTGACCGAGGGCGGAACCCTCACCGCGACGTACGACGACGAGGACGACGGGACCGGCGCCCCCGCGACCACGAGCGCGACCGCCGTCGGCGATCTCACCCCGCCCGTCATCACGGGCGTCTCGGTGGCGGCGCTCGACCAGGGCAGCGCGAAGATCGCCTGGACGACGAGCGAGCCGGCCTCCGCGACGGTGCTCTACGGGAAGACACAGGCCCTCGGCGGCACGGCCGCGCTCCACTGGCTCGCGACCTCTCACGGGGTGGCCCTCGGCGCCCTCGAGGAGGGGGCGACCTACTTCTTCGCGGTGCAGTCCACCGACGAGGGCGGGAACGTCGCCGTCGACGACGGGGGCGGCACGCCGCGCACGTTCACGACTCCCGTCCTGCCGCCCGTGCTCGGCGTCTACTCCTCGCGGGGCGAGGTGACGCCGGAGGTGGAGACCGTCGTCTTCGGCACGGCCGTGGATCCCTCGGGCGTGGCGTCGCTCACCGTGAACGGCGCCGCCGTTCCGATCCGCGCCGCCGACGGCTACTTCGAGACCCTCGTCCCGCTCGCGCTCGGTGACAACTTCATCACCGTGGTGGCGACCGACGGGCGCGGACAATCGGCCACGACCACGCTCCTCGTCACCCGAAAGCCGCTCCCGGACCTCACCGTCACGTCCGTCACGACCCCTGACGTCGCGGGCCTCGGCATGGCGTTCCCCGTCACCTCGCAGGTCTGCAACATCGGCGGCGAGCTCACCGCCGAGTACTTCAGCGTCGTCTGGTTCGTCTCCGAGGACGACGTGCTCGGGCCGGGCGACGTCGCGCTCGGCTCCGCGAAACGCGTTTACTCTCAGCAAGGGTGCACCAACCTCGCGTACACGATCTCCGCGAACTGGGAGGGCTTCCTCGGTCGCCCTTACCACGTGGGCGTGGTCGCGTTCGCGAGCGACAGCGAGGCCAACGACGACAACAACTACAAGCTGGCGTCGAACGTGACCACGTTCGAGCCGCCCGACCTGACCGTGACGTCGATGTCCGCCCCCGAGCGCCTGGGGACCTCCACCCCGTTCTCGCTCACGACCAACGTCGCGAACCCGGGACGCGGAAAGGCCATCAACGTCATCGTGAACGTGTACCTGTCGACGGACGACACGATCACCACCGCCGACCGCATGCTGGGATGGCAGCAGGTCTATTTCCTCGATGGCGGCGCCTCCGCGAGCGTGACCACCTCCCTGTCGCTCCCGAGCGATCTCCCCGCGGGCTCCTACCGCCTCGGCGCGATCGTCGACGTGGTCGGCTACGTCCAGGAGTCGAACGAGGACAACAACGTGTTCGTCGGTCCACGCGTCGTCGTGGACGGCCCGGATCTCGAGGTCACGTCCGTGAGCGGCCCCGCGACGGTGCTCACCGGCGGGACCTTCACCGTGGAGGACACGGTCACCGCGCGCCCGACCGGCGGCGGCACCGGGCCGTTCAAGGTCGGCCTGTACCTCTCCGACGATCCCGTCGTCACCACCGCCGACCTGAAGATCGGCGAGCGCACCGTCCCCTCCCTCGCCTCCGGCGCCTCCTCGTCGGGGGCCACGGTGATGACCCTCCCCGTCACCTGGGCCGGCGGCGCCTACTACGTCGGGGCCATCGCGGACGTGGCGAGCGAGGTCCTGGAGCTCGACGAGGCGAACAACGCGGCCGCGGGGGGCGCGCTCACCGTGATCGGCCCCGATCTCGTGGCCACCTCCGTCTCCGCGCCCGCGTCCGGCGTCGTCGGCGAGACCCTCACCGTTTTCGACACGATCGCGGCGAGCGCCGCGGGCGGCGCGACGCCGCCGTTCGACGTGGGCTTCTACCTCTCCACCGACCCCGTGATCACGCCGTCGGACCTGCTCCTCGGCTGGCGCTCCGCCGCCGCGCTCGCGCCGGGCGCCTCGAGCTCCGCCTCGACGCCGGTCACCCTGCCGCTCGGGCTCGCGCCCGGCACGTACTACGTGGGCGTCATCGCCGATGACTTCACGTACTGCTTCGAGGACTACCTGTACAACTCCTACTGCTACGGCGGCGACGTCGCGAAGGAGCCCGACGGGACGAACAACGCTCGCGCGAGCGGGCCCATCGTCGTCGGCGGTACGGACCTCGTCCTCACCGAGGTGAGCGCGCCGGCCACCGCCGGCACGGGCCTGCCGCTCGTCGTCCACGACGCCGTCGCGGCGGTCGGCGGGGGGACGGGGGCGTTCAAGGTCGGCTACTACCTCTCGACGGACCCGACGATCACCACGGCGGATCGGTTCCTCGGCTACCGCGCGCTCGGCGGCCTCGCGCCGGGCGCCACGAGCAGCGCCGACACGAGCGTGACGGTGCCTGCGGGGCTCGCGCCGGGGACGTACTACGTGGGCGCGATCGCCGACTACGAGGGCCGCGTCGCGGAGGCGAGCGAGACGAACAACGCCCGCGCCGGCAACACCGTCGCCGTGGCCGGACCCGACCTCACCGTCTCCGCGCTGGCGGCGCCGCAGAGCGTCGGGACGGCGACCCCGTTCTCGGTCACGGCGACCGTCGCGAACCTCGGCTCCGGAGCGAGCCCAGCGACGATGGTGTCGATCTACCTCTCCACCGATCCCGTCATCACGACCTCCGACCTGCGGCTCGGCTACGGCACCTTCGCGATGCCGGCGCCGGGCGAGACGAGCTCGGCGACGCTCACGGTGAGCGTCCCGAGCTCCGTCGCCCAGGCGACCTACTACCTCGGCGCCATCCTCGACCCGTACGACCAGGTCAAGGAGGAGAGCGAGACGAACAACGCCTCCGCGGGCGCCGCCCTCACCCTCGTCCGTCCCGACCTCGCGCCGATCGCGGTCTCCGGGCCACCGGCCGCTCTCACCGGCGAGACCATCACCGTCAGCTACACGCTCTCGGCGCTCCCGACGGGCGCGGGCGCGACGAGCCCGCCGCTCGGGCTCTACCTGTCGAGTGACCTGTTCATCACGCCGCAGGACCTCTCGATCGGGACCGCGTACCCCGGCGACCTCGCGTCAGGCGCGTCGCGCTCGGGCACGGTCACGCTGACGATCCCGGCGGGCATCGCGGGCGGCACCTATCAGCTCGGCGCGTTCGCCGATCCGTACGGCACCACGCCCGAGAGCGACGAGGGGAACAACGGCCTCGCCGGCGGCACCATCGCGATCACCGGGCCCGACCTCGTGGCGACCGCGGTGTCCGGCCCGGCCTCCGCGGTGCGGGGGACCAGCATCCCGGTCGCGAACACGGTGGCCGCGAGCGCCGCGGGCGGCGCCGCCCCCGCGTTCCTCGTTGGCGTGTACCTCTCCTCCGATGCCAGCATCACCGCGTCGGATCTGCTGCTCGGGTACCGCAGCGTCGCTGGGCTCCAGCCGGGCGCGAGCTCGTCCGACACCACCCTCGTGGCGATCCCGCCGACGCTGGCGCCGGGGACGTACTACCTCGGCGTCCTCGCGGACGACTTCACCGTCTGCGAGTTCAACTGGTCCACTGATCAGTACGAGTGCCAGGGCGACCAGGCGAAGGAGCCCGACGGGGCGAACAACGCCCTCGCGGGCGGGGCGATCGTGATCAGCGCGCCCTAGCGGCCTTCGCGGCCCCGGCCACGCCGCTGGCCGGGGCCGGGGCCGGGGCAACCGCGGAGCCCGCGAGGAGCGCGGGTCGAGACGGCCGAGTGTCGCCACCCGGACGGCGCCGGCGAGGCGCGCCCCGCGAATCCCTCATCGCGAGGGCTCCTGGATGGCCACGGCGTGCGCCCCCGGAAGCGTGTTGTCGTCCCGCTCTCCGCATGAAAGCCTGCGACCCATGGTGCGGGGGTTCTCTCTCCGCGCTCTGCTTCGCTGCGGGGGTCCAATGCGCGCTTTCGCCGCCGGTCTTCTGTTCTTCTTCGCCGTCCCCCCGCTCGCGCAGGCGTCCGCACCGCAGCGGCCGGCGCCGGCGTCCACGGCGCCCACGGCGCCCACGGACGGCGCGCCGGCTGCGCCCGCGCCACAGCGGCTCTCGGCCGACGGCCCGAAGACGACCGTGGGCGGCAACCCGTTCCTGGCGCCTGCCGGCTGGTCGCTCGTGGTGCGCGGTCCGGCGACCGTCCTCGAAGCGCCCGAGGGAGACTCGTGGCTGGCGCTGGTCGACGTCGCGGCGTCGGATGCCGAAGCCGCGGTCGCGGCAGCCTGGAAGGCGTACAGGCCCGGCGCGCGGTGGCCGCTCAAGGTGGCGGCCGATCTTCCCGACAAGGACGGCTGGTCGAGGCGCCGCGACTTCGCCTACCAGACGTCGCCGAACGAGCGCCGGGTCGTGTTCGCGAGCGCCCGCTTCTCTGCGGGCGGCTGGACGGTGGTGATCGGCGACCTCTCGCAGCCGGTCGCCGAGAAGCGGCGCGGGCAGATCGTCCTGGTGCTCGGGCGGCTCCTACCGAAGGGCTATGCCCGCGAGAGCTTCGCGGGGAAGAAGGCCGAACCCATCGACGCCCCACGCCTGGCCGAGCTCCGCCGCTTCGTGGAGCGCGCCATGCAGGCGATGAAGGTGCCGGGGGTGGGGCTCGGCATCGTGCAGGGCGGCAAGGTCGTCTTCGCCGGCGGCCTCGGCGTCCGAAAGCTGGGCGACACGGCGCCGGTCGACGGCGACACCCTCTTCATGATCGCCTCGAACACCAAGGCGCTCACCACGCTGCTCCTCGCGAAGGAGGTGGACGAGAAGCGGCTCACCTGGACGACACCGGTCACGTCGGTGCTCCCCGGCTTCGCGCTGGGCGACGCTGACACGACACATCGGGTGCTGATCAGGCACCTCGTCTGCGCCTGCACCGGGATGCCCCGGCAGGACATGGAGTGGCTCCTCGAGTTCGGCGACCTCACACCCCGTAAGGCCCTCGCGGAGCTCGCCACCATGCAGCCCACCAGCCGCTTCGGCGAGCTGTTCCAGTATTCGAACCCCCTGGCGGCTGCGGCCGGGTTCACGGCGGGACACGTCCTTTTCCCGGGCATGGAGCTCGGTGCGGCCTACGACCGGGCCATGCAGGAGCAGGTCTTCGGGCCGCTCGGGATGACCGCCACGACGTTCGATTTCCGGCGCGCGCTGGCCGCGGCCCACGCCGACGCGCACGCGCCGGACGTGGACGGGAAGCCCGCGCTGGCGGTCATGGACGTCAACCGGTCGATCATCCCGCTTCGCCCGGCCGGCGCTGCCTGGAGCAGCGTGCGCGACCTCCTGCGCTACGTGCAGATGGAGCTCGACGAGGGGACGCTGCCGGGCGGCGCGCCCTACGTCGGGAAGGGTCCGCTCCTCGACCGGCGGACGCCGCAGGTGACGATCGGGAAGGACGTGACCTACGGGATGGGGCTCGCGGTGGACACCACCTACGGCGTCCCGGTGGTGCACCACGGGGGCGACATGATTGGCTACCACAGCGACATGATCTGGCTGCCCGGGCAGGCGGTGGGCGCGGTGATCCTGACCAACGGCGATCCCGGTTGGGCGCTCCGGGACGTGTTCCGCCGCAAGCTCCTGGAAGTGCTCTTCGACGGCAGACCCGAGGCCGACGCTCAGGCGACGGCCGCGGCGAAGACGTTCTTCGACGAGCTCGCCGCCGAGCGGAAGCTCCTCACCGTCCCCGCCGACGCGGCGGAGAGTGCCCGGCTCGCCCCGCGCTACGCGAGCACGGCGCTCGGGAGCATCGCGGTGAGCCGCAGCGGCGCCGCCACCGTCTTCGACTTCGGCGAGTGGCGGAGCGAGGTGGCCTCGCGCCGGAATCCGGACGGCACCATCTCGTTCCTGACGATCGCCCCCGGAGTGCAGGGGCTCGAGTTCGTGGTCGGACGGGGCGCCGGCGGGAAACGAGCGCTCACGGTGCGTGACGCGCAGCACGAGTACCCGTTCATGGAGGACTAGCGGTCGCGTGAGGGCTCGGAGGTCCCGCGGGCCAGCCAGTGGACCGCGCGCCGCCCCCGAAAACCAGAAGGCCCACCAGACCTCGCGGTCTGATGGGCCAGATGTTCGAGCGAAGATGAGTGTGCCTGGGGGCGGAATCGAACCACCGACACGGGGATTTTCAGTCCCCTGCTCTACCGACTGAGCTACCCAGGCGAACGGTCCGCGACGGGCCGGGGGGCCCACCGCGGGGAGCGTTCTACGATCGACCGGGGCCGGAAGGCAAATCGAAAACGCGGCCGCCGCCGGAGGGCCTGAGACGGCGGCGCGCGCCTACTCGGAGCGATCGGCTCGGGCGGCGGGCGACGGCTCGTCCAGCGGCCCGCCGCGCGCGGCGACCCGCGAGTTGTGCAGCGACGAGCGCGCCTGGCGCAGCGCGGGCGGCGGCGGCGCCATCCGCCGGGCGATGTCCTCGGCGTGCTGCTCGAGCGAGGCGCAGGCGATGGCCGTCACGCCCTCGTGCCGCTCGCGCATCTCCCGCCAGAAGCGGACCCGCGCCTGGTTCACCACGAGCCGGTCCTCGAGGTGATCGAAGGTCGCTTCGAGCTCCCGGCGCTCGGCGGCGAGCCGCGCGCGGTGGACCTCGAGCTCCCTCGACGGCCCGCAGGCGCCCGCGAGGGCGACGGCGGCGAGAAGCGCGAGCGTTCTCAAGCGGACCTCCCTCCAAGGGCCACCGGGCGTCGCGCCTCGGTCCGCAGGAACGTCTCCATGTCGGCGCCGGACCACATCCTCCGCGCGAGACGGCCCCGGGTGTGAGCCACGGGCGGAAGCCCGCTTCGCCGCGGCGGAAAAACCGCACGGGCCGTGCCGGGCGGGTCCCTCCCGGTTGGAGCGCGCCCCGGAATCGACGAGGCCCGCGCCGGGCGCGCACGGGCGCGACCGGGGAAACCATTCGTTTGGCGTGAAACGAACGAAGCGGCTGGGGACGCGGCCCGCCGCGCGGCCTAGACCTTCGGGATCGCCTTCAACACGGCGCGCCCGTCCTTCACCTCGACCTTGAAGTCGACGGACCTCGCCTTGAAGCGCGTCATGAGCTCCGGCACCTGCTTCGCGACGCTCCTCGCGACCGCCTCGTAGGTGAGGCGCGAGACATCCTCGTTGCACTGCTTCTTCGCGGCGACGTAGGCCTCGTAGAGCGCCCGGAGCTGGGCCTCGCCGACGCCGCCGGGCGCCGGGGTCCGCGACGCCGCCGGCTGCGGCGGGCGGGCGGGCACCGCGGGCGGGCTCGCGGCCGCGGCGGGCTCGACGGGCGCCGGGCCCGCGCCCTCGGCGGCCGCCTTCCCGCCCGCCTCCTGCGCGCGCTCGGCCTTGGCGCGAGCGTGCAGCCGCGCCTTGAAGAGATCGCGCTTGTAGGTCCCCTCCTCGCGCTCGCGCGCGCTGCGCATCCAGAGGCGCTCGTACGAGAGGTAGCGCGCGTGGAGCGCCTGGATGCGGAAGCGCAGCCCGGCGTTCCGCGTGAACGCGCCCTTCACCCGCGCCACGTTGCGCTTCAGCTCCTCGCGCCAGCGCACCGGCTCGCGCCGCTCGATGCCGAGGAAGTACTGCTCGTAGCGGGCCTTGAGGGTCTCGAGCTCCTCCTCGAGGCCCTGCACCGCCTCGGCGAGCTCGTCCTTGCCGCGGCGCGACCTCGAGAGCGGATCCTCGGCGCCCAGCGCGCCCTTCGCGAGCGGGGCTCCGGGACGTGCGGGCGGCTTCGGCGGGACGGGCACGCGCGGAGTCTATCGGCCGCGCGCGGAGGCGATCAACGTTCCCGCTACTGCGCGCCCGCCGCGGCGATCGCGGGGCGCTCCTTGCGCGCACCCACCCACACCGCGACGCCCACCGCGAGGATCAGGAACGACGTCCACTGGCCGGCGCCGAGTCCCAGGTAGACGCCGCGCTCCACGTCGCCGCGGAAGAGCTCGACGACCGTGCGCAGCACCGCGTAGGCGAGGAGCCAGCTCGCGAGCACCTGGCCGTGAAAGCGCTTGCGGGGCCGGATGACGAGGGCGAGGAGGAGGAACAGGGCGAGCTCGCCGAACGCCTCGTAGAGCTGGGTGGGGTGGAGCGGGAGCGTCGTCGCCCAGCCGGCGGCGAGGTAGTGCGCCGGCTCCGGGCGCTCGAGGAACGTCTTGTAGGCGAGCGACTCCGGCGGGAAGCGCACCGCCCAGGGCAGCGACGGATCCGCGAGCCCGCCCCAGCAGCACCCCGCGCAGAAGCAGCCGAGCCGGCCGAGGAAGTGGCCGAAGGCGACCGAGGTGATGAGCGTGTCGGCGTGGGCGAGGAACGGCATCCGGTGCCGGCGCATGTAGAGCGCGGCCGCGAGCGCCGCGCCGATGAAGCCGCCGTAGAAGACGAGGCCGCCCTCCCAGATCGCGAGGACGCGCGGGATCCGCCCGAGGGGCGTCGCGACGAAGGCGCTGCCTGAGCCGAAGTACGTGCCGGCGTTCACGAGGATGAAGTAGACGCGGCTCCCGGCGAGCGCGGCGACGAGCACCCAGAAGGCGAGGTCGGCGAGCCGCTCGGCGTCCTGGCCGACCCGGCGCGCCTCGCGCTGCGCGAGCCAGATGCCGATGACGAACGCCGCGGCGATGAGGAGGCCGTAGGCGTGGACGGGCAGCCGGAGCCCCCGGTCGAGGAGCCCCGCGCGCCAGAGGGCGAGCACCGCGGCGGCGAGCGCGAGGCTCGAGAGCCCGTCCGCGCGGAAGGCCTGGCCGACCGAGAGCGGCTCGTCCGCGCGCCGCGCCGCGCGGAGCCGCGACGCCGCGCGTCCGACGACGGAGATGACCAGCACCGCCAGCGCCACGAGCTTGCCGAGGCCCGCGGGGACGACGAGGTGGAGGAGGATGGGGTGCATTCGGATCCCTTCGGCGCGGGCCCGCGCCGGTGGCCCGCGCGCGGACGCACCGGCGCTAGGCGCCCGTGGACGCGCGCCGGTCGCCCTCGGCGGCGGCGCCGCTCGCCTGGGCCGCCTTGCCGGAGCCGGGGTGGAGGACCAGCATCGCCACGCCCACCACGATGAGCGAGTCGGCGACGTTGAAGGTCGGCCAGCGGATGTCCGGCCGGTTCCACCAGTACCACTCGACGAAGTCGATCACGTAGCCGCGGGCGAGCCGGTCGAGGAAGTTCCCCACCGCGCCGGAGAGCACGAGCGCGAGCGCGACCTGGAGGTAGCGCTGCTCGGGACGCAGCCTGCGGAAGTAGTAGAGGATGAAGGCCACTGCGCCGAGCGAGACGAGCGTGAAGAAGCCGTTGCGGAAGCGCTCCGAGTGCCCGCGGAAGAGCCCCCAGGCGGCGCCCGGGTTCTCCACGTAGTTCATGCGCCAGACCGGCCGCCACACGTAGTACGGCTCGGTCGAGATCTCCTCGAGGTGCTCGTGCTCGAGGAACCCCGCCACCCGCTCCCCGAGCGACTGCGCGCCGGTCCGGTCGAACAGGGTGGTGAGCCGCTCGACGGCCAGGTACTTCGTCCACTGGTCCACCGCGACGAGCGAGACGAAGAGGAGGGCGAGGAGCGCCCACTTGGAGAACGGCCGGCTCGCGCTCATCGCAGGGCGCCCGCGCACTTGCCGCAGAGGGTGGGGTGGGCCGGGTCGATGCCGCGATCGTCGGCGTAGATCCAGCACCGCTCGCACTTCTCGCCCGGCGCGCGCTCGACCTCGACGGCCGCGGGGCCGTCGGCGAGGGTCACCCGCGAGACGATGAGCAGCGTCGGCAGCTCGGCCTTCGCCTCCTCGAGGAGGGCGCGCGTCTCGCCCTCGGCGCGGATCGTCACGGCGGCCTCCAGGCTCTTCCCGATGAGCCCCGCCCGCCGCGCCTCCTCGAGCTTCTTCTGCACGGAGGCGCGGACCTCGAAGAGCTTCCCGTAGCGGGCCTCCAGCGCCTCCGCGTCCGCGGGGCGCGCGCGGGTGGGGAGCCCGGCGAGGAACACGCTCTCGGCGGGCTTGCCCGGCAGGTGCCCCCACGCCTCGCTCGCGGTGAACGACAGCACCGGCGCGAGGAGCCGCAGCACGTCCTGGCAGACGAGCCAGAGCGCGGTCTGCGCCGAGCGCCGGGGCTTGCCGTCCTTCTTCCAGGTGTAGAGCCGGTCCTTGATGATGTCGAAGTAGAGGGCGGACAGGTCCACCGCGCAGAGCTGCATCGTCGCGTGGTAGGCGAGGTGGAACTCGTACTCCTCGTACGCCGCCTTCACCTTCTCGTCCCAGGCGGCGAGCTTCGCGAGCGCCCAGCGGTCGAGCGGCTCGAGCTCCTCGAGCGGCACCGCGTCGCGGGCCGGGTCGAAGCCGTCGAGCGCGCCGAGCATGTAGCGCACCGTGTTGCGGATCTTGGTGTAGCCCTCGGCGAGGCCGGCCACGATCTCGGCGGAGATGCGCACGTCGTCGCGGTAGTCGGCGGCCGACACCCACAGGCGCAGGATGTCCGCGCCGTACCTCTTGATGATCTCCTCGGGCGCGACGGTGTTCCCGAGGCTCTTCGACATGGCCTTGCCCTGGCCGTCGAGCACGAAGCCGTGGGTGAGCACCCCGCGGTAGGGGGCCTGGCCGCGGATGGCGACCGAGGTGAGGAGCGAGGAGTGGAACCAGCCGCGGTGCTGGTCGGAGCCCTCGAGGTAGAGGTCCACCGGCACGCCGAAGCCGCGCTTCGCGGCCACCGCCGCCCAGGAGACGCCCGAGTCCCACCACACGTCGAGGATGTCCTGCTCTCGGCGGAACTCGGCCTTGCCGCACTTCGGGCAGGCCTCGCCCTGCGTGAAGTCGGCCGGGGCGTGGCGGTACCAGGCCTCGATGCCCTCCGCCTCGAACGCCTGCGCGACCCGCTCCATCACCGGCGGCGAGACGAGCGGCTCGGCGCAGCCCTCGCAGTAGAAGACCGGGATCGGCACGCCCCAGGTGCGCTGCCGGGACAGGCACCAGTCCGGGCGGTTCTCGATCATCCCGTAGATGCGCTCGCGCCCCCAGCGCGGGATCCACTGCACCCGGTCGATGGCGTCGAGCGCCTTCTTGCGCAGCCCGTCGTGCTCGAGGGAGAGGAACCACTGGTCGGTGGCGCGGAAGACCACCGGGTTGTGGCAGCGCCAGCAGTGCGGGTAGCTGTGGCGGAGGGTGGCCTTGGGGTCGGAGAGGAGGTGCCCCGAGGCCTGCAGGTCCGCCACGATCTCCGCGTTCGCCTCGAAGATCTTCTTGCCCGCGTACTTCCCCGCCTCCGCGGTGAAGCGGCCGGCGCCGTCCACCGGGTTCAGGACCTCGAGCCCGTAGGCGAGGCCGACCTGGTAGTCCTCGGCGCCGTGGCCGGGCGCGGTGTGCACGAGCCCGGTGCCGGCCTCGAGGGTCACGTGCTCGCCGAGGATCACCGGCGACTCGCGGTCCATGAACGGGTGGCGGTAGGTGAGCCCCTCGAGCGCCTTGCCGTCGAGGTAGGCGAGGATCCGCTCGGGGTGGACGAGGTGCGCGCTCGGCACGAGCCCGCCCCCGCCGGTCGCCGCGGCGTGCGCGTCGGGGGAGTGCGCGACGGGCACGTCCTTCACCGCGAGCTCTTCCGGCGCGCAGTCGGCGAGGAAGCGGGTGAGGAGGTCCTTCGCGACGACGAGCACGTGCCCGCGCAGCTCGTAGGCGACGTAGGTGAACTCGGGGTGCGCCGCGACCGCCAGGTTGGCGGGGAGCGTCCAGGGGGTGGTGGTCCAGATGACGAGGCGCGCCTTCTTCCCGGCGAGCTTCGCGTCGGGGAGCGGGGAGACGAGGTCGAAGGCCACGTAGATCGAGGGCGAGGTGTGGTCCTCGTACTCGACCTCCGCCTCGGCGAGCGCGGTGCGATCGGTGACGCACCAGTAGACCGGCTTCTTGCCGCGGAAGAGGAACCCCTTCTCCGCGGCGCGCGCCAGCGTCCGGACGATCTCCGCCTCGTACCCCTTCGACATGGTGGTGTACGGATCGTCCCAGCGGCCGAAGACGCCGAGCCGCTTGAACGACTCGCGCTGCCGCTCGATCCACTTCTGGGCGTAGGCGCGGCACGCCTCGATGATCTGGGCGCGGTCCATGTCGCGCTTCTTCGGCCCGAGCTCCTTGTCCACCTTGAGCTCGATGGGGAGCCCGTGGCAGTCCCAGCCCGGCACGTAGTCCGCCACCTCGCCCTTGAGGTTGCGGTACTTCACCACCACGTCCTTCAGGATCTTGTTGAGCGCGTGGCCGATGTGGATGTCGCCGTTCGCGTAGGGCGGCCCGTCGTGGAGCACGAAGCGCTTCGCGCCCGGCCGCTCCGCGTTCGAGGCGACGAGGCGCTGGAAGATCGTCTGCTCCTCCCAGCCGCGCAGGATCTCGGGCTCCCGCTGCGGCAGGTTCGCCTTCATCGGGAACGCGGTCTTCGGGAGGTTGACGGTGTCCTTGTAGTCCACGGCATTTTCCTCTGGGAAACCAGGGGTTCTAGCAGCGCGGCGGGAGTTTCTCAACGAACCGCTGCGCGCGGGCGCTCCATTGCGGGCCGGACGACGCGCCGCTAACCTTCCCCGCCTCATGCCGCCCCCCCGCAGGAACGGAGCGCGACCCCGCGCGCGCCGCCGTCGCGCGACCGCTCCAGGCGAGGGGCTCGGCGTCGCGATCCTCTCGCGCAACGCGAAGCTCTACTCGACGCGGAGGCTCGTGGAGGCCGCGACCGCGCTCGGCCACGCGCCGCGCGTGCTCGACACCCTCCGCTGCAACATGGTGCTCGGCCGCGACCGTCCGCGGATCTTCTACGGCGGCGAGGAGGTCCTCGCGACCGACCTCCACGTGGTCATCCCGCGCATCGGTGCCTCCATCACCGGCTACGGCCTCTCGGTGGTGAACCAGTTCGACATGATGGGCGTGCCGGTCCTCAACAACGCCATCCCCATCGCCCGCTCGCGCGACAAGCTCCGCGCGCTGCAGCTCCTCTCGCGCTTCGGCATCGACATCCCGCGCACGGTGATGTGCCGCTACCGCGACGAGGTCCCCCAGGCGGTGGAGATGGTGGGCGGCCTGCCCTGCATCATCAAGCTCATCCAGGGGACGCAGGGCGTGGGCGTCATGATCGCCCACACCTCCGCCGAGGTGGAGGGCATGCTCGACACGCTCTGGACGCTCGGCCAGGAGATCCTCCTGCAGGAGCTCGTGGCCGAGTCGCGCGGCAAGGACGTGCGGGCGCTCGTCGTGGGCGATCACGTGGTGGCCGCCATGCGGCGCACCGCGCGCGCGGGCGAGTTCCGCTCCAACATCCACCGCGGCGGCGTGGCCGAAGCGGTCGCGCTCGAGCGCGAGTTCGCCGAGGTGGCGGTGAAGGCCGCGCGCGTGATGGGGCTCGAGGTCGCCGGCGTCGACATGCTGGAGGCGCGCACCGGCCCGAAGATCATGGAGGTCAACTCCTCGCCCGGCTTCGAGGGGCTGGAGGCCGCCACCGGCGTGGACATCGCCACGGCCTACGTGTCGCACGCCGTCGAGTACGGCCACGCCCGCCACTCCGGCTACGTGGGCGGCCACCTCGTGTGAGTGGAGGTGGGGAGCGGCCAGGCGAGCAGGCCAGCCCGCGGACGCCCCTTCAACAAACGGATCGCGGCATCTAGAATCCGCGCAACCGTGCCACCTCGAACCCCGCCCGTCGAGCCCATCCCGCTCGTCCTGTACGAGGATCCGCTCTCTCCCTGGTGCCTCGTCGCCGAGAAGCGCATCGCCGCCGCGCTCGCCGACCTCGAGCGCACCTACGAGCCGCTCCGCCACGAGCCGTTCCCGCTGCGCCTCGAGCCGCGCGCGATGTCGCGGACCGAGCGTGAACGGCTCGCCCGCGCCGCGCGGCGCGCCGCGAAGGAGCCCGAGGCGCAGGGCATCACGCCCGACCTGTGGCTCTCGCAGGATCCGCCGCTCTCGTCCATCCCGCCCCTCGCCGCGCTCGCCGCCGCGCGGCTCCAGGGCGCCGGGAGCGAGGAGGCGCTCCGCACCGCGCTCCGCCAGGCGGCCCTCTTCCGCGGGGTGAACGTGTCGCGCCGGGACGTCCTCTACGAGCTCGCCGGGTGCGCCGGCCTCGACGTCTCGCGCTTCGCCTGCGCGCTCGCGACCCCCTCGACCGAGCGGCGCGTGCGCGCTCGCTACGAGGAGGCGGTGGACCGCGGCGTCGAGGTCGCGCCCGCCCTCGTCGTGGGCGAGGAGTGGCTCGTCGCCGGCCCGCGCTCCGCCGACGAGTACCGCGAGATCCTGGAGCGGTACGCGCGGGTGCGCCACGGCCTCCCGCTGGCGCGCGTCATTCACTGAGCGTTCCGCCGAGTGTGCCCGCGCCCGTGCGCGGCGGGCACGCCCACATCCCCCGCAGCCGCGGCGCGCCGCGCTCCCGCACGCTTTTCCGGTCGCGGGCTCGCCCGGCACGCGCGTTGCGACTACGCTCGCCGCGGGGTGCGCGAGGCGCCCCGGTGAATGCCGACGCCCGCCACGCGTCGATCGAGCGAGCCCTCGCGAAGGAGTTCCCCGATGAAGCGCCTCCTCCTCGCCGCCACCTTCGCCGCCCTCGCCACCGGGTGCGTCGTCGACACCGCGGCGAGCCGGCCGGTCTACTCACCTCCGCCGCCTCCTGCGCCCATGCCCGCGCCCGCGCCGCCCCGCGTCGCGGTGGTCTGGTACGAGGGCCAGCACTTCGTGCCCGACGCGTTCGGCGGCGGCTGGTGCTACGAGGAGGGACCGCACCGGCACGACTACGCCCCCGATCGCCTCGACGAGTACGACGTCTACGACGGCGCCTACTCCTACCGCGGCCCGTACGTGTTCTCGTACTACGGCGGGCACCCGGTGCCCGGTCGCGGCTGGTGCTACGTGCGCGGGCCGCACAACCACGAGTACTACCCGCCGAGCGGACCGGACTTCGCGTGGAACCGCGGTCGCGGCTTCGTGTTCCGCGGCGCGTGGCGCCCGAACCGCCCGCCGCCGCCGAGCTACTGGCCGGTGGTCGCGCCCGCCCGGCGTCCGGCGCCGCGTCCGGCCTACGACGATCGCCGGCCGGCCTACCCCGGCTACGACGACCGGCGCCCCGCTCCCGCGCCGCAGCCCGGCTACCCGGCGCCGCGTCCCGCCCCCTATCCCGCGCCTTCGTACCCGGCCCCGCGCCCCGCGCCGCTGCCCGCGCCGGCTCCCGCCCCGGCGCCGAGCTATCCGCCGTACCCGCAGCCGGACCGCCCCGGCCACTCCGAGGACGCCCCCGGTCACGGCAACCTCCCGCCCGGCCACGGCGGGACGCCGCCCGGGCATGCCTCCCCGGCGCCGGCTCCCTACCCGCAGCCGCCGGCTCCCGCGCCCTATCCGACGCAGGACCGCCCCGGCCGCTCCGACGACGCCCCCGGCCACGGCAACCTCCCGCCCGGCCACGGCGGGACGCCGCCCGGCCACGCCGCGCCGGCCTACCCGCAGGCGCCGGCTCCGGCTCCGACCCCGCCGGCGGGCCGGCCGGGCCGCGGCGACGACGATCGCGACCACGGCTCGACGCCCGGCCGCGCCGCCTCTCCCGCGCAGGCGCCGTCCTCGCCCGGCAACAGCGGCGCCGCCCCGGGCCACGGCGGCACTCCGCCCGGCCAGGCCGCGCCCGCCCCCGCCCCGAGCGGCCGTCCGGACCGCGCCGGCCCCCGCGGCAATGGCAACGGCAACGGCCGCGGGCAGGGCGGAGACAAGAAGGGCGACGACGACGAGAAGGACGGCCGGGGCAACGGCCGGCGCTGAAAGCCGGCATAGCACCGGGTGAAGGTCGAGACGCCTGGAGGCCGCCCGTCCGCGGGCGGCCCCTTCGCTTCCCGACATGGCATTTTCGCCCCCCCGCCGTGACCGCTGCGGCGACTTGCCGGGCCCGAGCGGGGTGATAGCGTGCCGCGTCATGAGCCCCTTCCTCACGGCCGCGATGCTCGTCTTCGCGCTCGCGTTCTTCGCGTTCACGATGCTCCAGAGGATCGCGCCGCTCCTCGCGCTCCGGCGCGACGACCGGCTCTCGCGGACCGGCGAGCGGCTCGCGACGCTCCTCCGCTTCGGCCTCGGCCAGAAGCGGCTCGTCGATCCGGAGGAGCGCGGCCCGGGCCTCCTCCACGTCGTCATCTTCGCGGCGTTCCTCGTGCTCGCGCTGCGCACGATCACGATGTTCGGGATGGGCTTCTCCGAGGGGTTCCACCTGCCGCTCCTCGCGCCGGAGGCCCCGTTCGGCCGCGTGTACGGCCTCGTGAAGGACCTCGTCCTGCTCGCGGCGCTGGTGGGCGTGGCCGGGTTCCTCTGGCGGCGGCTCGTCACGAAGCCGGACCGGGTGACGCTCTCGACCGAGGGCGTCGTGATCCTGCTCTTCATCGCCGGCCTCATGGTGACGGACCTCGTGTTCGAGGGGTCGGAGCTCCTCTCGCGCGGCGCGCCCGGCTCCGCGTGGGGACCGGCCGGCGCGCTCGGCCGCGCGCTCCTCGCGCCGCTCCCGGCGGGCCAGGCGCACGCGCTCGGCGTCCTCGCCTTCTGGCTGCACCTCGCCCTCATCCTCGTGTTCCTGAACGTCCTCCCGTTCGGGAAGCACTTCCACATCATCACCGGCCTCCCGAACGTCTTCTTCGCGCGGCTCCCCCCCGCCGTCGCGCTCCGCAAGCTCGACCTCGAGGCGGAGGACGCGAGCTTCGGGACCGCGACCGTGAAGGACCTGTCGTGGAAGGAGGCCTGGGACGTCTACAGCTGCACCGAGTGCGGGCGCTGCCAGACGCACTGCCCGACCTACGTCACCGGCAAGCCCCTCTCGCACAAGGAGGTGAACCGGTCGATCCGGCACCACCTCGCGGAGGTGGCCCCCGCGCTCACCGCCGCGGCCCGGGCAAAGGACCCTGCCGCGCGCGACGCCGCGCTCGCCGGGCTCCCGCCCATCACCTCGGTCATCCCGCCGGAGACGTTCTGGGCCTGCACCACCTGCGGCTGGTGCGAGACGGCCTGCCCGGTCCTCATCGAGAACATCCCGCGCCTCGTGGACATGCGCCGCCAGCAGGTGCTCGTCGAGTCGGCCTTCCCGGACGAGGCGGCCCGGGTGTTCAAGGGCATCGAGACGCAGGGGAACCCCTGGGGCATCGGCTCGAACAAGCGCACCGAGTGGTGCGAGGACCTCGACGTGCCGCGCGCCGCGGCCGGCGAGCCGTTCGAGTACCTGTTCTTCGTGGGCTGCGCCGGCGCGTTCGACGACCGCCAGAAGAAGGTCTCGCGCGCCATCGTGCGGATCCTCCGCGAGGCGAAGGTCTCGTTCGCCATCCTCGGCGAGGAGGAGACCTGCAACGGCGAGGCGGCCCGCCGCCTCGGCAACGAGTACCTGTTCCAGCTGCAGGCGCAGGCGAACGTGGACACGCTGAACGGCTACGGCGTGAAGAAGATCCTCGTCCAGTGCCCGCACTGCCTCAACACGATCAAGAACGAGCTGCCGCAGTTCGGCGGGCGCTACGAGGTCGTGCACCACGCCGAGCTCATCGCGAAGCTCGTGGCCGACGGGAGGCTCACGCCCGGCGCGGCCGAGGGGCTCGGGCCCGTCACCTTCCACGACCCGTGCTACCTCGCGCGCTGGAACGGCGTCACCGAGGCGCCGCGCGAGGCGCTCGGCGCCGTCGCGGGCGTGAAGCTCGTCGAGATGGAGCGCAACCGCCGGCAGGGCTTCTGCTGCGGCGCCGGCGGCGGCCGCTTCTGGCTCGAGGAGAAGCTCGGCACGCGGGTGAACCAGGACCGGGTGGAGGAGGCGGCCCGGACGCTCGGCGAGACCGGCGGCGTCATCGCCACCGGCTGCCCGTTCTGCCTCACCATGATGAAGGACGGCGTGAACGAGACCGGCCGCGAGGAGAAGCTGAAGGTCCTGGACGTCGCCGAGATCGTCGCGCTCGGGCTCCCGGCCGCGCGCGCGCCGCGCGAAGGGTAGGGGATTCGTGGAGCGGCTCCCCGCCCCGCCGCTCCCGCCGTTCCTCGCCCGGGCGCTCCCGTTCGAGCGCTCGGTGGTCGTCGCCGGCGGCCTCGCCCTGCACGTCATGGAGGCGGGTCCCGCCGGCGCGCCGGCGGTCGTGCTGCTCCACGGGAACCCGACCTGGAGCTTCCTCTGGCGCGAGGTGGCCCACGGGCTCCGCGACGCGCCGCTCCGCCTCGTCATGCCGGATCTCCCCGGCCTCGGCCTCTCCGAGAAGCCGCGCGACCCGCGCTTCCACACGCTCGAGAACCACGCCCGCGTGATGGGCGCCTTCCTCGACGCGGTCGTCCCCGGCCGCTTCGTCCTCGCCGTGCACGACTGGGGCGGCCCCATCGGCCTCGCCGCCCTCGCCGATCGGCCGGGCCGGCTCGCCGGGCTCGTCGTCACGAACACCGGCGTCGGACCCCCGCGCCCGGGCTCCCGCAAGACCGCCTTCCACCGCCTCGCGAACCTACCCGTCCTCCCCGCGCTCCTCTTCCGGCTCCTCGGCTTCCCGCAGAACGCGCTCCACCTCGCGCAGGCCGATCGCCGCTCGATCCGCGGAGACGTCGCGCGCGCCTACCGCTGGCCGCTGCGGCGGCTCCGCGATCGCACGGCGCCCCTCGCCCTCGCGCGGATGGTCCCGCTCCGCCCCGATCACCCCTCCGTCGCCGGCCTCGAGCGCGCGCTCGCCGTCGCGACCGCCTTCGACGGCCCGGCCGCGGTGGTGTGGGGCGAGCGCGATCCGGTGCTCGGCCGCGCCCTCCGCGGCGTCGCCTCGGCGCTGCCCCGGGCGCGCGTGACGCGCCTCTCCGCCGGCCACTACCCGCAGGAGGAGGCGCCGGGCCCCATCGCCGACGCCATCCGGGACGTGGCGCGGCGCGCGGGCTTCCTGCGCTGAGCGCGGACTCGTGGGCGGCCGTGCAGCCGGGCCTCGCGTCGCGGGAGCGTCGCGCGGAGCTCGCCGCCGGCTAGCGACCGCCCGCGCGCGGGAACGCCGCCGCCGCAGCGTCGAGCCGGCGCGTCACCTCGCGCTCGAACAGCTCGAGGTCGTTCCCGGAGCGCGGGTCCGCGCCCACGCAGGTGAGGATCTCGTCATAGGGCGACGGCGCGGCGCCCAGGGCCTCGTAGTCGATGCGGCGCGGCACCGGCTCCCCGTCCCTGCCCGGCCGGAACGCACCGAAGAGCCCCTCCGAGCCGGGGGCGAGCTCCTCCTTGAGGGCGAAGAGCCGCCGCAGCGCGGAGCGGAAGGGCGCGTGCTCGAGGTGGCGGAGCTCCACCCTCGCCCCGGTGCGCGCCGACACGCCCGCGAGCGCCGCGCGCAGGAACGGCACGTCCGTCACGACGAGCCCGTAGAGGTGGAAGTCGTCCGCGAGGGCGCGGTCGAGGAGCGCCGCCTCCTCCTCCGTGAGCCAGGCGTGGCTCGGGCAGAGGAACGCGTCGCAGGTGGTGACGTCGTAGACGCCGCAGTCGCGCAGGTCGGCGCCGCCGGTCGCGAGCGGGTGGGCGAGGCAGCCGACGCGCGTCTCCGCCGCGTCGAGGAAGCCGAGCAGCGGGCAGATCCGCACCGACGGGAACAGCGGCGCGGGCGAGTCGGCGGCGATGGCCGCCGCGGCGGCGCGGAACGCCGCGGGCGTCCGCGGCACGCGGGCGAGTGCGCGGCTGCGCCGGGAGAGCTCCGCGCGCAGGCCCTCGCGGGAGAGGTCGCGGCCGTTGTAGAGCCCGCAGCACGCGCCGCAGCTCGACCGCTCCGTCTGGCAGAGCCGCCGCACCGCGGCGTCACCCCTCCGAGCCGAGCGCGGCGCGGCAGCTCGAGCACAGGCCGGGGCCCTTGCGGTCCGAGTCGGCGGCGTCGCGGGAGACGAACATGGCGCAGCGGTAGTCCGCGCAGTGCGAGAGGCCGAGGAGGTGGCCGGTCGCGTGGACGGTCTCGACCTGCGCGCGCCGCCGGACCTCCGCGGGCGCCCCGTGCGAGAGCCGCGCGAGCGAGAAGATCGCCGCCCCCGCGTCGCGGTCGGCGTCGCCGATGACGTAGGGCGCGTCGGGGAGGAACAGATCGACGTCGGTGATCCCCACCACCGGGACCGGCCCGCTCCCGCCCGTGCGCAGCGAGGCGAGGCGGCGGAGGATCGAGGTGGCGTGGTACTGGCCGCGCGCCTCGTTGAACGCGTAGCGCGGTCGATCGAGCGAGGGGCCGTTCTTCGCGGCGACCCCGAGCACCTCGCGCAGCGCCTGGGCCGCCTCGGCGACGACCTTCGGGCTCACCTCGCCGAGCGGCACGAGGAGCACGTGGCTCGGGCGCGCCAGCGCCTTCAGCTCCGCGCGCGCGCTGCCCGGCCTCGGGCCGGAGTTGGCTGAGGCGGAAGGATTCGAACCTTCATACGCGGATCCAAAGTCCGCAGTCCTGCCGTTGGACGACGCCTCATCGTTGCGACGCACGGGCGGCCTGCTTTTCCTCGCTGCGCTTCCCCGGCGCGGGTTTCCTCTCGACGGCGCGGGCGGGAATCCTCCCGCGCGGCAGCGACCTACCAGCGTACCAGGGCACTCCCCCAGGTGAAACCCGCCCCGAACGCACAGAGCCCGACGAGGTCCCCGCGCGAGACCCCGCGCTCCTCGACGGCCTCGGCGAGCGCGATGGGGATGGAGCCGGCGGTGGTGTTCCCGTACTTCTGGATGTTGTTGAAGACCTGGGCGTCCTCGAGCTCGAGGCTGCGCTGCACCATCTGCGCGATGCGCAGGTTCGCCTGGTGCGGCACGAGCACCTTCAGGTCCTTCGGGGTCAGGCCGTGCTGGTCGAGGGCGCGCCGCACCACCTCCGGCATCTTGGAGATGGCGTGCTTGAAGACCTTCTGCCCCTCCATGTGCGGGTAGATCGCGCCCGACTCCATCTGCGCGACCTGCACGCGCGGGTGGTACTTGGAGCCCGGCGCGTCGGTCCAGAGGTCCTTCGCGAAGCGGCCGTCGGCGTGGAGGTGCACCGAGAGCACGCCGCGGCCCGGGTCGTCGGTCGCCTCGAGGAGGGCCGCGCCGGCGCCGTCGCCGAAGATCACCGCCACGTCCCGGCCGCGGGTCGACACGTCGAGGCCGGTGGAGTGGATCTCCGAGCCGACGAGCAGGATGCGGCGGTACACGCCGGCGCGGATCCAGGCGTCGGCGACGGAGAGCCCGTACAGGAAGCCCGAGCACTGGTTGCGGATGTCGAGCGCGGGCACGCCGGGGATGCCCAGCTTCGCGTTGAGGAAGCAGCCGTCGCCCGGGAACATGTGGTCGGGCGAGAGGGAGGCGTAGATGATCGCCTCGATGTCGCCCGCCTTCCAGCCGGCCTTGTCGAGCGCGCGCTTCGTGGCCTCGAAGGCGAGGTCGGAGTTCTCGGTCCCCTCGCGCACCCAGCGCCGCTCCCGGATCCCCGTCCGCTCCTGGATCCACGCGTCGGTGGTCTCCATGTGGCGGGTGAGCTCCTCGTTCGTGACGACGCGGTCGGGGACGAAGGTGCCGAGGGCGGCGAAGGCGGCGCGAGGCATCGCTTGGGTCCTTGCGGTGAGCGCCCCGCGCGAAAGGGGAGGAGCCCTTCGCGCGCGGGCGGCTGCTGTCAGATGTCGAGGTTCTGCACGTCGAGGGCGTGCTTCTCGATGAACTCGCGGCGCGGCTCGACCGCGTCGCCCATGAGCACGCTGAAGACCTCGTCCGCCTCGACGGTGTCGTCGACGCGGACCTGCAGGAGCGTGCGGCGGGTGGGGTCCATCGTCGTCTCCCAGAGCTGCTCGGGGTTCATCTCGCCGAGCCCCTTGTAACGCTGGATGGTCTGGCCCGCCGTGGCGCTCTTCTTGAGCGCCTCCACCGCGGCGAAGACGTCGTCGACCTCCTCCTCGCCCTCGCCGGTCTGGAGCCGGTGCGGGCCGGGGCCGATCTCCGCCACCGCCGCGTAGAGGCCGGCGAGCTCGCCCCACTCCGGGCCGGAGAGGTAGTCGAAGTCGATGCGCGTCGTGCGGGTGGCGCCCGACATGGTGGTCTGGAACACCAGCGCGTCGCAGCCGTGCTCCTCGTCGCGCTCGATCTTGGCGAGGCGCACCTCGAGCTCGGGGTGGAGCTTCTGCGCCCGGTCGTAGATCTTCTGGACCTGCTCCTTCACCTTCTCGTGGTGCTTCAGGAGCTCGAGGTCGAGGTCTCCGAGCTGGACCGCCGCGTCGACGATGCGGCTGTCGCGGCGCCGATCGACGCGGGCGAGGAGCGAGCGGTAGGCGAGCGCCTCCTGCGCGAGGCGCTTCAGGTCGTGCCCCCCCACCACGGTCTCGCCGGAGACCAGCTTCGCCTTGTCCGTGCCGAGGTGGAGCAGGAACTCGTCGAGCGCCGGCTCGTCCTTGAGGTAGCTCTCCTTCTTGCCCTTCTGCACGCGGTAGAGCGGCGGCTGGGCGATGTAGAGGTAGCCCCTCTCGACGAGCTCCGGCATCTGCCGGAAGAAGAAGGTGAGGAGCAGCGTCCGGATGTGCGAGCCGTCGACGTCCGCGTCCGTCATGATCACGATCTTGTGGTAGCGGATCTTGCCGGCGTCGTACTCCTCGGGCCCGATGCCGGTCCCGAGCGCGGTGATCATCGTCGCGATCTCGGCGGACGAGAGCATCTTGTCGAAGCGCGCCTTCTCGACGTTCAGGATCTTGCCCCGCAGGGGGAGGATGGCCTGGATGCGCCGGTCGCGGCCCTGCTTCGCCGAGCCGCCTGCGGAGTCGCCCTCCACTAGGAAGAGCTCGGACTCACGCGGGTCCTTGGACTGGCAGTCGGCGAGCTTCCCCGGCAGCGAGGCGCCGTCGAGCGCGCCCTTGCGGCGCACCGTCTCGCGCGCCTTGCGCGCGGCGATGCGCGCCCGGGTCGCCTCCGCCACCTTGCCGCAGACGCGCTTCGCGACGTTGGGGTTCTCCTCCAGGAACGCGCCGAGCCGCTCGTTGAGCATGGTCTCGACCATGCTCTTCGCCTCGGTGTTCGAGAGCTTCGTCTTCGTCTGACCCTCGAAGCTCGCGCCGGGCAGCCGGATGGAGATCACCGCCGCGAGCCCCTCGCGCATGTCGTCGCCGGAGGGCAGCTCGTCCTTCAGGTCCTTGAACAGGTTGTTCTTCTGCCCGTACGCGTTGATGGTGCGGGTGAGGGCGGTCTTGAAGCCGATGAGGTGGGTGCCGCCCTCGTGGTTGTGGATGTTGTTCGCGAAGGCGAAGACCTTCTCGTCGTAGCCGTCGTTCCACTGCAGGGCGATCTCGACGACGGCGGCGCCGCGCTCGGTCTCCACCTCCTGGCGGAGCGAGATGGGGGGCTGGAAGAGCACGTCGCGGCTCTTGTTCAGGTAGGCCACGAACTCGCGGATGCCGTCCTTGAACAGGAACTCGTGCTTCTTGCCGCTCCGCTCGTCGTCGATGGTGATCTTGAGGCCGGCGTTCAGGAAGGCGAGCTCGCGCAGGCGGCCGGAGAGCGTCTCGAAGGAGAAGTCGAACACCTCGAAGATGGTCGAGTCCGGCTTGAAGGTGATCTTCGTGCCGCGCCGCTGCGTCTCGCCGACGGCCGTGACCTTGCCCGCAGGAGTGCCGCGCTCGTAGCGCTGCTGCCAGACCTTGCCGTCGCGGTAGACCTCGGCCTTGAGCCACTCGGAGAGCGCGTTCACGCAGGTGACGCCGACGCCGTGGAGGCCGCCCGACACCTTGTACGCGTTCGACTCGAACTTGCCGCCGGCGTGGAGCTTCGTGAGCACCACGTCGAGCGTGTCCATCCCCTTCACCGTGGGATGAGGGCCGATGGGGATGCCGGAGCCGTTGTCGACGATGGTGATCGAGCGGTCGGCGTGGATGGTGACGTTGATCTCGTTCGCCCGCCCCGCCATCGCCTCGTCGACCGAGTTGTCGACGACCTCGTACACGAGGTGGTGGAGCCCGCGCTCCCCCACGTCGCCGATGTACATGTGCGGGCGCTTGCGGACCGCCTCCAGGCCCTCGAGCACCTTGATCGCGTCGGTTCCGTACTCCTCCACGCCGTTCGTCGGCTGAAGGCTCTTCTCGGCGGTTTCCAGGGGGGTTCCTCCGTCGTTTCCCCGAAGGGTTCCCGCAGCTTAGGCGAGACAGTGGGGTATAGCAGGCAAGGCGGCTGCTGGCAACGTTCCCTTCGTCAACTCAACTTCTCGAATCCACTCAGGAAACGAGCGGCGTGACCACCCCGCGCTCTACCCTATAGAAGGTCGTATCCGGGCCGGCCGCGGGCTCGAGCAGCCGCCGGTCGGTGGTGGTGAGGAACGCCTGCGCCGGCAGGGCAGCCAGGTAGGCGAGCAGGTAGCGGTTCTTGGCGGGATCGAGCTCGGACGACACGTCGTCGAGCAGGAGCAAGGGCGGCCGGCCGAGCGCCGACCGAAGATTCTCGATCTCGGCGATCTTGAGGGCGAGCACGAGGGCGCGCTGCTGTCCCTGGCTCGCGTAGGCGCGGGCGCCGCGGCCGTCGAGCGCGAGGACGAGCTCGTCCATGTGCGGGCCGGCGGAGGTGAAGCCGCGATCGCGATCGCGCTCGAGCCGCGCCCCGAGGGCCGCGTCGAGCGCTGCGGTGAGCTCCGCCTCGCTGCCCTCGCCGGAGAGGCCGGCCGAGGGCCGGTACGCGAAGCGCGCGTCCGGCGCGCCGGGGCCGGAGATCTCCCGGAAGGCGGCGCCCACCCGCGGCGCCAGCTCGTCGACGAGGGCCTGCCGGCGGCGCACGAGGCGCGCCCCGGCCCGCGCGAGCGGGGCGCGGAAGCTCGCCTCGACCTCGGCGACCCCGCCGCGCAGGGCGGCGTTCCGGGCGCGCAGGGCCCGCACGTAGTCGCGCGCCTCGCCGAGCACCGCCGGCCAGCGGTTGAAGGCGGCCCGGTCGAGGAAGCGGCGACGACCCTCCGGTCCGCCCTTCACGAGCAAGAGGTCGTCGGGCGCGAAGCAGACGGCGGCGAGCCCCTCGAAGTAGTCGTCGAGCCGCTCCTGCGGCTTTCCGTCGAGGAGCGCCACCCGTCCCCCGGCGGCGACCTGCACCGCCACCCGCCGCACGCCGCCCGGGCCGTCGAAGTCGCCCGCGACCTCACCCCGCTCGGCGCCGTGGCGGACGAGCTCCACGAGGCGCGCCGCCCGCAGCGGCTTCAGCGTGGTGAGGAAGTAGATGGCCTCGAGGAGGTTCGTCTTCCCCTGGCCGTTCTCGCCGAGGAGCACGGTCGCGCGCGGCGAGGGCGCGAGCACGACCTCGGCGAGGTTGCGGAAGTCCTTTACGGCGAGGGAGAGGAGCTTCACCCGGGACGTCAGATCCGCATCGGCATCACCACCGCGGTGAAGCCCTGATCCTTCTCGTCGCCGCCGTGGAGCACACCCGGGGAGAGGTCGTCCGCGAGCTCGAGCTGCACGTCGGCGCTCTTCACCACCGCGAGCACGTCCATGAGGTAGCGCGCGTTGAAGCCGATCTTGAGCGGCTCGCCCTCGTACTCGACCGGCACCTCCTCCTTGGCCTCGCCGAGGTCCGGGTTCTGCGAGAGCACCCGGAGCGTGCCCTTCCCGAGCTCGAGCTTCACCGCGTGGGCCTTGTCGGTGGAGAGGAGCGAGATGCGCCGCAGCGTCTCGAGGAGGCGGTCCCGCCCGACCCGGACCACCTTCTCGCCCTGCTTCGGGATGACCTGCCGGTAGTCCGGGAAGAGCCCCTCGATGAGCCGCATCGAGAGGATCACGCCCGGGCGGCGGAAGATGGCGCTGTTCTCGACGAAGCCGAGCTTCGTCTCGCCGGCCTCCGTGCCCCCCTCGACGGCCTCGGCGAGGAGCTTGCGCAGCTCCTGGAGCCCCTTCTTCGGCAGGATCACGCCGCGCTTCAGGCCGAACGTGCTGCTCGAGGGGCGCTCGGAGAGCGACAGGCGGTGCCCGTCCGTCGCGACCAGGCGGAGCACCTCGGGGCTCGGCTCGAAGTAGACGCCGTTCAGGTTGTAGCGGGTCTCGTCGTTCGAGACGGCGAAGAAGGTCCGCTCGATCATCTCGAGCAGCTCGTCCGGCTTCACGTCCGTGAAGGTGACCTTCTCGAAGCGGGGGAGGGCCGGGAAGTCCTCGGCGGGGAGGCCGACGATGCGGAACTCGGAGGGGCCGCTCCGCACCTCGAGGTAGTTGTTGTTCGCGCGCTTGAGGGTGACCTGCTGCTCGGGCAGGGCGCGCACGATCTCGTACAGGTGGCGGGCCGAGACGGCCAGGGCGCCTTCCTTCAGCACCTCGCAGCTCTCGCCGTGCTCGGACGAGACGGCGAGGTCGAGGTCGGTCGCCGAGACGACGAGCTGACCCTTCTTCGCCTCGAGGAGGACGTGGGAGAGGATCGGCATCGTGCTCTTCTTTTCCACGATGCCCTGGGAGCGCCCGAGCGCCTTCGAGAGCTCAGCGACTCCGATCTTCAGTTCCATGGGAAGATCCTCTTCTTGTGATCCTAGAAGTAACAGCAGGGGCCGAGTGGATGTGGATAAGGGCTCGGAACCCGCGAAACTCCTGGAGCTTTCGGCCTGGAAAACTCTCCGGATCCCTTTGGGTCGAGTTTGTGTAGCGCGGGCCGAGAAACGGTGTCAACAGCGGTCCACACCCCGTCCCCACGAGGATCGGTGCCGGATCCACAGATGATCCACAGCCTCGCGCCGAGCCCGGGAGGCGAGCCGAGCCGTCGCGGGCGCCCGGCGAGCGGACGCAAGGACGCGCGAGGCCGCCTGTAGCGGCCCGCGCGCGAACGGGAGCGGGGTCGAGGGCGTCGCGCGGCTCAGGGCGCGAGCTTCGCGGTGAGGACCTGCACGGCGGTGCGGACCGTCTCCTCGCTCTCCATGAGCGAGCGGATCCGCTCCACCGCGGCGATGACGGTGGTGTGGTCCTTCTTGTTGAAGCGCTCGGCGATGGACTGGAACTTCTCCTTGCCGAGCTCGCGGCAGAGGTACATCGCCACCTGGCGCGGCTGCGCGATCTTCTGCTCGCGCGAGGCGCTCGTGAGCTTCGCGACGGTGAGGCCGTAGTGCGCCGCCACCGCCTCCTGGATGCGCTCGATGGGCGGCTTGTAGCCCTCGGGCGGGATCACGTCGCCGAGCACGTCGCGCGCGAGCGGCACGGTGATGGGCTCGCTCTTCAAGGAGGCGAAGGCGGCGAGGCGCATGAGCGCGCCCTCGAGCTCGCGCACGTTCGAGCGGATGTGGCTGGCGAGGAGCTGGGTCACCTCGCCGGGCAGGTCGATCGACTCGACCTCTGCCTTCTTCTGGAGGATGGCGGCGCGCGTCTCGAACTCGGGCACCTCGATCTGGACGCGCATGCCCCACTCGAAGCGCGAGCAGAGCCGGGCGTCGAGCCCCTTCAGCTCCTTCGGGCTGCGATCGCTCGAGAGGACGATCTGCACGTGGTGATCGTGGAGCTCGTTGAAGGTGTGGAAGAACTCCTCCGCCGTCTTGTCCTTCCCGGCGAGGAACTGCACGTCGTCGACGAGCAGCGCGGCGCACTCGCGGTACTTGTGGCGGAACTCGTCCATCGTGCCCTTCGAGAGCGCGGCGACGAAGTCGTTCGTGTAGCGCTCCGAGGAGACGATGGCGACGCGCCCGCCCTGGTGCTTGTCGAGGATGGCGTGGGCGAGGGCGTGCAGGAGGTGGGTCTTGCCGAGCCCGGAGTCGCCGTGCAGGAAGAGCGGGTTCCAGGTGTGGCCGGGGTTCGCGGCCACGGCCTGGGCCGCGGCGAACGCGAAGCGGTTCGACTCGCCCACCACGAAGGTGTCGAAGGTGTAGCGCGGGTTCGGCCGCGAGTCGCGCGGGTCGGCCGCCTCCGCCGCGCGGGGCACCGGCGTGAGCGCCGGGCCGTCCGCGAGCGGCAGGGGCGTCGTCGCGAGGCGCGGCGCGGCGTCCACCACGAACGTGATCTGGACCGCCTGGCCGGCGAGGCCGGGCACGAACTCCTCGAAGAAGGAGCGGTAGTTGTCCTCGACGAAGTCCCGGTGGAAGCGGTCGGGCGCGGCGATCTGCAGCCGGCTCCCCTCGAGCGAGACGAGGTGGAGCGGCGCGAACCAGCGGTCGTACAGGTCAGGGCGCAGCCGGGAGCGCAGGAACGCGTCGAGGCGCGACCAGAGCTCGTCTGCCGGCGAGATCATCTTGGCGCTCGCGCGCGAGTCCATGCTGCTGTCCCCCGAGGTGCGCGCAACGGAACGAGGATCCCCCCTCCGACGCCCGGGCTTCCGGACGACGGCTCACTCGGCGCTCGTAGGGCGAGAGTGCAGGCGGCCTCGTGTTGCGTGGGGGCGGAAGTTAGCCAAGGTTCACCGAGAGGATCAAGGGCGTCGTGCGTGGTCGCGAAACGACGAGCTTTTCGCGTGACGGGGCGGTGACGGATCGCGCGAGGGTCCGGCGGAACGGGCCAAGTCTCTGGAAACCTTGACATCTCGCGACTGATCGGGGAGGTTGCCGCGCCATGAAGCGGACATATCAGCCGAAGAAGCAGCGCCGTAATCGCACGCACGGTTTCAGGAAGCGCATGAGCTCTCCGGGCGGGCAGAACGTGATCAAGAGCCGCCGCGCGAAGGGTCGCAAGCGCCTCACGCCGAGCACGCCGAAGAAGTAGCACTGCAGGTGAAGCTACCCAAGGCGGCGCGCCTGCGCCGCCGCCGCGAATTCCTCCTCGTCCAGCAGCGCGGTACGCGGCTCTACGCCGGAGACGTGCTCGTCCTGTCGCTCGACTCCGGCGGAGCCCGGCCGCGCATCGGGATCACGGTGTCGTCCAAGATCGCGAACGCGGTCGAGCGCAACCGGGTGAAGCGCTGGGTGCGGGAGGAGTTCCGCGCGATGCAGGGTGATCTGCCCGCGGTGGATTTCGTCGTGATCGCTCGCGCGGGCGCGCTCGCCGCGGGTAGGGACGGGATCCGCCTCGCGCTCGCGGCCGCGCGGACGCGGCTCGCCCCGAGGGGGAGCGCGTGATCCGGGGCGCCCTCGTGCTCCTCGTGCGCCTCTACCAGCGGCTCGTGTCGCCGCTGCTTCCGCCCGCCTGCCGCTTCTATCCGAGCTGCTCCGCCTACGCGGTGACGGCCCTCGAGCGCCACGGCGCGCTCAAGGGGTCGGCGCTCGCGGCGCGGCGGCTTCTCAAGTGCCATCCCTTCCATCCCGGCGGCATCGATCCGGTGCCGGAGTCCGAGAGGTAACCTTGGGTCCCGAGAACCGTCGTGTCCTCATCGCCACCGTCCTCTCCGTGGCGGTCCTCATCGTCTGGCAGTTCGTCTTCCCCTCCCCGAAGCCGAAGCCCGGCGCGCAGAAGCGTCCCGAGGCGGCCCAGACCGCGCCGGCGGCGCCCGCCCCGGCTGCCCCTGCCCCGGTGGCGCCTGCGGCGCCTGCCGTCCCGGAGAACACCCCCGAGGAGCTCGTGAAGCTCGCGGGCGACGGCTTCGAGGCGGTGCTCACGAGCCACGGCGGCGCGCTCAAGGAGGTCGTGCTCGAGGGCGAGAAGTACCGCCGCGACCACGAGGGGAAGCCGGTGCAGATCGACCTCGTGCGGGTGGCGAAGGATCAGCCCTACCCGCTCGCGGTCGTGGCCTCGCCGGAGCTGGGCGGCGCGCAGGACGCCGCGAGCGATCCGTCGGCGCGCGCGCCGATGCGGGTGGTCGCGAAGGACGCGCGCTCGGTGACCTTCGAGGGCCGCGCCGGCAACGCCACCGTCCGGAAGACCTTCCGCCTCACCGGCAAGTTCCACGAGCTCGCCCTCGATCTCGAGGTCCAGGGCGCCGCCGCGCCGGGCGCGGGGATCGTCGTCCTCTACCCCGGCTACATGCCGCCCAAGACGAAGTCCGGCGGCTTCTTCTCCGGGCCGCCGGTCGAGTTCATCCGCCCGGTGTGCCGCGCGGCGGACACGACCGAGCGCTTCAAGGTCGACGGCGACCAGGCCATCGAGAAGGTGGAGGGCACGGCGGCCTGGGTCGGGCTCGACCAGGGCTACTTCGTCTCGGCGATCTTCCCCGCCGAGCCGGCCGGGAGCTGCGTCTTCGCGAAGGGCACGGAGAAGGGCAGCGCGCTCGCCGCGCTCCGCCTGCCGTACGAGGGCGGCTCCCGCAAGTACGCGCTCACCGTGTACTCCGGCCCGAAGGACCTCGATCACCTGCGCGCCTACGGCCGCAACTTCGAGAGCGCCATCGACTACGGCACGATGGCCCGCCCGTTCGCGTTCTTCGCCCGCCTGCTCCTCTATGTGATGCGCTGGTTCGAGCGGCTGGTGGGGAACTGGGGCGTCGCGATCATCCTCCTCACGCTGCTCGTGAAGCTCCTGCTCTACCCGCTCACCGCGAAGTCGATGCAGTCGATGAACGAGATGCGGAAGCTGCAGCCGGAGATCGAGAAGCTCAAGGCCAAGCACGGCAACGACCGCGAGAAGCTGAACCTCGCGACGATGCAGCTCTACCAGCAGCACAAGGTGAACCCGCTCGGCGGCTGCCTGCCGATGCTCATCCAGCTGCCGATCTGGTTCGCCCTCTACGCGACGCTGCAGACCTCGGTCGAGCTCTACCGCGAGCCGTTCCTCTGGATCCACGACCTCACGATCAAGGACCCGTTCTTCGTCCTGCCGATCGCGATGGGCCTCTCGCAGTTCATCATGCAGCGCCTGTCGCCCCAGCCCGCCGACAACGCGCAGGCGAAGATGATGCTCTACTTCATGCCCGGCTTCTTCACGTTCCTCATGCTGAGCGTGCCGGCGGGCCTCACCCTCTACATCTTCGTGAACAACCTCCTGTCCATCGCGCAGCAGCAGTGGATGATGCGGCGCATGCCGGCCGTGCCGGCGCCCGCGAAGGCCAAGTAGTCCGGGGGGAGCCATGGACGAGACCAAGGGAACCCCGAGCCCGCCGCCGGCCGAGGCGCCGGAGAAGGTCGCCCGGGCGCGGGAGTTCTGCACAGGGCTCCTCGAGCGGCTCGGCGCGGCGGTGGACGTCGAGGTGAAGGAGACGGCCGAGCAGATCGGCGTCGCCCTGAACCCGCGCGCCGGGAACGCCGTCGAGCTCTCCTCGGCGCTCGTCGAGGCGGTCCAGTACCTCGTGAACCGCGTGGTGAACCCGCGCTCCGAGGGGCGCAAGTGGGTGAACCTCGAGGTGGGCGGGTTCGCCCAGGAGGGCGATCCCGCGGTGAAGGCCATGGCGGAGCGGCTCGCCGCGGCCGCGATCCGCACCGGCAAGGTGCTCGCCGTGGCGCCCATCAGCGCCCGCGAGCGCCGCCAGATCCACCTCGCCCTCGTCGAGCACGAGGGCGTCACCACCCGCAGCGAAGGCGAGGGCATCTTCCGCCAGCTGCTCGTGATCCCGGGCGGGCGGGGCGAGCGGTAGTGGCGCGTCCCCGCACGAAGGCGGAGCGGCTCTTCTCGGCCGCGGTGGTGCGGCGCTCGTTCGAGCTCCAGGACCGCGAGTACGCCGCCGGGTTCCGCTTCGTGTACGAGGGCGTGCTGCGCGACCTCGAGCTCGACGACGCCGAGGTCGACGCCTACCTCGCGGAGCACCGGGGCGAGGTCGAGGCGGCCATCGGCCGGCGCGGCGCGAAGAAGAAGTAGCGACGCCATGGACGCCGCCTTCCACGAGGCGCTGCGGCGCGGCATCGAGGCCTTCGGGCTGCCGGTCTCCGCCGAGGCGCTCCCCCGCCTCGAGCGCTTCGCCGACCGGCTCCTCGCCTGGAACCGGAAGGTGAACCTCACCACCATCACCGATCCCGCCGAGGTCGCCGAGAAGCACCTCGTCGACAGCCTGCTCCTGCTCCCCCTCCTCGGCGGCGCGCGCACGCTCCTCGACGTGGGCGCCGGCGCGGGGCTGCCGGGCGTGCCGCTCGCCTGCGCGCGGCCGGAGCTCGAGGTCACCTGCTGCGACTCGGTGGCGAAGAAGGTCGCGTTCGTGAAGGCGGTCTCCGCGGAGCTCGACCTCGCGGTCCGCGCCTTCGCGGTCCGCGCCGACGGCGACCCCGAGCGGGAGAAGCTCCCGCGCGCCGAGGCGGTGGTCTCGCGCGCGCTCGCCGATCCCGAGCGCTGGGTGCCGCTCGGCGTCCGCTACCTCGCGCCGGGCGGGACGCTGTTCGCCATGCTCGGGCGCGACGCGGACGCGGCGGGGCTCGCCACCGTCGGCGAGGCGGCCGGCCTCACGCTCGTCGACGTCTCGCGCTTCGAGCTGCCGCTCTCGCGCTCCGCGCGCGCCATCGCGCGCTGGCGCGCGCAGTAGCGGCGCCGGCAAACACCCCGCGGGTCTCCTCCTCTTCGGCGGCGGCGCGGCGTGCCGCTCGGCCACCGCGCGCCGCTTCAGCCGCGGCGTCTCCTCCACGGCGGAGATCCCGGTGGTCGCAGGTGGCGCGCGCGGCGGGTCGCGCGCCGGGCCTGCGCGCAGGCGCGTGCGCCGCATCCGGCGGCGGGGTGCGCTCCCGCGTCGTCTCAGGGAAGCGAGCGGATGACCTTCCCGTACTCTTCCTCGGTGAAGAGGCGATGGGTCTCGGTGCGCACGTAGCCGCGCGAGCCGATGGCGAGGACCATGCGCGCGACCGCCGCGTCGTCCGGGGCCTCGAGGATGAACAGCGTGTCGTGGGCGCTGCCGAGGATCGCGTAGAACTCCCGCACCTCACCGCCCATGGCGCGGACCGTCTGTTTCGCCGCCTCGACGCGCGCCGGGCTGTCCTTGATCTGCTGGATGCCCTGCGCGGTGAAGCTGAACTGCATCAGATACGAGGCCATCGCACCCTCCGCTCTTCGCGGGCCCGAGCCCGCGAGCCGAAGCGTCCCGCGCGCGCGAGGTTCCGGCGCGTCGTCCGATGGGTCCCCTACGACGGGCGCTGCCTCCTCCGCGTCCGTGCGGACCCGCGATCAGCACGGCCGCAGGCGAGCAGCGCCGCGACGAGACACGCTCCGGCACGGAGCGGCGGGGTGAGGAGGAGCGCATGAGCGATCGCGCCGCCCCTCGCTCCAGGCGGTGGCGAGCGGGAGAAGGGGCGCGTCGCCGCCTGGCCGGTGGGAGGGGACCGGACGAGAGTCGCGGTCTTGCGATAGATTACGGATGGTAAAACATCACGATGAGTGATACGTCGCGACCCGCCGTCCGGGCTCCGCCTGGTCGCGACGGACGGGCACCGCTTCCCGCTCGCCGAGCGCGTCCCGACCAGGCTGGACCGCGAGCGTCCGCGCCCACGGCGAAGAAGATGGCGGGGTTCGTGGCGAGCTCGAACACGAAGCTGTTCGGCTTCACCACGAGGTAGACGGTCGCGCGCAGCCGGGCGCCGGTGGGGAGATTCCGGCGCGCTCGCTCTGCGGCCGCCTGGAGATCCGCCTGCTGCCATGCTGCGAAGCACCGCTGGAGCGCGGCCCGCCGGTCGAGCAGCGCATCGGACGTGACGAACGCGCGGAACTCGGCGTCGGTGAACGCTCGCTTCATCTCCGTCTCGCGCCGCTCGAGGCGGACGTAGGCGTCCGTCGCGTAGAGCCGCGCAAGGTCGGCGTCGGTCGGTGGCCGGCCCTCGGCGCGCCGGGCCAGGAGGTCGAGCACCGCGGACGCCTCGGTCGAGTCGACGCGGACGTCCACTCCGCTCGGGAGGAAGCGAGAGCGACGGCGTGAACAGTCGCGAGCATGGCTCTCCAGGAGTTCCGTTCACGAGTTGAACGCCGTCGGGCGTGAGTCACCACGGACCGCGATGTTCCACGTGGAACGCCGCCTCGCGGCGCCGCAGGCTCGCGCTCTCCTGACGGCTGGGTCCAAGCGGGTTCGCGCGCCGCCGCGCTTCGGCGGATCTCGGGCGGCGGCGCGGAAGCGCCCAGCGGCCGGCACTGACTCCTGGGCGGGCGGTCGGTAGCAACGTCCAGAAGACGTGAACGATGCACCAAGGGTCGTCGTCGACGCCGAGGCGCTCGGCGCGGTTCAGACGGGTGGCGGAAGCGCGAGGAGGGGCCCGACGCCCGGGGCACCTCAGGTCGGCCCCCACTCACGCGCCGCGAACGTCCTGCGTTCCACGTGGAACGCTGGTGGTGGGCGTGGTCGTGGCGGAGGGAATGCCGTCTACGCCGCAGGTCGCTCCCCCCATCCGACGCGCCGCGCGAGCGTTTGGCCGGGGTGCTGGCGCGCGTGGGGCTTGGAATGTTCCGAGGTCACGCACCATGGCGCGGCGGTCCGTTCGGAATGTGCGCAGGAGGACCGCGGGAGCGGCTCGGAGCGCCCTGGCGCAAGCGCGGGCTCATGGGCGGTCGTTCCCGGACGTGGACGATGCACGATGGGCGTCGTCGACACCTGTGCGGTCGGCGCAGCTCACGGGCGCCGAACCTCGCCCCACTCACGCGCAGCGAATCGGCGTCCTGCTGTTCCACGTGGAACGCTGGTGGAAGGCGTGGCGCTCGCGAGAGACGGGACTCGATCCACGCCGCGATTCGGTTCGACCGCGGCGCGCGAGGATGCCGGGAGTTCTGGCGCTGGGGGATCTGCGCTGAGGACCGGCCGCTCGACGGGCCTCGGGCCCTCGGCAGGGCACGCCCGAGCTTTCGCGTTCGCGGGTGGCATGCGCATCGTCCGCGCCCGAGGCGTCATGGAGGGCCGAGCGCGGCCTGACGGCGACGCATCACCATCCGCTCGCGGCTCGGCTGCCCGTAGCTCCTGCCTCCTCCCCCGCCGTCGCGGTGCAACCCCACCCTTCCGCCCACCTCCCCGTCCGAACCCTTCTTCGCGGGCCCGCCGAGGCCCCTCCGCGCCCGCAGACGGGGAACTCCGCCTCGCCTCGCCCGCCAGCGACGAGGACCACGGGAACGGTGCTGGACGAGGGTTACCCACTGGCCTCGCCCGCCCGCGGGAAGCGGTCTCCCGCTGGCGATGTTCCACGTGAAACGTCGTGCCCGGCCGAGCGGCTGCCGCTGCCCTCCCGGACCGACGTTCCACGTGGAACAGCACGAGAAGCGAGGGCGACGATGGGCGGAAAGCGGAGGCGCCGGAGGCGTTCGGACGCCGCGTCGTGTCAGATCGATCGGGCAAAGTGCGCGCCGGCGCGGCCAGGGGGTCGCGCGAAACAACCGAGAGGTCCCGAGTTGGCGAACACGACGGAAGGGGCGCGCGCCCCGCAGACGGATGCTCAGGCCATGGCCCGGATCCTCACCATCGCGAACCAGAAGGGCGGCGTCGGCAAGACCACGACGGCCGTGAACCTCGCCGCCTCGCTCGCCGCCGCAGAGCGGCGCACCCTCCTCGTGGACGTCGATCCCCAGGGGAACGCCGGCAGCGCCCTCGGCATCCGGCGTGACGAGTCGGAGTGCTCCATCTACGAGGTGCTCGTGGACGGCGTGCCGATGGCGAGTGCCGTTCGCAAGACGGAGCTCAAGTTCCTCGACCTCGTCCCGGCCTCCCGGCACCTCGTGGGCGCCGAGCTCGAGCTCGCGGAGCTGGAGTCGCGGGAGTCGCGCCTCAAGCGCGCGGTGGACGAGGTCGCGGGCTCGTACGAGTACGTGGTGATCGACTGCCCGCCGTCGCTCGGGCTCCTCACGCTCAACGGGCTCGTCGCGGCCCAGGGCGTCGTCATCCCTCTCCAGTGCGAGTACTACGCGCTCGAGGGGCTCGCCGACGTGCTGAAGACGATCGAGCTCGTCCGCTCGAGCGCGAACCCGGCGCTCACCGTGGACGGCATCGTCCTCACCATGTTCTCGCCCAACAACCTCTCCAACCAGGTGGCGGAGGAGATCCGCCGCACGTTCTCGGACCAGGTCTTCAAGACCGTCATCCCGCGCAACGTGCGGCTCTCCGAGGCGCCCAGCCACGGCAAGCCCATCCTGCTCTACGACGTGACCTCGAAGGGCTGCCAGAGCTACCTCGAGCTCGCGCGCGAGGTGACGGGGCGCTTCAGCCAGCTCGGAGGTGTCGCGTGAGCCTCGCCGACAAGCGCCGCCCCGCCCTCGGCCGCGGCATGGCCGCCCTGCTCTCGAACGCGCCGCCCCCGGCGAGCGTCGCGCCCGCCGCGGCGCCGGCCGGAGCGGCGGTGGCGCCCGGGCGCGGGCTCCTCGCGCTGCCCCTCGAGGCGATCGAGCGGAACCCGGACCAGCCGCGCAAGCGCTTCGACGAGGCGAAGCTCGAGGAGCTCGCCGCCTCCATCCGCGAGCACGGCGTGGTCGAGCCGATCCTCGTGCGCAAGGAGGGCGGCAAGTACCGCATCGTCGCGGGCGAGCGGCGCTGGCGCGCCTCGCAGCGCGCAGGGATCCGCGAGATCCCCGCCATCGTCCGCGAGACGAGCGACCGCGAGGCCTTCGAGATCGCGCTCATCGAGAACCTCCAGCGCGCCGACCTGAACGCGATCGAGGAGGCCGAGGCCTACGAGGTGCTCGCGAGCGATCACGGCCTCAAGCAGGACGAGATCGCGAAGCGCGTCGGCAAGGAGCGCTCCACCGTGGCGAACGCCCTGCGCCTCCTGAAGCTCCCCGAGGAGGTGCGCGACTCGGTCCGACAGGGTCAGCTCGACATGGGCCACGCCCGCGCGCTGCTCGCCATCGACGACGCCGAGGCCATCAAGCGGGCGGCCCAAAAGGCCATCCGCGAGGGGCTCTCCGTCCGGGCGACCGAGGCGCTCGTCCGCTCGCTCGGGCGGAAGGAAAGCGACCGTCCCTCCGGCGGTTCCGAGAGCCCGGCCGTCAAGGCGCTGGGCCAGCGCCTGCAGCGCCGGCTGGGGGCCAGGTGTAGGGTCGTGCCCAAGTCTGCAGTCGCGGGGCGCCTGGAGATTGAATACTCCTCCCTCGACGAGCTGGATGGAATACTCGGGAAGATTGGAGCGTAGTTCCCTGTACCGCCGCCCGAGGGGGCGGCAGCCCCGATGTTCGGGGAGCAACCACAGCGAGGACGGATGTCCTTCTGGACAAAGCTGCGGGAGGAGGCGACGTCGCCGGCGGTCGGCGCGGACGCACCCGGAGCGCCCACGCCCGCGAAGTCACTCAACGAGGAGCCGAGAAACATGGCCATGCTGAAGCGCGATGAGCTGTCGTCCGTCCCCACCCCCACCGGCGACCTCAACGCCCTGCTCGGGCGCGGGTCCGAGTTCGAGGGCAAGCTCACCTTCGAGGGCACCGTCCGCATCGACGGCAAGTTCACCGGGACGATCGTGACGAACGACGTGCTCGTCGTGGGCGAGGGCGCGAAGGTCAACGCCGAGATCACCTGCGGCACGATCATCGTGCACGGGGAGATCAACGGGAACGTTCGGGCCAAGAGCGCGATCGAGCTGCACCACCCGGCGCGCATGCGCGGCAACATCGAGTCGCCGTCCCTCATGATCGAGAAGGGCGTGATCTTCGAGGGCCAGACGAAGATGGAGGGCGTGGAGAAGGGCGGCGCGAAGCCGGCCACCGCTCCCGGCCCCGTCGCCGCCGTGAAGTCGTAGCGCTCCCGGACGCACTCCAGCCGTAGAGACGAAGAGAGCGGGCTCCGGGAGAACCGGGCCCGCTCTTCTCGTCTCGGCGCGCGCGGCCGCCGAGCCTTCGCCTCGCCGCGGCGCTACGCGCCGACCTTCACCTGGATGGCGCGGGGCTTCGTCTCGGCACGCTTCGGCAGGTGGACGGTGAGTAAACCGTTCCTCGCCTCGGCGCGGATCTTCTCGGCGTCGACCGTGGCCGGCAGCGAGAACGAGCGCGTGAACGTCCCGTAGGCCAGCTCGATGCGGTGGTAGCTGTCGCGCCGCGCCTCGTTCTCGAGCTTCCGCTCGCCCCTGAGCGTGAGGACTCCGTTCTCGAACCGGATGTCTACGTCCTTCGGGTCAACCCCCGCGAGGTCGAAGCGGAGCGCCAACTCGTCGTCGTCCTCGAAGATGTCGCAGGGCGGAGTCCAGCCGACAGACTCGCTGGTCTTGTAGGCGCGATCGTCGAAAAGTCGGTTCATCTCGTCCTGGAGACGAGCGAGGTCACGGAAGGGCTCCCATCTCGTCGGCATCGCCATGATTTTCATCCTCCTTTTGGCAACGCGAACGTAAAGCGAGGTCGCGGGCTGTCAAACGGGAGGGCTTCGACCGAGCCTAAGTCCAAGTACTGCCGGGAGATTCGTGCTTGACCGTCGCACCCACACCGTGCTACGGAGCGCGTCCCTTATGATCATGGGTTCCATTGCCCGGCGGTACGCGCGGGCGCTCTTCAGCCTGGCTGCGGAGATGGGTCGAGTAGAGCCCTGGAGCGAGAGCCTCCAGTCCCTCAAGGAGGCTGTCGAGGGCTCTGACGATCTCCGCGACGTTCTGTCCAACCCGGTGTACTCGCGCGAGCAGCGGCGGGCCATCGTGGAGAAGCTCGCGGCCGCGTTCAGGCTCGAAGCCGAGCCCGCGAACCTGCTCCTCCTCCTCGGCGACCGGAACCGCCTCGCCTACCTGGGCAACATCGTCGAGCACTTCCGGGCCCTCGCCGACGCGCACCTCGGCCGGGTCCGGGCCAAGGTGACGAGCGCGGTCCCCCTCGACGCCGCCGCCGCGAAGGCCATCGCCGACCGGCTCTCGCAGGCGACGAAGGCCACCGTCCTCCTCGATCGCGAGGTCGACCCCGCCCTGCTCGGCGGCGTCGTCGCGCAGGTCGGCAGCGTCGTCTACGACGGCTCGGTCCGCACCCAGCTCGAGGATCTGCGGCGCCAGCTGAAGCAGTAGCGATCTTTAACTGTCAGTTCATCCTCCGGAGAGCCTCACGATGGATATCCGCGCCGACGAGATCAGCCGCATCATCCGCGAGCAGATCAAGGACTACGGCAAGAAGGTCGACGTCGCCGAGACCGGCACCGTCCTCAGCCAGGCGGACGGCGTCGCCCGCATCTACGGCCTCGCCGGCGCCGCCGCCGGCGAGCTGCTCGAGTTCCCGGGCGGCGTCTCCGGCCTCGTCCTCAACCTCGAGGAGGACAACGTCGGCGCCGCCATCATGGGCGCCTACGAGCACATCCGCGAGGGCGACCCGGTGAAGCGCACCGGGAAGATCGCCGAGGTGCCGGTGGGCGAGGAGCTGCTCGGCCGCGTGGTCGACGGCCTCGGCAACCCCATCGACGGCCGCGGCCCGATCAACGCGAAGCAGACCCGCAAGATCGAGATCAAGGCCCCCGGCATCGTGAAGCGCAAGTCGGTGCACGAGCCGATGCAGACCGGCCTCAAGGCGATCGACGCCCTGGTCCCGGTCGGCCGCGGGCAGCGCGAGCTCATCCTCGGCGACCGCCAGACGGGCAAGACCGCGGTCGCGATCGACACGATCATCAACAACAAGGGGAACAACCTCCACTGCTTCTACGTGGCCATCGGCCAGAAGCAGTCGACGGTGGCCCGCGTCGTCGACACGCTCAAGAAGCACGGCGCGATGGAATACACGACGGTCGTCGCGGCGAACGCGTCCGACCCCGCCCCGATGCAGTACCTCGCGCCGTACACCGGCGTGACCATGGCGGAGTACTTCCGCGACTCCGGCCGCCACGCGCTCATCATCTACGACGACCTCTCGAAGCAGGCCGTGGCGTACCGCCAGCTCTCGCTGCTGCTGCGCCGCCCGCCGGGCCGCGAGGCGTACCCGGGCGACGTGTTCTACCTCCACAGCCGCCTGCTCGAGCGCGCCGCGAAGCTCTCCGACAAGGAGGGCGGCGGGTCGCTCACCGCGCTCCCCATCATCGAGACGCAGGCCGGCGACGTGTCGGCGTACATCCCGACGAACGTCATCTCCATCACCGACGGCCAGATCTTCCTCGAGTCGAACCTCTTCTATCAGGGCGTCCGGCCGGCCATTAACGTCGGCATCTCGGTGTCCCGCGTCGGCGGCTCCGCGCAGATCAAGGCGATGAAGCAGGTCGCCGGCTCGCTCAAGCTCGAGCTCGCCCAGTACCGCGAGCTCGCCGCGTTCGCCCAGTTCGGCTCCGACCTCGACAAGGCCACCCAGGAGACCCTCGCCCGCGGCGAGCGGCTCGTGGAGGTGCTGAAGCAGGGCCAGTACCTGCCGATGCCGGTCGAGAAGCAGGTCATCCAGATCTACGCGGCGACCATGCGCGACGAGAACGGCCAGGGCTGGATCCGCGCGGTGCCGGTCGAGCAGATCGGCCGCTACATGCAGGAGCTCATCGAGTTCCTCGACGGCCGCCACCCGGAGGTCGCCCGCGCCATCGCCGAGAAGAAGGCGCTCGACGACGGCATCAAGGCCCAGCTCGACGCGGCGCTCCGCGAGTTCCGCGGCGTGTTCCAGATCGAGGGCCAGTAGGCCCTCCGAGGACGAGCCCCCGTGCCCTCACTGCGCGACATCCGGAACCGCATCGGCTCGGTCAAGTCGACGCGGCAGATCACGAAGGCGATGAAGATGGTCTCGGCGGCCAAGCTGCGCCGGGCCCAGGACGCCATCCTGAAGACGCGCCCGTACGCGCAGCTCCTCGAGCAGACGCTCGCGCGGGTGGCGGCGCGCGCGGCCGCGGACGAGGTGGTGGCCCACCCGCTCCTCGCCCCGCGCGCCCAGCACACCGCCGAAGTGGTGGTCATCACGAGCGACCGCGGCCTCGCCGGCGGCTTCAACTCGAACATCGCCCGCTTCACGCAGCGCTTCCTCGTCGAGAACGGCGACCGGTTCGAGCGCATCCAGCTCGCCACCGTCGGCCGCAAGGGGCGCGACTTCTTCCGGGCGCGCAAGGTGGAGGTCCGCAAGGACTTCACCGGGGTGAACGCGGCCCTCACCTACGAGAAGGCCGAGGACCTCGCCCGCGAGTACACGGAGCGCTACCTCTCCGGCGAGGTGGACGCGGTCTTCCTCGCCTACAACGAGTTCAAGAGCGCCATCTCCCAGAAGCCGGTGGTGTTCCAGCTGTTGCCCATCGAGACGGCGCCCGGCGCCGACGCGAGCGGCGCCGCCATCGACTTCAAGTACGAGCCGTCGCGCGAGGGGCTCCTGCGCGACCTGCTCCCCCGCCACATCGCGATGCAGGTGTGGCGCGCGCTGCTCGAGTCCGCCGCCAGCGAGCACGGCGCGCGCATGAGCGCGATGGAGAGCGCGACCAAGAACGCCGAGGAGATGATCGCCTCGCTCACCCTTCAGTACAACCGCGCGCGCCAGGCCTACGTCACGAAGGAGCTGATGGAGATCGTGAGCGGCGCCGAGGCGCTCAAGTAGATTTGGGAAAGGAAGACATGACCACCCCGACGAACGTTCAGAGCGGCAGGATCACCCAGGTCATCGGCCCGGTCGTGGACGTGGAGTTCCCGCCCGGAGCGCTGCCGGACATCTACACCGCGCTCTCGGTGACGAACCCCGCGCTCGACGCGCGCGCCGACAACCTCGTCATCGAGGTCGCCCAGCACCTCGGCGAGAACACCGCCCGCTGCATCGCGATGGACTCGACCGAAGGCCTCGTGCGCGGCATGGGCGTGCGCACCACCGGCGCCCCCATCTCCGTGCCGGTCGGCAAGGAGGTGCTCGGCCGCATCCTCAACGTCGTCGGCGAGCCGGTCGACGAGCGTGGGCCCGTGGCGTCGGTGCGCAAGTTCCCCATCCACCGCCCGGCGCCGACCCTCGTCGAGCAGAACGTGAAGATCGAGGCGTTCGAGACCGGCATCAAGGTCATCGACCTCCTCGCCCCGTACCTCCGCGGCGGCAAGATCGGCCTCTTCGGCGGCGCCGGCGTCGGCAAGACCGTGCTCCTCATGGAGCTCGTGAACAACGTCGCGAAGAAGCGCGGCGGGTTCTCGGTGTTCGCCGGCGTGGGCGAGCGCACCCGCGAGGGGAACGACCTCTACCACGAGATGATCGAGTCGGGCGTCATCAACAAGGACGACCTCTCGAAGAGCCAGTGCGTGCTCGTGTACGGGCAGATGAACGAGCCGCCCGGCGCGCGCGCCCGGGTGGCGCTCTCGGCGCTCGCCATCGCGGAGTACTTCCGCGACGAAGAGAACCGGGACATGCTGCTCTTCATCGACAACATCTTCCGCTTCACGCAGGCGGGCTCCGAGGTGTCGGCGCTCCTCGGCCGCATCCCCTCGGCCGTCGGTTACCAGCCGACGCTCTCCACCGAGATGGGCGAGCTCCAGGAGCGCATCACCTCCACGAAGAACGGCGCCATCACCTCGGTGCAGGCCATCTACGTCCCCGCCGACGACCTCACCGACCCGGCCCCGGCGACCGCGTTCGCCCACCTCGACGCGACGACGGTGCTCAGCCGCAAGCTGACCGAGATCGGCATCTACCCGGCCGTCGATCCGCTCGACTCGACCTCGCGAATCCTCGACCCGCTCGTCGTCGGCCAGGAGCACTACCAGGTCGCCCGCGTCGTCCAGGAGACGCTGCAGCGCTACAAGGACCTCCAGGACATCATCGCCATCCTCGGCATGGACGAGCTCTCCGAGGACGACAAGCTCACCGTGGCGCGCGCCCGCAAGGTCCAGCGCTTCCTCTCGCAGCCGTTCCACGTCGCCGAGCAGTTCACCGGCAACCCGGGCAAGTACGTCGAGCTCGCCGACACGATCCGCGGCTTCAAGGAGATCGTGGACGGCAAGCACGACGACCTGCCGGAGCAGGCGTTCTACATGGTGGGCGGCATCGACGAGGCGGTCGAGAAGGCGAAGAAGCTGGCCGCGGGGTAACCGATGGCGCTCACCCTCGACATCGTCACGCCGGAGCGGCGCGTCTTCTCGGTCACCGTCGACGAGGTCCGCGCGCCGGGCGTCGCGGGCGGCTTCGGCATCCGCCTGAACCACGAGCCCTTCATGACGGCGCTGGAGCCCGGTCGGCTCACGTACGTCGAGGGGGGCCGGGAGCACCACTACGCGGTGGGCGGCGGCTTCCTGCAGGTCGCCGACAACCGGGTCATCGTGCTCGCCGACACCGCCGAGGCGGCCGCCGACATCGACGTCGAGCGGGCGAAGCGCGCCTTCGACGACGCGCAGGATCGGCTGCTCCGCCTCACCGAGCAGGACGGCCACTACGGCGAGGAGTCGGCGCGCGTGCGCCGGGCCGCGGCGCGGCTCTCGGTGGCCGGGCGCTAGGCGTCTCGCTCCACTCGTGGACCCAGGGCGGGGAGGCGCACGGCGCGCCTCCCCGCTCTCTTTTTTCGGGCCGGCGCGGGCGTCCGGGCGGGACGGATCGTGAAGGACGAGCGCGGCGCTCGGGGGCGCGCGGAGGGGTCCGCCGCGCGGGCCCGGCGGACGCCCCGAAGGCCCGCCCCGGGACGGGCAAAAGCGTTGAATCTCCGAGGGAAACCGGCTAAAACACCCCCTTCTCCCAGGTGCCCGCGCGCTCGAACCCCCTCGCGCGCCTATGGCCCGGGAGGGAAGAGCTCCGATGGCCGAAGAGAACCTCCCGCCGAGCCCGCCCGCCGCCGCCCCCGGGGCGCCGCCGCCCGGAGACGGGCAGCGCGCCCAGGTCGCGATCGAAGACGAGATGCGCAAGTCGTATCTCGACTACTCGATGTCGGTCATCATCGGCCGCGCGCTGCCGGACGTGCGCGACGGCCTGAAGCCCGTGCACCGCCGCGTGATGTACGCGATGCACACCGAGGGGCTGCACCACAACAAGCGCTACTCGAAGTGCGCCGGCGTCGTCGGCGAGGTGCTGAAGAAGTACCACCCCCACGGCGACTCCTCGGTCTACGACGCCCTCGTCCGGCTCGCCCAGGACTGGAACCTCCGCTACCCGCTCATCGACGGCCAGGGCAACTTCGGCTCGGTCGACGGCGATCCCGCCGCGGCCTACCGGTACACCGAGTCCCGCCTCGAGCGGCTCGCCGACTTCCTCCTCGCCGACATCGACAAGGAGACGGTCGACTGGGGGCCGAACTTCGACGACTCGACCGTCGAGCCGCTCGTCCTCCCCACCCGCTTCCCCAACCTGCTCGTCAACGGCTCGGCCGGCATCGCGGTCGGCATGGCGACGAACATCCCGCCCCACAACATGGGCGAGGTGCTCGACGCGGTGGCGCACCTCATCTCGAACCCCAAGGCGTCCGTCCCGGAGCTCATGCGCTTCATCCCCGGGCCGGACTTCCCGACCGCCGGGATCATCCAGGGGCGCGACGGCATCCGCGCCGCCTACGAGAAGGGGCGCGGCACCATCCAGGTGCGGGCGCGCGCGTCGGTCGAGGTCCACCCCAAGACCGAGCGCGAGGCGATCGTCGTCACCGAGATCCCCTACCAGGTGAACAAGGCGAAGCTCGTCGAGCACATCGCCGAGCTCGTGCGCGACAAGCGCCTCGAGGGGATCAGCGACCTCCGCGACGAGTCCAGCCGCGAGGGCATGCGCATCGTCATCGAGCTGAAGCGTGACGCGGTCGCGCAGGTGGTGCTGAACAACCTGTACGCCCACACGCAGATGCAGACCGGCTTCGGCGTGACGCTCCTCGCCATCGACGGCGGCCAGCCGCGCATCCTCAACCTGAAGGAGCTGCTCGAGCGCTTCGTCGCCCACCGCCGCGACGTGGTCACCCGCCGCACGCGCTTCGAGCTGCGCAAGGCGCGCGAGCGCGAGCACATCCTGCTCGGCCTGCAGATCGCGCTCGACCACCTCGACGAGATCATCGAGCTCATCCGCAAGGCGCCCGACCGCGACGCGGCCCGCGACGGGCTCATGACCGGCTTCGCCCTCTCGGAGCTCCAGGCGAAGGCCATCCTCGAGATGCAGCTGCAGCGCCTCACCGGCCTCGAGCGCCAGAAGATCCTGGACGAGCTCGCCGAGGTGCAGAAGCTCATCGGCCGCCTGAAGGAGATCCTCGCCTCCGAGGCCGTCCTCATGGAGGTCATCGTCTCGGAGCTGAAGGAGGTGCGGCAGCTCTTCGCCGACGAGCGGCGCACCGAGATCCTGGGCGAGGCGACCGACTACTCCACGGAGGACCTCATCGCCGAGGAGGAGATGGTCGTCACCGTCTCCCACGCCGGCTACGTGAAGCGGAACCCGGTGTCGCTCTATCGCGCCCAGCGGCGCGGCGGGCGCGGCAAGACCGGCGCGGCCACGCGGGACGAGGACTTCCTCGAGGCGATCTTCGTCGCCTCGACGCACAGCTACCTGCTCGTCTTCTCGGACAAGGGCAAGGTCTACTGGCTCAAGGTCCACGAGATCCCGCCGGCCGGGCGCGCCGCGCGCGGCAAGCCCATCGTGAACCTCGTGCAGCTCTCGCCGGGCGAGAAGGTCGCCGCGATTTTGCCGGTGCGGCGGCTCCCGGAGCCCGCCGGCGCCGAGGATGCGGCCGAGATCGCCGCCGAGCCGGGCGAGGCCGAGGCCGCGGAGCCCGCCGAGAAGGCGAACGGCGCGGTCGCCGCCGAGCCCGGACAGTTCGTGTTCATGGCCACGCGCCGGGGGCTCATCAAGAAGACCCGCCTCGAGCAGTTCGCGAGGCCGCGCGCGGCCGGCATCATCGCGCTCGGCATCGAGGAGGGCGACGAGCTCATCGCCGCGCGGCTCATCGACGGCAAGAGCCACGTGCTCCTCTCGACCGCGCAGGGGATGGCCATCCGCTTCGAGGAGTCCGACGTGCGGGCCATGGGGCGGACCGCCTACGGCGTGAAGGGCATCACCCTCGAGGCGGAGGACGCGGTCGTCTCGGCCGAGTCGATCCCGGCGGCGCCGCCGGAGGGCGAGCCCGCGCCGACCATCCTCACCGTCACGCAGAACGGCTACGGCAAGCGCACCGAGCTCGCCGAGTACCGCATCCAGAGCCGCGGCGGGAAGGGCATCATCACCATCAAGACCACCGAGCGGAACGGCCCGGTGGTCGCCGCGGCGCTCGTGTCCGACGCCGAGGAGGTGATGCTCATCACGAACGGCGGCATGCTCATCCGCATGCCCTCGCGCGGGATCAGCCTCATCGGGCGGAACACCCAGGGCGTCCGCCTCATCACCCTCGAGTCCAAGTCCGAGCAGGTGGTGGGCCTCGCGCGCGTCGCCGAGACCACGCCCGAGGCGGCGGCGGCCGGGGTCGCCGAGGCGGCGGAGGGCGAGGAGCCGCCCGAGGGCGGGCCGGAGGACCAGGGCGGCGGGGAGCCGGAGGCAGGCGCGTGAGGCGGCGGTCGGGCCCCTTCGCCGCCGCGCTCGCGGCGGCGCTCGCGCTCGCCTGCGCCTCGCCGGCGAAGCGGCTCGAGGAGGCGAACGGGAAGCGCCACGCGGGCGACCCGAAGGGCGCGCTCCAGGGCTACAAGGCGGTGCTCGCCGAGCTCGGCGACGCGACGCTCTCGCCCGACGAGGCGGCGGTGCGCTGCAAGGCGCTGCGCTTCGCGGGGGACGTCTCGTACCTCGAGCTCGGCGACTACACCGGCGCGATCTCCTACTACCGGCGCATCGTGGCGCTCTACCCGGGCGGCAAGGAGGCGCGCGAGGCGCGCGTCCAGATCGGCGACATCTACCGCGAGCGCTTCCGCGACCCGCTCGCCGCGATCGCCCAGTACGCGGACGTCGCCGCCTCGAGCGCGCCGGAGGCGCCGCGCTACCAGCTCGAGGTCGCCCGCGCCTACCTCGAGCTCAAGAACTGGTCGCAGGCGCGCACCGAGGCCCGCATCCTGCGGGAGAAGTGGCCCGATCACGAGCTCGCCGACGAGGCGCAGCTCCTCACCGCCCAGGCGTGGTCGCTCGAGAAGCGCGACGACGAGGCGCTCTCCGCCTTCCAGGCGCTCATCGACAGCAAGCCGCGCCCGGAGCTCGCGGCCCGCGCGCTCGAGGGGCAGGCCCTCATCCACGCGCAGGCGGGGCGCTTCGACCGCGCGCTCGAGCTGTACGCGCTCGCGCTGCCCATCCACCCGAACCCGGACGCGATCCGGACCAACATCGAGGCGGTCACCGAGCGCCGCGAGCGGGCGAAGCCCGCGACGCTGCCGGGCGATCGCGCCGCCGCCTTCCGCTAGTCACCGAGAGGAAAGCCATGAAGACCGAGCTGTCGGAGAAGCTGTTCGCGAAGGCGCAGACCCTGTTCCCCGGCGGCGTGAACTCGCCGGTGCGCGCGTTCCGCGGCGTGGGCGGGACGCCCCGGTTCATCGCGCGCGGCAGGGGCAGCCACCTCGTCGACGTCGACGGCAACGACTACGTCGACTACGTGCTCTCCTGGGGTCCGATGATCGTCGGGCACGCCCACCCGGAGGTGATGCGCGAGGTGCAGGACGCCATGAAGGAGGGCGCCTCGTTCGGCGCCCCCTCGCCGCGCGAGATCACCCTCGCGGAGCTCGTGCGCGAGCGGATGCCCTGGATCGAGAAGATGCGCTTCTGCTCCTCGGGCACCGAGGCCACCACCGCCGCCATTCGCGTGGCGCGCGGCTTCACGGGGCGCGACGACATCCTCAAGTTCGAGGGCTGCTACCACGGCGCGGGCGATCCGCTCCTCGTGAAGGCGGGCTCCGGCGTCGAGACGCTCGGGCTGCCCGACTCCCCGGGCGTGCCGGCGGACCTCGCGAAGCACACGCTCACGCTGCCGTACAACGACCTCGCCGCCGCCGAGCGGCTCTTCGCCGAGCGGGGCGACCGCCTCGCCGGCGTCATCATCGAGCCGGTGGTCGGCAACATGGGCGTGCTCGTCCCCAGGGCGGGCTACCTCGAGGGCCTGCTCACCCTGTGCCGCAAGCACGGCGCGCTCCTCATCGTGGACGAGGTGATGACCGGCTTCCGCGTGTCGTCGGGCGGCGCCTGCGGGCTCTTCGGCCTCCGGCCGGACCTCGTCACCTTCGGCAAGGTCATCGGGGGCGGGCTGCCGGTGGGCGCCTTCGGCGGGCGCGCCGACGTCATGGATCGGGTCGCGCCGGCGGGGCCCATCTACCAGGCGGGCACGCTCTCCGGGAACCCCATGGCGATGGCGGCCGGGACCGCCACCCTGCGGCTCATGACCCCCGCCGCCTACGAGAAGCTCGAGAACCTCGCCGCGAAGCTCGCGGACGGGCTCCGCGCCCGCGCCGCCGCCGCCAAGGTGCCGGTGCAGGTGAACCGGGTCGGCTCCATGCTCACGGTGTTCTTCTCGGAGAAGCCGGTGTTCGACGCCGCGAGCGCGCGGCTCTCCTCGACGAAGCGCTTCGGCGCCTTCTTCCACCGCATGCTGGAGGGCGGCGCCTACCTCCCGCCCTCGCAGTTCGAGGCGGCGTTCCTCTCGACCGCGCACTCCGAAGGCGACGTCGAGCACACGCTCCTCGCGGCCGAGGCGGCGTTCGCCGAGGCCGCGAAGGTCTAGATGCCCGGCTGGGCGGAGCGCTTCGCGCCATTCGAGGGCGTCGCCTACCTCGACGCCGCGAGCCAGGGCCCCATCCCGCTCGCGGCGTCGCGCGCCGGGCGCGAGGCGCTCGCCCTCAAGGAGCGGCCCTGGCGCATCTCGGCGGCCACCTACGTCTCGGCCGTCTCCGAGGCGCGGGCCCTCGCGGCGCGCCTCCTCGGCGCGCGCGAGGAGGCGGTGGCGCTCGTCACCGGGGCGGGTCAGGTGGTGAACGCCGTCGCGCGCGGGCTCGACCTCGGCGAGGGCGACGAGGTGGTGCTCGCGCGGCACGAGTTCCCCTCGAACGACCTGCCCTGGCGCTGGCTCGCCCGCCGCGGCGTCGCGATCCGCGTCGTCGAGCCGGATCATCCGACGGGCGCGGTCTCGGCGGAGCGGCTCGCCGAGGGGGTCGGTCCGCGGACCCGCGTCGTCGCGTTCGCCCACGTCTCGTACCTCCACGGCGGGCGGCTCGAGCCCGGGCCGGTGGTCGAGGCGGCGCGGCGCTTCGGGGCGATCACGGTGGTGGACGGGAGCCAGGCGGCGGGCGCGCTGCCGTTCGACTTCGGCGGCTCCGGCGTCGACGTCTACGCCGCCTCCGCCTACAAGCACCTGCTCGGCCCGTATGGCTGCGGGCTCGGGCTCTTCTCGGCGCAGGTGCTCGACCGGCTCGCGGTGGGGGATCTGAACTGGTGGGCGGTGAAGGGCGCGGAGGACTACGGCAACCTGCCCGCCGACATCGAGCTTCGGCCCGGCGCGCAGCGCTACGACGCGCACGAGACGGCGGCGTTCTTCAACCTGCTCCCGCTCGCCGAGTCGCTGCGCCTCCTCCTCGAGGCGACGCCCGCCGCGGTCCAGGCGCACGCCCGTGCGCTCGGCGACCGCCTCCTCGCGCGCCTGCCGCAAAGCTTCGTCCCGGCGAGCCCCCTCGAGCCGGCCGCGCGGAGCCACCTCCTCTGCCTGCGCGCCCAGTCCTCCGCCGCCACCCTCGCCGCGTACGAGCGGCTCCGCGCGGCCAAGATCTGGGCGTCGCTGCGCGGCGACCGGATCCGAGTGTCGCCGCACCTTTACAGCACCGAGGAGGACGTCGACCGGCTGCTCGCCGCGCTCGCCTGAGCAGATCGGGGTGGGAGCGCTCCCGGCGGGGTGCGAGACCATTGACGTGTGCGCCACGCCCCTGCTATACGGGCGTGCCTTTCCGCCCGCGGAAGCATTGGGGAATCCCGCTTCTCCGGGGTTGCGGAGAGGCCGGCAGCGGAGGGTCTTTGGCGGATCCCGAGGATCGAAATCGCGGGTCCAACGAGGACAAGGGGCTCTCCGGGCTCGCGGAGGGGTACCGGAAGGCCGCGCCGTACATGGCGGCCTCCTCGAGCCTCGTCGGCGCGGTCGGCGTGTTCACGTTCCTCGGCTACCTCGCCGACCGGAAGCTCGGGAACGAGGTCCCCTGGCTCACGATGCTGGGGGCGGTGCTCGGCATGACGGGCGGCTTCATCAGCTTCTTCAGGCAGGTCCTCAAGGGAAAGAAGTGAAGCATCAGGTCATCACCGTCGCCCTCTCGCTCGCCTTCGTCGGCCTCGCGCTCGCCGCGGGGCAGTACCGGCGCGCGGCGCTCGTGGGCGCGACGGCCTGCAGCTTCACCGCCCTCCTGTCGATGCTCGTGCTCGCCCGCTCGGTGAAGAACGCCGAGAAGCCCCTCAAGCCGGCGCTGCTCGTCATGACCGTCGCGTTCCTCGCCCGCATCCTCCTCGTCGCGCTCGGCACCGTGTTCGTGGCGCGCGCCGGCGAGAACGTCTTCGCCTTCGTCGTCGCCTTCTTCGTGCCGTACTTCGCCTTCAGCGCCGTCGAGGGCGTCTACCTCCACTCGCTTCGCCGCTTCACGGGAAGGGCCGCATGACCGCCATCCTGACCCTCGCGCTCACGCTTTCCCTCGCTCAGGCGCCCGCCGCGCATGAGGCGCCGGCGCACGAGACGCCCGAGGTCGCCGCGCCCGCCGCCGAGGGCGGCCACGGCGAGGCGGGCGGGCACGGCGGCGGCCTCTCCGAGTCGCTCATGCACCACGTGACCGACGGTCACACGCTCGAGTACCCGGGCTACTGCGAGGGCGGCTTCGCCTGGAACTGCGAGGTCGACCTCGACCACGTGTTCGGCACGCACCGCGATCACGCCACCGGCAAGGCGTCGGGCCCGCTCGTCTTCGGCTCGCTCGACATGACGCCGACGAAGCACGCGGTGATGATGTGGATCGCCTCGCTCGTGCTCATCGTCGCCTTCGTCTCGGCGGTGCGCAGGAAGGGGCTCGTCCCCCGCGGCCTCTACAACTTCCTCGAGATGCTCGTGCAGTTCGTGCGGAACGAGATCGCCCGCAAGAACATCGGCGAGCACGACGGCGACCGCTTCGTCCCGTACCTCGTCACCGCCTTCTTCTTCATCCTCTTCGTCAACCTGTTCGGCCTCTTGCCCTGGTCCGCCACCGCGACCGGCAACCTGTCCGTCACGGTCGCCCTGGCCCTGTTCACCTTCGTCATCACGCAGTACGCGGCCATCAAGGCGATGGGGCTCGGCGGCTGGCTGAAGCACCTGACGGGCGGCGTCGCCCCGTGGCTGTGGCCCATCATGATCCCGGTCGAGATCCTGGGCCTCTTCACGAAGCCCTTCGCTCTCACCGTCCGTCTCTTCGCCAACATGGTGGCGGGCCACATCGTCATCTTCTCGCTCATCGGCCTCATCTTCGCCCTCGGCCACTGGGGCGTGGCGTTCGGCTCGGTGCCGATGGCGCTCGGCATCTACCTGCTCGAGCTCTTCGTCGCGTTCGTGCAGGCCTACATCTTCACCATGCTCTCGTCGCTCTTCATCGGTCAGGGCCTCGCGCACCACGGCCACGACGAGGAGCACGGCGAGCACGGCCACGCCGAGCCGGGCATGGGCTCGGTCGATCACGGCAACCACGCTTCTCACGTGGCGGGGGCGTCCCCCGGCCATGGGTAGTCGAGCGCTCCACGCGCCACGGGAATCACGCGGCCCGGTAATCCCGCACCTCTGAAAGACAAGGCAGACGACCATGACCTCCACCGCCCTCGCGTTCCTCTCCGCCGGCTTCGGCGCCGGCCTCGCCGTCCTCGGCGCCGGCCTCGGCATCGGCAAGCTCGCCGCCGCCGCCATGGAGGGCTCCGCCCGCCAGCCGACCGTCGCCGGCGACATCCGCACCTCGATGATCATCGCCGCCGCCCTCATCGAGGGCGTGACGCTCTTCGCGATCGTCGTCTGCGTGCTCCTCGCCATCAAGGCGTAGGGGCACATCCGGCTCGTCGAACCTTCACCTCCTCTTCACCCACGGAGTCGCGCATGGCCTCCCTCGCGTCCCTGCCCCTCGCAGCCGGAGGGCTCACGGACCTGAACCCCGGCCTCACCCTCTGGGCGGCCATCACGTTCCTGTTCCTGCTCGTGGTCCTCTCCAAGTTCGCGTGGGGGCCCATCGTCAAGATGCTCGACGAGCGGGAGCGGACCATCCGCGAGGCGATCGAGGCGGCCAAGAAGGAGCGCGCCGAGGCGGAGCGGATGCTCGCCGAGCAGAAGGCCTCGCTCGCCCACGCGCAGCGCGAGGCCGCCGAGCTCGCGCGGCGCAACCAGCAGGAGGTCGAGGTGCTCCGCCAGGAGCTGACCGCCCGCGCCCGCAAGGAGGCGGACGAGCTCGTCTCCTCCGCCCGCAGGCAGATCGACGAGGAGAAGACCAAGGCGATGTCGGAGCTCCGCGCGCAGGTCGCGGACCTCGCCATCGACGCGGCCTCTCGCCTCGTGAAGGCGAACCTCGACGACGCCTCGCAGCGGAAGCTCGTCGAGGACTACATCGCGCAGCTCCCGGCGAACCGCGCCGCCTAGCGCGGCCGGACCGGTCTAGACGCTCCGGCGGGCCCCGCGTCCGCCGGAGCGTTTCCATTTTCCGCGGGCTAGATTCAAGGGTCGCATGGGTCTCTCGATCGGCATCGTCGGCCTCCCCAACGTGGGGAAGTCCACCCTCTTCAACGCGCTCCTCGGCGCGGCGCAGGCCGCGGCCGCGAACTACCCGTTCTGCACCATCGAGCCGAACGTGGGGGTCGTGCCGGTGCCCGATCGGCGGCTCGAGCGGCTGGCGGCGCTCTTCAAGCCGAAGAAGACCACCCCCACCACCCTCGAGTTCGTGGACATCGCCGGCCTCGTGGCCGGCGCCTCCAAGGGCGAGGGGCTCGGCAACCAGTTCCTCGGCAACATCCGCCAGGTCGACGCGATCGCCCACGTGCTGCGCTGCTTCGAGGACCCCGACGTCGTGCACGTCGCGGGCAAGGTCGATCCGCGCGGCGACCGGGAGGTCGTCGAGACCGAGCTCATGCTGAAGGACCTCGAGTCGGTCGAGAAGCGGCGCGAGCGGGCCATGAAGAACGCCAAGGCGCCGGGGAAGCCCGGGGAGCTCGCCAAGGCGGAGCTCGCCGCGCTCGACCGCGCCAAGGCCGGCCTCGAGGCGGGCACCCCCGTCCGCGCGCAGAAGCTCTCCGAGGACGACCGCGCGCTGCTCGCCGACCTCTTCCTCCTCACCTCGAAGCCGGTGCTCTACATCGCCAACGTGGACGAGTCGCAGCTCGGCAAGGAGGCGACCGATCCGAGCATCCTGGCCGTGAAGGCGCTCGCCGACGCCGAGGGCGCGCCCATGGTCGAGATCTCCGGCAAGGTCGAGTCCGAGCTCGCCGCGCTCGCCCCCGGCGAGCGGGAGGAGTACCTCGCCTCGCTCGGCCTGGAGGAGCCCGGCCTCGACCGGCTCGTCCACGCGGGCTACCGGCTGCTCGGCCTCATCACCTACTTCACGGCCGGCGAGGACGAGTGCCGCGCCTGGACCGTGAAGGCGGGCTCGCGCGCCCCCCAGGCGGCGGGCGTCATCCACTCCGACTTCGAGAAGGGCTTCATCAAGGCGGAGGTGATCCGCATCGAGGATCTGCTCGAGCTGAAGAGCGAGTCCGCCGCGCGCGAGAAGGGCAAGCTGCGCATCGAGGGCAAGGAGTACGTCGTCCAGGACGGCGACGTGATGCACTTTAGGTTTAATGTCTAACGGGGGCTGCGCCCCCGCCCCGCCGACGGCTGGCCGCCGTCGTCGGGGCCCCACCCCTGCTCGGCGGGGCCCGTGAACCTGCGCGCCCGCGTTCGCGGGTGCGCGCAGGTTCCCCGCCGGAGGGGCTTCGCCCCTCCCGCGCTTCGCGCGGGGCCCTCCCGCGGTGAGTGCGATCGATGACTTGCCCGGGCGCGCGCGGGTGACCGCGCTCAGCCCCGGCCGCGGGTCGGGCGGGCCTGCGCCCTGACCCCCCCGATGCGCGCGGCGAGGCGGAGCGCGGCGATCATCGAGGCCGGGTTCGCCACCCCGCTGCCGGCGATGTCGTAGGCGACCCCGTGATCCGGGCTCGTGCGCACGATGGGGAGCCCGAGCGTCACGTTCACCGCCGGGTCCCCGCCCACCGCGTCGAGGAGCTTCACGGGGATGAGCCCCTGGTCGTGGTAGAGGGCGACCACCGCGTCGAACTCGCCGAGCGCGGCGCGGAAGAACACCGAGTCCGCGGGGAACGGGCCGCGCGCGCGGGCGCCGGCGCTCGCCGCGCGGGCGAGCGCGGCGGGGAGGAGCGTCTTCTCCTCGTCGCCGAACGCGCCCTCCTCGCCGGCGTGCGGGTTGAGCGCGGCGAGGGCGAGGCGCGGGCGCGCGAGGCCCAGGTCCTCGCGCAGCGCCCGGTGGGTGATGACGAGCGTCTCGGCGATGCGCTCGACGGTGAGCGCGCGCCTGAGCTTCGCGAAGGCGACGTGGTTCGTGACGAGCGCGATCTTGAGCTTCTCGCCGGCGAGCATCATCACCGAGCGGCGCACCCCGCAGCGGGCCTCGAGCCACTCGGTGTGGCCCACGAAGCCGGGCAGCGCGCGGGCGACCTGGGCCTTCGACACCGGGGCGGTGGTGAGCGCGTCGGCGTCGCCGCGCCGCACGGCGTCGAAGGCGGCCTCCAGGGCGGCGAGCTGGGCCTCGCCGGCGCGGGGATCGGGGCGGCCGGGGCGCACCGCGCCCGCGGGGAGCCGGGTGACCGTGACGAGCGCGCCCTCCGGCGGGAGCGGCGCGCCGGGGACGACGAGCGGGAGTCCGCTCGAGGCGAGCTCGCGGGCGAGCACGCGCGCGTCGCCGAAGACGTAGGGCACGAGGGCGCCCCGCAGCGCCGCGAGCGCCTTGGCGGTCACCTCGGCGCCCACGCCCGAGGGGTCGCCGAGGCTCACGGCGATGCGCGGCAGCGCGGGGAGCCGGGCGCGCTCCGGCCGCGCGCTCGCGGCGGCGCGGCGCCTCGGCGCCCGGGGCGAGGAGGCGATGGGTCGCGGCGCGACGGCGACCGCGTGCCGGCGCGCGCGGACGCTCACTTCTGCAGCTCGGGCAGCTTGGTCTCGACGAGCGCGTCGCGCCGCAGCTCGGCGATGAGCTGCTGGCGGTAGGTGCCCGCCTGCTGGTCGACGAGGTGGGCGCGGATCTCCTCCTTCGCGTCCTCGAACGACTTCGTCCCCGACGCCCGGCGCTCCTCGACCTTGAAGACGTGCAGGCCCGGGCCGGCGCGCACGGGCGGCGACAGCTCGCCCGGCTTGAGGGCGAACGCCGCGTCCTCGAGGGCCTTCTCGATGGTGCCGCGGCGGAGCCAGCCGAGGTCGCCGCCCTCGGCGGCGGAGGGGCCCTTCGACACCTCGCGCGCCACCGCCGAGAAGTCCTCGCCGGTCTTGAGCCGCTGCAGGATGCGGGTCATCTGCTCCTGCACCTTCTCCTGCTGCGCCTTCGTGGCGCCGTCCGGCAGGGGCAGGAAGATGTGGCGGACCTTCACCTCGTCCTCGCCGCCGAACTCCTGCGGGTGCGACTGGTAGTAGTTGCGCAGGTCGTCGTCCGAGACCTTCACCTTGGAGCGCACCTCGTACTGGAGGACGAGGAAGGCGTCGTACTCGCGCTTCACGTTGGCGCGGAAGGCGGCCCGGTCGAGCCCCTGCTCCTTGAGCGCGCGCTCGAGCGCCGCGTCGTCGAAGTCGTTGCGCTTCTTGATGTCCGCGACCGCCTCGTCGATCTGCTGCTCGGTCGCCTCGAGCTGCAGCTCCGCCGCCTTCGCCTGGAGGAGCCGCTCGGCGATCACGTCGTCGAGGGCGCGCTTCAGCGCGGCGGCCTGGGCCTGGTCGCGCTCGGGCCCGGGGCTGAGCTGCTCCGCCTTGAGCAGCGCGGGGCCGGCGCGGTCGGCGAGCTCGGAGAGCGTCACCACCTCGCCGTTCACGAGCGCGGCGACGCGGTCGACGACCTGGTGAGGGGCGGCCGCCGGGGGAGGCGTCGCGGGCGCCGCAGGAGCCGCGGGGGCGGCAGGGGCGGCGGCGAGGAGGACGAGCAGGGGGAGGGCGGCAGGGGTCACGGATTCACTCCGGCGAGGGCCTTCTCGTCGATCTCGATGCGGGCGCGCTCGCGCAAGGCCTTGAGATAATCGTCCTGGGCCCGCGCGCGCTTCTCGCGGGTGAGCTTCTCGGCGATTTCGGGCCGCGCCTGGTCGAGCGAGCGCCGGGCCGCGGCGCGCCGGTCGATCACCTTGAAGACGTGGAAGCCGTACGGTGAGGGGGTGACGTCGCTCACCTTGTTGAGGGGCAGGGAGAAGGTGACGTCGAAGACCTCGGGGAACCCCGCGCCGCGCCCGATGAAGCCGAGGTCGCCGCCGGCCTTGCCCTCCGGGGCGATCGACGACTTGCGCGCGACCTCCGCGAAGGTCTGCGGGTTCCTGCGGAGGCGGTCGCGGATCGCGAGCGCCTCCTCCTTGGTCGACACCACGACCTGGAGCACGTGCACCCGCTCCGGCTCCTCGAACTCCGCCGCGTGGTCCGCGTAGTAGCGCTGGATCTCCCCGTCGGCGACCTGCACCTGCGGGAACACCTGCTCCTCGAAGAGCCGCTCGATGGTGAGCTGGTCCTTGAGCCGCCCCTTGAGGTCCGCCTGGCCGAGGCGCTGCTGGGCGAGGAGGTCGTCGAAGTTCGAGCCGGGGTACTCGGCGCGCACCCGCAGGAACGCGCGCTCGACCTGGTCCTGGCCCACCACGATGGACCGGGCGCGCGCCTCCTGGAGGAGGAGCGCCCGATCCACGAGCTCGTCGAGGAGGCCGCGGCGGAGCGTGTCGCCCCCGCCGTCGGCCTGGGCCTCGCCGGCGCGCGTCTCGCGCAGCTCGCGCGCGAGGACGTCGGCGCCGATGGGCTCGCCGTTCACGAGCGCCACGGCGCGCGGCGCGGGCGGCGCGTCCTTCTTCCCGCCGCCGCACCGGCCGCAGCCCCCGGCGAGCACGCCGAGGACCGCGAGCGGGATGAGGAGCCTCGCGCGCACGCCTACTTCGCCGGCGGGGCGGGGGTCGCGCTCGGCATCGGGCCGTGGGGCATGACCCCCGTCATCCCGGTGCCGGGCATCCCGGGCATGGCGCCCGGCGCGGCGGCGCTGACCTCCACCGCCTCGAGGGCCTTCTCGTCGACGGAGATCTTCGCCTCGTCCTTGAGGCGCTTCAGCCACTCGTCGAACTCCTTCGTCTTCTTCTCGCGGTAGAGCTTGTTCTGGATCTGCGCCTTCACCTGGTCGAAGGAGCGGTTCAGCTCCTCCTGCTGGGCGGTGAGCTTGAGGAGGTAGAAGCCCTTCGGCGTCTCGACGACGCCGGAGGTCTGCCCGGCGGAGAGCGCGAAGGCGGCGTCGGCGAGCTCCTTCGAGTAGGCCGCCGTGAGCTCCTCGTGCGACTTGTACTGCAGGTCGCCGCCGGCGTTCTTCGTGGCGGCGTCCTCGGAGTACTGCGAGACCGCCTGCGTGAAGGCGAGCGGGTTCTTCTGCTCGTCGGCCTTGATCTTGGCGAGCGCGGCCTTCGCGGCGGCGAGCTTCTTCGCGCGCTCGGGCGAGCCGGCCGGCGCCTCGAACACCACCGCGGCGACGCGCACGCGCTTCGGGCGGAAGTAGTCCGTCTTGTGCTCGTCGTAGTACTTCTGGAGCTCGGGCTCGGGGACCTCCTTCGCGCGCTCGAGGTCCTGGAAGTTCTTCTGGACGAGCTTCTGGACCATGATCTTCTTCAGGGTCAGCTGCACGTCGGGATCCGTCGCGAGGCCCTGCTTCTCGGCCTCACGCGCGAGCACCTCGAAGCGGATGAGGTTGTCGAGGAACTCCTTCTTCCGCTCGAGCGTCGAGTAGCGCGCGCGGATGAACGGCGACTGCTCGTCGAGGCGGGCCTTGAACTCGTCGGCGGTGATGGTGACCCCGTTGCCCTTCGCGATCACGGGGCCCGACTTCTTGTCCTTCGGCGACTGGCAGGCGGCGGCGAGCGCGCAGAGGCCGATGACGAGGGAACGGCGCAGCATGCGGGTGCTCCTTCGGGAAGACGTGCGGTAAAGGCCGGTCAGCCAACGCAGGACCACGCCCCGTTCTTCCCCGCCGGGGGTTCGGGCGCTGGCTTGGAGCGGCTGAAAAGAGCACGGAACGAGGGGGGGATCAAGGACGAGGTCCCCCCGTCGGGTGGCCCGCCGTCCCTCGCGCGCCAGGTCGCGCCCCCGGCTCCCAAAGCCCTGTCCCGGCGCCCGCTCGAGGGGCGCGATCCGACGCGAAGCGCGGCCAGGCGCCGCGGCCGGTTCACTCGGGCCGCGCGCAGCGGGCGAGGCCGGCGAGGAGCTGGCGGGCGGCGCCGAGCAGCTCGCGCCCGGTCGAGAGCTCCATGGCCGGCGACGGCACGAGCCCGACCGCCGCCGTCCGGACGGCCACCGGCGCAGGGCGCGGGGCCGCCTTGCCCTTCACGATCCTGGCAGGCTTGCCGGGCGGGGCCTTCGCCGGCGGAGGCTTCGCGCCGGGGAGCGCCGAGACGAGCTTCATGTCCGGGGTGAGGCGCAGCGCGCCGCCCGAGGCCGCCACGTGCTTCGCGAGCAGGAACGGGTCGAGCGCGGCCGTCTCGCCGAGGGTGAGGACGAGCCGGCCGGGGCCGGCCTCGATGGCGCGGATGCGCAGCGCGCGCAGCCGCACCTTCACCGCCATCACGTCGCAGAGCGCGTCGAGCTCCTCCGGCGGATCGCCGCAGCGGTCGATGATCTCCGCCCGCACCTCGTCGAGCTCCTCGTCGGTCGTCGCCTGGGCCAGCCGCTTGTAGAAGTAGAGCCGCTGGTGGACGTCCGGCATGTACGGGTCGGGGATGAAGGCCGGGACCGGGAGCTGCACGTCGGGATCGATGTCCTCGCGCGGCGGCTCGCCCTTGAGCTCGCGCACGGCCTCGTCGAGGAGCTCGGAGTAGAGCTCGAAGCCGACCGCCTCGATCTGGCCGGACTGGTCCTTGCCGAGCAGGTTCCCCGCCCCGCGGATCTCGAGGTCGTGGCTCGCGATCTTGAAGCCGGCGCCGAGCTCGCTGAAGCGCTGCAGGACCTCGAGCCGCTTCTGGGCGTCCTTCGTCACGGGGCGCCGCGCGGGCACGAGCAGGTACGCGTAGGCGCGCTCGCGGCTGCGGCCGACGCGGCCGCGGATCTGGTAGAGCTGCGCGAGGCCGAAGTGGTCGGCGCGGTTCACGATGATGGTGTTCGCGCTCGGGATGTCGAGGCCGCTCTCGATGATCGACGTCGCGAGGAGCACGTCGAGCTCCTTGCGGACGAAGCGGCTCATCACCTCCTCGAGCTTGCCCTCGCCCATCTGCCCGTGGGCGACGCCCACCCGCGCCTCGGGCGCGATCTCGGCGAGGAACTTCTGCATCGCCGCGATCGAGCGGACGCGGTTGTGGACGAAGTACACCTGCCCGCCGCGCTTCAGCTCGGTCTCGATCGCCTCCTTGACCACCTGCGGGTCGAACTTCATGACGAAGGTGCGGATGGCGCGCCGATCCTCCGGCGGCGTGGCGATGATGGAGAGGTCCCGCACGCCGGCGAGGCTCATGTGCAGCGTGCGCGGGATGGGCGTCGCGGTGAGCGTCAAGACGTCCACGAGCTTGCGGAGCTTCTTCAGGCGCTCCTTGTGCGCGACGCCGAAGCGCTGCTCCTCGTCCACCACCACGAGGCCGAGCTCCTTGAAGGAGACGTCCGCGGCGAGGAGCCGGTGGGTGCCGACGACGATGTCGACCTTCCCCTGGGCGGCGTCCTTCAGGATCCGCTTCACCTCCTCGGAGGTCTTCATCCGGGAGACCGCCTCGATGCGCACCGGGTAGCCCTTGAAGCGCTCCCGGAAGGTCCGCTCGTGCTGCGAGGCGAGCACGGTGGTCGGGACGAGCACCGCCACCTGCTTCTTCGAGAGCACCGCGAGCATGGCGGCGCGCATCGCCACCTCGGTCTTGCCGTAGCCGACGTCGCCGCAGACGAGCCGGTCCATGGGAACTGGAGGGGCGGATGAGGCTCCCCCCGCTCGCTCCGGGGCAGCCTCAGCCGACTGCCCCTTCGCTCGCAGACGGGAACCCTTCGTCATGTCGGTGATCACGTCGGCGATCGCCTTCGCCTGGTCGGGCGTCTCCTCCCAGGGGAACTCCGCCTCGAACTCGCGGAAGATCCCGTCCGGCTGGGCGAACTGGAAGCCCGGGTGCGCCGCGCGGGCGGCGTAGATGTCGAGCAGCTCCGCCGCCATCTTGAGGAGCTGCTCCTTCACCCGCGCCTTGCGGAGCGCGAAGGACTGCCCGCCGAGCCGGTCGAGCCGGACCGTCTCCGGCGAGGCGCCGGTGAACTTCTGCACCTGGCGCAGCTTCGCGACCGGCAGGTAGAGCCGGTCGGCGCCGTCGTAGGCGAGGACGAGGAAGTCGCCCTCCACCCCGCGGATCTGCATCTTGGTGAGGCCGAGGTAGCGGGCGATGCCGTGCTCGACGTGGACGACGAGGTCGCCGTCGTTGAGCTCGCGGAAGGCCGCCGCGAAGGCGTTCTCCTCCTTGGTGCGCCGCGCCTTCTTGCGCACCCGCCGGCCGAAGATCTCCTCGTCGGCGACGACGGCGAGCCCCGCCTCGCCGTCCACGAAGCCCTGCGAGATCTCGCCCTGGAACACGTGGGCGTGGATGGCGGGGTCGAAGATCGCGCGCGGATCGCCGGGAGGGCCCTCGTGCGCGCGCAATGCCTGGCGCCGATCCTCGAGGAGCCGGCGGAGCCGGTCCGCGGTGGAGGGCGAGCCGCAGGCGACCACGGCCGCGATGCCCCGCCGGCGCCACTCGTCGAGGCGGCGGGTGAGCGGGGCGAGCGCGCCCTCGTCGCCGTGGGCGGCCTCGATCTCCCCGCGGATGGCGTGGGTGTCCGAGAGCGAGAAGCGGACGGGCTCCGCCGTCCCGAGCCACACCCCGTGGCGGCGCACCACCGGCCGCGCCGCGAGCGCGGCGAGCGCCTCGGCGGCGGGGAGGAAGTGCGCCTCTGGCGGGAGGGCCAGCTCCTCGCGGCGCAGCGCGGCCTCGTGCTCGCGGGCGAGCTCCGCGTCGAGCTCCTGCAGCGCCTCCTCCACGCCGGCCGCGTCGTCCACGTAGGCGAGGGTGCCCGGGGGTAGGTAGTCGAGGAGCGTGCCGAGCCCCCCGGCGTGGAAGCCGGGGAGGAGCGCCTCCATGCCGAAGAACGGGGTGCCGGCGTCGATCGCGTCGAGCACCTCGCGCACCCGCGAGGTGGGGCGGTTCACGCGCTCGGCCGCCTCGCGCACCGCCGCCTTGGCCGCCTCCTTCCCCTCGTCGGAGAAGAGCGCCTCGCGCGCCGGGGAGAGGAGCACCTCCGCCACGTCGCCCTCGCTGCGCTGGGTCTGCGGGTCGAAGGCGCGGCAGCTCTCGATCTCGTCGCCGAAGAACTCGAGCCGCACGGGCGCCGCGTCGGCCGGGCTCCACAGGTCGACGATGCCGCCGCGGACGGCGAACGTGCCGGGATCCTCGACGAGGGGCGTGCGGGTGAAGCCGAGCAGCACGAGCTTCGCGGCGAGCGCCTCGCGCTCGATCGAGACGCCCTTGCCGAGGAGGTCCGCCCCCGCCTCGAACACGCGCCGCGGCACCATGCGCCGCGCGAGCGCGCGCGCCGAGACCACCACCGCTCGGATCGGCGCGAAAGCGAGCGCAGGGGCAGCCGGCTGAGGCTGCCCCGGAGCGAGCGGGGGTCTGGGGGGCGCGGCTTCATCGAGCCCCCCAGCACCAAAGAGATGCAGACGCGCGAGCGCGGAGAGCCGCTCCATCTCCACGCCGCGGTCCGGCGACAGGTCGTCGTAGGGCAGCACCGCGTCGGACGGGACGCGCACGACGGCGTCCCGCCCGAGGAAGAAGGCGAGGTCGCGCGCGAGCCCGTCCGCGTCCTCCTCATCGGGTGCGACCGCGAGGACCGCGCGCGCCCGCGCGGGGCCCGGCGCGAGGAGCTCCCGCACGAGGTATCCGCGGGCGGCGCCGGCGACGCCCACCACGTCGGCGCGCCGGTGGGTCTCGAGGGCACGGCGGACGCGGGCGCGCGCGTCGGTCGGGGCAGTCTCGTCTGAGGAAGGCTTCGTCGTGATCACGGCGATCGGCTCGGGGGCGGCATCTTACTTGCGACGCCGCCTGGGGGCGCGCGCGTTTCATGCCCGCTCGGGACGCGGTCGAAAAGAAGAGGCGCCGGGCTCAACGGACGACCTTCGCCGTGCTCGCGCCGCCGCAGTCGCTCGCCCCCGTGGGGAGCGTTCGCGACTTCGGGGGAGCGTTCACGCCGATCCTCGCCGTGCCCGACGCCTCGCCCTGATCCTAACTCCCCCCATCCCGCCGCGCCCGCTGCGCCACCTGCTTCCTTGATCGGCCTCTGGGGCACCGCTACACTCGGACCAGCCCTGGAACGCCGTAGAGGCACCCGTGCGGCCACCGATCTCCCGCTCCTCCATCGCTGCGGCCCTCGCGTCGCTCGCCCTCGCTGCGTGCGGCGGGGCGGAGCCTCGCCCGGCCGCTCGCGAGGACGCGGCGCCCATGCTCGCCACGCTCGCGAGCCCGCCGGGCGCCGGCTCGGAGCGTGTCCGGGCGGGCGACCTCGCGGGCGCCCGGGCGTCCTTCGAGGCGTCGCTCGCCCAGGATCCCGATCGCCTGGCCGCGCTCAACGACCTCGCGGTGAGCTACCTGCTCGAGGGGCACGCCGACGCGGCGCGCCGGCTGCTCGACGAGGTGGTCGCGAGCGGCAGGCCCCGGGAGCAGCAGGCGGCGCTCGTGAACCTCGGCGAGCTCTACGCCGCCGAGGGGTACGTCTCCGCCGCCGAGGCCTACCTCGAGACCGCGCGCGCCATCGATCCGGCGCGGCCCGAGCCCTGGTACGCGCTCGCGCTGCTCGCCGACGGACGCGGCGAGCAGGACGCCACGCGCGCCGCCCTCGCCGAGGCGCTGCGGCTCGACGACGGGGGTGCGGCGCGGGCAGCGTTCGCTTACGTCTACCCCGAGGAGCGCGTTCACCTCGAGGCGCTCGTCGCCCAGGCGTCGGGCGATCGAGCGCTCGCGGGCGCGCGCTGGCGGGAGCTCTCCGGGAGCCGCTTCGCGGCCCTCGCCGCGTCGGCGGAGAGGCACCTCGCCGGCGAGTAGGCGGAGACCGATGCCGGGGCCCACAGGCGAGCTGGACAAACGCGAGCGCGAGATCCTCCGCGCGCTGGTCCAGGACTACATCCAGACCGGCGAGCCGGTCGCGAGCCAGCCGCTCCTCGCACGCCACGAGCTCGACTGCTCTCCCGCCACGGTGCGGTCGGTGATGGGCGATCTCGAGGAGCTCGGCTTCCTCGAGAAGCCGCACGCCTCCTCCGGGCGGATCCCCACCGAGCGCGGCTACCGGCTCTACGTCGACTCGCTCCTCAAGATGCGCCCGCCCTCGGCGCAGGACCGCGACCGGATCGAGCGGCTCGCCCACGCCGCGAACGACGTGGGCCAGCTCCTCGAGAGCACCGCCGACCTGCTCCACTCGCTCTCGCACCACGCCGGCGTGGTCACGACGCCGCGGCCCCGGGTCGATCCCGTCCGCCAGGTGGAGTTCGTGCGGCTGCGCGAGAACCGGGTGCTCGCCGTGTTCGTCTCCGAGGCGGGGATCGTCACGAACAAGCTCGTGCAGCTCGAGTTCCCCATGGCGGCGGCGGACCTCGAGCGCGCCGCGCACTACCTGAACGAGAAGATCCAGGCGCTCGCGGCCGCGGCGGAGACGCTCCCGGCGGTGCGCGAGCAGATCCTCTCCGACATGCGCGCCGACCAGAGCGCGCTGCACGACCTCCTCCAGAAGGCGCTCTCGCTCGCCGAGCAGTCCTTCGCGCCGAACGAGGAGCGGGTGCTCGTCGACGGCGAGGAGAGCTTCCTCGACGCGCCGGAGTTCGCGAACGTGCGCAAGGCGCGGGCGCTGCTCAAGGCGTTCGCCGAGAAGGACCGCATCCTGCGGGTGCTCGACCGCGTGCTCACCTCGCAGGAGGTGCAGATCTTCATCGGCGCGGAGAGCGAGTTCGCGGCGGTGCCGGACGTCTCGGTCATCGCGGCGCCGTACGGGCGCGGCGATCACGTGCTCGGCACGCTCGCGGTGGTGGGCCCCACGCGCATGAACTACGCGCGCGTCATACCGCTCGTGGATCTCACCGCGCGCCACATCTCGCGCGCCCTCGCGGCCCTGTCGGACGGGTAGCGGGAGCGGCGTACACGGGCCGCGGGCCGGGCGCGCTCCGTCGCCGCGCGATCCTTGTTCCGCCCGTCGGGCCCGTGCCATGATGGCCGCGAGCGCGCGCGCGCGGCGCGAGGCGTGCCGCGGCGTCGCTCGCCCCTTCGAACCCCTGATCGCGAGCGATGGCCGACACCCACGACAAAGGTGCCTTCCGGGCGGACATCCCCCTCGACGCGGTCGAGGAGGCGCTCCGCTCCGTCGAGCGGATCTCGGGCGGCGAGCCCCAGGCCGAGGCGGCGCCGCTCGAGGTGGAGAGCGCGCCCGCCGCCGCCGAGCCGGGCGAGGTCGAGCGGCTCCGGGCCGAGCTCGAGCTCTCCCAGGCGAAGGGGCGGGAGGTGCTCGACAAGCTCCGGGCCGAGCACGAGAAGCTGCTCCGCGCCGCCGCCGACCTCGAGAACTACAAGAAGCGCGCGGCGCGGGAGCGCGACGAGGTGCAGCGCTTCGGGATCGAGCGGGTGGTGAAGGACGTGCTGCCCGTGCTCGACGGGCTCGACCGCGCGCTCGCCGCGGCCACGGAGGACGACGCGCTCGCCAAGGGCGTGCGGCTCGTGCGGACGAGCTTCGAGCAGGCGCTCGCGAGGCACGGCGTGAGCGCCTTCAGCGCCATGGGCGAGCGCTTCGATCCGGCCGTGCACGAGGCGCTGCTGCAGGTGCCCACCGACGCCGCGCCGCCGGGGACGGTGGTCCTCGAGCACGCGCGCGGCTTCAAGCTCCACGACCGGCTCGTCCGGCCGGCCATGGTGGGCGTGGCGATCGCCGCGCCGCCCCCGGCCGCGGGTCCGAAGGAAGGGTGATCGATCGATGGGGAAGGTGATCGGCATCGACCTCGGCACGACGAACTCCTGCGTCGCGGTGATGGAGGGCGGCGACGCCGTCGTCATCCCGAACAGCGAGGGCTCGCGCACGACGCCGTCGATGGTCGCGTTCACGGAGGGCGGCGAGCGGCTCGTCGGCCAGATCGCGAAGCGGCAGGCCATCACCAACCCCGAGTCGACGGTGTACGTCGTGAAGCGGCTCATCGGCCGCAAGTTCCAGGATCCCGAGGTGGCGCGCTCGGCGGGGCTCGTGCCGTACCGGATCGTGGCGGCCGGCAACGGCGACGCCTGGGTGGAGGCGAGCGGCAGGTCCTTCTCGCCCGCCGAGATCTCCGCGATGGTCCTCGCGAAGATGAAGCAGACCGCGGAGGACTACCTCGGCGAGGCGGTCACCGAGGCGATCGTCACCTGCCCGGCCTACTTCAACGACGCCCAGCGCCAGGCCACGAAGGACGGCGGCCGCATCGCGGGCCTCGACGTGCTCCGCATCATCAACGAGCCCACCGCCGCCGCCCTCGCCTACGGCATCGACAAGCAGAAGGCGGGCGCCACCGAGCGGGTGGCGGTGTACGACCTCGGCGGCGGCACCTTCGACATCACCGTCCTCGAGCTCAACCTCGGCGTGTTCGAGGTGAAGGCGACGAACGGCGACACCTTCCTCGGCGGCGAGGACTTCGACCAGCGGCTCATCGACTGGCTCTCGCGGCGCTTCCGCGAGCAGACCGGCATCGACCTCACGCGCGACCGGATGGCGCTGCAGCGCCTCAAGGAGGCCGCGGAGCGGGCGAAGCACGAGCTCTCGAGCGCGACCGAGACGGAGGTGAACCTCCCGTTCATCACCGCCGACGCGAGCGGCCCGAAGCACCTCGCCGAGACCCTCGACCGCGCCACGCTCGAGGAGCTGTGCGGCGATCTCATCGAGCGGACGCTCGAGCCGTGCCGCACCGCCCTCAAGGACGCGGGCGTCACCGTCCAGCAGATCGACACGGTCATCCTGGTCGGCGGCATGACCCGCATGCCGAAGGTGCAGGAGGTCGTGAAGCGCTTCTTCGGCAAGGAGCCGCACAAGGGCGTGAACCCGGACGAGGTCGTCGCGGTCGGGGCGGCGATCCAGGGCGGCGTCCTCAAGGGCGAGGTGAAGGACGTCCTCCTCCTCGACGTGACGCCGCTCTCGCTCGGCGTCGAGACCGCCGGCGGCGTGTTCACGAAGATCATCGACAAGAACACCACCGTCCCCTGCAAGAAGTCGCAGGTGTTCTCCACCGCGGTCGACAACCAGCCCCTCGTCTCCGTCCACGTGCTGCAGGGCGAGCGCGGCATGGCCGCCGACGACAAGACCCTCGCGCGCTTCGAGCTCGTGGGCATCCCGCCCGCGCCCCGCGGCGTGCCGCAGATCGAGGTCACCTTCGACATCGACGCGAACGGGATCGTGCACGTCTCGGCGAAGGACCTCGGCACCGGCAAGCAGCAGCAGATCCGCATCACCGGCTCCTCCGGCCTCAGCGAGGAGGAGATCCAGCGGATGATCCGCGACGCCGAGGCGAACCGCGCGGACGACGTGGTGAAGAAGGAGCTCGCGGACCTAAAGAACAACGCCGAGGGGCTCATCTACACGACCGAGAAGAGCCTCGAGGAGTACGCGAGCGCCCTCGCCGAGGGCGACCTCGCCGAGATCCGCGCCGACCTCGACGCGCTCAAGGCGACGCTCGAGGGCGGCGACGCCGCCGCCGTGAAGGAGGCGCTCGGCCGGCTCGAGGGCAGCGCCTACCGCATCGCGGACGCGATCTACGCGCAGCAGGGGGGCGGCAGCTAGCCGCTCCGCCGAGCGTCGCCCGGAGCCCCCGGGACGCGAGGCGGCGCGCCCCGTAGCGCGCCGGCGGGCGAGATCGGCCGGGCCGAATTGTCAGCCCCGCCGCGTGCGTTATATTGCCGCCGGCGCGGGCGGTCCGCTGCGGAAGGGCGCGAAAACACGTGGATAAGCGAGACTACTACGATGTCCTCGGCGTCGAGCGCGCCGCGGACGAGCAGGCGATCAAGACCGCGTACCGGAGGCTCGCCCACAAGCTCCACCCGGACAAGAACCCGGGCGACAAGCACGCCGAGGAGCAGTTCAAGGAGGCGTCCGAGGCCTACTCGGTCCTCTCGGATCCCGACAAGCGGGCCCGCTACGACCGGTTCGGGCACACGAACGGCGGCATGCCCGGCGCGGAGGGGTTCCCCTTCGGCGGCGGCGCCAGCATCAACGACATCTTCGGCGACATCTTCGGGGAGATGTTCGGCGGGGGCGCGGGCGGGCGGCGGCAGCGCCAGCGCACCCGGGGCTCGGACCTCCGCTACCACCTCGAGATCGGCTTCGAGGAGGCCGCGTTCGGCACGGTCGCCCGCATCACCATCCCGCGCCCGAAGGCATGCGAGACCTGCCACGGCTCCGGCGCGAAGCCGGGCACCGGCCCGAAGACCTGCCCGACCTGCGGCGGCGCCGGCGAGATCCGGCTCACCCAGGGCTTCTTCTCGATCGCCCGCACCTGCCACCACTGCCAGGGCTCGGGCCGCGTCATCGTGGACAAGTGCCCGGCCTGCGCCGGGCAGGGCGCGCTGCGCGAGGAGGCGACCGTCGAGGTGAAGGTCCCGCCCGGCGTGGACACCGGCACGCGCCTCAAGCTCTCCGGCGAGGGCGAGCCCGCGCCGGTCGCGGGCGGCAGCCCCGGCGATCTCTACGTCGTGCTGCAGGTGCGCGATCACCCGATCTTCTCGCGCGAGGACACCGAGGTCCTCTGCGAGATGCCGATCTCCTTCACGCAGGCGGCGCTCGGCGCGACCATCGACGTCCCCACCCTCGACGGGCCGGCGAAGCTCAAGGTCCCGGCCGGCACGCAGAGCGGGAAGGTGTTCCGCCTGAAGGGGAAGGGGATCCCCGCCCTGTCCGGCGGCGGGCGCGGCGACGAGCACGTGCGGCTCCTCGTCGAGACCCCGACCCACCTCACCAAGGAGCAGCGCGAGCTGCTCGAGCGCTTCGCCGCGATCTCGGGCGAGGACACGCACCCCCAGGCGCGCAGCTTCTGGCAGAAGGTCGGCGATCTCCTGCGCGACGCGAAGGGGTAACTTTCCAAGGCGCACGAGCCCGGAGCCGAGGCGGGTACCCGCAGCGACGCGCGCCTAGGCGCTCCTCCGACGGGAGCCGCGCCCAGCGGCGCCTGGCAGTGCGCCGCAGGCGCAAGGAGCGAGGACGCCCGCCGCAGGCCCGGGATCGTGCGCCGAGCCGGGGGAATCTGTTCCCACCCTGCGGGTTCCGCAGTAGATCGGGGTTCCCATGCGCTTCGTCGCCCGGAAGGTGCTCGCTTTCCTGTTCCTCGCCCTCGCTGCCTGCCCGAAGCGGGTGGTGGTGAACGGGCAGGAGATGTCGGTCGAGGACGCGGACACGCTCGCGCGCCGCGACCTCGAGGGCGTGCGCGCCGAGGGGAAGGGGCTGCCGCCCGCCGAGGCCGCCGCGCGGCTCGAGGCGTTCGCGGCGCGCTACCGCGGCGTGCCGGCCGGGGGCGACGCCCTGCACGAGGCCGCCGAGCTGCGGCGCGCGGCGGGCGAGCCGGCGCGCGCGGCCGAGGATCTCCGCACCCTGCTCGGCGAGCACCCGCTCCACCCGCGCGCGGTCCAGGCGAAGTACCTGCTCGCCCTCTCCGACATCGAGCTCGGCCGGACCCGCGACGGGCTCGCGAGCCTGGCCACCCTCTACGAGAAGCTCCCCGCCGAGGCGCAGCCCGGCGCGGCCGCCCGCGCCGCCGAGGCGGCGCTCGCCGCCGGCGCCGAGGCCGACGCGGTCCGCTGGCTCGCGACGCTCGCCGCCGGCCAGGAGGGCGAGGCGCGGGCGAAGACGCTCGCGCGCGCCACCGCGGCGGTGGACGCCCTGGGGCTCGAGGACGCCGAGGGGCTGCGCCGCGCGCTGCCGCCGGACTCGCCGCTCCAGGAGCCGCTCGCGATGAAGGTCGCGCGCGTCCACCTCCACCTGCGCGACTACGCGGGCGCGGAGGCGACGGCGCGCGAGGTGTTCCTGCGCTGGCCGCACGGTCCCTACGCGGACGACGCGAAGCGGCTCGTGGATCGGATCTCGCGCCTCACCTACGTCCGCCCGAACGTGCTCGGCGTCGCGGTCCCGCTCTCCGGCAACTTCAAGCGCTGGGGCGAGGCCATCCTGCAGGGCGTCTCGCTCGCGCTCGAGGGCTCGGGCGTGAAGGTGGCGGTGCGCGACACGCGCGGCGAGCCGGACGGCGCCGCCGCGGCGCTCGAGGCGCTCGTGCTCGAGGAGGGCGCCATCGCGGTCCTGGGCGGCGTCACGAACGCCGAGGGAGAGCGCGCCGCCGCCGCCGCCGAGGAGCTGCAGATCCCGTTCGTCTCGCTCTCGAAGCAGGAGGGGATCACCGCCGCCGGGCCCTTCGTCTTCCAGAGCATGCTCACCGCGCGCGAGCAGGCGGACGCGCTCGTCGGCCTCGCCATGGGCAAGCGCGGCATGCGCCGCTTCGCGATCCTCTACCCGTCCATGAGCTACGGCGTGGAGCTCGCGAACGCGTTCTGGGACGACCTCGAGGCGCGCGGCGGCGAGGTGCGCGCGGCCGAGACCTACGCCCCGGACCGGACCACCTTCACGCCGCTCGTGAAGAGCATGGTGGGCAAGCTCTACCTCGAGGAGCGCGGCGACTGGCAGGAGCAGTCCCGCGACATCGCCCAGAAGGAGAAGGATCCGTTCCGGCGCCGCAAGGCGCTCGAGAAGGCGCGCGAGAAGCTCCCCCCCGTCACCGACTTCGACGCCATCTTCATCCCCGACTTCGCGAAGAACGTGAAGCTCATCGCGCCCGCGCTGGCGGTGGAGGACGTCCTCACCCAGACCTGCGAGCCCGAGGCGCTCGAGAAGCTGAAGAAGCTCACCGGCCGCCCCGACCTCCGGCCGGTGCAGCTGTTCGGCGCGAACGGCTGGGGCGGCGACCCGGGCCTGTTCGACCAGTCGCCCGGCGGCGCGGGCCGGCACGTGCGCTGCGCCATCTACGTGGACGGGTTCTTCGCCGGCTCGGCGCGCCCGGGCACGAAGCGCTTCGTCGAGGCGTTCGAGCGGAAGTTCCCCGGCCAGACGCCCACCATCCTCGAGGCGTCCGCCTACGACGCGGCGGGGATGGCGCGGCAGGTGATCGAGCACGACCGCGCCCAGACGCGCGCCGCGCTGCGCGACGGCCTCGCGGCGGTGCGCGGCTTCAAGGGCGCCACCGGCGAGCTCACGATGGGCGCCGATCGGACGCCCGAGCGCGAGCTGTTCTTCCTCACCGTGGACTCGAACGGCGTCCGGGAGATGAAGCCGGAGGAGCTCGCCGGGCCCGGCGCCGGCGGGATGTAGCTCGATGGGGGCCGCCCCGGGGCGGACGCCTGCCCGGCAGAGCTCGTCGGGGTTCCGCCCCGGCCAGCCGGAGCGAGCCGTTTCGGAATCGCCGTCGGCCCGTTAGCTTGTCCCGGGATGGACGACGTCCTCGTGCGGCCGCGGCCGCGAGCCCGCTTCCCCGCCGCGAACGTCGCGCTCTTCCTCGCGACCCTCGCCACCACCGGTTGGGCCGGGCTGCTGTTCTCGCCCGCCGCGGCGGACGTGCGCACCCTCGGCGAGCTGCTCGCACGCGTCCGCGAGGCGCCGGGCGTCCTCCTCGAGGGGCTCCCCTTCGCGCTCTCGCTCGTCGGGATCCTCTTCACCCACGAGATGGGCCACTACGTGCTCGCGCGGCGCGCGCGGGTGGACACGACCCTTCCGTACTTCATCCCGGTGCCCTTCGGCGTCGGCACGCTCGGGGCCGTGATCCGCATGCGCTCGCCCATCCCGTCCCGGCGCGCGCTCCTCGACATCGGCGCCTCCGGCCCGCTCGCCGGCCTCGTCGTGGCGCTCCCGCTGCTCGTGTGGGGGCTCGCTCACTCGGAGATCCGGGAAGTGTCCGCGGCGACCTCGCCGGCTTCCCCCTTCGGGGCGTTCCTCTCCTGGCTCGCGGGCCGACCCTCGCCGGAGGGCGCGGGCGAGGTGATCCACTTCGGCCACAGCCTGCTCACCCTCGCGGCGCAGCGACTCGTCGTGGGCCCGCTCGCGCCCGGCACCGACGTGGTCATGCACCCCGTCGCCGTGGCGGCCTCGCTCGGCCTGCTCGTCACCGCGCTGAACCTCGTGCCCGCCGGGCAGCTCGACGGCGGCCACGTGCTCTACGCGCTCTTCGGCCGCCGGCGCGCGCACGCCCTCGCGCGCCTCACGAGCGCGGCGCTGCTCCTCGCCGGGATCTTCGCCTCCTGGAGCTGGCTCCTCTGGTGGTTCCTCACCCGCTTCGTGGTGGGGCTCGGCCACCCGGCCGCGATCGTGGAAGAGCCGCTCGGGCCGGGCCGCAGGGCCATCGCGATCTTCTCGCTGATCCTGTTCTTCGCGACGTTCGTGCCGGTGCCGGTGGCATTTTGAACGGGGGGCTGCAGTGGTTCACGGGGGCTGGCGCCCCCGCCCCGCCGACGGCTCGATGCAAGCGCTCGCTTCGCTCGGGCACCGGCTTCGGGGTCTCGCGGCGCCATTCGGTCCCGGGGCGTCATCGGCTAGACTCGGCGCTCCCATGACGTCGCCCGACGAGACCCTCCGCGCTCCCGCGCCGGAGCCGGAGGCCGACCCCGGCGAGGCCGAGGCCTGGGCGCGCGTCGTCGCCGCATGGGAGGACGAGGCGGCGCACGACGCGTACCTCGCGCGCTTCCAGGATCTCCCAGGGCTCGGCCTCGCCGGCCGCCGCTATCGCGACGCGGCGGCCGCGCGTCCGGACGATCCGGTCGCGGCGCGCATGCGCGACGAGGTGATCCGCCGGGCCACGGTGCAGGGCTTCGCGCTCCTGCCGCGGAGCGCGCCCCCCAAGGACCGCTCCGTGGCGCTCCGGCGCCTCCTCGTCGCCGTCGCGGCCGCGCTCCTCGTCGCCGCCGCCTACTTCGCCTTCCACCTCCTCGCCGCACCGCCCGGAGCCCCATCCTGATCCCCGCACCCGCCGCCCTCACCGTCGAGGACGTCCTCGGCCCGGACGGCCGCATCGCCCGCGCGCTCCCCGGCTACGAGCACCGCGAGGACCAGCTCGAGATGGCGCGCGCCGTGGAGCGCGCGCTGCGCGAGCGGCGCTACCTCGTCGCCGAGGCCGGCACCGGCACCGGCAAGACCCTCGCCTACCTCGTCCCCGCGGCGCTCTCCGGGCGGCGGGTCATCGTCTCGACCGCCACGAAGACCCTGCAGGAGCAGATCTGGGGGAAGGACATCCCGCTCCTGCGCGAGCGGTGCGGCCTCGACTTCGCCGCCGCCTACCTGAAGGGCCGCTCGAACTACTACTGCCTCGCGCGGGGCGCGGAGTTCGCGCGCGCGCCGACCTTCGCCGCGCGCGAGGAGGCGGCGCTCTGGCCGGTCATCGAGGCCTGGTCGCGGGCGACCGAGACCGGCGACCGCAGCGAGCTCGACCTGCCCGACCAGCTCCACACCTGGAAGGACCTGTCGGCGACGGCCGAGACCTGCACCGGCCGCGAGTGCGAGCGCTACGAGGACTGCTTCGTCACGCGGGCGCGCGCGCTCGCCGGCCAGTCCGACGTGCTCCTCGTGAACCACCACCTGTTCTTCGCGGATCTCGCCATGCGCACGAGCCGCGCGGGCGTGGAGATCCTCCCGGACTACGACGTCGTGATCTTCGACGAGGCGCACGCCCTCGAGGAGGTCGCCACCGAGTACTTCGGGCTCCAGGTCTCCTCGTACCGGGTGGACGAGCTCGGCCGCGACGCGCTGCGCGCGGTGGGCGACCGCCCCGACCTCGCGTCGATGATGCGCGACGCGACCGGCGAGCTGCGCCGCGCCGGCGAGCGGTTCTTCCAGGCGGTCGCCGACGGGCTGCGGACGGGCGGCGGCGGCGCCGGGCCGCAGCGCGGCTTCGGCGCGCGCGGCGCCCCCCGGGGTCGCACCCCCCGCCGCGGCCAGGAGGAGGAGAGCGTGCGCGCGCCGCTCGTCGAGGAGCTCCTCGCGCCGTGCGAGCGCGACCAGGCGCGCCTCGACGCCGCCCTCGAGGCGCTGCGCGAGCTCCTCGCCGAGGCCGAGGCGCCCCAGCTCGCCCAGATCGCGCGGCGCGCCGGCGAGCTGCGGGTGGAGCTCGCGGCGGTCACGGCGATGAAGGAGCCCTCGCGCGTGTACTTCGCCGAGGTGCGCGGGCGGGGCGTGTTCCTGCGCGCGGCGCCCATCGACGTCGCCGAGGAGCTGCAGGCCCGGCTCTACCGGCGCACGGACACCGTGGTCTTCACGAGCGCCACCCTCGCCGCGCAGGGGCGCTTCGACTACTTCCGCCGCCAGGTCGGCCTCGCGCCCGAGTTCGACGTGGACGAGGCGCGCTACCCCGGCCCGTTCGACTTCCCGCGCCAGGCGGCCATCGTCTCGCCGGCCGCGGTCCCCGAGCCCAACGCGCCGGGGTTCCTCGAGGCCGCCGCCGGCGCGATCCGCGCGCTCACCGCCGTGACGGACGGGCGCGCGTTCGTGCTCTGCACCTCGAACCGCAACATGGTGGCGCTGCACTCGGCGCTCCGCGATCTCCCCTACCAGGTCCTCCTCCAGGGGGAGCGCCCCAAGGCGCGCCTGCTCGAGGCGTTCCGCGCCGAGCCGTCGGTGCTCTTCGCCACCGCGAGCTTCTGGGAGGGGGTGGACGTCCCGGGCGACGCCCTGTCGCTCGTGGTCATCGACCGGCTCCCGTTCGCGCCGCCGGGAGATCCGGTGGTGGCGGCCCGGCTGCGCGCGCTCGAGGCGGAGGGGCGGGACGGCTTCTCCGAGCTCTCGGTCCCCGCGGCGGCGCTCGCGCTGCGGCAGGGCTTCGGCCGGCTCGTGCGGACCCGGGACGACCGGGGCCTCGTCGCGATCCTCGACCGGCGCCTCGTCACGAAGGGCTACGGGCGCGCGTTCCTCGCCACCTTGCCGAAGAGCCCGCTCCTCCGGAGCGTGGAGGAGGCGCGCGCCTGGTGGCAGCGTGGCGGGGTCGCCCCGGCGCCGCACCGGGCGTGACGCGAGCCGCGGTGTGCGTCGAGGGAGCACCGACTCCCCGTCCGAGCGGGCGTCCGTTCACCGGGCGGGGACATCGGGGATCGCGCGCTGATCGGTTAGAGTAGGTACCCGGGCGAAATGTCGCCCCACCCGACCGCATGGCCCAGTTCAACGCCGACACGCGCGAGATCGCCGTCAAGGTCGTCTACTACGGCCCGGCGCTGTCCGGGAAGACGACCAACCTCCAGGCGCTCTTCCAGAAGATCGATCCGAAGATCCGCGGGCGTCTCATGACGCTCGACACCAAGGACGACCGGACGCTCTTCTTCGACATGATGCCCGTGTTCTTCCGCACCCGGGCGGGCGTGAAGGTGAAGCTGAAGCTGTACACGGTGCCGGGCCAGGTGATGCACGAGTCCACCCGGCGCATCGTGCTGCAGGGCACCGACGCGGTGGCGTTCGTCGCCGACTCGCGCCGCAGCGAGGCCGCGCCGACGCTCGCCTACTGGAACAACATGCTGAAGAACCTGGAGGCGAACGGGCTCGACTACAGGTCCCTGCCCATCGTCATCCAGATGAACAAGCGCGACCTCGAGGACGCGCGCGGCGACGGCGAGCTCGGCGATCTGCTCCGCGTGATCCAGCCGCGCATCGTGCCGGCGGTGGCGATCCGCGGCGAGGGCGTCCTCGAGACCCTGCACGCGCTGCTCCAGCTCACCTACCGCACCCTCGACAAGCGCTTCGGCCTCGAGTCCACCTGGCAGGTGTCGGAGCGCGAGTTCCTCGGCCAGATCTTCTCGCACGTGGACGTGCGCGGCTCACGGCTCGCGGAGGCGCCGGCGCGATGACGCTGCCGCCGTCCTTCCTGCAGCAGCGGCTGCCGCTCGGGGATCTGCTCGATCTCCGGGCGTTCGGCGACGTGTGCCACTCGTTCTCCGAGCTGTACCGCGTCGGCATCAAGGTGTTCGACGAGGCGGGCAACAAGCTCGTGGACGTGCGGGTGGGGAACGCCGACTTCTGCGGCTACATCTGGTCGAAGGCCGCCGGCCGCGAGGGCTGCATCGCCACGGTGGCCAAGGCGAAGGGCGAGCCGCTCCCCGAGGAGCCCGTCCCGGTCCTCGTGCAGTGCTTCTCCGGCTGCCGCTACGTGGTGCAGCCGATCCTCTACGAGGGCGACCTCCTCGGCCGGGTGGTGTTCGGCCCGTTCGTCCCGGACGACCTCGTCGAGCTGCCCGCCTCGCTGCGCGGCATCGCGCCCGACTTCGACGCCGAGCTCGCGAAGGGCTACCAGCAGAAGATCCGGCGCGTCTCCGTCGCCACCGCCGAGAAGATCCTGAAGCACTTCATGGATCTCCTCGACGTGATGGTCTTCACCGGCCACAAGAGCCTCATCGCGGCGAAGCTCCACATCGAGGCGGTGCAGGAGAGCTACCGCGAGCTGCAGGACAAGAACCGCGAGCTCGAGGACAGCTACGCGAAGCTGAAGGAGCTCGATCGCCTCAAGTCGAACTTCCTCGCCACCATGAGCCACGAGCTGCGCACCCCGCTCACGAGCGTCATCGGCTACTCGGAGATGATGCTCGAGGGGCTCGGCGGCCCGCTCACCGCCGAGCAGCGCGAGTACCTCGGCATCATCATGGAGAAGGGGGAGAACCTGCTGCAGCTCATCACCTCGATCCTGGACATCTCCAAGATCGAGGCCGGGCGCGTGCGGCTCGTGCTCTCCGACGTGGACGCCACCCAGATCATGCGCGACGCCGTCGCGACCGTGCTGCCCCTCGCGCGCAAGAAGGGGCTCAAGATCGCCTGCGAGGCGGGCGCCATGCCCCGCATCCAGGCCGACCGCGACAAGCTCCGCCAGTGCCTCGTGAACCTCTGCTCGAACGCGGTGAAGTTCACGCCCGCGGGCGGCGCGATCCGGGTCTACGCCGAGGCGCTCGCGGGGGACCGGCTCGCCATCCACGTCGCGGACAGCGGCATCGGCATCGCCGAGGAGCACCTCGGCAAGGTCTTCGACGTCTTCTACCAGGTGGACGGCTCGTCCACGCGCGAGTACGGCGGCGCCGGCCTGGGCCTCGCCATCGTGAAGAGCTTCGTGGAGGCGCACGGCGGCGAGGTGGCGCTGCGCTCCACCGCCGGCGTGGGCACCACCTTCTCGCTCGTGCTGCCGCTCCGCCCGAGCGTCGCGCCCGCCTACACCCCCATCGTCCCGCTCGCCGCCGTCGGGCGCGCCTCCTGATGCCCCCGCGCCCGCCGCCCGGCGAGTTCGAGCTCATCCGCCGCTTCACGCACGCGCTGCCGCTCCGCGGCGAGGGCGTGCGGGTCGGCCCCGGCGACGACGCGGCGGTGCTCGCCCCGCCGCGCGGTGAGGAGCTCGTCGTCACCGCGGACGCGGTGGTGGCGGGCGTCCACTTCGACCGCGCCTTCTCGCCGGAGGACGTCGGATGGAAGGCGCTCGCGGTGAACCTCTCCGACCTCGCCGCCATGGGCGCGCGGCCGCTCTGGGCCCTCGTGTGCCTGGGCGTGCCACCCGGGGTGCGCCCCGCCGAGCTCGTGCGCCTCGGCCGCGGCCTCGGCGCCTGCGCGCGGCGCTACCGCGTCGCGGTGGCCGGGGGGAACGTCACGCGCGCCTCCGAGCTGTCCGTCACCGTCACCGTCATCGGCGCCGTCCCCGAGGGGCGCGCCCTGCTCCGCACCGGCGCGCGCGCGGGCGACCTCGTCGCCGTCACCGGCACCCTCGGCGACGCCGCGCTCGGGCGGGCTCCCGGCGCCCCGGCCGCGCTCGTCCGCCGCCAGCGCCGGCCCACCCCGCGCCTCGCCGCGGGGCGCGCCCTCGCCGGCGTCGCCCGCGCCGCCATCGACGTCTCCGACGGGCTCGTGCAGGACCTCGCCCACCTGTGCGAGGCCTCGCGGGTGGGGGCCCGCATCGGCGTCGCCGATCTGCCGCTCTCCGCCGCCGCGGAGCGGCTCGCCCACCGCTCCGGCGCGGCCCGCGACGCGGCGCTCTCCGGCGGCGAGGACTACGAGCTCGTGGTCGCCCTCGCGCCCTCCCTCCTCCCCGCGGCGCGCGCGGCGGCGGCGAAGGCCCGCACCCCCCTCACCGTCATCGGCCGCTTCGTGCGGGGACGCGGCGTGCGCGTCGTCGGCCCCACCGGCGCGGCGGTCGAGGTCGAGCGGCGCGGTCACGACCACCTCCGCGCACCCACCGCTCTTTGACTTGCCGCAGGGCGCGTCTAGGATCGCCCCGCCGTCCCACGCCTTGGAGAGGGGCACCCTTGCCGCGAGCGAGCCGAGACGAGCGACTGTCCACCCGCCCGAGCGCGCGCTGGCAGGACGCGCCGCACCTCGTCGCCCTGCGCGGGCGCGCGGCCGAGGCGGCGCCCAGGGCGACGCCGCCGCTCGCCGGCGTGCCGGTCTCGCTCGAGAAGAAGATCCTCTTCAGCTACCTCGTCGTGGGCGCGGTGCTGCTCTTCGCGGTGCCGGAGATCCGCGAGCGCGTGCAGAGCCCGCTCGTGGCGGGCCTCGCGGTGCTCGCCCTCACCCTGCTCCTCGGCATCGTGCTCACCCTCGCCGTGGCGCGGGTGTCGCGCCTCGCCCGCCTGCGCGGGAGCGCCGTCGAGATCAGCCGCGGCGACCTCTCCAAGGCGGTGGTGTCGGAGGAGCAGCGCACCGCCCACGACGAGATCGACGAGCTGACCTACGCCATCCGCACCATGCAGGAGAACCTGCGCGATCTCGTGTCGCGCATCCAGCGGACGGCGCAGTCGGTGGCCGACTCGGCGAACGAGCTGCAGCAGAGCGCGGAGGAGGTGAACGCCTCGACGGACGAGGTCGCCTCCTCCATGGAGAAGATCGCGGTCGGCGCCGGCCAGCAGTCGGAGCTCGTGGAGCGGACCTCCAAGGTGATCGGGGAGATCGCCGCGTCCATCGAGGCGACGGCGCGCAGCGCGGAGGAGGCGGCGCGCGCCTCGGCGGAGACGAGCCAGTCGGCCGCCGCCGGCGGCGACGCCGCCCGGCTCGCCGGCGAGAAGGTGAAGAAGGTGTTCGCCCGCATCGAGGCCGCGAGCGAGCAGGTGTTCGCCTTCGGCGAGCGCACGAAGGAGATCTCCAAGATCGTGGAGGCGATCACCCAGGTCGCGAACCAGACGAACCTGCTCGCCCTGAACGCCACCATCGAGGCGGCCCGCGCCGGCGAGTACGGCCGCGGCTTCGCGGTGGTCGCCGAGGAGGTCCGCAAGCTCGCCGAGTCCGCCGGGCGCTCCGCGGAGCAGATCTCCTCGCTCGCCACCGACATCTCCGGCCGCGCGGGCAAGGTGGTCGAGACCATGAAGGAGTCGGTCTCCGAGCTCGGCGAGGGGCGCGAGGACCTGAACGCCATCATCCGCACCCTGGCCGACATCGCCAAGATCGCCGCCACCGGGGCGGACAAGGTGGGCGTCATCTCCCAGGCCGCCCGCGACCAGCTCCAGGGCTCGGCCGACATGGTCCAGGCGATGGACCACATCTCGGACGTCGCCTCCTCGAACGCGAGCCAGACCGAGCAGGTGCGCAAGGTCACCGCCGAGCAGACCGCGGCGGTCGCGCAGATGGCCGGCGCGGCGCAGGAGCTCACGAACCTCTCGCTCGAGCTCCAGGCGGTCGTCTCGCGGTTCCGGCTCGGCTAGGCGCGTGCGGCACGTCCTCTTCCGCCTCGGCAGGGAGCGGTTCGCGCTGCCGCTCGAGGCGGTGCGCGAGGTGGTGCTGCCCCAGCCGCCCTTCGCCCGCGTGCCGCGCGCGTCCGAGGCGGTGCGCGGGGTGATGAACCTGCGCGGGCGGGTGATCGCGGTGGTGGACCTCGCCCCCCTCGTCGGCCTGGCGGCGCAGGCGCTCGAGCCGTCCGCGGGGCAGGTGATCGTCCTCGACCACGCCCGGCGCGCGCTCGGGCTCCTCATCGGCGGCGTGCTCGGCGTGGAGCCGCTCACGCCGGAGGGCCGCGGCGGCGAGGGGCTCGTGCGCGGCGTCGCGACCTCGCGCGCGGGCGCCGTGACGGTGCTCGGGGCGGACGCCGTCGCGAGCGAAGCGGTCCGGCTGTTCGGCGGTAGGTGATGTGATAGGTTCCGAAGGACACCTTCGGGGGAGAGGTAGGCCGATGGCGAAGCGAGTCCTGATCGTCGACGACGCGATCTTCATGCGGAACATGATCAAGGACATCTTCTCGGGCTCCGGCTTCGAGGTCGTCGGCGAGGCCGCGAACGGGCTCGAGGCGGTCGAGAAGTACCGGGAGCTGAAGCCCGACCTCACCACCATGGACATCGTGATGCCGTTCAAGAGCGGCATCGAGGCGACGCGCGACATCGTCAAGCAGGACCACAAGGCGGTGATCGTGATGTGCAGCGCGCTCGGCCAGGAGTCGCTGGTGATGGAGGCCATCGAGGCCGGCGCGAGCGACTTCATCGTGAAGCCGTTCAAGGCGGAGGACGTCCTCTCCGTCGTGAAGAAGGTCCTGGGCGAGGCCTGAACGAGCGATCATGGTCCCGAAACGCTCAGCGAGCGAAGCGAGCCCGCCGGGGCGACGCCGCGGAAGCGGCGAAGCCGCGCGCGGCGGCGCCCGGGGCCCCGCGCCCCGGGGGGGGGCCCCCACGACCATCGCACGGCGGGGCGGGGGCGCAGCCCCCGTTCGAACCTGGCTGAACGACAGCGCGACGCGCGTCACCGAAGGTGAACGCGCATCGCGAACTGTCGTTTAGCGCCCGGGGAGCCGTGGCGCTCGATCTCCAGAAGTACCTGGGTCTGTTCGCGAGCGAGGCGGGGGAGCACCTCGCCGCGTTCGGGCGCGAGCTCGTCCGCCTCGAGCGGGCGCCGCCCTCCGCCGCGCGCAACGAGATCGTGGACGCGCTCTTCCGCCACGCGCACAGCGTGAAGGGGATGAGCGCCTCGATGCAGCTCGACGGCATCGCCTCGCTGGCGCACCGCCTGGAGGACCTCGTCGCGCTGTTCCGCGCCGCCCCCGCCCGGCTCGACGCCGCCGCGGTCGATCTCCTCCTCGCCGCGGGCGACGCCCTGCAGGGGATGGTGCAGGAGGCGGCGAAGGGCGGCTCGCCGGCCGAGGAGCCCGTCCTCTCCGCCCGGCTCGCCGAGGCGGCGGCGCGCTATCGCGGCGCGCCCGGCCCGCCGCCGGCGGCGACCGCGCCGGTCGAGCCGCCCGCCCCC
>NZ_JAKZLF010000015.1 GCF_022808855.1 Anaeromyxobacter soli
GGCCGCGGTGACGGCCGGGAGCGCGGGGGCCGGCCTCGCGCGCGGCGCGGCCGCCCTGGCGGGGCCCGGCGCGGCCGCGAGGCCCTGCTGCCTCGCGGGCGCCCCCGGCGCGGCGGCTGCCGGCCGGGCCGAGGCGAGCCCGGGCACCTGGAAGAAGCGGGTGAGCTGCTGGAGCGCCTCGGCCTGGGAGGCCATCTCCTCCGCGGTCGAGCTGAGCTCCTCCGCGGCGGACGCGTTCCGCTGCGTGACCTGATCGACGACCGCCATCGCGCGGGCGACCTGCTCCACGCCCTGCGACTGCTCCTGCGACGCGGCCGCGACCTCCTGGACGAGCTCGGCGGTGCGCCGGATGGCCGGCACGAGCGCGGAGATGAGCCCCCCGGAGCGCTCGGCGACGCCGACGCTCGACCCCGCCATCGCGCCGATCTCCTTCGCCGCCTTCTGCGACCGCTCCGCGAGCTTGCGCACCTCGGTCGCGACCACCGCGAAGCCCTTGCCGTGATCGCCCGCGCGCGCCGCCTCGATCGCGGCGTTCAGCGCGAGCAGGTTGGTCTGGTAGGCGATCTCCTCGACGATCGAGACCCGCTCGGCGATGCCGCGCATGGCCACCACGGTCTCGCGGACCGCCGCGCCGCCCTCCTCCGCGTTCTGCGCGCCCTCCCGCGCGGTCGTCTCGGTGTGCAGGGAGCTCTCGGCGTTGCGCGAGATCGACGCGTTCATCTCCTCGAGCGAGCTCGTCGTCTCCTCCACGCTCGCGGCCTGCTCGCCGGTGCCCTGCGAGAGCGCCTGCGAGGTCTCGGAGACCTGGGCGGACGCGCTCGAGAGCGCCTCGGCGCCGGCGCGGACCTCGCCGATGACCTGCGCGAGCCGCGCCGTCATGTCGGCCATGGCCGCCTGCAGCCGCCCGACCTCGTCCCGCCGGTCCACCGCGAGCCGCAGCGTGAGGTCGCCGCCCGCGATCCGCTGCGCCGCTTCGACCGCGCCGGCGAGCGGCACCGTCACCGAGCGGGTCACGAGGGCCGCGAACAGCGCCGCGATCACGAGCGCCGCCCCGACGAGGGCGAGCGCCAGCGCGCGGGCGTCGGCGTAGGCCGCGTCCTGGCGGACCATGGCGGCCTCCATGCCGGCCTCCGCGCCCGCGACGATCCCGCCGCAGGTCTCCGCGAGCCGCTCGAGCCCCGGGTCGAGCTCGGTCTCCATGGCCCGGACCGCCCCGGCACGATCGCCCGACTCGAGGAGCCGCTCGACACGCTCGTGGTGGAGCTCGACCTCGCCGAGCAGGCGCTGCGTCTCCCCGAGGGCGCGCAGGTCGCCCTCGCCGGCGAGCTTCGCGAGCCGGCCGCGGAGCTCCTCGGCCCGGCGCCGCGCCTCGTCGAGGCCGGCGACCGCGGTGCGGACCCCGGCGGCGTCGTCGGCGAGCAGCATCTCGTCGGCGAACGTGGAGATCGCGCGCGCCTCCTTCTCGAGGGCATGGGCGAGCTGCGCCTTCGTCCAGACTCCGCGCGCGATCTCCTCGTTCAGCCGGTGCATGTCGGCCATGGCGCGGAGCCCGAGGCCCCCGACGCCGACGAGAAACGCGCACAGGATCCCGAATGCGACGGTGAGGCGCGTCCCGATGCTGAGGTTCTTCACGTGGTCCTCCCGCGGCTGCGTGCCGCGCGGGACCCCTTTGCGGGGCACGTGCCGCCGCGACGCGGCATTCGACCGCAGCGGCCGCGCCGAATCCGTCAGTGACTTCGCCACGTTGGCGCAGCCGTCCCCGGTCCGCGGTGTCCGGGTGAACACCTACCCTGGGTCCCCGGTCGGGGCCAAGGCAGCGTCCCAGGGCCCTACGAGCGACGGGCGCAGCGGCGAGACCGCTCGCGCAAAAGGCGGCGTCAGGCGAGCTCGGGCACGTGCCGCGCGAGCACCCCTCGGAGCTCGGCGAGGTCGGGCCGCCGCGCGAGCGCGTCGCGCACGTAGCGCAGCGAGGCGGGGATGGAGACGAGGAAGCCGGGGTTCCCCTTCACGCGGTCGATGAAGACGAAGCGGCCCGCGTCCTTGAGCTTGCGCTGCACCGTGAGGAGGTCGAACACCTCGCGGAAGGGCTCGTACGCGAGGCGCGGCCCGCCCTCGGCGGCGAGGCGGTCGAGGTAGCGGCGGAGCATCGCCTCGACGAACGCGCCCTCGAGCTCGACGTAGCTGTCGCGCAGGAGCGCGACGAGATCGTACTGGCGCGGGCCGAGGAGCGCGTCCTGGAAGTCGATCACCGCCTGCTCGCCGCCGGGCAGGACCATGAGGTTTCGCGACTGGTAGTCTCGGTGAGTGAATCCCTTGGGCTCCGCGTCGAGGGCGCGGGCGATCCGGTCGAAGTCGCGGTCCACCACCTCGCGCTCGCCCGGCGTGAGCGTCGCGCCCTTCCAGGCCTCGAGCAGCCACTCGCGGAAGTGATCGAGCTCCCAGCGGTAGAGGTCGAAGTCGAAGCTGCGCGTGAACGCGATCGAGCCCGCGGGGCGCGCCTCGGCGGCGGCGCGGAGCCGCGCGAGCTGGTCGACCGCGCGCTCGTAGAGCGGCGCCTTCGGGTCGCCGGCGAGCAGCCGCGTCTCCAGCATGTCGTCGCCGAGGTCCTCGAGGACCATGAGCCCCTCCGCCTCGTCGAAGGAGAGGATGCGCGGGACCCGGACGCCCAGGGAGGCGAGGTAGCGCTGCACGTCGACGAACGGGTTCTCGGCGGGCGCCCCGCCCTTCGTCACCTCCTCGGGCTTCGCGTCGGGCGGGAGCACCATCACGACGTGGGAGGCGGGGGGCGCGCCGACGCGCCAGTAGCTCCGCAGCGAAGCATGGCCCGCGAGGCGCCGGACCGGCACGTCGCCGGTGGCGCGGCCGGTCGCGCGCGCGATCGCGCCGCGGAGGCGCGCTTCCGTCAGGGGATCGTTCATCTGGGTCGTCTCTCCTGCCCGTCGTCCGGAGCCGGCGGGTCGCGTTGACGGGGCTGGAACCGCCTGCCTATAACGCGCGGTCACCGGCCGATCTGCCGCGGCGGCCTGGACGGAGCGCCCATGCCCTACCACGAAGACGTCCTCTCCGCGATCGGCCACACCCCGCTCGTCCGGCTCCGCAAGCTCGTCGGTCCCGAGGACGCGACGGTGCTCGTGAAGCTCGAGTACCTGAACCCGGGCGGCTCCATCAAGGACCGGATGGCGGTGCACATCATCGAGAAGGCGGAGAAGGCGGGGCTCCTCCGCAAGGGCGGCACCATCGTCGAGAACACGAGCGGGAACACCGGCGTCGGCGTCGCCATCGCGGCGGCGGTGAAGGGCTACCGCTGCATCTTCACGATGCCGGACAAGATGTCGAAGGAGAAGCAGGACACGCTGAAGGCGTTCGGCGCCCAGGTCGTCATCACGCCGACGAACGTGCCCGCCGACTCGCCGGACAGCTACTACTCGGTCGCGAAGCGCATCGCGGCGGAGACGCCGAACAGCTTCTACCTGAACCAGTACCACAACGTGGACAACATCGAGGCGCACTACCGGAGCACCGCGCCCGAGATCTGGGAGCAGACGGGCGGGCAGCTCGACGCCTTCGTCGCGGGGCTCGGCACCGGCGGGACGATGAGCGGGTGCGGGAAGTACTTCAAGGAGAAGAACCCCAGGATCCTGAACGTCGGCGCGGACCCGATCGGCTCCGTCTACCACTCGATGTTCAAGACCGGGAAGCTCTCGCAGCCGCACGTCTACAAGGTGGAGGGGATCGGCGAGGACATGATGTGCGGGGCCATGGACCTGTCGGTCCTCGACGACGTGCGCCAGGTGAACGACCAGCAGGCGTTCACGATGGGTCGCCGCCTCGCCCGCGAGGAGGGCATCTTCGCCGGCGGCTCCTCGGGCGCCGCCGTCCACGTGGCCGTGCAGCTCGCCCGCGAGCTCGGCAAGGGGAAGACCATCGTCGTGCCCCTCCCCGACGGCGGCCGCGCCTACATCTCGAAGATGTACTCGGACGAGTGGATGCGCGACAACGGCTTCGCCCTCGACGGCGCGGAGCCGGTCGCGAGCGCCACCGTGAAGGACGTGCTCGGGCGCCGGCGCGGCGAGGTGATCACCGCGCGCAAGACCGACAAGGTCGAGGTGGTGGTCCGGGCGATGAAGGAGCACGACATCTCCCAGATGCCCGTGGTCGACGACGCGGGCCGCGCCATCGGGATGATCCACGAGTACGACCTGCTCAACTTCCTCATCGAGGGGAAGCACCGGCTCACCGAGCAGGTCGAGCCGCTCGTCCAGCCGCTGCAGGGCGTCGTCGGCGCCGACACGCCCGTCGGGCGCCTGCGCGACATCTTCAACGACGACCACGTCGCGGTGGTGAAGGAGGGCGACCGCGTGACGGGCATCGTCACGAAGATCGACCTCATCGAGTTCCTGGGCGAGCGGCTCAAGTAGGCGCGCTCGACCGTCGGAGAGCCGTCGCAGGAGGCACACGCACATGGACGACCGGAAGCTCTCGTTCGAGACCCTCGCCATCCACGCCGGTCAGTCCCCGGACCCCACGACGGGCGCGATCATGACGCCCGTCTACCTCACCTCGACGTACGTGCAGGAGAGCCCGGGCGTCCACAAGGGCTTCGAGTACTCCCGCACGCAGAACCCGACCCGGCACGCGCTGCAGGACTGCCTCGCCGCGCTCGAGGGCGCGCGCCACGGGCTCGCGTTCGCCTCCGGGCTCGCCGCCACCGACGCGATCCTCCACCTCCTCGACGCGGGCGACCACGTCGTCGCCTCCGACGACGTGTACGGCGGCACCTTCCGCATCTTCGACAAGGTCTACCGCCGGCACGGCCTCTCGTTCACGTACGTCGACATGAGCGACGCGCGGAACGTCGAGCGCGCGCTCACGCCGCGCACGAAGCTCGTCTGGATCGAGAGCCCCACGAATCCGATGCTGAAGATCGTGGACCTCGCGGCGGTGGCCGCCATCGCCCGCGCGCACGGCGCGCGCACGGTGGTCGACAACACCTTCGCCACCCCGTACTTCCAGCGGCCGCTCGCGCACGGCATCGACCTCGTCGCGCACTCGACGACGAAGTACCTGAACGGCCACTCCGACGTGATCGGCGGGGCCGCGGCCACGAACGACCCGGAGCTCCACGAGCGCCTCAAGTTCCTGCAGAACGCGGTCGGCGGCGTGCCCTCGCCCATGGACAGCTTCCTCGTGCTGCGCGGGCTCAAGACCCTGCACGTCCGGATGGACCGGCACGCCGAGAACGCGCTCGCGATCGCGCGCTGGCTCGAGAGCCACCCCCAGGTCGAGCGCGTCACCTACCCCGGCCTCCCCTCGCACTCGCAGCACGCGCTCGCCCGCCGGCAGATGACGGGGTTCGGCGGCATGCTGACGTTCGTCATCCGCGGCGGCCTCGACGCGGCGCGCGCCTTCCTCCAGAACGTGCGCATCTTCGCGTGCGCGGAGTCGCTCGGCGGCGTCGAGAGCCTCATCGAGCACCCGGCCATCATGACGCACGCGTCGGTGCCGAAGGAGACGCGCGAGGCGCTCGGCATCGCGGACGGGTTCATCCGCGTCTCGGCCGGCATCGAGCGCGCGGACGACCTGCTCGCGGACCTCGAGCGCGGCTTCGCGGCGGCGAAGCGGGCGTAGCTCCGCCGTCCGGCTCAGCCCTCCGCCCGCGCCGCCTCGGGCGCGGCGCTGCTCACCGGGAGGCGCGGGAAGCGCGTCGCGACGAGGAGCGCCGTCGCCGCGATGCCGGCGACGCTCCAGAACACGACGCCCATCGCCCCCTGCAGCGCGCCGCCCACCGCGGCGATCTCCGCCGGCGCGAGCGAGGCGCGCTCGGCGCCGAGCAGCTTCTCGGCGACGCCCGGCGCGGCGCCGGCGCGGCCGAGGGCCGCCGCGAGCACGGCGCCGAGGAGGCCGACCGAGAGCGTGCCGCCGATCGTCCGGAAGAACAGGGTGCTCGCGGTGGCCACGCCGCGCCGGTTCCAGGCCACGCTCGTCTGCACCGCGAGGATGAGCGGCGTGTTGGCGAGCCCGAGCCCGACGCCGTACGCGAAGGTGAGGACCTGCGGCACGAGCACGCTCGTCCCGGGCCTGAGGAGCAGCGCCAGCCCCGCACCCGCGACCGCGCTCGTCGCCAGGCCGCCGAGCAGGAGCCGCCGGTACCCGAGGCGCGGCAGGAGCCGGCCCGCGAGCGTGCTCGCGAGGGGCCAGCCGACGGCCATCGGCGCGATGGCCGCGCCCGCGGTGGTGGGCGAGCCGCCCAGGATGGCCTGCACCCAGAGCGGCACGTAGGTGACCATCGCGAGCATGGCCGCGCCGAGCAGCGCGCCGGTCGCGGACGAGACCGCCATCACCCGCTGCGCGAAGAGATCGAGCGGGAGGAGCGGCTCGGGCGCGCGCCGCTCCACCACGAGGAACGCCGCGAGCGCGGCCGCCGCGACGGGGAGCGCCGCGAGCCCCGCCGCGCTCGAGCGCGCCGCGGCGAGGAGCGCCACGACCGCCACGGAGAGGAGCGCGGCGCCGCCGAGATCGAGCCGGTGCGGGTGGCGCTCGGGGCGCTCGTGGTAGGCGACCGCCAGCACCGCGGCGCTCGCGAGGCCGAAGGGCAGGTTCACCCAGAAGATCCAGCGCCACCCGAGCGTGTGGACGATGGCGCCGCCGAGCACCGGCCCGACGAGGCCCGCGATCCCCCACACCGCGCCGAAGATGCCCTGCATGCGCGCGCGCTCGCGGAGCTCGAACAGGTCGCCGATGATCGTGAGCGAGACCGGCTGGATCGCGCCCGCGCCGAGGCCCTGGATGGCGCGCCACGCGATGAGCGCGCCCATGCTCCCGGCGAAGCCGCACCCGCTCGACCCGAGCAGGAAGAGCGCGATCCCCGCGAGGAGTACGGGCTTGCGGCCGTGGAGGTCCGCGAGCTTGCCGTGGATGGGCACCGTGACCGTCGCGGTGAGCATGTACGCGGCGAAGGCCCAGGCGTAGAGGGCGAGCCCGCCGAGCTCGCCGACCACCGTCGGCATCGCCGTCGAGACGACCGTCATCTCCATGGCGGCGAGGAACGTGCCGAGGAGCACGGAGACCACGGTGAGGGGACGGCTCGTCGCGCGCATGGAGGCGGACCCCTTAGCGCCGCCTGGCGAGAAGGTCAATCCGGCCCCACCGCGCGCATCCCCGCGGGCTGCGCCTTCCCTGGCGCAGCGCACGTTCCGCGCTACATTGCCGCGCATGGTCTCCCCCGCCGCGACCGTGCTCACGCTCATGGCCCTCGCCCTCCCGCCCTCCCGCCCCGCGATCCCTCCCCCGCCGCAGGCGCTCCGCCCCGCCGCGGCCCGCGCCGTGAAGGCGCTCGTGGCGAGGCACGGCGAGGCCGAGCGCGCGCGGGCCGAGCGCGGCGTCGCCCAGGCCGCCGCGTTCTGGCGGCCCGCCGACGGGGACGCGAAGGCGTTCGAGGCGTTCTGCGCCGAGCACTTCCTCCCCGCGGGCGAGGCGCTCGACGCGACGTTTGCGCGCCTCGAGGCGTCGTTCGAGGCGCTCGACGGGCACGCCCTCGAGATCTCCCGCGAGCTGTCGCGCTACGCCCAGCTCGACGAGGGGCCGATGCGGCCGGTGGACGCGCTCCTCGCCGCCTACGACGCCTCGGCCCACGCGATCGACGACCTCTTCGAGGGCAAGGTCGCGTTCGTGGCGCTCCTCAACTTCCCGCTCACCACGCTCGACGAGCGGCTCTCGGCCGGCGCGGGCTGGTCGCGGCGCGCCTGGGCCGAGGCGCGGCTCGCGAACCGCTTCGCGCGGCGCGTGCCGGCGGCGGTGAACCAGGGCATCGCCCGCGCCTCGGCGGACGCCGACCTCTACATCGCCGACTACAACCTCTTCATGCACCACGTGCTCGCCGAGGACGGGCAGCGCCTCTTCCCCAAGGGGAAGCGGCTCCTGTCCCACTGGAACCTGCGGGACGAGCTCAAGGCGCAGTACGCGCAGCCGGACGGCCTCGCGCGCCAGCGCGTGATCGCGAAGGCGATGGAGCGGATCGTCACGCAGACGATCCCCGCGGCGGTCGTGAACGATCCCGCGGTGGACTGGAACCCGTTCACGAACGAGGTGCGCCCCGCGCCCGCCGAGACGGTCGAGCCGGGCGCCGCCCCGCGCGCGGCGGCCGCGAAGGCCTCCGCGGCGCGCGAGCCGGACACCCGCTACGCGAAGATCCTCGCGAACTTCCGCGCGGTGAAGGCGGCCGATCCCTACTCGCCCTCCGCCCCCACCTACATCGCGCGGAAGTTCGAGCTCGAGCGCGAGATCCCGGAGGCGCGGGTCGTCGCGATGCTGGAGGAGGTGCTGGGCGCCCCCGAGATCGGGCGCATCGCGCGGCTCGTGGAGCAGCGCCTCGGGCGCAAGCTCGAGCCGTTCGACGTCTGGTACGCCGGGTTCAAGCCGCGCATCGAGCGGTCCGAGGCGGACCTCGACCGGCTGACGCGGAGCCGCTACCCCTCCGCGCTTGCGTTCGCGACGGAGCTGCCGGTCACGCTGCAGAAGCTCGGCTTCTCGGAGGAGAAGTCCCGCTTCCTTTCGGCCCACATCGCGGTCGATCCCGCCCGCGGCTCCGGCCACGCGATGGAGGCGGCCCGCCGCGGCGACCAGGCCCACCTGCGCACGCGCGTCGGTGCGGACGGCATGGACTACAAGGGCTTCAACATCGCGATCCACGAGCTCGGCCACAACGTCGAGCAGACGTTCTCGCTCTACGGCGTCGACCACACCCTCCTGCGCGGCGTCCCCAACACCGCCTTCACGGAGGCGATCGCGTTCGTCTTCCAGGCGCGCGACCTCGAGGTGCTGGGGCTCCCGCCGCCGTCTGCCGACGCGAAGCGGGTCCTCGCGCTGAACGACCTCTGGGCCGCGTACGAGATCGCCGGGGTGGCGCTCGTCGACCTCGGCATGTGGCACTGGATGTACGACCACCCGAAGGCGACGCCGGCCGAGCTGCGCGAGGCGACGCTGCGCCTCGCGCGAGACGTGTGGAATCGCTGGTACGCGCCGGTGTTCGGCGTGCGGGACGTGCTCATCCTGGCGATCTACTCGCACCTCGTCTCGAACCTGCTCTACCTGCCCGACTACCCCATCGGCCACCTCATCGCGGCGCAGCTCGAGGAGCACCTCGAGAAGCTCCCGCCGGGCAAGCGGCTCGGCGACGAGATCGAGCGCATCACGATCCAGGGGACCCTCGCGCCCGACCTCTGGATGAAGGGCGCGACGGGCGAGCCGGTCTCGGCGCAGCCGCTCATCCGCGCCGCGGCGCGCGCGCTCGAGCGGAGCTGAGGTCCCTCGGAGCCGGCGGCAGCAGCCGGCCGGCGCGGGATCGTTCAGGCCCGCGCGGCGACGTCCCGGGCGCCTCCGCACATCCACGCGCGCGCCGCGTCGGCCGTGCCGATGAACATGCGCCGCGCTCCGGGCGCGTCGTCGTACATGAACACGAGGCCGTTCACGCGGAACGTCACCTCGAACTCGTCCCAGCCGACGTCGCGCGCGTCGCACGGTTCTCCGGGCAGCGCGATCCACAGCCGCCCGCTCGCCTCGTCGCGGCACGGCCGGCCGCGCCTCGCCTCGGCCCAGTGCCGGATCTCCGTGACCGCCTGCGTGGCGCGCAGCATGTGAGGCCTCCTCGACGCGAGTGAGATCCATAACGCTCGAGCCCCCACGCGCACGCCCCGCCGCGGGCGCCTCCGATGCGCATCGTCCTCCCATGGCCAACAACGAATGGACCGACAGCGCGGCGGATGCGGCGGCGAGGGCGGCGCAGCGTCGGGAGACCGGCGGGGCGAGCGTACCGGCCGGCGGGGCGCACGCCCCCGCGGACGTGACGATTCCCGGGCGGCCGGAGCAGGAGGGGCGGACGCCCGGCCGCGAGGTGGGCGCCGACGTGAACGCTCCACCGAGGGCGGAGCCGGAGCAGCAGGTGCCAGGCCGGCGCGGTGCCGCTCCGGAGATCTCTCCGCCGGTGCGCGACCCGACCCCCGAGGAGGCGCCCGAGCTCCTGGGCGAACGCTCCGACTACCCGCTCCTCTACGGGGAGGACCCGGGCGACATCGGGCAGTGAGCAGGTCGAGCGTGGCGCTCGCGCTCCCTTCGCGGGCCGGCGAGCGGGCGGGCGGCTCCGACGCAAGGGCCCGCTCCCGGACACCCCGGCGCCGGGGCCGGCGGTCGAGCGTCCTTCGCAGCGGGACGCCTCCTGCCGGAACCTCCGCGCCGCCGGTGCGCCGCGCGACGCCCCGTGGTTAGGCTCTGTTCGGATCGCGCGGGAGGGACCGATGGGCGGGAGGCGGGGACGCGGCGCGTGGATGATGGGCGGACTCGGGGTGGTGGCGGCGGGCGCAGGCCTCGCGTGGATGGCCGATCCCCGCAGGCGTGGCGTGCTCGCCCGCAGCGCGGGGCGCGCGCTCCACGACGCGGAGGACTTCGTCGAGAGCGGGGCGCGCGACCTCGGCCATCGCGCGGCCGGCGCGGCGCACGAAGCGCGGGCGCGCCTCGCGCACGAGCTCCCCGACGACGACGTCCTGGCGGAGCGGGTCCGCGCGCGGCTCGGACACCTCACCGACCACGCGCACGCGATCCGCGTGACCGCGAACGACGGCGAGGTGGTGCTCGAGGGGCCGGTGTTCAGCGTCGAGCATGCGGCGCTCCTCGCCGGCGTGCGCATGGTGCGCGGGGTCCGCCGGGTGCACGACCGGATGAAGTCCCACGAGACCGCGGACGTGCGGGCGCTCCAGGGCCTCGGCCCGCGCCGGCGTGCCCGCGGCGCGATCCTGCCCATCTCCTCGCCCGCCTACCGCCTCGCGGCGGGGGCCGCGGGCGCGTTCCTCGTCGGGCGCGCCCTGCTCCGCGGCGGGCTCGGCCGGATCCCCGCCGGGCTCGTCGGCGCGTCGCTGCTCGGGCGCGTCCTCGGCGACGCCGGCGAGTCGCGGCGCGCCGACGCGCGCGAGGAGGCGGCGCTCGCGGGGCGCGGCCGGACCACGCCCGCCGGCGCGCAGGCTCGGTCGCGGCGCGCGCCGGAGGTCCACGAGGTGAAGAGCCCCGCGGAGCTCGAGCCGGGCCTCGCGTCGGCGCGGCCCGACCCGCTCCGGCCCGGGCGCGTCGACAGGCCCGATCTGCACGCGCAGGCGGGGAGGTCCGGTGAGGGAGGCGCGGCGGAGGACGTCGCGGAGCACGAGCTCGTGCACGTCGCGCCGCACGAGGGCTTCTCCGCCCCGCCCAAGGACGCCCACGTCCGCGAGGAGGACCTCGGGGCGGCGCTGCCGCACGAGGACGAGGAGCGATAGGCGAAGCTCGGGCCGCGGCGGATCGGTGACCCCGGAAGGCGCGCTTGCGCGCGCGCCCGGTCCGGGGCTTCATCGGGGGATGCACCTCTTCTCCCCGCTCACCCTCCGCTCCCTCACCCTCCGGAACCGGATCGCGGTGTCGCCGATGTGCCAGTACTCGGCCGTCGACGGACGCGCCAACGACTGGCACCTCGTCCACCTGGGCGCGCGCGCCGCCGGCGGCGCGGGGCTCGTCATGTTCGAGGCGACCGCGGTGGAGGCCCGGGGCCGCATCTCCCCGGCCGATCTCGGGCTCTGGGACGACGCCCAGGTGGAGCCCCTCGCGCGGATCGTGCGCTTCATCGAGGGCCAGGGCGCCGCGAGCTGCCTGCAGCTCGCCCACGCCGGCCGGAAGGCCTCGACCGCGCCGCCGTGGGAGGGAGGCGCGCAGCTCGGCCGGAGCGCCGGCGGGTGGCAGCCGGTGGCGCCGAGCGCGCTGCCGTTCAGGGACGGCGATGCGGCGCCGCACGCGCTCGACGCGGGCGAGCTCCGCGGCGTGGTCCACGCGTTCGCCGCCGCGGCGCGGCGCGCGGCGGCGGCGGGGTTCCGGGCCGTCGAGATCCACGCGGCGCACGGCTACCTCCTCCACCAGTTCCTCTCGCCGCTCTCGAACCGCCGCACCGACGCCTACGGCGGGCCGTTCGAGAACCGGACCCGGCTCCTGCGCGAGGTGGTGGCCGCGGTGCGCGCGGAGTGGCCCGAGCCGCTCCCGGTGATCCTGCGGATCTCCGCGACGGACTGGGCAGAGGGCGGCTGGGACGTCGAGCAGTCGGTGGAGCTCGCCCGCGGCCTCGCCCCGCTCGGCGTCGAGCTCGTCGACGTCTCGTCGGGCGGGCTCGTCCCCACCGCGAAGGTGCCCGCCGGACCGGGCTACCAGACCGGCTTCGCCGAGCGCATCCGCCGCGAGGCGCACGTCGCGACGGGGGCCGTCGGGATGATCAGCGCCCCCGAGCAGGCGGACCACGTGATCCGCTCCGGGCAGGCGGACCTCGTGCTCATGGCCCGCGAGCTGCTTCGCGATCCGCACTTCCCGCTGCGCGCGGCGGGGACGCTCGGGCAGGACGGGCCCTGGCCGAAGCAGTACCTCCGCGCGCGCTGAGCGTCGCGGCGAGGCCCACCGCGGCGGCGAGCGCCCCGAGGAGCGTGAGCGGCGGGAGCCGGCCCGGCCACGTCGCCGGCGCGAACCAGCCGGGCGCGCCGAGCGCGGCGCAGTGCACCCCGACGAGCGCGAGCGCGCCCTGGGCCGCCAGGCGCGCGGCGCCGGCGGCGAGCGCCGCCGGGCGCGCGAGCCGGAGCGCCCCGAAGGCGACGAGGGCGCTCGCACCGCACAGCACGGCGAGCTCCCCGGAGGCGCTGAGCCGGCCCGACGGCGCGTAGAGGCTCGCGAGGTAGGCGGGGCGGAGGAGCACCACCGACGCGAGCGCGTGGAGCGCCGCGGCGAGGAGGGCCGCCGTGCGCGCGGCGCTCCGCCACGCGGCCCGCGGACGCGCCGCGGCCGCGCCGACGAGGAGCACCGCGACGACGGCGAGCGCCTTGTTCGTCACGTACAGCGGCACGCTCGCGAGCGGCTCTCCCTTCACGAGGACGTACCGCACGAAGGCGTAGGCGAAGCAGCCCGCGAAGGCGAGCGCGCCCGCCACCGCCGGCTTCCACCCGAGCGCCGCCTCGCGGGCCGGGGCCGCGGGAGCGGCGAGCGCGGCCCGGAGGGCGGACCGCGCCGCGCGGGGCCGCGCGCGGGCGGAGAGGCGGGCGCAGCCGCGGGAGGCGTGGGGCGCCGTCACGGGCGCCTCCGGAGCAGGGCGACCCCGGCGATGGCGAGGAGCGAGGACAGCGTCGCGGCGCCGCCGCCGAGACCGCAGCCGCCGCCGGCGCTGCCGCTCGCCGCGCCCGCGGCCGGCGGGGCCGGCGTGTCGGTCTGCCCCGACCCGCCCGGCGTCGGCCCCGGCGTCGCGGGGGTCTCGGCGAGCGGCGAGGGGTGCGTGAGCGTCACGGAGTCGAACGCGTTGCCGTCCACGTCCCGCGCCTCGAGCGTGAGCGTGTTCGCCGTCACGTCCACCTCGACGAAGTGGTGTGTCGCGCGCGAGAACGCGGTGAAGTCGCTCGCACCCACCGTGTAGAGCGGCGCGCCCGCGCCGCCGGTCACGACGTACGTCACGCCGCCGTCTGCGGGCTGTCCTCCCACCATCGGCCGGCTGCGCTCGTAGTCGTGATCGTGGCCGTTCAGCACGAGATCCACGCCGTACTTCTCGAAGATGGGGCCCCACCGCTGGCGCAGCCCCGTGTCGCTGCCGTGCTCGCCGGAGGAGTACGGCGGGCGGTGGAACGCGACCACCGTCCAGCGGATGTCGGGGTTGCTCGCCGCGCGCGCCAGGTCGGCCTCGAGCCACTGGTCCTGGGCGTCGCCGGCCGTGCCGGCGGGCTCGGTGAAGAGCACGACGAAGTGGGTGTTGCCGTAGTCGAACGAGGAGTACGCCTCGTCCTCGTAGCCGGCGGCGCTCGGCGCGTGGCGCGGCAGCGCGAGCTGCGCGAAGAAGAGGCCGCCGCCGATGTCGTGGTTTCCGGCGGCGGACACGAACGGAGTCGTCGAGACGAGGGGCTCCATCGTCGTGAACCACCCGTCCCAGAGGGACTGCGTCCCGCCGCTCTCGACGAGGTCCCCCGAGTCGATCGAGAACGCCGGCTGGGACCGCTGCACGGCCGCGCGCACCTGCGCGCGCGCGGCGTCGTCCGTACGGCTGTCGCCGAAGGCGGCGAAGCGGAAGCTCGCGCTCGCCGAGGGCGTCGGTCCCGTCGTGAACGTGCGATCCGCGGACCAGCTCGCCGCGCTGCCGCACCGGAAGTGATAGGCGGTCCCCGCGGAGAGGCCGGTGAGCTGCGCCTCGTGCAGGTACGATCCCTGGTACGCGACCGACGCCGCAGCCTGCGTCTGGCCGTAGCCGGTGTCGCCCCCGTACTCGACCGCGCCGGTGGGCTCGCTGGAGCGCCAGGCGACGGTCATCGTGGTGTCGGTCGGCCCCTGCCAGCCGAGGTGGATCTGCGACGGTGCCGCGAGCGCGGGCGCCGCAGCCAGAAGGGTAGGCAGAAGGAGGAAAACCCGTGCATTCATCCGACCTCCGGACGGGAGAGCGGGACCTCGCCCGATCACCCGTGTCCCGGTTCGAACGCCCGCCCGGCCGGGAAACATCCCCTGGCGCGTGAGAGGCCACGAGCGGTTCCCTCCTCCGAGGGGAGGCAGCGGTCCCCGATCTCTCGAGTCGCATGCAATCGCCCGCGATGGCAGAGCGCATCACCGCTCGAGTCGAGCGAGGGATGCGTCGCAGGCTCAGGGGGCAGCACTTCAGTAGCGACCGGCCAGGTACGCCCAGCGCGCCGCGATCCAGCCGCGGGTGTACGCGAGCTCCTCCTCGCGCGACGGCCAGCCCACCCGCCCCTCTCGCGCGAAGAACGCGGCTTGCGCGTAGCGCCAGCGCGCCTCGTCGCGCGCCCCGGCGGCCTCGGTCTGCGCGGCGAGCGTGTCGAACGCGGCGAGCACGTCCGCGACGGGGACCCGCTCGCGCACCGCGGCGCCCAGCCGCGCGCGCGTGCCGGCGGCGAACGGCGGCGCGAGGAGCCGCCGGAAGAGGCCGTTCTCCCAGACGAACTCCTCGCCCGAGTCCGCCGCCTGGTGCTTTGTTTGCCACTCCTGGCCCAGGCTCGCGCCGTAGTCCCAGATCGTCGCGCGCCACGGACCGCCGGCGGGGTCGTGGAAGAGGAAGACGTTCTTCCGGGCGCAGTCGGAGGAGCGCGCGAGCATCACCATCACCCACCAGTCGCGCAGCTCGTCGACGTCGGCCACGGCCGCGAGGCGCGCCGCGAACGTCGCGTCGTCAGCGGTGGCGACGAGCTCGACGAGGGCGTCGAGATCGTCGAAGGCGCCGGGCTCGCCCTGCAGCGGCGTGCCCTCCTCCTTCTCGTAGCCGTCGTGCCAGGTGAGCTTCGGCTGGCCCTCGTTGCTGGTCGCGTAGAAGTTCGCGAGGTTCGTCTTCGACTGGTACAGGTTCCCGTCGCCGTCGAGCCCGTGCTCGCTCAGCACCTGCCCGCCGATCTTCTCGCTCATCATGTAGACGCCGCGGTACTCGCCGTTCACGTAGAGCACGGCGCTGGCCGTGCGGACGTCGATGGGCCGGTCGGCGACGCGCCTCCAGAGCCCGAGCGCCAGCCGATCGCGGATCTGCGTCACGTCGTCGAACGTCGTGACGAGCAGGAGCTTCTTCCGCGCGGGGAAGCCGAGCAGCGGATCCGAGAACTGGGCGGTGTCGGGGAACGAGAGCGTGTAGCTCTTCTTCGGGAAGTCGGCGGAGCGCGTGCCGCGGTACTTCACCTCGATGCCGCGGGTCCGGCCGCGGTAGGTGAGCGAGGCCGGCACGTAGGTGGTGAAGTTCACGGTGCCGTCGACGCGCAGGTGGAAGACGGGCAGTCCGTACTCCTCGGTGTAGCGGGCGGGGTCGGGCGGAGCGTTCCCGGGCGCGTCCCACCGATCGGCCACGCCCACGCGGAGGAGCGCCTCCCCGTCGCCGGGCACGCGCACGACGACGTCGTACACGCCCGCATCGGCCAGCCCGGTCTTCCAGGAGATGGTCCCGGCCGCGAGGTCGAGCAGCGCTCCTGCGGGCAAGCCCTCGAGCACCGACGAGGCGGGCAGGGGCTCGTTGCCCGAGCAGGCGACCGTGAGCCGGAGCGCGTCGCCCTCCAGGATCCAGGCGGGTCCGGTGATCTTCATCCCGCACGAGGTGGGCGGAGGCGGAGGTGGAGGAGGAGGCGGCGGCGGAACGATCGGGAGGCCGTCGCCGTCCGAGGTGTCGTGGATGGGAGGGGAGCTGCACGCCGCCGATAGCGCGAGCAGGGCGGTGGCCGCGAGCAGGGTGGCCTTCCGTCGGGTCATGCTACCTCCGGCCTCTCCGCTCACCGTGGAGCGGCGCCGCGCAGGGCGCACCTGCTCGACTGGGAGCCGACCCGGCGGCGCCTCGGACGGTGCACCCGGCGTGGGCGGCGGGCCGCCCACCGGGGAGCGCGACCCGGAGGCGGGCGCACGGCGGGGTGAAGAAGTAGCCGCTCCGGCCACGGCCGCGTAGGTTCGTCCCGTGCGCATGGGCCGCTACGACATCACCACCGTGGTCGACGCCTGGTTCGCGCTCGACGGGGGGGCGATGTTCGGGATCGTCCCCCGGCCACTGTGGGAGAAGAAGCTCGCCCCGGATGCGCGGAACCGGATCCGGCTCGCCGCGCGCTGCCTCGTCGCGATCGACCGGGACGCGCGCCGCGTCATCGTCGTGGACGACGGCTTGGGCGACAAGTGGGACCCGAAGCGCTCCGACATCTACGCGATCGATCGCTCCGCCGGAGGGCTCGACGCCGGGCTGGCCCGGCTCGGCCTCTCGCGCGACGACGTCACGGACGTCCTCCTCACCCACCTGCACTTCGATCACGCCGGCGGCACGACCCGGCGCGGCGCGGGCGGCCGGCTCGAGCTGTCCTTCCCGCGGGCGACGTACCACCTGCAGCGGCGCAACTGGCTGTGGGCACACGCGCCGTCCGACCGCGACGCGGGGAGCTTCCTGCCCGACGACTTCGCGCTGCTGCAGCACTCGAACCGGCTCCACCTCATCGACGGCGACGAGTCGCCCTTCCCCGACGTGGACCTCATCCTCTCCGAGGGCCACACCGTCGGGCAGCAGCTCCCGCGGTTCCGCGGGGAGGGCACGCACCTCGTGTTCTGCGGCGACATCATCCCGACGCACGCGCACCTCCGGCCGAGCTGGGTGATGGGGTACGACCTGTTCCCGGTCACCACCGTGGAGGAGAAGAAGGTGCTCCTCGCCGAGGTGCTCGAGGACGAAGGCGTGCTGGTGTTCGAGCACGATCCGCTCATGGCGGGGTGCCGGCTGCGCGAGGAGGCGGGGCAGCCGGTGTTCCACGAGGCGGTGGAGCTTTGACGCCGGGCCGCGCGACGGCGCGCTCCGCGGGCCGCTCCGGCGCGGCCTCGGCCGGCTCCGGCCGGGCTCGCGCGAGCCGCGCGACGCTGGCGCGGCGCGCTCACCTCGGGTAAGGGTCTCCGGCTTTCTGGCCGGAGGAGCCCGACGAATGGAAGAGCAGAAGGTCACCGTCAGCCGCCGGGGCGCCGAGCGCCTCGCCGCCGGGCACCTGTGGATCTACCGCGCGGACGTGGAGAAGCTGCCCGCGGCCGAGGCTGGCGACGTCGTCGCGGTGGTGGACGGCCGCGGCCGCTTCCTCGCGAAGGCGTTCTGGTCGGCGCGCTCCAAGATCGCGCTGCGCATCGTCACGCGCGACGAGGTGCCGGTGGACGAGGCGTTCCTCGCCGAGCGGCTCGAGGCGGCGGTGGACCTGCGCCGGCGCGCGTTCGGCGACGAGCGATTCGTCCGAGTCGTCCACGGCGAGGCGGATCTCCTGCCCGGCCTCGTGGTCGATCGGTACGGCGACGCCGCGGTGCTGCAGACGCTCGTCCCCGCGACCGACCGGCGCAAGGCGCTCCTCGCCGAGCTCGTCGCCGGGGCGCTCGGCGTACGGACGATCGTCGAGCGGAACGACGTGCGCGTCCGCGAGCTCGAGGGGCTCGCCCAGGTGAAGGGCGTGCTGCGCGGGGAGGCGCCGGGCCCGGTCGTCTACCCCGAGGGCGCGGTGCGCATGCGCATCGACCTCCTCGCCGGGCAGAAGACCGGCGCGTTCCTCGACCAGCGCGAGAACCACCTGCGCGCCGGCGAGTACGCGCGCGGCCGGTGCCTCGACTGCTTCAGCTACGCGGGCGGGTTCGCGCTGCAGCTCGCCCTGCGCGCCGAGCAGGTCACGGCCGTCGAGATGCAGCCCACCGCCGCGGGGCTCCTGCGCGAGAACGTGTCGCTGAACCGGGCGGCGAACGTCGAGGTCGTCGAGGCGAACGCGTTCGACTACCTGCGCGACCGCGCCGAGGAGCCGCCCGCCTACGACCTGGTCGTGCTCGACCCCCCTGCCTTCGCGAAGAACAAGGACGCCCTCGCCGCGGCGCGGCGCGGCTACAAGGAGGTGAACCTCCGGGCGATCCAGATCCTCAAGCCGGGCGGGATCCTCGTGACCGCCTCGTGCAGCTACCACCTGGCCGAGGCGATGCTCGAGGAGCTCGTCCTCGACGCCGCGAACGACGCGGGGCGGCGCGTGCAGCTCCTCGAGCGCCGCGGCGCGGGCCGCGACCACCCCGTGCTGCTCGGCGTCCCCGAGACGCGGTACCTGAAGTGCTTCGTCCTGCGGGTGGTTTGACGCTACGCGAAGGCCCCGCGCGGGCGCTCGCCGGGCGCAGGACCTCCTATCGGCGCGGGCGCGCGGCGGGGTAGGATCTCCAGCCGCACCTCTCTCGGAGGAGACGCGCCCGGAATGATCCGGCCCGATGAGCTCGGCACCGGCCCGCTCGACGCGCTCGCCCGCGCGCCGCTCCTCGCACGCCTCGACGCGGCCGAGCGCGCCCGGCTGCTCGCCCGCGCCGAGCTCGTCACGGTCCCGGCCCGCACGCGGGTGCACGCGGACGCCGACGCCGGGCGAGGCCTCGACCTCGTGCTGGAGGGGGCCGCCACGCTCCGCAGCGCCGACCTGCCGCTCCGGCGCCTGGGGCCCGGCGACCACTTCGGCGAGCTCGCGCCGCTCTCGGCGGACCACCGCGGCGAGACCGTCACGGCGGAGACCCCGCTCACGGTGGCGCGGCTCTCGGCGCGCGGCTGGGACGCGCTCGTCCGCGACGACCCGGCCCTCGCCGCCAAGCTCGCGACCGCCCTCGCGGCGGCGCTCTCGGAGGAGCTCCGGCGCGTGACCGGCGAGATGGGGCTCCTGCTCCGCGGCCGCTCGCTGCCGCGCGCGCCCGAGGTGACGGTGCACCTCCTCGGCGAGGTCCGGCACGTCCGCACCGGGACCCGCCTCGCGGAGCTGCTCCCGGCCGAGCTCGACGGCGCGCTCGTCGTCGGCGGGCTCCTCGCGCACAAGCCGGTCTCGCTCGCGACCCCGGTCTTCACCGACACCACGGTCGCGCCGCTCACCCTCCGTCACTGGGAAGGGCGCACCATCTACGCCCACTCGGTCGGGCTCCTCCTGCTCGAGGCGGCGCACCAGCTCGCGCCCGCGCTCGCCGTCCGCATGGGCCCGTCGCGCGGGACGCGGCAGGTCGTCCTGGTCCACGGCCTCGAGCCCGCGGAGCGGCCGGCGTACGCCGCGCACCTCGCGGAGCAGATGGCGCGCCTCGCCCAGGCCGACGCGCCCTTCCGGCTCGAGTACTGGCCGACCGACGAGGCCGCCGCGTACTTCGCGGAGCGCGGGTGGGAGGACGCGGCCCGGCTCCTGCGCGTTCGACGGCAGGCCACGGTGCGGCTCGTCTCGTGCGGCGAGCTGTACGCGCTCTCGATGGGCCCTCTCCTCCCGTCCACCGGCGCGGTGCGCGGGTTCCGGCTCGAGCCCGCCGAGGAGGGGCTCGCGCTCGATCTCGGCGACCGCGATCCGCGCAACGGCCACCGCGGCGGAGCGGCGCGCCGCGGGCAGCCCTCCCGCGACGGCGGGATGGTCGCGGAGCACCAGCGCTGGCTCGAGGCGCTCGGGGTGACGAGCGTCGGCGCCTTCAACGACCTGTGCATCTCCGGCCAGGTGTCGCAGCTCATCCGGGTGGCCGAGGGCTTCCACGAGAAGCGCATCGGCCAGATCGCCGACGCCATCGCGACCCGCCGCGACCGCCTGCGGGTCATCGCCATCGCGGGCCCGTCCTCGTCGGGCAAGTCGACCTTCATCAAGCGCCTCACCGTCCAGCTCCAGATCGACGGGGTGAACCCGGTGGCGCTCGGCCTCGACGACTACTACGTGGACCGCGAGCGCACCCCGCGCGACGACGCGGGCGAGTGGGACTTCGAGGCGCTCGAGGCGATCGACCTCCCGCTCCTCCAGGACCACGTCCGCCGCCTCATCGCCGGCGAGCCGGTGCGCACCGCGCGCTACGACTTCCTCACCGGCACGAGCCACCCGGACGGCGGCCCGGTCATCCAGCTCCGCCCCCGCGACGTGCTCCTCGTCGAGGGCATCCACGGCCTCGACCCGCGCCTGCTCGACGACATCCCGCCGGCGGGCTCGCTCTACCGGGTGTTCATCCACCCCGCCACCACCCTGCCCTTCGACCGGCTCACGCGCACGTCCGCGACGGACCTGCGGCTCCTCCGGCGCATCGTGCGCGACCGCCACCGCCGCGGGTACGGGGCGGCGGAGAACATCCTGCGCTGGCCCTCGGTGCAGGCCGGCGAGCGGGAGCACATCTTCCCGCACCAGCACGAGGCGGACGCGGTGTTCGACTCGTCGCTCGTGTACGAGCCCGCCGTCCTGAAGGTCTTCGCCGAGCGGTACCTCCTGGAGGTGCCCCCCAACCACGCCGCCTACCCGACCGCCCACCGGCTCCGCTACCTCGTCGATCGCTTCGTCTCCATCTACCCCGACCACGTCCCGCCCACCTCGCTCCTGCGCGAGTTCATCGGCGGGAGCGGGTTCGAGTACTGAGGGCCGGGATGCCCTTCAACGGCAGCGACTCGCGCCGTCTCCGCCGCTTCCGCGAGCTCGTGGAGGAGACCGCGCGCGCGTGCGCCCCGGAGGACGCGGCGGCGCTGCGCACGGAGCTCGACGAGCTCGTCGACGAGCGCGCGCTCGCGGAGGCGGTCATCGACCGGACCGGCGCGCTCGTGGTGGTGCTCGATCGCGAGGGCTACGTCCGCCGCTGGAACGCCGCCTGCGCCCGCGCGACGGGGTACTCCGCGGAGGAGATGCTGGGCCGGTCGCTGTGGGACCTCATCCTCCCCGAGGAGCGGGACGGGGTCCGGGCCACCCTCGACGCGCTCCGCGCCGGCCGCGCCACCACCACGCACGAGAACCACTGGATCGCGCGCGACGGGCAGCGCCGGCTCGTGTCCTGGAGCAACGCGTCGCTGCTCGACGAGGCCGGCGAGGTCCGGGCCATCGTGGCGACGGGCCTCGACATCACCGAGCGGACGCAGGCGGAGGTCGCGCTGCGGGCGCAGGCGAAGCGGCTCGAGGCGCTCGCGGAGGCGTCGCGGGTGTTCGCCTCCGGCCTCGACTACAAGACGACCCTCGACACCGTCGCGCGCCGGCTGTGCGAGCTCATCGGCGACGGGGCGCTCATCCGCGTCGTCTCGCCGGACGGCAACTGGCTCGTCCCGGTCGCGGTCTACCACCCCTCCCCGGAGCGGGCCGCGCTGCGCCGGCGCATCATCGCCGCCGCCCCGCAGCGGACCGACGAGGGCATCACCGCGGGCCCGCTCGCGACCGGGCGGACGCTGCGCATCCCTGCGCTCTCCCAGGAGAGGGTGCGCAACGAGATGAAGCCGGAGTACTGGCCCTACCTCGAGGGCGTGACGAGCCTGCTCATCGCGCCGCTCGCCCAGCGCCACGAGGTGTTCGGCCACATCACGCTCATGCGCGACGCAGGCGGCGCGCCGTACACCGCGGACGACGAGGCTCTGCTCGAGGACCTCGCCCACCGCGCCGCGCAGGCGATCGAGAACGCGCGGCTCTACTCCGACGCGCAGAACGCGGTCGCGGCGCGCGACGAGTTCCTCTCCATCGCCTCGCACGAGCTGCGCACCCCGCTCACGGCGCTCCGCCTCGCGCTCGGGAACATGCGGCGGGTCACCTCGCGCGAGGCGCTCGAGCGGCTCCCGCCCGAGCACGTGGAGCGCGTCCTCGGGGCTGCGGAGCGGCAGGGACAGCGGCTCGAGAAGCTCGTCGCGGCGCTGCTCGACGTCTCGCGCATCCACATGGGGAAGCTGGACCTCGACCTCGAGGAGGTGGAGCTCGGGGCGGTGGTGACGGACGCGCTCGCCCAGCTCGAGGACGAGGCCTCGCAGACGGGCTCGACGCTCTCCGCCTCGGGCACGCCGGTGCGCGGCGCCTGGGACCGGCTGCGGCTCTCGCAGGTCGTGACGAACCTGCTCTCGAACGCCGTGAAGTACGGGGCCGGGAAGCCCGTCGAGGTGAGCTACGGCCCCTCCGCCACCGGCGCGGTGCTCGTGGTCCGCGATCAGGGCATCGGGATCTCCGCGTCGGATCAGCCGCAGATCTTCGAGCGCTTCGAGCGGGCGGTCTCGTCCCGCAACTACGGCGGGCTCGGGCTCGGGCTCTACATCGTGCGGCGGATCGTGGAGGCTCACGGCGGCACCATCCGCGTCGAGAGCGCGCCGGGGAAGGGCTCCACGTTCCAGGTCGAGCTGCCGCTCCGGCCGCTCTGCGCCCGCCCGGGCCACGGCGCCCTGGACCCCGCGTCCGCGCACTGAGCGCGGGAGGGTGATTCCCGAACAGGCGACCGAAGCGGCGCCGAAGCGGAATCGGCGAAGCCGATCGCGTTGGCGCAGGGACCCGGCGAGCAGGGGTGGGGGCGCAGCCCTCATCATTCATGACAAGTGCAACTCGCCGGACGAGCGGCGGGTGGTTCGACCACGGCTTCCGTGCGCATGTCGGATTCGGGCATCGACGGGGGCCGCGCACGCGCTCGTGCTCGACCCCGATGAACGCGGGAAGGCGGCGGAGCAGGGGAGCGTCTCGTCGTGTCGAGGGGCGACGGAGTGACTTCGCGCGGGGTGCGCGCGGACTTCTCGAAGGCGCCTCCGCAGCTCGCCCCGGAGCGCGGGCTGGAGCGTCGTGGGAGGTCGACCGTATTCACCTATGGTGACAGCTATCGCCAGCGGTAGCGCCGGCCGGTGTCGCGGCTCTCCTCGCGCTAGGCGGGGCGTCCCAGTTGCGGTGGGTGAAACATTCCCCATTGACGCCTTCTCGCCCCGATTGCGCTCAGGCATACGGGCGGCGCGGGAAGGCTACTCTCGCGCACGCTTCTCGCGCGTGAAGCGCGCGCCGATCGCCTTGGGGCAACGACGAGGGTGCGCCGGAGAACGCCGCACAGACCCGAGCCTGGAGCGTCCCCGGAGCTTCGAAAATCGCGTGCTACGAAGGGTGTACTGGAGGTGCATCCCCATGTCTGCGCTCACTCCCGCTGCTCTCGAGTCGAACGTCCTCGCCCTGCGCCTGCGCGAGCTCGCCGGGGAGGAACGGAACGTCCAGGTCGACTTCCTCCTGCACCTCGACGAATTCGATCGGCGCCGCGCCTTCGTCGAGATCGGCCATGCGTCCCTCTGGGCGTACTGTTTGGAGGCGCTCCACCTCCGGGAGGGCGCCGCCGGCCGGCGCATCCAGGCGATGCGGGTGCTGCGCCGCTTCCCGATCCTGGAAGCTCCGCTGCGCGATGGGCGTCTTTGCCTCTCCACCGTGGCGCTCCTCGGCCAGGTGCTCACGGAGCAGAACGTGGACGACCTCCTCGCTCGCGCCGCCTTCCGGACCCGGGCCGAGGTCGAGCACCTCGTCGCCTCCGTCCAGGCGCGCACCGCTCCGCGTGCTGGCCTTCGCAAGCTCACCGAACGCGCGCCCGCCGTGGTGAGCGCAGCGCTAGAGCTCCCGCAGGCCGAGCGGGCCGAGGTGGCTACCGCACCCGGCCCTGCGGAGCCGACCCTCGGCCCCGGTCCCACGGCCGGCGCGCTGCCGGCGCCCCCGCCCCCCGTCGCGCAGGCGAAGCGACGGGCCGAGACGCTCGCCGTCTCGGAGAGCCACTGGTCGCTCTGTGTCACCCTCGACCGCGCCTGCAAGGAGGACCTCGAGACGCTCCGGTCGCTTCTGTCGCACAAGGTCCCGGACGGCGACCTCGCGGCGGTGCTCCACGAGGCGATCCGCTGCGCCATCGAGAAGCACGGCAAGCGCAAGGGCGCGGTCGCGCCGGAGCGGAAGACGAAGGGAGCGAAGCAGGCCACGGCTGAGCAGGCCGGGACGGCGGCCGCGGCGAAGCCTTCGGAGGGGAGGACCACGATCCCGGCGATAGTGCGCCGCGCCGTGTGGAAGCGCGACGGCGGGCGCTGCGCCTGGGTCGGCCCGGACGGCTGCCGCTGCAAGAGCCGCTGGAAGCTCGAGCTCGACCACATTCAACCCGCCTCCCTCGGGGGACCATCGACGATCGACAACCTTCGGCTCGCCTGCCGAGCTCACAATCTGCTTCACGCAGAGAGGAGCTTCGGGCGCGAGCACATGGATCGCTTCCGGCGAGAGTCGAGCGACGGGCCGACGCCGCCCGCGCACGCTGACGTGGCACCTCTGCGTCCGGTCATGCAGCTGGGGATGTGGGCGCCGTGATCCGCTGCCGCGCACGGGCAACGCGCCGATGCCGAACCGGAGCGCGCGGTGCGCCGCTCGGCCGACCAGTGCCGCCTCCGTCGGTCAGCAGCCGAAGATGTGACGAATCCTCAAAGCGCAGCCCCCGTCAGATCGACAAGAAGCCGCGCGCGGGGAAGAGCAGCACGTCCTCGATCGCCTCGGCGCCGGCGACGAGCATGAGCAGGCGGTCGAACCCGACCGCGACGCCGCCCGCGGGGGGCATGCGGCCCACCGCCTCGAGGAACGGCTCGTCGAGCGGGAACACCGGGCGCCCCAGGGCGCGACGGAGCGCCTGCTCCTCCACGAGCCGCGCGCGCTGCTCCGCCGCGTCGGTGAGCTCGGTGAAGCCGTTCGCGAGCTCGAGCCCGCCCGCGTAGAGCTCGAAGCGCTCGGCCCAGCGCGGGTCGTCCGGCTTCACCCGGGAGAGCGCGGCCATCGAGGCGGGCCAGTCGACGAGGTACTCGGGCCGCTCCACGCCGAGCCGTGGCTCGACCGCGTCGAGCATCACGCGGAAGAACACGTCGTCGAACCCCTCGCCGGGCGGTCCGGGGTCGTGTCCCGCGGCGCGGGCCGCCGCGGCGAGCCGGCCGGCGTCGCCCCCGCAGGCCGCGAGGTCCACGCCAGCGTGGCGACGGAACGCGTCCGCGACGGTGGTGCGCGGGAAGGGGGCGGCGAGGTCGATGGCGCGCCCGCCGCGGGCGACGCGGGTGCCCCCCGCGACCGCGCGCGCGCACGCCTCCAGGAGCCGCTCGAGGTCCTGCATCACGCCCTCGTAGTCGGTGCCCGCCCGGTAGAGCTCGAGCATCGTGAACTCGGGGTTGTGCGTGCGCGAGATCTCGCCGTTCCGGAACACGCGCGAGAGCTGGAAGATGCGCGGGAAGCCCTCGGCGAGGAGCCGCTTCATGGCGTACTCGGGGCTGGTGATGAGCCAGAGCGGCCGCGCCGCTCCCCCGCCCTCCGGCACGAAGGGCGCCTCGAAGGGCGACAGGTGCGGCTCCATGCCGGGCGCAGGCACGAGGGTGGGCGTCTCCACCTCCTCATAGCCGAGGCCGCCGAGGAACCGGCGCACCTCGGTGGCGAGCCGGGCGCGCTGGCGGGCGCGTTCGCGTCGGGAGACGGGCATGCGCGGGGAGAGTAACCGCGCGCGCGTCGGCGTGCCGAGGGGAACCGCCGATCCCGATCCCGACCCCGACCCCGACCCCGACCCCGACCCCGACCTCGTCCCCGACCCTCCTCCCCTCGTCAACCCCTCCGCCCTCCCCGGTTGACGACCCCCTCGCCCCTCGCGATACTGCCCCTCCGCTCGCGCGAGATGCCGTCCTTCCTCGACAGACCGGGCCTCACCCTCCATTGCGAGGACGAAGGCCAGGGGCCGGCGCTCCTCGCCGTTCACGGTTGGTCCCTGTCCGGCCGCTGGCTCCTCGACGCGCTCCCGCCCGCGCTCCTCGCCGGACGCCGCGCGCTCGCGCCGGACCTGCGCGGCCACGGCCGCTCCCAGGCGGGCGCGCCCTTCACGCTCGCCGAGCTCGCGAGCGATCTCGTGGCGGCCTTCGACGCCCTCGCCCTCGAGCGCGCGGTGCTCCTCGGCTGGTCGCTCGGCGCGCAGGCGGCGCTCGCCGCGCTGCCGCGCCTGCGCGGGCGGATCGCGGGGCTCGCGCTCGTCTCGGCGACCCCGCGCTTCACCGAGGGCGAAGGCTGGCCGCACGGCCTCCCCGCGCGCACGCTCGCGGCGCTCGCGCGCCACGTGGAGCGCGACCCCGCCCGCGCCGCCGCGCGCTTCCACGAGGGCATGTTCGTGCCGGGCGAGCTCGACGCGGGCGCCGCGGTTCGCGCCGCCGCCCTCCGGGCGCGGACGCCCTTGCCCTCCCCCGCCGCGCTCCGCGCCGGGCTCGACGTGCTCGCCGCCGCGGACCTGCGCGGCGCGCTCGGCGCCCTCGACGTGCCGGTCGCCGTCGTCCACGGCGAGCGCGACCCGGTCTGCCTGCCGGGCGCGGGACGCGCGCTCGCCGGGGCGCTGCCCGGCGCGCACCTCGCCGTCATCCCCGGGGCGGGCCACGCCCCCTTCCTCTCGCGCCCGGACGCGTTCGCCGCCGCGCTCGCGCCGCTCCTCGCCGCATGCGCCTGAACCCGGTCGACAAGCGGCGCGTCCGCGCCGCCTTCTCACGCTCCGCCGCGTCCTACGACGCCCGGGCCGAGGTGCAGCGCGCCGTGCAGGACCAGGTGCTGGCGCTCCTCGCCGGCGCGGCGCCGGGCGCGCGCCGCGTGCTCGACGTGGGCGCCGGCACGGGCGCGCTCCTCTCCCGGCTCCTCGCCGCGAGGCCCGGGCTCGCCGCCGCGGCCGTGGATCTCGCGCCCGGCATGTGCGGCGCCACGCGCCGCGCCGCCCCGCGGGCGGGGGTGGCCGCGGCGGACGCGGAGGCGCTCCCGTTCCGCGACGGCGCGTTCGATCTCGTGGTGACCACCTCCACGCTCCAGTGGCTGCCGCGCGTGGCGACCGCGCTCGAGGAGGCGCGCCGGGTCCTCGCGCCGGGCGGAGTCCTGTGCGTCGCGCTCTTCGGGGAGCGCACCCTCTTCGAGCTCCGCGAGGCCTTCCGCGACGCCTCCGCCGGGAGCCCAGCGCCGGTGCACCGCTTCCTCGCGCTCGAGGAGCTCGCGCGCGCGCTCGGGGCGGCGGGGCTCACGCTGGAGGCCACGCGCGACGAGGAGCTCGTCGAGCGCCACGCGGACGCGCGCGCGGTGCTCCGCGCCCTCAAGGCGGTGGGCGCGACGAGCGCCGTGCCCGGCCGCACCGGGCTCTCGGGGCGGCGCGCCACGCTCGAGACGATCCGGCGCTACGAGGAGCGGCACGGGGGCCCGGGCGGCGTGCCCGCGACCTACCACGTGCTGTACGCGATCGCCCGGCGGCCGGCGGCTACGTCCGCGTCGCCTCGAGCTCCTTCAGGCGCGCGCGCAGCTCCTTCTCCCGCTTGAAGCGGGCGGTCACGTCGCGGATCACCGCCGACGGCCCCAGGATGTGCCCCGACGCATCGCGGATGAGCTGGATCGTGAACTCGATCGAGATCGTCTGCCCGTCCTTGCGGATCGCCGGGACCGCCAGGACCTCCGTGCCGTAGCGGGTGACGCCCGTCTCCATGACGCGGTTCCAGCCGTCCCAGTGCCGCGCGCGGAGCCGCTCGGGGATGATGAGGTCCATCGACTTCCCGATGACCTCCGCCGCGCTCCACCCGAACATCCGCTCCGCGCCGCGATTCCACAGCCGCAGCACGCCGTCGCGATCCGCGAACAGGACGGCGTCACCCGTCTCCTCGATGATCCGCGCCGCGAGCGCGCCGAACCCAGGGTCGTCCATGGTGCCTCCGTCGCGCGAGCTTAGCCCGCCGCCCGCGCCGCACGGAGGCGGCGCCCGCCGGCCCGATGGGTGACGCCCCGCACCGGCGTCCCGCTATGGCTTGCGCGCTCCGGCGGAGCCGGGTGCGCCCGGCCCGCCCGCCTCGCGCTCCGCCGCGAGCCGCGCCCGCTCGCCGGGGCCGGCGTGCTCGCCGCCGCCCGTGTCTCCCTGCTCCTCGGCCTCGAACTCGGCTCGCTCCGCCTTGTTCAACGCGCGCAGCTGGTCGCGCGGGTCGTTCGCGTCGCGGCTCTCGCGGCTCTCGGCCATCGGGTCCTCGCTCTCCGCCGCCATCGCGTGGCGGCCGCACATCCACCTTGGAGACGCTCGTGCGCGGACGCACTACACCCCGCGCGCCGCGCCCGGGGCGCGCGCCTCACGCAGCGTGAGAGGGGTCGCCGCCACGTCCCGCGGTCGCCCGCCTTGTGGCCCTGCGGGGGCGCGGGCTAACATCCGCGGGATCGTGCCCCAGGCCGCACCCCAGGCGAGCGGCGCCGACTTCAAGCCGCACCTCTTCGGCAAGTTCTTCCTCCTGCAACGGCTCGCCGTGGGGGGGATGGCCGAGATCTACCGGGCGCGCGTCCCAGGGGCCGGCGGCTTCGAGAAGGAGCTCGTGGTGAAGCGGATCCTGCCCGCGCGAGCGCAGGATCAGGGCTTCATCAAGATGCTCGTGAACGAGGCGAAGCTGACCGTCCAGCTCACGCACTCGAACATCGCGCAGATCTACGAGTGCGGCAGCTTCGAGGGGAACTTCTTCATCTCGATGGAGCTCGTGAACGGCGTCTCCCTCAAGGAGATGATGGCCGCGTTCGCCAAGGCCGGCACGCAGCTCACGCCCGAGCAGGCGATGTTCCTCGTCCTGCAGCTCCTGCAGGGCCTCGACTACGCGCACCGGAAGACCGACGGCCAGGGCAACCCGCTCCGCATCGTGCACTGCGACGTCTCCCCGGACAACGCGCTCGTGTCGTACGAGGGCGAGGTGAAGCTCCTCGACTTCGGCATCGCGCGCGCGGCGACGAACCTCTCCAACTACAAGGAGGGGATGCTGATGGGGAAGCTCGGGTACGTCGCGCCCGAGCAGGCCTCGCTCGAGAAGCGCTGGGACCACCGCGTCGACCTCTTCGCGGCGGGGATCCTCCTCTACGAGCTCCTCACGAAGCAGAAGCCGTTCCCGAAGGCCACCGACGTCGAGTCCCTCGTCCAGGCGCGCAAGGCGAAGGTCGTCCCGCCGACCGCGATCGACCCCCGGCTGCCGAAGGACCTCGACGCGATCGTCGCCACCGCGCTCGCCTACGATCCCGACGACCGCTACCCCGACGCCCGCTCGTTCGCGGACGCGCTCGTGGACGTGCTGTTCCCCACGCCGCACTCGTCGATCCAGGATCTCCTCGCCAGCCAGATGAAGGCGGTGTTCGCGGACAAGGTGCAGCGCCAGCGCGCGGCCCGCGCCCACGACCCGCTCATCATGAAGGTCCTCACGAACGCGGCGGCGGCGGCCGGCGTGCTCCCGGGCGCGGCCGAGCAGACCCCGGTGAAGGCCTGGGAGCCGCAGGTCGAGGCCGCGCCCTCCCCCGAGCCGCGCCGCGCGCCCTCGCGCGCGCCGCGCACGCGGACGGTCGTGAAGGCCGGTGTCCGGCTGCGCACCGCCTTCCTCGTCGGCCTCGTGGTGGCGGTCGCCGGCTTCGCCGGGCTGCGCTACGCCGATCCCTGGCTGCGATCGGGCGTCCTCGTCGTGACCTCCGATCCTCCCGGCGCGGACGTCACGCTCGACGGCGCGCCGACCGGCCTCACCACGCCCGCGGTGATCGAGGACGTCCGGCTCGCGCGCCCCCACGAGATCGCGCTCGGCGGCGAGGGGCTCCGCGGAGTCACGCTCGCCACCCAGCCCACCCCGGGCCGGCTCGTGACGCGCGTGCACTCCGAGCTCGCCTCGGCGTTCGGCGCGCTCCGCGTCGAGAGCGATCCGCCCGGCGCCGAGGTGCGGTTCGACGAGCGGCCCGCCGGGAAGACCCCCATCACGATCCCGGGCGTGCGGCTCGACGAGCGCCACCGCATCGACCTCACGCTCACGGGCCACGAGATCGACCAGTTCGTGGTGCTGCCGGCGAAGGACGGGTCGCAGTTCGCGCGCAAGCTCGCGCGCCTCGACGGGGGCAAGCCGAGGCCGTGACCGCGGGCGCGATGCGGCTCGTCGTCGAGGACGAGGCGGGGACCCGCTCGACGGTGCCGTTCACCGGCGACGAGCTCGTCGTCGGCCGCGCCGCCGAGGGCGTCGCCGTGCGGCTCTCGGATCGCGACGTCTCGCGGCGCCACGCGCGGTTCCTGCGCGCGAGCGGGTCCGTTCACGTGGAGGACCTGGGGAGCCTCACCGGCACGCGGGTCAACGGCGAGCGGATCACCTCCCGCCGGCGCCTGCGCGAAGGCGACCTCGTCCAGATCGGGAGCTACGATCTCGCGCTGTTCGGCGAGGCCGTCACGGCGGCCCCCGGCTCGCCGCCGCCGCTGCCGCCCACGCCGCGCCCGCCGAGCGGCGAGACCCCGGCCCCGGCCACCGCCCCGGATCCTGCGGCGCAGCGCCCTCCCGCGCCCGCGACGCCGCTGCCGCCGCAGCCGGTGCGCGCGCCGCTGCCGCCCCGCCCCGCGACCGAGCCCGCCCGCGCCTCCCCGGGAGACGGCGCGGGCGCGATCGCCCGGCGCGCCCTCGTCGCGGGCCTCGCCGCGCTCCTGCTCGGTGCGGCCGCGGGGTACGCCATCGGGACCGCGACCGCTCCCCCCGCGCCGCCCGCGGCGCTCACTCGCCCCTGAAGCGCGGCCGGCGCCGCTCCTGCCAGGCGGCCCGCCCCTCGCGCATGTCCGCGCTCTCGAAGGCGCGCCGCCTGAGGTCCGCGATCTCCCCGCGCTCCGGGTCCGAGAGCCCGCGCTCGTGCGCGCCCTCGAGGAGCCGGAGGATCCGCTTCATGCCCCGCACCGCCAGCGGCGCGTTGGCCGCGATGTCGGCGGCGAGCGCGAGCGCGTCCCCCTCGGCCGCCTCCGCCGACGCGACGCGGTTCACGATCCCCCAGGCGAGCGCGGTCTCGGCGTCGATCGGGCGCCCCGTGAAGAACAGCTCGCGCGTGCGCGCCGCCCCGACGAGATCGGCGAAGCGCCGCAGGCCGCCCTCCGGGTACACGACGCCCAGCTTCGCGGGCGGCATCCCGAGCTTCACCCCCGCGCGCGCGACGCGCAGGTCGCAGGTGACCGCGAGCTCGAACCCGCCGCCGAACGCGCCGCCGTTCAGGAACGCCACCGTCGGGCACGGCACCGCGTCGAGCGCCGCGGCGGTGCGCTCGACCGCCTCGTCGGGCCGCTCGCCGCGCGCCGAGGTGAGCGAGATCTCGGCGAGGTCGAAGCCGGAGGAGAAGGCCTCCTCGCCGGCGCCGCGCAAGACGAGGCAGCGCACGCCGCCGTCCGACGCCGCGACGCACGCGGCCTCGAGCTCCTCCAGCGCCTGGAAGTCGAGCGCGTTCCGCTTCGCCGCGTTGTCGAGGACGAGGACGCGGACCGGGCCGTGATCCTCGGCGCGTACGCGAGGCGCCATCGGCTACTCCATCACAGCGGTGTGAATCCGTGACGTCATGCGCTCTCCGCTCGCCAGCCGTGAGGGACGCGCGACGTTAGCCCGGAGGCACGCATCCGGCAACCCGCGCGGAGGTCGAGGCGGGCGGCGAGGTGCTCGGCGCGCTCGCCGCAAATGAAAAGGGTCCGCGCGAAGGCGGACCCTTGCAGCGATGGTACCGGGGGCGACCACTCCTCGGTTTACCGGCGTGAGACCGGTATCGCGTGTAGTCGATGGATGGCCATCGGCTCGCGCGACGTCAACCCCGCGGAGCTCGTGGCCCCCGCGGGGGAAGCGGGCGCGCGCAGCGCCTCGCGCACCGCGTCGGCGAGCGCCTCGTAGCTCACGGGCTTTCGCAGGAAGCGCGCCACGCCGAGCGCGGCGAGCCGCGCCTCCTCGCTCGCGCCACCGCTCGAGGCCGCGATGACGGGGAGCGCGGCGAGCAACGGCGCGGCGCGGATCCGCTCGACGAGCGCCACGCCGGACATCGTCGGCATGAAGACGTCGGTGACGACGAGGTCCACCGTCGGCGCGCGCAGGAGGCGCGCGAGCGCCTCGCCGCCGTCGCGCGCGCGCTCGATGGCGAGCGGTCGCCGGTCGGCGCTCGAGAGCCGCCGCAGCGCGGCCTCGTACATCGACGCGACGAGCGTGTTGTCCTCGACGACGAGCACCCGCGGGACGGCCACGGCGGCGGACTCCCCGGAGCTGGCGGCGGCGAGGGGGATCGAGCGGGAGCGGATGTCGTCGTTCACGGTGCCTCCGGACTGTCGAGGCATCATCGCTCGATAGGGCGAACGTGGCACGCGCTACGGGTGAACCCTTCTCGGGCGTCATGGGGTCTCGGGACGCTCTTCGGCCGGGCGGGAGGGGTGGGCGATGCTCGCACCGGGTGCGACGTGCGCGCCGGTCACGGGAGCCCTCTGGGCCGCGAAGTTCGAGCCGGCTCGTTGCGAGCGGCGCCCGCCCGCCGATATCGTCCGAAGGTTCCCTCACACCTCACACCGAGGAGGCAGCATGCAGTCCCTGCAAGGACGGGTCGCGCTCGTGACCGGCGGCGGACGGGGCATCGGGCGGGCGATCGCGATCGCGCTCGCGCGCGCGGGCGCAGACGTCGCGGTGGCCGCCCGGACCGTGCCCGAGATCGAGGCGGTCGCGGCGGAGATCGCCGCGCTGGGCCGGCGGACGCACTTCTTCCCCCTCGACGTGTCCGACCGCGCGCGCGTGGCGGCGGCGCCGCGGGAGGTCGAGGCGCAGCTCGGGCCGGTCGACCTGCTCGTGAACAACGCCGGCATCCACGGCAGCGCGCCGCTGCAGCGGCTCGACGACGCGCAGTGGGACGGCATCCTCGCCGTGGACCTCACCGCGCCCTTCGTGCTCACCCGCGCCTGCCTGCCCGGCATGTACGAGCGCCGCTTCGGCCGCGTGATCAACGTCGCCTCGGTCGCCGGCAAGATCGGCCTCAAGTACGGAGCGGCCTACGCGGCGGCGAAGCACGGGCTCATCGGGCTCACCCGCAGCCTCGCGCTCGAGGGCGCGCGCAAGGGCGTCACGGCGAACGCGATCTGCCCGAGCTGGACCGAGACGCGGATGATGCAGGAGGCGGCGCACGACGTGGCGATCGCCACCGGGCGGAGCGAGGCGGAGGCACGCGAGGCGATGCTGCGCGAGAACCCGCTCGGCCGCGCCGCCCTGCCGGAGGAGGTCGCGGACGTCGCCGTGCTCCTCGCGTCGAACGGCGCCATCACCGGGCAGGCGATCCACGTGGACGGCGGCGAGGTGATGGCCTGACCGGCCCCGCTCGCGCGAACGACCGGGCGCTCTCCCGCCGCCCCGGAGCCCGGGCTCTTGACGCGCTGCGCCTCCACCTGCGCTAATCGGCCTCTTTTTTTCCTCGAGGAGACCCATGCAGCAGACCAAGTACCTGCTCGGCGAGGACCGCATCCCCACCCACTGGTACAACGTGGTGGCGGACCTCCCCGCGCCCCCGGCGCCCGTGCTCCACCCCGGCACCGGCGCGCCCGTGACGCCCGCGGACATGCTCCCGCTCTTCCCGCCGGCGGTCCTCGAGCAGGAGATGTCGGGCGAGCGGTGGATCCCCATCCCCGAGGAGGTCCGGCGGATCTACGCGCTGTGGCGCCCCTCGCCGCTCTTCCGCGCCCACCGGCTCGAGGCGGCGCTCGGGACCCCCGCGCGCATCTACTACAAGTACGAGGGCGTCTCACCGGCGGGCTCGCACAAGCCGAACACCGCCGTGCCGCAGGCCTACTACAACAAGCTCGCGGGCACGAAGCGGATCGCCACCGAGACCGGCGCCGGCCAGTGGGGCAGCTCGATGGCGCTCGCGTGCCGGATGTTCGGGCTCGAGTGCACCGTCTACATGGTGAAGGTTTCGTTCCAGCAGAAGCCCTACCGGAAGAGCATGATGCAGCTCTGGGGCGCGGAGGTGGTGCCCTCGCCCTCCCCCCGCACCGCCGCCGGGCGCGCCATCCTCGCGCAGGACCCGGAGAGCCCCGGGTCGCTCGGGATCGCCATCTCGGAGGCGGTCGAGGACGCCGTCTCGCGGGAGGACACCCGCTACGCGCTCGGCAGCGTGCTGAACCACGTCTGCCTGCACCAGACGGTGATCGGGCTCGAGGCGAAGGAGCAGCTCGCCCTCGCCGGCGACTACCCCGACGTCATCGTCGCCGCGCACGGCGGCGGCTCGAACTTCGCCGGCGTGGGGTTCCCCTTCGTCGCCGACAAGGCCGCCGGCAAGCAGGTCCGCATCGTCGCGGTCGAGCCGTCGTCCTGCCCGACGCTCACGAAGGGCGTCTACGCCTTCGACTACGGCGACACCGCCCGGATGGCGCCCATCACCAAGATGTACACCCTGGGTCACGACTTCATGCCGCCCGGCATCCACGCCGGCGGCCTGCGCTACCACGGCGCGTCGCCCCTCGTGTCGCAGCTCGTCCACCACGGGATCGTCGAGGCGCGCGCGGTCGGCCAGCTCGGCTGCTTCGAGGCCGCCACCCTCTTCGCGCGGACCGAGGCGATCATCCCGGCGCCCGAGTCGTCGCACGCGATCCGGGGCGCCGTGGACGAGGCGCTCCGGGCGAAGGAGGAGGGCAAGGAGCGGGTGATCCTCTTCAACCTCTCCGGCCACGGGCACGTCGACATGGCGGCCTACGACGACTACTTCGCGGGGCGGCTCGAGGACGCCGAGTACCCCGCCGAGAAGGTCGCGGCCTCGCTCGCGAACCTCCCGAAGGTGAAGCTCTAGCTTTGCCCGGCCGCATGCTCCCGGGCGGCGCGCGCCTCGCCGCGGCCACGCTCGCCGCCTGCCTCCTCGTCGCCTCGGCCGCTCCGGCCGTGGCCGCGGAGCCGCGCGCGCAACCAGGCTCCGTATCGACGGCGACGCCGGCCCCGGCCCCGGCCCCGACGCAGGCCCAGGACGCGACCGCGACTCCGACCCCGCTCCCCGCCCCCGCGGACGCCCCCGCCGATCCGGCCTTCCCGCGCCTCGACTTCGCTCCCCACGAGCCGACGCCCGACCGTCCCCCGCCGCGGGCCCTCCCGCCCGCGGCGCCGAACCCGTCGCTCGCGCCGGTGCTCGAGTCGCCCGAGCGACCCGAGGCGGTCACGCCGCCGCAGCGGCCGGCGGTGGTCATCCGCACCATCATCGGGCTCGCGCTGCTCGTCGCCCTCGCCTACGCGGCGGCGCACCCGGCCGTGGTGCGCTGGGAGCGGCGCATCCGCGTCTCGCAGCTCGTGGCCGCCGGGCTCCCCTTCATCGCGCTCGGGATGATCGCCCGCGCGCCGCCGTTCGCCGTGCTGTCGGACGACGTGCTCGCCCAGCTCGCCCCGGTGCTGCGGCTCGGCCTCGGCTGGATCGGCTTCATCGTGGGGTTCCGGCTCGACGCGCGGGAGCTCTCTGGCACCGACGAGCGAGCGGTCGCGTCGGCCGCGCTGCTCAGCTCGCTGCCGTTCGCCGCGGTCGTCGCCGGCGCAGCCGCGGTGCTCCTGCCGGCCGGCCCGCTCGCGGAGCGGCTCCGCGACCCGGTGTTCCTGCGCGACGCGCTCGTCCTCGGCACGGCCGCCTCGATGACGGCCGCGACGGTCCCGCACCTCCTGCCTGCTCGCACGCCGCCGGCCGCCGTCGCGGTCCTCGGCCGGATCGTCCGGCTCGAGGAGATCGCCGGCATCCTCGGGCTCGCCCTCGTCGCGGCGTACTTCCGCCCGCAGGGGGACGCCGTGACCTGGCGGCTCCCCGGGACGGCGTGGCTCATGCTCACCGCCGGCGCGGGCACGCTGCTCGGCCTCGTCGTCCTCGTCCTGCTGCGCCGGGCGCGGAGCGGGCCCGAGTTCTCCGTGCTGACGCTCGGCTCGGTCGCCTTCTCGTCGGGCCTCGCGGGCTACCTGCACCTCTCGTCGGTGGTGGTCTGCTTCGTGGCCGGCGTGATCCTCGCGAACTTCCCGGGGAAGCACCAGGCGCGCTTCCGCGCCGTGCTCGACCTGCTCGAGCGCCCGGTCTACCTCGTGCTCCTCGTCATCCTCGGCGCGCTCTGGCCCACCCGGTCGGTCACCGGCTGGCTCCTCATCCCGGTGTTCGTCGGCGCGCGCTTGCTGGGGCGCTGGGCCGGCGCGAGGGTGGCGGTGCGCATGGGCGCGCTCGACCTCGACGCGGGTGCCCGCCGCGTCGTCATCGTGGCGCCGGTCGGGTCGCTCGCGATCGCCATCGTCGTGAACGCGCAGCTCCTCTATCCCGGCGGCTCCATCGCCGACGCGGTGGTGGCGGTCGTGGGCGGCGCGCTCGCCACCGAGGCGCTCGTCCACACGTTCGGGCGGGGCCGGATCGCGCCCGCCCCCGAGCCGCGCGGGGAGCCGACGCCGTGATCGACGCGGTCCTCCTCGCCCTCCTCGCCGGCCTCATGCACGCGGCGCGCACGTTCTCGACGGGCGGCGCCCCGCCCGCGGGGACCTCCCTCGGCTTCGGCTACCTGCTCCTCACCGCCTTCCTCTCCGGCCGGATCTTCGCCGCGGTGCGGCTCCCGAAGCTCACCGGCTACATCGCGGCGGGCGTCGTGGTCGGCCCGTCCGTGCTCGGGTTCCTCGACTCGGCCGTCGTCGAGAACCTCCAGATCGTGAACGGGGTGGCGGTGTCGCTCATCGCCCTCACCGCCGGGACGGAGCTGCGCCTCGCCCGCATCCGGCCGCTCGCGCGCACCATCGGGATCACCACCGCGATGGGCGTCGTCGGGGGCGCGCTCGCCATCGCCGCGACCCTGCTCCTCCTGCGCGGTCAGCTCCCGTTCCTCTCCGCGCTGCCGGCCCTCCAGGCCGCCGCGGTCGCGCTCGTGCTCGGCGTGGTGCTCGTCGCCCAGTCCCCGGCGGTGGTGGTCGCGCTCTCGGACGAGCTCCGCGCGGACGGCCCCGTGACGCGCGTCGTGCTCGGGGTGGTGGTCCTCGCGGACCTGTTCGTCATCGTGCTCTTCGCCCTCGCCTCCGCGGCCGCGAAGGCGGCGCTCGGGGTCGCGGGCGGGGCGAGCGCCGCGGTCGGGCACATCGCCTGGGAGCTCCTCGGCTCGATCGTGGCGGGGTTCGTCCTCGCGGCGCTCCTCGCCGCCTACCTGCGCTGGGTCCGGCGGGGCGCGACGCTCTTCGTGCTCGCCGCCGCCTTCGTGGTCGCCGAGGTGGGCCAGCGCATCGGGTTCGACCCGCTCCTCGTCTCCCTCACCGCGGGCGTCCTCGTGCGCAACCTCACGCGGCACGGGGACGAGCTGCACGAGCTCGTCTCGGGGGCGTCCCTGCCGGTGTACGTCATCTTCTTCGCCGTCACCGGCGCGAAGCTGCACCTCTCGGCGGTCCCGCCGGTCGCGCTGCCGGTGCTCGCGATCGTGGCGGTGCGGGCGGCCTCGCTGCTCATCGCCGGACGGATGGGCGCGCGCGCGGCGGGCGCGCCGCCGGAGGTGGCCCGCTGGGCGCCGTTCGGGCTCTTGCCGCAGGCCGGGGTCGCGCTCGCGCTCGCGCTCCTCTTCGCGCGGGCGTTCCCGGAGTTCGGGGGCGAGGCCTCGGCGGTGGCGCTCGGGGTCGTGGCGATGAACGAGATCGTGGCGCCCGCCGTGTACCGGCTCGCGCTCCTCCGGAGCGGGGAGGCCGGGCGCGTCGAGGCGCGCCCGACGCCGGCGCCCACGACCGCGCGAGCCGAGCAGGGCTGATTGCGCGGCGCGTCGTGCCCGGCGCGGAGCCGCCGCCCGCCCGGGCGCCCCATGGGGGACCGGCGAGGGCCTCGCTCGCGGCGTAAGCCAGCATGTACGCCCCACGTCGGTGCCTGCGGAGCTGCGCCCGATACGCCCACCGGAGGAATCCCCCATGCCCCGTCTCGCCCTCGCCGCGCTCGCGCTCGCCCTCGCCGGGTCAGCCCGCGCGGAGGACGTCGTCCGCCTCGGCAACCTCAAGTTCGCGCACTACGGCGCGGTCTCGTACATGAAGGATCACTGCGGGAAGTTCGGCCTCAAGGTCGAGGAGATCGTCTTTCCGAAGGGCATCGACATCTTCCCCGCCATCGTGAAGGGCGAGGTGGACCTCGCCGCGAGCGCCGCGGACGCCGCCATCGCGAACCGAGCCGGCGGCGGCCAGATCTACATCGTCGCCGGCTTCGCGAAGGGCGGCGCCAGGCTCGTCGCCGCGACCGACGCGCCCATCAAGTCCGTGGCCGATCTGAAGGGCAAGAAGGTCGGCGTCGCGCGCGGCGGGGCGCAGGAGCTCCTGCTCCTCGCCGAGCTCTCGAAGCACGGGCTCACGTGGTCCGACCGCCCGGGCAAGGACGTCCAGCTCGTCTACCTGCCGTTCGCCGACCTGAACCAGGCGCTCATGCAGAAGCAGATCGACGCCATGTGCCAGTCCGAGCCGCAGTCGTCGCAGGCCATCAACAAGGGGTTCGGGCGCGAGCTCCTGAAGCCGTACGACACGCCGCTCGGCGAGCCGGTGCGCGCGCTCGTGATGACCGAGAAGCTCTACAAGGAGAAGCCGGACGTCGCGCAGCGCGTGCTCGATTGCTTCGTGGACGCGACGAACAAGTTCCTCGCCGATCCCAAGCTCGCCGAGAAGTACGTCGTGGAGCAGATGTTCAAGGGGCAGATCACGAGCCAGGACTACAAGGACGCGATCGCGAACTCGCCCTTCACGCACGACATCACGGTGGAGCACGTGCAGACGACGACCGACCTGATGGTGAAGTACGGGGTCGGCAAGCTGCAGCGCCCGCCGAGCGCGAAGGACTGGGTGAAGCTCGATCTGCTCCAGAAGGCGAAGGCCAAGTCCGAAAAGTGAAGACCGCCCGCTCCCACGCGGCCCGGCTCGCGCGCCAGCTCCTCGTCCCCGCGATCGTGCTCGTCGCGTGGGAGGGCATCTCGCGCGCGGGCTGGGTCTCGCCCATCATCCTCCCCGCGCCGTCGCAGGTGCTCGTCCGCTGGATCGACTACGCCCGCCCGCTCGCGCCCTACGACCCGGCGGAGGGGAGCCGGCTCCGCTGGCTCTTCTCCGGCGAGCTGCCGCACGACGCGCTCGCGAGCCTCATCCGAGTCGCGGGCGGGTTCGCCGTGGGCGCCGTGCTGGCGCTCCCGCTCGGCCTGCTCATGGGCGCGAAGCCCATCGTGTACGAGCTCATGAACCCGCTCGTGCAGATCCTCCGGCCGATCCCGCCCATCGCCTACATCCCGCTCGCGATCCTCTGGTTCGGCCTCGGCAACCCGCCCGCCTTCTTCCTCATCTCGCTCGGCGCCTTCTTCCCCATCCTCATGAACACCATCGCCGGGGTCCGGAACGTGGACGCCATCTACGTGCGCGCCGCGCGGAACCTCGGCGCCTCGGAGTGGACGCTGTTCTGGCGCGTCATGGTGCCGGCGGCGATGCCGTACATCCTCGCCGGCGTCCGCATCGGGTTCGGCGTCGCCTTCATCGTGGTGATCGTCGCGGAGATGATCGCGGTGAACTCCGGCCTCGGGTACCGCATCCTCGAGGCGCGCGAGTACTTCTGGTCCGACAAGGTGATCGCGGGGATGATCAGCATCGGGCTCGCGGGCCTCGGCATCGACGTCGGCATGAACAGCCTCAACGCGTGGCTGCTGCGCTGGCACCGGGGGGTGGAGGGGTGATGGCCGCGTCCGTCGCGGGCGCCGCGCCCGCCATCCAGGTGCGCGGAGTCCGCAAGGTCTTCAGCGGATCCGAGGGCGAGGTCGTGGCCCTCGACGGCATCGACCTCGACGTGGAGCCGGGTGAGCTCGTCTGCCTCCTCGGCCCGTCCGGCTGCGGGAAGTCCACCCTCCTGAACGCCATCGCCGGCTTCTCGCCGCCGACCTCCGGGACCATCGTCGCGAACGGCCGGGCCGTCACCGCCCCGGGCCCGGACCGGGCGATGGTGTTCCAGGAGTACGCGCTCTTCCCCTGGATGACGGTCGAGAAGAACGTGGCCTTCGGGCTCGAGATGGCGAGGGTGCCGGCGCGCGAGCGGCGCGAGCGGGTGGACGCGCTCCTCGGCATGCTCAACCTGCGCGAGTTCCGCGACCGCTTCCCGAAGGACCTCTCCGGCGGCATGCGCCAGCGCGTCGCCATCGCCCGCGTGCTCGCCATCGACTCGCCCATGCTCCTCATGGACGAGCCGTTCGGCGCGCTCGACGCGCTCACCCGCCGGAACCTCCAGGACGAGCTGCTGCGCATCTGGGCGAAGCTCCGCAAGACCATCGTCTTCGTGACGCACGGGATCGAGGAGTCGATCTACCTCGCCGACCGGGTGGTGGTGATGACCTACCGCCCCGGCACGGTGAAGCGGATCGTCCCGGTGACGCTCCCCCGCCCCCGCGATCCCGCCGCGCCGGAGTTCAACGCGCTGAAGCGCGAGATCTCGCAGATGGTGATGGAGGAGCAGGCGCGGCACGCGCAGGCCGAGGTGGGCGGGGCGACGGCGGACTGAGCCGGGCCGAGCCCGCCGGGCGGCGACGGCGCCCGGTCGCCGATCAATCCAGGAAGAGGTCCGGCATCAGCTCTTGCCCCGGCTCGACCGCGTACTTGCCGAGGTCGGTCACGCCGTCCTCGCGGAGCACGTCCTCGTCGATGAAGAAGTTGCCGGTGCAGCTCCGGCTCTCGCGCTTCAGGATCGCGATCGCCGCGTCGGCGACGATCTCGGGCGTGCGGCCGTGGCGCGCGGTGTCCTCGCCGCCGAGCAGGTTCAGCGCCGCGGTCGCGATGACGGTGCGCGGCCAGAGCGCGTTCACGGCGATCCCCTTCTCGCGCAGCTCCTCCGCCATGCCGAGCACGCACAGGCTCATGCCGTACTTCGCCATCGTGTAGGCGACGTGCGGCGCGAACCAGCGCGGGTTCAGGGACAGCGGCGGCGAGAGGTTCAGGATGTGCGGGTTCGCGCTCTTCTCGAGCAGCGGGATGCACGCCTGGGAGCAGGCGAAGGTCCCGCGCGCGTTCACCTGGTGCATGAGGTCGTAGCGCTTCATCGGCGTCTCGACCGTGCCGGCGAGGAAGATCGCGCTCGCGTTGTTCACGAGCACGTCGATCCCCCCGAACCGCTCCTGCGCGGCCTTCACCGCCGCCGCGATCTCCGCCTCGTCGCGCACGTCGCAGTGGACCGCGAGCGCCTTGCCGCCGGCCGCCTCGATCTCCTTTGCGGTCCCCTGGATGGTCCCCGGCAGCTTCGGGTTCGGGACGCTCGACTTCGCGGCGACGATCACGTTCGCGCCCTCGCGCCCGGCGGCGATCCCGATCGCCTTGCCGATGCCCCGGCTCGCGCCGGTGATGAAGAGCGTCTTCCCTTTGAGTGAAGGCATGGAGACCTCGCGCTGGGTTGGTCGGGCAGGATGACGGAGGGACCCGGCGGGGAGCAATGGGACGGACGGGGCGGGGACGATTCCCGATCCCGATCCCGACCTCGACTGGCGGCTGCGACCGCCGACCTCGACCCCCAACCCCGACTTCGACCCCCGATCCGACCCTGACGAGCCGCCGGCGACCCCCGCTCGAGCCTCCCGGGTGATCCAGATCGGCCCCTCCCGAGCCCCTCGCGCCGCCCTCCCACTCCCGGGCAGCCAGCCTCCCGAGCAAGCCTTCGTGCGACCCCACGGGACCCGAGCGCCTGCCGGTCGCGTGTGCGCTAACACCTACACCAACCGGCCGCGATCGCGCGCTGAACGCATTGCCAGCCCGTGAAACGGCCGATCCGGGCGCCCGTTGACTTCGACGGCCGTTGTCCGTAGATCGGGACCATTCAGTGGGAAAAAGTGGCAAGCAGCGGATCAGAGCGGCAGGATCGGCCAGCCCGTGTTCTTCGGAACCTTCAACCACGCGATCGACGCGAAGGGGCGAACGAGCCTCCCGGTGAAGTTCCGCGAGGCGCTGGCCGCGGCGGGCGAGCCGCGGATCGTGCTCATGCAGTACCCGCACTGGCGCGCGGTGCAGGCGCTCCCGCAGTCCGTCTGGAACGAGCTCGTGAAGAAGGTGATGGACGCCTCCCCGCTCGACGCCAGGACGCAGCGGAGCGTCCTCAAGTTCGTGTCCTCCGCGCACGAGGTGGACCTCGACGCGAACGGCCGCGTCCTCGTCCCGCCGGCGCTCCGCGAGTGGGCGGGGCTCGCGAAGGACGTCGTCTGGGTGGGGATGGGCCGGACCATCCACCTCTACGACAAGGCCGCGTACGAGCAGCAGGTGGCTGAGGAGATCCCGAGCGACCAGGTGGTCGACTTCTTCGGGAAGGTCTAGCGGGCGAAGGGAGACGGGCGATGTTCGAGGCGAGACACCAGGACGACGTGACGATCATCCGCGGCGTGGACGAGCTCACGAAGGACGAGCTGTCGGCGATCGCCGCGATCGCGCGGCGCGCCCGCGACGACGGGCGCCGCGTGGTCATCGACCTCAAGAACGTGACGCACCTCCACTACGCGGGCGCGGCGCTCCTCAAGGCGATCCCCGGGCTGCGCGCGGCGGGGGCGAGCCGTTACGTCCGTGATCTCGTCCACGCCGGCGGCGCGGGCGGGCACCTCGAGCTGTTCGAGGACGTGGAGGCGGCCTTCCGGGCGGCGTGAGCGGGGAATTCGTCCATGCTTCGGTACTTCCGAGAGAGATCGTCGAGATCCTGCGCCCCGAGCCGGGCAAGCTCCTGCTCGACGGGACGCTCGGCGGCGGCGGCCACTCGGAGCTCCTGCTCGAGCGGGGTGCGCGCGTGATCGGCCTCGACAAGGACCCGCGCGCCCTCGCGGCCGCCACCGCGCGCCTCGCGCGCTGGGGCGAGGCGTTCCGGGCGGTGCGCGCCGACTTCCGCGACGCGAAGAACGTGCTCTCCGCGCTGGGCCTGGCCGGCGTCGACGGCGCGCTCGTGGACCTCGGCGTCTCCTCCCCCCAGCTCGACCAGGCGGAGCGAGGCTTCTCGTTCTCGCGCCCCGGCCCGCTCGACATGCGCATGGGCGAGGAGGGCGAGCGCCTCGAGGACCTGCTCCGGCGCATCGACGAGCGCGAGCTCGCGCGCATCCTCCGCGAGTACGGCGAGGAGCCGTTCGCCCGCCCCATCGCGCGCGCGGTGAAGCGCGCCGTGGAGTCCGACGAGCGGCTCGACACCGGGCGCCTCGCCGAGATCGTCGCGAAGGCGATCCCCCGCAAGGCATGGCCGCGGCGCATCCACCCGGCGACCCGCACGTTCCAGGCGCTCCGCATCGCGGTGAACGACGAGCTCGGCGCCCTCGCGGCGTGGCTCGACGGGCTCCCCGCCATGCTGAACGTCGGCGGCCGGGCCGCGGCGATCTCCTTCCACTCGCTCGAGGACCGGATGGTGAAGGAGCGCTTCCGCGCGCTCACCCAGGCCTGCACCTGCCCGCCCGACCTGCCCGTGTGCGCCTGCGGCGCGCGCGCGGCGTTCGCGGCGGTGACGCGCAAGGCGATCGTACCGTCCGACGACGAGGTCCTGGGGAACGCCCGCGCCAGGAGCGCGAAGCTGCGCGCCGTGGAGAAGCTCCGGTGAGGCGCGCCCCCGCACGCGGCCGCCCGGCGGCCCCTCCCCGCGCCGCGGCGCGCGCGAGCGCCCTGCCCGTCGCCCGGGCGGCGACGGCGGCGCTCCTCGTCGTGGTCCTCGGCGTCTTCCACATCTGGTCCCGCACGCGCGTGGTCGCGGCGGGATACCGGCTCGGCGCGCTGCAGGCCGAGCACACGAAGCTCACCTCCGAGCACGACCGCCTCCGCATCGAGGTGGAGACCCTCCGCGCGCCGCGCGCGCTCGAGGAGTTCGCTCGGAACAAGCTGGGCATGGCTCCGCCGGACTCCGGTCCGGTGTGGGCGGCAGGCCCGCGCCCCGCTTCGGCGGGCGCGGGCGGGGCGGGCGTGGACGGTGTGGATCACCGATCCGGGCCGGCGGAGCCATCCCTCTCCACGAAGGCTGGGCGGGCGGCGGCGGGGCCCGCGGCGGACTCCGAGCGCGTCGCGCTCCGGGGCCCGCTGCGGGCGGGCCGCTCCGTGCCGCGCGAGAGGTAGCGCGTTGCGCACGGGGCCCGATCCGCGCGCGACCCGCTGGATCGCCGTCCGGATCGGCGCTCTGGCCGCCCTCTTGGCCGCCGGCTTCGCGATCGTCGCCGGCCGCGCGTTCCAGCTCCAGGTGCTGCGCCGGGACGCGCTCGTCGAGGAGATGGTCGACCAGTACCGGCGCCAGCTCGTGCTGAAGCCGCGGCGCGGCGTCATCACCGACCGCTCCGGCGTGCTCCTCGCGGGCAGCGCCGACGCGCGCTCGGTGTTCGCCGATCCCGTGGTCCTCGAGAAGGAGGACGGCCGCGGCGAGGCGCTCCGGAAGGTCTGCCAGGCGCTGAAGCTCGACCCGGGCGCCGTCCGCAGGAAGCTCGCCCAGGGCAGCCGCTTCGTCTGGATCGCGCGGCGGATCTCGCCGTCGCAGGCCGCGCAGGTCGAGGCGATCCTGAAGGCGAGCCGCGTGCGCGGGGTCGCGCTCGTCCCGGAGACGCGCCGCTACTACCCGAAGCTCGAGCTCGCGAGCCAGGTCCTCGGCCTCGTCGGCGACGACGGCGAGGGGCTCGAGGGGGTTGAGCTCGGGCTCGACGAGGTGCTGCGCGGCGAGCCCGCGAAGGTGCCGTCCCTGCGCGACGGCGCCGGCAAGACCGTCCTCGCCCAGGCGCCCACCGCCGGGCAGGCCCGCGAGGGCGCGCGCGTCGAGCTCACGCTCGACCAGGGCATCCAGCTCTCCGCGGAGCGTTCGCTCGGCGCGGCGGTGAGGCGCTCGCAGGCGCTCTCCGGCATGGCGGTCGCCATGGACCCGCGCACGGGCGAGGTGCTCGCCATGGCGAGCTATCCCCCCTCCAACCCGAACGCGCCCAAGCGCGGCGCGGAGCTCCGCAATCGCGTCGTCACCGACTCCTTCGAGCCCGGCTCGACGGTGAAGACCTTCACCATCGCCGGCGCCCTCGCGCGCGGCGCGCTCCACCCGCTCGACCCCATCGACTGCGGCAACGGCCGCTACGCCATCGGGGCCCACGTCATCCACGATCACGAGGCGCTCGGCTGGGCGGGCGCGTCGAAGATCCTGGCGGTGAGCTCGAACATCGGCGCCGCCAAGATCGGCGCGCGCCTGGGGCGCGCGGGGCTCCACGAGTCGCTCGCCGCGTTCGGGCTGGGCGAGCGAACCGGCGTCGGGCTCCCCGGCGAGATCCGCGGCCAGCTCCCGCCGCCGCGCTCCGAGGTCGCCCTCGCGACCCAGAGCTTCGGCCACGGCCTGACGGCGAACGCCCTCCAGATCACCGCCGGCATGGCGGCCATCGCGAACGGCGGCAAGCTCATGCGCCCCATCGCCGTGCGCCGGGTCGTCGATCCGGCGACGGGCGAGGTGCTCCAGGCGGCGTCGCCGGAGGTGGTCCGGCAGGCCGTGCCGCCGGACGTCGCGGAGACGATGACGCGCTTCCTCGTGGGGGTGGTGGAGGATCCGAAGGGGACCGGGAAGCGCGCGCGGCTCGCCGGGTGGCGCGTCGCCGGCAAGACCGGCACCGCGCGCAAGGTCGATCCGGTCTCCGGCGGCTACGCCTCGGACCGGCACTTCAGCTCCTTCGTCGGGTTCGCTCCCGCCGAGGCGCCGCGCGTGGTGGTGGGCGTGTTCCTCGACGAGCCGAAGGGCGACGTGCACGGCGGCGAGGTCGCGGCGCCCGCGTTCCGCGAGATCGTGGAGGACGCCATGCGGCTCATGGGCGTGCCCGCGAGCGGACCGGAGGCCGAGCGGCTCGCGCTCGCGGCGGCGCCTCCCGTCGAGGAGGAGCCGGAGGGGCCGCCCCCCGTCGAGCTGGCGGCGCGCGCGGCCGCCCCCGTGGACGGCGCGAGCGTGGCCGTGCCCTCGCTCGCCGGCCTGCCCGCTCGCTCGGCGATCCGGTCGCTCGAGCAGGCGGACCTCGCCGCCGAGGTAGACGGCTCCGGCAGGGTCGTGCAGCAGTGGCCGGCGGCGGGGAAGGTGGTCGAGCGCGGGACCCGGGTGCGGATGCGGCTCGCGCCGACCGGGTGACCTGGCGCCCACATGGCCGGAAGCCTTGCGGGCGGGCACTAGCGCCGGAGCCCGTTGCTGTAAGATGTGCCGCGCCGCGCCGTGGCGCGTGTCCCAGGTGACACGCCGGCGCGTAACCGGGCGAGCGCACAGGGGAAGAGATTCCGGAGGGCGGCTTGCATTCCGGTGTGGTGAGATGAAGCTCTCGGCAGTCATCCAGGGAACGGGCGCGCGAGGCGAGGTGGCTGGCGATCCCGAGATCGCCCGCGTCACGGGGGACTCTCGCGAGGTCGTCCCGGGCGCGGTGTTCTTCGCCCTCCCCGGGGCGGTGCACGACGGCCACGACTTCGCCGCGCAGGCGGCGGAACGCGGGGCGGTGGCCGTCGTCGCCGAGCGGAAGATCGCGTGCGCTCCGGCCACGCTCCTCCTCGCCCCGTCGTCGCGCCGCGCGATGGCCATCGCCGCCGCGAACTTCCACGGCCGGCCCGCCGACGCGCTCCGCGTGGCGGGCGTCACCGGCACGAACGGCAAGACGACGATCACCTACCTCGTCGAGGCCTGCGCGCGCGCGGCGGACCTGCCCATCGGCCTGCTCGGCACCGTCACGCAGCGCTTCCCCGGCGTCGAGCGGACGGCGACGCACACGACCCCCGAGTCGACGGCCATCCAGGCGGTGCTCGCGGAGATGCGCGACGCCGGCGCGCGGGCGGTGGTGCTCGAGGTCTCCTCGCACGCGCTCGCGCAGGAGCGGGTCGCCGGCATGCGCTTCGCCGCCGCCGGCTTCACGAACCTCACCCGCGATCACCTCGACTACCACGGCGACATGGAGGCGTACTTCGCCGCCAAGCGCCGGCTCTTCACGGAGCACCTCGCACCCGACGGCGTGGCCGTGGTGAACGCGCGCGATCCGTACGGCGCCCGGCTCGCAGACCAGCTCGGCCCCGGGCGTCGCGTCTGGCGCTACGGCACCCGCGCCGAGGACGCCCTCCGCGCCGAGGGCGTCGCCCTGGGGCTCGCCGGCATCGCGGCGACCTTCGTGACGCCGAAGGGGGAGATCGCGATCCGCTCCCCGCTCGTCGGCGCGCACAACCTCGAGAACCTCCTCTGCGCGGCCGGGCTCGCGCTCGCCCTCGGCATCCCGCCGGAGGCGATCGCGCGCGGGCTCTCCGCCTCCCCCGGCGCCCCCGGACGGCTCGAGCGGATCGACGGCCGCGGCATCTCGGCGTTCGTGGACTACGCCCACACCGACGACGCGCTCGCGCGCGCCCTCGAGGCGCTCCGCGCCACCGGACCCCGCCGGCTCCTCTGCGTCTTCGGCTGCGGCGGCGACCGCGATCGCGGCAAGCGCCCGCTCATGGGCGAGGTCGCCGCCCGCGGGGCCGATCTCGTCGTCGTCACGAGCGACAACCCGCGCACCGAGGCGCCGGACGCGATCATCTCGGACGTGCTGCCCGGCCTCGAGCGGGCGGGCGCGCCGCGGCTCACGACCGCGGCGGCGCAGGGCGGCGGGCGCGGCTTCCTCGTCGAGCCGGAGCGCCGCGCGGCGATCGCGCTCGCCCTGTCCCTCGCGCGCGCGGGCGACGCCGTGCTCATCGCCGGCAAGGGGCACGAGGACTACCAGATCGTCGGCACGACGAAGCACCCCTTCTCCGACCGCGAGGAGGCCCAGAGGGCCCTCCGCACCGCATGATGGCGACGCAATGACCGTCCCCCACTTCTCCTCCGACGAGCTCGCCGCCGCGACCGGCGGGCGCTGGATCGGCGCCCCGCCCGCGGAGGTCGCCGGCGTCTCGACCGACACCCGCACGCTCGCGCCGGGCGCGCTGTTCGTCGCCCTCGTGGGCGAGCGCTTCGACGCGCACGCCTACCTCGCCGAGGCGGCCGCGAAGGGCGCCGTCGCCGCGGTCGTGGCCGACGGCCGCGCGCCGGCCGGGGCGCCGCTGCCGCTCCTCTCGGTCCCGGACACCCTCCCCGCGCTCGGCGCCATCGCGCGCCACCACCGCCGCCGGTTCCAGATCCCCGTCGTCGGCGTCACCGGCTCGAACGGCAAGACCACGACCCGCGAGATGATCGCGGCGATCCTGGCGACGCGCGGCCCCGCCCTGAAGACCGAGGGCAACCTCAACAACGAGGTGGGCGTCCCGCTGACGCTCCTCGGCCTCGGGCCGGAGCACCGCTCGGCAGTCGTCGAGATGGGGATGAGCCACCCCGGGGAGATCACGCGCCTCGCCGCCATCGCCGAGCCGTACGTGGGGGTCGTGACGCTCGCCGCGCCCGCCCACCTCGAGGGGCTCGGCACCCTGGACGCGGTCGCCGACGCGAAGGCCGAGCTGTACCGGGGGCTGCCGGAGACCGGCATCGTCATCGCCAACGCGGACGATCCCCGCATGCTGCGGCGCGCCCAGGCGAGCGGCCACCGGATGCTCACCTTCGCCGCGGCGGCGGGCCGGCGCGGCGACGTCGTCGTGCTCGAGATCGCCTCGCAGGGGGACGACGGGCTCCGCTTCGTGCTCGGCATCGGCAACCGCGAGGTGGAGGTGCACATCCCGGCGCTGGTGGGCGCGCACAACGCCGCGAACGCGGCGGCGGCCGCGGCGACCGGCGTCGCCCTCGGCTGCAGCGATCGCGAGATCGCGCAGGGGCTCGCGGCGGTCCGCCCGGTGGGGCGCCGCCTGCGCCTCGACCGGCTCGCCTCGGGCCTCCGGCTCGTCGACGACTGCTACAACGCGAACCCCTCCTCGATGTCCGCGGCGCTCCGCACGCTCGTCGATCTCGCGCGGCCCGACGCCCGGCCGGTGGCGGTGCTCGGCGACATGCTCGAGCTCGGCGCGTTCGAGGAGGAGGCCCACCGCGCCCTCGGCGCGGAGGCCGCCCGCGCGGGCGTCTCCCTCCTCGCCGCGTTCGGGCCGAGGGCCCGCGCCACCGCCGAGGCGGCGCGCGCCGCCGGCCTCGAGACCTTCCACACCGACGACATGGACGCGCTCGTCCGCTGGGCCCGGGCCGCGATCGCGCCGTCGAACGACGTCCTCCTCGTCAAGGGCAGCCGCGGCATGAAGCTCGAGCGGCTCGTCGAGGCCCTCCGCTAGATGCTCTACCACCTCCTCTACCCGCTCTCCGGGCAGTTCGGGCTCTTCAACGTCCTGCGCTACCCGTCGTTCCGCATCGTGGCGGCGGGCCTCGTCGCGCTCCTCATCGGGCTCCTCTTCGGGCCGCTGTTCATCGAGCGGATGCGCGTGCTCCAGTACGGGCACACGAACGTCCGCGAGGACACGCCGGAGCGGCACAAGAAGAAGGCCGGCACGCCGTCGATGGGCGGCGCGCTCATCCTCTTCGCCGTCACCGTGTCGACGCTGCTCTTCGCCGACCTCGCGAACCGGCTCGTCTGGGCGGCGCTCCTCGTGACGCTCGGCTACGGCGCCATCGGCTTCTGGGACGACTGGCTCAAGATCTCCAAGAAGAACTCGAAGGGGCTCGCCGGGAAGAAGAAGCTCCTCCTCCAGGTGCTCGTGGTGCTCGTCGTCTACTACGGGTTCCTCACCGACGGGCAGCTCCGCCGGGTGGACGGGTTCCCGTTCGTCACGGTGGGCAGCCTCGTCGACCTGCACCTCACGCTGCCGTTCGTGCCGACGCACCTCTTCGCGCCGTCGCTCGGCGCGCTCTACCTGCCGTTCATGATCTTCGTCGTGGTCGCCACGTCGAACGCGGTGAACCTCACCGACGGCCTCGACGGCCTGGCCATCGGCCCGACGATCGTCTCGTCGATGACGTTCCTCGCGCTCTCGTACGTCGCGGGCGCGACCATCGCGGGCTTCAGCCTCGCCGAGTACCTGCGCATCGCGTACATCCCGGGGGCCGAGGAGCTGGGCGTCTTCTGCTCGGCCATCTTCGGCGCCAGCATCGCCTTCCTCTGGTACAACACGTACCCTGCGTCGGTGTTCATGGGCGACGTCGGCTCGCTGGCGCTCGGCGGCGGCCTCGGCATGCTCGCCGTGCTCACCAAGAACGAGGTGGCGAGCGCGATCCTCCACGGCGTGTTCCTCGCCGAGACGGTCAGCGTCATCCTGCAGGTCTGGTCCTTCCGGACCACCGGCAAGCGCATCTTCCGCATGGCGCCCATCCACCACCACTACGAGCTCAAGGGCTGGGCGGAGCCGAAGATCATCGTGCGCTTCTGGATCATGTCGATCATGCTCGCCCTCGTGGCGCTCATGTCGCTCAAGCTGAGGTAGCGGCCTTGAGCACCCCCGATCTGAAGGGCAAGCGCGTCACCGTCGTCGGCCTCGCCAAGAGCGGCGTGGCGGCGGCGCGCCTCTGCGCGCGCGAGGGCGCGCGCGTCACCGTCACCGACCGGCGCGGCGAGGAGCACCTCTCCGCCCCGCTCGCCGCGCTCGCCGGCGCGAGCGTGCGCCGCGCGCTCGGCGGCCACGATCCCGCCGACTTCGAGCACGCCGACCTCGTCGTGGTCTCGCCCGGCGTCCCCATGGCGATCCCCGAGCTCCGCGCGGCCCGCGCGGCAGGCGTGCCCGTGTGGGGCGAGGCGGAGCTCGCCGCCCGCTTCCTCCCCGCGGTGCCGATCGTCGCGATCACCGGGACGAACGGGAAGAGCACGACGACCGCGCTCGCCGGCGCCCTCTTCGCGCGCCACCGGCGGACGTTCACCGGCGGGAACCTCGGCACCCCCCTCTGCGAGCACGTCCTCGAGGGCGGCGGCGCGGAGGTGGTCGTCCTCGAGCTCTCGTCCTTCCAGATCGAGGGGCTCCTCTCGCTCCGCCCGCGCGTGGCGGCCATCCTGAACGTCACCCCGGATCACCTCGACCGCTACCGCGACGTGGACGACTACGCCGCCGCGAAGGCGCGGCTCTTCGCGCTCCAGCAGGCGGACAACCACGCCGTCGCGAACGCCCGCGACCCGCGCGCGCTCGCCATGGCCGAGAGCTCGCGCGCCGCGCTGCACACCTTCGGCTTCGGCCCCCCCGCGCCCGACGGCGCGCGCGATCCGGGCGGCGAGCCGGGGGCGGGCGGCGCGACCGAGCTGTGGGTCCGGCGCGGCGGCGGCGCGCCCGAGCGGTTCCGCCTGGCCAACCGGGCGCTCCGCGGACGGCACAACCGCGAGAACGCGATGGCCGCCGTGCTCTCGGCGCGGCTCCTCGGCGTGCCGGGCGACGCGGTGCAGGCGGGGCTCGACGCGTTCCCCGGCCTGCCGCACCGGCTCGAGCTCGTCTCCGAGCGGGGCGGGGTGGAGTGGGTGAACGACTCGAAGGCGACCAACGTCGACTCCACCTACGTCGGCCTCTCCGCCTTCCCGGCCGGCGCGCCGCGCGTCGTGCTCGTCATGGGCGGCCGCGGCAAGGGAGCGCCGTACGCCCCCCTCCGTCCGCTCTTCCCCGGCCGCGTGAAGGCGCTCCTCACCGTCGGCGAGGACGCGCCCGCCGTCGAGCGCGAGCTCGGCGATCTCTGCCCCACCGAGCCCTGCGGCACGCTCGAGGCCGCGGTGCGTCGGGCGGCGGCCCTCGCCCGTCCGGGGGACGCGGTCCTCCTCTCTCCGGCCTGCGCGAGCTACGATCAGTTCCGCAGCTACGAGGAGCGTGGCGCCGCGTTCCGCCGCCACGTCGCGGAGCTCTCATGAGTCGAGCCGAGGACACGTCCGCGCCGCGCGCCGGGGCCCACATCGACGGGCTCCTCCTCGGCGCGCTGCTCGCGCTCACCGCGCTCGGCGCGGTGATGGTGTACTCGGCGAGCGCGATCCCGGCGTCACAGAGCGCGCGGCTCGGGCACGACGAGTTCTACTACCTGAAGCGGCAGCTCCTCGCGGCCGGGGTGGGCGTCGGGCTGCTCGTGGCCGCGCTCCGCCTCGGCGCCCGGAGGATCTCGGCGCTCGCCTACCCGCTCCTCGCCGTCACCTTCTTCACGCTCCTCCTCGTCCCGGTGCTCGGGAAGACCGCCGGCGGCGCGCAGCGCTGGATCCCGCTCGGCCCCCTGCAGTTCCAGCCCGCCGAGGCGGCGAAGGTGGCGCTCGTCCTCTACCTCGCGCGCTCGCTCGCGCGGAAGCAGGAGAAGGTCCGGATCTTCTCCATCGGGCTCCTCCCCCACCTCCTCGTGACGGGCGCGCTCGTCGCCCTCTGCCTGTGGCAGAGCGACATGGGGACGGGGGTCATCCTCTTCCTCGTCCTCTTCGCGATGCTCTTCGCGGCGGGCGCGCGCGTCTCCTACCTCCTCGGCGCCGGGCTGCTCGCCCTGCCCGTCGCCTGGCACCTCGTGAAGTCCACGCCCTACCGGTACGAGCGCGTCATGGCGTTCCTCGATCCGGAGCGCTACCGGTACGGGCCCGGGTTCCAGCTCTGGGAGTCGCTCCTCGGCACCGCGCACGGCGGCTGGCTCGGCCAGGGGCTCGGCCAGGGCAAGGGCAAGCTCTTCTACCTGCCGGCGGCGCACACGGACTTCATCGCGGCGGTGATCGCGGAGGAGACGGGGCTGCTCGGGATCCTGCTGCTCGTCTCGCTGTACGCGGTGGTGGTCTGGCGCGGCGTGCGCGCCGCGCTGCACGCGTCCGAGCCGTTCGGCTGCTACGCGGCGCTCGGCGTGACCTCGCTCGTCGGCGCGCAGGCGCTCGTGAACCTGGCGGTGGTGTTCGGCCTGTTGCCGACGAAGGGGCTCACCCTGCCCTTCGTCTCCTACGGCGGCTCCTCGCTCATGACGCTCCTCGGGGCGGCGGGCGTCCTGCTCACGGTGAGCGGCGAGCGCGGCGGGTTCTTGCGCCGCGCGCCCTCGGCGGTGATCGTGCGCCCGAGCGCCGAGCGGTCGCGGGCGGCCGGGGACGCACGGCTCGACACGGGTGTGGAAGGGACGACGCCATGAGGATGCTCATCGCCGGCGGCGGCACCGGGGGCCACGTCTTCCCCGGCATCGCCCTCGCGGAGGAGGTGGTCGGGCGCCACCCCGCGAACGACGTCGTCTTCGTCGGCACCGGGCGCGGGCTCGAGGCGAAGGTCGTCCCCGCGGCGGGGTTCCCGATCGAGCTCATCGACGTGAAGGGGCTGAAGGGCAAGGGGCTCCTCTCGCTCCTCGTGAACCTGCTCCTCATCCCGCGCGCGCTCCTCCAGTCCTACCGGATCCTGCGCAAGTGGCGGCCGGACGTGGTGATCGGGGTGGGCGGCTACGCGAGCGGGCCCGTCGTGCTCGTGGCCTCGCTGCTCAGGATCCCGACGGCGGTCCAGGAGCAGAACGCGATCGCCGGGTTCACCAACCGGGTGCTCGGGCGGTTCGTCGAGGCGGTCTTCACCGCCTTCCCGGAGGCCGCGCGGCACTTCCCCGGCCGCAAGGTGTACCAGCTCGGCAACCCCATCCGCCGCAAGCTCATGGAGAACTACATGCGGCCGGACGTCGAGCACGACCGGCTGCGGCTCCTCGTCTTCGGCGGATCGCAGGGCGCGCACGCGCTCAACATGCGCGTCGTCGAGGCGCTCCCGCACCTCGCCGACCTGCGCGACGGGCTCCGCGTCACCCACCAGACCGGCGCGCGCGACCGCGAGCAGGTCGAGAAGGGCTACCGCGCCTGCGGGTTCGAGCCGGACGTGCGCGAGTTCATCCACGACATGAGCGCGGCGTACGCCGGGGCCGACCTCGTCGTGTGCCGCGCCGGCGCGACCACGCTCGCCGAGCTCACCGTCTGCAAGAAGCCGTCGATCCTGGTCCCCTTCCCCGCCGCCGCCGACAACCACCAGGTGCTGAACGCGCGCAGCCTCGTGGACGCGGGCGCGGCGGTCATGATCGAGGAGCGCGACCTCACCGGCGAGCTGCTCGCCGCGGAGATCCGCTCCGTCCTCACCCACCCCGAGCGGCGCGAGCGGATGGTGCGCGCCGCGGGGCGGCTCGGCAGCCCGCAGGCGGCGAAGGAGATCGGCGACGTGTGCGCCGAGCTCGTGCGCCGCCGCTGGGGCTCCCCCGCCGGCCAGGAGCGCGCCCCCGGCCACGGCCCCGTCCGCCCACCCGACCTCGCCTGACCGCCCGGACCCCCACGCGATGAGCCTCTTCCGTTCCAGACCCGCCAAGATCCACTTCGTCGGCATCGGCGGCATCGGCATGAGCGGCATCGCCGAGGTGCTGCTGAACCTCGGCTACGCCGTCTCCGGCTCCGACCTGAAGGAGTCGGAGATCACCCGCCGCCTCGCCGGCCTCGGCGGCCGGATCGAGCGGGGCCACGCGGCGCAGCACGTCGAGCAGGTCGACGTGGTCGTCACCTCCTCGGCGGTCCGCCGGGACAACCCGGAGGTCGTCGAGGCGCGCCGCCGCAAGATCCCGATCATCCCCCGCGCGGAGATGCTCGCCGAGCTCATGCGGCTCAAGTACGGGGTGGCCATCGCCGGCTCGCACGGGAAGACCACGACCACCTCGCTCGCGGCGCACCTCCTCGCCCACGCGGGCCTCGACCCGACGGCGGTGGTGGGCGGCAAGGTGAACACCTTCGGCTCGAACGCGAAGCTCGGCCGGGGTGACTACATGGTCGTCGAGGCGGACGAGTCGGACGGCTCGTTCCTCCACATCCCGCCGACCATCGCGATCGTCACGAACATCGACCCGGAGCACCTCGATCACTGGAAGACCGAGGAGGCGCTGCGGCGGGGCTTCCTCGACTTCGTGAACCGCGTCCCGTTCTACGGCCGCGCGATCCTGTGCATCGACCACCCCACCGTGCAGTCGCTCCTGCCCGAGGTGGAGAGCCGCTACGTCACCTACGGCGAGGGCCACCAGGCCGACTACCGCGCCGAGGCGATCGAGGTCTCCGGCCACGCGGTCCGCTTCGACGCCTTCCGGCGCGAGGAGCCGCTGGGCCGCTTCGAGGTGAAGCTCGTCGGGCGCCACAACGCGCTCAACGCCCTCGCGGTCGTGGCGCTCGCCGACGAGATGGGCGTGCCGCCCGACGTCACCCGCGCGGCGCTCGCCTCGTTCGGCGGCGTGCAGCGCCGCTTCACGGTGCGCGGGGAGGCGGGCGGCGTGACGGTGGTCGACGACTACGGCCACCACCCGGCGGAGGTGAAGGCGACCCTGCTCGGCGCGCGCGAGGCCTTCCGCCGGCGGGTGGTGTGCCTGTTCCAGCCGCACCGCTACACGCGCACGCGCGACCTGCTCCCGGAGTTCGCGACCGCCTTCAACGACGCGGACGTGCTCGTCCTCACCGACATCTACGCCGCCGGCGAGGAGCCCATCCCCGGCGCGACCTCCGAGGCGCTCGCCGAGGCGATCCGCGCCTGCGGCCACCGCGACGTCTCGCTCGCGCCCCGCGCCGAGCTCGCCCGCGCGGCGCGCGCGCGGGTGCGGCCCGGCGACATCGTCCTCACCCTCGGCGCGGGCGACATCACCGCGGTCGGCCCCGAGCTGCTCGGGCTGCTCGAGGGCTAGCGTGCCGGGCGCGGTCTTCGGGGCGGGCGCCGCCGACTGGCGCGCGGAGCTCGCGCGGCGGGTGCGCGGGGAGCTCGTGCGCGACGCGCCCCTCGCGCCGCGCACGGCCGTGCGGGTCGGCGGTCCGGCCGACCTCCTCGTCCGCCCGGAGGATCCCGACGCGCTCGCGGCGCTGCTCCGCGCGGTCCGCGAGCTCGGGGTGCCGCTCACGATCCTGGGCGGCGGCGCGAACACCCTCGTCGCCGACGCGGGCGTGCGCGGCGTCGTCCTCCGGCTGCCGCAGGGGTTCGGGGAGGAGCGCCGGGAGGGCTCCCGGCTCGTGCTCGGCGCCGGCGCGCCCACCACCCGGCTGTGGATCCAGGCCCACGCAGCGGGCCTCGTCGGGGTGGAGTTCGTGGCGGGCATCCCCGGCACGCTCGGCGGCGCGGTGGCGATGAACGCCGGGACGACCCTCGGCGAGATGAAGGACGTCGTCACCGAGGTCGAGCTCGCGACCGCCGACGGCGCGGGGTTCGTCCCCGCCGCGGCGCTCGGCTTCGCCTACCGCACCTGCCTCCTCCCCGCGGGCGCCGTCGTCACGCGGCTCGCGGTGACCCTGCGGCCGGGCGACGTGGCCGAGAGCGCGCGCGTCATGCAGGAGGACCGCGATCGGCGCCGGCGGACGCAGCCGCTCGACCGTCCCACCTTCGGCTCGACGTTCACGAACCCCCCGGGCGACTTCGCCGGCCGGCTCATCGAGGCCGTCGGCCTCAAGGGGTACCGTGTCGGGAACGCCACGTGGTCGGACGTCCACGCGAACTTCATCTCGAACCTCGGCGGGGCCACCGCGCGCGACGTCCTCGCGCTCATGGCGCTCGCGCGGCGCAAGGTGAAGGAGCGGTTCGGCCTCGCGCTCGAGACCGAGGTCCGGCTCGTGGGCGAGTTCCTTGCAGAGGAGCTCGAGGCGCTGCGCGGGGAGTGAGCCGCGGAATGGTGAGCGAGGTCGCGGTAGGGTTCGAGGTCGCTGTCTGAGGATCGGGAGACGGACAATGGGCAAGTGGACGGGCAAGAAGGTCGCGGTGCTGTACGGCGGTCGCTCCTCGGAGCGCGAGGTCTCGCTCCGCACCGGCGCCGCCTGCGCCGACGCGCTCCGCACGAAGGGCCACGACGTCACGCTCGTGGACGTGGACACCGAGCTCGCCGCGCGGCTGCGCGAGCTCCGGATCGACGTCGCGTTCGTCGCGCTGCACGGCCGCTGGGGCGAGGACGGCTGCGTGCAGGGGCTCCTCGAGTGCATGGAGATCCCGTACACCGGCTCCGGCGTCACCGCGTCCGCGATGGGCATGGACAAGACGGTCTCGAAGGCGATCTTCAAGGCGCTCGGCCTCGACGTCATCGAGTACCGCGCGTTCCCGCCCGGGCGCGCCGCCGAGATCCGCGCCTCGGACCTCCCCTTCGGCGTGCCCTGCGTCGTGAAGCCCGCCGGCGAGGGCTCCTCGGTGGGCGTGCAGATCGTGAAGGACGCGGCCCGGCTCGCCGACGCGTGCCGCGAGGCGGCCCGCTACAAGGGCGACGTCATCGTCGAGCGCTACGTGAAGGGCACCGAGGTGAACGTGGCCGTGCTCGAGGGCAAGGCGCTCGGCGCGATCGAGATCGCCCCCGCGAACGAGTTCTACGACTACGCCGCCAAGTACACCGCCGGGACCACCAAGTACTACTACCCGGCCCGCATCCCCGAGGCGCACGTGGCGCGCGTGATGGCCGCCGCGGAGGTCGCGCACCGCGGGCTCGGCTGCAGCGGGGTGAGCCGCGTGGACTTCATCGTGGCGCCCGACGGCACGCCGTTCATCCTCGAGGTGAACACCCTCCCCGGCATGACGGCGACCTCTCTCGTGCCGAAGATCGCCGCCGGCCTGGGGCTCGCCTTCCCCGATCTGTGCGAGCGCATCCTCGACGGCGCCGCGCTCAAGGCGTAGGCCGCGCCGCCGGCCCCTCCGCCCGCAGCAGCGCCGGGACCTCGAAGCGCCACACGTAGCCGACCCGCAGCTCGAGCGGCGGGGCGTCCGCGGTGACCCCGGCGTTCAGCGCCGCCCTGAGCTCGCCGCCGCGCACCGGCACGATCGCTCCGAGCCCGAGCACGCTCGGGCGATCGGCGAACCGCCACCCGGCGTACCCGCGCCACTCGAGCTCGACCGCCGCGCCCGACGGGCCGCTCGCGCGCAGGGTCCCGCCGTAGGCGAACGCGTCGTCCTGCCGGTTCTGCGCGAACTGCCAGGAGACGAAGCCGACCCGCCCGAGCGCGCGCAGGCGCGCCGCGCCGAGCGCGCCGACGTCCTTGCCCGCGAGGAGGTCGATCGCGTAGCCCGGCGCGTTCGTGAACCGGCGCGAGGCGAGCCCCTTGCCCGTGGCCGACTTCACGCTGAGCCGGAGGCCGATCGCGGGCGCCGCGCGCTCCCGGAGGAGGAGGAAGCGTGCGCCGAACCGGGCGTCTCCCGGGGTGCCGTCCGCACGGTAGCGCGCTCCGAGCCGGTGCTGCGTCGCCGTGGAGGTGCGCCAGATCTCGATGGGCGTCCCGTCCACCTCCAGCGCGGCGGTCTCGCGGAACGGAAACAGCAGCCGGAGGTAGGGGGTGGCGGCGTGATCCCGGAGCGCGAGGCCGGAGACCTGTGCCGCGGCGGACAGCTCCACCTCCACGCGCGTCCCGATCACGGGGTCGACGTTGGGCAGGACCGGGAGCGCGTTGTAGCCCATCATGCCGGGGACGAGCGGCCAGTCGGGCGAGCCGGGCCACGCCGCGGTCGCAGCGGCGGCGAGGGACGCGAGCAGCAGGGACGCGCTCAGCACGTTGGCTGACGCTAGGTGCGGGCGCTGCCCGCGCGCGACTCCCCGGTCGCGCCGGACGCGCCGCGTCGGCCCATCGACCGCGGGCGCAGCCCGCGCGCCCTTCCCCCGATGGTGTCGCGCGCGACGCGCATGCATGCGAGACTGCGCCGCCGCGCCCGGGACGCGGGCGCGCGACGCAAGGAGAATGCCCGATGCGCACCCCCACCCTCGCCCTCGTCGCCCTGCTCGGCGCCCTCGCCGGCCTCGCCGCCTGCGATCGCCGCCCCGGACCCGGTGAGCCGGTGAGGATCACGGTGACGAAGCGCGGCTTCGAGCCCTGGAAGGTGCAGGCGAGGAAGGACGTCCCCCTCACCCTCGTGGTCACGCGCACCACCGACGAGACCTGCGCGAAGGAGCTCGTGCTCCCCGAGCTCGGCATCCACCAGCCGCTGCCGCTGAACGAGCCGGTCACCGTCTCCTTCACGCCGGCGCGCGCCGGCGAGCTCAGGTACGCCTGCGCGATGAACATGTTCCAGGGCGTCATCGAGGTGCGGTGACGCCGGCGTGCGCCGCGCCGCGCTCCGGGTATACCTCTCTGCCGCTCTCCGAAGGTCCCCTTGCGCACGCTCCTCTACGTCCTCTCCATCATCGCGGTGAACGCGGCCTTCGTCGTGTTCCCGCCCGTCCGGCCGCCCTGGGGCGGCGTGTTCTCGTTCGCGACGCTGCTCGTGGGCGCGACGTTCATCCTGCGCGACTACGCCCAGCAGGAGATCGGCGGCAAGGTGTGGCTCGCCTCGCTCGCGGGCGCGCTCATCACCGCCGCGTTCAACCCGCGGCTCGCGCTCGTGTCCGGCGGCGCCTTCTTCGCGGCCGAGCTCCTCGACCAGCTCGTGTTCACGAAGGTGCGCGGCTCGTTCCGCGCGCGCGTGCTCTGGTCGCAGCTCGCCGGCGTGGCGCTCGACACTGGCGCGTTCCTCGTGGGGATCGCCTTCGCCCTCGGCATCCCCTGGAGCTGGGCGAGCTACCTGACCATGAGCGCCGGGAAGCTCGCGGCGCTGTCGTACCTCGCCGTCGCCCGCCGGCGCCCGGCGCCGCCGCGGGGCGCGCTCGCCTGACCGGGAGCGCGCTCGGCTCAGCGCTTCGGCGCGAGCGCCTCGAGGCGCCGGATCCACTCGTCCGAGAGGCCGCGCGCGCGGGCGCCGCGAAGCAGCACCTCCAGGTAGGCGGGTGACGGCGGCGCGTCACTCGCCAGGCGGCGCGAGTTGGTGGCGCGGTAGGCGATGGCGGGGACGTGCGGGCCGCCGTCGACCGGCGAGAGCTCCACCTCGAACGCCTCGTACAGCCCTGAGACCGCCCCCTCCCTGTGATCGGCGAGGCCGCGCGACGCGCCGGGCATGGGCAGCGCGATCCCCTCGACGACGTCGCCCGGAGAGCGGGCGAGGTTCGCCACCGCGCCTCCCCACGCGCGGGAGAGCACGTCGAACGCGAGGCGGTAGCCGACGAGCCGCACGCGCCGGGCGCCCTCGAACGACGGCGCCGCGTAGCCGTGCTCCTGGGCCCACGCGGCGAACGCCTCGCCGTCGAGCGACGAGCCGTACACGAACCAGACGAAGTCCGGCCCCGCGGTCGCCTCGTGCGCCTTGCCGAAGAGGGGGAGCTTCATGCAGTCGGCGATCTACCGCGGAACGTCGCGGGGCGCTCGTGCCCGGGAGAGGCGCGCGCCGCGCGGCGGCTTCCACGTGCGCCGGCACCCCACCTCGCCATCCATCGTGACGCCTCCGTTCTCCGGAGGGCGACGATCGCCCAGACGGCCCTTCACGGCGAGTACCCGTGCGGAGCGTGAAAGCCCATCGGCCGAACCGCGGACCCTCGGGCGGCGGCGACTGCGCTACGGCGCCCGGCCGCTCTCGCCCCGCTCGAGCCGCTCCCTGAGATCGCGCACGCCCTGGCGGTCGTCGGACCAGAGGAGCCCGAGGTGGATCGTGCGGGGCGGCACCCCGTCGTCGTCCGCGACGTCGTAGAGCGCCTTGAGCCGCCAGCGCTCCTGCTCGCAGGCCTTCTTGATCTCGAACCGCACCTCGTGGCCGGTGCGCCGCAGCGCCTCGAGCGCGGCGGCGGCTTCGTCGGGGAGGAACACGGGGGGATGAGAGCACGGAGTGACCGGCGGGCCAAGGGCGCGGGGCAGCCTCCGCTTCCCGCGGCGCGCCCTCCCGAGCGCTCGCTCGCAGCTCGCGACGGCGCCCCGGCCGCGAGCTCGCGACCGGGGCGCCGGGGTGCCGCCGAGATGATCAGTAGCTCGTGACTTCCGTCCCCCGGGTGAACTCCCGCGTCACGCCGGAAGCCGGCGTGACGAAGTCCGGCCGCATCATCTCGTTGTCCTCGTGGTCGATGATGTGGCAGTGCCAGACGTAGTTGTACGTATCGTCGCCCGATGGGTCGAACGCGAACCTCGCCGCCGCGGTGGTGGCCGTGTCGGTGGGCCCCCACCGCACGAGGATGCGCGTCACCATCCCGGGCGGCGCCTGGACGGTGTCCTTCCAGCCGCGCTCGTAGGTGACCGCGGGCAGCACCGGCCCCTGCAGGTAGGGCGTGACGTCGGGGTTTCCGCCCACGACCGGGACGCCCGTCCGGACCGGGTAATCGCGGCGCAGGGCGGTCGGGATCGTGCGCGAGGTCGCCTGCGGCGAGTCCTTCGTCCCGTACGCGAGCGGCGGGCCGTAGCCCGGACAGTAGGTCGTGCCCATGGGGTCGACGGGCGTGCAGCCCGCCGGGAAGGCCAGGGCGTACGCGGCCGCGTACTTCGCGGCGTCGAACCTCTGCCGGCTGAGGATCTGGAACTGCACGAGGTGGAGGTGGATCGGGTGCGCGTCGGCGGTGGTGTTCACGATCTCCCAGACCTCGACGTCGCCCTCCACCGGGACCTCCGAGTAGGCGAGGTCGTCACCGTCCCGAGGCGTGAAGTCCGTCCTCGGCTCGCCCATCGCCGCGACGCCGGTCCACTTCGTGTTGTTGACGAGGATCTCGAGCGGGCCACCCGGATACGCGGTGAGCGCGCCGTTGATGGGGTTCACCGCGGTCATCGGCATGCCCATCACCTCGTTGAGCGTGAGCTGCCGGACGAGATCGGGGGCGACGCTCGGCGTCACCGCGCCGGGCTGGACGAGCCGCCGCATGGGCTGCTTGCGGACGATCGCGCCGGGCGCGGCCGGATCGTAGGGGGTTCCCTGCTCCGCAGGGCCGATCTGGAGCTGGAGGATCTGGCCGGTCGTGGCGCCATTGGGCGTCTCACCCCCAGGATAGGGCGCCCGCGCCGTGTTCCGCAGCAGCAGGGTCTGGCCGGCGTACTTCGTGAAGTCGACGATCACCTCGTACCGCTCGCCCGGCATGATCACGAGCTTCTGCGGGATCGTCTTCGTCGCGCTGGGGTCGATCTTCGCGGGCGCGTCGAGGTAGCCGCCGTCGGTCCCGATCACCCACAGCGCCGGGCCGTTCACCTTCGTCTTCGGGTTCGTGAGGAAGAGCTCGTAGGTGCGCGCGTTCGAGCCGTTGAGAATGATGAAGCGGTGCCGCTTCGCCGGGATCGCGAGGCGCGGCCAAACCTTCCCGTTCACCGCGATCGCGTCGCCGAGGAACTCCGGGTTCCAGTACGGGTGCTCGGGGTTGAGCGCCCAGCCCGGGCTCGGCGCGGTGAAGCCGCCGTTCAGGCCTGCGGTGAACCAGAGCTCACCGTTCGTGTAGAACCTCCGGTCCTGGATGACGATGGGGATCGTCTCCTCGACGGCCGGCAGGAAGTCCGCGAGCTTCGCCGGATCGTCCTTCAGCGGGTACGCGCCGGCGAGCCCCGCGTAGACGTTGAGGCGCGTCGCGCCGAGCGTGTGATCGTGGAACCAGAGCGGCGCGGCCTCCTGGACGTTGGGGTACGTGTAGACGGCCTTGCCCGGCACGGCGTCCGCGGGCCCCTCGTAACCCTTGGTGTAGTACTTCGGGCCGAACCGCGAGTCCTCGCCCAGGTCCGGGGTGAACCACGAGTCCGGGGAGCCGTCGACCTCGGCCGGCACCTCGCCGCCGTGGAGGTGCGCCACCGCAGGGATCGGTCCGCCGTAGTTCGATGCGCACGGATCCCCCGGGGGCGGGTACATGACGAAGTTGTTGTTCGCGTCCTTCCACTCGTTCATCGCGGCCTTCATCATGCAGCCGAGGCTGAGGGGATCCGCCCAGTGCAGCGTCTGGTCGGTGCTCGTCCGGTACGCGTCGAGCTTCGTGGTGGCCACCGTGCCGAGCTCGTTCACGTACGTGATCTCGGTCGGGATGCCGCGCTGCGCGACGACGACGGGACCGAGGTACGTGTCGAGAGTCTTACCCGACGTCGGACAGCCTCCGGCCCGGTACGCCCACGTCGTCGTGGGGCCGTAGAGCTTCCTCGGCAGCATCTGCACCCTGACCTCGCACATGTGCAGCGAGAGCTTCCCGGGCGTCCTCGTGGAGGGGTCGTACCCGTAGTGCGTGTCGATGGTCCAGGGCGGCGTGTCCGCGGCCTCCCCGCCCTGGAGGTTGATCCGCGGTAGCTCCTCCATCCACTTCGGGATGGCGCTCCCGGCCAGCACCGTCGGCGGCACTTGACCCGCTCCAGCGCTCGCCCACCCCGCCGCCAGCAACGCCGCCACACCGCGCAGCCACCTGCCCGTCCGCCTCGTCGTCTTCATGTTTCCCCCCCTGCCGACTCCCACGACGCTAGGTGCTCGTGTGGCACGACGTATGCCGCCCGATGACGCTACGAGGAGACCCCTAGCCCAGGAGTCGAGGTACCGGCCGGGCGATGCACCAGGGCTTTCGCGGGCGTTTGGAGAATCGGTCGATCGAGGTCCGCTCGAAGAGGGGCACCGCCGAGCGGTAGAGCGACCCACGAGAGCCCGAGCGCCGGCAGGGGCGAAAGAAGGGACGGCGGCAGGTGGAGGTGGCGACGGGCGTGTGCCCGAAGATCGGTCAGTTCACTGCGGGTGACCTCGACCTCGACCTCGACCGTCCTGCCCCACACCGGCTCGGCCCTCCCCCGCATCAGGGCCGGCCAACCCGCTGATCGGACTCGCCCCTGGGTCGCGTGTAGGTCGAAAACTTGCGGCCCCCCGGCCCTCTGCCATCCTCCAACATCGGGCGATACCGCCCGGAAGCGCGGCGGCCGTGTGCGGCGGCCCCGTGACCGGGCGCTGGGGAGCGGCGGTGGCGCGGGGTCCGAACCGGCGGCGCGTGGACAGGGTTCCGGGGGAGCGGCGGCGCAAGGCCGCGGCGGCCCTCCGCTTCGCGTTTCCGTTCGCCGTGCTCGCCCTCTGCCTGGCCGGTGCCGGGTTCGGCGTCTGGCGCGTGGCGGTGGTGGGCAGCCTGCTGCGCATCGACGAGATCCGCTTCGAGGGCCTCTCGCGCGCGACCGCGCAGGAGCTGCTCGAGCTCTCTCCGGTGGCGGTGGGGGACCACCTGCTCGCGGTCGATCCCGACGCGGTGGCGGCGGCGCTGCGGCGGCACCCGTGGATCGCCTCGGTGGAGGTCCGCCGGCGGTTTCCTGCGGCGCTCGAGGTGGCGGTGGTGGAGCGGCGCGCGCGCGCCCTCGTCGATCTGGGTGCGCTCTACCTCGTCGACGAGCGGGGCGAGGTCTTCAAGCGGGCGACGCCCGGAGACGGGCTGGACCTGCCGGTGGTGACGGGTATCGGGCGCGAGGAGTGGGTCGAGCACCGGGACGACGTCGAGCCGCGCCTCGCGGGCGCGCTCGCGCTCGTCGACCGCTGGACGGAGCGCGGCCTCGACAGGCGCGCGCCCATCTCCGAGATCCACCTCGACGCGGATTACGGGACGACGCTCTGGGCCGGCGAAGAGGGCGTCGAGATCCGGCTGGGACAGGGGGAGCTTCCCGAGAAGCTCTCGCGACTGGAGCGCGTGCTCGCGGCGGTCGACGCCGAGGGGCAGCGCGCGGAAGTGCTGCATCTCGACAACCGGCGGCGCCCGGACTGGGTGGCCGTGCGGCTGTCGCGCGCGAAGGGCTCGCCTGAGCAGGCGAGCCCCTAGCGCGGGTCGAGCTTCGGCTCGCGGCGCGGCCGGTGGTCGGCGCGGCGCGAAGGTGGTGGCGGTGGTGGCGGTCCGAGAGGGCCGCAGGTTGGGCGAAGCGCGACGGCGCCAACTCGCCCGGAGGTGGTCAATGGCGAAAACCGGGGACATCCTCGTCGGCCTGGACATCGGCACGACGAAGATCTGCGCCATCGTCGGCGAGGTGACCGACGACGGCATCGACATCATCGGCATCGGCTCGCACCCGTCGAAGGGGCTGCGCAAGGGCGTGGTCGTCAACATCGACGCCACGGTCGCCTCGATCAAGCGCGCGATCGAGGAGGCGGAGCACATGGCGGGCTGCGAGATCAGCACCGTCTACACCGGGATCGCCGGCGGCCACATCAAGGCCTTCCCCTCGCACGGCGTGGTGGCGGTGAAGGACAAGGAGGTCCGCCAGCAGGACGTCGACCGCGTCATCGACCAGGCGAAGGCGGTCGCGATCCCGCTCGACCGCGAGGTGATCCATGTCCTGCCGCAGGAGTACGTGGTCGACGACCAGGACGGCGTGAAGGAGCCGGTCGGGATGAGCGGCGTGCGCCTGGAGGCGAAGGCGCTCATCGTCACGGGCGCGGTCTCGTCCGCGCAGAACATCGTGAAGTGCGCGCAGCGCACCGGCCTCAACGTCGCCGACATCGTCCTGCAGCCGCTCGCGTCCTCGCTCGCGACCCTCTCCGACGACGAGAAGGAGCTCGGCGTCTGCCTCGTGGACATCGGCGGCGGCACGACCGACATCGCGGTCTTCCACAACGGCGCGATCCAGCACACCGCCGTCATCTCCCTCGGCGGCAACCACCTCACGAACGACGTGGCGGTCGGGCTCCGCACCCCGACGCACGAGGCCGAGCGGATCAAGAAGCAGTACGGCTGCGCGATGGGCTCGATGGTCGACAAGTCCGAGACCATCGAGGTGCCGAGCGTGGGGGGCGGCCAGCCGCGCGTCCTCTCCCGCCACATCCTCGCCGAGATCGTGGAGCCGCGGGTCGAGGAGATCTTCATGCTCGTCCAGCACGAGCTGCAGAAGTGCGGGATGGAGGAGATCCTCGCCTCGGGCATCGTCATCACCGGCGGCTCGACGCTCCTCGCCGGCATGACCGAGATGGCCGAGGAGGTGCTGGGCCTGCCGGTGCGCAAGGGGATGCCGCGCGGCATCGGCGGCCTGGTCGACGTGGTGAAGAGCCCGATGTACGCGACCGCGGTGGGCCTCGTGATCTACGGGGCCCAGCAGCAGGATCTCTCGCCGTACTTCAAGATCCGCGAGGAGAACGTGTACCGGAAGGTGAAGAACCGGATGAAGGAGTGGCTCGGGGAGATCTTCTAGCCCGCGGGGAGCCTGCCATGATCGAGTACACGGACAAGCAGGACGGCGCGCGAATCAAGGTGATCGGCGTCGGGGGCGGCGGCGGCAACGCGATCAACACGATGGTCGCGGGGCGCCTCGACGGCGTCGAGTTCATCGCCGCGAACACGGACGTGCAGGCGCTCGCGGCCAACAAGGCGAGCGTGAAGATCCAGCTGGGGCGGAGCGCGTCGCGCGGCCTCGGCGCGGGCGCGAACCCGGAGGTGGGACGCACCGCGGCGCTCGAGGAGCGCGATCAGATCGCGTCGGCCCTCGAGGGCGCCGACATGGTGTTCGTCACCGCCGGCATGGGCGGCGGCACCGGGACGGGCGGCGCCCCAGTCGTGGCCGACATCGCCAAGTCCACGGGCGCCCTCACCGTCGGCGTCGTGACGAAGCCGTTCCTCTTCGAGGGGAACAAGCGCCGCAAGCAGGCCGAGCAGGGGCTCGCCGAGCTCAAGGCGGCCGTCGACACGCTCATCGTCATCCCCAACCAGCGGCTGCTCTCGGTGGCGGGTGAGAACATGTCGCTCGCCGACGCGTTCAAGCGCGCCGACGAGGTGCTGCTCAACGCGGTGCAGGGCATCTCCGACCTCATCACCGTGCACGGCCTCGTGAACGTCGACTTCGCCGACGTGCGCACCATCATGAGCGAGCAGGGCCTCGCGCTCATGGGCACCGGCCGCGCCGGCGGCGACCGCCGCGCGGTGGAGGCGATGCAGGCCGCCATCAACTCGCCGCTCCTCGAGGACGTGACGCTCGACGGCGCCACGGGCCTGCTCGTGAACATCAGCGGCGGCCCCGACCTCACCCTGTTCGAGGTGAACGAGGCGGTGTCGATGGCGCAGGCCGCGGCGGACCCGGACGCGAACATCATCTTCGGCTCGGTGATCAACGACCACCTCGGCGACGAGGTGAAGATCACCGTCATCGCCACCGGGTTCCACCAGCGGGAGGTGAAGCCCACCGCCCGGCCCGCCACGCAGGTGCAGGTGCCCATCACCGCGCCGGTCGCGAAGGCGATGCCGCCGCCGCTGCCTCCCGAGGCGAAGAAGGATCCGATCCGCCTCGCCAGCCAGACCGTCCCGGCGACCGCGCCCGCCGTCGTGCGCACGCCGGTCTCGATCCGTCGCGAGCCCGCCATCTACAAGCCGCTCGACGAGGACCAGTACGACATCCCGGCGTTCCTGCGCCGCGGCGGGCGGGACTAATCGGCCGATCATGATTCGCGAACAGGCGAGCGAAGCGAGCCCGCCGGGGCGACGCCGCGGATGCGGCGAAGCCGCTCGCGGCGGCGCACGGGACCCGGCGAGCCGGGGTGGGGCCCCGACGAGCTTCGCTCGGCGGGGCGGGGGCGCAGCCCCAGTTCGAACATGGCTGAACGACAGTGTGATTCGCGTCACCGAAGGTGATCGCGAATCACGAACTGTCGTTTAGAGCGGCGCCGGCTCCCGGTGACGCCAGGAAGAGAGCGGCCGCCCCTCGGGGCGGCCGTTCTCTTTCGATCCGCGGGCGCCCCGGTCTGAACGTCCGATCACGGTTCGCGACGGGCGAGCGACGCGAGCCCGCCGGGGCGCAGCCCCCGTTCGAACATGGCTGAACGACAGCATGATTCGCGTCACCGAAGGTGAGCGCGACCACGAGCTGTCGTTCAGCGAAGGAGCCCCGTCACGTTCACGTCGACGCGGATCGTCGCGGTGATCTCGACGGTGGTGTTCGAGGCGGGCGGCGCGCCGGTCGCCTCGATGCCGAGCGTCGGGGACTGGCCGGTGAGGTACGGCTTCAGGTCGACGTCGCCGTGGACGTCGAGGTCGAGCGCGCGCGTCCCGGCCGGCAGCGCGCGGACGCCGTGCTTCTCGGCGACGACGACGGCGGGGAGGCCGTCCGCCCGGGCGCGCAGGACGAGGTCGTCGAGCCACGTCTCGAGGCTCGCGCCCTCCCGCACCTCGAGGTGCAGCCGGCGCAGGTGCGCGGAGTCGATGTCGCCCGGGTCGATGCCCTGCGCGCGGAGCGCCTCCTGACCGCCGAGGTCGATCGGGGCGAATCCACCGATCGCCCCCGAGGGTCCGCCGCCGGGGGTCCCCGGGATGGTGAGCGTCGCGGAGCGCGTGAAGTCCACGTCGTCGAGCCGTCCACAGGCGGTCACGGCGAGCAGGAGCGCGAGCGTGGTCCTGGCCATGTCTCCAAGCTAAGGCCGGGCTTCGCGCTGGGACGCGGCGGTGAGCGGCGGCCCGGTCCGGCGGGGCCCGCCATCTACGCGCGGGGCACCTTCGCCCCCACCCGGGAGGCAAGGGCGGCGGGCTACCCCGCGGGCTCGGCCGGCTCGGGCGGGACGGGCGCGTCCGGCAGGTCCGGCGCGGGGGCCCCCGCGAGCCCCAGCCGCTCCGCGATGGGGATCTGAGCGCGGATGACGAGCGCGACGACCTCGGGCAGCGGCGCCCCGATCTCCTCGGCGCCCCGCCGGATGTACTCGCGGTCCACCGAGCGTGCGAACGCCTTGTCCTTCATCTTCTTCACCACCGACTCGGGCGGCAGGTCGACGACGCTCCGCGACGGCCGCACGAGCGCGCAGGCGCCGACGAACCCGGTGAGCTCGTCCGCGGCCACGATGGCCCGCTCCATGGGCGTCTCGCGCGGCACGCCCGTGTAGAACGCGTGCGCCCCCACCGCCTTCACGATGGCCTCGGGCCAGCCCTGCGCGCGCAGGATCTCCATGCCGCGGAAGACGTGGTCCGCCTCGGTCGGCCAGCGCTCGTAGTCGAAGTCGTGCAGGAGGCCGACGACGCCCCAGGTCTCGAGCTCGCCCGGCTCGGTCACGCCGGCGCGCCGCGCGAGCGCCCGCATCGAGGCCTCGACGGCCAGCGCGTGCCGGCGCAGGGGCTGCGTCTTCGTGTACTCGCAGAGGAGCGACCAGGCGGCCGCGCGGGAGGGGACGATCATCCCGGCATGATAGCGGAGCCCCGGGCCGCGCACCCGCGCGCCGCGCGCCGCGCGCCGACGCGCGACGCCCTACCCGCGCGCGAGGCGCGGGACGAGGAAGCGCAGCGAGGCGTCGAACCGGTAGTTGATGCCCATGTGTCCGTCCTCGAACTCCTCGTGCACGACCTCGACGCCGCCCGCCCGCAGGGTCTCGACCACCATGCGGGCGCCCCAGCGCAGGTGGTACTCGTCGCGCGTCCCGCAGTCGACGAACACGCTCGCCAGCCGGCGGTAGGCCTCGAGCGCCCGCGGCGCGAAGCGGACGGGATCGTGCTCGAGCCAGCGCGCCCACACGTCCTCGCGGACGCGACCGGAGGGCAGCTCGAAGGGTAGCGCGAGGCCGAGCGGCGCGCGCGGGTCGGGGCCGTAGTGCGCCGCCATCGCGAGGACGTTCAGGACGGGGTGGTCGGCCCCGCCGAGCTTGGTCTCCGCCGCGCGCCGCTTCGCCTCCGCGAGCCACGCCGCCGCGTCGCCCGAGGCGGAGAGCGCCGCCGCCGCCTTCGGGAGGTCGGGGAGGTAGCAGTACTCGAAGTAGGCGTCCCCCGCGTGGCAGGCGAGGTGGGCGAACACGTCGGGCCGGTCGCGGCCCATGACGAGCGCGCCGTAGCCTCCCGAGCTCTTCCCGACGATCGCGCGCCCCTCCCGGCGCGGGAGGGTGCCGAGCGCGGCGTCGACGTGGGCGACCACGTCCTCCGCGACGTAGTCCTGGTAGCGGCCCACGGCGGGCGCGTTCGTCCACTGCGTCCCGCCGAGCGCGGTCATGCCGTCCGGGAACACCCCCACGACCGGCGGGATGGCGCCCGAGGCGACGAGCGCGTCGAGCCGCTCGGGCACCGTCGGCGCGAACACCGAGGTGTTCGACCACCCGCGCGCGCTCCCGGTGAAGCCGTGGAGGAAGTAGACCGCGGGCAGCGGCGCCGCACCGTGGCCGGGCGGCAGGTAGGCGAGCACGAGCCGCCGGTCCGGATCCCCGAGCGCGTTCCCGGCCAGCGCGCGCGACTCCACCTCGAGCTCGACGAGCTTCCCGTGCATGCCTTCCCTCCCTCGCGATCGCGGCCGAAGGGGTACTCCGCGCCCGCCCGTCCCGCAACCCGCGAACGAGGACGGCCGCCCCGAGAGGCGGCCGTCCGTTGACGCAGCGGCTTCGACGCTTCGATGATCGGGCGGCTACAGGTCGAAGCGGCCGCGGACGCCGAACTGAACCCACTCGTGGGCGTCCTTGTCGGTGATGTCGGCGCTCGCGGAGTTCCCCAGGCTGTCGGAGTACTTCATCTCGCCGTAGCGGCCGACGCTGAGCATCAGGTAGGGACCGACGGCGAACCGAGGAGAGGCGAAGTAGTCGCCGCCGAGCTGCAGGTTCAGGACCTCCCAGCCGGAGAACGTGAACTCGAGCTCCTCGCCGCCGCCCTCCGCCTTCACCCGGTTCCGCTCCCAGCCGGTGCCCACGCCCGCCCAGGGCTGGAACTGGCCGGTGGTCGAGAACGCGTAGGTCGCCTGCACGCCGAGCCGCAGCACGCCGCCGGAGCAGTCCACGCCGTCGAGGTCGCACACGTTCTGGTTCGTCCCGTCGAGATCCAGCGTCCCCTTCGACCAGCCGTAGGACGCGTAGCCGCCGAGGGCGAGCTGGGGGGTCACGCGGACCATCAGGTCGAGCTGCAGCGGGATCTGGCTCTTCGTGAAGTCGCTCAGGTCGACGCTGGAGCCCCCGGCGTCGCCGCCGACGTTGCCCATCGCCGGGGCGAAGCCGAGCCGGGCGCCGAGGGAGACCTGCGCGGACGCGGCGGCGGGGAGGAGGAGGGCCGCGATCGCGGCGAGGAGGGCGTGCTTGCGCATGGAGGTATTGACTCCCGGTTGGAGACCCGGGCGAGCCTGCCCTGCCCCGCGGCGGACCGCAAGGAAGGGGTTGTCGTACAGTGAACGTGGAGCGGGGGGCGACGGCGACGGGCGGCGACGGCCGCGCGGCCGCGCGTCCCTCGGGCGCGGGACGCGCGGTCAGCTGCCGCGCGCGAGCACCACGCTGCAGCGCGCGGCGAGCTCGGTGGTGCGCGCGAGGAGCGCCTGCGCCTCCTCGTAGAGGGCGGCGGCGTCCCCATCCGCGCCGGGATCCGGCAGCTCGCCGATCTTGTCGAGCAGGTCCGAGACGCGCAGGAGGTGCTGGTGGGCGAGGAGGAGATCGCGGCCGAGCCGCGCGCCCTGGCGCGTGAAGATGAGGCCGGTCTGGAAGAGCCGCCCGAGCGCGCCGCGGTTCACGTCGGTGACCGTGCGGCAGCGGGCCTGGAAGTCCCTGAGCCGCCGCGCCTCGCGCGCTCGCGCGAAGTCCACGATTCGTGAACGTCGGCGCTGCGGACGCGGGCGGGGGACCGGAGCCATCGTGCGGGGGAGGATCGTAGGCGGGGGGCGCGGGCGCGGTCAACGCCGCGCCTCGCTTGACACCCGCCCCGCCACCCGAACGCGGTCCGGCGTTTCCCGGGTGACTCGCCAATCACCCGAGCGCGGCGGCGACGAGCTCCTGCACCTTCGCGAGCGCCCGCTCGAGCCCGGCGGGGTCCGAGCCGCCCGCCTGCGCCAGGTCCGGCTTGCCGCCGCCGGAGCCCCCGACGAGCTTCGCCGCCTCCTTCACGAGGTCGCCCGCCTTGAGCTTCGCGGTGAGATCCTTCGTGACCGCGACCAGCAGGATCGCCTTGCCGTCCTGCTCCGCGCCGAGCGCGACGACGCCCTTGCCGATCCGATCGCGCAGCTTGTCCGCGAGCTCGCGCAGGCTCTTGCCGTCGCCCTGCACGCGCACGGCGAGGACCTTCGCGCCGCCGTTCACCTCGCGCGCCTGGGCCACGAGATCACCCGACTGCGCCGCGGCGATCTTGCCCTTCGCGTCGTCGAGGGCGCGCTCGAGCTCCTTCACGCGCCGCTGGCTCTGCTCGATCTTCTGCGCGACCTCGAAGGCGCCCGCCTTGAGGAGCGCCGCCGCGCGCCGGAGCTCGTCGGCCTCGCGCTGGGAGAGCTCGACCGCCTTCGGGCCCGTGTACGCCACGATGCGCCGCACGCCGGCGGCGATCGACTCCTCGCTCGCGATCTTGAAGAACGCGATGTCGCCGGCGCGGCGCACGTGAGTCCCGCCGCAGAGCTCCTTGGAGGGCCCGATGCGGACGACGCGGACGACGTCGCCGTACTTCTCGCCGAAGATCATCATCGCGCCGGACTGGCGCGCCTCCTCGAGCCTCAGCACCGAGGTGTCCGTCTCGGCGTTCTCGCGCACGAGCTCGTTCACCCGCCGCTCGACGGCGAAGAGCTCCTCGTCGGAGAGCGGCTGGAAGTGCGAGAAGTCGAAGCGCAGGTAGTCCGGCGCCACGATCGAGCCGGCCTGCTTCACGTGCTCCCCGAGCGTCTCGCGCAGCGCGAGCTGGAGGAGGTGCGTCGCCGAGTGGTTCGCGCGGATGAGGTCGCGGCGCCGATCGTCGACGGCGAGCTCCACGACGTCGCCCACCGCGAGCGCGCCCTCCTCGACCACGCCGGCGTGGACGACGAGCCCGGGGACGGGCCGGTGCGTGTCCTCCACCCGGACGCGCACGCCGGCCGCGGTGATGGTGCCCTGGTCGCCGACCTGGCCGCCCGACTCGCCGTAGAACGGTGTCGCGGCGGTCACGACCTCGACCCGGTCCCCCTTCGCCGCCCTCGCGACGCGCGCGCCGTTCGCGACGAGCGCCTTCACCTCGGCGCGCGCGCTGGGCGCCTCGTAGCCGAGGAAGCGGATCTCGCCGAGCTCGCCCGCGATCTGCTTGTGCAGATCGCCGGTGGCCTGCTCCCCCGAGCCCTTCCACTCGGAGCGGGCGCGCTGCTCGGCCATGTGCCGGTCGAAGCCCTGCTCGTCCACGTCGAAGCCGCGCTCCGCCGCGATGACGCGGGTCAGGTCGAGGGGGAAGCCGAAGGTGTCGTAGAGCTGGAACGCCACCTTGCCCTCGATGACCGGCCGCTGGCGCTCGGGCGGCGGCGTGGCGGGCTTGCCGAGGTGCGTCTCGGGCGCCGTGAGCTTGCGCATCTCGGCCTCGAGGATCGCGAGGCCCTTGTCGAGCGTGCGCCGGAACGACTCCTCCTCCTGCGCGGCCACCTTGGTGATGAAGGCGCGGTTCTCGCGCGTCTCCGGATACGCGTCGCCCATCTCCAGCATCACCGCCTCGCACACGTCCGCGAGGAACGGCTTCTCGAGGCCGAGCCGCTTCCCGTGGCGGATGGCGCGCCGCATGATGCGGCGGAGCACGTAGCCGCGCCCCTCGTTGGCGGGGAGCACGCCGTCGCCCACGAGGAAGGTCGTGGCGCGGGCGTGGTCGGCGATGACCCGCATCGACACGTCGTCGTCCGCGTCGGTCGCCCCGTAGCGCTTCCCGGCGAGCTTCTCGATGGCGCGGATGATGTTCTGGAAGACGTCGGTGTCGTAGTTCGAGCGCTTGCCCTGCGCGACCGCCGCCATGCGCTCGAGGCCGGCGCCCGTGTCGATCGAGGGCTTGGGCAGCGGGGTGAGGCCCCCGTCGGCGCCGCGCTCGAACTGCATGAAGACGAGGTTCCAGATCTCGAGCCAGCGGTCGCAGTCGCAGGCGACGCCCTGGCAGGCGCGACCGGCCTTCTCCTCCGCGCAGGGGATGTCGTTCCCCTGGAAGAAGTGGAGCTCGGAGCACGGGCCGCAGGGCCCGGTGTCGCCCATCGCCCAGAAGTTGTCCTTCGCGCCGAGCTTGTGGATCCGCTCCGGCGGGACGCCCTGCGCCTTCCAGAGGTCGTAGGCCTCCTCGTCCCAGGGCAGGGTCCCCTCGCCCGCGAAGACGGTGGCAGCGAGCCGCTCCTTCGGGATCGCGAGCCAGCGCTCGGAGGTGACGAGCTCCCACGCCCAGGCGATCGCGTCCTTCTTGAAGTAGTCGCCGAACGAGAAGTTCCCGAGCATCTCGAAGAACGTGTGGTGACGGGCGGTGAACCCGACGTTCTCCAGGTCGTTGTGCTTGCCGCCGGCGCGGACGCACTTCTGCGCGGTGGTGGCCCGGGAGTAGTCGCGCTTCTCACGTCCCGTGAAGACGTCCTTGAACTGGTTCATCCCGGCGTTCGTGAAGAGGAGCGTCGGGTCGTTCTGCGGGACGAGCGAGGAGCTGGGGACGCGGCGGTGCCCCCTCTCCTCGAAGAAGCGGAGGAACAGCTCGCGGATCTGGGCGGCAGTCTTCATGGCGGAGAGCGTTTTCTAACAGAGGGTTCGGCGCCTGGCTACCGGCCGGAGGAGCGCTGCGCGTCCGGGAGGACGACGCGCCAGCGCCCGTCCTCGCGCACCATCTCGACCTCCGCCGGGCCGGCCGCGCCCTCGACCTGCACGGCGAGCAGCGCCGCGTCGCGCGACTCGCGCCGGACCGTCACCGAGGCGAGCCGGCCGGCCGTGGGCGAGAGGTCCCCGAGCACGAGCTCGCGGCCGGTCGCGGGCAGGACCCCGGGAGCGGCGCGCGCGGCCACCTGCCTCGCCCGCTCGTCGAGCTCGGCGCGAGAGCGCTCCGAGAGCATGCTCCACACGGTGTCGGCGTCGCCCGCCCGCGCGGCGGCGGCGAAGACGCGGTAGCGGTCGGCCGGCCCCTCGGGACGCCGGCAGGCGATGGAGAGGAGCGCGAGCAGGGCGGCGCCGAGGGCCATCCTCGTGAATCGAGCGGTCATCTCGCCAGCATAGCCGCAGGCCGTGCTTCTCCGGGCACCCGGGTCGCCGTGCCGGGCGGGGGCCCGGCGTGCGGGGCGGCGGGCGAGCAGAAACGCGCGTCGTGTGGCTCGGCCGCTCCTCGCTCGGCCAGAGTCCACATATTTGGCACCGGCGGCGGCGCAGCGGTGAAGCCCGCGCGCTCGCCCGCACCTTCGGGTGGGGCTCGCCGGCCGATGAACCCGCGCACAGCATTTGCGCATCAGGAGGGGGAGAAGAATGCAGATCCGCAAGATGGCGCTGGCGTTGCCGTTCGCGTTCGGCATCGCCTGCTCGACGTCCCACGCGAACCGCACGGCCCGGGCCGAGGGGACCACGCCCGCGACCGCCAGCGAAACGACGGCGCGATCCGGAACGCAGAGCGACACCTATGGCACCTCGGGCAGCGCGACCGCCCAGAGCCCTGACATCAAGGGACACGACAGCGACAAGGTGCTGATGGGCAAGGTCGCGAGCGTGTCGTCGAGCTCGGTCTCGATCCAGTCGGACATGGGCGACAGCAGGACGCTCCAGGTCGTCCCCGAGACGATCGTCACCGTGGACGGCCGCACCGGCCAGATCTCCGACATCCAGCAGGGCCAGGACGTCCGCGCCAGCTTCAACGAGCAGGACGGCAAGCAGGTCGCGGTGAAGATCGAGGCGGCCCCGATGGCCGGCGGGACCAGCGGTCACATGGGCGGCGACATGGGTGGCCACATGGGCGGCGACACCAGCACGCCCAGCAGCGGCACGACCAGCGACACGGGCGCAGCGACCCCGGGCACGGGCAGCGGGACGGGCAGCGGCACGGGCACCACCGGCAGCGACACCTCCGGCAGCAGCACCCCCGGCACCAGCACCCCGTCAGACACCGGCACGAGCAGCGGCTCGACGGGCACGGGCGGCGGCTACGACACGTCCGGCACCGGCACGCGCCGTTAACACAGCGTGAAGGCCTCGACGCGGCGAAGCGCGCGGAGCGGCCCGGAAGACGACGCCCCCGGCCACGCGGCCGGGGGCGCTCGCGTCTCCGCTCGCCGTCACTCCGGCTTGCGCATCCGCAGGCGCCACACCGGCTGACCGGTCTCGAGGTAGCGCTTCTCGCGCGTGGAGGGGATCTCGTCGGGCGGCCGCTCCGCGAACGCGCCGGGCCCGGCCTCGTTCTCGAACCCCGCCTCCTCGAGCCGCACCACCGCCTCCCGCGCGTAGCGCTCGACGTCGGTGCGGAAGTCGAGCAGCCCGCCGGGCGCGAGGAGCCCGAGGAGCAGGGTCGACATGCGGTCGTCGACGAGCCGCCGCCGGACGTGCCGGCGCTTCCACCAGGGGTCCGGGAAGTGGACGTGGATCGCGGCGAGCGATCCCGCGCGGAAGAGGCGCGGCGCGAGGATGCGGGCGTCGCCCTGGATGACGACGAGGTTCGCGTGCCCGCGCCGCTCCCGCTTCTCCGCGACCTCCTCGGCGAAGGCGCGCCGCTGCTCGATCGCGACGAGCGCCCGGTCGGGGTACGCCGCCGCGAACCCGAGGGCGAAGCCGCCGTGGCCGCAGCCGATCTCGAGCTCCAGGCGGGCCGCGGAGGGCCCGAGCCGGGCCGCCCAGTCGGGCGCGAGGTCGAGCGCGATGGGGGCGTCGTCGTCGTTCGAGAAGATCATGAGCGCGCCTGTTTAGCATGCTAAGAAACCCGCGTGCTCCGCCGCGCGGCCCCGGCACTGCTCGTCGCCGTCGCGCTCGCCGCCGGGTGCCGGGGGTGCGGCTGCCGGGAGGCGGTCCGCGGTGCCCCCGCGGAGCGGTTCCTCCCACCCGGCGTGCGTGCGGCGGTCCTCGCGCCGGAGCTGGGCCGCGCCGCCTCCGACCTCGCCGCCCTCCACGCGACCGCCGCGTCCTTCCCCGGCGCGGGTGAGCTCGCCGGCGTGCGCGGAGCGCTCGCCTCCCAGCTCGGCTTCGATCCGCTCGACGGCGCGAGCCTCGCCGGCGCCGGCCTCGACCCGCGCCGCGCCGGAGCGCTCGCGCTCGCGGGCCCCGGCGGCGCGACGCCGCTCCTCGTCCTGCCGGTCTCCGACGCCGGGCGGGTCGAGGCGCTCCTCGCTCGCCTCGCCCGCGAGCGGCTCGGGGCCGCGGTCCGCAGCGACGCGACCCACGGCGGCCAGGCGATCGTCGTCCTTCGCCGCGCCGCCGGCGCGGCCGCCGCCCTCTCCTACGCGATCGTCGAGCGGACCGCGCTCGTCGCGCCCGGCCCGGACGGCCCCGCCGTCGTGGCCGAGGCGGCCGCGCTCACGCCGGAGACCGCGCTCGGCGCCACCGCCGCGTTCGGCGCCGCGCGCGCCGCCGCCGCCGACGGCGCCGCCGCGCTCGTCTACGTCCCGGGGGGCTCGGCCCTCCTCGCCGAGCTGCCGCAGGCGCGCGACGGTCTCGGCATCGGGCTCTCGGCCACGAAGGATCGCCTGCACGCGCGCGCCGCGCTCCTCGCGGGCGGGCGGGCCGCGGCGCTCCGCGCCCTCGAGGCCAGCGGCTCGGGCGGGGCCACCGCCGCCCACCTGCGCGGCGACGCAGCCGTCGTCCTCCGCTGGGACGGCGATCCCGCCGCGCTGGGCGAGCGGCTCGTGCCCCTCCTGCCGGAGGAAGACCGCGCCCGCCTCGCCGCGCACGGCGTCGACCTGCGGCGCGATCTGTTCGGCGCGCTCGCCCCCGGCGCCGCGGTGGCGCTCGCGATCTCCCCGCGCGCGGCGGTGAGCGCGCTCTCGCCCGAGGCGCTCCGCGCCGACCCGCTCCAGCTCCTCGAGCTCGAGGCGATCCTGCCGGTGAAGGTGGAGGCCGAGGCCGCGCTCCGGCGAGTCGCGGCGGCGCTCGCGGAGACCGTGCCGGGCGGACCCAGGCGCGGCGGCGCGGCGCGAAGCGCGCACCGGCGCGGTGGGCTGCCGGCGGACGGCCCGGACGACGCGCTCGCCGCGCCCGACACCATCGTGCGGATGCCCACCGCCTCCGGCGAGATCGCCTGGCGGCTCGAACCGCGCGCGCACCGGCTCGTCCTCGCCGCGGGCGCGGCCGGCCGCCTCGACGCGCTCCTCGCCCGGCTCGGCGGCGAGGGCGCGGGCTTTCGCGCCCCCACCCCGGGCGCGGAGGCCGCGCTCGCGGGGGGGCTCGGCGGCGCGGTGGTGGACGTGCAGCGGCTCGTCTCGAGCGTGCGCGCGCTCCCGCCCGAGGCGTTCGGGACCGGCCCCTCGGGCTTCGTGGTGCGCGCGCTCGCGGAGCGCTTCCTCGAGCCCGCCGCGCGGCTCCGGGCGCTGTCCCTCGAGACGCGCGTCGCGCCCGGCCCGGGCGGAGCGCCCGGCGCGCTCGTGCTCGACCTGGACGTCGAGGCGCGTGCCCCCGAGGCCACGGGCGGCGGGGGCGTCCAGCGGTGATCCGGCTCCGCGGCGTGAAGAAATGCTTCCGGGACGGCGCGAGAGAGGTGCCCGTGCTGCGCGGCGTGGACCTCGACGTCGCGCCGGGCGAGCTCGTGGCCATCGTCGGGCCGTCCGGCTCGGGCAAGTCCACCCTGCTCCACGTCGCGGGCGCGCTCGACCGCGACTTCGAGGGCGAGGCGGTCGTCGCGGGGACCTCGCTCGCGGGGCTCGGCGAGGCGGCGCGCGCGGAGCTCCGCAACCGCGCCATCGGCTTCGTGTTCCAGGCCTTCAACCTGCTCCCGACCCTCTCCGCGCTCGAGAACGTGATGCTGCCCGGCGTCCTCCGGCGCGCCGGCCCGGGCGGCGGGATCGGGGAGGTCCGCGCCCGGGCCCGGGACGCGCTCCAGCGCGTCGGCCTCGGCGACCGGGGCGGCGCGCCGCCGGCGCGGCTCTCGGGCGGCGAGCGGCAGCGCGTGGCCCTCGCGCGGGCGCTCCTCTCCCGTCCGGCGGTGCTCCTCGCCGACGAGCCGACCGGGAACCTGGACGCATCGAGCGGCGCGGACGTCATCCGGCTCTTCGTCGAGCTCGCCCGCGACGGCGTGTCGGTGCTCGTGGTCACGCACGAGGAGCGCGTGTCGGACGCGGCGACGCGCGTGCTGCACCTCCTCGACGGGAGGCTCGCCTGATGGCGGGGGCCCGCGGGATCCTCTGGCTGGCAGGGGCGGCGCTCCGGGCCGACCGCCGCGGGGCGGCGGTGAACGCCGCCGCGGCCTGCGTGGGCGCGGCCGCGCTCGTCCTCTTCCTCGCGCTCGGCCTGGGCGTCGGCGCCGCGGCCCGCCGGCTGTTCCCCGCCGACGCCCGGCTCGTGGAGGTGGTCCCCGCGCGCGTCTCGCTCGGCGGGGTCCTCGGGGGCGGCCGCCTCGACGACGACGCCGTGGGGCGGCTCCGCGCGCTCCCCGGCGCGGCGGCGGCCTGGCCGCGCCTGCCGCTCGGCGTGCCGGTCTCCGCCTCCGAGCCGGCGGGAGGCCTCGGCGGACGCTGGCCCTCCGGCCTCGCGCTGCAGCTCCCGATCGTCGGGGTCGATCCCGCCCTCGTGGAGGAGGACGTGGCGCCGGGCGCGTTCGCCGATCCTCCGCCCGGCGCGCCCATCCCCACCGTCCTCGCCCGCCGCCTGGTCGAGGTCTACGACCGCACCCTCGCGCCCGCCTGGAACCTGCGCCGCCTGCCGCCGGGCGTGTCGCTCGTCGGCGTCGAGCTGCCGGTCCGGGTCGGGCACTCCGTCGTGGCCGGAGCGAGCGAGGCGCGCGTCGAGCCCGAGCGCCTCCGGCTGGCCGGCCTCTCCGATCGCGTGCCGCTCTACGCCGTCGCGGTGCCCCTCGAGACGGTCCGCCGACTCCACCGGGAGTACGGCAAGGGCGACGCGGCGTACGGCCAGGTGACGGTGCTCGCGGCGCGCCCGGAGGACGTGCCCGCCCTCGCGGCCGCCGCGCGGCGCATGGGCTTCGCGGTGGACGAGGGCGAGCGCGCGACGGCGGAGCGGGTGGCGCTCATCGTGAAGGTGACGACCGGCGCGCTCGTCCTCCTCGCCGTGGCGATGTGCGCCCTCGCCGCGCTCGCGATCGCCCAGGCGCTCTCGGCGAGCGTCCGCGGCCGGGTGCGCGAGCTCGCCGTGCTCCAGGCGCTGGGCGCGGCTCCCGCCGACGTGCGGCGGATCGTGCTCGCCGAGGGCGCGGCGATCGGGCTCGCCGGCGGGCTGGCGGGCGCGCTCGTCGCCCGGGGCCTCGCCGCGCTGGGCGACGCCGCGGCCGCGCGGCTCCTCGCGGACCTCCCCTTCCGGCCGGAGAGCTTCTTCCTCTTCCCGCCCTGGCTCCTCGCGCTGGGCGTCGCGGTCCCGGCGCTCGCCGCGATCGCCGGCGCGCTCGGGCCCGCCGCGGCGGCGGCGCGCGTCGATCCGGCACGGACGCTGTCCTGAGCGGGGATTCGCGATCACCTTCCGGGGTCGCGAATCACGCCGCCTTCGAGGCTACAGAGCCGCTACCCGCGCTCGCTGTAGACGACGAGCTTCTTGCCGACGAGGAGCTTGTGGCCGTTCGGGTTGTGGATGCCGTTCCAGCGGCAGAGCTCGGAGAGGTCCACGCCGAGCCGCTGCGAGATCGACCAGAGGGTGTCGCCCGCCTGGACGCGGTGGGTCGTGCGGGCGCGGCCGGCCGGGACGCGGACGGCGGTCCGGGCGCGGGCGCGGGCGGTGGTGGGCTCGAAGGTGGGATCACGATCGGCGGACGCCACGGCGGAACCAGCGCCGATCGGCTTCGGGATGAGGAGCTGCTGTCCCACGCGCAGCTTCTTCGCGGTCTTCATCCCGTTCATCTCCAGGATCCCCTGCATCGGGACGCCATGGCGATGCGCGATCGACGAGAGCGTGTCGCCGCGGCGGACGACGTGGCCCGCGAAGGTGAGCCGCACCTTGGGCTGCATGGCCGGCCAGCTCGCGGCGAAGGTCTCCGCGTTCGCCTTCGGGATCTTGAGGGAGTAGGGGCGCGGCGGCGTGCAGGAGCGGCGCAGCTCGGGGTTCAGGTCGATGAGCGCGCGCTCCTCGATGCCGGCGGCCTTGGCGAGCACGGAGAGCAGGGTCGCGGAGGGGATCTTCACCTCCTCGTACTCCGTCCACGACTGCTTCTCGATCTCCTCGTCGGTGAAGCCGAAGGCCTGCGGGTGCTTCGAGAGGATGGCGGCCGCCATGAGCTTCGGGACGTAGCCCTTCGTCTCGGGGTGGAGGACCTTCTTCCCCGGCTCCGCCGCCATGTCCCAGAAGTCGTCGTAGCCCGCGTCCTTCGCCCGCTGGATGCGGCCGCCGCCGCCGTTGTAGCCGGCCCACGCGAGGCGCCAGTCGCCGGTCTGCGTGTAGAGCTGCTTCAGGTAGCGGGCCGCGGCGCGCGCGGAGCGCTCCGGATCGCGGCGCTCGTCGACCCAGAAGTCCTGGCGCAGGCCGAACGCCTTGCCGGTCGAGGCGATGAACTGCCACGGCCCGGAGGCGCTCGCGTGGCTGTACGCGAAGTTGCCGAAGCCGCTCTCGATCATGGCGAGGTACACCGTGTCCTCCGGCAGCCCCTCCTCGCGCAGGATGGCCCGGTAGTGATCGAGGTAGCGGTGCGAGCGGCCGAGCCACTTCACGAAGTGTGCGCGCGCGGCGGGCGACTGGAAGAAGCGGACGTAGCCGACCACCGCCTCGTTCACGTCGATGGGGATGTCGTACTTCGCGCGGAGCTGGGCGAGGTCCATGTCCAGCTCGGGCAAGAGCTCGATGCGGCCGGCGCCGGTCTCGTGCGGCACCTTGCCCTCTACCGCCGCGTCCTTCGCGCCGTCGCGGACGTGCGCCTCCTCCTCGGCGCGGCGCACCGCCTCGATGTCCGCGGAGTCGCGATCGATCTCCTCCGCGATGGGCGGCTCGTCGGGCACGTCCGCCCAGGCCTCGATCTGCGGCGCCCGCGGCGCGGGGGCGGCGAGCTCGAGGGCCGTCTCCACGACCTCCGGTTCAGGCACGCTCGCAGGCGGCAGCACCTGCGTGGCCGCCGAGTGGGCGGCGCTGAGCGCGGCGGACCGCGAGGCGCGGGCCTCCGACGCGAGGGGCGCGGCGAGAACGGAAAGGACGAAAAGGGACAGGCGCGTCGGTCGCATCGCTCCTCGGCTGCTCAGGCGCCGGCCAGGGGGCCGGAGCCTCTCAGGGTTGACATGGTAGCGGCCAAACTACTGGGGTCAAAATCATGCGCTCGCTCGCCTACTTGCTCGGCTGCCCGTGGCCGGGGCCGAGGATGAGGGCGCGGTAGCGCGCGGGGTCGAAGCGAACCGACGCCTCCGGCGTGTGGCAGGCCCGGCAGCGCGTCGCCGGGACCTCGCGCGCGATGTGGCCGGGAGGATCCCGGACATGCGCGCTCGCTGGCCCGTGGCACGCCTCGCACTGAACCGCCTCCCGGCCCGCGACCTGCGCCACGCCGCACGCGCCGCCGGGCTCCTTCCAGCCGGTCACGTGACAGCGAACGCAGGCGAGGTCGAACTGCCGCCCTACGCGGACGAGCGTCTCGTACGCCGCCGAGTGGGCCGTCGTCTGCCAGTGAGACTGCGCATCGGGGTGGCACGCACGGCAGGCCCCTTTGCTGGCGCCCGCTCCGACGTACGACGAAACGCCCTTCGCCGGCGGGGGGCAGACCTCCCCGCGCGAGCGGGCGCGGGCGAGGTTCACCGCCGCGACCTCCCGGTAGTGCGCGTCGATCACCCCCCGGACGGCAGGGTCCTCGGGGATGTCCTTCGTGAGCGGGACGAAGCTGACGCGGAGCGCGGGCCGATCCGGCGGCGCCTCCGGGAGCGCGGCGGCGCGAAGCTCGCGCTCGCGCGCGTCGAGCTCGCGGAGCTTCGCCTCGAGGGCGGCCGCGAGCGGCGCCTGGCCCGCCGCGCGCGCGCGCGCGAGCCGGTCCGCGTACGCGGCGCGGCGCTCGGCGACGAGCGCGAGCTCCTCGTCGCGCTGCGACGCGCCCCGCAACACCTCGAACGGGCGGGAGAGATCGCCGCGCAGCCACAGGTCGATCCGCGCGAGCGACTGCCCGCGACCGGCCACCTGCACGACCGGGACCGGGGCCTCGAGCACGGCCCGGTCCTGGTCGTCGTCGATGAGGCGCTCGCGGTGGGCGGCGAGGAGGAGCGCGAGGCCCGCGCGGCGCGCCTCGTCCGCCCGGTCCAGGGCGGCGCGCGTGCCGCCGGCGTGCACCACCGCGACGCGCACCGGCGCAGAGGGCACCTTCCCGAGCGAGCCGAACCCGACCTGACCGCCGAGCACGGTCCCGTCCGTGAAGGGGATCCCGGTGGACCTCGCGAACCGCTCGCCCAGGAAGAGGTCCCGCTCGCCGGCGACGGCGGCGGCGAGCCCGAGCCGGCGCATCACGGCCCCGAGCGTGCGGGCGCGGAGGACGTCCTGATCGTGGGCCTCGGCGTCGGGAGGGAGCTCGAAGAGCAGGTCGCCGCCCGCGACGAAGAAGGTCGGCGTCCCCTCCGCCCGGATGCGCGCGAGCACCGTGGCGGCCCGGGCGAGGCCGCCCCGCTGGTCCTCGCTGCACCCGCACGGCTCCAGATAGCCCCCCACGTCCGCCGCATAGACGAGGGTCACGCGATCGGGGAGGCGGGGCTCGGGCCCGGACGAGGGCGCGGCACCGGCCGGGGCGGCCGCGACGGCGATCACGGCCGCGAGGGCGATCGCGGGGTTCGAGTTGCGCATGGGGGCTTCGCGGCTTAGCAGGGAACCGCCGGCCGCCTCGCGAATTCCAGGTTTCCCGCCCGTCGGCGGGAGTGCTAGATCCCGGCCGCCGCCCACGTTCCGCATGTCCGTCCAGATCGGCCCGTACTCGTTCTCCGGCAGGTTCTTCCTCGCGCCGCTCGCCGGGGTCTCCGACCGCCCGTTCCGCGCCATCTGCCGCGCGATGGGCGCGAGCTTCGCCTACACCGAGATGGTGAGCGCCCACGGCCTCGTCCACGGGACGCTCCAGACGGAGAGCTACCTCGATCGCGAGCCGGACGAGGACCCCTTCGCGGTGCAGATCTTCGCGTCCGAGCCGGACGTGCTCGCCCGGGGCGCGGAGGTGGCGGTCCGCGCCGGCGCCGGGATGATCGACGTGAACATGGCGTGCCCGGTGAAGAAGGTCTGCGGGACGGGCGCCGGCGCCGCGCTGGGGCGCGATCCGCGCCGCGTCGAGGAGGCGGTCCGCGCCATCCGCGCGGCGGTGCCGGTCCCGGTCACCATCAAGATCCGCGCCGGCTGGGACGACGCCGAGCTGAACTGCGTCGAGGTCGCGCGCGCCGCCGAGGCGGGAGGCGCCGCCGCCGTCGCGCTCCACGGCCGCACGCGGAACCAGATGTACTCAGGGCGCGCGCGCTGGGACCTCGTGCGCGCGGTGAAGGCGGCGATCTCCATCCCCGTCCTGGGTTCGGGGGACGTGTGGACGGCGGACGACGCGCTGCGCATGCGCGCGGAGACCGGCTGCGACGCGGTCCTCGTGGCCCGGGGCGCCTGCGGCAACCCCTGGATCTTCCGCGAGCTGCGCGCGGCCGAGCTCGGCGCGCCCCGCCCTCCGCCGCCCACCCGGGACGAGTGGGTCGGCACGGTGCTCCAGCACGTGCGGCTCCAGGTGGAGCACCGGCGGCGGCAGCGACCCGGCGACGATCCGCGCGAGGCCGAGCTGCTCGCGATCCGTGAGCTCCGCAAGCACCTCCTGTGGTACACCCGCGGCCGCCGTGGCGGCGTCCACTTCCGTCGCGACGCCGACCGCCTCAAGACCGCCGCGGACGTCGCGCAGGTCATCGAGGAGCACTTCCCGGCCGGCGGCGCGAGCTTCGAGCTGGACCCGGGGTTCCGCCGCGAGGAGGAGGGGGAGTGAAGCCCAGGGCCCTGCTGCTCGCCGACTCGGCCGAGCTCGCCGGCGCGTGCGCCGAGGCGGGCTTCGAGGTCGAGCGCGCGCAGACCGTCGCGGAGGGCCGCGCCCTCGCCGCGCGCGAGAAGTTCGCCATCGTGGACGCACGCATCGCGAGACCACGCCCGCTCGACGAGGAGCTCCAGCACCGCGTGGAGGCGTTCTTCGAGCGGCTGCGCGGCCACCCGGCCGGCGGGCTCTACGACTCGGTCATGCGCGAGGTCGAGAAGCCGCTCATCGCCGGCGCGCTCGCGCGCGCGAACGGCGTGCGCGCCGCCGCCGCGGCGGCGCTCGGGATCGATCGCGGCACGCTCGTGCGCCGGATGCGGGCGCTCGGGCTGGACGACACATGACCGAGCTGCAGTCCCTGGCCACGTACACCGGAGCGATCCTCGCGGGCGCCCTCGCCGGCGGGGCGCTCCCGCTCTTTGGCGCGATGCGGCGCTCCGACGTGCTGCTCTCGTTCTCGGCCGGCGTGATGCTGGGCGCCGCCTTCTTCCACATGCTCCCCGAGGCGGTCGAGGCGGGCGGCGCGGCGGCGCTGCCGTACGCGATGCTCGGCTTCCTCCTCCTCTACCTGCTCGAGCGCTTCGTGCTCGTGCACGTCTGCGCCGAGCCCGGCCCGGGCGGCGTCCCGGAGCTGGACCCGCACGTCCACGGCGCGCCCGCCCACGTCCATGTGCACGGCGACGCGACCGGCTGCGGCGTCCACACGATGGGGCTCGCCGCCTTCGTCGGGATGAGCCTCCACACGATCGTGGACGGGTTCGCGCTCGGCGCGGCGAACGTGGAGGCGGAGCTCGGGCTGCTCGTCTTCCTCGCCATCCTCGCGCACAAGATCCCGAACGCCTTCTCGCTCTCGGCGATCCTGCGCGCCGAGGGCTACACGCGCGGGCGCGCGCTCGCGATGAACGCCGCGTTCGCGCTGATGGTGCCGCTCGGCGCGGGGCTGTACGTCCTCCTGCGCGAGACGGTGCACGTGGAGGCGTTCACCTCGATCGCGCTCGCCGCCAGCGCGGGGACGTTCCTGCACCTGTCGCTCTCGGACATCCTCCCCGACCTCCACCGCCGCGGCGTCGCGCGCTGGCGGCTCTCGATTGCCATGATCGGCGGGCTCGTGCTCATGTGGGCGCTGCGCCTCCTGCGCGCGGGGCACGGGCACTGAAGACGCTCTCGGCCAGCCCGACGCGCTCGCCTCCTCACCCCACGGGCGGCTGCTCCCTGTGTGGCCCACCCGCGGCAGCCCGATCCGTTCCTGGCGATCGGCGCAGGAGGGGTGGAATGAGGCGGCGAGGGGAGGCTCCGATGAGAGGGTTCGTCGACGACATCGAGGACAGGACCGAGGAGAACACCGACTTCCGGCGCGTGCTCTACACCGGGAAGAACCTGCAGCTCGTGCTGATGGCGCTCCGCCCCGGCGAGGAGATCGGCGAGGAGGTCCACGAGGACCGGGACCAGTTCTTCCGGGTGGAGAAGGGACAGGGCGAGGTCTCGATAGACGGCAAGCGGACGAAGGTCGAGGGCGACTCCGCCATCGTCGTCCCCGCCGGCGCGCGCCACAACGTCCGCAACACCGGCGACGAGCCGCTGAAGCTGTACACGATCTACGCGCCCCCCGAGCACGTGGACGGGACCGTGCACGCCACGAAGGCCGCCGCCGACGCCTCGGAGGAGCACTTCGACGGACGGACCACGGAGTAGCGACGATCGTCGTCACCGCGGCAGCGCGAGCGTGAACACCGTCCGCTCGCCGGGGGCGGAGCGGACCTCGAGCGTGCCGCCGTGCGCGATCGCGATCGAGCGGGCGATGAACAGCCCCAGGCCGAGGCCGTCCTTCCCGCCGGCGCGGTCGCGCTCCCCGCGCCGGAACGGCTCGAACAGCGAGGGCTGGAGCTGCGGCGGGATGGGGGCGCCCTCGTTCGCGACCTCGATCACCGCTCGCTCGGCGTCCGCGCGCCACGAGACCTCCACCGTCGAGTCGCGCGGGCTGTAGTCGAGGGCGTTCGAGAGGAGGTTCGCGACGATCTGGCCGACGCGGTCCGGGTCCCACTCTCCGTGCACGTCCGGCGCGCCGGCCGCCCTCACCGCGCGCCCGGGGTGGGCCGCCTCGCACTCCTCGGCGACCACCTTGCACACCGCCCCGAGATCGCAGCGCCGCGGGCGGAGGGGGATCCCGGAGCCGCCCCGCACGCGCGCGTAGTCCACGAGCACCGCGATGATGCGCTGCATGCGGTCGGCGTTCCCGAGGATCCGCTCGCCGAGCCGCGACGCCGCCGCCGGATCGCCGGCCTGCCGCAGGAGGAGCTGGGCCGAGGCCGTGATCGCGGAGAGCGGGTTCCGCAGGTCGTGGCCGACGATCCCGAGCACGTTCCGCTGGAACTCCGCGGCCTCGCGCTCGGCGGTCACCTCGCGCACCAGCAGGCCGAGCCCGAGGGTCGCCCCCGCCACCCGCACCGGGTACCAGCTCTCGACCCAGTGGCGCAGGTGCCCGGGCGCGGCCGGCGTCTCGCCGGAGAGCTCGACGTCGATCTTGGGCTGGCCGGTGCTCAGGACCTCGCGGAACGCAGCCTCGACCTCGTCGTGCGGCATGTCCGGGAGCAGCTCACGCGGCCGCTTTCCGACGTGCGCCTCCGCCGGGACGCCGTTGATCTCGGCGAGCACGCGGTTCACGCGCGCGAAGCGCAGCTCGGGGTCGAGGAGCCCGATGCCGAGCGGCGCGTTGTCGAAGATCGCGTCCAGCACCGCGCGCACGCGCGCCTCCGCGGCGCGGGCGCCTCGCTCGGCGTCGAGCAGGCGCGCGCGGTCGAGCGCCTGCGCGCACTGCTGCGCGGCCGCGAGGATGAGCTCGCGCTCCTCGCGCCGGAACGCCCGCTGCGCGTCGAAGGCGAAGGACACGGCGCCGAGCACGCGGTCGCCGAGCTTCAGCGGGAGGGCGGCGAGCGCCTTCATCCGCGCGGCGTGAGGCGCGTAGCGGGGCAGCTCCGGGAAGGCGGCGAGGAGCTGCTCGGCGGTCTCGATCCAGATCGGCTCGCCGCCGCGCGCGGCGGCGGCGCCCGGCAGCGGCGCGTCGAGCGGCAGCGTGGCCAGCCGATCGCGGACCTGCTCCGCGCCGCCGATGGCGGCGGCCATGTGCAGGCGCCCCGCGGCCGCGTCGAGCACGTAGGCGACGGACGAGGACGCCCCGAGCGCCTCCTTCGCCTGCGAGACGAGGACCGCGGCGACCTCCGACACGGTGCTCGCCCCGGACAGCGCGGCGGTGACGGCCTGGAGCCGCTGGAGGCGATCGCGGGCCTGCTGCGCGCTCCGGCGCTGCGCGCGCTCCGCGTCGAGGAGCTGGGCCCGCTCGAGCGCCTGGGCGCAGTGCTCGGCGACGGAGAGGAGGAAGGCGCGCTCGTCGGGTTCGAAGGCGCGCGGCTCGGAGAACCCGAGCGAGAGGACACCCAGCACGTCCCGGTCGGCCCCGGCGATGAGCGGCAAGGCCACCCCGGCGCGCACCCCGTGCTCGGCCGCGATCTCGGACATCTCCGGGAAGTGCGCGTGGAGCTCCTCGTGCGAGCGGAACCAGACCGGCCCCCGGCTGCGGACCGCCTCCGCGACCGGGAGCGGCGCCGTGACGGGGACCCGCCCGAACCGCCGCCGGATCGCCTGCACCCCCGCCTCGTCGATCACGACGAGGGCGTCGCCCTCCTTCGTCCGGAAGGTCGTCACGCTCGCGCCCGCCGCGACGCGCACCCGCTCCACCACGACCCGCGCGATCTCCCGGGCGCCGCCGGCGCGCGCGAGCGCCGACGTCACGTCCTGGAGGAGCCCGAGCCGGAGCGCGATCGCCTGGGCCCTGTCGCGGGCCCGCTCCATCTCCTCCTCACGCTGGCGCGCGCCGCTCATGTCCGTCACGAGCGCGCAGACGCCCGGGCGACGGCCGTCCAGCTCCGGCATGGGGATGTACGAGCAGATCCAGCCGCGGGCGCGGTCGCCCGGAGGCGTTCCCTCGATGGGCACGTTGGTGCGGGGCTGCCCGGTCTCGAGCACCGCTCGCACGGCGGCCTCGACGCCCTCCACCGCCGCCCGGCGCGGGTCGTCCGGCCGGAGCTCCAGGATCTCACCCAGAGAACGGCCGACGTGCGCCTCGGGCGAGATCCCGTTCCAGGACGCGATCGCGTCGTTCACCCGCAGGAATCGAACGTCGGCGTCGAACAGCGCGATCCCGGTCGGCCCGTCCCACAGCGCGTCGATGAGCGCGCGCTTCAGCTCGCGGATCCTCGCCTGACCGGGTTCTTCGCCGCGCATGGCCGAACCGTCGAGCGTCCCCCTCGCTCACTTCTACGCCGCCTGTCCGTGCGGACGCACGCGTTGGAGCTTTGATCCCCAACGGAGTGCGGGCGACTCCCACGGTCAAGCGACGGCGACCTCCGGCGATCGCCGGATGCGAGGTCACGCGCAGCGGAGGGCCTCGGCGAGCGCTCGCGGACCGTGGCGAAACGCCTCGATCGCCTCGTCGGCCGGCGAGCGCCCGGACGCGGCGCGCTCGGCGAGCGGCGCCAGCCAGACGCGCTCGTCCTCGCCCCGCTGGCCGCAGCAGCTCTGGCGGCAGAGGCCGCCCGATGCGGCCTCGAGGAGCACGCGGGCGAGCTCCTGGATCGAGCGGCCGTCCGGTGCGCGCCCGGTCAGCCCCTCGCGCCCCGCGGTGCGCGTCAGCGACCGGCGCTCCGCCACCGTGAACGACCTCACGACGTCCCACGCCCAGGCGCGCGCCTGGCGGTCGTAGAGGATGCCCTTCCAGAACGCGAGCAGCGCCTTCGCCATGGGCGCGGAGCAGGAGTCGGCGCCGCGCACCTCCACGACGCCCTTCACCCGCACCTCCGGGAACACCGTCGTGAGGTGGTCCTCCCAGTCGGAGATCGTCGCCCGCTCGCCGGAGAGCCCCTCCGCGAGGAACTGCCGGAAGGTCCTGCCGCCCGTGTCCCGGTACGCGCCCGCGCGGCGCAGGAAGATCATGGGGACGTCGAGCGCCCACTCGGCGTAGCGGCGGTACGGATCCTCCTCGAACCCCGGCTCGAAGGCGAACGGCAGGATCCCGCAGCGCGCCGGGTCCGTCTCCTCCCAGACGGCGGTGCGGTAGCTCTTCCAGCCGATCTCGCGCCCCTGCACGATCGGGCTGTTCGCGTAGAGCGCGACCACCGCGGGCTGGATCGCGAGCGCGACGCGCAGCTTCTCAGCGAGGTCGTTCTCGCCCGAGAAGTCGAACGACGCCTGCGCCGACGCGGTCATGGCCATCATGTCCGGCGCGAGCCGGCCGCGGGCCGCGAGGAACGGGCGCATCACCTTGTAGCGGTTCTTCGGCATCCAGGGGCTCTCGGACGGCGTGCCCCATGGCCGGTACCCGCCGGCGAGGAACTCGACGCCCAGGTCCCGCGCCAGCTCGGCGCACTTCTCGATGTGCCGGTCGAGCTCGGCGGCCACGACGTGCACGTCGGCGAACGGCCGGCCCGAGAGCTCGAGCTGTCCTCCCGGCTCGATCGAGATCGTGAGGCCGTCGTTCTGGGAGGCGATGATCCGCCCCTCCTCCTCGAACGGCTGGTAGCCGAAGCGCGTGAACCCCCGGAGCACCTCCGCGACCCCGCCCGACCCCTCGTACGGCAGCGGCTCGAGCGTGCCGGCGCGGAGCATGAGCTTCTCGTGCTCGAGCCCGACCTTCCAGCTCTCGCGCGGCCGCTCGCGCGCGCGGAACCACGCGACGAGGTCTTCGACTCCGGCGATGGGCGGCGACTCGTGGATGCGGGCGTCGAGCGACATGCGGGCGGACTCTATAACGCCGCCCCGGCCCGCCCCCTGCGGAAATCTCGAGCCCGCGGACCGCCCGTCAGCGCTCCTCCGCGCGAACTCCTGCGCGGCCGGTGGCTGGTGGAGGGGAGAGGAGATCCTCGAGGAAGAACGCCGCGAGCTCCGCGCGCCCGGCGAGCCCGGCCTTCCGGTAGACCGCGAGCGCCTGCTGCCGCACCGTCCGCTCGCTCGTCCGCCGGAGGTCCGCGATGTCCTTGGAGGCGAGCCCCTTGAGGAGCAGGAGCGCCACCTCGCGCTCGGCCCCCGAGAGCCCCCACCGGGCGAACTGGTGATCGATCGCGGCGCCGAGCCCACGCACGTGCTCGTCCGACTCCAGGCGGAACCGGGCGAGGTCCGCCTCCGCCCGGCCCAGGTCCCGCTGGAGGGATCGCGCGCGCCTCCGGGCGACGAGCAGCTGGCCCCACAGCACGACCGTCCCGGAGAGGGCCGCCGCCATCACGGCCACCTCGAGGAGGAGGTGGGCGGTGGAGCCGCCCGCGCCCGCGTCGCTCACCACGTCGAGCCCGACGAGCAGCGTCACGGCGAGGAGGATCGCGGCGGGGACGGCGAGCATCGCGGGGCGGACGACCCCGTCATCCGCCGCAGGCGAGCGGGCGAGGTGCTTCATCGCGCTCGGGTTTTCTTCGTGCGTCATCCGTCGGATGGCGGCCGGACGCCCGCGCCGCCAAGGTCGCGGGAACCACCGGAGAGCGAACCATGCCGACCCTACCCCTGCACCCCGCCATCGTCCACCTGCCCCTCGGCCTCGCGCTGGCGATCCCGCTCGTGGCGCTCGCCCTCGCCATCGCCCACCTCCGCGGGCGCGTTCCCCGGATCGCGCTCGGCGTCCTGGTGGGGCTGCAGGCCCTCCTCGTCGCCTCGGGCGTGGTCGCGATGCAGCTCGGAGAGCGCGACGAGCGGCAGGTGGAGAGGGTCGTGGCGGAGCGGGTGATCGAGGCCCATGAGGAGCGTGCCGAGATCTTCGTCTGGGCGGCGGGGGCGGTGCTCGCCCTCTCGGCGGCGCTGCTGCTCGTGCCGGCGCGCCTCGCGCTCGGGCTCAGCGCGGCCGTCGCCGCGGGGACGATCGGCGTGGCCGCGCTAGGGGTGCGCACCGGCTCGGCGGGCGGCGAGATCGTGTACGCGCACGGGGGCGCGAGCGCGTTCGGGCCGTCGCCCGCGACGCCCGGAGGCGCGGTCGCTCCGGTGTCCGCACGCGCGTCGCGCGACGACGACTGACGGGCCCTCGGCCGGACCCGGCGAGGTCACCGCTCGCCTGCGACCCCGAACCCGGGTGTGGGTGCGGGCATGAAAACCACCCCGAGACGTTCTGTCCCCTGGCGGCGGGGGGTCACCGTTCTGCTTGCGGACCCCTACCCCCCACCCTATCCTCGGACGATACGTAGGTTTTCTCGCTTGCCCGCTCAAAGACCTCCCACGCCCAGGCGCCCCCGAATGATCCGCCCCTTCCGGCTGCTCACCACCCTCGCGGCCACGGCCGCCCTCGCGCTCGGCGTCACCGTCCGCTTCGTACGAGCGGAGCCCGAGGTCCCGCCGGCGGCCGTGGCGTATCGCGGCGCCGTCCCCGCGCACGCGAAGGCGGACGGCGCCGGCGAGTACCGCCTCGATCGCCTCCCGATCCTGTCGCAGGTGATCCTCGCGGTGAAGGACAACTACGTCGATCCCTCGCGCTTCGACCCGAAGCAGATGGTCGTGTCCTCGCTCGAGAGCGTGGAGCGGACGGTCGCCGAGGTGATGGTCCAGGGCGACGCGAAGTCGCCGAAGCTCACGCTCACGGTGGGCGCGGCGCAGCGCGAGCTCGACCTCACCGGCGTGGACTCCATCTGGAAGGTCCGCACCGCGCTCGGCGAGGCGATGGGGTTCATCCAGGAGCACCTCGTCGCGCACAAGGAGCTGAAGGAGATCGAGTACGCGGCGGTGAACGGGCTGCTCTCCACGCTCGACCCGCACACGAACCTGCTCGAGCCCAAGTACTTCAAGGAGATGAAGCTCCAGACCCGCGGCGAGTTCGGCGGGCTCGGCTTCGTCATCGCCATGCGCGACGGGAACCTCACCGTCGTGAAGGTGCTCAAGAACACCCCGGCGCAGCGGGCAGGCATCAAGGCGCGCGACGTCATCGCCCGCATCGAGGAGCAGTCCACGGTCAACATGGACCTGCAGGACGCCGTCGACCGGCTGCGCGGCAAGCCGCAGACGAAGATCTCGATCACGGTCCAGCGCAAGGGCACGGACGCCCGCAAGCTCTCCCTGCTGCGCGAGGTCATCAACGTCGAGACGGTCGCCCAGGCGAAGCTGCTCGACGGCAACATCGGCTACGTCCGCCTGTCCCAGTTCTCGGCCAACACGACGCGCGACCTCCTCACCGCCCTCCAGCAGCAGCGCGCCCAGGCGGGCGGCAAGCTCGAGGGCCTCGTGCTCGACCTGCGCGGGAACCCGGGCGGCCTGCTCGAGCAGGCGATCCAGGTCTCGGACCTGTTCCTCTCCCAGGGCGTCATCGTGAAGACGGTCGGCGGCGGCGACCGCCAGCGGATCCACGAGGTGAAGGAGGCGAGCGGGGAGACGAGCGACCTCACGAGCCTGCCCCTCGTCGTCATCGTGAACAACAGCTCGGCCTCGGCGAGCGAGATCGTCGCGGGCGCGCTCAAGAACAACGGCCGCGCGCTGGTCATCGGGCGCCAGACGTTCGGCAAGGGGTCGGTGCAGGTCCTCGACGACCTGAACGATCCCACCGGCTCGGGCGAGCAGTCCGCGCTCAAGCTGACCATCGCGCAGTACCTCACCCCCGGTGACGTGTCGATCCAGGAGGTCGGCATCACGCCGGACGTCATGCTCCTCCCCGGCCGCGCGCTGAAGGAGCAGGTGAACTTCTTCGCGCCGCCGCGCTCGATGGGCGAGGTGGACCTCGACCGTCACCTCATGAACCCCGCCGACTCCTCGCCCGCCGAGGTCGCGAAGGCCGAGGCCAAGAAGAAGCGGGTCGAGAAGGCGCCCCTCGAGCTGCGCTACCTCCTCGACGAGAAGGAGGACCAGGTCGCGAAGGCGCTGAAGCGCGACGTCGCCGCGCAGGCCGCGGAGGCCCACGACGAGGGCATCGAGCAGCAGCTGACGCCCGAGCAGATCGAGGACGAGGAGGCGGAGGCCGATCCCGACCGGCTCGTCGAGGACTACCAGATCCGGTTCGGCCGCGAGCTCCTGAAGCGCTCGCCGCTGCCGGATCGCGCGCGCCTCATGGAGGCCGCGAAGGCGCTCGTCGCCGAGCGCCAGGCGCAGGAGGAGACGCGGCTCGAGAAGCGGCTCCAGGAGCTGGGCGTCGACTGGGCGCCGGCCGCGCCGACGCAGGGCCGCGGGGCGGCGCGCGCCGCCGTCACGCTCACCCCGGCGCCGGGCAAGGATCACCGCGCCGGCGACACGGTGCCGTGGACGGTGACCGTCGAGAACAAGGGCGACGCGCCGTTCCGGCGCCTCCGCGCCTGGAGCACCGCCGAGAAGAACCCGCTCCTCGACCGGCGCGAGTTCGTGTTCGGCAACGTGCCGCCGGGCGAGCGGCGCAGCTGGACGGTGCCGCTGCGGCTGCCGAAGGGCATGGACAGCCGGCGGGACGAGATCTCGCTGCACTTCGAGGACGAGGGCGGCCACGCCCCGGCCGACCTGGCGACGAGCCTCGGGGTGGTCGAGGTGCCGAAGCCCGTGTTCGCGTTCAGCGTGCAGATCGAGGACCGCCAGGGCGGCAACGGCGACGGCCTCGCGCAGCGCGGCGAGACGTTCGACGTCCGGGTGGACGTCCGCAACGCCGGCACCGGCGCGGCGGGCGACAAGACCTGGGTCTCGCTCAAGAACCTCGGCGACGACAAGGTCTTCATCAAGAAGGGGCGCGAGGCGCTCGGCGCGCTCAAGCCCGGGGAGACGAAGTCCGCGCGCATGGAGGTCGAGCTGCGGCGCGGCTCGAAGAGCGACACGCTCCCGCTCCGCGTGATGATCGTGGACGAGAAGATGGAGGAGTACGTCTCCGAGAAGCTCGACTGGCCCGTCGCGAAGGACGAGCAGGCGCGCACGGCGGCGTCCGGCTCGGTCCGGGTCGAGGCCGCCGAGGCGACGCTCCGCTCCGGCGCGAGCGCGTCGTCGCCGGCCATCGCGACCGCCAAGCGCGGCGCGGTGATCCCGGTGGACGCGAAGATCGGCGAGTTCTACCGGGTCGAGTGGCAGAAGGGCCGGTTCGCCTTCGTCCCCGACTCCGAGGTGCGCGCCGCGCGCGGCCCGCGCTCCGGCGTCGTCGCCGCCGCGTGGCAGCGCGAGCCGCCGCGCATCGCGCTCGTCCCCGATCCGCAGAAGGGCGCGCCGGTGGTGGAGGGGGATCACTGGAAGCTGCAGGGCACGGCGCTCGTGCCGCCCTCGTCCGATCCGGACGCCCGCCTGCGCGACGTGTTCGTGTTCGTGAACGAGCAGAAGGTGTTCTTCAAGGTGCTCCCGGAGAGCACGGCCGCCGCGAAGCTCGACTTCACGGCGGACATCCCGCTCGAGACCGGCAACAACGTGGTCACGGTGTTCGCGCGGGAGGACGACGAGTTCCAGAGCCGCAGGAGCATCGTCGTCTACCGGCGCCCGGCCGCCGAGGTGGCGACGGACGGCACGCAGAAGACGAGGCAGGCCCAGTAGACGGAGCTGCTGGCGGGTGGTGGGAGCGGAGGGCCGCGCGGCGACGCGCGGCCCTTCGTGCATCAGCCCGCGGCGGCCCGCAGCCGCTCGTTCTCCGCCTCGAGCGCCGCCACCCGCTCCTGCAGCCGCGCGAGCGCGGCCTCCACCTCGGCGGCGTCGAGCTTCCGCGGGATGTGCTGCGGGCAGTTCACGTCCCAGGCCTCCACCGTGAACAGGACCGCCTGCTCGGGCGTGGCACGGTAACCCTCGGGCATGAGGCGCGCGACGAGCGCGGGATCGTCCTCGACCACCCGGGCGCGTCCCCAGATCTTCACCCGCGTCCGGGTCTCGTAGTCCATGAGGAAGAGGAACGCCCGGTCGTTCTCGGCGAGGTTCCCCGTCGTGACGTACTGCCGGTTTCCCCGGAAGTCGGCCCAGGCGATCGTGTGCGGGTCGAGCACGCGGAGGAAGCCCCTCGGACCGCCGCGGTGCTGCACGTACGGCTGACCCGCCGCGCTCGCCGTCGCGAGGTAGACGCTGTCGCGCTCCGCGACGAACCGGGCGAGCTCGTCGTCGAGCTCCGTCCCGAAGCCTCCGCGGCGCTCCAGGCGCGCGTAGGCCTCCCGCGATCCCCTGCGGGCCTGGACCGCCTTGACGGCCGGCGTGAACGCGACGTCGCTCGAGGGGCGGTGCATCTCGCGGCTCCTTGCGGGTGAGGTGGGGTCCGGCCGGTCTCCCGTCCGGACCCCAGGGTTCGGTCACGCGGCCTTCGCCCCGCTCGCGTGCACGACGGGGAAGTCGATCTCGGTCCCGGCGACCTCGTTCAGATAGTTCGTGAACACGGTCAGCGCCGCGTTCGCGACGAGCTCGACGAGCTGCCCGTCGTCGAGGCCGGCGGTGCGAGCCTCCGCGAGATCGGCGTCGTCGACGCGGCCGCGCCGCTCGATGACGCGTCCGACGAACCGCAGCGCCGCCTCGTCGCGCGGGTTCGAGGCGCGCCCCTGCCGCGCGCGCTCGAGCTCTGCGGGCGGGAGCCCGAGCCCCGCCCCCAGCGCGCTGTGGGCCGAGAGGCAGTACTCGCACCCGTTCGCCTCAGAGACGGTGAGCGCGATCTGCTCGCGCAGCCGCGCACGGATGCGTCCTCGCGCGAGCGCGCCCGCGAGGCCGAGCACGCCCTCGAGCGCCGCGGGCGACTGGGCGATCACGCGGTAGAGGTTCGGGGTCGCGCCCAGGCTCCGCTGCACGCCTTCGAGCAGCTCGCGGGCACGGCCTTCGGCGGTGGAGGGATCGACGGGGGGAATGCGGGACATGGCGTCTCCTGGTGGGGTGAGGCCGCACGAGGTGCGGCGCGTGGGTGCCCATGGAGTTGCGGCCGCGAGCCCGCCGGAACAATGGACGCTGTCGCAGGACACTCTTGCGCTCGGGGGAATGACGCATGGACCGGATCGACGCCTGGGCGACGTTCGCCGCGGTGGCAGAGGGACGGAGCTTCGCCGCGGCGGCCCGGCGACTGGGGCGGTCGCCCGCCGCCGTCACGCGGGCGGTGGCCGCGCTCGAGGAGCGGCTCGGAGCGCGGCTGCTCAACCGCACCACGCGCTCGGTCGCGCTCACGGACGTGGGCGCGCGCACGCTCGAGGCGGCGCGGCGCGCGCTCGCCGGGTTCGAGGAGCTGGAGGGCGCCGCCGCGGCGGAGCGGCAGGAGCCGCGCGGGCGGCTGGGCGTGACCGCGTCGGTCGTGTTCGGGCGGCTGCACGTGCTCCCGATCGTGCAGGCGTTCCTGCGCGATCACCCGTCGGCGAGCGTGGAGCTCCTCCTGCTCGACCGCGTGGTGTCGCTCGTGGACGAGGGGCTCGACGTGGCGGTGCGCCTCGGCCGGCTGCCCGACTCGTCCCTGAAGGCCCTCCGCGCGGGCGAGGTGCGGCGCGCGGTCTACGCGAGCCCCGGGTATCTCGAGGCGAACGGGACGCCACGCTCGCCGCAGGCGCTCGCGAGCCACGCGTGCGTCGCCTGCACCTCGGTGACGCCGGCCCCCCATCGCTGGACGTTCGGGCGCGGGGGCCGGAGCTTCGCCGTGGCCGTGTCCCCTCGCCTCGTGGTGAACACGGCCGAGGCCGCCATCGACGCGGCCGTCGCCGGGCTCGGCCCGACGTGCGTGCTCTCGTACATGGTGGACTCGCACGTCCGCGCCGGCCGGCTGCGGCGGATCCTGGAACCGTACGAGCCGCCGCCCGTGCCGGTCCAGGTGGTGATCCCGGCGGGCCGGTTCGTGACCCCGCTCGTGCGTGCCTTCGTGGACCGGGCCGTGGAGGCGCTGCGCGAGAAGCTCGGCGCGCTCGCCGCCTGAACCTCGCCGGCACCCTGTCACGGACAGGTCTCGGGGAAGTTCGCCGCCCCGCTGACGAGCTGCGCCGCCGGGTCGAGCGGCGGCGCGAACGGGACGTTCTCGTCCACGAGCACGTGGCCGTGCACGTCGGTCGCCCGGATCGCGAGCGGCCCGGCGATCTGGACCCCGGCGCCCACGAACAGGTTCGTGCCGCTCCGCTCCAGGGTGCGGAAGGTCGCGTCGCCCGCGCCCCGCGCCTCGAGGGCGGCGATGGGGTGGCGGTGATCCATCGGCACGATCCCGAACCACCACGCGTTCGAGGCGGGGCTGAACCGGTAGCGGATCGGGCCGTCCACCGGACAGGGCACGGTGCGCCAGGTCACGTCCACGCGGCCGGCAGCGGGATCCGCGACCCGCGCGAACGTCGCTGCGCCGAGATCGAGCGCGGCGTCGGCGCAGGAGGGACAGGAGTCCACCACCACCGCGGTCGCCTTCCCCAGCGGCCCGGTGATCTCGAGGCAGGTCCCGCACGCCGCCGAGGCGGCGAACACCACGGGCGAGACCGCCACGGCGAGGGCCGGCGCCGGATCCCACCCGCACGCCCCCACGCCCGAGGCGTCGTAGGAGGTGGCGCTGCCGGTCTTCTCCGGGCCCGCGGGACAGAGGGCCGGTCCTCCCCCGCCTCCCGGGTCGCCGCCGTCCTTGCCGCCACCTCCGCAGGCGGAGAGCGCGAAGACGAGCAGGGACGCGGTGATCCGGGAGCATGGGCGCATGGGCTTCGGTGTTTGCTGCGGGGTGACCTCGCGCGCAACCCCGGCGCGGGGTGAACGAACCGTGAAACCGGATGTGCGCCCCGGGCGCACATCGCGGAGCGGCGGGAGCGGCCGGCGCCCGGGTCGGGCGGGCCGGATTTTCCCAACCCCTCGCCCCTCCGCTAGAATTCGGCACATGGCGGAGGTGAGAAAAGACGCCTCCGCCCCATCCTCCGCCCCCGGGACGAGGAGCGGGGCGGGGTTCGAGCTCCGCCTCGAGCGCGGCGGCGCGTTCGTCCGGCTCGCCGATCAGCCCATCTCGCCCGGCGTGCGGCTCGAGGCGCTCACCCTCGAGGTCCCCGACGTCCGCTTCCCGTTCGACGTCGGCAAGGGCTCGGGCCAGTTCCGCCACCGGCTCTCCGACCTCTTCGAGCTCTCCATCGCGATCGAGCCCGGCGTCGCCGAGGCGGCGCTCGCGTCGGCCAGCCTCGCCGCGTTCGGCGTCGAGGACGTGCGCATCGCGCTCCGCCCCGGGGCGGCGGAGATCGCGGCGCGGCTCTCGGGCGGACCTCCCTTCACGCTCCTCGCCGGGCTCGTCCCCGCAGGCGCGCAGGGCGCCGCGCTCGTGTTCCACTCCCCGCGCGTCTACGGCCCGGCGCCGATCCCGCCCGCGATGCTCCCCCACCTCGCCCGCGGCGTGCTCGATGCGGTCGGCGGGGAGGCCGTGCTGCGCGATCCGCTCCCGGTCCTCCTGCGGCGCGTCCTCGCGCCGCGTGGCTGGAAGCTGCCGCGCGCGGCGGGCGTCCCGCTCTCGCGCGCGGAGATCATCGAGGGGGCCGTCCGGCTCGCCTGGAGCCGCGGGGCGGCCGGCCCGGCGGCGGTCTCGCCCGAGCCCGAGCTCCTCGCGGCCGAGGAGGGCGCGCGGACCTTCCGCGAGGCGGAGGCGCGGCTCGCCGCCGGCGACGCAGCGGGCGCACGGGAGCGGTACCTCGCCGCCGGCTCCGCCGCGAGCGCGCACCCCTTCGCCGCCGAGCGGCTCCTCTCGCTCCTCGCCGCGGAGGACCGCTTCCACGACGAGGCGCTCGATCTCGCCGCCGAGTGGCTCGCGCGGCGCCCGGGGTTCTTGCCGGCGCTCGCCGCCGAGGCGTCGATCCGGCTCGCCCGCGGCGAGCCCGAGAAGGCCGCCCGCGCGCTCGCCGCCCTCGCCACCGGCGCGGCCGCGCGGGGCGAGACGTTCTCGGCGCTCGCCGCCGCGGAGGTCGCCCTCGCCCTGCCCGGCGCGGCGCGCGAGGACGCGCTGCGCGCCGCCGAGCTCGCCCTCTCCGTCCGGCGCGATCACGTCCCGGCGCTCCGCGCCCTCCGCGCGCTGGCCCTCGCCGCGGGGGACCGCGAGGGGCTCCTCCACGCGCTCCGCCGGCTCGTCGCGCACGATCCCGACGCGGCGGAGAAGGCGCGCGCTCACGCCGAGCTCGGCGCGCTGCTCCTCGAGGCGGACCCGCCCGCCGCGCGCCTCCACCTCGACCAGGCGCTCCGGCTCGCGCCCGAGGATCCCGGCGCGCTCGGCGCGCTCGCGCGCGCGTGCAGCGCCGCGGGCGAGCCGCTGCGCGCGGTGCGCGTCCTCGAGCGGCTCTGCGCGGCCGAGCTCGCGCGCGGCGATCGGGCCGCGGCCGCGGCCGCGGCGACGGAGGCCGGGGTCCTCTGGGAGGAGCGGCTCCAGCACCCCGAGAACGCGCTCCTGCGCTTCCGCGAGGTCTGCGAGCTCGCCCCCTCGCCCGACGCGCACGCCCGCGCGGCCCGCGCCGCGGAGGCCGCCGGCCAGTGGGCGGAGGCCTCCGAGCACCACGCCGCCGTCGTCGCCGCGCTCCCGCCCGGCGCGCCGGGCGCGGCCGAGCTGCTCGTCCGCACGCGGCTCGCGCTCGCGGACGTCGCCGAGCGGCGCCTCGCCGATCCCGCCGCGGCCGTCGCCCACCTCGAGGCCGCCGCCGCGCTCGCGCCCGACCGCGCCGAGCTCCTCCGCCGGCTCGCCGCGCTCCACGGGACGCTCGGGCGGCACGAGGGCGTCCTCGCCGCGCTCGACCGCCTCGCGCCGCTCGCGTCGCCGGGGCCGGAGCGCGCCCTCGTGCTCGCCGGCGCCGGCCAGGCGGCGCTCGAGCTCGGCCGCGCCGCCGACGCCCGCAGCCGCCTCGCCGCCGCGCTCGCCTCCGACGAGCGCTGCCGCCCGGCGCTCGAGGGG
>NZ_JAKZLF010000016.1 GCF_022808855.1 Anaeromyxobacter soli
GGGGGGGGCCCCCGGGCCGCCGCCCGGCCCAGGGATGCAATCCCTCCCGGCGGGGAACGGTCGCGAACCCGCGAAGCGGGCGCGACCGTTCACGGGCCCCGCCGAGCGGGGGTGGGGCCCCGACGACGGCGGTCAGCCGTCGGCGGGGCGGGGGACGCAGTCCCCCGCTAGACTACCGGCGCCGCCGCGGCGACGCGCGTGCCCTCGGCGCGGACGCGGCCGAGCGTCGCGGCGAGGTCGTCACCGGCGAGCGTCTCGCGGCGCAGCAGCTCCTTCGCGGACTCCTCGAGGAGCGGGCGGTTGTCGAGCAGGATCGCGCGGGCGCGCTGGAAGGCGGCGTCCACCGTCTCGCGCACCGCGACGTCGATCTCGCGCGCGGTCTCCTCGGAGTAGAGCCGCCGCGTCCCGGTCACCTGGCCGAGGAAGCCCTCCGGCTCGGACTCGTAGGTCACCGGTCCGAGCGAGCCGTCCATGCCGTAGCGGGTGACCATGTTGCGCGCGATGTCGGTCACCTTGGCGAGGTCGTCGGCGGCGCCGGTGGAGTAGTGGCCGAACACGACCGCCTCCGCGGCGCGGCCGCCGAGGAGCACGGCCATCTTCGATTCGAGCTCCTCGCGCGTCATGAGGTAGCGGTCCTCGGTCGGCCGCTGGATGGTGTAGCCGAGCGCGCCGATGCCGCGCGGGATGATCGAGATCTTGTGGACGGGGTCGGTGCCGGGCAGCGCCTGCGCCACGAAGGCGTGGCCCAGCTCGTGGTGGGCGACGATCTCGCGCTCGCGCGGGTTGAGGAGCCGGTTCTTCTTCTCCAGGCCCGCGATGATGCGCTCGATCGCGACGTTGAAGTCCTCCATGGTGATCTCGTCGGCGTTGCGCCGGGTCGCGACGAGCGCCGCCTCGTTCACGAGGTTCGCGAGGTCGGCGCCGGTGAAGCCGGGCGTGAGCGCCGCCACCTCGTCGAGCTTCGTGCCGGGGGCGAGCTTCACCTTGCGCGTGTGGACCTCCAGGATCTGCGCGCGCCCGACGCGATCGGGCCGGTCGACGAGCACCTGCCGGTCGAAGCGCCCGGCCCGGAGCAGCGCCGGATCCAGGATCTCCGGCCGGTTCGTGGCGGCGATGAGCACGATGCCGACCGACGGGTCGAAGCCGTCGAGCTCGACGAGGAGCTGGTTCAGCGTCTGCTCCTTCTCGTCGTGGCCGCCCATCATGCCGGGCATGGAGGCGCGGGCGCGGCCGAGCGCGTCGAGCTCGTCGATGAAGATGATGGCGGGGGCCTTCAGCCGGGCCTGCTCGAAGAGATCGCGCACGCGCGCGGCGCCGACGCCGACGAACATCTCCACGAACTCCGAGCCGGAGATGGAGAAGAAGGGGACCCCGGCCTCGCCGGCGACGGCCTTCGCGAGGAGCGTCTTGCCCGTGCCGGGCGGGCCGACGAGGAGGACGCCCCTCGGCATCCGCGCGCCCAGGCGGCCGTAGCGCTTCGGGTCCTTCAGGAACTCGACGACCTCCTTCAGCTCCGCCTTCGCCTCGTCGACGCCGGCCACGTCCCCGAAGGTCACCTTGGTGTCGGTCTCGACGTACACCTTGGCCTTCGACTTGCCGATGGCCATGAGCCCGCCGCCGGGCCCGCCGAGCTGCTTCGCCATGCGGCGCCCGAGGAAGACCCAGATCCCGAAGAAGAGCGCGATCGGGAGGACCCAGGACAGGATGAGGGGGACGAGCTCGTTCTGGAAGCGGCCCGCGTAGACGACGCCGTGCTGGTCGAGCTCCTTCGCCATCTCCGGGTCGACCCGGGTGGTGACGAAGCGCGTCTTGCCGTTGAGCGGCTCCTTCAGCTCGCCCTGCACGTCGTCCTGCGAGACCACCACGCGGACGACCTTGTCCTCGCGGACGAGCTTCTGGAACTCGCTGTACGGCAGGGTCTGGACCGCCTGCGACTGGGACCACCAGTTCTGCAGGAGCATGACCCCGAGGGCGGCGAGCAGGACGTAGCCGAGGTTGAAGCTGGTGGTCTTCTTGTCGAGGGGCATCGAGGGCTCCCGCCGCCAAAAGCGGCGTCTCCCGATCCGTAACCACCCTGCGGGCGATGACAAACACGAAATGTCGCAGCCAGACCTTCGGAAAAACGAGGGCGAGCGAGCGAGCGTCCCTGGGGGAGCGTCGGTTACACTCTGGCCCCCGATGGCTCGCATCCTCATCGCCGACGATCACGACGCGGTCCGCGAGGGCATGGCGATCGCCCTCTCGCGCCTGGGCCACGACGTCCTCGCCGTGCGCGGCGGCGCCGAGGCGATCGCCGCCTACCGCAAGAAGCCCGCCGAGGTGGTGGTCACCGACCTGCGCATGGTCCCGGTGGACGGGATCCAGGTGGTGCGCCGGCTGCGGGAAGCGGATCCGGACGCGACGGTGCTCGTCGTCTCCGCGCACGGCACCATCGCCGTCGCGGTCGAGGCGATGCGCGAAGGGGCGATCGACTTCATCGAGAAGCCGTTCTCGCCGGAGGTGCTCCGCGCCCGCGTGGAGAAGGCCATCGAGATCGCGCGCGAGCGCAAGGGCGCGCGCAACGCCCGCGCCCGGGCCGAGGCGCTCGAGGAGGATCTCGGGCGCGATCGCTCCCACGGCCTCGTGGGCAGCTCCGAGCCGATGCGGCGCGTGCTCGATCAGGTGCGCAAGGTCGCCGCCACCGGCGCGACGGTGCTCGTGCTCGGCGAGTCCGGCACCGGCAAGGAGCTCGTCGCGCGGGCCATCCACGACGGGAGCCCGCGCCGCGAGCAGCCGTTCGTGTCGATCTCCTGCGCCGCCATCCCGGAGGGCCTGCTCGAGTCCGAGCTGTTCGGCCACGAGAAGGGCGCCTTCACCGGCGCCATCCGCCGCAAGCTCGGCAGGTTCGAGCTCGCGAACGGCGGCACGCTGTTCCTCGACGAGGTGGGCGAGATCCCGCCCGCCGTGCAGGTGAAGCTCTTGCGCGTCCTGCAGGAGCGCCAGTTCGAGCGGGTGGGCGGCGAGGAGACGGTGGAGGTGGACGTCCGCGTCGTCTCCGCCACGAACCGGGACCTCGCGCAGATGGTCGAGAGCGGCCGGTTCCGCGAGGACCTCTACTACCGGCTCAACGTGGTGCCCATCGTGCTGCCGCCCCTGCGCGACCGGCCCGGCGACGTCGAGGAGCTCGCGCGGTTCTTCGTGGGCCGGCTGGCGCCGCGCATGGGCCGCGCCGTGACGGGGCTCGCGCCCGAGGCGGTGGAGCTGCTCCGCCGCCACCGCTGGCCGGGCAACGTGCGCGAGCTCGAGAACGTCATCGAGCAGGCGCTCGTCTTCGCGGAGGGCGAGGTGGTCCGGCCGCGCGATCTCCCCGAGGGCGTGCGCCGTGCGCCCCCCGCGCCCTCGCTCCCGGTGCCGAGCGGCGATCGGAGCCTCACCGACATCCTCGAGGACCTCGAGCGGCAGCTCATCCTCGCCGCCTACGAGAAGGCGCGCGGCGTGAAGGCGGAGACCGCGCGGCTCCTCGGCATCAAGCCCTCGGCGCTCTACTACAAGCTCGAGAAGTACGGGATCGTGAAGGCCGGCGAGAAGGCCGAGGAGCTCTGAGTGACCGCGCTCGCCCTGGCGCTCGCGCTCGCCGCCGCGCCGCTCGAGTGCCCGCCCGGCGCCGAGCACCGCGGCCTCGCGCCGCCCGAGGGCTTCGAGGAGTGGTGCGAGGCGAAGGACGCGGCGGGGCAGCCGCGCCGCGAGGGGCCGGCGCGCCGCTACTACGACGACGGCGGGCTGTGGGTCGAGGAGCGCTTCCGCGCGGGCAAGCGCGACGGCGCCTTCGTGGAGCACCACCGCGGCGGGGGCGTGGCGGTCGCGGGGAGCTACGCGGACGGCGCGAAGACGGGGCTCTGGACGGTGTTCGCCCCCTCGGGCGCGCGCGAGGAGGAGGCGGAGTGGCGGGACGGCGTCCCGCACGGGCGCTTCGTCGCCTACTGGCCGTCGGGCGCGAAGCGCACCGAGGGCCGCCGCTGCGGCGGCGTCCAGTGCGGCACCTGGCGCAGCTGGGACGAGCGCGGGAGCCTCGTCGGCAGCGGCGAGTACGGGGTGCCGTCGCTCACGCCCTGACGAGGCGCGGACGAGGCGCCCCGGCATCCCCCGGGCGCGTGACGGGTGCGTGACGGATTTCCGAGGCTTCCGACGGCTTTGCGCAACTCCGGCCCCGCGCGCCGCGTGTAAGTGCTTGATCCGGGGCGAGACGCGCGCGGGCACGTGGGTTGCTCTCCAGACCCGCAGATGTTCGAAGGCCTCGCCCTCGCCCTGCTCCTCTGCGCGCCTCCCGAGCTCGAGGCGCATCGCGCGGAGCTCGACGCCCTCGCCGGCCGGATCCAGGAGCTGAAGCTCCGCCAGATCCACGGCGAGAACGTGCGCCGCGAGCTGGAGCGGCTGCTCGTGCGCGCGCAGGAGGTCGCCGGCGCCATCGAGGCGGAGCTCCAGCGCGAGGGCGCGCTGCCGACGGCGCTGCCGCCCTCTCCCGACGAGCTGCGCGAGCGGGCCGACGCCGCCCGCGACGAGGCCGACCGCCTCGCGGCGGCGATCCACGCGCTCGACATCCGCATCACCACCGCGAGCAACGAGCTGCGCATGGCCCAGTTCGGCGCCTCGCTCACGACCGGGCAGGATCCGGAGCGCCACCGCCGGCTCCGCGTGCTCGTCGAGCAGCGGCAGCTCCTCGCGCACCGCCTGCGCCTCGTGCTCGCAGACGCGGCGCGGCTCGAGAGCGAGGCCAAGGCGATCGAGGGCGAGCGCTGAACGAGGGTCGGCGGTTGGCGATCACCTCGCGAACGGCGCCATCTTCCGCCGCCCGGGCGTGATCCTCTCCCGGTCCGTGAACGCGGCACCTCTCCGCGACGGAGGCCCCCGCGACGGCTCGAGCCGCCCCGTTCCGCGCCCTCGCTACCGGAAGCTCAGCTATCCCGGCGCGTCACGCGCCGGGGCGCGGACTCGCTCTCGAGGTAGGCGTCGAGCGCGGCCGAGGGGACCGGCACGGCGAGCCAGGTCGCGACGAGCGCCCCGTCGGCGAGCGCGATCCGCTGCTCGACGCCCGGCGTGAGCTGCACGGTCCCACTCGCCTTCACGTCGTGTCCGGGCACCCACAGTGCGTACGCGAGCGAGATGTCGCCCGTCGCGTCGCGCACCGCCTCGACCCGGAACGCGACCCGCACCGCGCCCGCCTCGCCGGGCTCGTGGAGCACCACCTCGGCGGCCTTGCCGGCGGGGGCGATGATCCGCGGGCGCGCCACGACCTCGCCGCTCGGATCCCTGAGCTCCAGCGCGACGAGCTGGCCGGCCGAGCCGATCTCGCGCTCCGCGCGGGCGCGGGCGATCGCCCCGTGTGTCCGGACCGCCACCTCTGTCGAGGCGCCGCCGACCAGGAAGGCCGACACCAGCAGGAGACCGACGCGGGCGGCTGACGCGCGGGGGAGCATGGGACCGTCCGGCTGCAACGCACGTGCCCGTTCCGCCGTGCGGAATTTCGGGGGTTTGGGGAATTCTGGCGGGGGGTGCGCGTGGCATTCCCGAGGTGCCGCTCGGAAATCCGCGATCAGGCTCTCCGCCAGCCCTCCCCCGTCTGCGTGACCCTCCCCTCGGACGCGAGCTTCTGGAGCGCGGCGAGGCAGCTACGCTCGGCGAGGGGGAGCGCCGCGGGCGGGGTGTCCGCGTAGGCGAGCGCCGTGACCGCGGGGAGCGAGCGCGGGGCGTCGTCGAGCGCAGCGGCGATGAGCGCCTCGCGCGCGTGGCGATGCGCGAGGTAGGCGCCGAGCCGCTCCGGCGCAGCGGGCGCGGGCGGCCCGTGCGCCGGGTAGAGCGTGCGGGGCCCGAGCGCGCGGAGCCGCTCGAGCTGCCGCTCGTACTCGGCCATGTCGCCCTCCGGCGGGTCGATGACGATGGTCGACAGGGTCGAGACCATGTCGCCGCACACGAGCGCGCCGGTGTCCTCGTCGAGGAAGGCGAGGTGCTCGCGCGCGTGGCCGGGCGTCTCGAGGACCCGGAAGCGGCCGCCGAGCAGCTCCCCGTCGCGCACCGGGCGCACCTCGACGCCTCCCGGCACGCGCCCGGCGGCGAGCCGGTGGCCGAGGACGGGCACGCCGTAGCGCTCCGCCACGCGGGCGACCGCACCGGTGTGGTCGGGGTGGACGTGCGTGAGCCACACCGCGCGCGGCGGCCGCCCCTCCGCGGCGAGCGCGTCGAGCATTGCGAGGAGCGCCGCCTGCTCCGCCGGATCGGACGCGCCGGGATCGACGACTGCGAGCCCGTCGCCGGCCGGGACGAGCCAGGCGTTCGTGTGCGTCGCCGGCGGGATCGTGGGCGTGCGCAGCGCGGCGAGGAAGAAGCCCTCCTGGAACTCGATGCGCCGGGAGACGAACGCGTCGCAGTGCGGCGGCGCCGAGAGCGCTGCGACGGACGGCTCGCCCGGGCGCGCGAGCACCCGCAGCGCGTGGAGGTTCGGCGGGTGGAGGAGCAGCTCGCCTGCGGCCCAGCGGCGGAGCGCCCGCGCCACCGGGACGAGCGCGCCGGCCGCGAGCTCGCCCGCCCACACCTCCGGGGCGTCGTGCGACGCGAGCCGGACGAGGAAGAGGCGCGCGTCGTAGCGGAGCGGCAGGTGCGGTGGGGTGATCCAGCGGCCGGCGGGGGCGAGGCGAGCGGGGTCGAGGGCGAGGCGGTGCCGCTCGAGGAAGGCGCGGAACGGGAGCGTCCCGTCGAGCACCGCGCGCCGTCCCTCGGCGAGCTCCGCCCGTGACGGCGCCTCGCCCGCGCGGCGCGCGAGGAGCACCCCCGTCTCCTCGAAGAGCTCGCGGGCCGCGCAGGCGACGAGCGCGGCCGCCTCGCCCGCGTGCCCGGGGACCTCCAGCTCCGCGTCCTCCGGATCGAGCCGCCCGCCCGGGAAGGCGTGAAACCCCGCCGCGAACCGCCGCTCCACGCCGCGGCGCACGAGGAACACCTCGCGGCCGGCGGGCCCGTCGCGGAACAGGACGACCGCGGTGGCGACGGCGGCGGGCGAGGCGGTCATCGGATCCGCACGAGCTCCCGCTGGATCTTGGAGAACACCTTCGGCCCGTCGTCGGCGAGGAACACGTCGATCTCGCTGCGCACGCCGAGCCCCTCCTCCGGCAGGTAGATGCCGGGCTCGATCGAGAAGCCGAGCCCGGGCACGAGCGGGCGGGTGTCGTGGGTCTCGAGGTCGTCGAGGTTCGCGCCGTCGCCGTGGACCGACAGGCCGATGGAGTGGCCGGTGCGGTGGACGAACTTCTCGCCGAAGCCCTGAGCGGCGATGTGATCGCGGACGACGCGGTCGACCTCCCAGCCCTGTAGCGTCTTGCCCTCGCGGTGGGCGCGCTCGAGCGCCGCGAGCCCCGCGTCGCGCGCGTCGGCGGTGACGCGGAAGATCCGCTCCAGCCGCTCCAGGGGCCGCTCGCCGCAGTAGCCGACCCAGGTGATGTCCGCGTACACGTCGCGGGGGCCCGTGCCGCGGGCCCACAGGTCGATGAGCACGAGGTCGCCCGGGCGGATGGGCGTCGGCGTCCGCTTCGAGGGCTCGTAGTGCGGATCGCCCGCGTGGGCGTTCACCGCCACGATGGGCGGGTGGTCCGTCTCGAGCCCGGCGGCCGCGAAGCGCTCCATGAGGAACGCCTGCACGTCCGTCTCGAGCAGCGTCTCGCCGGCGCGGTGCGCCTCGCCGATGCGCGCGAAGGCGGCGTCCTTCGCGGCGTCGATCGCGGCGAGCGCGCGGCGGTGGCTCTCCACCTGCGCCGCGTCCCAGCGGCACAGGAAGCGCTGGACGAGCTCCGCCGAGGAGACGACCTCCACGCCGAACGTGCGCACGAGCTCCAGCGTCCCCGCGTCGACGCGCGAGAGGTACGGGATGGCCCCCTTCGGGAAGTACTCCATCGCCACGCGCGCGCCGGGCCGAAGGGCCCCGAGGAGCCGCCCGAGCGCGTCGAGCAGCGAGGCCCAGGAGGCGTACTTCTCGCGCCGCCCGGGGATCTCGGGCGGGAAGGAGCCGAGCTCGATGGCGTGCACGAGCGCCACGGCCTCGCCCGCCGCGGGCACGAGGTAGAACCAGCGCCGGGTGAGCATGTGGCCCTCGAGCCCCACCGCGCTCACCGCGGTCGGGTTCTGGCCGTGGAAGTCGTAGAGCAGCCAGGCGTCGAGCTTCGCCTCGGCGAGCGCGCGCTGCAGGGCGGGGAGGCCGGCGGCGGGGATGGGCGCGGCGGGGGTCGGAGAGGCCATGTCGTCGAGGATCTCCCTGGGTGCTAGATGGGCACGCGGTAGCGCTGGGCCGGGCCGCGGTCCGAGGGGTGCGTGATCTCGTGCAGGCGGATGGAGTTCGTGGCGCCGGTGATGCCGAGCGGTGAGCCGTGGACGAGGACGACGCGGTCGCCGGGGCTCACGACGCCCTCCTCGAGCAGCCGGTCGGAGACGAGCTCGGCCATGAGGTCCGCGCTCTTCACCGGCTCCATGATGCGCGGCACGACGCCCCAGTAGAGCGCGAGCCTGCGCCGGATCGACTGGTCGGGCGAGAAGGCGATGATCGGCACGCGCGGCCGGAAGTGCGAGAGGAGCCGCGCGGTGGTGCCGGAGAGGGTGAAGCAGCAGATCGCGACGGCGCCGGCGGCCTCGGCCGCCTCGCAGGCGGCGGCGGAGGTGACGAGGTTGAAGGGCGCGGGGCCGCGCGGGACGTCGAAGACCCCGGTCGTCGAGGGGCTCGTCTCCGCCTCGCGCACGATGCGGTCCATCATCTGCACGGCGTTCACGGGGAAGCGGCCGCTCGCGGACTCGGCCGAGAGCATCACCGCGTCCGCGCCGTCCCACACCGCGTTCGCCACGTCGGAGGCCTCGGCGCGCGTCGGCCGGGGGTGCTCGATCATGGACTCGAGCATCTGCGTGGCGATGATGACCGGCTTCCCCGCGATGTTGGCGCGGCGGCAGATGTCCTTCTGGAGGAGCGGCACGCGCTCGGGGAGGATCTCCACGCCGAGGTCGCCGCGGGCGACCATGACGCCGTCGGCGGCCTCGATGATCGCGTCGATCGCCCCGAGCGCCTCCGGCTTCTCGATCTTCGCGATGACCGGCACGATGCGGCCGGCGCGCTCCATCTCGTCGCGGCAGGCGCGCACGTCGTCCGCGGAGCGCACGAACGAGAGCGCCACCGCGTCCACGCCGTGGGCGAGCCCGAAGGCGATGTCGGCGCGGTCCTTGTCGGAGAGCGCCTCGGCACGCAGCGTCACGCCGGGCAGGTTGATGCCCTTGTGCTCGCGCAGGATGCCGCCCTCCACCACCTCGCAGCGGGCCCGCACGCCGTCCGTCCCGAGGACCCGCAGCTCGATGAGGCCGTCGTCCACGAGCAGCCGGTCGCCCGGCCGGACGTCCTCGGCGAGGTGCGAGTACGTGGTGGAGACGCGGTGCGCGTCGCCCTTCACCTCGGCCTCGGTGGTGATCTCGATCTCCGCCCCGGGCTCCAGCCGGACGCCCTCTCGCCCGACGGCGAGCGGGCCGGTGCGGATCTTCGGGCCCTGGAGATCCTGCAGCACCGCGACGGCGCGGCCGAGGTGCCGCGAGGCCGTGCGGATGCGATCGAGCATCTGGGCGTGATCCTCGTGGTGCCCGTGCGAGAAGTTGAGCCGCGCGACGTCCACCCCCGCGCCGAGCAGGCGCTGGAGGACGTCGGGATCGGACGAGGCGGGACCTAGGGTGGCGACGATCTTGGCGCGGCGCATGGGGACATCGTTTAGCGCCAGGCGGCGAACTGCGTCCAGGCTTCTGCCTGGTTCCCGCAAGTTCCGCGCCGGTGCCAGGAGAGGGCGTGCAGGACGGTCCACCGCTCCGGGTCCGGCGCGGCGATCGACAGGTCGCCTCTTTCCCCACGGCTCAGGCTGATGACCTCGTCGTCGCCGGTCACCTCGAGGAAGTCGTAGTAGACGGGGCCACACTCCGCGGGCTCGAACTCGGTCCAGTCGTCGCGGACCCGGATCTCGAGCGGCCCGACGAGGATCGCGTCCGTGCCGCTCTCGCCCTCGTAGGCGGACTCCACGACCGCGAACTGGCGCACGTCCGCCGCGAGGACCCCGGTCGTCTCGATGCGGAAGCCGGGGTAGTTGAGCGGCTCGCCCACGGGGCCCTTGCCGGCGGGATCGGAGAGGAGCGTCACCGTGAGCTGCGCGCCGTCGAACTGCGCCGGGTACGCGAGCCCGCCCGTCGCGTCCGCGCGGAAGCTCAGCGTCACGTCGAAGGGTTCACCGCCCCCCTCCGGCACGACGCCCGCGACGCGCAGCACCGTCGGCTCGAGTAGCGCGCCGGTCCCGGTGAAGCGGAAGGCGGCCCGCGCGTCGAGGAGGAAGCTCCCCGCGTCCGAGCGGGCGACCTCCACGTGGAACGGCCTCGTCTCGACGTCGCGCGTCTGGCAGGCCGCGAGGGCCAGCGCGAGGGACAGCGCGGCGGCGCTAGATCGCGAACCCGGCACGGAGCCTCCACTGGCCGAGCTTCGAGAGGCCCGGCCTGGCCCACACGAAGCCCTCGGCGCCAAGGATGAACCTCCCGATCGCGCGCTCCACGCCCGCGCCGAGCTCCGCGTCGTGGACCCAGCCCGGCCCGGCCCGCTGCGTGCCGGACAGCCAGCGGACGTCCGCGCGCCCGTAGAAGGTGGCCCAGTCGAGCACCAGCCCCGCGGCGACGGAGCCGCGGATCGCGGTCAGGTTGGCCGTGGCGACGTCGGCCGGGACGAAGATCTGACCGACGGTGAGCTCCGCGCTCCCGCGCACCGTCCCCTGCGGCGTGAAGGACGTGCGCAGGCCGGCGTAGATTCCGTTCTGGCCGCCGAAACGCTCGTACAGCAGGAGCGAGTCGGCGCGCAGCACGAGGTTCAGCCAGCTCGCGAGCCCGATGTCCGCGCGGAGACCGCTGCGGAGCCAGCCGAGATCGAGGGACGCGATCATCCCGCCGCGGGGGACGGGGCCGAGCGCGAGCGAGCGCGCGGGCACCTCCGGCTCGAAGTCCCGGTCGTCGCCGGTGACGTAGGTCTCGCCGCTCGCCGGAGGGGGCTCGGACGGCGGCGGCTGCGGCTGCGGCTCCTCCTGCGAGAGGGCCGCGGCCGGCGCCGGCTCGGTCCCGGCGGCGCTCGGGCCATCGCGCTCGGCGCGGGCGCTCCCGGCGGCTCCCAGAGCCGCGACGACGACGATGATCGCGAGGGGCCGCACGGCGAGGAGGGAGCCTAGCGCGCACCACCGGAGCCGTCCCGGGAAAGTAGCGGCGCTGTCCGCTTGGGGTGATCCCTGCTGCGGCGCACGCCGACGCCATCGTGCGCCTCGCGACGGCCTCTACCCGAACGTCGCCGGGTCATCCGCGGGGGGCGCTTGACGCCCGCCGGTCCCGGGCTGGTACCGTCGGCGCACCTGATGAAGCTCGACCGGGAGTTCTACGCCCGCGACACGCGCGAGGTGGCGCGCGACCTGCTCGGGAAGGTGCTCGTCCACTGCGACGGCGGAGTGCGTCGCGCCGCGCGCATCGTGGAGACCGAGGCGTATCACGGCCCGGACGACCTGGCCTCCCACGCCCGCTTCGGCCCGACGCGCCGCGCCGCTGTCATGTTCGGGCCGCCCGGCGTCGCCTACGTCTACCTCATCTACGGCACGAGCCACTGCATGAACGTGGTCACCGGCGGAGAGGGGTTCCCCTCCGCGGTGCTGCTCCGCGCGGGCGAGCCGGTCGAGGGCTGCCTCCACTCGACGCGCGGCCCGGGCAACCTCTGCCGCGCCCTCGGCATCCGGCGCGAGCACGACAACGGCCGCGAGCTCACCGGAGACGACCTGTACGTGCTCGACGCGCCGTCGCCCCGGGAGCCGATCATCGCCGCGCGCCGCGTGAACGTGGATTACGCCGGCCCGTGGGCGGAGCGGCCGTGGCGCTTCGCCCTCGAGGGGAACGCCTTCGTGAGCCGCGCTCCGGGCGCGTGGCGGCGCGTCCGCCGCGGGCGGCCCTGAGCGCGTCCTCGCCCCGCGTCCGGGATCGGTCCGGCGGCCGGAAGCCACGAGCCGCCGAGGGGGAGACCTCTCGCCCGGGCGAGGGCTCCCGCCGGCCGGAGTTGGGCTATGGTGCGCCGCGTGCTCCACCTCCTCGGCCAGGACAGCCGCGCCCTCGCGACGCGGGCCGGCATCGCCCTCGACGACGCCCGGCGCATCACCGGCGCGGTGATCGGCCGGGGCGCGCCGCTCCGCTCGGCGCGCAACGTCCGGCGCGAGGTGCTCGATCGGGTCGAGGCGCTCGCCACGCCCGGCGAGCTGCGCCGCGTCACGACCGTCGACGCCAGGGACGGCTTCCGCCGCTACCTCTTCGAGCTGCCGGACGGCGCGCGCGTCGAGGCGGTGCGCATCCCGCTCTTCGACACGCACCACACGGTCTGCCTCTCCTCCCAGGCGGGCTGCGCCCTCGCCTGCGCCTTCTGCGCGACCGGCGCGCTCGGGCTCGTGCGCTCCCTGCGCGCCTGGGAGATCGTGGCGCAGCTCCTCCACGTCCGCGCGGACGCCGTTCGCCCCGTCACCGGCGTCGTCTTCATGGGCCAGGGAGAGCCGTTCCTCAACTACGACGCGGTGCTCGACGCGGCCTACACGCTGTGCGACCCGGCCGGCGGCCGCATCGACGCGCGGCGCATCTCGATCTCCACGGCCGGGGTGGTGCCCATGATCCGCCGCTACACGGCGGAGGGGCACAAGTTCCGGCTGTGCGTCTCGCTCAACGCCGCGATCCCCTGGAAGCGGCGCGCGCTCATGCCCATCGAGCTCGGGTTCCCGCTCGACGAGCTCGTGGAGGCGATCCGCGAGCACGCCGCGAGGCGCGGCCGCGTGACGCTCGAGTACGTCATGATCTCCGGGGTGAACACGGGCGAGGAGGACGCCGCCGCGCTCGGCCAGCTCCTCGCCGGCATCCCGGTGCGGCTGAACCCCATCGCCGTGAACGACGCGAGCGGACGCTACCGCCCGCCCGACGAGGCGGAGTGGAACGCGTTCCGCGACGCGCTCGGGCGCGCGCTGCCGGGGCAGCCCATCGTGCGGCGCTACTCGGGCGGGCAGGACGAGCACGCCGCGTGCGGCATGCTCGCCTCGCGATCGCGCAGCTGAGGCGAAAGACCGCCGAGCGGGATCGCCGCCGCGGCGGGCACCGGCTGCCGGTGCCGCGCGGAGACGTCGTCTACGAGAGCGCCCTGACGATCGCGTGCGTCAGGAAGAAGACGATCGCGGCCACCACCGCCGAGGCGGGGATGGTCAGGATCCAGGCCCAGACGATCCGCCCGGCCACGCCCCAGCGCACCGCCCGCGTGCCCTTCGTCGAGCCCACCCCGACGATCGCGCCGGTGATGGTGTGCGTCGTCGAGACGGGGATGCCGTAGTGGGCGAGGGCGAGGATGGTGACGCCGCCGCCCGTCTCGGCGCAGAAGCCGCCGATGGGCTGGAGCTTCGTCAGGTTGTGGCCCATCGTCCGCACGATGCGCCAGCCGCCGAACATCGTGCCGAGCGCGATGGCGGCGTGGCAGGCGAGCACGACCCAGAACGGCACCGGGAACTTGTGCGCCACGTCCGCGGCCGAGACGCGGTCCGCCCAGATCGTGCCGTACAGCACGACCGAGATGATCCCCATGACCTTCTGCGCGTCGTTCGTGCCGTGGCTGTAGCTGAAGATGCCGGCCGACACGAGCTGCAGCCGGCGGAACCAGTGGTCGACGCGCGCGGGCGTGCTCTTCCGCACCACCCAGGCGGTGAGGACCATCATCAGCGAGCCGAGCACCATGCCGATGAGCGGCGACAGCACGATGAACGCCGCGATCTTGGCGATCCCCGAGCCGATGAGGCCCCCGACGCCGAGCGGCGGGAGGGCGGCGCCGATCATGCCGCCCGCGAGCGCGTGCGAGGACGAGGACGGCAGCCCCCACCACCAGGTGAGGAGGTTCCAGACGATCGCGCCCATCAGCGCGGCGAAGATCACGGTGAGGACGAGGGGCGTCCCGTGGGTGCGGAGCTGGTCGAACTGCACGATGCCCTTGCCCATGGTCGCGGCGACCTTGAGCTCGACGCCCCACAGCACGGGCGCCGCGGAGATGAAGTTGAAGAACGCGGCCCACGCCACGGCCCACAGCGGCGAGAGCACGCGCGTCGAGACGACGGTCGCGATCGAGTTCGCGGCGTCGTGGAAGCCGTTGAGGAAGTCGAACGCGAGGGCGACGAGGATGAGCCCGACGACGATGGGGAGGAGCATGGAGGGGGGCTGATCGTGCGGCGTTCTGCGCTAGGCGTGCTCGAGGACGACGCCCTCGAGCACGTTCGCGACGTCCTCGGCGCGGTCCGTGGCGGTCTCGATGAGATCGATGATCTCCTTCCACTTCATGACCGTGAGCGGGTCGTTGCCGCGCTTGAAGAGCTTCGCCATGGTGCGGCGCGTGAGCGTGTCGGCCTGGTTCTCGAGGACGTTCATCTCCTTGCACGCCTCCAGGATCCTGCCGGGGTTCTTCTTCATGTCCCGCAGTCCGGCCACCGCCTCGCGCATCTTCTCCGACTGGGCGACGAGCACCGCGGCGAGGTCGCGCGCGTCGGGGAGCACCTGGTCGAGATCGTAGAGCCCGAGCCGCTCCGCCGCGGCGTCGGCGAGGTCGAGCACGTCGTCGATGCGCGACAGCAGGCGGTGGATCTCGGTGCGATCGAAGGGCGTGATGAACTGGGTGTGCAGCCGGGCGAAGGCGCGGTGGGTGATGTCGTCCGCGCGGTGCTCGACGTCCTTGATGGCCTGGACCTTCGCCGGCACGTCCGTGAAGTCGTCGAGGAGCGCCTTCAGGAGCTTCGCTCCCTCCACCACGGTGGCCGCCTGGGCCTCGAAGTCGGAGAAGAAGTCGTCCGACTTCGGCATCAGCTTCTCGAGCAGTGTCATGGAAGGGCTCCGGGGTGCGGCAAGGCGCGCGAACCATACTCGACCTCGCACGGCAGTCCAACGGAGCCGTGCCGCGCCCGGCCCTTGGCGCTCAAAACATCATCCCCCTAACGGGGTGGTCCTGAAGCGGGAAACCGAGTGTTTTTCCGGGGATGAGTGGCCGCATGTAGGCCATCCCACCACCCAGAGGCTTGCTCGCTCGTGCGGTGACCTTTCATATTGGACGTCCCGGGAGGGCGGGACGCCGGAACAGGATCGCTCCGCCTCGCGTTCCCGACCCGGGCGCGCACGCGCTCACCCGAGGGCCTGTCACCGCACATGCGATTCGCCGCCAAGATCGGCCTCCTGCTCCTCGCCGTTGGCGTCCTTCCGGTCGCCCTGCTCGGCATCGCCTCGTACACGGTGAGCCGGGCCGAGCTGCAGCGGACCGTCGGGCGCATGCAGGAGCAGTCGGCGGAGGATCTGGCCCTCTTCACCGAGCGGTTCGTGTCGGGGGCGCTCGAGAACCTGCGGCTCTCCACGAGCGCGGTGCTGCCGCTCGACGTCTACTCGCGCTCCGAGCTCCGCAACATCCTCGGGCTCCAGTACCGGCAGCTCCCGTTCCTCTCGATCCTCGCCATCGTCGACGACGACAAGTCCCCCGTGGCCGGGCCCATCTTCGTACCGGTCCCGCGCTCGCCCGCCGACGCCCGTCCCGAGGATGCGCCCCTCGCGGGCCGCGTCCAGGTCACGGACGACGCGCTCGACTCCTTCGCGCGGCGCCTGCCCGCGCCGCCCGCCGAGGTCGGGAGGCTCGAGCTGTCCCAGCCCTACCGTGGCGCGGACGGCGTCCCGCGCCTCGCGGTCGCGCTGCGCCTCGAGCCGACGCGCACCCTCGCCGCCGAGATCGTCCTCACCGACGTCGCGACCCGGGTGTCCGCGCTCACGCGCAAGGGCGCGGGCGTCGCCTACCTCGTGGACGGGCGCGGGGAGCTCCTGGCGCACGGGGAGCCGGACGGACGCATCGCACGGGAGGAGAAGGCGCTGCCCGAGCTCGGGTCCGCGCGGACCGGCGCCCTCTCGCGGCTCGTCCAGCGCGCGGACGGCCGGCGCTGGCTCGCCGCCTTCGCGCCGGTTGGGACGTACGGCTGGGGCGCGGTCGTGGCGCAGCCCGCGACCGTCGCCTTCGCCGCGGCGCAGAACCTCGGCGCCTACACCGTCACGATCGCCGGCCTCGCCATCCTGCTCGCGCTCGCGGTGGGGACGCTCCTCGCGCGGCGGGTCACGCGGCCGGTGCAGCGGCTCTCGTCCGCCGCCGCGGCCATCGCGGCGGGCGACTACGGCACGCCCGTCGAGGCGCGCGGCCGGGACGAGATCGCCGAGCTGGGGCGCGCCTTCGGACGGATGACCGCCGAGATCCGGCGCCGCGACGAGGAGATCCGCGGCTGGAACCGCGAGCTGCAGGCGCGGGTCGAGGAGCGCACGGCCGAGCTCAAGGCCGCGCAGGATCAGATCCTCCGCACGCGCCGCCTCGCCGCGCTGGGCTCCCTCGGCGCCGGCATCGCCCACGAGCTCAACAACCCGATGACCGCGATCACCGGGTACCTCGCCATCGTGAGGAAGCAGCTCGGTCCGGGCTCCCCCCAGGGCGAGCTCATCGCGAACGCGCAGGAGCAGGCGGCGCGCGTCGCCCGCGTCATCGAGGACCTGCGCAGCTTCGCGGACCAGGAGCGGTCCGCCCAGGGCCAGCGGTTCTCGCTCGTGCGGCCGGTGCGCGCCGCGCTCGACCTCTATGAGGATCGTCTGCGGGCGGCCGGCATCGCGGTCCGCGCCCGCTTCGACGAGCCGCTCCCCGACGCGCAGGGCGACGTGGTCCAGCTCCAGCAGGTGGTCGCGCACCTCGTCGAGAACGCGATCAACGCCATGCCCCGCGGCGGCACGCTCGAGGTGTCGCTCGGCTCGATCGACGGTGAGGCCATCCGGCTGCGCGTCGCGGACACGGGAAAGGGCATCCCGGCCGGCCTCCGCGAGCGGATCTTCGATCCCTTCTTCACCACGAAGGACCAGGCGGGCCGCGTGGGTCTCGGGTTATCGGTGTCGCACAGCATCGTCGAGGCGCACCGAGGAAAGATCCTCGTCGAGAGCGAGGAGGGGGCCGGCGCCGCTGTCACCGTCCTCCTCCCGGCCGCCACGGCGGCGCACCTCGCCTGAAGGAGCTCGATGCCACGCGGGACGGACGACGTGCTGGTGGGCCTCGACGCGGAGCTCTTCGCGCCCGGGCTCCTGCACGAGCTCAAGCAGCCGCTCATGGGCGCGGAGGCCGCCCTGACGCTGCTCGAGCGGAGCCTGGGGAGCTCGCTCGAGGCCGTCGAGGAGTGGCGGATGCTGCGCGGGCAGGTCGCGCGCATCGCCGAGATCGTGAGCGGGTACGAGGAGCTCCTGCGGCCGCAGGGGTCAGTGCCCGAGCCGTTCGAGGTCGGCCCGGTGGTGGGCCGCTCGGTGGAGCTCCTCGCCCACCGCGTGCGGCCGCTCGGGCCGCGCTTCGCGCTCGCCCTCGGGCCCGGCCGGCTCGCGGGCTTCGGTCGCCCCACCGCCCTCGTCCACGCCGCGACGAACCTCCTCGCGAACGCGCTCGACGCGATCGAGGACGCCCCGGGCGCGCGTGTCGAGGTGCGCGTGCTGGAGCAGGGCGCGAGCGCGGTCGAGGTCCGCGTCTCCGACGAAGGCGCCGGCGTCCCCTCCGAGGCGCGCCCGCGCATCTTCGAGGCGCGCTTCACCACGAAGGCGCCGGGCAAGGGGACGGGGCTCGGCCTCCACATCGCGCGTAGCCTGATGGCGCAGGACGGCGGACGGGTGTACCTCGTGCCTGAGGAGGATCCCGCCCGCTTGCCCTGGGCCGTGACCGAGTTCTGCGTGGTGGTGCCGGCCTCGGCCGGCGGAGGTGCGCCGTGACCGCCCTCCGGGTCATGGCGGGCTTCGCCGCCGGCGCGACCCTCGCCGGCATGGTGGTGGGGGTCGCGCGGCTCACCGAGACGGTCGAGCCCGCGACCGCCGTGGCGGAGCAGCCCGCCGCGACGGCCCCCGCTGCGACGGCCTCCGCGCCGAGCGGACCGCGTCCGGAAGAGCCGCCCGCCCGCTGGCACGCGCCGGAGGGCGCGCCGGAGGAGGTCACCGCCGGCGTGCTCGCGAAGGTCGCGTCGCAGCGGGCGGAGGCTGCGCGCGGGTGCAGGACGAGCCGCGAGCCCTCCGCGACCGAGAAGCACGGCCGCAAGGGCGCGCGGGCCGAGCCGAAGGCGGCGCGCTGCCCACCCGAGGAAGGGATCGAGTCGGTCGAGATCGACTGGAATGGCCCTCCCGCGACGCGCTGAGCCGGGGGTGCACGCCCTCCTGTGGGTGGTCGCGAGCGTGCTGCTCGCGACGGCGGCACCCGCGCGCGCGGCGCCTGGTGCGCGCGCCGCCGAGGGAGGCGCCCCGGCCGGCGGCGGCGCGCTCAAGCTCAGCGCCCGGCCGACCCGCCTCGTGCTCGGGCAGGACGGCACGGCGGAGCTTCGGATCTGGGCGCCGCCGGAGGTCGAGGAGCTCACCCTCAGCGCGAGCGCCGGGCGGGTGGAGGGGGTTCGCCGGCTCCCGAACGGCGGGTTCGCCGCGCGCTACCGTCCGCCCGCCGAGCGCTTCCCGCAGGTCGCGATCATCGCCGCGACCGCCCGCGGCGCCGCCGGCCCGCTCGACGGCTGGATGGCACTCCCGCTCTACGGCCAGGGCGACGCGAAGGTACGGGCGAGTCCAGGCCAGAGCATCACCCTGCGCATCGGCGACCGCGCCTTCGGCCCCAGGATCGTGGGCGAGGACGGGCTCGCCGTCATCCCGGTCGTCGTGCCGCCCGGCGTGCACGAGGCGCACCACGGCTTCCGGCCCATCGACCTGCACGTCCCGGAGACGCCGCTCGTCCACGCCGTCGCGCTCCGCGCCACGGTGCAGGCGGACCGGCAGGAGCAGGTGCGCGTCGTCGCGTACGTCGTCGCGCCGCACGGCGCGGCGCGGCGAGGGGACGTGCCGGTCGTCGAGCCGTCGCGCGGCTCGGTGTCGGTGTCGGCGCGCGAGGCCGGCGCGTACGAGGTGCTCTGGACGCTCCCTCCCGGCCCGGCCGGCGAGGAGCGGCTCGCGGTGCGGCTCGCAGGGGCGCCCGCGTCGAAGGCGCTCGTCCGCGTGGGGGTCGTGCCCGGGCGCGCCGCCGCGGTGGCGCTCGCCTTCGACCGCGAGGCGTTCGTGGCCGACGGGGATGCGCCGGCGGAGGTGGTCGTCACCGCGCGCATGGTCGACGCGGCGGGGAATCCCACCCCGGGCGGCGCCGTGACCCTCGGGGCCGAGGGCGGAACGATCTCCCGCCCGGTGGAGCGCGCCCCCGGCGTCCACGAGGCGCGGCTCGTGGTACCGCAGAAGTTCGGGAGCCGCCGCGAGGTGCTCGTGACCGCTCGCGCCGAGGCGGAGGGGCTCTCCGGCTCGCGCGCCCTGCCGCTCTTGCCGGGGCCGCCGGCGAGCGCGCGGGTCGAGGAACGCGTCATCGTGGCCGACGGGGTTCGCGAGGCGACGCTCCGCGCCACCGTGCAGGATCGCTACGGGAACCCGGTCACCCAGGCGCCCGTCGTCACCGCCGCGCGAGGCAAGGTCCTCGAGGTCGCGCCGGCCGGCGAGGGCGTCTACCGCGTGCGCTACCTGCCGCCGATGGTGGCGGCGCGCAGCGAGGACTCCCTCGCGTTCGCGGCAGGCGACGTGCGCTCTCGCAAGACGCTCGTGCTCGTCCCGCCGCGCGGCCGCGACGGGCTCCTCCTCGCCGCCGGCGTCGCCGCGGGGCGCGGGGGCGCGCTCGGGCCCCGGGTCGGCCTCGCGCTCGAGCGCGACCTGGCGAGCGCGCCCGCCGGGCTCCTGCTGTCCCTGCGCCTCGAGGCCGAGTGGATGGGCCAGCGGCGCCGGCGCGAGCTCGCGGGCGACGGCGAGGAGGTCGAGATCACCTCCAGCGCCGGCGGGCTCCTCGCCGGCGTGAGCGCGCGGCGCGAGCTCGGCGGCCTCACCGCCTGGGTCGCCGGCAGCGCGGGGCTGGTGCTCGAGTCGTCGCGTCCGGGCGACGCCGGGGCGGCGCCGGGCGGGAGGCTCTCGCTGGGGCTGGGCAGGCCGCAGCAGCGGGGCATGCCGTTCGTGGAGGCGGCGCTCCTCGCGGCGGGGCGCGGCGCCCTGCCGGCGTTCACGTTCTCCGTGGGAGTCCGGCTCGGCCGGGAGAGGTCGCATGGCGACGATCCTGATCGTCGATGACGAGCCGGTGATCCTGGACGTCTTCCGGCGCTTCCTGGAGGGCGAGGGCCGCCGGCTCCTGCTGGCCGGCTCCGTGCGCGAGGCGCTCGCCATCGCCCGGGAGGCGCGCGAGATCGACGTCGCCATCATCGACAAGAACCTGGGCGACGGCTCGGGGCTCGACGTCGCCCGCGGCCTCAAGGCGGCGAAGCCGGACGCGGAGGTCATCCTCGTCACCGGCTACGCCTCGATCGACTCCGCCATCGCGGCCGTCCAGATCGGCGCGTTCGACTACGTGACGAAGCCGGTCTCCGACTACGACGCGCTGAACCTCAAGGTGCAGAACGCGATCGACAAGGGCCGGATGCGGCGCGAGCAGCGCGACCTCCTCGTGCGGCTGGTGCAAAGCGAGGCGCTCCACCGCGGCGTGTTCGAGACGTCCTCCGACGCGATCCTCCTCGTGGACAGCGCGAGCGGCCAGATCGACGACGCGAACCCCGCCGCCGAGCGGCTCTACGGCGAGTCGCGCGACGCGCTGCGCGCCCGCCGCTTCTCGGAGCTGCTCGCGGCGGAGGGCGGGGACCCGGCGGCGCTGCCCGCGCCCGGCGCGCGCTCGGTCCCGTCGCGCCACCGCCGGGCCGACGGCTCCGAGCTCCCGGTCGAGCTCACCGCCGGTGAGCTTCCCCTCCAGGACCGCGCGCTGCGGGTGCTCTCGATCCGCGACGTCTCGGAGCGGGAGCGCGCGGAGGAGGAGCGCCGCGCGCTCGAGCAGAACCTGCGTCAGGCGCAGAAGATGGAGGCAGTGGGGCGGCTCGCCGGCGGGGTCGCGCACGACTTCTCGAACGTGCTCGCCGTGATCCTCGGCTACTCCGAGCTGCTCATGCGCGATCTCCCAGCCGGAGACCTGCGCTCGCGCGAGAGCGCGGAGGGGATCATCGAGGCGGCGCACCGCGCGGCGGGGGTGACCCGGCAGCTCCTCACGCTCTCGCGCAAGAAGCTGCTCCGCCCGGAGGTCCTCTCCCTCAACAAGGTCGTGCAGGACCTCGGCCGCCTCCTCTCGCGCGCCATCGGCGAGCGGATCGAGCTCACGACGCGGCTCCAGGACGCCCCCTGGCCCGTGCTCGCGGACGCGGACCAGCTCGCCCAGGTGCTCCTGAACCTCGCCGTGAACGCGCGCGACGCGATGCCCGAAGGCGGCCCGCTCGTCATCGAGACCGCGAACGCCGAGCTCGCGGAGGCGCCGCGCGACCTCCCCATCCCGGCCGGACGCTACGTGACGCTCTCGGTGAGGGACGGCGGCTGCGGCATGAACGACGAGGTCCGCTCGCGGATCTTCGACCCGTTCTTCACCACCAAGGAGACCGGCACCGGGCTCGGGCTCGCCACCGTCTACGGCATCGTGCGCCAGGCGGGCGGCGCGATCCGCGTCGAGTCGCGGCCAGGCCGGGGCGCCACGTTCACGGTGTTCCTGCCGGTGGGCGTGGAGCAGGTCGGGCGCGCGCACGCTCCGGTCGCGGCGGCCGCGCCGCGCGGGCTCGGGGAGACCGTCGTGCTCGCCGAGGACGAGGACGCGCTGCGCGTCCTGCTCGGGCGGGTCCTCGTCGGCAGCGGCTATCACGTGGTCGCCGGCCGCAACGGCGCCGAGGCGCTCGAGGCGGCCCGCGCCCGGGGCGCGCGGGTGGATCTCCTCCTCGCCGATCTCGTCATGCCGCGCATGACCGGCGCGGAGCTCGCCGAGGTGCTCCAGGGCGAGCAGCCGGGCCTGAAGGTGCTCTTCATGACCGGCCACACCGAGGACGCGCTCGTCGAGGACCGGCTCCGCGACGGCGACGTGGAGCTCATCCAGAAGCCGTTCACGAGCGAGGCGCTGCTCGGGCACGTGCGGCGGCTGCTCGGGCCGGCGAAGGCGAGCGCGTAGCGGCGGGACCCGTCGCGATCCTCAGTACGTCGACTGCAGGTATGCCCATCGATCACGCACCCACTGCCGCACGTAGGCGATCTCCTCGTCGTACCCCCAGCCCGTCCGCCCGTACACGCTGCTGAAGTACGCCACCTGCTCGGCGTTCCAGCGCAACTGGTCCCGCCGCGCGGCCTCGTCGTGCTGATGAGTGTAGTCGTCGATCATGGCGAGCACGTCAGTGACGGGGACCTGCTGCACGAGGTCGCCGAGCCGCGCCCGCGTCGCCTGCTCGAAGGGAGGGAGCAGGAGGCGCCGGAATAGGTTGTTGTCGGGCGTGAACTCGGTGGCCGTGCTCGGCGGAAACCGGAGGATTCCTCCCAGGGCCTGCGCGCAGTCCCACACCGCCGTGCGCCAAGGCCCTCCCGCTGGGTCGTGGTAGTGGAAGCTGTTGTGGTTTGCTGAATCGATAGCAAGGGTTAGCATCACGAGTGCCCACCATTGGCGGTACTCGTCGACATCGATGAGCCCGGGAAGCAGCGCCGCGAACGTCGCGTCGTCGGACTCGACCACGAACCGGACGAACGCGTCGAGGTCGTCGTAGGCGCCGGGCTCGCCGTCCAGGGGGAATCCCTCCTCCTTTGTGTACCCGTCGTGCCACGTGGTCTTCGGCAGCCCGGCGGAGTCGTACGGGTAGAAGTTCGCGGTGCGATGCTTCGCCATGTACAGGTTCGCGTCACCGTCGAGCCCCCCTCTCGAGAGCACCTGTCCGGCGATCTTCTCGCTCATCGTGTACAGCCCGAAGTACTCGCCGTTCAGGAAGAGCACCGCGCTCGCGGTTTGCACCCAGATCGGGCCGCCTAGCTTCTTCCAGAGATCGAGCACGAGGCGATCGCGGAGGTAGCTCTGATCGTCGAAGGTCGTGACGAGCAGCACCTTCTTGCGATCGAAGAACCCGAGGACGGGGTCGCTGAAGAGCTCGTTCGGGAAATCGATCGTGAAGCTCTTCTTCGGAAAGAGCAGGGACTTGTTTCCGCGGTACTTCACCTGCACGTCGAAGGTGTGCCCGCGGTACGTGAGCACCGCCGGCGTGTACTCCAGATCCGAGATGACCCCCGGCACTGACAGGTGGAACACCGGAAGGCCGTACTCCTCCGTATAGCGCGCGGGGTCCGGCGGGGTGTTCCCGGAAGCGTCGAACCTGTCCGCGACGCCGAGCGTGAACTTCTTCTCAATGGGCTCGATGGGCACGCTCGCGGCGATCTCGTAGACGCCCGCGTCCGCGGGCCCGGTCGTCCAGCGGATCTCCCCGGCCGAGGCGTCGACCTCCGCGCCCGGCGGAAGTCCCGCGATCGCGGGGTCGGATGGGAGCTCGCGCCCCGTGGCGCAGGCGATCGCGATGCGCACGGGATCGCCCTCGACCACCCAGGCCGGCCCGGTCAAGGTCAAACCGCAGGGACGCTGCGCCGGTTCTCGCAGCGCGTCACACGCCGCGAGCGTCCACACGAAGACGAGCGCGGCTGCCCCCCACGCGCGCGGCCCTTCCATCATGTCGTCATCCCCGCGAAGTGCACGCTCACCGTGTATGGCAGCGTGCACATGCGCACCTGCTCGAACAGGGCTCCGCAGGCGTGTTCGCCGTGGCTCTTTCGGGCGTTTGAGCTTCTGCGCAAATTGCCGCCGAGCGGCGCCCGTATCCTCAGCGGGACGGCCTCGCCGAAATCGGCGCCCGAGGGGCACAGCAGACGAAGACGACGACGGCGTGCCCTCCGCGACAAACGACGCGGATTCGGGTGAGATGCGGAGAGGACGCTCTCGCTTCAGAGCTGCTTCAGAGCGCCGCCGGATCGCCGTCCGGCGTGACGCCGCCGCGCGTGGAGCGCTCGCGCCAGGTGCGCCCGAGCGGGCGGTGCATCGGCTTGCGGGAGGTCGCGCGCATCCGGTCGACCTGCTTCCTCACGTGCCGCTTCAGGCGCTCGGAGGCGTCGAGGAGCGCCTTGTAGAGATCCTCCTGCACGCTCTCGACGTGGAGGGTGCGCGCGCCGGGCATCCGGAAGGAGAGGCGGCAGGTCTTGTCCACGCCGCCCTGCTTCGGACGGGAATCGGAGAAGTGGATGGAGAGCTCCGCGGCCTGGTCGTCGTACACGCGCGCGAGCGGGCGCGTGACGTGCTTCACGATGAAGGCGGCGACGTCCTTCGGGAGCGAGATGCGGTTCGCGTGGATGGAGAGCTTCATGCCCATACCCTGGTCACCGTTCCGCTCCGCGGAGCCCCTCCCGGTTAGACTCCTTCCGTGACCGAGCGCCTCTACCTCGCCGACAGCGGTCTCCTCGAGTTCGAGGCGACCGTCACCTCCACCCGCCCGCACTCGGGGCGCACCGCCGTCCTCCTCGACCGCACGGCCTTCTACCCCGAGGGCGGCGGCCAGCCCGCCGACCGCGGCACGATCGGCGGCGTGCCGGTCGTGGACGTGCAGGACGACGGCGGCGAGATCCTCCACGTCCTCGACGGGCCGGCGCCCGCGGGCCCGGTCGCCTGCCGCGTGGACGGCGCGCGCCGGCGCGACCACGTCCAGCAGCACCACGGTCAGCACCTCCTCTCGGCGGCCTTCGAGGCGACGCGCGGCGCGCGCACGCTCTCGTTTCACCTCGGCGAGGTCACCTGCACGATCGACCTCGACGTCGCCGCGCTCGGCGACGACGCGCTGCGCGCGGTGGAGGCGGCCGCGAACGACCTCGTCTTCCGCGACCTGCCGGTGGTGGCGAGGGAGCTCTCGGCGGAGGAGCTCGCAGCGCTGCCGCTGCGCAAGGCGCCGACCAAGGGTGCGCGAGTCGTCGTCGTCTCCGATCCTGCCGCCGGCGGGGAGATCCTGGACGCCTCGCCGTGCGGCGGGACGCACCCGCGGCGCACGGGCGAGGTCGGCGCGATCGCGGTGCTCGGCTCGCAGAAGTGGGGCGCCGGGTCGCGCGTCGAGTTCGTCTGCGGCGGGCGCGTCGTCGCCGCGCTCTCGCAGGCGCGGAGCCGGCTCGGCGAGGCGGCGCGCGCGCTCCGCTGCGCGCCGGCGGAGCTGCCGGCGGTGGCGGCCCGCGCGGCCGAGGACGGGGCGGCGCGGCGCAAGGAGGCGGAGCGGCTCACGCTGGCGCTCGCCGCGGTCGAGGCGGAGCGGCTCGCCGCGAAGGCCGGCGGCGTGGTGCGGGCCGTGGTGGTCCCGCCCGCGCCGGGCGCCGCCGCGTTCGTGAAGGCCGTGGCGGCGGCGCTCGCGGCGTCGGGGCGCGTGGCGCTCGTCGGCGCCGTCGAGGATGGTCGCGCGCACCTCGCCTTCGCGCGGCCCCGAGGCGAGGGCCCGCACCTCGGGGAGCTCGTCCGGGCTGCGGCGGCCGCGCTCTCCGGCAAGGGCGGCGGCGCCCCGGACCTCGCGCAGGGGAGCGGGCCGGATGGGTCCCGGCTCGAGGCGGCGCTCGCCGAGGCCGAGGCTGCGCTCGGCGCCGCCCGCTCGGGCTGATCACTCCTCGCCGCGATCGGCGCGAGAAGGCGACGGCGAGAGCGACACGAGCGTCGCGCCCCAGCCCCCCGCGCCCTCGTCGGCCGCGCGGAAGGCGGCGACCGCCGGGTGCCGCGCCAGGATGGCCTCGACCGAGCGGCGGAGGGCGCCGGTTCCCTTTCCGTGAACGATGCGGAGCTCGAGCAGCCCGGCCGCGCGGCACGCCTCGAGCCATTCGGGGACGAGCGCGCCGACCTCGGAAGGCCGGAACGTGTGCAGATCGAGCGTCCCCTCGAGGGGGATCGGGACCGGATCGTCGAAGGGCGGATCGCCGGGCGGTCCGCCGCCGTCGGGCGTGGGCGGCATGGGGATCCCGGCGATGATAGCCTCTGCGCATGCTCGCCGCCCGCGCCGCCGCCCTCGCGCTCGCCGCCGCCGTCGCGGCGCCGCTCCCCGCTCGCGCCGCACCCCACGCGCTCCACTACGACCTCGCCCTCGACGTCCCGCTCACGGCCGGAGCGAGCGTCGTCTGGTTCGGGACGGAGCTCGCGAAGTCGCACCTCGCGCCCACCACCTGCCGCTGGTGCGATCCGCCCGCCTTCGACCGCGAGGCGCGGCAGCTGCTCGTGTGGGGCTACGGCAAGCAGGCCCGCACCGCCTCGGACGTGCTCGCGTTCGGGGTGGTGCCCGCGGCGGCGCTCGCGCAGTTCGCGCTCGTGGCGGACTCCCGGCGCGACGCGCTCCTCGACGCGCTGTTCGTGGTGGAGGCGGTGGCGCTCGCCGCGGACGTGAACCAGATCGTGAAGCTGTCGGTGGGCCGCGAGCGGCCCTTCGTGCGCTACGGGAACTACCCCGAGCCCGTGCGGAAGCCCGATCCCGACGACCAGCTCTCGTTCTACTCCGGCCACAGCTCGCTCGCGTTCTCCTTCGCCGCCGCGGCGGGGACGGTGTCGAGCCTGCGCGGCTACCGGAGCGCGCCGTGGGTGTGGGGCGTGGGGATGGCCCTCGCGAGCGGCGTCGCTTACTTCCGGGTCGCCGCGGACAAGCACTACCTGTCCGACGTCGTCACGGGCGCCGCCGTCGGCACCGCCATCGGCATCGCCGCCCCGCGCCTCCTGCACCCGCGCGAGCGCGACGCGGAGGTCGGCACGCCCGAGCGCGTCACCCTCGTGCCGCTCCCGCTCGGCGTGCGCGTGGCGTTCTGATCGCGTCCCGTCAGCAGGCAGCCGCTGCGCCGGCGAGGAGCCGCGCGATCGCGGCGCGGAGCGCCTCGAGCTCGAACGGTTTCTCGAGGCAGTCGGCGCCCGACGCGTCGAGGAAGACGCGGGCGGACGCGGTGAACGCGCCGCCGGTGAGGAAGAGCATGCGCCGGGCGTGCGGATCGCGCGCCGCGACGAGGGCGCGGTGCAGGTCCATCCCGCTCATCTCCGGCATGAGGAGGTCGCAGAGGATCGCGTCGAAGCGCTCGCCGCGCTCGAGCTGCGCGAGGGCCTGCCGCGCGGCCCCCGCCACGACCACCTCGTGATCGGGCTGCAGCGTGCGCTGGAGCACCGTCGCGACGAGCGGCTCGTCGTCGACGACCAGGATCCGCGCGCGCGGGCGGACCCCCGGCGCCGTCCCCGGCGTCCCGGACGCCGCCGCAGCAGCAGCAGGCGCGGGCGAGCTCGGGAGGACGACGCGGAAGATCGCGCCGGCGCCGGGCGTGCTCTCCACCTCGAGCGCGCCGCCGAGCCCGGTCACGATCCCGTGACAGATGGAGAGGCCGAGCCCGGTACCCACGCCCGGCGGCTTCGTCGTGAAGAACGGGTCGAACACGCGCGGGAGGTGCTCCGCGGCGATCCCGCAGCCCGTGTCGCGCACCTCCACGGCCACCCGGCCATCGGGGCGTGTCCGGGTGACGACGCGGATCTCGTTCCGCTCCGGCGCGCCCTCCGCGATGGCCTGCGCCGCGTTGACGAGAAGGTTCAGGAACACCTGCCCGAGCCGGGCGGCGTTGCCGTGGACGGGCGGCACGGGCGCGAGGTCGCGGGTGAGCCGCGCGCGCCGCCGGATCTCCGCTCGCGCCATGTTGATGCACGACTCGATCACCGGCGCGAGATCCACCGGGCCGGAGCGGTCGTTCTCGCCGCGCGAGAAGGTGCGCAGATCGCGGACGATGACGCGCATGCGCTGCGCGCCGTCGCGCGCCTCGCTCACCGCGTCCTGGAGCTGGCGCGCGAGCTCCGCGTCGGACGGCGAGGGCGGCGCACCGGTGAGGAGACGACCGACGCGCTCCAGCCGGTCCGAGAGGAAGGCCAGGTTCGCGCTCACGTAGGCGAGCGGGTTGTTGAGCTCGTGCGCGACGCCCGCCGCGAGCGTCCCCACCGACGCGAGGCGATCCGCGAGCGCGAGCCGGGTGTGGAGCAGGCGGGTCTCGGTGACGTCGCGCAGGGCCACGAGCGCGCGTCCGGGGAGGATCCCCGGCGTGACGGTGACCTCGACCTGCCGGCGGCGCCCGCCGGCCTCGAGCTCCGCCTCGCCGCGGTCGCCGCCGCCCGCGAGGAGCGCGCGCCAGCCCGACCCACCGGCCCGGGACGCCGTGGGCGTCGCGACCTCGTCGAGCGGCCGCCCGACGAGCGACGCGCGGGTCCCGCCGAGCAGGGCGCAGCTCGCGGCGTTCGCGCCCACGATCGCCCCGCCGTCGTCCACGATGAGCATCGGGTCCCGCGCGCCGTCGAACACGGCGCGGAGCTGGCGCTCCTGCGCGAGGAGCTCCTGCTCCGCGTCGGAGCGGGCGAGCGCCGACGCGAGGACGCTCGCCGCGGTGGCGAGGAACCGCTCGTGCTCGAGCGAGAACGCCCGCGGGGTCCGCGCGTACGCGCCGAGCACGCGCGCAGGTCCGTCCCGTCCCGGCAGCGCCACCTCGAGCGCCGCCACGAAGCCGAGCGCAGCGAGGTGGCCGCCCGGCCGGCTCCGCGGGTCGGCCGCCGGGAGCGCCACGTGGCGGACGTCGCCCGCGATCCCGGCCGCGGCGAGGACCGTCGTGCCCGCGGGCCCCGCCTCCACCACCGCCGCCGCGTCGAGCGCGAGGAGCTCCGCGGCCGTGGCACAGACCGCGTGCAGGAGCGCCGTGACGCTCTCGGCGTTCACGGCGAGCTCGCCCAGGGACGCGAGCGCCGCCTCCTGAGCGACGCGGTCGCGCAGCTCGGTCTCGTCTCGCCTGCACCGGGTGATGTCGTGGAAGACCACCACCCGGGCCTCCATCGCGCCGTGCGGGCCGAGCGCCGGCGCGACGTGCCGCTCGAGGACGCGCCCGTCGCGGAGCACGATCTCGTCCGTGTACGCCGCGGTGGGATCGCGAAGGCTCAGGCAATCGAGCTCGGACGCCGCGCGGCGCGCGAACGCGTGTCGCAGCGCCTGACGGGCCAGCACCGTGTCACCGAGGTCGCGTATCTCCGCGCGCTCCCCCGCGGGAATCCCCCACAGCTCGAAGAGCCGCTCGTTCGCCGCGAGCAGCCGCCCGTCGGCGGACGAGATGAGGAAGCCGTCCGGTGAGGCCGCGGAGAGCGCGTCGAACAGCGCCCCCGGGTTGCGGAGCAGGTCCGGTGCGCGTGCGATCGGAAGACGCCGGACGTTGGAGGGTAGCGGGTCGGTCACCGACCCGGCTGGGATGCATGAACGGTGCGGGCCGGCGACGGTGTGCGCCTGCCGAAATGCTCAAGGACTCCCGCCAGCTTCGCCACGACGCATCCGACATTCCACGCAGGTGTAGGCGGACCCGGGTGCGTTGAGCCCCGTTGCGAATTCACCCCCCGTGGGGGGCGAGGGGAAAGAGCTCCCCGATCCGCTCCGGGGGCCTCGCGACCACGGCGCGTTCACCCGACACGACGATGGGGCGGTCGAGGATCCGCGGGTGCTGGGCGAGGGCGCGGATGAGCTCTTCGGCCGGCGTGCGCTCCGAGAGGCGGAGCGCCTGGTACTCGTCGGCGTCCGTACGGGCGAGCGCGTGGGGGGGTGCGCCCAGCAGCCGGAGCAGCGCGCCTATCTCCTCGACCGTGGGCGGCTCCTCGAGGAAGCGGCGGAGCTCGGGCTCGACGCCCCGTTCCCGCAAAAGCTCCAGGGCGCGCCGGCTCGTGGAGCAGCGCGCGTCGAACCAGAGGACGCAGTCGGCGGGCATCGCGGCGGATAATAGGAGAGCCTTGGATCTCGCGCACCACCTCGACCACCTGTCCTCCCTCCTCGCCGCCGAGCGCGAGGAGGAGCGCGCCCGTCTCGATGACGCCCGCCGCCGCCTCGGCCTCGCGGAGCGGGAGGCGCGCGGGCTCGCCCTCGCGGACGTCGAGGCGATCGAGGAGGCGGCGCTCGCCGGGCGAGCGCTCGTCACCTACGCCCGCCCGGGCGGGCGTCCGCTCGGCGGCGCGCGCGTAGGAGTCGGCAGCCTCGTGTCCGTCACGCTGCGGCGCGAGGAGCGGCTCGACGCGCCGCGCGGGGTGGTGGCGCGCCGGACCCGTGCGTCCCTTTCGGTGGCGTTCGACGAGCCCCCGCCCGACTGGGCGACGGACGGGCGCGTGGTGCTCGAGCTCGAGCCCTCTCCGGTGACGTGGGAGCGGCTCGCCGGCGGCCTCGCGCGCCTCCGGGACGATCCTGCCGGGCGGCGCTGGCACGGCGTGCTGTCGGGAACGCCCCCGCGATTCGAGCGAGCGGCGCGGGGGCCCGACCTGCCGGGCCCGCTCAACGCGGAGCAGGCGGCGGCGCTCGACCTCGCGGACCGGGCGGTCGACCTGGCCCTCGTGCACGGTCCGCCCGGGACGGGCAAGACGACCGTGCTCGTCGAGGTCATCCGGCGCGCCGTGGCGCGGGGCGAGAAGGTGCTCGCCACCGCACCCTCCAACCTCGCGGTCGACAATCTCGTCGAGCGGCTCGCTGCCGCCGGGCTCGCGTGCGTGCGGGTCGGCCACCCGGCGCGCGTGCTCCCCGCCGTGCTCGCCCACACGCTGGAGGCGCAGGCGGAGGCCCACGAGGCCGCGCGCATCGCGAAGGGCCTCGTGGAGGAAGCCATCGCGCTCAGGCGCTCGGCGGCGAAACGGCGCCAGCAGCGCGGCCCCGGCCGCTACAGCGCCTCGCGCGAGAAGGAGCGCGACGCGCGCGCCCTCTTCGCCGAGGCGCGCGCGCTCGAAGCCCGCGCCGAGGCCGAGGTGCTCGATCGCGCCGACGTGGTGCTCGCGACGCTCACCGGCCTCGACGCCCCCGCGCTGGCCCGCCGGAGGTTCACCCTCGCGGTCGCGGACGAGGCCACACAGGCGGTGGAACCCGCCCTGTACCTCGCCCTCCTCCGCGCCGAGCGGGCGGTGCTCGCGGGCGATCACCTCCAGCTCCCGCCGACGGTGCTCTCCGCGGCGGCGCAGGCGGGCGGGCTCGGCGTGTCGCTGTTCGAGCGGCTGGTCGCGGTGCACGGCGACGCCGTCAAGGTCACGCTGGCCGAGCAGCACCGGATGAACGCACGCATCATGGCGTTCCCCTCGGAGGCGCTCTACGGTGGGGCCCTGCGCGCGCACCCCGCCGTCGCCGAGCGCGCGATCGACGGTGCGCCGCTCGAGGTCGTGGACACGTCGGGTCGGGGCTTCGAGGAGGAGACGCCGGAGGGCTCCGACTCCAAACAGAACGCGGGCGAGGCGGCGCTCGTCGCCGCCGAGGTGGAGGCGCTGCTCGCGCGGGGGCTCGACCCCGCGGAGGTGGCGGTGATCTCGCCGTATGACGCCCAGGTGCAGCGCCTCCGCCAGCTCCTCGCCGCGCACCTGGATCGCGGGCTCGAGGTCGACACGGTGGACGGCTTCCAGGGGCGAGAGAAGGACGCGGTCGTGGTCTCCCTCGTGCGGGCGAACGAGACCGGTGAGGTCGGCTTTCTCGCGGACGTGCGTCGCATGAACGTGGCGCTCACCCGCGCGCGCGTGAAGCTCGTCGTGGTCGGTGACGGCGCGACCGTTGCGCGCCACCCGTTCTACGCGCGGTTCCTGTCGCACGCCGAGGCGAGCGGCGCGTGGCGCAGCGCCTGGGAGCGCGCGCAGGAATTGCCGTAACTGCGCGCTCCGCCGCACTCCGCAGGGGGCCGCGTCAAGCTCGACCCGCCGCCATAGGTTCGGTTTCGGCGGGGGCCACGGAACGATGGGGACGACGGGCGAGGACTCGGGGCGTCGGCTCGTCCCCGCGCCGGGGGACATCCTCCGGAACGGGATCAGCGTCTCGATGCTCGAGGCGGTGTTCGACGCGTCGCCCGTCGCGCTCATGCTGCTCGTCGGCCCGGAGCTCGTCGTCGATCACGTGAACGTGGCGTGCCGCGCGCTCACGCGGCCCGACGTCGATCCCGTCGGGCAGCGCTTCGCGGACGTCTGGCCTACGGGCGATCCCGTCGTCGTGCCGGCGCTCCACAACGTGCTCGCGACCGGCGCTGCCCTGTGCGTGGAAGACTACGTGGTGCCGTTCGCGGGGGCCTCGCGGCGCTTCTCGGTGCAGGTGAAGCGCGTCCCGTGGCGCCGGGGCCTCGCGCTCCTCCTCTCGGCCTGGGAGACCTCCGAGGCGTGGGAGGCGCGGCTCGCCGCGGAGCAGGCGGCGGAGGCCGCGCTCCGTCGCGCCGGGGAGCTCGACGCGGCCGTGAACGCGATCGCAGACGGCCTCATCCTCTACGACCGCAGCGGCGAGATCGTCCGCATGAACGAGACGGCGACGAGGAGGCTCGGCTACGCGCCCGACGAGGCCTCCCCGGATCTCGCGGAGCGGTTCGGCGCGCTCCGCGTCTACACCCCCGACGGCCGGCTCATGCGCCTCGAGGAGACGCCCGTCGCCTGCGCGCTGCGGGGGGAGACCGTCCGCAGCCTGCACCTGCGCGTCGAGTACCGCGGTGAGTCGGTCTGGGTCCTCGCGAGCGCCGCCCCCGTGCGCGGCCCCGACCTCTCGATCGTCGGCGCGGTCCTCACCTTCTCCGACGAGACCGCGCTGCACGAGATGGAGCAGGCGCGCGACGACCTCGTGCGGATGATCTCGCACGACCTGCGGACGCCGCTGAACGCGATCTTCAACCAGGCCCACCTGCTCCGCCGGCACCCCGAGGACGTCCCGAGGGTCGAGGCGCGGACGAACGCGATCCTGAAGAGCTGCGAGCGGATGAGCAGCATGATCCAGGACCTCGTCGAGGCGACCCTGCTCGAGGACCGGCAGCTGCACCTCTCCCTCGAGCCGGTGGATCTCGCCGAGCTCGTACCGGAGCTCCTCGAGCGCTTCCGCGGCGCCCTCGACACGGACCGCGTGAAGCTCGTCGTCCACCCGGACGTCCCGCGCGCGCAGGCCGATCCGCAGCGGCTCGAGCGCATCGTCCTGAACCTCCTCACGAACGCCCTCAAGTACTCGCCGCCGCAGGGGGAGGTCACCCTGGAGGTCGCGGCGGATCCGGAGGGGGTCGCGATCGTGGTGACGGACCGGGGCGTCGGGATCGCGCCGGAGGACGTACCTCACGTGTTCGAGCGCTTCTTCCGGGCGCGCGGGGCTCGCCAGCCGGAGGGGCTCGGGCTCGGGCTCTACATCACCCGCCTCCTCGTGCAGGCCCACGGCGGCCGCGTCGACGTGTCGAGCCAGCTCGGCCAGGGCAGCACCTTCCGCGTGGTCCTCCCGGCCGCCGCCGCTTTGCACTGACCTCGCCTCCGCGCGTAAGCTCGCCCGCCCCCGCGTCCCCGCCCGCCGCGGCGCGGAAGGCCCTCCTCACCCGAACCCCTCGCACGGACCGAACCGCTTGATCCGCAGCACCTTCCGGCTCGCCCCCGGCATCGGCCCCTGGCTCGAGTCGAAGCTCTGGACGAAGGGCGTGCGCACCTGGGACGAGTTCCCCGCGCCGCCCGCCGTCGCGCTCTCCGCCCGCACCGACGCGCGGCTGCGCGACGCGCTCGCCCTCGCGCGCGCCGCGCTGGCGCGCGGCGACGCGGAGACGCTCGCGGCGATGCTCCCGCGCGCCGAGCGCTGGCGGCTCTACGCCGCGTTCGCCGCCGACGCGGCGTTCCTCGACATCGAGACGGACGGCGAGGCCGTCACCGCCGTCGGCATCCTCGATCGCCACGGCCCGCGCGTGTTCCTGGCGGGCCGCGATCTCGACGACTTCCCCGACGCGACGGCGGAGTGGAAGCTCCTCGTCACGTTCAACGGCCTCTCCTTCGACGTTCCCATCCTGCGGAGCGCCTTCCCGGGCTGGCGCCCGCCGCGCGCGCACGTGGACCTCCGCCATCTCTGGGCGCGGCTCGGCCACAAGGGCGGCCTGAAGCTCCTCGAGAAGGAGACGGGCGTCGGGCGCGCCGCGAGCCTCGACGGCCTCGACGGACGCGACGCCATCCGGCTGTGGCGCCTGCACCTCCGCGGCGACGCGGCCGCGCTCCGCACGTTCGTCGAGTACAACCTGCACGACGCGGTGAACCTCCGGACGCTCATGGACCTGGGCTACAACCGGATGATCGAGCGGCTGCGCCTGCCCGCCTCGCCGGTGCCGGTCTGCGAGCGCGGCGATCACCGCTACGACATGACGAAGCTCCTGCTCGCCCTGTAGCGGCGCCGCTCGCCCGAGCCGCCGGCCGGCGGCAGGCGAGGGTTCGGGGCGCCGCCGCGAGGGCCTCGGGAGGTGGCTCGAGCGGCGCCGCCGGCTCGCGTCCGCTGCTATGTACTCGCCATGCCCGTCTTCGCCTTCGAGCAGCCGCACGATCGAGCAGGACGGTTCGTGAACCTCGACGGCTCGCGCCCCGTCGGGCTCGCGACCGTCCTGCGCTGGGCAGTCTGGGACCGGCTCACCGGCAAGCGGAGGCGCGCCCCGGAGCGGGGCTCCGTCCTCACCGTCGCGGCCGATCGCGCGCGTCTCGCCCGCCCGCCCGCGGAGGGCGAGCCCGCACGGCTCACCTGGCTCGGCCACGCGAGCTTCCTCGTCCAGCTCGACGGCGTGTCGCTCCTCGTCGATCCGGCGCTCCGGCCCGCGATCTTCGGGGGCATCGTCCGGAACGTCCCGCCCGGCGTGCCGCTCGAGGACCTCCCCCCCATCGACGCGCAGCTCGTCACGCACAACCACTACGACCACCTCGATCTCCCCACGCTGCGCTCGGTCGGGGCGCCCGTCGTCGCCGGCCTCGGGCTCGCGCGCTGGCTCGAGGCGCGCGGTCTCCCCGCGACCGAGCTCGGCTGGTGGCGCTCGACGCGGGTCGGTGCCGTGCGGGTCACCTTCGTCCCCGCACACCACTGGAGCCGGCGCGGGCCGCTCGACACCAACGCGACGCTGTGGGGCGGCTTCGTCGTCGAGGGCAGCACCGCGACCGTGTACCACTCGGGCGACAGCGCGTACTTCGCGGGGTTCCGGGAGATCGGCGAGCGCTTCCCGGGCATCGACGCGGCCCTCCTCCCGATCGGCGCCTACGACCCGGGCTGGTTCATGCTCCGGCAGCACATGGACCCCGAGCAGGCGCTCCAGGCCTTCGAGGACCTCGGCGCCCGCGCCTTCGTCGCGATGCACTGGGGCACCTTCAAGCTCGCCGACGAGCCGCTCGACGAGCCGCCGCGGCGCGTCGAGGCGGAGCGCGTCCGGAGAGGCCTCCCGCCGGAGCGGGTGCGCGTGCTCGCGGTGGGCGAGACGCTGGAGGTCGCGCGCCCGCTCGCCGTGCGCGAGCCCGCGACGCCCCGCTGAGCCGTCATCGGCTTCCCCACGCGCTCCCACCTCGCGCCGCGCCGTGCGCCCGTCCCGGAGGCTTCTCGCGGGGACGGGCAGAGGAGGAATTCTCCGGCGAGCATGTTGCAGCTATCCTGAGAGACGGCACGCTCCCGCGCGACGGGAGCCGCCGGGGAGCGTCGATCGTGAACGCTGGCGCGCATCTCCTCGGGATCCCGCGGTCCACTTCCTCCGCGCGCGCCTCGAGCGCCGCCCCGGGGCGTGCCGTGGGGGCGCGCCGTCGCCGGGGCGCGACACCCGCTCGCCGCCCGCATGCCCGCCGTGCTGCCGCCCTCCTGCCGGCGCTCGTCTCGCTCGTCCTCGGCTGCGACCCCTACGTGAAAGGCAACGGCGTCCTCCGCGAGGAGACGCGCCAGGTCGGCGGGTTCGAGGGTCTCCGCGTCGAGGACGGGATCCAGGCGGAGGTGACGGCCGGCGTCACTCCCCAGCGCGTGGCGGTGAGCGGCGACGAGAACCTGCTGCAGCACATCTCGACCTCGGTGAAGACGGACCCGGTGCACGGCCAGGTGCTCGAGGTCCGCTCCACGCTGTCGTCCTTCGACTCCACCCACCCGATGCGCGTGGTGGTCTCGGTGCCGGTGTTCCGCTTCCTCGCCGCGACCGACTCCTGCTACGCCACGGTGAGCGGCGCCGCGACCGACGCCTTCGCGGTGGACGCCGACGACGGCGCGGACATGCGCCTGAGCGGAGCGGGCGGCGCCGCGCTCTCGGTCCGGCTCGCCGGCGGCCAGGGCGGCGGCGCCCACCTGGACGCGCGCGAGTACCGCGTCACCGACGCCTCGGTCGAGCTCGGCGGCGGCGCCCGCGCGGAGCTGCACGTGGACGAGCGGGTGACGGGCACGCTGAGCGGCGGGGCCGCGCTCGAGAACGTCGGCGGCGGCGTCTGCGAGGTCACCGCCACGGACGGCGCGACCGTGAGCTGCCCCCCTGCCCCCTGAAGCGCGCCTCCCGACCCGCGACGCCCCTCCGGCTGCCGTCCGGGCGGGCGCCCGCGGGGCGCGCCCCGGGCGCCTCCCGTCACGAAGCGGGCACGACTCGCTCCTTGACGGTTTCGGAATCATGGACCGCCGTCTAGAATCCGCCGCCTCATGACCGAGAAGATCACGCCGGAAGTGGTCGCCCAGCACGGGCTCACGCAGGCCGAGTACGACGAGGTGAAGCGCCACCTCGGCCGCGAGCCGAACCTGACCGAGCTCGGCGTGTTCTCGGTGATGTGGAGCGAGCACTGCTCGTACAAGTCCTCGCGGGTGCACCTCAAGACGTTCCCCACCTCCGGGCCGCGCGTGCTCCAGGGGCCCGGCGAGAACGCGGGCGTGGTGGACCTCGGCGACGGGCTCGCCGCCGCGTTCAAGATGGAGAGCCACAACCACCCGAGCTACATCGAGCCGTACCAGGGCGCGGCGACCGGCGTGGGCGGCATCCTCCGCGACGTCTTCACCATGGGCGCGCGCCCCATCGCCTCGGCGAACTCGCTGCGCTTCGGCGATCCCAGCCACCCGAAGACCGCCTACCTCCTCGAGGGCGTCGTCGCCGGCATCGGCGGCTACGGCAACTGCATGGGCGTGCCAACGGTGGCGGGCGAGGTGATGTTCCACCCGAGCTACAACGGGAACTGCCTCGTGAACGCGTTCACGCTGGGCATCCTCCCGGCCGACAAGATCTTCCTCGGCACGGCGGCGGGCGTCGGCAACCCCGTCATGTACATCGGCGCCAAGACCGGCCGCGACGGCATCCACGGCGCGACCATGGCCTCCGCCGAGTTCGACGCCTCCACCGAGGAGAAGCGCCCGACGGTGCAGGTGGGCGACCCGTTCATGGAGAAGCTGCTGCTCGAGGCGTGCCTCGAGCTCTTCCAGACGGACGCGGTGGTCGGCATCCAGGACATGGGCGCCGCCGGCTTCACCTCCTCGTCCGTCGAGATGGCCGGCCGCGCCGGCAACGGCCTCGACCTCTTCCTCGACCAGGTGCCGCTCCGCGAGGAGGGCATGACGCCGTACGAGATCCTCCTCTCCGAGTCCCAGGAGCGAATGCTCCTCGTCGCGGCCGAGGGCAAGGAGGACGTGGTCCGCCGCATCTGCACCAAGTGGGACCTCGACGTCGCCGTGGTCGGGCGGGTGACCGACACCGGCCGCTGGCGCGCGCACTGGCAGGGGAAGCTCGTCGCCGATCTGCCGGTGGACCCGCTCACCGAGGGCGCGCCGAAGTACCAGCGCCCGATGAAGCCGCACCCGGCGCTCCCCGAGCTGCACGCCTTCGACCTCTCGACGCTCCCCGAGCCCGCCGACCTCGGCGCCACGCTGCTCCGCCTCCTCGCCCGACCCACCATCGCGTCCAAGGAGTGGGTCTACCAGCAGTACGACCACATGGTCCGGCTCGTCGGCGCGGTGCGGCCGGGCGGAGACGCGGCGGTGGTGCGGATCGCCACGGGCGACGCGCGCCACGCGAAGAAGGCCGTCGCCATCTCGGTCGGCGCGAACGGCCGCTACTGCTTCCTCGACCCACACCTCGGCGCAGCGCACGCGGTCGCCGAGTGCGCCCGCAACATCGCCTGCGTCGGCGGCGAGCCCATCGCCATCACCGACTGCCTCAACTTCGGCAACCCCGAGAAGCCGGAGATCATGTGGCAGTTCGCGGAGTGCGTGCGGGGCATCGGCGACGCCTGCCGCGCGCTCGGGACGCCCGTCGTGTCCGGCAACGTCTCGCTCTACAACGAGACCGAGGGCCAGGGGATCCTGCCCACGCCCACCATCGGCATGGTCGGCCTCGTCCCCGACGTCGAGAGGACCTGCTCGAGCGCGTTCAAGAACGCCGGCGACGTCATCGCGCTCGTCGGCACGCTGCAGGGCGAGGTGGGCGGCTCCGAGTACCTCGCCGCCGAGCACGGCAGGGAGGCGGGCCGCCCGCCCGCGCTCGACCTCGCGAGGGAGAAGGCGGTGCAGGAGACGGTGCGCCGCGCCGTCCGCGAGGGGCTGCTCTCGTCCGCGCACGACTGCTCCGACGGCGGCCTGGCCGTCGCGCTCGCCGAGTGCTGCATGATGCAGGGCGTGCCCGCCGGCGCCGAGACGACGCCCTGGATCGGCGCGGCGGTGCGCGTGCCGTTCCCCGCGCGGAAGGACTTCGTCCTGTTCGGCGAGGACGCGAGCCGCATCCTCGTGTCCATGCCGAAGGAGAGCGCGGCCCGCTTCGTGGCGCTCGCCCAGGAGTGCGGCGCGCCGGTCATCCGGCTCGGCGCGGTGGGCGGCGACACCCTCGAGATCCAGGGGGCGCTCTCGGTGCCGGTCGCCGAGCTCGCCAAAGCCTGGCGCGACGGCATCCCCGCCGTGCTCCGGCGCGACGTCGGCCACGCCGCCGCCTCGCTCGTCGCGCGCGAGCCGCAGGAGCCTTTGAGCTAGAGACGAACCAGTCCGCGCTTGCACCCCGGGTCGCGGGGTCGGGTATGCTGCGACCCCGCGCGGCGGCGACCCGCGGCAGGACGCCCGGATCACGGGCGTCTCGACCCGGCGCCCGGGTTGCAGGAGCGCCACGCCTCGACCCCGCACGGATGAGCACCGCCGACCACCTCTGCATCTTCGAGCGCGCCACCGGCGAGCGGCTCCTCGCCGCCGAGCGCTTCGTGCTGGCGCTGCCGCAGCTCCTCGGCGCCGCCCTGGACGGCTGCGACCTCGGGCTCGACCCCTCCTCGCGCCGGCTGATCGTGCTCCTGCGCTTCTCGCCGGCCTCCGCGCCTCCCGGCGCGAGCGAGCGGCTCGCGTTCTGGGCCGCGCGCGCCGGGGGCCGCGCGAGCGACATCGGCCAGATCCCGCCCGGCGACCTCGACGAGCTGAAGACGCTCCTCGCCGCCTGCGAGCCCAGGCTCGCCGACGTCGCCGGCGCCGAGCTCTACCTCGCGACCGCCGCGTTCTTCACCGACGCCGGCGCGCCCGCGCTCCGGCGTCGGAGCCCCGGCGAGCGGCCCGCGCTCGTGCTCGACCTCGCCGGCGCGGCCGCCGCGGGCGCGAGCTACGACCCCGCCGCCGCCGCGCTCTTCGTCCCCTCGCCGATGGCGCCGCCCCAGGGCGACGAGCTCGTCCTCGCCGTGCGCGTGCCGGGCCTCGCGCGCCAGGTGGAGGGCCGCGCCCGGGTCGCGGCCGTGCGCTCCCCGGCGGCGGCCACCTCCGGGGCGCCCGCCGGCTACACGCTCGCGGTCGAGCCCGCGCCGCCCGCCCTCGCCGCCGCGCTGGCCGCGCACGTCGCGCCGCCCGCGCCGTCGCAGTGGGAGATCTCGCGCTCCGCCCCGCGGCTCGAGCTCCACGCGCCGGTGAAGGTGCTCGGCCGGATCGCGCTCCGCCCGGCCGAGGCGGCCTCCGCCATCGCCTGCGCCACGCTCGCCTACGAGACCGGCGCCGAGCTCGAGCAGGACTTCGTGGAGAACCTCTCCCAGGGCGGAGCGTTCGTGCGCACCGCGAGCCCGGCGGCCGTGGGCGCGCCCGTCGCGCTCGCGATCCGGCTGCCGGACGGCGGCGACCTCCACACCCGCGCCACCGTGGCCTACGTGAGCGACGAGGGCATGGGCGTGCGCTTCCAGCTCGAGCCCGCGGAGGAGGCGCGCCTCTACGCGGCCATCGTCCAGCTCACCGCGAGGCCGCGCCGCGCGCTCGTGGTGGACGACGACGCGCTCCACCGCCGGATGCTGGGCGACGCGCTCGGGGCCCGCGGCTACGAGGTGGTGACCGCCGCCGACGGCGCGGAGGGCCTGCGGGCGCTCGCCGACGAGCTCCTCACCCTCGACCTGCTGCTCACCGACGCCTGCATGCCGGGGATGGACGGCGAGGCGTTCGTCCGCACCATCCGCGAGGCCGGCGGCGAGACCGAGCTCGCGGTGGTCGCGGTGACCGGCCGCTCCGACCCCGAGCTCGCCCCCCGGCTCCGCGCCGCGGGCGCGGACGAGGTGCTCGAGAAGGCGCTCGGGGCGGAGCGGGTGGCGGAGGCGGCGGACGCGGTGCTCGAGCGGAAGCGGCTCACCACGCGCACGAGCGGGTGACCACGAAGGTGGCCGGAGTGCTCGCGGCCCCGTCGGTCGCGCTCATCGTGTAGGTGCGGCTGGTGCTCTCCGAGCACGTCCGATCCGCGGCGAACGAGACCTCCAGGGCGCACTGAGAGGCGAGGCAGACCTGGGTCTGGCCCGTCTGGCTCACGGTCCACTCCACCGGATCACCGTCCGGATCGGTCACGAAGTCCGTCACGGTCCCGCTGGCGCTCGAGACGGCGAGCTCGTTGACGAGGCACTGGCCGTACTCCCAGCGACAGCAGGTCGCGGTCTCGACGCACTGGGCGCCGAGGCCGAAGGCGTTCTTCGTGAAGACGGGGGCACGGTTCTGGATCTGGATCTGCGCGACGCTCGCGACGGGAGCGGACTCCCAGGGGTCCCGGACCCGCTGCTGGATGTCGTGCGCGCCCACGAAGTTGCCGGCGACGGCGGCGACCGCCGAGGCGAGGGTGCACTGGATCACCACCATGCCGGAGGCGTCGAGGACGTAGCTCGGGCAGACCGCGTCCCCCGTCGGATCTCCCTGCGCCATGGGATCGCCGTCCGGATCCCGCCACTGGCTCAGCTTGGCGGAGGCGCGGTACTCCCCGGCCGCCGCGTCGTACACGTGCTGCGGGGACACGACCGTCGCGGCCCAGGCGACCTCTGGCGGCCGGTTGCCGATGACGACGGGCCAGGTCTCGCTCGTCTCGGCGCCGTTCACGTCGCGAACCGAGTACGTGATGGCCCGCTCGAGACCCTCGCCGCCGATGAGGAGGAGCGCGTCGGCCGGGGCGGTGTACGGCAGCTCGATGCTGAAGGCGGCGCGGTCGCCGAGGTCCTCGACCTGGAACGTCGCCGCGCCGTCGCCGACGTGATGCCCCGCGACGGTCCGCCCCTCGAGCGGGTCGCCGTCGGGATCCTCCGCCACGACGCCGATCGCGCCATGCGCGGAGAAGCGCGACGAGGCCGCGTCGAAGGCGTGGTTGAAGACGGGGATCGCCTCCGTCACCACCGGCGGCGCGTTCCCGATGCTGAGGCGCGTGGCCGCGACGCCGATCACGCCGGCCTCGTCCCGGGCCTCCACGCGCAGCACCCAGTCACCCGAGATGGCGGTGCCGTCCGTCTCGATGCGCACGGTCGGGCTGGGCGCGTCGGGCCCTGGCTCGAAGATCGCGCGCCGCTGGGCGTCGAGCGCGTGCCCCGCTGGCGGCTCGACCGTCCAGTGGAAGCTCGCGCCGGCGACGGCCGAGGTCGCGGAGAGCGCGACCGCGCCGCCGAGCTCGGTGACCGGCCGGCACGTGATCGGCTCGCCCTCGCACCGGTGGTCCACCGCGACGTCGGCGCCAGCGGTCACGAGGGGCGCGCCGGAGCGCGGGGCGACCTCCACGAGCGCGCTCGCGGGCGCGCTCTGGACGGAGAGCTCGTCCGCCACGACGAGCGAGATCTCGTAGCGCCCGGGGCAGGCGAACCGCACCGGGGTGGTGGCGGTGGTGCCCGCGACGACGGGAGGCTCGCACGGCGCGTCCACGGCGCGGACCGTCCACGCGTACGCGACGACCGCGTCCTCCGGCGCGTCCGGGTCCGAGCTGCGAGAGCCGTCGAGGGTGACCACGTCGTTCGCCTGGACCGCGCTCAGCGGGCTGATGCGCGCGAGCGGCGCCGCGTCGGCGACGCACGCGAACGCGAGGCACCGCGCGGCGGGCGGGCACGACTCGGTCGTGTCGCAGGTGATGGGGGCGGGCCCGCCCTGCGAGCAGGCGAGCGCGGTCGCGAGCGCGAGGGGAAGCGTGGCGTGGAGCGCGGGGACCGCTGTGCGGTGGGTCGGCATCTCTGTTCTCCGGAGAGCGTCGGCAGGAACGACGAAGAGTAAAGGTTCGCCGAGGGTGGGTTCAATCGAGGCGCACCAATGCGACGATCGTTCCAGCGCCTGCACCGCGTCCGGCGCGCTTCGTCGAGGGGCGAGGGTCCGCGGCGCGGCCGGTCCGGTCCGACACGGGGACACAGGTGCGCCGACTCGCCGACGGGTCGCTGGTCACTCCCGGCGCACATCACTTGCAGTCGCGGCGCGGCTGCTCGAAAATCCACGATCCGTCTCATCCACCCCGGAGGCACCGCCCGACATGGCTCTGTCCGGAGCGCTCACGCTGACCCTCGCGCTGCTCGCCGGCGCGAGCGGGGACCGCCTCCTCCTGTGCCGCCCGCGCGTGGGCGGGGACCCGGTGCTGGCGCGCGGAGACGCGATCGCCGAGGCCGCTCGCAAGGCCGGGAAGTTCCTCGACTACGGGGTCGCCTGCGAGGACGTCGCCGAGGGCGCCCGCGCCGCCCGCCGCGCCGGGCTCCCCTACGCGATCGCCGCCGGGGCCGAGGGGCGGGCGGAGGGGAGCCGCTACGTCCTCGTGCTCGCGGACGCGGCGAGCGAGACCGAGCGGGCGCGCCGCACGCTCGACGTGGCTCCGGGCGCGGACGCAGTGAAGCCGCTGCGGAACGCGCTTCGAGAGCTCGTCCGGACGCTGCCGCCCCCGCCCGGCCCGAGCCCGGCGCGCGTCGCCGCGTGGACGACCGTGGGGGCCGGTGTCGCCGCGGTGGCCGCCGGGACCCTCCTCGCCTTCTCCGCACGCTCCGCGGCGGGCGAGGCGAACGCCGCCGGCGACCCGGCCTCCTACACGCGCTCGCGCCAGACCTGGGAAGACCGGCGCCGCTGGAGCGGCATCTCTTTCGCAGCAGGGGGCGCCGCGATCGCCGCCGGGCTCACCTGGCGCTTCGTCTTCTGAGGGGACATCCCATGAGGCTCATCGTCATCTCCGCCGCGGCGCTGGCCCTCGCGTGCAGCTCGGTCGAGGACCGCGCCGCGTGCGCCACCAGCGCGGGCTGCCCGTCGGGCCAGTACTGCGCGCGGACCTCCGACGGGAGCGTCTGCTGGGCGGACGCGGTCCGGCCGGCGGTCTCCGTGGTCACCGCCTCGTGCGCGACGACCCCGTGCGTGCGCGATGGCGTCCTGCGGGTCGAGGCCACGGTCGCCGAGGACAAGGAGCTCGCGACCGTCGAGGCGGCGCTCGACCTCGACTCCGGGGCGCGCAAGGTCGCGATGACCGCGGCCGGAGGCCGCTGGGTCGCGGAGCTCCCTCTCCGCGACTGGCCCTTCGAGGCCTACGCGCGGCCGGTGGTCGCGAGCGTCGTCGCGCGCGACGGCGCCCGGAACGAGGGCAGCGCAGCGGCGGCGCCGGTGGAGGTGACGAGGTTGAGGTGGGTCTACGACGCCGGCGTGCCGATGAGTCCGGCGGCGGTCATGGATGACGGGACGGTCGTCGTCGGGCTGTCGAGAACGGCGGAGCAACTCGTCGCGATTCATCCGGACGGAACGAGAGCGTGGGCAGCGACGGTGGGCACGGGTTTCATCACCGCTCCTCCCACCGTCGGAACCGAGGCACTCTGGATCGGGAGCAACGACTTCTGGCTTCGCGGTGCTGCCCTCGACAGCGGTGGATCGCTGACCGGAGTCGGGGTGAACCTCGAGGGCGCCATACGCGGAGGAACGGCCATCGCGACGACGCTGGGGAAGGAATGGGCGTTCGCGGCCGCGATGTCGGGGCGGGTTGGAGCAACAAGCACGGTCGTCGGTGAGGACGCGAAGAGTGTTGCGACAAATGCCTACGTTTCAGGTGCCGTCATCGGTCGTGATGGTCGGGTTTGCGGGGCGACGTCGGGTGCTACATCAAGCTTGAGGTGCTTCGATTTTGATGGTGCGCTTGCCCAAGCGGGCGCCGCGGCCGTCGGCGTGAATGTCGTTGCTCCACTTGCTGTCGATGCCCAGGGCGGCATCTGGAGCGGCTCGCAGGATGGCAAGCTGAATCGAAGTGTGTTCGCCGCTGGGGTTCTGGAGACGACGACGGTCGCGTCGCTCACGGCCTCGATCGGCGATTCGCCGATCGTCGCTGGAGACGGAGACGTCTTCGTGGGCGATGAAGCCGGATATCTCCGCCGTCTTTCGCCCGCTGGAGTGTCACGCTGGGCGGACGCTCCGAATCTGGGTGCGGCCGTACTCGCTCCGATGATGCTCCGCGGGGGCCCGTGCGCCGTCCTCGTGTCCACAAGAGGCGGGACCGTCCATGCGGTACGTGGTGATGGTTTGGAGGATTGGCGTGGCGTGCTCGCCGCCGGCACGGAGCTGCGCTCCCCCAACATCTACACGCCGCCCGGTCAGCCCGCGGGCGCGGTGATGAGCACCGCCTACGTGGCGGGGGCAGACGGGAAGCTGTACGCCGTGATCGTTGACGGCGAGCTCGACACCTCCGCGCCCTGGCCGAAGGCATTCCACGATCCGCGAAACACCAACAACGCGGGGACGCAGCCGTGAACGTGCGCGGGGTCCTCGCCCTCGCCGGCGCCCTGTTCGCGCTCGGCGCGGGCGCCTCCGAGCGGCTCGGCGTCATCTCAGTCGCCGATCCGCCGGGCGGGCCGGACGCCGACCTGGCCGAGCTCGCGCACCAGCTCCGCGCGGCCTGCCGCGATCGCATCGGCGGCGTGGTGGACGTGCCGACCATGCGCGCCCGGCTCCTCGGCCAGGCGTCGAACGCCACCCTCTCCGAGCTCGACCGAGCCTACGGCGGCGCGCTCGCCGTGTACCAGAACGGCGAGTTCGAGAGCGCGGTGCGGACGCTCCGCGCCATCGTCGAGGACCTGGAGAGCCTCCCGGAGAGCGACGACGCCTACGCGCAGTGGACGCGGGCGCTGCTCCGCCTCGCCCACGCCGCCGCGACGATCGGGCTGGAGCGCGACGCCCAGGCCGCGCTCCTGAAGCTCGCGCGGATGGAGCCCACGCTCCAGCCGGATCCCGACCAGTACTCCCCGGGGTACCGGCGCAGGTTCGAGGAGGTGAAGGCGAAGGTCCGGGCGCTCCCGAAGCGCCGGCTGACCGTCCTCGCCGAGGGCGGGTCCGGTGTCGTCTACGTGAACGGTCGCAACATGGGGCCGGCACCCGTCGCCGTCTCGCTGCCCGCGGGCGCGTACCGGATCGGCGGCGCGGCGGACGCGTTGCGGGTCCCGAGCTTCACCGTCGACCTCGAGGCCGAGGATCGCACCGTGGTGCTCGACTTCGCCCTCGCCGACGCGATCCGCGTGAACGCGGGGCCGGGCCTCGCGCTCGCGCCCGAGCAGCGGGCTTACGGCATCATCCGCGGGGGTGCCTGGCTCGGCGTGGACAAGCTCGTGGTCGCGAGCCGCGTGGTGGAAGGCGGCGCCCAGTTCCTGCTCGGCTCCATCTACGACGTCCGTCGCGGGGCGCTCCTGCGCGAGGGGAGCGTCCGGATGGTGGCCGGCAGCGTGCCTGCGGTGAACCTCGGCGCGCTCGCGTCCTTCCTGCTCACCGGCCAGTCGTCGCGCGACGTGAAGGATCGCACGCCCGACCTGCCTCGCCAGCCGCCCGCGCCGCTCATCGTCGCGTCTCCGGCGCCGGTGCCGGCTCCGTCGCCATCCGCAACGGCGCAGCCCGCTCCGCAGCCGGCGCCGGTCACGGCGTCCCAGCAGCCGAAACGGGCTGCCGCCGCGGCAGCGACGGCTGCGGGCAAGCCGGCCGCGCTCGAGGGCGGCAAGCCGCCACCTGCGTCCCCATCGCCCGCTCGCACCGTGGCCGCGCTGGGGTCCGCGACGCCCGACCCGAAGGCCGCGCGGTCGACACCCGCTAGTGCCTCGCTCGCCTTCACTCCCCCGGCGATCTCGAGTGATTCGCCGGCCGCGGTCCTCACCCTCCGGCCGCGGCGCGCCGCCTGGATGCGCCCCACCGCGATCGCCTCGGGCGCGGCGGCCGTCGTGCTCGCCGCGGTCGCCGTCCAGCAAGGCCTCTCGGCCTCGGGTAAGTCGAGCGACGCGGACGCGATGGTCGTCGGCGATCCGCCGACGTTCAAGTCTGGCGCGGACCCGGCGCGGTACTACGCGCTCAGGCGCGACGCCGACGCGGCGCAGCGGAACGCCTACGTCTCGGCGGGGTTCGGCGTCGCGCTCGCCGCCGCCGCCGGCGCGCTCGGCTGGATGTCCTGGGATCGGACCCCGGAGCCCGCCGTCGTCGCGTTCAGCTTCTGACCCGCGTCCCGCCTGGCGCGCGCGGCCCGAGCGCGCTCGAGTTACAACGCCCGCCGCCGCGGCTCCGCCGCGCCCGGAGGAGCTCACCATGGACCGCTACACCCAGACCTTCACCGTCCGCTGGGGCGACTGCGACATGAACGGCCACGTGCGGAACACGATGTACAGCGAGTACGCCATCGAGACGCGCATGGCGTACCTGACCGCGAACGGCTTCAGCTACGAGCACTTCGGGGAGCTGCACCTCGGCCCGGTGCTGCTCAGCGAGGAGATCGAGTACCTGCGCGAGATCCGCGCCGGCGAGACGGTCGCGGTGGACTTCGTCCAGCTCGGCCTCTCGCCCGAGGGCGCGAAGTGGAAGCTCCGCCACGACCTCTGGAAGCCGAACGGCAAGCAGGCCGCGAGCATCATCGTCGCGGGCGGGTGGATGGATCTCCACACCCGCAAGCTCGTCCCCGCGCCCGCGGCGCTCGCCGAGGCGATGCGGCGCGTGCCCAGGGACCCGGCCTTCGAGGTCCTGCCCGCGCTCGGCTCCTCGCGGAGGTAGTCAGCGCTCGCCGGCGGCCCGGGCGGCCGCCTCGGCTCCCGCGTCGCGCCGCAGCGGCGCCTCGCCCCGCACGGCAGGATCGGCGCGCACCGCGGCCACCGCCGCCTCGATCCCGTGGCCGAGCCGCGCGGCGAGCTCCGGACCGTAGTACGTGCGCACCGCCTCGCCGCGGCGCGCCGCGATCTGCTCGGGCGTTTCCACGTAGCCCACGTAGCCACCGGCGAGCGAGACGATCTCCGTGCCGGGACCCGCCTCGGCGCGCCATGCCTCCCCCACCTCGGCCACCGGCTCGCCGGGCACGAACGCGAGCACCACCGGGCCGAGGCGCAGCGCGGACAGCGGGGCGCGCGCCGGGACCGCGCGGTAGGCGAGGTTGCCCGCCGCGGAGCGGAGGATCGCCGGCAGCGCTCCGGGCGCGGGCGCCGGGAGGACCACCTCGCCCGTCGCGAAGCCGAGCGCCGGGGCGGCGACGCGCTCGAAGCGGAGCGCCTCCACCGTGCGTGAGAGGGCGTCCGCGTAGCGCTCCGGCGTCACCGGGCCGCCTTCGGGCAGCGCCACCGACTGATCCCCGAGCGCTCCCTGGAAGAAGAGCCGCACGCCCGCCCCCGCCGCGTCCTCGTGCAGGAAGCGGCCCGGCCAGTCGCCGGAGATGAGCCGGTTCCGCTTTCCGAGCGTGGTGGGATGCGCGGCGAGCACCGTCAGCTCGGCGAGCGGCGCGCCGCCCCGCCGCGCGAGCCGCACGGCGAGGAGCCGCGCGTCCTTCGGCCCGCCCCCGCGGCCCCGCACGAGCGCCTCCGCCCGCCCGCGCGCGAGCTGGACCTCGACCGGGGTGAGGGCGCCCGCGGCGCGCCGGATCGCCTCCGCGATCCCCGCGACGACCGCCTCGCGCATGCGCGGCTCGTAGGGTGCCGCGCCGATGCGCTCGCCGAGCAGGTTGTCCCAGTAGCCGCCCGGTCCGGCGTGCGTGTGCGTCGCGGCGAGGACGAGGCCGTCGAGGCCGAGGTCCTCGACGCGCGCGCGGACGGCGGCCTCGAGCTCCTCGGGGACGACGAGCAGCTCCGCGGACGCGAGCGCGATCCTGCAGCCCGGCGCGCCCAGGACGAGCGCGCGGGCGCCCACCGGGTCGCGGACTCCCTCGCTCGTCCAGCGCAGGCGTGCGAAGCCGGCGATGGGCGCCTCGGCCGGAAGGGTGAAGGCGGCCTCTCCCACGCCTGCCGAGAGGGCGCCCGCTCCGCAGGGGGCGACGGCGATGCGCGCCGGCTCCTCGGGCCGCTCCGGCCGCCACGGGAGCGACGCGATCGCCAGCACGATCACGGGGATGGCGAGGGCCATCCCGGCGCCGCGCAGCGCGCGGGTGGCGGGCAGCTTTTTCAAGCGTGCATCGTTATACTCCGGCGCCTCATGGGGTACGACGCCGTCTACGACAAGATGAAGGACGAGTGCGGGGTCTTCGGGATCTGGGCGCTCGGCCAGTCCGAGGAGGCGTCGAACTACGCCTACCTGGGGCTGCACGCGCTGCAGCACCGCGGGCAGGAGTCGGCCGGGATCGTCGCGACCGACGGCGAGACCCTGCACGTCCACCGCGACATGGGGCTCGTGGCGGACGTGTTCACCGCCGAGACCATCGCGCGCCTCAAGGGCGGCGCCGCCATCGGGCACGTCCGCTACTCGACCGCCGGCGGCTCGCACGTGAAGAACGCGCAGCCGCTCGCCGTGCAGTACCAGGGCGGCGCGGTCGCGGTCGCGCACAACGGCAACCTCGTGAACGCCGAGGCGCTGCGCGCCGATCTCGAGCGCGACGGCTCGATCTTCCAGGCCTCCACCGACACCGAGGTGATCGTCCACCTCCTCGCCCGCGCGCGCGCGCCGGGCGCACCCGGCTCGGTCGAGCAGCTCGTCGGCGCGGTGCGCGAGGCGCTCTGGCGCGTGACGGGCGCCTACTCGATGCTCTTCCTCTCGCCCAAGGCGCTCGTCGCCGCGCGCGATCCGATGGGCTTCCGCCCGCTCGTGCTCGGCAGGCTCAAGGGCAGCTGGGTGCTCGCGAGCGAGACGACCGCCCTCGACCTCATCGAGGCGGAGTACGTCCGCGAGGTGGAGCCGGGCGAGCTCATCATCGTCGACGGCTCCGGGCTCCGCAGCGAGCGGCTCTTCCCCGCCCAGCCGCCCTCCCGGCTCGGCCGCTGCGTCTTCGAGCACATCTACTTCGCGCGGCCGGACTCGGTGCTGTTCGGCAAGTCGGTCTACGAGGTGCGCCACGCCTTCGGCAAGCGGCTCGCCGAGGAGCACCCCGTGCCGGCGGACCTCGTCATCCCGGTGCCGGACTCGGGCGTGCCCGCCGCCATCGGCTACGCCGAGAAGGCGGGGATCCCCTTCGCGATGGGGCTCGTCCGCTCGCACTACGTCGGCCGCACCTTCATCGAGCCGCAGCAGTCGATCCGGCACTTCGGCGTGAAGCTCAAGCTGAACGCGCTCCGCGGGGTGCTCGCCGGCAAGCGCGTGGTGGTGGTGGACGACTCGGTCGTGCGCGGCACGACGAGCCGCAAGATCGTGAAGATGATCCGCGCGGCCGGCGCGACGGAGGTCCACCTCCGCATCAGCTCGCCGCCCACCGCCTGGCCCTGCTACTACGGCATCGACACGCCCACGCGGCAGGAGCTCATCGCGAGCACGCACTCGATCGAGGACATCGCGACCTACGTCACCGCGGACTCGCTCGGCTACCTCTCGCTGCCCGGCCTCTACGCCGCCATCGGCGAGGACCGCGCCACGTACTGCGACGCGTGCTTCTCGGGCGAGTACCTCGTCGCCTTCCCGAAGCGCACCCCCGCGCCGCCCCTGCGCGTCGTCGGCGCCTGAGCCGCCGGAGCTCCCGAAGCCCGAGGTGAGCGCGCTCAATCGGGGCGGCGCCGCGCGTCGGGCGCACCGCGCGGCCCGAGCGTGCATAAGCTCGGGCGCGCATGGCGGCGAACCCCGAGCGCTTCGTCATCGCGGACGGCAGCGTCCACGTGTACCGCCTCTTCGACGTCGCGGACGCGATCGACCTCGCCGCCGCGGAGCGCGCCGTCGAGGTGGCGATGGCGGCGCCCAAGTCGCGCGCGCGCCTCACCGGCGCGCAGTCCGCGACCGCGCTCGAGCTGCCGCGCCCACCGCTGCGCGTCGCGCTCGGCGCGCGCGAGGCCCCGCTCCGCTCCCGCGGCGCGCGCACCGCCGAGGCGAGCGCGCACGTCTTCGACTACGGCGTCGTCTCGATCCTCTACAAGCTGCCCATCGCGCCCGGCACCGCGCTCGAGGAGCTCGTCGGGCTCGCGGAGGAGCTGTTCGTCTCGCCGCCGCCGGAGATCGACCAGGGGGCGCGGCGCGAGGCGGAGGAGCTCTGCCGCGCCCTGGGCGGCGCGCTCGAGCGGCCGCACCGCTGGGACGGCCTCGAGAGTTACCAGATCTTCTTCGTGCGCCGCTTCGCGGACGGACCCCTCCGCGCCCAGGAGCTGCTCGCCAGCGCCCCCGTGGCGGAGCTGCTCCTCGGCGAGACGAGCCCGGTCCGCCTCTCGACCGCCGAGCGCCAGGAGGTGCTCTCCCACCACTACACCTACCTGGAGGACGACCTCGCGGTGGTGCACTGGAACAGCGCGCTCGTGGTGGAGCCTTCGGGGGTGGAGGACATCCCCGACCTGCTGGAGTTCGCGACCGCCCACCTGCTCGAGCTGCGCTATTACGACGCGCTCCTCGACCGCGAGCTGCACCTCATCTACGACGAGATCGAGCGGGGCGGGAGCCCGGTCGCGAACATCTTCACCCGCCGGTACCGCGGCCTGCAGCGCCGCACCGCCGCCCTCCTGCTCGAGCTCTCCGAGATGGTGGAAAGGCTCGAAAACGCAGTGAAAATCGTGGGGGACTTCTACCTCGCGCGGCTCTACCAGAGCGCGGTCCGCCGCTTCCGGCTCCCGGCCTGGCAGGAGACGGTCCTGCGCAAGCAGCGGCTCCTCGCCGAGGTGAACGACCTCATCGGCGACGCCGCCGACACGAGCCGGAGCGAGCTCCTCGAGCTCGCCATCATCCTCCTCATCGTCTTCGAGATCGTCGCCGCCTTCCGCTGAGGGTGTGGCACGGCTCCCTCCCTGGAGCGGGATCGATCGTCACGATCGGCCCGTTTTTCAGGCCGATCGTGACGGCGTGAAGTTGACGGGGGGATCGGGAAGCGATATCTCCGAGCCATTCGCCGCCCTGGGCGGGCGGTCGACAGGAGGGCTTTCCAACATGACGCAGGCTCAGTTCTTCCAGGCGGTGGCCGAGGGCGCGCAGCTGTCGAAGGCCCAGGTCCGTCAGGTGTTCACGGCGGTCGAGGAGGTCGTGACGAAGCGGCTGAAGGGCGAGGGGAAGATCCCGCTCGGCGGCCTGGGCGCGGTGAAGCTCGTCGATCGCAAGGCGCGCATCGGCCGCAACCCGGCGACGGGCGAGCAGATCAAGATCCCGGCTCGCACCGCCATCAAGATCACGCCCGCCAAGGGCCTGAAGGACATCTTCAACAAGAAGGGCAAGAAGTAGCCCTTCCTCGATCGAGGTCCTCGGCGCCCGCCTGGCCCTGCGGCTCGGCGGGCGTCGCTTTTTCCGGTCATCACCTGTCGTGAACCCAGGGCGCCGCCCCGAGGGAGAGCAGCGATGAGCGTCGTCGTCGTCCCCGCCGACACCCCGGCCCTGCGCGAGCAGGCGTATGCGCTGCGCCACGACGTGTTCGTCGGCGAGCAGCGGGTGCCCGTCGAGCTGGAGCGCGACGAGCACGACGACGCGGCCTTCCACGTCGTCGCGCTCGAGGGCGCGCGCTGCGTGGGCACCGGCCGCCTCGTGCGGCAGGCGGGCGGCGTCGGGCGCGTCGGGCGCATGGCGGTGGAGCGCGGGCACCGCCGCCTGGGCGTGGGCGAGCAGCTCCTCGCCGCGCTCGAGGAGCGGGCGCGCGCCGAGGGGCTCGCCGAGATCGAGCTGCACGCCCAGTGCTACGTCGAGGCGTTCTACGCGCGGGCGGGTTACGCGCGCGCCGGCGAGCGCTTCGAGGAGGCCGGCATCCCGCACGTGGTGATGCGCAAGCGGCTCGTGCCGTGAGCGCCGCGCCGCGAGGCCGGATCAGGCGAGGGTCGTGACCTTCAGCGGATCCGCAGCAGCGTGCGGACCGTCGCGATGATGTCGGCGAACTGGACCGGCTTCTGGAGGTACACGTCGATGCCGAGCTCGGCGGCGCGGTCGCGCGCGTCGGGCCCGCCGGCGCTGATGATGACGATGGGCGTCCCGGCCAGCGCCGGATCGGCCCGCATCCGCTCGACGAGCGTGAAGCCGTCCATGACCGGCATGTACAGGTCCGCCATGACGAGGTCGACGCGGGGCGGCTCGACGAGCCGGGCCAGCGCCTCGTGGCCGTTCGGCGCGTACTCGACGGCGACGTCCACGCCGTCCCCCTCCGAGCGGAGCTTCCGGAGGGCGTACTGGTACATCTCGACCACCCGCGCGTTGTCCTCGACCACCAGCACGCGGTAGGTGCGCTTCGCCTTGCCGCTGCCGGTGCGGGCGGTCTCGGCGATGCGCGCGAGCTTGTGCCGGTCGTCCACCCGGTCGATGGGGATCTTGACCGCGACCCCCCGCGGCTGGTCCTTGGCGGCGGCGCGCGTGCGCACGACCTCCACCTCGACCTCCACGGGCTCGAGCAGCCCGGGGAAGCTCACCTGCAGCGGGACGCGATCGCCCTCGCGCAGGGACCGATCCGTGCGTATGAAGAGCCCGCCGGCCGACACGTTCTCCGTGACGTCCCGGACGGCCTGCTGCATGCCTGGATAATCCACACGGAGCACGAGCGGGACGCGGGGATCGCGACGCTTTTCTCGACCGATTTCCATCCGGAGCGGTCGAGTATACAGCGGCGGATCTCCTTGACAATCTTACATGTGCTCACTAGCCTCGCCCGCGCTTTACGCCCTGCCTTCATCGGACCTCTATGACGAATCCACCACTCGTCGGGACGGCCGAAGAACTGCCGCGGGAAAAGGTCGAGCACTTCGACCGTGAGCTCGCGGAGGTCCTTCGTCGCTACCCGCCCGATCGAAAGGCCGCGGCGATGCTGCCGGCCCTCCGCCTCGGCCAGGAAGTCTTCGGCTACCTCTCCCCCGCGGTTCAGCGGCTCGCCGCCGACCGGCTCGGCACCTCGCCGGCGCGCGCGGAGGAGGTGGCCACGTTCTACGTGATGTTCCACACCGCGCCGATCGGCCGCCACCTCGTGGAGGTGTGCACGAACGTCTCGTGCTGCCTCACCGGCGGCGACCGGCTGTTCGAGTACCTCAAGCACAAGCTCGGGGTCGCGAACGGCGGCACCTCGTCGGACGGGCGCTTCACGCTGCGCGAGGTCGAGTGCCTCGGCGCCTGCGGCACCGCCCCGGCGATGCTCGTGGACGAGGAGATGCACGAGCGGCTCGACCCGAAGAAGGTCGAGGAGATCCTGGGGAGGCTCGAGTGAGCGAGACGCTCATCCTGACGAAGCGCTGGGGGAAGCCCGACTCCGCCGCGCTGCGCACCTACCGCGCGGACGGCGGCTACGCCGCGCTCGACAAGGCGCTCGGCATGGAGCCCGCCGCCGTCGTCGACGAGGTGAAGAAGTCGAACCTCCGCGGCCGCGGCGGCGCCGGCTTCGCGACCGGGCTCAAGTGGACGTTCCTCCCGAAGGACGTCCGTCCCCGTTACCTCACGGTGAACGCGGACGAGTCCGAGCCGGGCACGTTCAAGGACCGCTACATCATCGAGCACGATCCCCACATGCTGATCGAGGGGATCGCCATCACCTGCTACGCGCTCGACATCCACGCCGCCTACGTCTACATCCGCGGCGAGTTCGCGAAGCAGGCGCGCATCCTCGAGGCGGCGGTCGAGGAGGCGCGCGCGGCCGGCATCCTCGGCTCGCGGCTCCTCGGCAAGAAGGACTTCGACCTCGAGATCGTCGTGCACCGCGGCGCGGGCGCGTACATCTGCGGCGAGGAGTCGGCCCTGCTCGAGTCGCTCGAGGGCAAGAAGGGCTACCCCCGCCTCAAGCCCCCGTTCCCGGCGATCGTCGGCCTGTGGGGCAAGCCCACCATCATCAACAACGTCGAGACCATCGCGAACGTCCCCTGGATCGTCGCGAACGGCGGCGACGCGTTCGCCGCGCTCGGCGTGGGCAAGTCGGGCGGCACCCGGCTCTTCGGCGTCTCCGGCCACGTGAACCGGCCGGGCGTCTTCGAGAAGCCGGTCGCCTACAACCTGAAGAAGCTCATCATGGAGGACTGCGGCGGGGTCGTCGGCGGCCGGAAGATCAAGGCCGTCATCCCCGGCGGCTCCTCCTCCCCGGTGCTGCGCGGCGACGAGATCGACATCTCGCTCGAGTTCGACGCGGTGAAGGCGGCCGGCTCGATGTCCGGCTCCGGCGGCGTCATCGTGTTCGACGACTCGACCTGCATGGTCCGCGCGCTCGCCCGCATCTCCAAGTTCTACGCGGAGGAGAGCTGCGGGCAGTGCACCCCCTGCCGCGAGGGCACCTCGTGGATGGAGGGCATCGTCGAGAAGATCGAGCACGGCCACGCCACCGCCGAGGACGTCGCCAAGCTCGAGCAGGTGGCGGGCAACATCGGCGGGCAGACCATCTGCGCGCTCGGTGACGCCGCCTCGATGCCGGTGCAGTCGTTCGTGAAGAAGTTCCGCGACGAGTTCCTGCGCCACGTCGAGGAGCGGCGCTGCCCGTACGGCGACCACGGCTGGGGTCTCGATCAGTCCTCTCGCCCGGCGGTGGTGGGCGGGGTGAGGTACTAGGCGATGCAAATCACGGCCGAGCTCGTCTGCTTCTGGATCTTCGCCATCCCCCTCGTCGTCACCGCGCTCGGCGTGGTGGTCGCGCGGAGCCCGGTGTACGCGGCGATGAACCTCGTCGCGGCCTTCTTCTTCATGGCCGGGCTCTACGTCCTCCTCGCCGCGCACCTCATCGCGTTCATGCAGATCCTGGTGTACGCGGGCGCGGTGATGGTGCTCTTCCTGTTCGTCATCATGCTCCTGTCGCTCGACGAGGAGCACCCGCAGCGCGAGCGCCGCAGGGCGATGCAGTACGTGGGCGTGCTCGGCGCGGTCTCGCTCCTCGCCGTGCTCGCCTCCGCCATCGCCCGCGTGCCCGACGCGGCCATGTCGACGCTCGCCCAGCCGGACCGCTTCGGCACGGTGAAGGCGGTCGGGCAGGTGCTCTACACCGAGTTCCTGCTGCCCTTCGAGGTGACGAGCCTCTTGCTCCTCGTCGCCATCGTCGGTGCGGTCGTCGTCGCGAAGGAGAGGATCTGAGCCATGGTCCCCGTCACCTGGTACCTCTGGCTCGCCGCGGTCCTCTTCACCATCGGCCTCTCCGGCGTCCTCCTGAAGCGCAACGCGCTCATCGTGATGATGAGCGTCGAGCTGATGCTCAACGCGGCGAACCTCACGTTCCTCGCGTTCGCGCGGCAGTCGGGGAACATCGGCGGGCACGCCATCGCCTTCTTCGTCATCGCGGTCGCGGCGGCGGAGGCGGCGGTCGGGCTCGCGGTGGTCATCGCCATCTACCGCACCCGCGGCAGCGTGAACGTGGACGAGGTCCGCGCGCTGCGCGAGTGAGCGTCGGTCCCTGACGGCGTCTCGGCCGACTTTCACCGCCCCGGCGCGCGCCGCGGTAAGCTCGCGGCATGATCGCTCGCTGCGCCCGGTGCCAGGGCACGTTCCAGACCGACCGCTTCGGCCGCCAGATCTGCCCGCACTGCGGCGCGGAGCTGCTCCTCGCCGATCCGAACGCGCCGCCGCCCTCGGCCGTCGAGCCGCCGCCCGCGGCGCCGGCGCAGCCCGAGGCCCCCGCTCCTGCGAGCGAGGCGCCGGCAGGTGCCGGTGCCGCCCCCGAGGCGCCGCGGGAGCCGCCGCCGCCCTCCCCCGAGGCCCCTGCGCCCGAGCCGGCCTGGGCGCGCACGTCCAAGCAGCCGGTGTGGGGCGCACCGCCCCTGCCGCCCGAGCAGGCGGCGGGCAGAGGTCCGGAGCTACCGCCTCCGCCCGGCCCGCCGCCGGGCGGCTACGGGCCGCCGCCCGGGGGATGGGGCCCGCCGCCGCCGGGTGGCTGGGGGCCGCCGCCGGGGGTTCCGCCTGGACCGCAGGGACCGGAGGCGTCCGCGCCGTTCGCCGAGCGGCGGCAGCGCGGCATCTTCTCGTCCTTCGTCGAGACCCTGAAGCTCGTCGCCACGCAGCCGGGCGCCTTCTTCCGGCGCGTGCGCGTCGACCAGCCGGGGAGCGCGGTGCTCTTCGCGGTGATCGCCTACACGGTCGGCACGCTGTTCCAGGGGCTCTACAGCCTCGCGACCGGCAGCCGCGTCGCGGAGATGCTCGAGTCGGTGGCGGAGAACATGCCCGAGGAGCAGGCGCGCTACGTGCGCATGTACGTCGAGAGCATGTCCGGCGCGTCCACGATCGCGCAGATCGTGCTCGCGCCCCTCGCCGCGCTCGTCGGCGTCTACCTGTGGGCGGCGATCGTCCACGGGATCCTGCTGCTCGTCCGCGGCGCGCCGCGCGGCTTCGGCGCGACGCTCACCGCCGTCGGCTACGCGCTCGGCCTCAACGTGCTGCTCATCGTGCCCGGCTGCGGCGGGTTCCTCGCGCTCGTGTGGGGCGTCGTCGCGATGATCATCGGCCTCGGCGAGACCCAGCGCTGCGGGCCCGGGAAGTCCACGCTCGCGGTGCTCTCGCCCGTGCTGCTCGTGCTCGTCTGCTCGTGCTGCGCCGCGATCGGCCTCGGCTTCGGCGGCATGCTGCAGGGCGGGCGCGGCCACTCGGTGAGCCTGTGACGGAGGCGGTGCGCTGGCAGCGGACGGCGCGGTTCGGGCACGCCGAGGTGTTCGCGGTGATCGGCGCGCTCTCGTTCTTCGCGGCGCGCTTCCTGCCCCTCCTCTCCCTGCCCTTCGTGTGCCCGCTGCGCGGGCTCGCCGGCATCCCGTGCGCCACCTGCGGCATGACGCACGCCTTCGTCCACCTGGCGCACGGCGAGCTCGGCCGCGCGATCGCCGCGAGCCCGCTCGGCGCCGCGCTCGCCGCCGCCGCCTGGCTCTTCGCCGCGCTCGACCTGTCGCGCGCGGCGCTGGGCGCGCCGCTGCCGGTGCCCTCCGAGCGGCTCGCCCGCGGGGCCGTCGCGCTCGGGGTGCTCGCGCTGTTCGTCAACTGGGCGTACCTCGTCCTCCGGGAGATCGGCTCGTGAGCCACAGCGCGCTCGGCGTCCTGCTCGTCGTCGCCGGCTACCTGGCGGGCTCGATCCCGTTCGGCGTCCTCCTCGGCCGGCTGGTGCTCGGCGTCGACGTGCGCACCGTGGGCTCCGGGAACATCGGCGCGACGAACGTCGCGCGCGCCGGCGGCAAGAAGATGGGCGTCCTGGTCCTGCTCCTCGACGCGGCGAAGGCCATCGTGCCCGTCCTCGTCGCGCGGGCGCTCCTCGCCGGCACGCCGCGGGCGGAGCTCTTCACCGTGCTCGTGGCGCTCGCCGCCTTCGTCGGCCACCTCTTCCCGGTGTGGCTCGGGTTCAAGGGCGGCAAGGGCGTCGCGACCGGGCTGGGCATCTTCGTCGTGCTCGCGCCGTGGGCCGCGCTCGGCGGGGTCGTCGCGTACCTCGTCGCCTACGGGACGACGCGCATCTCCTCGGTGGGCTCGCTCGCGGGCACCGCCGTCTGCGCGATCGTGACCTTCGCGCTCCACGGCCCCGCGAGCCCGGTGAGCTGGGCGGGGGTCGCCCTCGCGGCGCTCATCGTGCTGCGCCACCGCGAGAACATCGGGCGGCTCGTGCGCGGCGAGGAGAAGCGGATGCGCGTTTGAGCGCCGCGGCCTTCCCGCGCGCGCCGCGCTACACGTTCGGGATCGGCGAGACCTCGCCCACCGGCCGGATGAGCACCTGGCGAGGCTTCACGCCGTTCGCCGGGCCGACCACGCCCTCGCGCTCCATGCGCTCGATGATCTTCGCGGCCTTGTTGTAGCCGAGGCGCATCTCGCGCTGGAGCTTCGAGACCGAGACCTCCTCCATGCGCGAGACGAGGTCGAGCGCCTGGTCGTAGACCGGGTCGTCGTCGTCGGAGTCGTAGCGGCCATCCCCGCCGCCCTCGCGCGTCTTGAGGATCGAGTCGTCGTAGACCGGCTTGCCCTGCTCCTTGAGGAACTCGACGACGCGCTGCAGCTCCTCCTCGGAGACGAAGGCGCCCTGAACGCGCGTGACCGGCTGCGTGGCGGTCAAGACGAGCATGTCGCCGTCGCCGAGCAGGGCCTCCGCCCCCGGGCCGTTGATGATGGTCTGCGAGTCGTGGCGCGAGGCGAGCCGGAAGCTGATGCGGGCCGGGAAGTTGTTCTTGATCATCCCGGTGATGACGTCCGTCGACGGGCGCTGCGTCGCGACGATGAGGTGGATGCCGGTCGCGCGCGCCTTCTGGGCCAGGCGCGCGAGCGAGATCTCGACCTCGCGCGGCGCGGTCATCATGAGGTCGGCGAGCTCGTCGATGACCACCACGATGTAGGGCAGCTTCTGCGGCAGCTTCTTCTCGTCGCGGGCCGCCACCGGGTCCGCCGGCGGGGGCGCGGTGGGATCCTCGAACTCGGGGCTCGCGAGCACGGGCTCCGGCGCGGCCTCGGCGGCCGCCGCGCGCGCGGCGGCCTCCTCCTCGGTCTCGCCGGCGACCTCGTCGACCACCACGAGCTTCCGGGGCGGCGGCGCGTCCTTCTCCTCGAACGTGCGGCTCTCGGCGCGGAGCTTCTCGACCTTGCCGTTGTAGCTCTTGAGGTCCTTGGAGCCCGTGTCGGCGAGGACCTGCGTCCGGCGCTCCATCTCGTCCACCGCCCACTGCAGCGCCCGGGCGGCCTTCTGCGGATCGGTCACGACCGGGAGGAGCAGGTGCGGGATGTCCTCGTAGAGCGACAGCTCCGTCATCTTCGGGTCGACCATGATCATCCGCACCTCCGCCGGCGTCTGCCGGTAGAGGAGCGAGCAGATCATGGTGTTGAGGCCGACCGACTTGCCCGAGCCGGTGGTGCCGGCGATGAGGAGGTGCGGCATCCGCTGCAGATCCACGCAGTACGGGATGCCCTCGATGTTCTTGCCCAGGCCGAGCGGCATGAACCCGCCCGCGGAGGCGAACGCCTCGGACTCGAGGATGTCGCGCAGGTAGACCGTGGCGCGGTCGCGGTTCGGGACCTCGATGCCCACCACGCCCTTGCCCGGGATCGGCGCGATGATGCGGATCCGCGTGGCGCTGAGCGCCATCGTGAGCTCCTTGTCGAGGTTCTCGATGCGGGCGAGCTTCACGCCCGCCACCGGAGAGAACTCGTAGAGCGTCACGACCGGGCCGGGCCGGATGTGCTTGATGACGCCGTCGACGCCGTGCTGCTCGAGCGTCGCGACGATGACGTCGGCGACGCGCGTGAGGGCCTGCTCGTCGACGGCCTTGGCCTTCTCCTCGTGCGCGTCGAGGATCTCCGCCGAGGGGAGCTTGAAGACGTCGCCCGCCTTGGTGAAGGCGAACGCGGGGACCTCCTTCTTCTTGTCCTTCTTCTTCCCGCGCTCGAGCATCGCCTGCGAGACGATGATCTCCGGGCGGGCGGGCGGCGTCGGCGGCTCGGGCAGCGGCTCGGGCGCGGCGGCCTCGGCGGCCGGCAGCTCCACCACCGCAGCGGCCTTCGCCGCGGCGGGCTCCTGCTCCTCGCGCGCCTTGCGGCGCTTCCGGGCCGGGGGCTCGGCGGGCTCCGGCTCCTCGGCGGGGGCCGGGGCGGCGAGGCCGCTCACCCAGGCCGGATCCTCGAACCCGGTGCGGCGCGCGTGCTCGATGGCGAGCGCGGTCGCGACGGCGCGCGCCTCCTCGCGCGAGTCGTCGTCATCCGCCTCGACCGAGGCGGCGTCCGCGAGCGCCTCCTCGCCGGCGCGGCGCTTCCGGTCGGCCTCCTCGTCCGCGCGCAGCTCGGCGACGGCGATGCGGTGCTCCTCGACCGCGGCCGCCACCCGGTCCGACGCGAACCCGAACAGCCCGCGCGCGAGGTCGGTGAGGAAGCCGCCGATCGTCTGCGGCTTCACGTCGGCCGCCACGATGAGGGCGACGACGCCGGTGGCGGTCACGACGATGGCGCTGCCCCAGGTCGAGAGGAGCCCCTCGGCGTTCGCGCTGAGCGCGCGCCCCACCGCGCCGCCCGCCGGGAACGACGCGACGACGTGGGCGCCGAGCGCGAGGTGGCCGAGCGTCGCCACGCAGAGCGTGAGGACGGCGTAGGCGACCGCGGAGACGATGGAGAGCCGCGGCGACGCGCCGCGGAAGAGCCGCCAGGCGGCGGCCCCGAGCGCGACGGGCAGGACGAGCGCGGAGAACCCCAGCACGCCGTAGACGGCCGCGGCGAGGCTGTGCCCGACCGGGCCGACGAGGTTCGAGGGGGCCATGCCGCGCGCGATGAGCGCGCCGTCGAGGGACGAGTAGGTCGCGAGGGCGAGGCCGCTCGTCGCCGCGAGGGCGAGGAGCACCACCGCCCCGACGTCGCGGGCCATCCCGGTGCGCGGCGCCTTCTGCGCCCCGCCGCGCGGCTCCGCCTTCCGATCGCCCTTCTTCGGGCGCTCCTTCTCGGGAAGACGACGGTTGGACCTGGCCTTGCCCATGCGCGCGACCACCTGCCCCTCGCTCCGTGAAACGCCCGCGCCGCGGTGCTGCCACGCGGGCGCACCCGGGCCCGCCTCGAACGGACGAGGTCCCGTCCAGCCGAGGATATCGGGGTGACCCCGGGGGTCAATTTTTCGGCGGACGGCGAAACCTCGCGTAAAATCCGCGGAACTCGCGACTTTTTCGGAGCGCCATGGACGTCCGCTGCGAGCGCTGCAAGGCCCAGTACGTCTTCGACGACGAGCAGATCACGCCGTCGGGGCTGGCGGTCCAGTGCACCAACTGCGGGCACCTCTTCAGGGTGAAGAAGAAGGAGCTCGTGGTGACCGTGCCGGTGAAGCCCGGCGAGCTCGACTTCGCGCCCATGCCGGCGAGCGCGGCCGCGCCCGGCGCGACCGCCTCGGCCGCAGCGCGGAGCAGCGCGCGAGAGTGGCGCGTGAGGCGCCCCGGCGGTGCCGTGCTCACCTGCCGCGAGCTCACGACCGTCCAGAAGTGGATCGTGGAGGGGAAGGTCGCGCGCGAGGACGAGATCTCGGCCGGCGGCGACTCCTGGAGGCGGCTCGGCGAGATCGAGGAGCTCTCGAGCTTCTTCTCGGTGGTGGCGGAGGCGGAGCGCGCTCGAGCGACGCCCGTCGAGACGCCGCGCCCGCCCACGCGCGTGCCGCCACCGCCGCCCTCCGGCTTTCCGCCGCCTGCGCTGCCGCTCCCCCCGCCCGGAGAGCTCACGTGGCCGGCGCGAGCGAGCGAGGCACGCGCGGCCGAGCCGTCGGCGCGGCCTCGCCGCCGGGGCCTGCGCGCCGCTCTCCTCGTCGCGCTCCTGGCGGTCGCCGCGGGCGCCGGGGCCTACGCGCTCGTCCCGGGCAGGATGGGACGGATGGTGCGCGGGGTCCTGGGGCGCGGCCCGACCGAAACCACGATCCCGACCGCGACCGCGACCGCGACCTCAACCCCGACCGCGACCGCGAGCGCGACCCCGTCTGCGACTCCGACCGCGCCCTCGGACGCGCCCGCTACCCCGACGGCGAGCGCGGCGGCGACACCAGCGGCCGACCCCTCCGCAGCGCCAGCCGGGCGCGCCCCCGAGCCCGCGCCTCCCGCTGAAGCCGCCCACGCGGACGGACGCCCTGCTGGCTCACCGGCTGCCCCGGGCCCTGAGCTCTCGCCCTCCGCCACGCCTGCCGTCCTCGCGCCCGGGGCGGCGCCCGCCGCCGTGGTCCCTGCCTCGGCAGAGGCCGCCCCGGCGGCGAAGCCGGCGCGCCCCCGCGGCCCCAAGGCGCTCCTCGCCGAGGCGGGGCGGCTCCGCGCGCGAGGCGATGCCACCGGTGCGCTCGAGCTCTACGGCCGGCTCGTCTCGGACGATCCCGAGAACGTCGCGGCCCTGACGGGCCGGGGGCTGTGCTATCTCGATCTGTCTCGTTACGCCCCGGCCGCGGCCAGCTTCGAGAGCGCGCTGAAGCTCGTCCCGTCGCACGCGGACGCGCTCCTCGGCCTCGCCGAGGCGTACCGGGCGCAGGGACGGGACGCGGACGCCATCCGCTGCTACGAGAGATACCTGGCGGAGCACCCCGACGGCGAAGAGGCCGCCGTCGCGCGCAACGCCATCGCCGAGCTGAGGAGATGACCGACATGCCGGATCGCGGAACCCCTGGGAAGCCGTCCACCACCGAAGACGAGTACTTCGTCCGCGAGGACGCGGAGAAGAAGCGCAGGCTCGCCCTCCAGGTGAAGAAGCAGACCGAGGCGGCCGAGCTGCAGCGGCTCAAGGAGCTGCACTGGATGCGCTGCCCCAAGTGCGGGATGCAGATGCACGAGGTGCGGCTGCGCGGGGTGGACGTCGACGTGTGCTTCTCCTGCAACGGCGTCTTCCTCGACGAGGGAGAGCTGAGCCACCTCGAGAAGCCCGAGTCGAAGGGCGTCATGGCCTCGATCCTGAACTGGTTCAAGCCCGAGACGAAGAAGCCGGTCTAGGCGCGACATGGCCCTCACGCTCGACGAGGTCCGGCGCATCGCGGCGCTGGCGCGGCTCCGGCTTTCGCCGGAAGAGGAGCAGACCTTCGCTGGTCAGCTCTCGGCCATCCTCGATCACGTCGCGCAGCTCTCCGAGCTCGACGTGTCGGGGGTGGAGCCGATGACGCACGCCCTCGCCGAGGGCGTGCCCCTCCGCGCCGACGAGGTCCGCCCCGGCCTCCTTCCCGACGAGGCGCTCGCGAACGCGCCCGCCCGCGAGGACACGTTCTTCGTCGTGCCGAGGATCATCGAGTGAGCGCGCCGTCCACGGAGCTGACCACCCTCTCGCTCGCCGACGCGAGCGCGCTCCTCGCCGGGAGGGGCGCCTCGTCGCGGGAGCTCGTCGCCGCCGCGCTCGACCGCATCGCCGCGACCGACGGCCGGATCGGCGCGTTCCTCCGGACGACGCCCGAGCGCGCCCGCGCGGCCGCGGAGGCCGCCGACGCGCGCGCGGCGAAGGGGGCGCGCCGCTCGCCCCTCGACGGCGTCCCCATCGCCCTCAAGGACATCTTCCTCACGAAGGGCGTCGAGACGACCTGCGCGTCGCGGATCCTCGAGGGCTTCGTCCCGCCCTACGACGCCACCGTCGTCGAGCGGCTCGAGCAGGCCGGCGCCGTGGTCGTCGGCAAGCTCAACATGGACGAGTTCGCGATGGGCTCGTCGAACGAGAACAGCGCGTTCAAGCCGTGTCACAACCCGTACGACCTCGCGCGCACGCCCGGCGGCAGCTCGGGCGGCAGCGCCGCGGCCGTCGCCGCCCGGCAGGTGTACGGGACGCTCGGCACGGACACGGGCGGCTCGATCCGGCTCCCGGCCGCGTTCTGCGGGGCCGTGGGCGTGAAGCCCACCTACGGCCGCGTCTCGCGCTACGGCGTCATCGCCTTCGCCTCCTCGCTCGATCAGGTCGGCCCGCTCGGCCGCACCGTGCGCGACGCGGCGCTCCTGCTCCAGGCCATCGCCGGCCACGACCCGCGCGACCTGACCTCCTCGACCCGGCCCGTGGACGACTACCTCGCAGGCCTCGAGGGCGGCGCGCGCGGGCTGCGCATCGGCGTGCCCCGCGAGTGGCTCGCGGGCGGGCTCGCGCCCGGGGTCGAGCGCGCGGTGCGCGAGGCGCTCGCACGGTACGAGCGGCTCGGCGCGACGCTCGTCGACGTCTCCCTGCCGCACTCGCGCTACGGCATCGCGGCCTACTACCTCATCGCCCCCGCGGAGGCCTCCTCGAACCTCGCCCGCTACGACGGCGTGCGCTTCGGGCTCCGCGCGGGCGAGGCGCGCGGCCTCAAGGAGATGTACTCGGAGACGCGCGAGCGCGGGTTCGGCGCGGAGCCGAAGCGCCGCATCATGCTCGGGACCTACGCGCTCAGCGCGGGCTACTACGACGCCTACTACCTGCGCGCGCAGAAGGTCCGCACCCTCGTCCGGCGAGACTTCGACGAGGCGTTCCGGGCCTGCGACGTGGTCGCCGGCCCGGTCGCGCCCACGGTCGCCTTCCGCCTGGGCGAGAAGACCGCCGATCCGCTGCAGATGTACCTCGCCGACGTGTTCACCATCACCGCGAACCTCGCCGCGCTCCCCGGCCTGTCGGTGCCCTGCGGGCTCGAGCGCGAGAGCGGGATGCCGGTGGGGCTCCAGCTCGTGGGGCGCCCGTTCGACGAGGCGACGCTGCTCCGGGCGGCGCGCGCGCTGGAGCGCGAGGCGGGGCCGCTGCCGGCGCCGGAGGTGTGACCATGACCCGCCGGATCGCCACGCTCCTGTGGGCGGCGCTCCTCGTCCTGCCCGTCGCCTTCCTGGGCGTGGCGGTGACCCGCGCGCGCGGCGCCTCGCCCGGCGGGCACGCCGCGCTGCTCCTCTGGCTCGCCGTCGTCGCGTCGGCCTTCAACGTGGCGCTCTCGCGCGTCATCCCGCCGCGCCTCGAGGCGGCGCGCCGCGGCGGCCGCGACGCGGTCACGCTCACGCGCTTCCTCGTCGCGTGGGCGCTGTGCGAGGCGGCGGCGCTCTGTCCGCTCGTCGCCTATCTCGTCACGCGCGATCCCCGCCTCGTCGTGGTGCTCCTCCTCGACCTGGCGGCGCTCGCCTTCCTCTATCCGAGCGATCGGCGGTGGGACCGGCTCGCGCCGGCCGGCCCCGGCGGCGCCGCGCTCGGGCCACGCCGGGAGGCGCGCTGATGCCGGTCTCGGACTTCCAGGTGGTCCTCGGGCTCGAGGTCCACGCCCAGCTCCTCACCCGCAGCAAGATCTTCTGCGCCTGCTCGACCGCGTTCGGCGCGGCGCCCAACACGCAGGTCTGCCCGGTGTGCCTCGGGCTGCCCGGCGCGCTGCCCGCGCTGAACGCCCAGGTGCTGGAGCTGGCGGTCCGCGCCGGGCTCGCGCTCGGCTGCGAGATCCGCGCGAAGAGCGTGTTCGCGCGGAAGAACTACTTCTACCCGGACCTGCCGAAGGGCTACCAGATCTCGCAGTACGAGCTGCCCATCTGCGTGGGGGGCGGGGTGGAGATCGCGGTCGACGGGGCGACGCGGTCCATCCGGCTCACGCGGATCCACATGGAGGAGGACGCCGGCAAGAACGTGCACGACGTCACGGCGGCCGGCTCCGGCGTCGACCTCAACCGCGCCGGGGTGCCGCTCCTCGAGATCGTCTCGGAGCCGGACCTGCGCTCGATCGACGAGGCCATCGCGTACCTCAAGACCCTGCGCGCGATCCTCATGACGCTCGGGGTGAACGACGGCAACCTGCAGGAGGGCTCGTTCCGCTGCGACGCGAACGTGTCGGTCATGCGGAAGGGCGCGACCGAGCTCGGCACCCGCTGCGAGCTCAAGAACATGAACTCGTTCCGCTTCCTCCGGCAGGCCATCGACTTCGAGGTGCGCCGACAGGTCGAGCTCATCGAGGCGGGCGGCAAGGTCCAGCAGGAGACGCGGCTGTTCGATCCCGATCGCGGCGAGACGCGCTCGATGCGCTCCAAGGAGGAGGCGCACGACTACCGCTACTTCCCCGAGCCGGATCTCCCGCCGGTCCTGGTCGACGAGGCGCTCGTCGAGCGGGTGCGGCGCGCGCTGCCCGAGCTGCCGCGGGCGCGCTCGGCGCGCTACCAGCGAGCGCTCGGGCTCTCCGCCTACGACGCGGAGCTGCTCGTCGCCGACAAGGCGGTGGCCGAGTTCTTCGACGCGACGCTCGCCGCGTACGGCAGCTCGCCGGAGGCGGCCAAGCGGGCGGCGAACTGGCTGAACGGCGACCTCGCCCGGCTCGCGAACGAGCTCGGGCAGGAGCCCGCCGCCTGGCGCATCACGCCGGCGCAGCTCGCCGAGATCCTGCGACTCCAGGACGCGCAGACCATCGGCGGCCCGGGCGCGAAGCAGGTGGTGGAGGAGGTCTTCCGCACCGGCGCCGCGCCGGCCGAGGTCGTGCGCGTGAAGGGGCTCGCGCAGGTGTCGGACGAGGGCGCCATCGAGGCGGCGGTGGATCGCGTGATCGCCGCGAGCGCGGCGGAGGTGGAGCGCTACCGCGGCGGCAACACGAAGCTCCTCGGCTTCTTCGTCGGGCAGGTCATGAAGGAGATGCGGGGCAAGGGCAACCCGGCCGTCGTGAACGCCCTCCTCAAGAAGAAGCTGGGCGAGTAGAGTCCCCGCGCGGGGTCCGCGCGTGACGGCGCCGGCGCGGGCGGTCTCGTGGCGCGGCGACGGATCGGAGCGAGCCATGGCGAGGTGGGCGGGATGGGGCGCCGGGCCGGCCGGTGCGGGCGCGGCGGGTCCGACGAAGGTGTTCCTGGGGATCGCGCTCGTGAGCTGCGTCGTCGTCGCGGGGGTGCTCGCGAGCGAGCGGCGCCTGCCGGCGGCCGCGGTGGCCGCGCTCGCGGCCGTTTACTTCGCCCTGCGGCTCTTCGCGGGGCTCGGAAGGGAGAGGCGATGAACGCGGAGCCGCTCAGGCCGGTGCTCTACGACGAGGCGCGGGACGTGGTCCGCGTGCTCGACCAGCGGCGCCTGCCGGCCGACGAGGTCTGGCTCGAGCTCGCCTCCGCGGACGAGGTCGTGCAGGCCATCAAGGACCTGACGGTGCGCGGCGCCCCCGCCATCGGCGTCGCCGCGGCGTACGCGCTCGCCCTGGAGTCGCGCCGCGGGGCCGAGCCGCCGCGCCTGCGCGAGGCCGCCGAGCGGCTGGTCCACGCGCGCCCCACCGCCGTGAACCTCGCCTGGGCGGTGCGGCGCATGTCGCGCCGGATGGGCCTCGGGGCGGTGGCGCTCCTCAAGGAGGCGCACGCGATCCGGGACGAGGACGAGGCCGCCTGCCGGCGCATCGGCGCGCTCGGCGCGCCGCTCCTCCCGCCGCGCGCGAGCGTCCTCACCCACTGCAACGCCGGCGCGCTCGCCACCGCCGGCTACGGCACCGCCCTCGGCGTCGTCCGCGCGGCCGTGGAGGCGGGGAACGCCGTCACGGTGTTCGCGGACGAGACGCGCCCGTTCCTGCAGGGCGCCCGGCTCACCGCGTGGGAGCTGAAGCGCGACGGGATCCCGGTGACGCTCCTCACCGACGGCATGGCCGGCTGGCTCATGGCGCGCGGAGAGATCGCCTGCGTGGTCGTGGGCGCCGACCGCATCGCCGCGAACGGCGACGTGGCGAACAAGATCGGCACCTACGCCCTCGCCGTGCTCGCCGCGTACCACCACCTGCCGTTCTACGTGGCGGCGCCGTGGAGCACGGTCGACCTGCAGACCGCGGACGGCGCGGCCATCCCCATCGAGGAGCGCGGCGCCGACGAGGTGCTGATGCTCGCCGGCCAGCGCATCGCGCCCGCCGGCGTGCCGGCCCGCTACCCCGCCTTCGACGTCACGCCTGAGCCGCTCGTCACCGCCCTCATCACGGAGCGCGGGGTGGTGCGCCGTCCGTTCGGGCCCGGCCTCGCGGCGCTCGCCGCGAGGTAGGCAAACCGGCGCCTTCCCGCGCCCGACACCCTCCGTCTAACATCCGCGCCGCATGGCCGACATCGGCTCGACCCGGGTGTTCGGGCACGCTCGCCGCAGCGTGAAGATCATCGGGCTCCGGCGGCGCCCGCTCGCGGACCTCTACCACCGGCTCGTGACCGGGAGCTGGACCCGCCTCGTCACGATCTACGCGCTCGTCTTCTTCGGCACGCAGGCGCTGTTCGGGCTCGCGCACCTCGCCCTCGCGGCGGAGTGGCCGCCGGGCGCGTCGGTGATCCCCGCGCTGCTCGCCGCCGCCGACGCGCCGCCCGCGCCGGCGCCGCCCCTCTCCGGCCGCTGGCTCGCCGGCGGCGCGGTCTCCGCGGTCGAGACCTTCGTGCGCTGGCTGCTCGCCGTCATCGGCGCCGGCATCCTCCTCGCCAAGTACTCGCGCATCCCCGCGCGCGTCATCTTCAGCCGGGTCGCGGTCGTCGGCCCGCACGCCGGCGGCCGGGCGCTCCTGTTCCGCATGGCGAACGAGCGGACGAGCCACATCCTCGACGCCAAGGTCTCGGTCATGCTCGTGCGCAACGAGCGCGGCGAGGACGGCGAGGTGGTGCGCCGCGCCCACGATCTCCCCCTCGCGCGCGACGGCTCGGCGCTCTTCTCCCACGCCTGGACGGCGGTCCACCCGGTCACCCGCGAGAGCCCGCTCTTCGGCGAGACGGAGGCGTCGCTCGCCGGCGAGGACGCGGAGCTCGTCGTGACGCTCTCCGGCTACGACGAGGGGCTGACCCGCGTGATCCACGCGCGCCGCACGTACCTGCCCGAGGAGCTCCGCTGGGACGTGCGCTTCCGCGACATCGTGAAGGTGCTCCCCGGCGGAGATCAGGCCGTCGACTACCGCCGCTTCCACGAGGTGGTGGCGATCGAGCCTCCCGGCGAGCGGACCCCGCGGCGCGCCGCGCGCTGAGCTGGCGCCCACCGCGCCTGGGGCGCAGGCGGCCGCGACGGCCCCGCGCTAGATTGGGGAGACGATGGCCACCCGGACCTGCCCCGCCTGCGCGCGCCCGCTCGGCTCCAACGCGGACTGCCTCTCCTGCCGCGAGGCCGCCGCGAGCGAGCTCGCGCGCGAGGCGAAGGACATCACGCCCGAGAGCCTCCCCGGGCGCGCCTCGGCCGCCCGGCGCTTCCTGCGCCGGCCGCCGTGGTACGCGCGCCGCGCGCCGGGCGCGTTCCGCGCGAAGCTCAGGCTCCTCTGGATGGTGCTGCGCGATTACGCGAACGGGACGTACCGGAAGGTGCCGTGGAAGTCCGTCGCCGCGCTCGCCGCCGCGGTGGCCTACGTGCTCTCGCCCGTCGACCTCGTGCCGGACTTCCTCTTCCCGGTGGGCCTCGCGGACGACGCGGTGCTCGTCGCGCTGACCTGGGGGCTCGTGAAGCGCGAGCTGCGCGAGTACTGCGCTTGGAAGGGCCTGTCCCCGGCGCACTTCGGGCTGTAGACGGCGAACGATCCCGGGCGGCGGCGCCTCCTACCGCTCCCGCATCTCCGCGGCGAGGTCGCGGACCGCGGCTTGCGCCGCGTCGATGCTCTGCGCGCGCCAGGGTCGCCCGTGGCCGGGGATGACCCACTCGAACCGGTGCGCCGCGAGCCGCTCCATCGAGCGGGTCTGCGAGTCCCAGTCCCACCAGCACACCGACCGCGACGCGCCGAGCCTCCCCTCGGCATCGCCCCACAGGTGGTCGCCGGTGAAGAGGTACCGCTCGCCGACGAGGAGCGCCGTCGAGCCGGCGGTGTGGCCGGGGACGGGGATGGCGAGGAGGTCGTTCGTGAGGGCGGTGGGCGCGTCGCCCTCGAGCCGGACCTCCACGCCGCGGGTCCCGGCGGTCACGTCGCGCGCGTGGAGCACGCGGGCGCAGCCGAGCGCCTCCGCCCAGCGGGCGTGATCGGCGACGTCGTCGCGGTGACTGAGGAACAGGAAGCGCGCCCCGCCCAGCGCGCGGAGGCGTGCGAGGAGCGGGGCCGTGAAGCGCGGCGAGTCCACGAGCACGTTCCCGCCGCGGCGCAGCACGAGCCACGACGCCGCGCCGAAGGAGGACTCCGCCGCGTAACCGCAGTCGAGGACGTCGGGGGCGTCCTCCGCGAGCGGGACGGGGAGCGCGCGCGAGGCCTCGCGCACTCCCGCGCCGGAGGTGGAGCCGATCGCGGCGACGGGGCAGGAGACGAGCGCGAGGAGGGCCCGCCGCCGCGCCTCGCCGTCAGACGGCTGCGAGGCGACGAAGGCGCGGTCGTCCTCGCCGCCGCCGAACGTCGCGGGCGCGAGGCGGCGGCAGGTGTCGCAGGAGATGCAGCGATCGTCGACGAAGAGATCGCCGGGCGCGTTCTCCGGGACGGCGCGCGTGCGAAGGGCCACGCCGCTCTGATAAGCGGGCGTGGCCCTCGGTTCAGCGGGCTTCGCGCGAGCGCTCCGCCCTAGTGCTTGCCCTTGTGCTTGCCGTTACCGTGGCCGCCGTGGCCGTGGTCGTCGTCGTGATCGCGGTACTCGCGGCGATCGTAGTCCCTGCCGCCGTCGCGGAAGTACGCGGGCGCGGGCTGCGGGCGGCCGCCGTAGTAGGCGGGGCCGTGCTTCTCCCCCTTCCAGCCCTTCTCCGGCTTCCAGTGCTTGTAGTGACCGGGCGGGACCTTCACGAGGGCCACCGGCACCGCGCGGGCGGGCGCCATGACCCAGCCGCCCCGGTGCGAGCGGGAGCGGTACCAGACGTCGTCCTCGCGGACCCAGTAGTAGCCGTTCGTGTAGAACACCTCGTGATCGCACTCGGGCACGACCTGCACGCCCGGGCTGACGACGACGAGCTGGGGCAGGACGACCGGCAGATCGAAGCTGATTCCAGCCGAGGCGCGGAGCTGGGCCTCGGCGATCGACGGCAAAAGGAGCGCTCCGGCGAGCGCGAGCGTGAGCTTTCGCATAAGGGCGGCAGGATCGGGTGATCGGGCGCCCCGCGCAATGTGAGGCGGGGAGGCAGGCGAGCCCACCCCGGGGCGGTCCGGTCCAAGCCCCGGGATTCCTTGACAGCCCCGGCGGCCTGATCGTATATGACCGCCCTTCCGGAGGCCCGGAGGCGCGCCGTTTCGCGGCCGCGCGCTGGTGAAATCCTCCCAGATTTCGAGGAGAAGGCGATGTACGCGGTGATTCGGACCGGCGGGAAGCAGTACCGCGTCGCGCAGGGCGATCGGCTCAAGGTCGAGAAGCTCGCTGGCGACGTCGGCGGCAAGATCAGCTTCGAGGTGCTGCTCGTCGGCGGAGAGGGCGAGGCCAAGATCGGCGCGCCGGTCGTCGCGGGCGCCGCGGTCGAGGGCGAGATCGTCGCCCAGGACAAGCACAAGAAGGTCGTCCACTTCCGCAAGAAGAAGGAAGGCTGGACGAAGAAGCGGGGCCACCGGCAGCCGTACACCGAGGTCCTCATCACGACGGTGCGCGCGTAACGCTCGCGCCCCCGACGACCCGGTTCCGGGTTCAGGTGGAGTAGAAAATGGCTCACAAAAAGGGACAGGGCTCCTCGCGCAACGGCCGTGACTCTCCCGGCCAGCACCGCGGCATCAAGGTCTACGGGTCCGAGAAGGTCGTGGCGGGGAACATCCTCGTCCGCCAGGTCGGCACCCTCGTCCACCCCGGCGCGAACGTCGGGATGGGCAAGGACTTCACGCTCTTCGCGCTCGTGGACGGCACCGTGAAGTACAGCCGCGCCCGGGGCGATCGGCGCTTCGTCTCCATCGTTCCGGGGGCGTAGCGCTCCGCCGCTCCGGTCCGCCCCCGGCGGACGAGGCGGCCTCCACTCATCACGGCGCCGCGGGCCACCCAGGTCCGCGGCGTTCGCGTTTGTAAAAGGCTCCGAATGAAGTTCGTCGACGAGGTCCGCATCCACGTGAAGGCCGGCGACGGCGGCAACGGCGCCGTGGCGTGGCGGCGGGAGAAGTTCATCCCGCGCGGCGGACCGGCCGGCGGCGACGGCGGGAACGGCGGGGACGTGGTGCTGGTCGTCGACCCGCAGCTCTCGACGCTGCTCGACTACCGCTACGTCCGGGAGCACCGCGCGAGGAGCGGCGAGCACGGCCAGGGCTCGGACATGAACGGCAGGGACGGCGACCCGCTCGTCCTGCGCGTGCCGCCGGGCACGGTCGTGAAGGACGCCGGCACCGGCGAGCTCGTCGCGGACCTCGGCGGCGAGGGCGAGCGGCTCGTCGTCGCCAAGGGTGGTCGCGGCGGCCTCGGCAACATGAACTTCGCCACCTCGACGAACCAGGCGCCGCGCTACGCCGAGGACGGCACGCCCGGCGAGGAGCGGGAGCTCGTCCTCGAGCTGAAGCTCCTCGCGGACGTGGGCATCGTCGGCTACCCGAACGCCGGCAAGTCGACGCTCATCAGCCGCATCTCCCGGGCCCGGCCCAAGATCGCGGACTACCCCTTCACGACGCTCGTGCCGAACCTCGGCGTCGTCTCCTGGCGAGGCGAGAAGAGCTTCGTCGTGGCCGACATCCCCGGCCTCATCGAGGGGGCGCACGAGGGCGCTGGGCTCGGCCACCAGTTCCTCCGTCACGTGGAGCGCTGCCGCGTGCTCGTGCACCTCGTCGAGGGCGCGAACCCCGAGGAGGGTCGCTCGCCGAAGGCGGACTACGAGGCCATCAACCGCGAGCTCGCGCTCTACTCGCCGGCCCTCGCGGAGAAGCCGCAGATCCTGGCGGTGACGAAGATCGACGTCCCCGAGTCGCGCGCCGCCGGGGAGAAGCTCAAGAAGGCGTTCGCGCGCCGCAAGCAGCCCGTCGACGTCCACCTCGTGTCGGCGGTCACCGGCGAGGGGATGCCGGAGCTGCTCGACGCGGTGGGGCGCGCCCTCTTCGAGGAGGCGCGGCCGCGGCGCGGCGGCCGAGGGCGCCGGCTCGGGAAGCCGAGGGCCGAGAAGTGAGCCGGCGGGGCGAGGGCGGCGCCGAGCGCGCCGCGGAGGCGCCGGAGCCGGGCGGGCCGGACTTCCTCGTCCCGGAGCGCCGCGCGCGCATCGACGCGGTCGTCGCGAACCGCACCCGGACCCTCACCGTGGTGATGGAGGCGTTCTGCGATCCGCAGAACGTGAACGCCGTCCTCCGCACCTGCGAGGCGTTCGGGATCCAGGAGCTGCACGCGATCGAGGGGCCGATGAAGCCCTTCGACCGCAACAAGAAGATCAGCCAGAACGCGGACAAGTGGCTGGACGTGCGGCGCTGGAGCTCCACGGGAGAGTGCCTCGCGCACCTCAAGGCGGAGGGCTTCGCGATCTACGCCACGCACCTCGGCGAGGGGTCGCGCTCGCTCGACGCGCTGCCCTTCGCCGGCAAGGTTGCGCTCGTCTTCGGCAATGAGCACCGCGGCGTCTCGGCCGAGGCGCTGGCCCTCGCCGACGCCTCGTACGCCATCCCGATGCGCGGGTTCGTGCAGTCGCTCAACGTCTCGGTCGCGGCGGCGGTCTCGCTCGCAAAGGCGGTCGAGCGGCGCGAGGCCGAGCGCGGCCGTCACGGCGACCTCTCCGAGCTCGAGGCGGCGGCGCTGCGCGAGCGCTTCTACGTGCTCGCCGTGAAGCAGCGCGCGAAGATCGCCAAGGCCGAGCGCGCCGAGGCGCGGCGCGCGGCGCACCGGCGCTGAAACGGTGGCCGCGCGCGCCTCGCCCGCGCGTACGAATGCTGGCGCGGGTAGGAGCCCGCCGTGTCCGTATCGGTGGTCCGTCGCGCGGCCGGTGAAGGGCGAGTCGCGGTCTCCGCGCTCAGCCGTGCCGAACCTCCGGGGTGGAAGAGGCGGAGCGCCGCCTGGCATGAACGCCGCATCGCTCGTGGCGCATGACCATCGCTCACGTGCTGCTGCTCGTCACCGCTGCCGCCTCTGCCGTGTCGCCGATCTCGCGCGAGGGGCGGGTCTCTGCGCCCGAGGGGTTCCGCGCCGCGCTACCCGCCGGTTTCGAGTATCTCGTCCAAGCCGGCAACGATGGGCGTCCCATCTACGGGGCAACGGCGCGAGACGGCCGTTCGGCCGTGACCGTCTCCACCTCGGTCGCGCAGAGCTCGTTCGAGTGCGGATCCGAGGAAACGGCAGCACTCGGGCTCGAGGAGTTCACCTCGCGCACCGGGTTGCACGGCTGCAAGATCGTGCGTGCGAGCGAGGACGGCACGGCGGCCCTGGCCTTGGCGCTCGTCGGCTCCGGGCGGGCGGTCGTGTTGGTCACCGCGGCCGCACGCTCAGCCAGCGCGGCGGAGCGCCTCGTCGAACAGGTCACGCATTCCGTCGAGATCCGGCCGGAGCTGGTGCGCGCCGCCGCGGAGGCGGACGACCTCGTGCGCGCGCCCGACCGCCGGCTCATCGGGTGCTTCGATCAGGAACTGGGCGTCGGAACGCTGAACAACGGCGCGCGCTCCTTCAAGAAGCGCTGCTTCCGCGAGGACTTCACGTTCGTCGAGACGACCCAGGTCTTCACGTCCTCCACTACGTACGACGAGCCCAACGGCGATCGGCCGTTCACGACCGCGAATACGGTCGCCCGTGCGACCGGGCTCTCCGCGCCGATCGCGGTCGAAGGGACATGGTGGGCCGAGGACGACATGCTGACGCTGACGTTCGAGGACGGGGACGTGGAGGGCGAGCTCGTGATCGGCGACGCCGGGATGATCTTCCGCGGCAACTTCTGGGAGCGCGGGGGCGAGGAGTGAAGGCGTTCGCCAAGGAGGGCTGGGCCGTCGCTTCGGCGCTGGGTCTCATGTCGCGCCGCGCGCGGCGCCGCTGGCGAAAAATCGTCGGAAACGGGCCGTTCGCGAGTCGAGCGGCCTCCGCCCGCGCTTTCCCCTAGACTGGGGGAATGCCGGCCGCCCCCGAGTACCCCTTCTCCACCCGCGTCGCGTCGCTGAAGAGCTCCGCCATCCGGGAGATCCTGCGCGTCGTCGCCCGCCCCGACGTCATCTCCTTCGCCGGGGGACTGCCCGCGCCCGAGCTCTTCCCGACCGAGGCCCTCGCCTCGCTCGCGCGGGAGCTGCTCTCGTCGCCGCGCGGCCCGGCGGCGCTCCAGTACGCCGAGACCGAGGGCCACGAGGGCCTGCGCGCGCGCATCCTCGGGCGCGTGCCGTTCCCGGTGGGCGCGTTCGGTGACGACGGGGTCCTCGTCACGCAGGGCTCGCAGCAGGGGCTCGATCTCCTCGCCAAGCTGTTCCTCGACCCGGGCGACGAGGTCCTCGTCGAGACTCCTGCCTACCTCGGCGCGCTCCAGGTGTTCCGCTTCTTCGGGGCGCGCGTCACGTTCCTGCCCTGCGACGCCGAGGGGCTCAGGCCCGACGCGCTCGCGGACGCGCTCCGGCGCCGCCCGAAGCTCCTCTACCTCACCCCCACGTTCCAGAACCCGAGCGGCGTCTGCTACCCGGAGGCGCGCCGGCGAGAGGTGCGCGAGGTCCTGCGGAGCTCCGAGGTGATCGTGGCCGAGGACGATCCGTACCGCGACATCTGGTTCGACGAGGCGCCGCCCGCGCCGGTGGTGCTCGGACACGACCCGGCGCGCAGCGTGTACCTCGGCAGCTTCTCCAAGACCGCGGTCCCGGGCCTGCGCGTCGGCTTCCTGCTCGGGCCCCCGGCCATCGTCCGCCGCTGCGTCCTCGCGAAGCAGGCGACGGATCTCCAGACCAACTCGCTCGGCCAGCACCTGCTCTTCGACCTGCTCGGCCAGGAGGGCTTCGCGCGCCACGTCGAGGGGCTCCGGCGCGAGTACCGCGCGCGCCGCGACGCGCTCGACCGCGGCCTCGCGGCGACGCTCGGGGAGCGGCTCACCTGGAACCGGCCCGGGGGCGGCATGTTCCTGTGGGCGCGCCTCACCGGCGGCGGGGACGCCGCGGAGCTCCTCACCCACGCCCTGGCGGAGGGGCTCGCGTTCGTGCCGGGCGGCGAGTTTCACCCGGAGGGCGAGGGCAAGGCCACGCTCCGCCTCAACTTCACCCACAGCGCGCCCGCGCGGATCGCGGAGGGCGTGGCGCGGCTCGGGCGCGCGTTCGGGCGGTGGGGACGCTAGGCCTCCGGCTCTCCGGGGGCTGCCGCCGTTTCCGCCTCCTCCGCCCGCGCGCGGCGCCGCGCGCTCCGCAGCGCCGAGAGGACCGCGACGGCGAGGATGAAGGCGGCGAGCCACGGCGCGCCGCGGTCGAGCTCCCGTCGCAGCACGCTGCGCTCCGCCGCCCAGAAGAGCGCGATCCCGGAGAAGACGAAGGTCGCGCCCGCGGAGAGGAGCCCGCGCGCCACGCGGCCCTTGCCGGGACGGCCCCGGACCAACGCCAGGCGCAGCCCGGCGCCCGCGGCGAGCAGGAGCCCGAGGAGGACGAGCCACAGGCCGGCCACGCCGCCGACGAGCCCGGGGAAATCGTAGAGGGTCATGCGGCCTCCTCGGTGCAGCCGTCCCAGAACGCCGCGAGGTCGGCCGGGAGCGGCACCTCGAGCCGGACCGGCTCCCGCGTGCGCGGGTGCGGGAGCTCGAGCCGCCACGCGTGCAGCGCGTGGCGCGGCAGCCGCAGGCGCGCGCGGTCCTCGTCGGTGAGGGCGTGGCGGGTGAAGCGATCGAAGATGTTCTCGTCGGGCCCGTAGATCTTGTCGCCCACCATGGGCAGGCCGGCGTGCGCGAGGTGGGCGCGGATCTGGTGCTGGCGGCCCGTGCGGGGCCGGCAGGCGAGCAGCGTGACCGGGGTTCCGCCCGCGAGGACGCGCCTCGACAGCACCTCGAAGTCGGTCGCCGACGGGAGCCCGCCCGCGGTCACGTGCATGCGGACGCGCACCGCCGACGCGCCGGTGAGCGCGAGCGGCGCGTCCACCGTGAAGGCGTCCTCGCGCGGCGCGCCCTCGGTGATGGCGAGGTAGGTCTTCGCGACGCGCCCGCCCGCGAAGTCGCGCTTCATGCGCGACGTCCACTCCGGCGCGCTGCCGCAGGCGAGCAGCCCCGAGGTCTCGCGGTCGAGGCGGTGGGCGGGGTCGACCTTCCGGTCCGGGAAGCGCGCCCGGGCGAGCGTGGTGAAGGTGTTCGCCGAGTAGCGGGCGGTGGGGTGCACGGGCAGCCCGGCGGGCTTGTCAACCACGAGGAGCGCGCCGTCGTCGTGGACGACGTCGAAGACCTGCGGCGTCTCCGGCTCGGGCTCGGCGTCCTTGAGGAGCGCGAAGGAGAGGCCCGGCGTGACCCGCGTCGAGGGCTTCAGCCGGCGACCGTCCTCGGTCTCGAGGCGGCGCTCGATGAGCCGCTGCACGCGCTCGCGGGAGAGGCGCCGGATCTTCTCCTGCAGGTAGCGATCGAGCCGCCAGCCCGCGTAGTTCGGCTCGACGGTGAAGCGGACGCGGACGACCTCGGGCACGGGCGGACCATACCACCGCGACCGCGCGGCGGTCGCCGCCGGGCCTGTCGCCGCGGTGCAGGGCGCGGCGACGGTGTCGCACACGCGCCTCCCGCGCGAGCCGGCGCGGACGATGACCGATGAATCCCCGAGCAGGTAACATCGTCCGTTCGTTCGCCCACCCCTCCAGGAGCCAACCATGCGGAAGCTGCTCGCCCTGCTCATCGCCTTCCCCCTCGCCGCGGCCGCCCAGGATCCGGGGCCGCAGCCGCCCTACACGCCAGGGTCGCGCGCGCCGCGCTACGCGCCCGCCCAGCAGCGCGACAACTGGTACATCGGCTTCGGCGTCGGCATGGGGGACGGGAGCGTCTCCGGCCAGGGCGACAGCCTGTCGTTCAAGGAGCTGAACTACGATCGCGACCCGACCCGCCTCGCGCTCAACTTCAAGGTCGGCTGGACCGTCACCCCGCGCCTCCTCCTCGGCCTCGACATCACCGCTGCGCGCGCCCAGGCGAGCGGCAGCGGCCTGACGACCTCCGCCCAGATCACGAACTACGACGCGGTCGCGACGTTCTTCCCCATGGAGCGGGGCTTCTTCGTGCGCGGCGGCCTCGGCCTGTCCGCGCTGTCCCTCGCGTACGACGACGGGTTCGACGACGTCACGGACACCTACGGCGGCACGAACATCCTCGGCGGCCTCGGCTACGCGTTCTGGCTCGGGAAGCAGTTCAACCTGACCGTGAACCTGGACGCCTCGAAGCAGTTCTACGGCTCGAGCGACACGGCGCCGGAAGGCTCCCAGTTCTGGATGCTGTACGCCGGCTTCGACTGGTACTAGGGCTCCGCGTACGCCGACGTCTCGCGCGCCGGGCCTCGAGGGGGGCCCGGCGCAGAGCGAGCGAACCGCGCCGGCGCGTGGCGCCCGCGGCAGACGGGCGCCGTTCGCCGACCCGGGTGCCCCGACGCGAGGGCCTGGGCCCGCGAGCCGCCACGCGCACGCTCTCTCGCGCGGAGTGGGATCCACATAGGCCGTGCGGCAGTCGCGGGTTGACGCGATCGGTCCCTTCCCGTACTTTGCGGTCCCGGTTTGAGACGCATCGCCGTCATCATCCCGGCCCGGTTCGGAGCCCAGCGCTTCCCCGGAAAGCCCCTCGCCGAACTGGCAGGCCTGCCCCTGATCGCCCATGTGGTCGACCGGGCGCGTGCTGCGCGTGGCGTCGACGCCGTCGCGGTCGCGACGGACGATGACCGCATCGCACGTGCCGCGGCCGCCGCGGGCGCGGAGGCGATCCTGACGGGTCCGGCGAGCACCGGGACGGACCGGGTGGCGGAGGCGGCGCGGCGGCTCGCGCCGGCGCCGGACGTCGTGGTGAACCTGCAGGGCGACGAGCCGCTCATCGAGCCGGCGGCGATCGAGACGCTCGTCCGGGCGATGGACGGCGACGTCGAGATGGCGACGCTCGCCCGCCCGCTCGAGCCGGAGGAGCTCGAGCGGACGCAGGTCGTGAAGGTGGTGACCGATCTGCGGGGCGACGCGCTCTACTTCTCTCGCGCGCCGATCCCGCACCGCCGCGCGGGCGGACAGAGCCCGCTCGCGCGCGCGCACGTGGGCATCTACGCGTTCACCGCCGCGTTCCTCCAGCAGTTCGCCGCGTTGCCGCCCGGGCGGCTCGAGGCGGAGGAGTCGCTCGAGCAGCTGCGCGCGCTCGAGCACGGGCACAGGATCCGCGTGGCCGACACCGCCTACCGGGGTTTCGGCATCGACACGCCAGAGGACCTCGACCGGGCGCGGGCGCTGCTCGCCGCCGGTCGCGCATGAGTGAGGGGAAGGGGACACGGATGGTGAAGCGAGGCAAGAAGACCAAGTACCTGTTCGTCACCGGCGGCGTCGTGAGCTCGCTCGGGAAGGGCCTCGCGGCCGCGTCCATCGGCGCGCTCCTCGAGAACCGGGGGCTCGAGGTCACGCACCTCAAGCTCGACCCGTACATCAACGTCGATCCCGGGACGATGAGCCCGTTCCAGCACGGCGAGGTGTACGTCACCGACGACGGCGCGGAGACGGACCTCGACCTCGGGCACTACGAGCGCTTCACCAGCGCCAAGATGACCCGGAAGAACAACTACACGACCGGGCGCATCTACTCGAACGTCATCCAGCGCGAGCGGCGCGGCGAGTACCTGGGGAAGACCGTGCAGGTCATCCCCCACATCACCGACGAGATCAAGGCGGTCATCCGCGAGGCGGCGGGCGGCGTCGACATCCTCATCGTGGAGGTCGGCGGCACCGTGGGCGACATCGAGTCGCTGCCGTTCCTCGAGGCGATCCGCCAGATGAAGTACGACGTGGGCGAGGAGAACGCGGTCTACGCGCACCTCACGCTCGTGCCGTTCATCGCCGCCGCCGGCGAGCTCAAGACGAAGCCCACCCAGCACTCCGTGAAGGAGCTGCGCGAGATCGGCATCCAGCCGGACCTCCTGCTCTGCCGCTCGGATCGCGAGATCTCGCGGGAGATGAAGGACAAGATCGCGCTCTTCTGCAACGTGGACCCGTCGGCGGTGTTCACCGCGCTCGACGTGAAGTCGATCTACGAGGTGCCGCTCGAGCTCCACAAGGAGGGGCTCGACGACAAGCTCGCCGAGCTCTTCAACATCTGGAGCCGGGCGCCGCGCCTCGACAAGTGGGAGCAGATCGTCCAGAAGGTGAAGGCGCCCAAGCACGGCGAGGTGCGCATCGGCGTGGTCGGCAAGTACGTCGAGCTGCACGAGAGCTACAAGAGCCTCAACGAGGCGCTCGTGCACGGCGGCATCGCCGGCGACGTGCGGGTGACGCAGGTCTTCATCGACTCGACGAAGCTCGAGGAGGGCGATCTCTCCGAGCTCGACCAGGTGGACGCGATCCTCGTCCCCGGCGGCTTCGGCGTGCGCGGCACGGAGGGGAAGATCCTCGCGGTGCACCACGCGCGCGAGCACAAGATCCCGTTCTTCGGGATCTGCCTCGGCCTGCAGATGGCGGTCATCGAGTTCGGGCGCACCGTGCTCGGCCTCGAGCGCGCGAACTCGCTCGAGTTCGACGAGCAGACGCCGCACCCGGTCGTCACGCTCATGGAGGCGCAGAAGGCCGTGGCCGAGAAGGGCGGCACCATGCGGCTCGGCAGCTACCCCTGCGCCCTCAAGGAGGGGACGAAGGCGCGCGAGCTGTACGGCGTCGAGCTCGTCCAGGAGCGCCACCGCCACCGGTACGAGTTCAACAACGCCTACCGCGCGCAGTACGAGGCGCAGGGGATGGTGTTCTCCGGGACGAACCCCGAGCTCAACCTCGTCGAGATGATCGAGCTCAACAACCACCCGCACTTCGTAGGCTGCCAGTTCCACCCCGAGTTCAAGTCGAAGCCGTTCGCCCCCCACCCGCTCTTCGCCGGGTTCGTGCGCGCGGCGCGCGAGCACCGCGACCAGCAGGCCGGCCGCCACGCGGCGGTGACGAAGCTCCCGGTCGGGAAGAACGTCCAGGGATGAGCGAGCGCGTTCTCGCCCGCATCGGCGGGCACGAGGTCGGCGACGGCCGGCGGCTCCTCCTCATCGCGGGGCCGTGCGTCATGGAGTCCGAGGCCCACGCGCTCGCGCACGCGCGCAAGGTGAAGGCGCTCGCCGAGAAGCACGGGCTCCCCGCGGTGTTCAAGGCGAGCTTCGACAAGGCGAACCGCTCCTCCGGCAAGAGCTACCGCGGCGTCGGGCTCGAGCGGGGGCTCGCCGCGTTCGAGGCGGTGAAGCGCGAGACCGGCCTCCCCTGCACGACCGACGTCCACGAGACCTGGCAGGCGGAGGCGGCCGGGCGCGTGGTGGACGTGCTGCAGGTGCCGGCGTTCCTCTGCCGGCAAACGGATCTCGTCCTCGCCTGCGCGCGCCACGGCAAGAGCGTCTCCGTGAAGAAGGGGCAGTTCCTCGCGCCGCGGGAGATGCGCCACGCGGTGGCCAAGTGCCGCGAGGCCGGCCAGGAGAACGTGCTCCTCGTCGAGCGCGGCGCCACCTTCGGCTACGGCAACCTCGTCGTCGACATGCGCGGGCTCGTGATCATGCGCGAGCTCGGCGTGCCGGTGTGCCTCGACGCGACGCACTCGGTGCAGCTCCCGGGCGGCGGCGGGGACACCACCGGCGGCGAGCGGCAGTACGTGGCGCCGCTCGCGCGCGCCGCCGCCGCGGTCGGCATCGACGCGCTCTTCATCGAGATCCACGAGGACCCCGCGCTGGCGAAGTCCGACGGCCCGAACTCGCTCGACTTCGACATGGCGGACCGGCTCCTCACCGAGGTGCTCGCGGTCCGGCGCGCCCTGGGGCAGCCGTGAGCCCGCAGGACGACCTCCTCGCGCGCGCCGCGCGCGTGCGGCTCGTCCTGCTCGACGTGGACGGCGTCCTCACCGACGGGCGGATCTGGTACGGCCCCGAGGGCGAGGCGCTGAAGGCGTTCGACGTGCGGGACGGGCACGGCGTCGTGCTCCTCCGCGACCACGTGGACTTCGGCGTCATCTCCGGCCGGCCGGGGAAGGCGACCGAGGTCCGGCTCGTGGAGCTCCGCTTCAAGCACCTCATCTTCGGCGAGCGCGACAAGCTCGAGGGCTACGCCCGCCTCGCGCACCTGGGCCTTCCGGACGAGGCGGTCGCGTACATGGGCGACGACGTGAACGACGTGCCGCTCCTCCGCCGGGTGGGGCTCGCCGCGGCGCCCGCCGACGCCCGCCCCGAGGCGAGGGCCGCCGCGCACCTCGTCACCGCGGCCCCGGGCGGCCGCGGCGCCGTCCGGGAGCTCTGCGACCTGCTCCTCGCAGCGAAGCACATCGCCGTCTAGCCCGCACGAGGGGGGCGCGCGCGAGCGCGCCGAAACCCTCGAAGTCAAGGGCCCGCGCCCCTGCCGATCCCCCCGGATCACGTGCTAGTTTCGCGCCGCCATGACGGTCCCGCTGCGCAAGCGGATCAAGCGGAGCGTGCGGTCGGCGATCGTGCGCGCCGCCATCCGGCTCCTCTCGCTCCTGCCCCTCTCCGTGGCGCTCGCGCTCGGCGGCGCCCTCGGCCGGCTCGGCTACCTCCTCGCCGGCAAGACGCGAAGGCTCGCCCTCCGGCACCTCGCGCTCGCGTTCCCGGAGAGGTCCGAAGCGGAGCGCGAGGCCATCGCGCGCCGCATGTTCGTGCACCTCGGCCGCGCCGCGATGGAGGTGGTGACGATCCGCTCCTACGACGCGCGGCTCGAGACCTACGTGGAGCTCGCGAACGGCGAGGTGCTCCGCGAGGTGATGGCGCGGGGCAAGGGGATGATGTTCGTCACCGGCCACGTCGGGAACTGGGAGCTCCTCGCCCGGCGCATCGCCCGCGCGGGCGTGCCGAACGCGGTCATCGCCAAGGCAGGCCACGACCCCAGGCTCAACGCGCTGGCCGAGGAGTTCCGCGCCTCCGGCGGCGTGACGACGCTCTGGCGCGAGAACCCGGAGACCGGCCGGGCCATCATCCGCACCTTCCGCCAGGGGCGGGCCCTCGGGCTCCTCATCGACCAGGACACCGACGTGCAGGGCGTCCACGTGCCCTTCTTCGGCCGCCTGGCCTACACGCCTCGCGCGGCGGCGGACCTCGCGCTCCGCTTCGGCGCGCCGGTCGTGGTCGGCACCATCCGCCGCAGGGGGCCGCGCGCCGGGGACGGGCACCTCCTCGAGGTGGTGGAGATCCCGTACGACCCGTCCGCGCAGGACCGAGAGGCCGAGGCCGTCCGGCTGACCGCCGCCTGCTCCCTCGCGCTCGAGACCGCCATCCGACGTAGCCCGGAAGAGTGGGTCTGGATGCACGAGCGCTGGAAGACCCGCCCGCCCGCCGAGGCCGGCTCGCCGCAGCAAGCAAGCACGATGCCGAAAAGCTCTGAGCTTTCCGGCGCCTAGGCGCACCCCGCATAGCAAGGTGTGTGCCCGTCGATCGGGGTTGGAAAGAATGCTACCGTTTCCGCGGTTTTCGACATGGGCAGTGCGGGCGGTCTCGCTCGCTGCCGCCCTCCTGGCGACGCCGGGATGCCGTTCGAACCAACCACGGGAGGCCGAGCAGGTGGCGCCGGAGCTGAAGCTCGAAGGGGTACGATTCCGCATGTACCGGCGGGAAGAGCTGCGCGCCTCGGGCGAGGCGGCCTCCGCCACGCTGCGGCGTGACTCGACCCGCGTCACCGCGCACGACCTCGTGGCCGTCCTGCCCGGGGAGGGTGCGCCGGTCCGGATCACCGCCCCCCGCGGCGAAGGGGTGCTCTCGAAGAGCGTCTTCTCCGCGACCGGCGGGGTGGTGGTGAGCAGGCGCGAGGACGTCGCCCGGACCGCCAGCGCCCGCTACGAGCCCTCGGATGGCGGCGGCCTCGTCCGCGGCGACGAGCCCGTCGTCGTCGAGGGGACCGGCTACCGGCTGACCGGGCCGCGCTTCACGCTCGACCCCGCCGTCGGGCAGATCGTGATCGACGGGGGCGCCCACCTCGAGGCCGGGCGTGGGGCCGCACGATGACGCTCGCCGCCCTGCTCGCCCTGGCCGCGCTCGCCGGTGCGCCGCAGGCGCCCGCCCGCGCGAAGCCGCAGCGCGCCGCCGCGAGCGCCGCGCCGCGGGGCGCCGCCGCCGCCGCGGGCGAGGGGAAGGTCCGGATCGACGCGGACGAGCTCCACTACGCCTTCCAGAAGCGCGAGGTGATCTTCACCGGGAAGCCGGTCGTCCTGACGCGCGGCGACGCGAAGCTCACCTGCGCGCGGCTCGTCGCGACGAACGACGCCCGGGGCGAGGTCTCGCAGGCGATCTGCTCGGGCGACGTCCGCTTCGAGCGCGGCGAGCGGCTCGTCACGTGCGAGAAGGCGACCTACGAGGCGGCGGCGGCGCGGCTCGTGTGCGAGGGGAGCCCGGTGCTGCGGGACGGCCCGAGCGAGGCGCGCGGGACGCGGCTCGTCTACGACCTGAAGCGCGACGAGGCCAAGCTGGAGGGCGCGAAGATGCTCCTGCCCGGCGACGAGGTGGACGCGCGCCGGCGCGAGCTCGAGGCGCGACGCAAGGGGGCCACGCCGTGACGGCGGACGTCCTCCGCGCCGACGGGCTCGTGAAGAGCTACCGCCGCCGCCGCGTCGTCGACGGCGTCTCGTTCCACGTCTCGCCCGGCGAGGTGGTGGGGCTGCTCGGGCCGAACGGGGCCGGCAAGACCACGTCCTTCAACATGGTGGTCGGCCTCGTGACGCCCGACGGCGGCACCGTCCGGCTCGGCGACACCGAGCTCACCCGCGAGCCGATGCACCGCCGGGCGCGCCTCGGAGTCGGCTACCTGCCGCAGGAGGCGTCCATCTTCCGGCGGCTCACCGTCCGCCAGAACTTCACCGGCGTCCTCGAGGCGCTCGGGGTCGGGCACGCGGAGCGGGAGCGGCGGGCGGAGGCGCTCCTCGCGGAGTTCCGGCTCGAGAAGGTGGCGGAGAGCCTCGGCGAGCAGCTCTCGGGCGGCGAGCGCCGCCGCGCCGAGGTGGCGCGGAGCCTCCTCTCGAACCCGAAGTACATCCTCTTCGACGAGCCGTTCGCGGGCGTCGATCCGATCGCGGTCGGCGAGCTGCAGCGCCTCATCGGCTCGCTGCGCGATCGCGGCATCGGCGTCCTCATCACCGATCACGCCGTGCGCGAGGCCCTCGGCATCTGCGGCCGGGCCTACATCCTGTCCTCGGGGACCATCCTCGAGGCGGGCACCCCCGCCGAGATCGCGGCGAGCCCGCGGGCGCGGGCGGTCTACCTGGGAGAGAAGTTCCGGCTGGACGACGCTCCGGCCATGGAGCGGCGATGAGCCTCGAGCTGAAGCAGCACCTCAAGATGACGCAGCAGCTGGTGATGACCCCCCAGCTGCAGCAGGCCATCAAGCTCCTCCAGCTCTCGCGCATGGAGCTCGTCGACCTCATCCGCACCGAGATGACGGAGAACCCGCTCCTCGAGGACCCGGCCGAGGGCGAGGAGGAGTCGCGCGCCGAGGGGGCGAGCCCGGCGGAGCAGGCGCAGCTCGAGGCGGAGCCGCAGCACAAGGACGCCGAGAAGTCCGAGGAGGTGAAGGGCGAGGAGGGCGCGAACGAGATCGACTGGGATCAGTACCTCGACCACTACCAGCTCCAGGGCCACACCGCGCCGTCGAACCGCGGCCTCACCGACGAGGAGCTGCCCGGCTACGAGGCGACCCTCACCAAGAAGACCGACCTCGTCGACCACCTCGTCTGGCAGCTCCGCCTCTCGAACCTCACGCCCGAGGAGGAGCGCGTCGCGATGCTCGTCATCGGGAACCTCGACGACGACGGCTACTTCAAGATGCCGGCGGTGGAGGGCGAGAGCGAGGAGTCGATGACCCGCGATCCGCTCGTGCGCGTGGCGTTCGAGTCGGGCATGGGGGTCGAGTTCGCCGAGGGCGTCCTCAAGAAGGTCCAGTCGCTCGATCCGCCCGGGGTCGCCGCGCGCGACCTCCGCGAGTGCCTCCTCATCCAGGTCCGCCACCTCAACGCCGACACGCCGGAGATCGTGGCGATCATCGAGCGCCACCTCAAGCACCTCGAGTCGAAGAACTACGCGGCCATCGCGAAGGACCTGAAGATCTCGATCGACGAGGTCGTGAAGGCGGTGAAGGTGATCAGCCGCCTCGAGCCGAAGCCGGGCCGGGCCTACTCGGGGGAGGAGGCGCAGTACATCACCCCCGACGTCTACGTGCACAAGATGGGGGACAAGTACGTCACCGTCCTCAACGACGACGGGCTCTCGAAGCTGCGCATCAGCGGGATGTACCGCGCCGCGCTGAAGAACGGCCAGGCGGGCGAGGCGAAGGAGTACATCCAGGAGAAGCTGCGCAGCGCGGTCTGGCTCATCCGCTCCATCCACCAGCGGCAGCGGACGATCTACAAGGTCACCGAGTCGATCGTGAAGTTCCAGCGCGAGTTCCTCGACAAGGGCATCGCGCACCTGCGGCCGCTCATCCTGCGCGACGTGGCGGAGGACATCGGGATGCACGAGTCGACCGTCTCGCGCGTCACGACGAACAAGTACGTCCACACGCCGCAGGGGATCTACGAGCTCAAGTTCTTCTTCAACTCGGCCATCAACCGGACCGGCGGCGACGAGATCGCGAGCGAGGCCGTCAAGAACCACATCAAGCGCATCGTCGCGGCCGAGGACCCGAAGCACCCTCACTCGGACCAGCGCATCGTCGAGATCCTGAAGGACCAGGGCATCGAGATCGCGCGCCGGACGGTCGCCAAGTACCGCGAGGTGCTCGGGATCCTCCCGAGCTCGAAGCGCAAGAAGTACTTCTGAGGCGCGGGCCCGCGGCCGCGGCTCCGCCCCGGCGACGCCCCCGAAGAGCCTCGGGCGGGGGGACGGGGGGAGTGCCCTCCGGCGCGCCTCTGTTATGATTTCACGTGAGCATGTTGCCAGCGTGGGCAGCATCGGCGGCGGCCGCGGCTCCGGGGGACTCGAGGTCCCACCGGTCCGCGGCCGAAGTATTTTCAGCGATCCCGCACAGGAGGCGGTCAATGCAGGTGAACATCACCTTCCGGCATCTCGAGCCCACCGAAGCGTTGAAGTCCCATGTCAAAGGCCGCGTCGAGCACGTCCAGCGCTACATCGACCGGCCGAGCGAGGCCCACGCGGTGCTTCACGTCGAGAACCTGGATCACCACGCCGAGCTCACGGTGAAGGCCGGCCGGTTCCTGCTGCGCGGCACCGCCCGCTCCCAGGACATGTACGCGTCCATCGACCAGGCCGCGGACAAGATCGAGCGGCAGCTGAAGAAGCACAAGGCGAAGCTCTCGAGCCACTACAAGGCGAACGGCACGCCGCCGCCGTGGGCGCCGGTCGAGGTCCGCCACGACGTGCTCGACATCCTCGAGCACCCCGAGCGCCCGAGCCACCGCGTCGTGAAGAGCAAGCAGTTCCAGGCGAAGCCGATGACGATCGACGAGGCGATCCTCCAGCTCGAGCTGCTCGACGCGAAGTTCTACGTCTTCCAGAACTCGGAGGACCGGGCGGTCAACGTCGTCTACCGGCGCGACGAGGGGGGCTTCGGCCTCATCGAGGCGCGGAACAGCATCTAACGGGGGCTGCGCCCCCGCCCCGCCGGCGGCTGCCGCCGCCGTCGGGGCCCGGTGGTCGTGCCGGGGGGACGCACGAGGCGCGTCCCCCCGGACCCCCCGCTCGCTCCGGCGCAGCCTCATCCGGCTGCGCCTCCGCTCGCACCACGCCGCGAGCGACGCATTCCTCCGCGGGCAGGTTCGGGCTCGGGGGGCTCGCTTCGCTGGCGGTCGCGGCCCGTCGCGGGGCGCCGGTCGGGCTCGCCTCGCTCGGCGACGATCCGTTCGCGAGCGGCCGTGCGACGGCTCCGCTTGCCGTCTTGCCGACGCGTTGCCACCTGTGTTAGCTGACGCCCGGTTCTCTCATGAAGATCGTCGAGTTCCTGCGGCCTGACGCGGTGATCGCGAACCTCTCCGGCCAGACCGGTCAGGCGACGCTCGCGGAGCTCTGCCGCCCGCTCGCGTCCGCCTACAAGGTCGACGGGCAGCGCCTCCTGGAGACGCTGCTCGAGCGCGAGAAGCTGGGCTCGACGGGCATCGGCGAGGGCGTCGCGATCCCGCACGGGAAGGTCCCCGGGCTCCCCGGCCTCATCGCCGCCTTCGGCCGCTCCACCACCGGCATCGACTTCCGCGCGATCGACGGGCGACCCACCCACCTGTTCTTCGCGCTGTTCGCGCCCGAGAACTCCGCGGGCGCGCACCTCAAGGCGCTCGCGCGCATCAGCAGGATCTTCAAGAACGCGACGTTCCGCGAGGCGCTGCTGCGCGCGGGATCCGCCGATGAGATCTTCCGGCTCATCGAGGCGGAGGACGCCAAGTACTGAGCGGCCGACCGGGCGGGTGCCCGGTGCGGCGCCGCGGCGCATCCCCCGCTCATCGCCGGCTCTGCGATCGTTTGATGGTAATGTCGGGCCGCGTCAGGCCCGCTCGAAGCGCCGCCGCTTTGCGATCACCATCGGCCGAGCGCCTCGCGTCCTCGCAAGGAGAACGTCTTCAGTGGCCTCGAACTTCATGCGGATCGACTGCTCCGGGATGCGCTGCCCCCAGCCGGTGCTGAAGCTCGCCGTAGAGACCGCCGAGACGCCTGCCGGTACGGTCGTGGAAATCGTGGGCGACTGCCCGACGTTCGAGAAGGACATCCGGACCTTCTGCGAGCGGCGCAAGAAGACGCTCCTCTCCGTCCGTCCCGATGCGCAGAGGGTCGTCATCCAGATCCAGTACTGAGAGGCCGTGACACAGAGCGGAGCGCGGCAGCCCGGCCCGACAGAGCCCACCCCGGACACGCAGCACCGCGCGACCGGCGTCTATCTCTGCCGCTGCGGCCCGAACCTCGGGGCGGTGGTTGAGCTCGGCTCGCTCGGCGCTCCGTCGGCGTGGCCGGGAGCCGGCGACGTCGCGGTCCACGACGTGCTGTGCTCCGAGGAAGGGAAGGCCTGGCTCGCCGCCCGGATCCGGGAGCGCGGGCTCGAGCGCGTCGTCATCGGCGCCTGCTCCCCACGGGAGCACGAGGCGACGTTCCGGGCGGTGCTCGAGGGGGCGGGCCGTTCGCCCGAGCACCTGCAGCTCGTGAACCTGCGCGAGCAGGTGGAGTGGGTGGGGGGCGATCCCGCGGAGGCCACCGAGCGGGCGCGCCGGCTCCTCTCGGCGGGGCTCGCGCGGGTCCGCCTGCACCGGCCGATTCCCCGCGCGGAGGTGGCGGCCTCGCCCGACGTCCTCGTCGTGGGCGGCGGCGCGGCGGGGATCGCGGCCGCGCGCGCGCTCGCCCGGCGCGAGCGCAGGGTCTACCTCGTGGAGCGCGCGTTCGCGCTCGGCGGGCTCGCCAACCGGCTCGACGAGATCTTCCCCGCGGGCGAGTGCGCGAGCTGCTTCATGGAGCCGGTGCTCGACGAGGTGCTCCACTCCGAGCGGATCGAGGTGCTGACGGGCGCCGAGCTCCGCCGGGTGCGCGGCGCCCACGGGAGGTTCGCGGTCGAGCTCGCGATCGCGCCGCGCGGCGTCGATCCGGCGGTGTGCCTGGGATGCGCCTCCTGCAGCGCGGCCTGTCCCGCCGTGCGCGCCGACCCGGACGGCGGACCGGCGCGGAAGGCGATCGGCGTCCCGTACCCGGGCGCGCTCCCGCACGCCTCCGCCATCGATCGCGCGGCGTGCCTGCGCGCCCGCGGCGAGGCCTGCGACGCCTGCGCCCGGGCCTGCCCGTTCGGCGCCGTCCGGCTGGACGAGCCGGCGCGCACCCGCGAGGTCACGGTGGGGGCGATCGTGGTCGCCACGGGGATGAGGCCGGGCGAGGTGGCGGGGCCGGACGGCGTCGTCTCGACGTACGCGCTCGAGCGGATGCTGCACCCGGACGGCCCGACGGGCGGCGAGGTTCGCGGCGCGGGCGGGCGGCCGCCGCGCGCGGTGCTGCTCGCCGCGACCGCGGACGAGGACGGGTCCCTCCCGGGGGAGGAGCTCCTGAAGCTCGCGAGCCGGCTCCGCGCGCGCCTGCCGGCCGCTCGGATCGCGGTCGCGGGCGGGCTCGATCGCGCGCCCGGCGCGGCGCGGCGGGCGGCGGCCCTCGCGGCGAGCGGGGTCGAGCTCCTGCCCGCGGCGCTCGTGCCCGGCGCGGTCGAGGCGTGCGCGGACGGACTGCGCGCGCGCCTCTCCGACGGGGCGGAGCGGAAGGCCGACCTCGTCGCGATCCACGCGCCCGCGCGCGGCGCGGACGGGGCCGAGGCGCTCGCGCGGCTCCTCCGCGTCGACTCGGACGCGCGCGGGTTCCTCGCCGACGGGGGCGCGAGCCCCTTCGAGCCCACGGCGACGCGCATCGCGGGCGTGTACGTCGCCGGCGCGGCGGCCGGGCCTCGCCCCATCCACGAGGCGATCCGCGACGGCACCGCCGCCGCCGGGCTGGTGCTCGCCTCGCTCGCCCCGGGCGACCTCTTGCCGCTCGAGCCGCTCGCCGCGGAGATCGACCCGGCCCGCTGCGGCGGCTGTGCGCTGTGCGTGGCGGCCTGCCCCTTCGGCGCCGTCGGCCTCGACCCCGCGACCGGGCGGGCGCTGGTGGCGGCGGTGCACTGCCGAGGCTGCGGCACCTGCGTCGCCGCCTGCCCGGCGGGCGCGGCGACCGCGCGGCACTTCACCGGCGCGCAGATCGCGGCGGAGATCACGGCGCTCCTGCGCGGCGCGCCGGGGAGCGGGGGGTAGCCGCGGATGGCGCACGAGCCCCGCATCGTCGCGTTCCTGTGCAACTGGTGCGCGTACTCGGCGGCCGACCGCGCCGGGCAGGCGCGCCTCGAGTACCCGCAGAGCCTCCTCACCGTGCGCGTCATGTGCAGCGGGCGCGTCGAGCCGGCCTTCGTGCTCCAGGCCTTCCGCGAGGGCGCGGACGGCGTGCTCGTGGCGGGCTGCCACCCCGGCGACTGCCACTACCTCGACGGCAACCTCAGGGCCGCCGCGCGCCACGCGGTGCTGGTGCGCGCCCTCGAGCAGGCGGGCATCGAGCCCGCGCGCTTCCGGATCGCCTGGGCGAGCGCGGCGGAGGGCGAGCGCTTCGCCGCGACCGTACGCGAGATGACCGAGGCCCTCCGGGCGCTCGGGCCGCTCGCCTACCCGGCCCGCGCCGCCCTCGACGGCGTGGAGGAGGTGCGCGCGCTCTCGCCCGCGCTCGACGGCGTCGAGGACGGGCGTTCCCTCGCGCCCGCGCGCGGAGGGCCGTCCGGGTCCGCGGCGCCGCTCCCGCCCCGCGCCCCCGGCAAGCCGCGCGTCGCCTTCTACTGGAACGCCTCCTGCGGCGGCTGCGAGGAGGCGGTGATGGATCTCGGCGAGGGGCTCGCGTCCCTGCTCGAGCGCGTCGAGGTGGTGCTCTGGCCGGTGGCGCTCGATCACAAGCGGGCCGACGTCGAGGCAATGCCCGACGGCGGGATCGACGTCGCGTTCGTGAACGGCGCGGTGCGGCTCAGCGAGCAGGACGAGTGGTCGCGGCTCCTGCGTCGCAAGGCGCGCGTGCTCGTCTCCTTCGGCGCCTGCGCGCACATGGGGGGCGTGGTCGGGCTCGGGAACCTCTCCTCGCCGGCCGAGCTCCTCGACGCGGCCTACCGCCGCCCGGCGTCGGTCTCGAACCCGGACGCGCCGCTCCCGGGCGGCCCGGTCGCCGGAGGAGGCGGCCTCTCGCTTCCCGTGCTCCTCTCCCGCGCGCTCCCGCTCGCCGAGGTGGTCCCGGTGGACTACACCGTCCCGGGCTGCCCGCCCTCGCCGGCGATCGTCGAGGCCGCGCTCGACGCGCTGCTCGGCGACGCTCTCCCGCTGCACGGCGCCGTGCTCGCGCCGAACGTCGCCCTCTGCGACGGGTGCCCGCGCAAGGGCTCGCGGCCGGAGCGCCTCTCGGTGGCGTCGCTGCGCCGCATCGCCACCACCGCGCTCGACCCGGAGCGCTGCTTCCTCGCGCAGGGGCTCGTCTGCCTCGGGCCGGGGACGCGAGCGGGCTGCCAGCCGGGCTGCATCGAGGCGGGCATGCCGTGCCGGGGCTGCTTCGGTCCGCTCGACGGCGTGCGCGACCCGGGCGCGGCGATGCTGTCCGCCTTCGCGTCGCTCTTCGCGGGCGGAGAGGCGGAGGTGGTCGCGCTCGCGGACGCGCTGCCCGATCCGGCGGGCACCTTCTGGCGCTACTCGTACGCGGCCGGGCTCGTGCCCGCGCGCGTGCGGCCCGCCTCGGAGGGGGGCGAGGGATGACGCGCCGGATCACCATCGACCCGATCACGCGCCTCGAGGGTCACGGCAAGATCGAGGTCTTCCTCGACGCCGACGGGAACGCGGAGAGCGCGTTCCTGCAGGTGCCGGAGCTGCGCGGGTTCGAGCGCTTCTGCGTGGGCCGGCCGGCGGAGGAGATGCCGCAGCTCACCGCCCACGTCTGCGGCGTCTGCCCGGCGGCGCACCACATCGCGGCCGCCCGCGCGCTCGACGCGCTGTACGGCGTCGTCCCGCCCGCCGCGGCCCGGAAGCTCCAGGCGCTCTACTACAACCTGTTCATCTTCGAGGATCACCTCCTCCACTACTGGTACATGGGCGGGCCGGACTTCTACGCCGGCTCCTCGGCGCCCGCGCCCATGCGGAGCATCGTCGGCGTCCTCGCGAAGGTCGGCGCGGACCTCGGCCGGCGCATCCTCGGCGCCCGCAAGGAGGCGCGCGAGCTCATGGCCGCCATCGCGGGGCGCACCATCCACCCCGTGTTCGCGCTGCCGGGCGGAGTCTCCCGTCCGCTCGACCCCGAGACCGTCCGCCGCGCCCGCGAGCTCGCGCCCGGGCTCGTCCGGTTCGCGGCCGACACGCTCGAGTCGTTCCGCGCGGCGGTGCTCGGGAGCGGCGAGTACGGCGAGGCGCTCTCGAGCGAGGTGTACCGCGTCCGCTGCCACTCGATGGGCATGGTGGACGAGGCGGGGCGGCTCACGTTCCTCGACGGAGCGCTGCGGGTGGTGGATCCGCAGGGCGGCGAGCTCGCGCGCTTCCAGCCTAGAGACTGGCTCCTCCACCTCGCCGAGCGGGTCGAGCCCTGGACCTACGCGAAGCTCACCTTCCTCAAGGCGAAGGGCTGGACGGGATTCACGGAGGGTGACGAGAGCGGGCTCTACCGGGTCGGGCCGCTCGCGCGGCTCAACGTCGCGCGCGCGATGGCGACGCCGCGCGCCGAGGCGGAGCGCCAGCGGCTCTTCGACGCGCTCGGCTGGCCGGCCCATCAGACGCTCGCGTTCCACTGGGCGCGCCTCGTGGAGGCGCTCCAGGCGGCGGAGGCGGTCGAGGCGCTCGCGGCGGATCCGGACCTCGAGGCGCGCGAGCCGAGCCAGGTCCGCACCGTGCCCGCGCCGCTCGCGGGGCCGTCCGAGGGGGTCGGCGTGGTCGAGGCGCCGCGCGGCACGCTCATCCACCACTACGCCACCGACGCGGACGGCCTGCTCACCGCCGCGAACCTCGTCGTGGCCTCCCAGCACAACGCCGCCCCGGTGCAGATCTCGGTGCGCAAGGCGGCGCGCGGGCTCATCCGGAACGGGAAGGTCGATCCCGCGCTCCTGAACCAGCTCGAGATGGCGTTCCGCGCCTACGACCCCTGCAACGCCTGCGCGTCGCACGCGCTCCCCGGCGAGCTGCCCCTCGTCGTCACCGTGCGCGGGCCGGACGGCGCGGTGCGCGAGGTGATCCGGCGGCGGGTGTCCACCGAGGATGACGGTGCCGATGCGGGGGCGGGGGAGTGAGCGTCCCGGTCCTCGTCCTCTGCCTCGGGAACGCGCTCCGCAGGGACGACGCGGTGGCGCTCCACGTCGCCGACGCGCTCTCGCGCGAGGGTGCGCCGGGCGTCACCGTCCGGCGCAGCGCCGCCGCCGGGCTCTACCTCCTCGACGACATGGAGGGCTTCGACCGCGTCGTGGTGGTGGACGCGGTGCGGACCGGTGGTCATCCGCCCGGGACGGTGCTCGCCTTCCCGCTCGACGCGCTCCACGCGCCCGAGGGGCCCTCGCCCCACGCCATCGGCCTGCCCTCAGCGCTCGCTCGCGCCGCGGCGTCGGGCGCGCCGGTCCCATCGCGCATCGAGGTGGTCGCCGTCGAGGCGCTGGCGCTGGACGAGGTGGGCGAGGGGCTCACGCCCGCGGTCGCCGCGGCGATCCCCGCGGCCGTCGCCGCGGTGTGGCGGGCGGTGGCCGCGCTCGCCGCGCCGTGAGGACCCGCGCTGCGAGGGCCCACACGGGACCTCGGCAGCGTGCAGCGCTCATCACAGCGCCGCGTCGATCCGCTCCAGCGCCTCGCGCGCGCCGCTCGCGATGGAGAGGTGCGGCGGGCGCACCTCCGGCTCGCGCGGGTTCACGCGCACGAGCGTCGCGCCCGGGCGGGCGCCGAGCCGCTCGGAGTGCCAGCGGATCGTCGGCACGGCCGTGCCCGCCCCGAGCTCCAGGATCACGAGGCGCGCCTCGCCCCGCTCGTCCAGCCACGCCTCGAAGCGCTCGGCCTGGGCGTCGGTGCGCGAGGAGAGCCACGCGCCGTCGCCGAACATGAGGATGTTCGGGCGCGCCACGCCGCGGCAGCGGAGGCAGCGGGGGATGCGCTGCGCGCGCATGGTCGCCGCGTCCACCGCGACGTCCTCCTCGTTCGGCCAGATCGTCCCGCAGCACGGCTCGGTGCACTGGAGGTGGTGGATGGAGCCGTGGACCTCGAGCACCTGCTCCGCGGGGAACCCCGCCTTCTGGAACTGACCGTCCACGTTCGAGGTGACGACGAAGCAGGGGAGGCCGAGTCGCTCCGACCAGCGCAGGAGGAGCGCGAAGCCGGGGTGCGGCGCGGTCTCCCGGTAGAGGCGCGCCCGGTGCCCGTAGAAGCCCCAGCCGAACGCCGGGTCCGCCTCGAAGTGGACCGGGTTCGCCGCGTCCACGAACGAGATGCCGAGCCGCTCGTAGGGCGGGTACGCCTTCCAGAAGCCTCGGTCGCCGCGGAAGTCCGGGAGCCCGGAGTCGACGCCCATGCCGGCGCCGGCGGTGACCACGAGGGCACCGGCCGAGCGGAGTGCGGCGGCGGCGGCGGCGTGCGGGTCGGGCATGCGCCGGATTGTACGGCGACCGGCCCCGAGGCGGCGCGGCGCGGCGCGCTCGTGAGGGGCCCCGGCTCGTCCCGGGCCGGGGGGCCGGTTAGGGAACGAGGGTGCAGCTCGCCGAGCTCGTCCAGGCCTCGAACGCCGTCGCCCGCACCGCCGCCCGGCTGGAGAAGATCGCGCGGCTCGTGGAGGCGCTGCACGCGCTCGCGCCGGAGGAGCGGCGCGCCGGGGCGAGCTGGCTCTCGGGGGAGCTCGCCCAGGGGCGCATCGGGCTCGGCCCCGCCGCGGTGCGGCGTGCGCTCGCGGCGACGGAGCCGGCGGGCGCGGCGACGCTCTCGGTCGCGGAGGTGGACGCCGCGCTCGACCGGATCGCGGCGGCGCGCGGCGGCGGCTCGGGCGGCGAGCGCGCGCGGCTCCTCGCGGCGCTCCTCGCGCGCGGCACCGCCGAGGAGCGCGACTTCCTCGGGCGGCTCCTGCTCGGCGAGCTGCGCCAGGGCGCGCTCGAGGGTGTGCTGGTGGAGGCGGTGGCGCGCGCCGCGGGGCTCTCCGCGAGCGACGTGCGCCGGGCGGTGATGATGGGCGGCGCGCTCGCGCCGGTGACCGAGGCCGCGCTCTCGGAGGGCGCGGCGGGGCTCGCCCGGTTTCGGCTGCGGCTCCTGGAGCCCGTCCAGCCGATGCTCGCGCAGCCGGCCGGCGGGGTGGACGAGGCGCTCGACGCGCTCGGCGAGGCCGCGCTCGAGTGGAAGCTCGACGGCGCGCGCGTGCAGGTCCACAAGGACGGGGAGCGGGTGCGCGTCTTCTCGCGGACGCTGCGCGACGTGACGGTGGCGGTCCCGGAGGTGGCGGAGGCGGTGCGCGCGCTCCCCGCCTCCTCGCTCGTGCTCGACGGCGAGGCGATCGCGCTCCGCGCCGACGGCTCGCCCGAGCCGTTCCAGGTCACCATGCGCCGCTTCGGCCGGAAGCTCGAGGTGGGGCGCCTGCGCGAGGAGCTGCCGCTCTCGGTGCTGTTCTTCGACGCGCTCCACGCCGGGGGGGAGGACCTCGTCCTCTTGCCCTTCCGCGAGCGGCACGCCGCGCTGGCGGACGCGCTGCCCGGGCCCCTGCGCGTGCCCCGCCTCGTCACCGCGGACCGCGCGGCCGCCCAGGCCTTCCTCGACGGCGCGCTCGCGCGCGGTCACGAGGGGCTCGTGGCGAAGTCGCTCGCGGCGCCCTACGAGGCGGGCCGCCGCGGCGCGAGCTGGCTCAAGGTGAAGCGCGCGCACACGCTCGATCTCGTGGTGCTCGCCGCGGAGTGGGGCAGCGGCCGCCGCCGGGGCTGGCTCTCCAACCTGCACCTCGGCGCGCGCGATCCCGCGAGCGGCGGGTTCGCCATGCTGGGCAAGACGTTCAAGGGCATGACCGACGAGATGCTCGCCTGGCAGACCGAGCGCTTCCGCGCGCTGGCGCTCGGCACGACCGACGGGTACGTGGTCCACCTCCGCCCGGACGTGGTGGTGGAGATCGCTTTCGACGGCCTGCAGGAGAGCCCCCGCTACCCGTCGGGCCTCGCGCTGCGGTTCGCGCGCGTGAAGCGCTACCGTCCGGACAAGCGCCCCGAGGACGCGGACACGATCGAGACGGTGCGCGCGATCCACGCGCAGCAGCTGGCGGGGGAGCGCCGGCCGTGATTCACTGACCGTCATGCGCTCCGCCGTCGCCGCCGCGCTCGCCGCGTGCCTGCTCCTCGCCCCCGCTGCCCGCGCCCGCCCGGTCCGCGCGCCGGAGCCGCCCGAGCACCCGCGCGTGCGCCTTGAGACCGAGCTCGGCGCGATCGAGCTCGAGCTCGATCGGGCGCGTGCGCCTCGCACCACGGCGAACTTCCTGCGCTACGTCGAGGCGGGCCGCTACGACGGCGGCCGCTTCCATCGCACCGTGCGCGCCGACAACCAGCCCGACGACCGCGTCCGCATCGCGGTCGTCCAGGCGGGCGTCGATCCGGCGAAGGAGGCCGAGGACTTCCCGCCGATCGCGCTGGAGCGGACGCGCGACACGGGCCTCCGTCACCGCGCCGGGACGCTCTCCATGGCCCGAGCCCGACCGGACACCGCGACGAGCGACTTCTTCGTCTGCCTCGACGACGAGCCCGAGCTCGACTCGGGTGGACGCCGGAACCCGGACGGTCAAGGCTTTGCCGCCTTCGGGCGCGTCATCGCCGGAATGGACGTCGTGCGCCGCATCCACGCGTCGCCCGCCAAGGGCCAGGCGCTCGATCCGCCCGTCCGCATCCTGCGCGCGCGCCTCATGGGGACCCGCTGATCGCGGGAGCCTCCGTCGATTGCGGCGTTCCGCCGCATCGCTAGATCCCTCCCCGACGCCGCGCCGACCGGGCCGCGCGGCCGGCGGCGACCCCGATCGCCGCGGCCCGCGATCGACGAGCGCCACGAGGAGAGCGACATGGCCGACGTGAAGGCGATCCATGACGAGGTGAAGCAGCTGTTCGGGCTCGTGCCGACCTGGGTGAAGGAGATGCCCGAGTCGGCGGTGACCGGCTTCTGGACGCTGATGCGCGACTTCCAGCTCGCGGAGACGCGCATCCCGAACAAGTACAAGGAGCTCATGGGGCTCGCGGTGGCCGGCGCGACCCGCTGCCGCTACTGCGCGCTGTTCCACACCGAGGCGGCGCGAATGTTCGGCGCCACCGACGAGGAGATCGCCGAGGCGAGCATGATGAGCGCCGCGACGATGGCGGGGAGCACGTTCCTCAACGCGCAGCAGACCGACTACGACACCTTCGCCCGCGAGCTGCGCGAGATGCTCGAGTACATCCGCGCCCACCAGCCCGCCGCGGCCGCCGCTACGAGCGCCACCCAGCAGCAGCCGCCGATGCAGCATTGAGGGTCTAACCGGGGCTCGCCACACGCATGCTTCGCGGGAGGGGCCCCGCGCAACGCGCGGGGAGGGGCGAAGCCCCTCCCCGCCCCCGCCTGAGCACGGGGTGA